>NZ_MWRZ01000004.1:0-387833 GCF_002211465.1 Zobellia sp. OII3 | reverse complement strand
ATCGACAGTTTCAGGTCACTGCTCAACAGGTTCGATACCTCCGTTGAGAGTTGGAAAGGGTTCAACTACCTATCATTCATCGTAATCGCCCTGAAAAAAATCAAACTAAAAAAGTTTAAATGAGTTCTTAGTAAAAATTCATAGGTTTTGCCCCAAAAGCGGTTTTTTTATGTTAAAATTATCGATAAACTGCACTTTTCTCAGTTTAAGAACCAAAAAATCGGATGAAGTAACCAATTCGCCACCTATTAATTCCTACTAGTATGTCCTGTTATTTTCCCCATTCGATTTTTCCATAAAGCAGTTATCCCATCTTAATTTTAGTTTCCATCATACGACACTTTTCTAGTTTGAAGACACACGGATGTTCTTTGGAACAAATTCCGAATCGATAAAAGAAAAAAATCGTTCGGATTCGATCGCAAAAACCATCTTCCAACCTATATAGCACCTCAAATATCGGATAAGGTTACTTTGATGGGGACACTTTCATTATCATGGCAAGCGTATTGAAACCGGTTTATCGTTCCCTTGTGCCTTAACAGCATTTTAACGTACCGAATGTCGGTTCCCTCTTTTGCCTACGACCAAGGAATCAGGAAGCGATGGCTGTAAAAAGTCGCCTTTTGACATAACCTAAAAACAATCAATTTAAAAATTACACTATGAAAAGAATAGCAATTAACGGAATGGGGCGAATAGGCCGAACCGCATTAAAGGTCATACTAGATACCCCTGAACTGGAAGTAGTTGCGGTCAACGATATTGCATCCATTGAAAACATCGCCTATTTATTGGAATACGACAGTGTACATGGAAAGTTCGAGAAATCAGTCGATTTTCAAGAAGGAAAGTTAATCGTAGACGGAAAAGCCATTCGCTTCCTGAACGAAAGAAATCCGGAAGACCTACCATGGAAGGAATTGGATATTGATGTGGTAATCGAAAGCACGGGTATTTTTACGAAGTATAAGGATGCGGACAGGCATATTAAAGCAGGAGCGAAAACCGTAGTCTTGTCGGGCCCTTCAAAGAGCCCTGAAATACCTACCGTAGTTCACGGGGTCAATTCCGACGACGGCAAAACCAGCATCTTTTCGTGCGCCAGTTGTACCACGAACAACATTAGCCCCATAATTGAAATCATAGGGAGGCGTATCGGAATCAAAAAGGCCATTATGACCACGATTCACGCCGATACCAGTTCTAACGCCATGGTCGACTCACCGAACAAAGGTAATTTTAGAATGGGACGTTCAGGTATCAACAACCTTATTCCCACAACAACAGGGGCAGCCGTTGCCACGACCAAGGCATTGCCCGAATACGCCGGTAAGTTTGATGGTATGGCGGTTCGCGTACCCGTTGCCGTGGGTTCTATTTCCGACATTACCATCGTAACGGAGAAACCGGTAAGTGCTGAAGAGGTAAACAAAATTTTGGAGGAAGAAGCGCAAACGGACCGTTATAAAAAAGTATTGCAGACCACCTATGCCCCTTTGGTTTCCAGCGATATTATCAAAAGTCCTTACGGATCCATAGCCGATCTATCCCTAACCAAGGTTGTAGACGGTGATTTACTGAAAGTACTGGCATGGTACGATAACGAATGGGGCTTCACCAATCAGATGATCCGTCAAATCCTCGGTTTGTAATTGAAAACAGATTAGATTAATCATAATTCACTTATAAAAAACAGGCCAAGCTTTTATAGTTTGACCTGTTTTTACTTTATACCCCTTTTTCTTTTTTGTAATTTGATGCGATTTTTAAAATTTCATCATTTGAAGAAGATACTTTGCTTTGCGGTATTTTTCACCTTGGTCAGCTATCCTATGTATGCTCAATCCATTCAAAAAGAGCAATGGGGAACCGTAAAGGGGAAAGAAGTTTCGCTCTACACCGTTACCAATAAAAATGGAATGAAAATGCAGATCATGAATTTGGGCTGCATTATTACCTCACTCTTCGTACCCGATAAAAACGGAAAATTGGACGATGTGGTCCTAGGCTTTGATAATTTGGAAGACTATGTAAAGGGCCACCCTAGTTTCGGTACCACCGTGGGAAGGTATGCAAACCGAATTAAAGATGCCCAATTCGTTATGAACGATTCGGTTTATAAACTTACGGCCAACGAAGAAGGTACCGCCATACATGGTGGGAACGAATTCAGGGACGCCGTTTGGGATGCCGAGATCGTTTCTAATGAAAATGGTGAAGGTCTGCGATTTCATTACCTATCGCCCGATGGTTCTTTTGGTTTTCCGGGAAAACTTGATGTTTACGCCACGTATCTTCTCAATGACGACAATGCCATTTATGTGACTTTTGAGGCGGAGACCGATAAGGATACCCATGTAAGCATGACCAACCACAGCTATTTTAACCTGAACGGAGCCAAAGAGTTGATTTATGACCACAGGGTACTCGTTGATGCCGATACCTATACGGAATTTGATGAGGATATTACCCCAACCGGAAAATTACCTCGGTTAAAAGAAACGGCATGGGACCTTTCTTCGATGACCCGGTTAGGCGATAAAATTCACGATATCCCCTTAAACGGCTATCACCACTGTTATGTTTTGAATAAGGAGGATGGCGAAATGAAAAAGGCCGCAGAAGTTATAGAACCGAACTCGGGCAGAAAACTAGAAGTGTTCACCACCCAACCGGGAATAACCGTCTACGCCAGTAATGGACTGGACAACATTACCGGAAAATACGGCACTGACTATATCCCCCATATGGCCCTTTGTCTAGAAACCCAAGATTTACCGGATGCCGTAAACCATCCTAATTTTCCATCCACACTCTTAAAACCAGGTGAAACCTATTCCGAAACCGTTGTATACGATTTCGGCATCGTTAAATAAGCTAGGGCCAGCCTATGCCTTTTTAAAATCCCTTATAATATCAATATGTGGTCTATGGGGTCTGCCTGCAGCCATTTCATAGTGAGATGGAACATCATTGACCCCATTGCGGATCCCTTCATATATACCTGCTATTATGGTCCCCATAAAATCACCTAAGGCTTCCTTTCTTTCCGCTGCATATTCCGCTACGGACACGGAGTTAAATTTTAGGTTTAAGCCATATACCTCGTTAATGAGGTCGGCCAACTTTGCTTGGGTAATGGCCTCGCCCACTAAGTTATAGACATGTCCGTTGTGCTTATTATCCAAAAGCATTTGGGCATAGGCATAAGCCAATTCCCCCCTACTGGTATAGCCACACTTTCCTTCACCGGCACAGTTTCGAATCTCACCATCTTTCGCATAATGGTCAATATACTCTAAATCAGGCTCTATATAAATGCCGTTTCTACCGATGGCCCATTCGAGTCCAGACTCTTTGATATCCTCTTCGGTCTGGCGGTTACTTTTTACGACCGGACTAAAAGCCGTGTTCGCTTCATCGCCAACAATGCTGGTATAGACTATTTTTTGAACCCCGTTTTGTTTTGCCGCCTCAATAACGTTTCTATGCTGTTGGATTCGTTTCTTGGGGTCATCCATCCCAGAAACCAAAAGAACCGTATCGATGCCCTTTAATGCGGCATCAAAATCTTGACGGCTATTATAATCACCTTTTCTGACCTCTACACCAAGATGTGCGGCCTTTTCGGGAGTTCGGGCAATTCCTATTACATTTTCTTTTCCGATCTCATTTATCAATTGGCGCACGATTGAAGCCCCTAATTGTCCACTTGCGGAGGTTACTGCTATTGTCATGATTGTCGTATTTGTCCTAAATTACAATTTTGCTTTTAGCGCCTCTAGTTCTTTCTCTAGATTATCGGCTTTTGCCTTGAATTTCTCCATGGCCTTTTTCATCTGGCCAATCTTTTTGAAGGCCTCTTCGTCTTGTACCGCCTGATAGGTAACAACACCTTCTTTTTCCTTTATCTTTGATTTGCTGCCGCATGTAGGGCATATTGCTACTTGACTCATAATTGTATCTTTTTCTTTTACAAAATTCAAAAAACAAGAAGCTCCGTTAAAGGTAAATCCACTATTAAAAATGGTAAATATGACAATATAATGATGGTAACCTACTTATTCGGCTATCTTCAACTGATCAATAATACCACTTTGTAAAATTGTTTTTAGCCTTCTTTCAGGTTTGTTCCGGTAGCCGATAATAATTGAATTGTGCATGAGCATTTTATCAAAGTCGAATACCAGGGTCAAATAATCTTTTAAACCTGTTTCATGCCAGCTTACCAAGTAAAGGTTATCACCTATTTTAAGGGACTTGTAAGCAATATCTTTGTTTCCGTTTCCTCTTGAAGGTCCGCCCACCCATTCGTACTTGGCCCTCCCATCATAAAATATCATGTGTATGGCCACCCCATTTTGATACTGAAAGTTCATGGAGTAGCCATCCAAATAATGTTCCGGCTGTCCGAACCGATAGTTGTTTACTTCCATGGCCTTACCCTGACCAAAACTAAGTCCGACACCAAACAAGACAAGCCAAATACAGCTAGCCCATTTTGTTTTCATTTCTCCAAGATTTTAAGTTGGGTACAAAGTTGGTACAGTACGGCACCCCCAGGTAGGCAAATGTTCTAAAAGAATGGTAAATATGCGAACAGGGGCGCTAAAATTCGGCCTTGAACCGTTTTGGAGTAATGCCGCTGTGCTTTTTAAAGAATTTGGTAAAGTTCGTTACCTCATCAAAGCCCATGGCATAGGCGATTTCCTTTAGGCTGGAATTGGTACTCGCAATGGCTCTTTTTGTTTCGAGAATCACAAATCCGTCAATAAAATGCTTGGCCGTATTCAAGGTAAACTCTTTTACGACCTGATTCAAATGTGCGGTAGAAACGTGCAACATTTCTGCATAATCCTTTACATTTCGCGTCTTCACATACTGCTTTTCCACCAAATTCCTGAATTCAAGAAACAAGGGGTAATGAGGCTGATTTTGCCTTACCAAGGAAGTGGAGGCATCATCGCGCTCCAGTCTTAACAAGTACAGTTCAAGAATTTTGGCGAGAATGTTCTGTTGGGCCACACTAGGCCCACGTTTGAATTCCTCCCCTAATTGTTTAAGAAAGGGTTCCAATCGGGTATTTTCCACCAAGGGTTCGGAAAGGTGGTAGTTGTAGAGATGGGAAATATATTCAATAGAGAACTTTGAGAAATATTTTAGGATAAAATCCTCGGTAAAGATAACCAAGGCGCCTTCGTAGTTGATATCCTCTTGAAAAGCATGTACTTGTCCCTTGGCTATTTTTAAGACACTCCCTTTTTTTACCGGATAGGTTTTAAGGTCGATTTTATGGTACCCACTCCCCTCGGTCACCAAGAGCAGGGCAAAGAAAGTGATACGGTGCGGCTGCCACGGATTATGGTCTAGACCTTTGTCTATTTTAGCGGACAGTTCAGCCATGCTCAAAACATCAAAGTCCCTTATGTGCTCTTGCCCTTCAAATGCTATACTGGGGATGTTGTTCAATGCCGTTTGGTTTTCTTGCTTATCGAATATGCTAAGTTAAGACGATTCGCTTAAAACAGAAGCCTAAAGTCTGACAACCGGCACAAAAGCAGTCGCTTTAGCTTTTCCTTTTTAACCAAAACCAAAGCCCCCCCATTTTTCATAACCCGATGTTTTCGAGTTACAAGATATTTTTATTTCACTGTAGAGAAAAACGACCTAGTTGAGCAACAATAACGCTTTTTGGGGAATAAGAATTTTATCTATGGTATGTATGATCCCGTTGGAAGCTTCAATATCGAACTCAACAAAATTGGCTTGCTCATCAGAAGCATCTTGTATCGCCAAGCCACCTGCCCCTTCTACCACCTCTATTGAATCACCGGAAATCAGCGTAGGTAACACCCCTACCTTTAAATCATTACGGGCTATCACTTGTTCTAGCACATGACCTAGAATAATTTCTTTTAAAGCCTGTTTTTCTAGAATACTTGAAAAGTCCTGAAAAGAATTATAGTCATCTCCAAGCGTTTTGAACAGGGTCTCGATTGCAGTATTTGTTGGGGCGAAAACCGTGTAATCGCCATCATTGAACCTACCTTCCAATCCAGCTTCCGCAATGGCATCTGCGAACATTGACAAGTCATCGCTTTCATTTACCAAATCGATCAAGGATGATTTCGGGAACAAGGCCTCCAGCACGGACTCCGGTATCAAAACCTTGTCGATGATGTGGAGAACCCCGTTGGCCACCTCGATATCGGCCGTGGTTATTTTGGCTTGCATCTCCGTAGTATCAATAATATACACATCGCCATCTACCGTAATTTTAATTTCTTCGGATTGCATGGTCTCCAAAATGGAACCGTTGGAGAGTTCGGTAGAAAAATTGGCCCCTCCTATAATTGCATGGTACTTCAATACTTGCGCAAGGATCTCTTTTTCGAGCTCTTCATCAAAATCAAGTACATCGGTATATTCCTTTAAGGAAGCTAAGAATTCGGTAAAGGCTTTATTGCTCGGCACAAAAAATGTAAGCTTTCCGTTTTCATCCGAAAGTTTTTCCACAAGGGCATCGTCAATAGTTTCCAAGGCTTCGACAGCAATGGTCAAACTATCTTCCGATTGAATAAACTCGGCAGCATTCACTAAGGTTTCATCATCAGTCGCCTCTTCCCCAGGAGTCTCCCCTGCAGTTTCCTCGGTCTTGTCTTCCTCTTTGCTAATTTCCTTCTCAACATCATCGGCAATATCATTTCCTTTTGAACATCCTATGGCCATTGATACTCCCATAAGCAGCATCGCCAAATTTTTAAGAAATCCTTTTGTAGTCTTCATTTTCATGCGGTTTAGTATCTAGCCACAAAGTACTTCTTTATATAAGTTGTAATTCGTGCTTTTCTTTAATTCTAGGTTAGCTAAAGTTTAAATTTGTAAGTGCAGCCCCAAACACTTAGGAGGTAGCATTGGCCAATTGAGGCATTTCCCCTTCCTCAACATTCGTATCGGACAAGGTTTTCAAAAATGCAATGAGGGCTTGCTGCTCTTTTTCGGTCAGGTTCAGCTCATCAAATGGCAAAGTTTGGTGCGGTAAGTCGAATCCCATTCCGCCGCCACCGCCTTTGTTATAGAAATCCATAACCTCCTCTAAGGTATTGTAAACCCCATTGTGCATATAAGGTGCGGTAAATTCGGCATTCCGTACCGTTGGGGTTTTGAACATGCCCAAATGTTCTTCTTTATTGTAGCGCCAATAGAAACCCAAATCATCGTCTAAAGTTTTGTTCGCTTTGGTTTCCGGAACCCCAATAACCTCTTTTTCAGTTTCTGCATAAAAGGGAGGTACCGTACCGTTGGTCAAGGGAATAAAGTGGCAGGTAGCGCAAAGGGCTTTCCCCATAAACAGGTTCATACCCAATTTTTCTTCGGCGGAGAAGGAATCTTCTTCACCTCTCATGTTTTTATCGAACTTAGAATCAAAACCGTTCAAAGTAGAGATGTACGATGAAATCGCCTTTATAATATCTGTATTTCTATTGGAAATTCTACCAAAGGCATCTTCGAACAAAACATGGTAGGTGCTATCTTTTAGAATATCGGTGGAAAACTCGTGTACGCCCGTATTGAATTCTTGTTCATTATTAAATACCGATGAAATCTGATCTAAAATATTCTCGGCACGTCCGTCCCAAAAAAAACTTTTTTGAAAGGCCGAATTGATCAAGGTGGGGGCATTGCGTTGCAACGGACTCCCATTATTCCCGATACTGACCGTTTTTCCGTCGGTATAGGCCTTATCTGGCATATGACAGGTAACACAGGCCATCGTGCCCGACTGCGAAAGATTGGGATCTAAAAACAATTTCTTGCCCAAGGCGATCTGTTTTTCGGACGGGTTCCTATTGATCGGGGGAGTGAAGTATTCTAGGTTAAAAGCGTCTTTTTCAAAAAAGGTGGGGGCATCAAAATTAAAAGGTTTGTTGTTCACCCCTTCCCATAGTCCGCTCTCCTTTCGTATGGCCACCCAGTTTCGGGTAATGGGGCTCATATACTCTCGAATAAAGGTATAGCGATCAAAGGCATTGAAATCGGCATTCTTTTCAATAAAAGCGACCGCCCGCGCTATGTTAAGGAGGAACTCCGTATCCAATTCGGCATTTTTTTCTTTTATAAGTTCACCTAGACTATGGTCATACACTTCTTTTAAACTCTCTAGCGACACTACGGTTTCGGAAAGTCCCAATTGACTCACAGGAGTATCAAAGCCAGAAATACCCATACTTATGATCCGTAAGAGTTGTTGATGGGTAGCGATAAAAAAACGTTCGGCATTCAATTTGCGTTCGCCCACGTTTTGCATCAGGTTTACCAATAGGCCCTTGGTCAGCTGGGTCTCCCGTACAAAAATTGCCGGGTCTTCCCCTCCTTCATAAATAGATTCCTCTATTTTTTGGAGCCCTATAGGGTTTAGCACACGTTCCGTGTCTTCCGCAAATACAGGCAGGGCCGGGCCATTGGCACGATGTCCGACTTCAGGGTTCAGGTAAGAAGCATAGGGTTCCGCTTTTTTAAAGGCTATACGGAGGTCCGTAAAGATTCGTTTGGCCTCATCGCTCTCCGCATCCACTTTACTCAAGGCATCGATCAACTCAACGGCCTCGGTCATATTTTTATGGTAGTATTTTTGGGCATAGCCCCAGTCGACATTCTCGGTCTTAAGAACCGTAGCCAATTGCTCATTTTGATTTTTACAGGAGAAAGAACCCAATAGTAGTGTAAGAAAGAAAATCGATTTATACATAACTCGGTAAATTGAAAGAAAATTATAAATAGGGAAAGACCCCCATGCAATCCATGGAGGTCTTTCAACATCATATAGCAAGGTCTTATCTAGGCAAACCTTTTAAGATAACGATTTGTCCACCCTGATTATCTTCCCTGGCACCTGCGGCAATGGCATCAGGCCTATCAGATTCCATATCGTGGCCGTCTTTACTCTTGAAGTCGTCATTCTGCCAGTAGTGGGGCTGTAGGTTCAATAGGAAGGTATCATCGACACCAACTTTATCGGATATGTCGACCAAGGCACCGAACTCTCCACTGAAACCAGTGCTTCCAGAGGGATCAAGGTCATTTCTAACCACCAATTCCAATACGACTTTGGCATTGTTACCATTTAAATCGGTTTGGTAGATTGCAGCGGCATGCCCCCTATCAAAAGAGTTGGGGTCTTCTTGAAGGTAAACAAAGTTCTCGGTAACGGTAATGTTATCCGGACTCTGAAGTCTCGAAATGTTTCCGTCCATATTGTTCGTATCGGTGTTACCACTTATAATTTGGGTCAATTTACCCGTCAAAGGAGAATCTTCATCCAACTCTAATTTGTAGGCGGTACCCCAGTCGTTATACGTGCCCCTGCCCGGACCCCTACCCGTTACGGCAAAGAATACGTTTCTTGCATTGTTTATAGAGCCTTTTTGGTAATCTACATCTTCAACACGCATGAAAGCGGAGGCGCCAACGGCAACACAAGCATCTTCCATTTCGTTTTTGGTCAAATCGGCACCATTTTCGATTTCAACAAATTCCACTTCATAGGTTTCCCCAAAAGCCAACTGACCTTCATTGTAGATCACTCCTTCTTCAACTGCCATTGGAGCAATTGGGTTTCCATTGGCATCGGTAGAACCAGAAGCCACTTCCTTAAATTTCAAAACATAAATTTTACCATTATTGAAATCGGCATCGCCATTTTCAGAATAGTAAAGTGTAACCTGTCCTTCCGAACCCGATGAATCATCATCGCCACCGATGATAACCGTTTTTCCTTTGTACGTATCCCGTGGTAAAGGAACCGCATTCTCCCATGAGAATTCGCCCAATGCATCCAGACCAAAATCTGCGGTCGGTGTAGGTACGGCAACATGAGGGTCTATTCCCTTAACATCGTAATGAAAGCTCTCAGAAGCAGAAAGGAATATATCCCTTGGCCCACCGTGAATATCGGCTTCCCACATGGTACCGGAACATTGACGGGCAAAATCAGCAACACCGGAGCTCAACAACCATTCACCTCCTATTGGGTTGAGGTTTTTATCCAAGTGAATACGGCTAACAGCGTAATCGTCTTCTGCGTTCACAACGTACATATATCCATCACCATCTTTCAAAAAACCAGCACCATCTTGGGCACCCACCAATTGAAAACCGTCTTCCAAAATATCGGTTGAACTAATTAAAGAATATGCCTTGACAAAGTTGAAGTTCGAGTTAATGGCCACTAAAGGCTCAAGCTCGGATTTGTTCTCGAAGATGGTCCCCTCTTCTTCCCCCTGATTGCCATGGCCAAGATAGTTTTCAAGTTTTTCACAGGAAGTAGTTGCCACCAAACCTGCCAGTAATAACATTTTAGATACTGTTTTCATTTTGTTCTTTTGGTTATTTGTTACAATAATTTGGAACAAAAATATCTTAGCAAAACCCAAATATTGTTAACTGACCATGGTGTTACCTTAAATTAAAGTTCATCATTACGTTAAATCGTTAGCTTAACGTTACCATCTATTTTGATTCTAAATAACAGCGTGGTTTTGGAGGGAAAATCAGATTAGAGGTAAGCCTTCAAACAAAAAAAAGGGACGTTTTCAAAAACGTCCCTTTCAAATTTTATGTGTAGAAGAAAACCTATTCGCGTACGATACCCATATCCCCTAAATCGAGAGGAATCCTTTTCCCGCCTTCCTTAATGGATCTATAAATGGCCTCTACAATTATCATATCGCGCTTGCCCATTTCACCTGGCGCATAGTTGGTCGTCCCTAGCATTATGTGCTTTGCAAAATCGTCCATCTGCAATTTTTGCTGGCTCTGGTGTGGAAATTTTATTTCCTTACCATCCGATGTGCGTCCGTTTAAAGGTCCGTAACTATGGCAAGGGTTTAATTCTGCCCAGCCTTTTTCGAACGAAACGAAAAGTCGGTTGGCATTGGCATTATGTGAAGTGAACAAATTGCCCACTACCCCTTCTGGGAATTCCATCTGGGCCGTAATGGTCTCATCGGTATCCTTAAAATACTCCGGTTTTGAACTGAATTCCTGTGCGGAAACGGATACCGGGTTTTGTCCGGTACCGTAAATATTGCTCTGTATGGAGTAAACCCCCATATTCATTAAGGCACCACCACCCGAAAGCGCATGGTTCAATCGCCATTGATCGGGATTGCCCCGTGAGATATAACCTGCATCGGAAGACACATAACGTACGCTACCATAAGGTTTTTCCTTTACCAAGCGCTTAATTTCATTGGTATAGGGATCCGACTGCATGCGATAGCCCACAGATAGTTTAACCCCCGCCTCGTTACACGCATTAATGATGGCATCACATTCCGCTACGCTTACCGCCATGGGTTTCTCGCAAATAACGTGTTTGCCCGCCTTTGCCGCACGGATACAGAACTCCGCGTGCATACTGTTGGGAAGTACCACGTAAACGATATCAATATCGGGGTTTTTGGCGATGGAGTCGAAGTTTTCATAGTTGTACACGTTCTTTTTAGGAATGTTGTACTTCGCCATCCATTCCTTTTCCTTTGCCGGGGTTCCCGTAACAATACCCGCCAAATAACAATGTTCCGCATCTTGTAAGCCGGGAGCCAGCTGTCCGCCACTATAGCTTCCCAACCCCACCAAGGCAATGCCCAGTTTCTTTTTTTCTTTTCTAGGTGAAAACCCATAACCCAATCCAACACTTCCTATAATCGCGGTTCCGGCAATGCCTTGCGACAACTTTGTATTAAAACTTCTTCTCGATATTTTTTTCATTTTGTGTCCCTTTTATAATTTCCTCTCCTAAAATACATATAAATTAGGTTCCCCCTATTCCATCACCAAAGTTCAGTAGCAAAGAAATATCTACTTATATACTTTGTAACTTATACGTCTGAACGGATACCTATACCTAAAACTAAATTATGGCTAGTGAAGGTTTCATGGCGCAAGTCATAAGCAGTTTAAAACAAAACAGGACTCTTCTTAAAAAACGAAAATTCAAAGGTTTAAGAAAACTCTATAAAAATGAGGTTGATTTTAAAAAGCTAAATAGTAAAGAACAGGCGATACTGAAGCAAAAAATTAAAGAACAGCACCAAAACAATAAAAGTATTGAAATCATTATCTATTCCCTATCCATAGTAGCCGCCTTTAGCATTCTTTATTACATCTATTGGTTCATCGTAGGGTAGTGACCGCCTAATTAATTTTTTATCTTTCCTGTTGATTAGCTACCTTTATAAGCAGTTTAACTTACATTTAATGGACCCGAATCCTTCTGCATCTCTTAAAACCCTATCTATTATTCACCTTGCATTGGTTGGCGGCATTGCTGTCTTTGGCGTGATAACCTATCTTAACAACGGTAGTTTTATAGCCAATGCAGACCCGAACGATATGTACATTTACGTGGTTCCCGTAGTTGGGGCCTTGGGGTATTTCTTGAGCCAGTTCTTGTTTAAAAAGCAATTACAGACCATTGATAAAAACGATAGCCTATCCTTAAAACTCGGAAAATACCAGTCCGCATCCATTACAAAATACGCCCTGTTAGAAGGGCCTGCCATTCTTGCCATATTTGCCTATAATCCAAGTGGCAATGCCTTGTTTTTGGTCGTCGCGATTTTCTTGGTCGTATACCTTTTTATGCAAAAACCCTCAGAAAGAAAATTTACCGAAGAGGTGCCCTTGAGCTTGGAGGACAAAAAGCAGTTCAACAATCAGAAAAAATAACCTACCGAAGACAATGAAACAAAAATCACTTTTACTTGCTTTTTTAATGGGACTAGGAATAATCAATGGGATAAAAGGACAAGATTGGCCGAATTTAGCCAATTTTCAAGCAGAAAACGCCAAATTGGCCAAACCGGCCCCAAATGAAAACCGGGTCGTTTTTATGGGAAACTCCATTACCATAGGATGGCTGAACTCCCGACCTGAGTTTTTTGCGAACAAACCCTATATCAACAGAGGTATCAGTGGCCAGACCACGCCACAAATGCTCCTTCGTTTTAGACAGGATGTAATCGACCTTCGGCCCAAAGTAGTGGTCTTGTTGGCCGGTACCAATGATATTGCAGGAAATACAGGGCCCTCTACCCTTGATATGATCATGGACAACATAAAATCAATGGCCGAAATAGCGGTGGCCAATGATATCAAAGTGATACTGTCTTCCACCCTACCCGCCTTCGATTATCCGTGGAAACCGGGAATGGAACCTGCCCAAAAAATAGTAGACCTAAACAAAATGATCAAGGCATATGCCGATGAAAAAGGACATATCTATCTTGACTATTTTTCCGCATTGGCAGATGAACGCAACGGCCTACCAAAAAAGTATGCCAATGACGGTGTTCACCCTACCGTGGAAGGTTACAAAGTAATGGAGCCTATGGTAGAAAAAGCCATAGCACAGGCCTTAAAAAAATAGAAAAGCTTATTTTTCTACACTGGAGGCCCGTTTAAAGCGTGAAAATGCTTTCGTTTTTTATACATATCTTAGGATATGTCATTCTATTTTGAATTTCACCCTTTAAACTTGCCAATGCAAAACACAAACCAGGATTCCAGTGCAACGCGAACCAAAGATGCCGCCCAGACCTACGATTCCATAGTAATCGGTTCCGGAGCGGGCGGACTTGCGACGGCCATTTGCTTGGCTAGGGCCGGAAAAAAGGTGGTCGTTCTCGAACAACACGACGTTCCCGGAGGTTGGTGCCATAGTTTTTACTTGAACGGACATCGGTTTACTCCGGGCGTGCATTACGTTGGGCTCATGGCCGAAGGTGAAGCTACCAACGATCTGTACAGGGGCTTGGGCATTGCCAACGAACTGGTGTTCTTTAGAATGAATCCCGACGCCTACGAACATGTACGCATTGGTCAAGAACGATTTGATTTTCCCGCTAATCTCGATTTGCTTATTGAGCGATTATCAGCACGATTCCCAAAAGAAAAAAAACAGATTTACAACTACCTTCACCTTACCAGAAAAGTAAGTGAAGAGCTTTACTCCCTTCCCTATTTCAAAGGATTCTGGCAAAAACTCACTATTCCCTTCAAAACCAAACACTTTGGCAAATACGGAATGTTCAGCGTAAGAAAGGTAATTGGGTGGCACATAAAAAATCCGCTTCTAAAAAACATTCTCAACATTCAATGTGGAGACCACGGGGTACAGCCAAAAAAAGTACCTTTTGTAATGCACAGTGCCCTTATGTACCATTATTTCGATGGCGGTTACTACCCCATGGGCGGAGGTGGCGCACTTATTAAAGCCATGACCAATACCCTCAAAAAAAATGGTGGTGAGCTCCGCACCTCGACCGCGGTAAGCAAAATACTTCTTGAAGGGGATACACAAAAAAAGGCCGTAGGAGTAACCTTGTCGAATGGCGAAAATTTGTACGCGGGAAATATTGTTTCCAATGCCGATGTGGGTATTACCTATAACGATTTGGTAGGAAGGGAAAACCTAAGTCGTAAATTTCAAAAAAAACTGGCGAACACCAAATATTCAAGTACATCTCTAATGTTGTTTTTGATAGTCGATATGGACCTTCGCGCAGCAGGCCTCGACTCCGGTAATATTTGGATGATGCCCAATAAAGACACCGACGATTTTTACGACAGTATGCTAGCTTCCGATATTTCCCAAGGCGATGCTTTTGAGGGAATGTTCGTTAGCTGTACCACTTTAAAAGATCCTTCAAGTTTTGACGGGAAGCACCATAGTATCGAGGCTATTACCCTGGTTGACTATAAAGCCTTTGAAAAGTTCAAAAACGAAGGTCAAGAACGCTCTCAAGCTTACTTGGATTTTAAAGAATTATTGATGCAAAAGATGATTAACGGCTTAGAAAAGGCCATACCCGGCATCAGCAAACACATCGTTCAGAAAGATTTGGGAACCCCTTTGACCAATAAGTATTACGTCAACACCACCGATGGTAATATTTACGGGACCGAGAAAAGCCTAAAACATATTGGTCCCTTTGCCTACAAGGCAAAAAGTGAAATAGAAAATCTATACTTATGCGGCGCAAGCATTCTTTCCCATGGTGTAGCGGGAGTTTCGCATTCAGGCGTAGATACGGCTGCCCAAATTCTAGGTTGTGACCCTGATGAACTTAAAAAACCACAAGAAGATCAACATATTAGAATCTACGAAGCCGAAGATGCTTCCGATTATCCGGAGTGGATGCTGAAGAAAATAGCGGTCAAAACTGCGAGAACAAAGAGCAAAACCCAAGAAATAAACTCATAACCCCTTCATTTTAAGGGTAAATCAAATTTAAACTAAGCTTTAAATCATTTGATTTTGCTTCACCCTACACAAAAGGTTTACCACAATCGACCTTTTTTAAGTGAGCAGTCAAGACCAAGAACGTAAATCCGATATCGATAAGGGATGGACCATGGAAATGGCCATCCCCCATTCAAACTTTGGTGAGCTTGGTAAAGTGGTTGCGATCGAAGCCGGAAATAAGTGGGCCTTCCTCGCTATTCGTCAAGACCGCAATGATGCCAATGGCAAGAGGCGATCTACTTCAACGGTCTTTCCAATTTATGACATTTCCAAAAATGTACATCAACCCCACCGTTTTGGCTTAATGGAATTCGTTGAATAGTATGTTTTATTACCAGTTGGTAAACGAGCCATCTTTACGTCGTAATCTTGGTATTTCAATTGGTTTGAAAGTATGTTCCTGTGCCAATTCCTCATTAAATTCCACTCCAAGTCCCGGGGTATCCAATACGGGATAGGTCGGCCCGTTCAATATAGGTCGTATCGGATAGAATTCAGGAGCATCCGTACCCATATACTGTGCAGGGGTATTCATTTCTTCCAACCAACCGAAATTAGGACAAGCTGCCGCCATATGGATGGTAGCCGCCGTACAAATGGGGCCTAATGGGTTATGTGGCATCAAATCAATATAATGTGCTTCCGCCAAACTGGCCACTTTCATCGCTTCTGTAATCCCGCCTACATTACAAATGTCTATACGTGCATATTGTGTTAAGTTCCTTTCCAAAAAAGGTAGAAACTGCCACTTACTGGAAAACTCCTCACCTATGGTAAAAGGGATATCAACCATTTTACGAAGGTTCTCATAGGCTTCGGGGTTTTCATCACGGATAGGTTCCTCTATATAATCCAATGTTCCCGGCGGCATACGTTTCATGAACGAATACGTCTGTGCCGGAGTAAGTCTTGTATGGTAATCGATGCCTATGGTAATAGCCGTACCCACTTCTTTACGCAGGTCCGTAAGCCATTCGGCTATGATAGCAATGGACTGGCGAGGTTCAAAAAGCTCTTTATCTCCCTCGGCTTCAAACTCGGCAGGTGCCAAACGAAGCATGGTCCACCCCTCTTTAATACAAGTTTTAGAATACTCAAAGAGCTCTTCCCTTGTTCTAAAACGAACCGAAGCAAAACAATCTACATAGTCACGATGTTTACCTCCTAGAAGTTCATATACCGGTACACCAAGGGCTTTTCCCTTAATATCATAAAGCGCAATGTCGATTGCGGAAATAGCCGCCGTAAGTACTCTTCCGCCTTCAAAATACTGTCCTCGGTACATTTCTTGCCAAAGAGCACCAATATTTCGGGCGTCTTTCCCAATCAAAAAACCTTTAAAATGTTCTATGGCCCCTATAACGGCCAATTCCCTACCGGAAAGACCGGAAGCTCCCCATCCGTATATTCCGGAATCCGTTTCAACCTTAACGACCAACTGACTTCCAAAACCTACATTGATAGGGTATGTTTTTATTGCTGATATTTTCATAAAAATGCCTATTTACTATGTTTTTGTTTTATTATTTTTTTGGCACGATACGTTCCACTTTACCTACTATAAAGGTGTAAGATATAAATCCGAGCAATGCTATTCCCCCAATAAAGAAAAGAGCTGGGCTAAAATCGCCATCTTCAACCAAATAGCCAATAACAATGGGTACAACTATACCTGCAAGACCACCGATAAAGTTAAACGCCCCGCCGGTAAGTCCTATTAGTTTTTTAGGAGCCATAAGCGAAATAAATATCCAAGCGATACTTGCCAATCCATTACCGAAAAATGCGACAGCTAAAAATAGTATTACGAAGAAAGTACTATCTGTATAATTCGCCCCAATAATACATGTAGACAAAAGCATTCCAATGATGATAGGGGTCTTTCGTGAAATTTCTACGGAATAGCCTTTTTTAATCAAATAATCAGAAGTAAAGCCCGATAGAAGCACCCCGAAGAATGCCGCTAAAAAAGGAATGGAAGCCAAAAATCCCGATTTTAGGAAATCCAATCCCCTAAACTCTACCAAATACGTCGGAAACCAAGTCAAAAAGAAAATGGTCGTAGCTCCCAAACAGAATTGACCGATGTAAAGTCCCCAGAGTTTTCTATAGATAAAAGCCTGTTTGAAATCGTTCCAGTCAAATTTTTTCCTCTCTTCCTTTTTCACATCGTTCTTACCGATCAGGCCTCCCCCTTTTTCGATGTACTCAAGTTCTTTTTTACTGATGGACTTATAGTCTTTCGGGTCTCGGTAGAAAAAATACCAGATAGCCGCCCATACCAGACCGATGATCCCGGAAATAATAAAAAGTCCGCGCCAACCAAAATAACTCTGTATGGCTACAAGTACCGGGGTCAAGAAGGCCAAACCTAGAAATTGGCCCGAGGTATACACCGCTATTGCAGAGGCCCTTTCGTTTTCAGGAAACCATTTGGTCACCACTAAGTTGTTCGTTGGGTAGGAAGGCGCCTCAAACACCCCAATACTGGCCCGAAGGCCTATCAAGGCCGCAAAAGAACTTACCATACCCTGTATCAAGGTCGCTACGGACCACAATGCCATTATCAACGAGTACAATATGCGTGTCGGAAATTTGTCGGCGATAATCCCTCCCGGAATCTGAAGGCAAGCGTAGGTCCATCCAAAGGCCGAAAAAACATAGCCCATTTGCACATTGCTCAGGCCAATATCTTCCTTCATGGCAAAAGCCGCTACCGAGATATTACTTCTATCCAAATAATTGATCACCACGGTAATAAAAACCATGGCCAGTATATTGTAACGCTTCCGTGAAGATTTTTCATTCAGGTGTAAATCGGTCATTGAATCGGTTGTGTTTTTTAGGTTGATTTTCAAGTGCTTCCCTTTATCCGTTCAGAAACAAACGGTGTAAAAATCCAACACTCAAATTTAAAAGCGTCAAGATAACAATTAATATAATTTAGTGTCTGATAAGTTCGTTTTAAAACATACTATCCCCTAGCGAATTCGTTATAAAAATATAGGACAACGCATCTATATCCCATGAACGGTCTCTATGGAGATTCCTTAGTTGGTTACTACCTAACACCCAAAACAAAAAAAAGCCCAATTCCTTAAGAAACAGGGCTTTCCTTGAAATTACCATTTACTAGTCCACTGCCTTGAGCTTCAACATCAACTCACCCGTTTTCAACCCTTCTGATTCTGCTGCTATCCTTACGTCGCCTACGTTGAAATTCGATTGTACGATAAGAAGACAGCGCCCCTTATCGGTTACGATCTTGGTCGATTGGTAATCTTGAACATTCCTGGCCGAACCATTGTCTACCCCCAACAATCTTACATCGCCGGTAATGGAGAAAGAAATTTCAGCGTTACCATGTCTTACAGGGTTCCCTTTTTCATCTACAATTTGGGCCACTATATGGGCCACATCGTAGGCATCGGCAGATAGTTGGTTCTTATCTACGGAAAGTTGAACGGCATAAGGCACTTGAGCCGTCTTTAATGAAGCCTCTGCCCCTACTTTCTTTCCATTTATAAAACCTTCCGCCCTAAGCTCACCGGCAACAAAGGGCACAGACCATTTGTAAATACGGTCGTCAAAATCCGCAAGCTTTTTTCTTCCTAGCGAAGCATCGTTTAAAAAGAGTTCCACTTCGTCGCAATTGGAATAGACCTCTACAACGGTCGGTTCGTTGGTCTCGTAGTTCCAATATTCATTACTTTCATGCCAGAACCACAGTGCCTTCTCCCACCCGTTCTCTTTCTTTTCCACGGGCTCGCCCGCCTCGTTCAATTTATAGATCGATTTGTCTAAAGACTGTGTGGTCAGGTGCAAATGCGGTTCGTCGTTCCACAAAGTTTTCATCATGTGGTACGAAGTCTTTTCAAAACCGGCCTGATCCAATAAACCGCTTTGAGTACCTTTTTTGGGCCAACCTCCATTCGATTCGCCCATATAATCGATTCCCGTCCAAAGGAAGAGGCCGGAAATAAATGGGCGCTCCATTACCGCTTTCCATTCGTGCCATTGCGGTAGATTTTCGGTTCCCATGATGACTTTATCCGGGTAATTCTTGTGGCCATAATCATAAATCACCCTTCTATAACTGTAGCCTACTACGTCGAGTGCATCGGCATAGCCTGAGAGATGACTTGCGGAGGGCAGAATACAATTGGCCGTAACATATCGCGTAGTATCTAATTCCCGGGTCCATTTCGCCAATTTTTTAGCGGTTACCCCAATATCATATTTTTCCTTGGGCAATGTGTTGAGTTTCTCTTTTATCTGTTCTACCGAATACGGTGGCTCTGAAAAGAAGTAATTGCCCTGCCATTCCATATTATTGAAAAAACCGGTAGCTTCGGCATTTCGCGGATACGTCCATTCTATTTCATTCCCGATACTCCATTGAATGATACTCGGGTGGTTTCTATGGGCCAAAACCGTATTCTTTAAGTCCTTTTCGGCCCACTCTTGAAAATGCTCGGTATAGCCTCTTGTGATATAGTCTACACTCTGCTCGTTCATGTTTTTCCTTTTGTCCTTCGGATTGTCCCATTCATCAAAGAACTCGTCCTGCACCAAAAAGCCCATTTCGTCACACAGGTCCAAAAACGCTTGTGAGCCGGGATTGTGAGAAATTCTGATGGCGTTACACCCTGCTTCCTTTAACTTCTGTAGACGCCTTCTCCAGACACCCTCGGGTACGGCCGCCCCTACCAATCCACCATCGTGGTGCAAGCAAACCCCTTTTATTTTTCGATTTTTACCGTTAAGGAAAAAACCTTGATCAGGGTCAAAACGGATGGACCGTACACCAAAAGCAGTTTCTTGTTGGTCTATGAGCTTTCCTTCATAAAGAATTGAACTTACCACTTTGTAGAGATAAGGCTTATCGACATCCCACAAAATTGGGTTTTCAAGGGATACAGACTGTAATTGAAGGCTTTGATTATTCCCTCGAACCTCAATAGGTTGTGTATGACTGTTGACTTTTTGCCCGTCCCTAGTATAAATCTCCATTCGGAGTTCCGCTTTTTTATCCTCAGGAAAATCATTCTGAATTTGAACCGACACCGACACCTCCGCTTGTTTTTCCTCTATTTTCGGGGTGGTTACGAATACGCCCCAAATAGGTATATGCAATTTGTTCTTCACCAAGAGTTTTACGTCTCGGTAAATACCCGAACCGGTGTACCAACGACTATCGGCATAACGGGTTCTATCTACTTTCACCTCTATCAGGTTGGTATCTTTTTCCGAATTCAAATAGGGCGAGATATCGTAGTAAAACGGAGAGTATCCATAGGGATGTTCCCCTACTTCCTTTCCGTTTAGGGAAACCTCGGAATTGTTATAGACGCCGTCGAACAAGATATAGGCCTTTTCATCCGATTTCAATTGAAGCGGGAATTTTTTACGATATATTCCCACACCTCCTGGAAGGTATCCCGTAGCCCCTTCCCCGTTTATAGAATCAAAAGAAGCCTCTACACTCCAATCATGAGGAAGCCTAATATTTTTCCAATCATCGTTTTGCCCCGTTGAATCGACCAAACAAAACTCCCAATCGAAATTAAAATCGGTCATAACATTAAACTGCGAGTCATTTGACGGCTCGCGGCCACATGAAGAGAGCAACACGGCTGTAATTACTACGTATAAAAAGTGTTTTATCATAGGTCTAATCTTTATTTTAAAGCCTGAAATAAAAAAAGCCCGATTGAATAGGAACAAACAACCGGACTCAACTACTAAAGAACAATATTTTTACTTGTCAAAAACGGAACCATCATTATCCTAAACCATTGGCATATGCTACAATTATGATACCTACCACCATACAACCAAGACCTCCGTATAAAAGATTCCTGGCCTTGGGGGAGGCACTTACCCATTCTTTTGTTACGATACCGCTAACGATGGCGGTAGCTACGGAAGCCGTATTAAAAATGGCATATCCGACCGTATTCCCCGATGCCCCCAACTTAAAGGCTGCATAGGCAAAAAGGGCGGATGCGGCATAATGAAAAACCGCCATGATCAATATCAGAAACAGGTTTTTTCCGAAAGCCGGAGTCTTGAATTCCCCCCATGCATTTTTAGCGTTCAATTGCCATAGGAAATAGGCGGTCATAACGATACCCCCACTAATAAAGATCGGGAACATTACGGCTACGGCCGTTATCCAATCGGCATTGCCCTGGGCCACACTGGCCTCGTGCAAGTAAGGTCGACCTGCGGCATTGGCATAGCTAAAGCCCGTGGCCAATAATCCACCAACAACGGCGATCATAATGCCGGTCACCATTGAACCTTTGGCCGGCGCACCTTCGGAGGCTATTTTAGCTTCGTCCTTTTCTCGGGTAAGTCCGGCTTTACCGTTTAAGATAACCCCTAACAACACCACTAGAATACCGAGCAAAATAAAGGTCAATACATTTGAGGGAGGAAGTCCGTCTTCAATAAACGGCAATAGGGAGCCTACCAAAATTATGGTTCCGATAAAGATGGAAAAACCAAGGGAGAGACCAATATGGTTAATGGCCTTGCTCCACATCATAACCCCAATTCCCCAAAGGAAACTGGTAAGGCCCATTTTCACCCATATATCGGTCGGCATATTTCCGAAAATTTCCCCAAAACCCTGAATAAGGGTTACTGAAGCAATAATCGGCACAACGAACATGGTCAAAAGAAAGAAGAGACTCCATGTATTCTCATACTTGAAACCTTTTGTAAATTTTTCGGGAAGGGCATAAAGGCCCAACATCAATCCGGCGAAAATCGCCCATAATACACCTTCGGTCATAACTATAATATTTAATTGGGGCCAAGTACACCGGTTCGGGCATACCAGGCCGTGTTTGGTTTACCAGTTGAATTTAAAAATCGTCGTACTATCGTAATCCTCCCCCACTTTTAAGATTGTCTTCGGGGCGTCTGAAATATTGGGGCCATTTGGGTAGCGGTGAGTTTCACAGCAAAAGCCGCGATATTTACCGTATTGCAATCCCGATTCTCTTTTGAGCTCATCTGAAGTATATTTTCCGGTGTAGAGTAACATTCCGGGTTCCGTGGTAAAAACTTCCATGGTGCGACCACTTTTAGGTTCACTAATTTCTGCCACTTTACCCAGTTCAAACCCCTTATCCTCAAAGAGGTAAAAATGTTCAAAACCATCGCCCATAGCCTCGTGTACTTCCTTTATGATCTTTGGAGAGCGCAGGTCGTCGGCCTTGCCCGCAACAGAGACGTTTTCCCCAGTGGCAGCTCCGGTTTCATCCCAAAGCTGTTTGGTATCGGCATCTACCATTACGGTGTGACCCTCAACATTTTCAGCAAAGCCCGAAAGATTAAAATAGGTGTGATTCGTAATCGTAAAAGGCGTGTCTTGGTCGGTGATAGCCCCATACCGTATTTTAAGTTCGTTGTCATTGGTCAATGTGAAGGTCACCTGAACCGTAACATTTCCTGGAAAGCCCTCTTCCAAATGTTTACTCTCAAGCTCCATTTGAACACTGGCAACTTCAGGCGAAAACGCCTTTACCTTCCATATTTTTTTATCGAAACCGATTTTTCCTCCGTGCAGGTTATTATCGCCAACTATTTTTGCCAATTGGTATTCCTTTCCATTCAAAGAAAATCGGGCATCTTTTATTTGCGAGCAATAGCGGCCAACCGTTCCCCCAAAATATGGGGCATTGGCTTGATAGGCCTCGGAGAAATAGCTCTCGAACGTATCAAAACCACAAACGATTTCATCCGTTTTCCCTGTCTTTTGCGGTAAAAGAATAGAGGTAATGGTAGCCCCATAGTTGGAAATCTTTACACTAAGCCCATTATCGTTCTCTAAAGTATAGCGGTAAATGTTTTCACCGCTCAATACACCGAAATCTGTCTGTGTCGTTTTCATTATCGTAAGCGTTTTTGAATGTTCTAGTCAGAATTATTTATTTCGATTGAAAAGCTGCCAGTTTTTCCCAATCGAACTCCACTCCTACCCCTGGCGTATCTGGTGCTACGGCAAGATGGTTCTCTACCACCAACGGTCCTTTGGTGTATTGGTCAATAGGAAAACTATGTACCTCTAGCCAACCTGAATTCGGTTGGGCGGATACCAAGCTCACATGTAGTTCCTGCATTCCATGCGAACAGGCTGGAATATTATGCTTATCGGCCAACCGTGCGGCGGCCAACCAACCTGTGATCCCCCCACAATTTGAAGCATCTGGCTGAATAAAGGATAATTTTGCCTGATCCATGGCATATTCAAATTCATGGATGGTATGCAGGTTCTCGCCCATAGCCAAAGGAAAGCCTGTAGCATCGGCAATTTGTGAGAAACCTATATAGTTATCAGGAATAATCGGTTCTTCGAACCAAGTGATATCGTATTCCCTAAAGCGGTTAATAGCCTCAATGGCCTTATCAACGGTCATTGAGTAGTTGGCATCGACCATGAAGGTCACATCGGGCCCGATGAACTCACGTACCGCTTTAATGCGCTCTATGTCCTCATCGAGATTTTCCCTTCCGATCTTAATCTTGACCGCGTTGAAACCCGCGGCCAAATAGCCCTCCATATTCTTCAAAAGTTTTGGAATAGGAAATTGTAGATCAATTCCCCCGCAATAGGCCTTACAGGTATTACCCGCACCACCAGCCATTTGCCAAAGTGGTTTTTCGGCCTTCTTACAACGGATATCCCACAGTGCAATATCTATCGTAGAAACGGCAAAGGAAACGATACCCCCTCTACCTACATAGTGCATGTGCCATTCAAGAAAATCGTAAATCCCATCAATATCGGAACCGTCCTTACCTATCAAGGCCGGTGCTATATCGTAATCGACCATGGCCTTAATGGCATTTCCTCCTTTTCCACCCGTATAGGTATATCCAGTGCCCGTACTACCATCTTCTAAAGTGATCGTAGAAGTAATCAGTTCAAAATGCGTATGGTCTCCGTGTTTGGCATCGTTCATAACTTCCGGCAAGGGAACCCTGAACAATTTACAGTCAACCGATTTTATACTTGTACCCATTTATGCCTTGTGTCTAATATAAAACGTCTTTTTCTCCATGTACTGCTCAAAGCCGTACTTCCCATCTTCACCTCCCGAGCCACTTAGCTTATATCCGTTATGGAAGCCTTGGTGTTGTTCACCATGACCACGGTTTACGTAGATTTCACCGTATTCCAACTCATCATTACACTTCATGATGGTATTCATATCATTGGTAAAGACCATGGCCGCAAGTCCGTATTCACAGTCATTGGCATAACCGACCACTTCTTCAAAAGTCTTGAATTTCAAGACGGGAAGAATTGGCCCAAAAGATTCTTCATGAACAATGGTCATATTTTGGGTTACATTGGTCAAAACCGTAGGCTCAAACCAGAATCCTTTTTCAAAAGCACCACCTTCAAGTTTTTTACCCCCTGTAGCCAAAGTCGCACCTTCTTCTAGGCTCACGGCAACCAAATGCTCCATATGCTTTAATTCGGAAGCATTTACTTTAGGGCCCATATCGGTATCCTCCAACATAGGGTCACCTACCTTAATAGCCTTTGTCTTGGCGATAAATTTTTCCATAAAGGCATCGTAAATGCCTTCATGAACGTACATTCTTTCATTACAGGTACACACCTGTCCACAGTTATCAAAACGCGAGTGTAGGGCAGCGTCTACAGCGGCATCGATATCGGCGTCTTCAAAAACAATAAAAGGAGCTTTCCCTCCAAGTTCCAACTGAACGTGCGTAAGGTTTTGTGCCGCGGCCCTGGCAATAGACTGACCCACGGGCGTAGAACCGGTCATTGTCACCATTTTAGTAATAGGACTTTCAACAAGGGCATTACCCATGGCCCTACCCGGACCGGTCAATATATTGATGACCCCATCTGGAATACCCACTTTCTTCGCAAGATTACCCAATTCCAAAGTAGCCAAAGGCGTTTCGGAAGTCGGTTTTATAACGATAGTATTTCCGGCAACCAAGGCTGGTCCTAATTTACGACCGGCCAAGGCCAATGGGAAATTCCAAGCGGTAATGGCAACCACTACGCCGCGAGGTATTTTCTGGATCCAAATTTGCTCGTTGGGGTTGTCGGAAGGCACAATATCCCCCTCGATTCTTCTAGCCCCTTCACAAGCATATTCAATAAAAGAAGCGGTAACAGCCACTTCCCCCTTAGCTACTTTTAGCAGTTTCCCCTGTTCCTTGACCAAGAGCTCGGCCAAGAAATCGGAATTCGCCTTAATCTCATCGGCCAACTTATACAGGAGCTCGGCACGCGAACGGGCCGGTAATTTCTTCCATTCCTTTTGGGCCTTTTCGGCCGCCTGTAGCGCTAGATGGGCCTCTTCGACCGTACCGTTCTGAACCCTTGCAACGACCTCTTCGGTAGATGGGTTTATAATATCTATGGTCTCACCTGAGGTTGAGGTAACCCATTTTCCGTCGATAAATAGTTGGTATTCTTTAATTCCTGACATTTTTCGTTAATTATTAGTGTTTTCTATATGAATCCATTCGTTTGGCCGCAAGACCTTCAAACCTTCTTTCCAATTGCCAAAGAGGTCGCTCCAAGGTTAATTCCCAATTAAAGAGCATTTGATAAAGTTTACGGACTTTTTGAGGATATTTAGAAGCTAAATCATTAGTTTCGGATATATCTTCCTTAATATTATAGAGTTCCGCAGGGCGATCGGGAAAGCGTACCAGCTTCCAATCGTTATGCCTAATGGCTCCCCTAGCTTCTTTTTTCCAATACAGTGTTTCATGTGGCCTCCCTTGCTTTTTTCCTTGTAGGTAAGGCAGGAGGTCTACCCCGTCCAATCCGTCGATAGCATTGACGTCACCACCGGCCGCCGTAACAAAAGTCGGCAATAGGTCCAATGTACTAATTGGGTTTTCATAAACCGTATTCGGCTTTAATTTACCGGGCCATGACATTAGAAAAGGAACGCGAATCCCCCCTTCTAAATGGTTGGCCTTGGTGCCGCTTAAAGGAAGGTTCGAAGATTCGTTTGCATCCGATGGCCCACCGTTATCGTTAGTAAAAACAATTAGTGTATTATTATCGAGGCCCAATGCCTTGATCCGGTCCAAAACCTTACCGCAAGCCCTATCCATGGCAATGGTCATTGCCGCTAGCGTCTTTCTTTTTCCGCTTAGGCCTTTGACCTTTTTAAGGTCTTCTTCCTTTGCTTCCATTGGGGTATGTACCGCATTAAAAGCCAAGTAAACAAAAAACGGATTCTTCTGGTTTCTCTCGATAAATGCAATGGCCTCATCGGCCAATTCCTCTGTTAGATAGCCTTCGTGTTCTTGAAAACCTCCAAAACCACGTTCTAACCTATCTTCGTTTCTCGTAAGTTCGTTATCGGCTCCGAAGGGCATATAACTTCTTGCACCTCCGCGAAAACCATAAAACTCGTCAAAACCACGTTTGGTCGGATGAAACCGATCGGCATTCCCTTGATGCCACTTCCCGAACAAAGCTGTTCTATACCCCTGTTCCTTTAGGTAGTCGGCAATAGTTCTTTGATCAAGGGGCAAGCCCATATCGTCACCTGTAAGACCGTTTTTACTCATCAAACCAGGAACGTTGTTCTCTTCAAACCCAAATTTCTGCTGATACTTTCCGGTTAGGAGTCCCGCCCTTGACGGACCACACACGGCCGCAGACACATAGGCCTGCGAGAAGCGTACGGCATTTTTTGCAAATTTGTCTAGTTCGGGCGTCTTGAATTCTTTACTCCCATGAAATCCGAAATCGGCATAACCGGCATCGTCGGACAATATAAAAACAATGTTCGGTTTGTCTTGGGCCCAGCCACTAAAGAGCATAGTGAAAGACGCAAAGAACAAGAACACACGTCTTGACCATTTCATTTTTCTATATTTTTTGTGGATTATTTTTTACAATTCCCGGTACCATTATCTTCCCATCCAGCCACCATCTACCAACATGGTAACACCGTGCATATAAGCCGCTGCATCTGAACTTAAAAAGACTATAGGTCCCGCAAAATCTTCAGGTTTACCCCATCTACCAGCCGGTATTCGCGACAAAATAGACGCCGATCTTTCAGGATCGTTCCTTAAAGCCTCGGTATTATCGGTACTGATATAACCTGGCGCTATGGCATTTACGTTCACTCCCTTAGCCGCCCATTCATTGGCAAAGGCCATGGTCATCTGACCGATTGCCCCTTTACTGGCCGCATAACCGGGCACTGTAATACCACCTTGGAACGTCAACAACGAAGCCGTAAAAATAATTTTACCTTCCCCTCGGGCCACCATCTCCTTACCGATTTCACGGGTAAGGACAAATTGCGCTGTTTGATTGATTTCGATTACCTTATCCCAATACTCATCGGAATGTTCAACTGCAGGGGCCCGAAGAATGGTACCTGCATTATTTACTAGGATATCGATTTTAGGAAAATCGTTTTTCACTTCCTTTATAAATTCATATAAAGCTTCCCTATTACTAAAATCACAAGTGTATGCCTTAAATTTTCTTCCCGTGGCCTCGACTTCCTGCCCTACCATACTACCATGCTTCTCCAAAGAGGCGCTAACCCCTATGATATCGGCTCCCGCTTCTGCCAATGCTACGGCCATAGCCTTTCCTATACCTCTTTTACACCCCGTTACCAAAGCTGTTTTTCCTTTCAGGCTAAATTGATTCAATATGCTCATTTTCTATGCGTTGTTTCCCTTTAATTATTGTTGACAATCCATAAGTACTTTCATACCATCAGGATTATTATCTATATTTTCAAATACTTGTTGAATATTGCTCAATGGCTGTACATCGGTAATCATATCCTCGAAGGGCAGTTCGTTTTTTGTAATCAAATCGATTGATTTTTCATAGTCCTCCTTTTCGTATACCCTAGCCCCGATCAGGCTCAATTCTTTCCAAAAAAACTTGAAAAGGTCTACCGGTTTCTTTTCCCCATGAATGGCCACCATCAAGATTCGCCCGCGAATACCGGCAACCTCACACATAATATCCAAAGCAGGCTGTACCCCTGCAACTTCAAAAACCACATCGGCACGACGGTTATCGGTTTGCTCCTTCACATACTCTACCAGGTCTACCTTCGTAGGGTTTACGGCATGTAATCCCATTGACTGGGCCTTAGCGATACGTTTTTCGTTCACTTCTGAAACGATGACGTTTGCCCCTACTTCCTTAGCTACCATGGCCACCAAAAGACCTATAGGGCCGCCGCCCAAAACCACGGCCGTTTCACCGGCTACCAAACCACTTCTACGAACGTCGTGGGTAGCAACCGATAGGGGCTCGATCAAAGCGGCCAATTTTAAATCGGTCTCCGCCTTTAGTTTATGAAGGACGAAGGCAGGTACGTTCCAATACTGCTGCATAGAACCCGGACTATCGATACCGATGAATTTTAAATCTTCGCAAATATGGTTAAAGCCTTTATCGGAAGCCTTTACCAAACGATCGTCCAAGGGACGGACCACAACTTTATCGCCAACCGCGTAGCCTTCAACCCCTTCGCCAACGGCGTCGATGATTCCCGACATTTCATGACCAATGGTCTGAGGCATGGCCACCCGCTTGTCCATCATACCATGATAGATATGCACATCGGTGCCACACACTCCTGAATAGGCCACTTTAATTCTAACCTCACCTTTTTCCGGTGCTTCAATTTCCTTCTCGATTACGGAAAAGGTTTTGTTTCCTTTGTAAACAGTTGCTTTCATCAAACTTATTTTCCTATTGTTTTTTTACTCCTTTAGCTACGTGACGTGTTTTTCTTTCCGAAGAAAAACGCATGATACTCTGGTAATCGCCATTATTGTATATATGCGTCAATCCCCATCGTAAAATTTCGGTCGGTTCCTTTTCAACATCCGCTGTTCGGTTCAGTCCGATAGCATGGGCATTGACCCCTGGTATTACCGATTTAATTTCAAAGTTAATTCCGTCTGGAGCCCACTGGATCGTATTCTTTTCAGGACCATCTGTAGTGATCAACGAAGCAATACCTCCGTTATAAGGCCAAACACAGATTTCATGACCACTATTGCTAATAGGGTTATATGGAGATTTCACGTAAGGCCCTTTGGGATTGTCGGCTATGGCCACACCATGACGTATCTGTCTTCCGCCGAAAGTAATCGCTTCACCCATCTGTTCCCCTTTGTAATAGAGATAGAATTTCCCCTTATAAGGTATAATACATGGATCATGTACTTTATGGCTATCAAAATCACCTTTTTTAATCACGGCGAAACGATCTTGCTCTTCACCCTTCCACACTCCGTTATCGGCCGGACTCAAAATAGGCTCTTCACTTTTGGTCCATGGCCCGTCGGGAGAATCCGCCCAAGCCAGACCTACTTGATTTTTAACACGGACATTATAGGGTGATTTTACCGTTTGATAGCAGAGGTAGTACTTATCTTCCCATTTCATGATCTCAACGGTAAAAACGGAGCGATCATCATAAGCCCCTTTTTCACCTCTTGTTACTGCGGGACCTTCTTCTTTCCACGTCCAACCATCTTCGGAGGTAGCATACCAAATATCACATCGATCCCACGGAAAAACCTTATCTTTTTCAATATCCCCACCAAAACCTTGCGTTGGCCCGGTACTTTTAGAATACCACACGTAGTACTTTCCATTCTCTTTGATTATGGCACTTGGATCACGACGAACGACACCTTCCTCATAAGCCAAATCCCCCTTTAAAGGTTGTAACGGACCAAACTGAATAAACCATTCATTACCCAAGTCCGTAGGCCATTTCAAGGCTCTTTTTGACGCAGCGCTCAAATGGTTGGTATCCGTAATGCCGAGATGGTCAATTTGTTCGGGAGTAAACGTCACCTTCTCTGGGCAATCATCTGTAGATTTCATTTCTTTTGTAGTTTTGGGAGAATTGCAGGCCGATACCAGCACCGCAGCAAAAATTAAAAATTGGGCGTATTTGTTCATAGTTATTGATACTTGATCTAAAATTTAAATATACATGTTTACACTACTAAACTAATTGGCTCGATTCATCGCGATATAATCGGACGGGGAAGTTCCATAGAACTTCCTAAAACACTTACTAAAATAATTGGGGTCGCCAAAACCGACCTGATAGCTGACCTCGGCAATCCGGAGCTCTCCACGGGAAAGCAACTCTCCCGCCTTCATCAGCCTTAAGTTCCTCATAAAATCCTTTGGCGCATGACCCGTTATTTTTTTTAATTTTCTAAAAAAGGTCGAACGACTGGTATTCATGTCGAATGAAAGGTCATCTACCCAATATGTATTGTCGGAGATATTTTCCTCTACAAAATCCAAAACCTTTTCAACAAACTCCCTATCCCCTGCTTCTAACGCGGAAAGATTCACCGTTAATCCAGGTTGACCCATAGTGTTTTTTTCATCTACATCGCCCGCAAAAATCATTTTACCCGCTTTACCCTTCAATATCTTGAAGTGTTCTGAAATATTTTGATCCATACCAAACTCTAGTACTTTCACTTTTGCCATCAAGGCATAAAATGCATCAAGTAAAATAGCGGGCATATTCAATCCTTTTTCAAAGACCCCATTATACACCTGCACATCATCTCCGTAATCATCAACAAAATCTACATTAATATGTAGCTCACCGTTTTGCAATACTCCATTCTGGTTTTCAACGTCACCAAGAGCATCTTCCCTTATAACAATTGTAGCATCCATATGGTATTTTTTTTGATTCAAATAAGAAACTAGTTTCATATTTGAATCAAAAATATATAAAAAATTGACATATAGACATATTTAGACCATCTTTTTTTAGGATATGCCCCACAATTTCCCTTAAAAAAATCAAAACCCTTATTTCTAGCTATCAGTCGATTAGCACAATGTTCCGGACAAAATATCCATAGACATAAAAAAAAGACCTGCCAGACAGGTCTTTCTTATCTTCCATCACCTCAAAAGTGATATTTAATTACTTCTTTTTTTACTCCACAAAAAATCAATGGGTCAAATATCCCAGCTTGGTAGAAATTACAAGGGCGTATTTCATAACGATTTTACCCTTACTTTCAAATTGCGATGCAGGAAGTCTACCGTAAGGAGCCGTAATCCAAAGTGCCGCTACGGGATAACCGTACTCATTGAATATGGGAGCACCCACACAATTGATCCCTTCAATATCCTCGCTATTATCTACCGCATATCCTTTTTCCCGAACTTCTTTCAACACCTTCTTAAACTGTTTCTTTGATGTAATGGTATTTTCGGTAAACTTGGTCAGAGGTTTTCCGTTCAAGGCCATATCAGCTTCTTCCGAGGGAATATGGGCCAATATACATTTACCCCCTACCGAACTATGCAGATCAAATTGGGTACCAGGTTCAACAAATAGTTTGACCGGGTAGGAAGAGGGCACCTGTTCCAAAATAGTTCCCGTAGAGCCTAGAAGCACCCCTAGCATGACCGATTCCTTGAGCTCATCGCGCAATGCGCGCATGACGTCTATAGAATGCTCTACAATACTCTGTTCGTTCATAGAAGAAATACCAAGGGTCAGCATTTTTCTAGAAAGGGTTATTTTTTTGGTGGTTTCGTTCTTCTGAAGATAATTCTTGAATATAAGGGTACTGACAATCCGAAAAGCACTGGATTTTGTAATGGAAAGGGTTTCTGTTATTTCCGCAAGGGTCATACCTTTGGTTCGAGTAGCCAATAACTCAATAATCGAAAGCCCTCTCTCTAAGTTTGGAACATTGTAAGTGGACTTTAATTCTGCCTTCGGTTTCTTCATTTTAAAATATTATATGCGCAATTTAACAATCTTGGGCGTATTTTCGCAAAAATTTGCATAGGCTCCCATAGAGAGACTCCCCTTCGACCAATCTTCTAAAGGGACGAAATGTACTCTTCCAGATTGACCGATCTTTCCAATTTCATTTTTTTGCGCAATCTATATCTTGTTGTGTGCACCGACTCGACCGAAATCCCCAGAAGTCTAGCTATTTCCTTACTTGAAAAGTTTAGTTTGATCAAAGCGCACAACTTTTGATCCGCTTGACTTAGCTTAGGGTACATTGTAGTGATCTTATTATAAAAGTCTTCGTTTACCGCGGTAAAGCGAAGGCGGAATTCCTCCCAATTGTCGCTTCGATTATGGGAAATGGATTTTAAAACCTGTTTGACCTCTGGTTTATCGGAGATTCCTTCCGCTTCTTTTAACCTTTCCGCTATTTCCTTCAAAAACTCATCCTTTTCGACCATTTGAAGCGCCGATACGGCCAACTCTTTATTCTTCAAGTCAAGAAGTTCCTTCCCCTTCTTGATTTCGAGCTGCTTATTTCTCCGCAACATTTGCTTTTCCGTCAGATGCCTTGTTCGAATCGACCTGAAATAAATAAGACCAAGTATAGCCATAAAAACCAAGGAGCCCAATAAAATAATACGCTGCAGCATCGATATCTTATCGGCCTGTTCCAATTTTTCCAAACGCTGTTTCCGCACAAGGCGTTCCTGTTTTTCCTTTTCTACCCTAAATTCATCCTTTATTTCCAAAAGACTCTGGTTGATTGCCGTTCTACTATCAAAGAACTGGGCGTCAATGGCTTTTGCCTTCTTTTGGTTTTTATAGGCATTTTCATACGCCCCGAGACTTTCATACAAATCGGCCAGTTTCTCATACACCAAGGAAGAGAAATCAACATGGCTATTGTATTCTTCCGAAATTGCCAAGGCTTTTTTATAGTAAGCTTCGCTTTGTTTATAATTGGACATATTCGCATAGACGTCACCCATATCGGAATACACCAAAACCAGAAAAGACGGCCTGTTCTTTAAAAACCACGACTCTACTTCTTCCAACAACAGCAGGGCCTCTTCGTTTTTATTATCCAAATACAATTGAAAGGCCTGTTCAAAATGTAAATAAGCCATAGGAAGCTGCCCGTCCATGGGAGCATAATTTACAAAACAACTATCAAGATACACCCTGGCCAAGTGGTGCTGGTTTAATATCCTATGGGTAGCGCTTATCAAATAGTAATTTTCAACCAGTTTGGCTTTTTGCAGTTTGCCCCTGTCAATTAACTTGCGATTGATTTCAAGGGAGGTCTGCAAATACTCTAGGGCCTCGTCTTTTCGTTTAAAGAAACTATAAAGTCTACCTAGCCCATTATAGACAGAGGCCTTTAAAGCATCATCATCGACACTATCCGCCAAAAAAAGGGCATACCAAAGCGTATCGTATGATTTTGTATAATCAACATGCTGCCCATTTATATAAGGCATCTCTAAAAGAGCCTTTACCGCATTGACCGTGTCGCCTTTTTTTAATAATTCTTCATGTTTTTCTTGTAACAGGACCAATGCTTCTTCAGGGTTGTCACGCCTCAATTTTCTTGCTTCCTCAAAAAACGCTTCTCCCTGCAGGCCTTCCAAAGTATCGGATAGTTGCTGCGCATCTAATCTACTTAGTGGAACCCAACAAAGGATAACCATTATAAAAGAAACCAAATGTTTGACCTGCAAAACCATAGTTTATTCTATATCCTGATTTAATTTAAACAAGTTGTGATAACCGTCATTATTTGCAACTAGAATAAATTTACTGCCTTTTGTATTCAACGCGGCTATATTACGAACATCTTTATCCGCAAAGAAACCCGATTGCAAATTAGGCACCAAAACGAAAGTGCCTTTACCATTTCCTTTCAGAAAAGTTCCGATGCCAGCATCTGAGCGGGTCGTTTCAACTTCAGATTGATAATTATTTCCTGCCAGGACGAGGTCACCGATTCCATCTCCATCAAAATCTTCAAACAAAATACTGTTAATCGGCGCCGTTTGCACCTGGTTCACGAAGGGCTGAAAACTAAACACCCCCCTATTATTCAAAAATATACCCGACCGGAATTCCGTTGCCTTATAATGGAGTGCCGTCTGAAGTCCTTCGCCAACGATACCTTTCAAATCTTTACTGGCAAAGTCGGTATAAGTTGGTATTTTTTGGGCTAGATGTGGTAATTGCTGCGTCATACAACTTTTCCCCCTAACCGGCACCTGCTTCCCTTGATACTCTTTTGCCAAAATAACATCTTCGGAGCCGTTCATATCAAAGTCGGAGGTGTAGATTTCAAATGGTTTTTCATAGGAAGCGTGAAACTTTGAATTGAGCCCCAAGTTACCTGCAACAATATCCTTATCGCCGTCCCCATCGATATCTTCGATCAAAATTTCATTCCACCAGCCGACGGCATCGGCCAATTGAGGATAGGCATCACTGCGTTCGAGTTTGTTATTTGTATTGAGAAATACCTGAATACCCATCCACTCCCCTGTCAAGACCAAATCGGTGTCATTATCATTATCGATATCAATCCATTTCGCATCGGTTACAAGTCCCAATCCTCGAAATTCAGGTGCCAGGTCATCGTTTTGTATACTAAATTTACCCGTTTCATTGACCAAGAGCAGACTACTGGCAGGATACGGATATTTACCCGTTATTAATCTGCCCCCTATGAACAGATCGATATCTCCGTCACCATCATAATCGGAAGGAAGTACTATAGACCCCGAAATCCCTACTTCGGGAATGGCATCTAGCGCTTTTGTCAAATTGCCGCTTCCATCGTTAAGATAAAGTCTATCGATCAACATTCTCGGGTTCTCGTTAAATTCGTAGCTTCCACTTACCACATAAAGGTCTTTATCCCCATCGCCATCGGCATCGAAAAATGCTGCACCAATATCTTCATACCCCTTATCTTCCTCCAAAACCGGAATACTTATTTTTTTAAAAGAAGTCGATCGGCCCAATAGCAGTTGTCCAGGCTGGCCCTTGCCGCCACCTATAAAGACATCGTCTTGACCATCTCCGTTAAAATCGCCTTTTGCCAAGGCAGGCCCTAGTTGCGAAAGTTTATGGGGCAATAATATCTGCAGCTTATAGTCATTGTAATAAGGATCGGTATGCCTCACACCGAAGGCCAGTTCAGAGAACAAGGTCTCCGCCTCATCTTGCTCTTCGCTTCTAGCTTGGGCCATGCCATAATCAACACGTAAAGATTGATTTGCCTGCACATCTTCGAGTTCTTGAACCTTTCGATCAGGCCATATAATTTTCACACGTTGAACCGATTGATGATTCCCAAGGCCAAAGTATAACGAATTAGGTACCGAAGACAAAAATCCCCTAGTAGGGATTACCTGGCGCATTTGTTTGGTACCATCCTCAAAATAGAGGTGAACAACAGCCCCTATACCAAATGTGTTCTTGCCGGCAGCTTCCAAATTCAGTTCCAAATAGTATTTTTGGGAGTTGTCAACAGCCCTATTCTCGAGTAATGTAGCGGTGTCATTTATATTATTCACCACAACGTCCAAATCGCCGTCATTGTCAAAATCAGCGTACGCGGCACCATTGGAGAAAGAGGCTTCACTATCTACCCATGTCTCACTCGTATCCTCGAACGTTAAGTCCCCTTTATTTCGAAAAAAGAAATTTTTCAGCTTTTGCTGAGGGAGCATTTTTGCGAACTTTAGGAAATCTTCATCCGTAGGTTTTCTTTTGTTCCGCCTTAAGATTTCTAGTATTTCATTGTTCTTGTCGCGATCAATGACGTCGCGATAAACACCGTTGGTCACAAAAATATCGTTAAACCCATCTAGATCGAAATCGGCCGACAATAAGGCCCAACTCCAATCCGTATTGGCTATACCTGCCATATTACCAATTTCGCTAAAGGTTCCGTTACCGTTATTGGTCTGTAACATATTATGCATATACTGATAGTGGTACCCGTTTTCGACCATACCTTCAAAATCGGATATAGAGGTCATGGCCATTGTTGTTTTAGACCTTACGTAATCTTGGGGATTCATATCCAAGGTCATCACATCGAGAAGGCCATCGTTGTTCATATCAGCCATATCACTGCCCATGCTATTGAAGGACATATGCTTAAAAAGCTTATCACGCGATTCGGTAAAAGTGCCATCACCATTGTTGACATAAACCAAATCGGGCACATTGAAGTCGTTACATATATAAATATCGTCCCACCCGTCATTATTAAGATCGCCCACTTGGGGATTCAATCCAAAACCAATATCATAAAGCAGCCCTGCCTTTTTTGATATATCGCTAAAATGGCCTGTACCATCATTTTCATATAGGCGGTCACTTCCCTTCAACTCTAGGCTTTTAGGGTCGTTTTGAACTTTATTCAGGTCAAGTATTTCTGATCTACTGGTTATATCAGGGGTATTGGAAATGTAGACATCTAGGTCATTGTCCTTATCAAAATCGAAAAAAGTGGCCTGAATGGTTCTATTGGGGTCGGCCAGCCCTAATTCTTCAGCCTTTTCTGTAAAAGTTACGACACCGCCTTCCGAAGGCCCGTTGTTTATGTATAATAAATTTTTGAATTTTCCATCCTCATCTTTCCATCCGCCCCTTGAAACATAAATATCCAAGAGTCCATCACCATTGATATCTACCATGGTTACCCCTGTATTGAAACCGGGTCTTTGTTCTATACCAGCAGCCTTAGTGACATCTTCAAATTGCAGATTGCCCTTATTGAGGTATAATTTATCATCGGATGAATTCGAGGTGAAATAAATATCATCATATCCGTCGTTATTTACATCACCGACTGCTACTCCGCCACCGATATAGGTATACATGTATTGATAGTAATTGGATTCTAAGGTCTCTTCGAGCCGATTTACAAATTCGATACCCGAAAGTTCTGCCGGCACTTCCCGAAAAAGCCTAGACGACTTTTCAATAGTTTCTTGATTTGCCGTTGGTTTCTTTTCTGTTTGCTTACAAGAGCATAGCAGTACCACCACTACCAGCCCCCACATCTTAGGATAACACCTCATAAGTTTTCGGTATTAATTTTAAATTGTTTTAAAATACAAAGATTTTCAGCGATATACACCGTGAGGTTCGCTCAAGGCCCATTTAACGAAGCCCTTCTAAACAAAGATAACGGCAAGGCTTTTTTTTTAAACCTTACCGTCATGCTTAAACTAACTAACTCAACTTTTAATTTGCCAGATTGGGGTTTAAATCAATTTCTATCTGAGGAATAGGGGCATAATAATTATCCGGAGATAATGAACCCAAAACCGGGTTCGCAATTGGGATATTAGGATCCAATGGTGTACGGGCTTCATTTTTCAATGCTTCTTCAACCCTTTCCATTCTAACCAAATCATTATATCGTAAATATTCCCCTGCAAATTCCCACTTCCTTTCGGTGAATGCCAATTCCGCTAAATCTCCAGAAGTAACATCTACAGAAGGATCCGGAGAATCAAATGGTTTACCGGCAGCTCTTCTTCGAATCATATTCAATGCTTCCCATGCGTCGGCAGTAGCATTGCCCGATCGACCCGAAGCTTCGGCATAATTTAAAAGTACCTCTGCATAACGCATATAAAAGTCGTTTCTATCCGTTGACCATTGACTAGGAAGGTCTCCTAAAGGTCCGGCTACTTTTGTAAATACAGGTTGCACCTGATCGGTAAAATTCTTCCAATCTAAATCTGTTCTATACGTTGCTTCTTTTCTTGGTCCTTCCGGAAAGTCTTCGAAGAATCGAACTTCAGCAAAAGTTTCCGACCAACCTCCCTCTACATCGGCAGGGTATCCCAAAATACCATATTTTCTATTTCCCAAACCTGCCCCATTACTATATACTATTGTCCACACAGACTCTTTATTAAACCTATTGGCTACTTTCCATAAATCGTTCAAGTCATTTACCAACTCAAAACCATAGGAAGAATGGTTATCAATAACTTTCTTTGCTGCATTGGCCGCATCGGTATACTTAGAGCTATCCTTTAAAGGAAAACCGGCCCAATTCATATAAAGACGCGATAAAATGGCTTGTGCACTTCCTTTATTGGGACGAGCCGCACCTTCCGGTATCTCTAGGCCGGGGTACATGTTCGGAAGCAAGCTTTCTGCTAGTAACAGGTCACTTTCAACTTGCTGATAGACTTCTTCTTGTGTAGCCAATCCTATCTCAAAATCAGGTGCCGATGTTAGAGGCAAAGGTATTCTACCGTGAATTCTAGACATGTGTAAGAAAAGTGTACCTCTTAAAAAATGGGCTTCCCCCAAAAGCCTGTTATATCTCTCTTGATCTGTTGTACTAAGACCTTCTGCACTCTCGATAACCGCATTTACGGCACGAATCATAGAATAAACGTCGTTCCAATTACTCAATGATCGAGGATTGTCACCAGAAACATTCATTTGGTCATACTCCCTAAATGGAGCTTTATTCAATGCCTTGTGCGTGGTAATATCATCTCCGGCCCAACCAAAAACGTTAAATGTGGTCCATTGAGCGGCCGTCCGTAATTTTCCATAGACCCCTGTCACGGCCAAATCAAAATCTTCCAATGATGAAAATTGCCCAGGTGCCAATTGTGAATCTGAAGGGTGCTCTTCTAAGTTTGCGCAGCTTTGCAATGACAGTGCAAAAACCACCGATACCATTCCAATACCGCTACTTAAATATTTTATCAACTTATTTTTTGTATACATAATTTTGATCAATTTTGATTTATTAAAAATTGAATTTTAAACCTAAGGAAATAGTCAATGGGTTCGGAAAGGCTCCCGCATCGATACCGGCCGCAACATCTCCATTGCCTCGTTCTGCGGGATCTGCCGCGACAGATGTAAGTTCTGGATCATAACCTTGATAATCGGTAATCAAAAATAAATTCTGCCCACTGGCATAAATTCTCAATGATTCAATAGCTCCGATATCACGAAGGGTATACCCAATGGCCAAGTTTTGTAGACGTATAAAACTTCCATCCTCAACAAATCTGGACGAGCCGATTATACTTTGCCCACCAGCTGGGATATCCGTTTCATTTTCAGGTGTCCATTGATTGAGTTGATCGGGAGACATAAAACTCTTGGCAGGACCGTTAATGGTACCCCGCATTGTATTGTATACATCAAAACCATGAACCCCTTGAATAAACAAGTTCAAGTCCCAATTTTTATAAGTAAATGTATTGTTGAAACCCCAAAATGTTGTTGGCGTACCATTACCGATAGGTCTATATACTATATCACCAGATTCATCCCTTAAGTACTTCGGGTCACCTGGCACTCTACCAAACTCCGCAGCTTCAGTAGCTTCAGCTGTTTTCCATGTTCCTAAAAACGTAGCTCCCAAGAACTGCCCCAAAGACCGTCCTTTTTCTATAATGTTCCAGTATTGCTGTGTACCATCGGTCGCTTCAAAAGAACCTTGTATAAAGTCTACACCTCCTAAATCAACCACTTTGTTTTGTACGTAGGAAAAATTAAAGTTTGAATCCCAATTAAAATTATCGGTACTTACGATACCTCCCCCTAAGGAAAAGTCTACCCCGTAATTTTCAACTTCACCAATATTTTGAGGAATTACCCCCCCTCCATTGGTACCTGGAACAGGAACATCCAATAACAAATCCGTTGTATTCTTTTTATATCCGTCGATTGATAAACTTGCTCTTCCGTTCCAAAAGGCAAAATCAAGTCCCGCGTTAATTTGCGTCGTTGTTTCCCAGGTCAAATCTTCATTTCCGTATCCGTCAGGAATAGCCCCTGGTGAAGGAGTTCCTCCACTGTAGGGGTAGGAAGCATCCCCCCCTCCAATTTGCGAGCTAGGATATGTTGCATATGGAGCTATATTTTGGTTCCCTACTTGTCCCCAGCCCCCTCTGATGGCAAAATCCGTTAAAAAATCACCATTACTAAGAAAATCCATTTGCTTAAAGCTATACTTTAAAGCTACAGATGGGAAATAGCCTGTATTCTGATCTTTTCTAAATCGTGAAGATTGATCCATTCTAACAGTGGCAGTAAGGAATAAGCTTTTATCATAAACGTAGGCCGCCCTAGCCATGAGCGATTGAATATCCGACTTGTTATAGTTATTCCATGCATTAAAGGACTGGCCTAATTCAGCCAAATAATAATTACCGGGAACAATATAGTCCGTTGATTTATATCCATTCTGACTATATTCATTTTGAGAGAACTCATATAAACCAGTTGCGGAGATATCGTGCTTACCATAGGTATTGGCCCAAGTTAAAATATTACTGACTTGAAAGCTGGTGGTTTTAGCCCCACTGTAAGTTGCATCCGGCAAAGTTTCACTAACAATATAGTTTTGCTGGGCAGTATTAATTGAATTTGCACCTACGATCAATGAATATTTAAGCTTATCTGTTATGCTGTAATCCGTATTAAAATTAACATCTATTCGATCATTTACATTTTGCAAGTCAGATTCCAACATATCAGCGATAGGGTTATAAGTACCACTGGCAACACTTTTCGTCGAATATAGATTGTAGTCTCCATTTTCATTATAAATCGGTGTGGTGGGATCCCAAGTCAATGCCTGAAAAATCTTCCTGCCTTCAAATAAGTTGAATTGATCCAGGTTGTTTTCGGTCTTGGCCCTAACAGCTGATATTTTTACCCCAACGTTTAACTTATCGCTTATTTCGGCGTTTACATTAGCACGTACGGAGTATTTTTCATAGCCTGTTTCAATAACCATCCCTTTTTGGTTCACATAGTTACCCGATAAAAAATAGTTGATCTTACCGTCTTCGGAAGCCCCGCTAGCTGAAAGCTGTAAGTTTTGTGTCAATCCGTTCTGCCCTAGTAGTTCCTTTTGATAGTTTGTCCCTCCATTTGCCTCTAAAGCAGCTATTTCTTCATTAGAATAAACAGCAGGGGAATTTACCCTAGCTCTACTAGAATTTTCTATTCTCGCAAAATCAGCGGCTCCAAGGGTAGGTATATATTTACGTACATGATCACTGGAAATAAAATAATCTACGCTAATTTTTCCTTTTCCTTTTCCTTTTTTAGTAGAAACCAAGATTACACCATTTGAACCTCTCGAACCATAAATTGCAGTTGCAGACGCATCTTTTAACACCTCCATAGATGCAATATCATTTGGGTTTATTGAACTTAAATCACCTCCAATAACCCCATCAACAACAACCAAAGGACTATTATTCCCCGTAATGGAATTGACACCTCTAATACGAACTTTGATTTCCCCACCAGGCTGTCCTGAGTTTCGGGTTACTTTAACCCCTGATGCCCTACCTTGCAAGGCGTCTTCAGTTCTTGTCAACGGCTGGTTTTCAAAAGATTTGGATGTCACCTGGGATACAGACCCGACCACATCACTCTTTTTAGCTGTTCCATAACCTATAACAACCACCTCTTCTAATTTACTGGCATCTTCAACTAGAGTCACGTTTATAGTGGTTTGGTTTCCCACGGTAATCGTTTGGGTTGCATATCCCAAATAGGTAAATACCAATACATCTTCAGAAGATGCCTCAATGCTATAGTTACCATCGAAATCTGTGGTCACCCCATTGGTCGTGCCCTGAACAACAATGTTCGCTCCCGGAACCGGACCAAGGGCATCATTGACCGTACCGGTTATTCTTTGTTGGGCCTGTATTTCTTGAAAGCCCAGCAATGTTAAGAAAAGCCCCATAAGAACACTTCCCTTTAAAAGGTTTAAAATTCGGTTTTTCATAATTGATTACATTTTAATTGTGTAGTTCTGAGTTAAATCTTTTAATGACAAAACAATAGGCTTCAAATTATCACCTTAGGAATATCACTATCCTTTTTTTGCTAAATCACAAAAAAACATAGGGTGAATGTATATAATATGCATAAGTTTTTTACACAATCGTTCCTAGACAAAAACTAGACAACATTAATTTTAAATGTTAAAATTCAAACATCAAAAAACTAAAAATCAGCTACTTAAAATATAAAACAAATACATATCAAATAATAGACAACTGACAATTGTGTAGCTCCAGTGCAAGAATATAAGAAAGTGAGTATCGACTTAGGCGAAAGTTATGTTTAGAGCGGTCTCTTGCATTTCAAGATGAAGAAAACCCATTTTATTAGCATATTTCATCTAAAAAATAGGCAAGCGCACATACGATTTGATTCTTATCCAAATGGATCTAAGAAACTCGTCCATGTAAAATTTTCGGGTCTTTATAAAAATGGATTTTTTCACTAAATAAACAAACCCCAATTTTTAATAAAATGCAGTCAGGAAGCAGTCAATTGCCTTTCCTTTTAAAATTAGACCTACCCGAACTACAAATAGGATCGCATGTAGCTATACAGAAAAACACACATGAATTATACTGTAAAATGACCGTTCCAAGCTGTTTCTTTCAAAACGATTAATATAGGTTTGGGCCATAAAAAAGGAGGTGAAATCCACCTCCTTTCCCTAGCTCGCCTATTTACCTACAATTAAACTACAAAGTCTCTTTATTTAATCCTTAGTAAGGTTACTACCCCACCAATTATCCTTAGGGTCAAAATCAGCGGATAAAAAGTCGCGTCTTTGTTTTTCAAGGGCGGGCATTTTTACTTCTTCAATTTTTTTGAGATAGGCCGCTTCTTTTTTAGGATCGTAGTCAGGATCCTTCTCGGGGTATCGGGCGCCTACATCATCTAAGTAAGCAAACAATTGCTCGCTCAACTGCTTTGTTAACTCTGGATTCTCCGAAGCCACATTCGATAATTCTTGAAGGTCGTTTTTGAGATTGTATAGTTCTTCCCGACCATCTTCATAATAATGGATCAATTTCCAATCGCCCTTTCGTATAACCGAGGAGGGCTCCCCTCCTTGGTTTCCGTAATGCGGATAGTGCCAAAACAATGCTCTTTCCTCCAAATGGCCTCCCTTTAAAATAGGTAAGAGACTTTTTCCGTCCAAATGTTGTTCCGGTTTCAGGTCGGCCCCCACCACATCGAGAATGGTCGGATATAAATCGGCACCGGTTACGGGCTCTGAAGTAGATGCCCCTCCCTTTACCAACCAAGGTGCTTTTATAAAATAAGGCTCACGTATACCTCCCTCAAACTGATAGCCCTTTCCTCCTCTCAATGGTAGGTTGGAAGTTGAAAACGAATCTCCCGCAGACACCCCTCCGTTATCGGAAGTAAACACGACCAAGGTGTTTTTGTCCAAACCAAGTGAATCTAAGGTATTCAACACCCTGCCTACGGCATCATCCATTGTCTCTACCAAACCGGCATAGACAGGATTGTCTTGCACCTGACGTATCGGAAGGAATTTCGCCATTTTATAGCCCGAGTCCGCCACCCCGTTCCTTACCGCTTTTTTTCTATATTTCGCCCACTTCTCCTTTGTTGTCTGTATCGGTCCGTGAACGGCGTAAAAGGAAAGATAGGCAAAGACGGGTTTTCCGGTTTTGTTCGGATCGTTCTCCTTTAAAAAGGTGACGGTCTCCTCGGCCAAACGCATGCTCAGGTTTTCGCCATCTTTTCGGTTTTCGAGATTTGGATTATTGTATGGTGAGAAATATCCCCCATTCGGACTCCCGGCATCCCATCCTCCTATGTTGATATCAAAACCGTGATCTTCAGGCCAGGAGCCTTTTTCTCCCAAATGCCATTTTCCCGCAAAAAACGTCTTGTATCCAGCCGCTTTCATGGCCTCTGGCAAAGTGATGGCCTCGGCCGGCAACTTATGCTCATAATCTGCCGGCAGCAATTTATTAAAGCGTCCGGTCTTGCGCCATTCCGTTCCTGCCTTCGCCCCTATCCAATCGGTTATTCCGTGTCGGGCCGTAAAGGTTCCCAGCATAATACTCGCCCTGGAAGGACTGCACACCCTACTTGCCGCGTATCCGTTGGTAAAGGACATACCCTCTTTGGCGATTCTATCAATATTTGGCGTTTCGTAAAATTTACTCCCCGTAATACTCAGGTCATGATAACCGTAATCATCGGCCAAAATAAAGAGTACATTGGGTTTAGCGACCTGCGTTCCTTGCTGTTTTTCAACTTTTTTTTCTTCGTTCTTACAACCGCTAAAAACCAATATACTTAAGGTTATAACGGAATAGAGCATGTGCTTCATACCTTTTGGAATTTTCAATTTGATGTATCCGAAAGGTAGTAAATAATAAGATAGACCGATTCCATCGGCGCGAAAGTCAATAAATGGAAATGGATTCGTTAAAAAACTAACAGAATCTTGAAAAAAACCGAAGACTGTCCTTGACGTGCTCACTCCAGTAAGTCCACTCATGTGCCCCTTTGAACTCTTCGTATAGATGTGGAATACGGTTTTCCTCTAGGTTTTGGTGAAGCTTCCTATTATAAGGGATAAGATCATCTTCGGTGCCACAATCGAACCGTAGGTTGGGCAACTGGGCCTTGTTTTTTTCTATGAGCCCCCAGACTGTATTTTCGGAATGGTCTTCCTGCACATAGCTATCGAGGGGTTCTTCTACAAAGAGTTCCATTTGCGCAATATCGGTAATGGACGAATGTGCCGAAATAGCCCTGAACCTGTCGTGATATTTCACTCCCAACCGCAAGGCCCCGAAGCCGCCCATGGAGAGTCCCGAAATAAACAATTCCGATTTTTTACTTACCGATGGAATATTCTCGATAACGGCATTGGGCACATCGTCAACGATCCAACTTTCAAAATCTTTTTGATGATGCGGCAGATACCCCGAACCATCTCCCCAAAGTCCGTCTGAAGGCATGGCGATTACCATGGGGGGAATCTCGCCCTTTTCCATCATTTGAAGTGCGGAAATGTGCACCCCGGCTTTTTGAGACCAGACCCAAGCACTGCCATAGACCCCATGTAACAAAATAACCAGCGGCAAATCTTCCAAGTCGGCCATTGGAGGTACAAATACACAAATATCCCCTCTCCCCCTTAGTTTTTCCGTTTTTACGGTAATAAAACGAAGATTGGCACTTTCGTAGGCGGCATCTGAAATTTCGGTGGTTCTAAACATGTTTTATTCTAATCAAAAACTACAACTCCTTTTGCATTTTTACCGGCCAACATATCGTCTAATGCCTGTTGCAAATCGTCTAGTTTGTATTCTTTGGTAATCATTTCATCCAATTTAAGGTCGCCCTTTTTGTACAATTGCATGAGTTTTGGAAAATCAATTTGAGGTCTACACTTTCCATAAAGGGGATTAATGTAGATTTTATCCCACTCAAAAAGGCGCATATCTATAGTGATATCTTCTTCAATACCACTTACCTGAACGGCCGTTCCGGCATTCCGCACCATAGCCAAGGGCGCCGCTCCCAAAGCAGGAATAGCGGTGCATTCAAAGGCATAATCAGCTCCTCTACCGCCAAGCACTTCCTTTACCTGTTCGGCAACATTTGCTAAACCTACATCCGTTTTATCGGCCAAAATAACATCTGTAGCCCCAAATTGTTTCGCCAATTCAAGTTTATTGGGATTGATATCCACGGCAATTATCCTACCCGCACCCGAGATCTCACAAGCATTGATTACGTTGAGTCCGACTCCACCACAACCCAATATTACAGCTGAGCTACCCGCTGCCAATTTTGCCGAGTTGACCACAGAACCATAACCTGTCATTACACCACAACTGATAATACTCGCTGCGGAAAAATTCAGGTTTTCCTCCTCTATTTTTACTACGGCAGATTCTTTGACCAGAGCGTACTCGCTTAAGGTGCCTAGGTTGAAAGATCGCTCTATAGGCTTTCCTTCCCATTGGCTTCCTTCTAAATGCGCATGCCCCGGAGTATGACCGTTTCCTCCGGCCACTACAGGTGAATTGTTCTCGCATATATGCTGATTGCCTTCCTGACACTGAAAACAGTGCATACAGGGCGTTGCCCAATTCAAGAGTACTTGGTCTCCTTTTTTTAGATCTTTGATATCGGAACCGACCTTTTCTACAACTCCGGCCCCTTCATGTCCCATAACAATAGGTTTTCCCCAGCTAAGGGAATCATAATCCGTATGACAAAGACCCGCTGCCTTTATTTTTACGAGTAGCTCGTCTGCCTTTGGCTCTGCAACGGTTACATGGGTAATGGTAAAACTACCATCTCCTTTAGCTACTGCACTCTTTGATTGAATAGACATTTCTTATTCTTTTTACGTAGTTCTAAGCTACTTTTATATTTTGTTATTGAGCCACGAGGTTGGCCGGTTTGAACTCGGCCGTCGGGCCGCCCAATTTAGATTTATCAATTTTCTCTCCTCCTTTAATGAACTTTGTTCCGTAGACATAGGCTTTGGCATTGTTTACCGCATCAACGGACAAAAGAGTGTCTCCCTTAAAATACCAGACCGAAAAACAATTGGGCTTATCGGCCTCCTCGCGCACAACTACTTCATCGTAACCATCGGACAGGCCTACCATTTGTAACTTCACATCGTATTGATCAGACCAAAACCAAGGTAGGGTATCGTAACAACATTTTTTACCCGCAATGGCAGCCGCCGCAATTTTCGCTTGATCAACGGCATTTTGTACCGATTCCAGCCTAATATAGCGGTCGTAATGTGGATTATAATGAAATGTACAATCACCTATAGCATAGATAGACGCATCGCTCGTCTGTGCCATTTCATTGACCCGAATACCATTTTCAATAGTCAAACCTGCCTTTTCGGCCAATTCTTTATTTACGTGTATACCTACCCCCACTATAACCATATCCGCTGGGTAACTACTTCCATCGGAGCAAACCACGATATTCCCGTTCGATGCCGGTTCTATGGAAGTTACGTTCTTTTCGGTAAGGACCGAAACGTGGTTATCACGATGTAATTTTTGAAAAAAAGCGGACATTTCCGGAGCCGTAACCCTAGCCAGTATGCGTGATTCGCGCTCCAAAACGGTAACGGATGCACCGAGTTTTTTTAGTGACGCAGCCGTTTCAAGTCCAATATACCCTCCACCGATAACAACAACTTGAAGCGATTCGTTTTCGGCCACCGTCTTTTTGATATTGGCCACGTCCGCGGCGGATCGAAGCGGAAAAAGATTCTTTGCCGTATCCAAACCTGGTATAGGTGGCATAATCGGCCGTGCCCCCGTAGCTAAAACAAGTTTGTCATAGGCTACCGTTGTACCGTCGGCCAGAATAATTGTTTTACTTTCTCGATCTATGGCATCGACCCAAACCCCTAACTTAAGCTCAATACGCTCCTTTACATAGCTTTCCTTTGACTTTAGAAGGTTTTTCTCGATACCGTCATCGCTAGTCAAATAGGCTTTAGACAATGGTGGACGATGGTAAGGCAAAACGGAATCGGCATCTATCAAGCATATCGATCCGTTCCAACCTTCCCGCCGTAAGGCAAAGGCAAAATTCACTCCGGCATGACTAGCACCGATCACTACACAGCTCGGTTCATTATTCGGTATATCTGACATTACCTCTTTATTTGGCAACTTTTAAAACCACACCATCTATGGCGTCACTGATCTCAATTTGACAACACAACCTGCTGTACTCGTCAGCATTGTCGTCTAGCTCAAGCATATCGGTCTCTATCTCACTGGCACTCCCTGTTTTCACCATGTCTTCTGGCGTCACGTGTACATGACAGGTAGCACACGAACAGACCCCGCCACAATCGCCATCTATTCCGGGTACGCCGTTCTCAACGGCCAAGGCCATTACCGAACCCGAAGTTCCTTCTAAAGTTATCGTTTCGTCGTCACTGGTGATAAAAGTGATTTTTGCCATAAATTTATTTTGTTAAAGGGTTGAATTTTATTTGAATGTTATGAAAACCTACTTTACGCTGAAAGTGGTCTAAATCCTCTATATTTTCCTTGTAGTCCAATATTTCGAACGAAGCTACTTTTTGTGCCAAGGTCTGAAGCAAGATTTTCAATATCTGCCTGGCGTGGGTCGCCCCTAAACAATTATGGTGGCTAAAACCGAAGCCTACATGTGGATTGACCTTCCGATCCAGAACGATTTCGTTCGGATTCTCAAAAACTGCGGCATCCCTGTTGGCCGAAGCCCAGCACAGTGAAATTCTACTATCGGCCTTTACCGCATGCTCACATACATGGGTATCTTCGGTTACCACGCGTCCCATTTGCGTAAGGGGCGAAAAATAACGGATCATTTCCTCCACCGCCCTACCGGTAATCTCAGGTTCTTTACGCAATCGCTCCAACGCTTCGGGATGTTCGGCCAAGTAAGCAATAGAATTGGTGACCGCATTGATAACGGTATCCCGTCCTCCTGCAAAAGTCAACACCATTACCCCCTTTACTTCTTCCTTGGTCAATTTCCGACCTTCGAACTCAGAATTTAAAAGTACGGAATACATATCATCTCCAGGATTTTCACTGGCTCGATCGATCTGTTCATCTATATAATGGTAAAGAATATTGGCTTTATCGCCGTCTAGCGCCTCTCCTTCACTTCGAAACACATGGGTTCCCCAAGAAATCCAGGTTTCCGATTCGGAAAACGTTGTATTTAAGAGTAAGGTCAAGGCCCTTGACTGCAAGCGAAGGGCAAAATCGGTTACGACCTCTACACTCCCTTTTAATAAAGTCTCTTCTACGATTTCTGAAATCTGGGCCGTTAACTTCTCTTGGTATTCCGCTTGTAAGGGTCTTTTGAACCAAGGCTCTACAATAGCCCTGTATACTCCATGAACCGGAGGATCTACTTCAAAAGGTATTTGGCGGGTGTCGCGTATGTCCACTTCTGAAGGAATTACGATTCGCCCCGGAACCGCACCAGATTGAAAGGTTTTATAATTATGCGCACTTTTACGAACGTCTTTATGTCGTAAAAGCATGGTCACGGAATCATCTTGATCGTTCATTTCCCCGTAACCTTTTGATTCCCTTGCTTTTTCAAACGGGTCTGGAAGCTCACTTTTTTTCATTCCAACAGTATTAGTTTTATAATGGACTTTCTGGATTGGTACAAAAATCAATATTCAAAACTCATAATCAGTTGCCTTTTTTAGCAAATAAGTACCTTATTTTGCTATTTATATTCAATTTTTACATATTTTAGGATAAAATAAATCACTTCATACGGCATCTTGCCCTTGTAAAAGTTCTTCGGATGCAACCCATATTAGAGCCCATACATTTAGATGAACAACGGACCATAACGAGTTTTTATCATTCTAAAAAGAATTTTGAGACTCCTTGGCATTTTCATCCACAACATGAGTTGACCTATATAGAGGAAAGTGTAGGGACAAAATTCGTGGGTGATTACGTAGGCCCCTATGAACCCGGAGAATTGGTGCTACTTCGTTCAAACCTTCCCCATTGCTGGAAAAACAATACCGAACAAACAGGGCTATCAAAATCGATAGTGGTCCAATGGAACCTTGGCGTTTTCCCTAAAGTCCCTGAATTGGAATCGCTCTTTCAATTATTGAGAACCGCCTCCAAGGGAATTTTATTCGATAAAGAGGCAACCGCCCCGCTTATATCCCAATTAAAAAAATGCCCCAAATTAGGAGGGCACGACCTATATATTCAATTGCTTACATTATTGGTAAAATTGGCCGATTGCGATTACACTCCCTTATCGAGCGCAAGCTTTATAGACGACCTACCTTCGGAATACGGTAACCGAATGGCAGATATCCACGATTTTGTAGGGATGCACTATAACCGAAAAATCTATTTAAAAGAATTGGCCGACCTGGTCAATATGTCGGAACAATCGTTTTCTAGGTTTTTCACCAAAATGATGGGACGGCCTTTCTTTACCTTTTTAAACGAATACCGCATCAATATTTCCGCACGGATGCTTCTTGATACCCATGACTCGGTTTCCCATATTGCTTTTGCCTGTGGTTATGAATCATTACCTTTCTTTCACAGGCAGTTTAAGAAGTTTATGGGCTGCTCTCCCCTTGCCTATCAACGAAAGTATACGAAAGTCTAGTAAAAAAACGTGTTTTTTTCGATCTGACAAAAAGACTACAAATCAACTAAATAACCATTTGTTATACTTATTTGACCAATTCGCACTATCATTTTTCCCATTATGTTGCAACTTAGCCACTCATTTATCGCATCAATTATTTATCGCGTAAACCAACCTTTTAAAGTATTCTAATGTATAGAATTTTTACACTTTTAATGACGGGCATCCTACTCACCTCATGTGGGTCGAAAGCCGAAAAGAAAAAAGAAGGGGACATTCCCCAAGAAACTGCGGTCAAATTTGAACCGAATTGGGAATCTATTAAAAAACATTATAAAGACCCCGAATGGTTCAACGACAGCAAATTTGGTATTTTCATTCACTGGGGGGCCTATTCGGTACCTGCCTATGGATCGGAATGGTACCCACGCCAGATGTATATGGATACCGCCACCTTCAGCGCCCAATTGAAATTGGGGCAAAAAGGGCCTAATGCAACATATTTACACCATAAAAAGACATACGGGGACCAAAAGGAATTTGGTTACAAAGATTTTATACCCATGTTCAAGGCCGAAAAGTTCGATGCCAAGGAATGGATCGATATTTTCAAGAAATCCGGAGCCAAATATGTGATTCCCGTGGCCGATCATCATGATGGTTTTGCCATGTACAAATCGAATACGACCCGATGGAATGCCGTTGATATGGGGCCTAAACGTGATGTTTTGGGCGAGCTTTTTAAGGAAGGCCGTGCCCAGGGTATGATTATGGGGGCTTCATCCCACTATGCCTTCAACTGGTCATTCTATAATAAAAAAGACAAGTTTGACACTACCGACCCGGAATACGCCGACCTCTATTCCCCTAAAGGAAAAGACCTGACCGAGCCCGTATCGGAAGAATTCAAGAAAATGTGGTGGGACAGAACGGTCGACCTTATCGACAACTATCAACCGGACATCCTTTGGTTCGATTTCTACCTTGATATACCCGACTATAAGGAATACCGTCCTAAAATTGCGGCATACTATTATAACAAAGGACTGGAATGGGGCAAAGAAGTGGTAATAAACGATAAGAACTTTGATCATGAAGCCTTTCCTGAAGGTACCGTAATCTACGATTTGGAACGTGGAAAGCTTCCCGGTATTCGAAAGCTCCCTTGGCAGACCGACACTTCTATCGGAAAGAATTCTTGGTGTTACGTAACCAACTGGGAATCACGCACGGCCAATAGCCTCGTCGACGACCTAGTCGATATCGTATCCAAGAACGGAAACCTTTTACTTAATGTAGGTCCGAAAGCAGATGGTACCATCCCGGAAGACCAAAAAGAAATATTGTTCCAAATCGGAGATTGGTTAAACGTAAACGGTGAAGCGATTTACGATACGGAATACTGGAGCACTTTCGGTGAAGGCCCCACAGAAGTCAAAAAAGGCCATCACAGCGAAGGACAAAACAAAGGATTCACAGGTCAGGATATTCGCTTTACAAAGAAGGGCGACAAACTGTATGCGATCATGATGGAATGGCCGGAAGGCAATAAGGTCAACATAGAATCATTGGGAAAATCCAGTGAACACGGTAAGGATTTGAATATCAAAAACGTAAGACTCTTAGGTAGCGACAGCAAAATAGAATTTGAAGTAAATGACGCTGGCCTCAGCATTTCGGACCTAGGGCCGAAGACGGGAGAATTTGCACACGTACTGGAAATATCGTTATAGCACTGTAATAAAGAAGTTAGTTGAGTTAGTTTTTTTAATTTTAGGAGCGCACCAGTCACGGTGCGCTCTTTTTCAGTAATACACCATAGTGAATAGGGTATTTCCCTTATTTAGGGATACTACTAAAAGGAAAGAGATTGTTTTAATATAAATGTGACCAAAAACAGATTAAACACATGAAGTACATTGTATGTGAAAAACCGGGCGAGTTCATTCTTAAAGAAAAAGAAGAACCGACAAGAAAATCCGGCGAAGCCATATTGAAAGTGAAAAAGGTAGGTATTTGTGGTACAGACCTACATGCTTATGCGGGCAACCAGGCATTTTTTACCTACCCGAGAATTCTAGGTCACGAATTGGCTACGCAAGTAGTTGAAATAGATGAGAATCCTCAAGGTATCAAAGCGGGCGACAATGTGGTCGTCATGCCCTATGTAAGTTGCGGCACCTGTATCGCCTGCAGAAACGGAAAGACCAACTGTTGCACGAATATCCAAGTTTTGGGAGTTCACACCGATGGAGGGATGCAAGAGAAAATTACCGTACCTACCAATCTACTTATCCCCGCACAACAGTTGACCGACGACCAAATGGCCGTTGTCGAACCTTTGGCGATCGGGGCACACGCCATTCGACGTGCCGGTATAAAACCTGGCGAAACCATAGTTGTAGTGGGTTGTGGACCTATCGGAATCGGCATCATGAAGCTCGCGCAAATTGCAGGGGCCAAAGTAATAGCCATAGATATGAACCAACAACGCTTAGATTACGCTAAAAACGATATCGGTGTCGATTATGTAGTTTTAGGAGGAAAAGATGCCGTAGACCAAGTTTCGGAAATCACCAAGGGCGATCTAGCCACAGCTGTTTTTGATGCCACGGGCCATAAAGGAGCCCTTGAAGCCGGCCCCGATTACATGTCACACGGAGGAAGGTACATATTGGTGGGACTCTCTAAAGGTGAATTGGTATTCACCCACCCTAAGATACACGCAAAGGAAACGACCATTATGTGCAGTAGAAATGCCACTTTGGAAGACTTCGAACATGTCATCTCCGTTTTGGAAAAAGGTGAGTTTCCCATCGATTCCTTTATTACGCACAATGTTCCTTACACCGAAATGATCGCCAATTTCGATGGCTGGCTAGACCCGGCGAACGGAGTGATCAAGGCTACCGTTGATTTCGAATAAACGAATCGCATTTAAGCACGGACAAAAGCAAAGAACAATGTCAAAGCAATTTTTGCAAATACACCCAGAAGATAACGTTCTGGCTGCACTTACGGACCTTCCCAAAGGTTCTGATATAGAACATAACAACGACCGTTTTCAATTGACCGACAAGGTCAAGGCCAAACATAAATTCACCATTTGCAGCCTCAAGCCCGGCGATAGCATTTTCATGTACGGTTCCTTGGTCGGCAAAGCCACCAAACCTATTGCAAAAGGCGAAACCATAACCACCGAAAATGTGGTCCATGCCTCTTCGGAATACGAAGTAGGCCAAGAGAAACTGAGCTGGAAGGCCCCGGATGTCAGCAAATGGAAAGATGCTACCTTCAACGGATATCACAGAGCCGACGGTAGTGTGGGTACGGCCAATCATTGGCTGGTCATCCCCTTGGTTTTTTGTGAAAACCGAAATGTCGATGTCATGAAATCCGCCCTTTTGAAATCACTCGGCTACCATACGGCTACCGATTTTGTGGTCGATACCGAAATTCTTGTCGACCAATATAAAAACGGGGCTTCCGAAAATGAACTCTTGGCTTCGGATATCATCAAGACTCCGGAGGAAATTAAGCAAAACCGAACCTTCCCGAATGTTGACGGCATCAAGTTTTTAAACCATGACGGTGGATGCGGCGGCATACGCCAAGATTCCGAAACGCTTTGCAACCTTTTGGCCGGTTACATCACCCACCCTAACACGGCGGGCGCGACCATTTTAAGCCTTGGTTGCCAGAATGCCCAATTCAAGTTGCTTGAAGAGGCCATCGCCAAACGCGATCCCAATTTCAAAAAACCGCTGTATGTGCTAGAACAGCAAAAAAGTGCGGGCGAGCGACAGTTTATAGAAGAGGCCGTAAAAAAGACCTTTTTAGGCCTGATCGAAGCCAATAAAACCGAAAGAAAACCAGCTCCCGTAAGCCAACTGGTCTTAGGCCTGGAATGTGGCGGATCCGATGGTTTTTCAGGTATCTCGGCAAACCCCTCTTTGGGCTACGCCTCCGACCTATTGGTCGGCTTAGGCGCGACTACGGTACTTTCTGAATTTCCTGAACTGAACGGGGTCGAACAAGAATTGATCAACCGCTGCCAAACCGAGGAAAATGCCGAAAAGTTCGCAAAATTAATGCGGGCCTATTCAGAAAAGGCCGTATCGGTTGGTTCTGGATTCGAAAACAATCCCTCGCCAGGAAATATTAAGGACGGCCTCATTACCGATGCCATGAAATCTGCCGGTGCCGCAAAAAAAGGAGGCACCAGCCCCGTAACCGATGTACTTGACTATACCGAGCCCGTAAAGAAAAAAGGACTCAACCTGTTATGTACACCGGGGAACGATGTGGAAAGCACCACGGGCCTTGCGGGATCGGGCTGTAATGTTATTTGCTTTACTACAGGCCTAGGCACCCCAACAGGAAACCCGATCGCCCCCGTCATCAAATTGTCGAGCAACAACGCCCTGAGCGAACGAATGAAAGACATTATCGATTTTAATACCGGAACGGTCATTACGGGCGAGGATACCATAGAAACCAAAGGCGAAGAACTGCTCGACTATATCATCAAGGTAGCGAGTGGGGAAATTGTTCCCGCCGCCGTACGATTGGGCCAAGAGGACTTTATTCCTTGGAAAAGAGGTATCTCACTGTGATCATCGCAACTAAAACCAATTTAACAAAAAGCTAATTAATGCACATTTTAAACCATACGACCACACCTAACAGAATTCAACGTCCTATCAAGGTCATGCAATTTGGGGGTGGCAATTTTTTGCGGGCCTTCGTTGATTGGATGGTACACGTACTCAACCAAGAAACCGATTTCAACGGTGACATAGCCATCATAAAACCTACCGCTGGAGGCGATTATTCAGAATTAAAGGATCAGGACGGCCTTTTTACGGTCGTTCTAGACGGCATAAAGAACGGAAAACTGGTGGCCGAAAAAACCCTGGTTACCGAGGTTCAAAGTGTAATCCATTCCTATAACGAATGGGCCGGCTATTTAAAACTAGCGGAAAACGAAGATTTGCGCTTTGTGGTTTCAAACACCACGGAAGCCGGAATCAAGTTCAATGCCGACGATAAGTTCGATGTCAACCCGCCGAGGGAATTTCCCGCCAAGTTGACCGTTTGGCTTTACCATCGGTTTAAACATTTTAAGGGCGAGATCGATAAAGGCTGTATTCTACTACCTTGCGAATTGATCGAAGACAACGGAACCGCACTAAAAAAGACCGTTCTACAATATGCCGACCATTGGAACCTAGATGATGATTTCAAAAATTGGGTCCTTACGGCCAACCATTTCTGCAGTACTTTGGTAGACCGCATCGTTTCGGGCTACCCTACCGACCGCGCCGATGAAATTGAAAAAGAACTAGGCTATAACGATGAACTTTTGGTAGCCGGGGAATATTACCACAGTTGGGTCATTCAGGCCGATGAAGCCGTACAAAAAGAACTTCCCTTTGCCGAAACCGACCTCAATGTAGAATTTGTAGAAGACCTCGCCCCCTATCGCGAGATGAAAGTACGCATCTTGAACGGTGCCCATACCTCGATGGTGCCAGTGGGCTATTTGGCCGGCATCCGTTTTGTAAAAGAGGCCATGGAAGACAAAGATGTAAGCCATTTTGTGGAAAGCCTTCTTTTAGAGGAAGCTGCCCAAACACTTAACTTTCCCAATGCGGTAAAAAACAAGTTTGTTGCCGACGTACTCGATCGTTTTAGAAACCCACTGTTGAAACACCAGCTCATCAGTATTTCCTTAAACAGTACGTCAAAGTTCGTTGCCCGCCTGTTACCCACCTTAAAGGACTATTACAATACCCAAGGCCAATTGCCAAAGCGTATCGTATTCGGACTTTCGGCTTTGCTCCGTTTTTACAAGGGGGAATTCAAGGGAGAAACTATCAAGCTTAACGACGATAAGGCGGTTCTTGCTTTCTTCGATTCGGAATGGAAAAAAGTGGATGACGGCACTTCCAACCTAATTGATTTTGTTGAGACCGTACTTAAAAACGAAACCATTTGGGGGGAAGACCTGACCCAAATAAAAGGTTTGGCAAACCGTATTGCCGGGAACATACAAAATATAGAAGCCGAGGGAATTGTTTCTTGCTTGAGAAAGCTATAACCTAAACCTTGTTTAAAAAAGTGAAAAATGACAATAGATAGTCACCAACATTTTTGGAATTACGAAGCGGTCAAACACTCCTGGATCGATGACGAAATGTCGTCCATTCGCAAAGATTTTCTTCCTGAAGACCTAAAAAAGGTATATCAGGAAAATGGAATTGATGGTTGTGTTGCCGTACAGGCCGACCAAACCCTTGAAGAAACCGATTTTTTACTGGAACTGGCCAAACAGAACGATTTTATCAAAGGGGTTGTCGGATGGGCAGACCTTCGGTCAGGGCATATCGATTCCGTCTTGGAAAAGTACAGTAGCGAGCAATTCTTGAAAGGATGGAGGCATGTGGTACAAGGTGAAGCTGATCATAATTTTTTACTCCGACCTAATTTCCTAAGGGGAATTTCATTGTTGGAAAAATACGGTTACACTTACGATATTCTGGTCTTCCCCCATCAATTAGGGGCTGTATTGGAGTTCGTCAGAAAGTTTCCGAACCAGAGATTTGTTATTGACCATATCGCGAAGCCTTACATCAAAGACGGATTTTACGATGGTTGGGCCTCATTGATGAAGGAAATAGGAAAACAAGAAAACGTATGCTGTAAGCTATCGGGCATGATTACGGAAGCCGATTATAACTCATGGACTCCCGAGCAACTGCACCCCTATATGCATTTGGTACTTGAAGCCTTCGGTAGCGAACGTGTTATGTTCGGGTCTGACTGGCCCGTATGCCTGGTCGCCGGTAATTACGGCCAAGTAAAGGGTGTCGTAACCGATTTTATTTCAACCCTTGGCGAAGAAGACCAACAAATGATCATGGGTGCCAACGCAGAGGCATTCTATAACTTATAAACCCCATTGTCCAAACAATACAAACGGGACACCTACTATTAAAGACCCGAAAAAATGTATTCACGGCAGTAATAAAAATAAAGAACAAATGGATTTAAATTTAAAAGGAAAGGTAGTGGTAATCAGTGGAGCTGCCGGAAAGGAAGGCAGTATAGGTGAGACCATATTACAACGTTTGGCCGAAGAAGGCGCCATCCCTGCGGTAATCGACCGTAATGCCAGAGGCTTTGGTTATATAGAAAAAATTCAGGCCAAAGGTATCGATGCCATTTTCTGCCAGACCGATGTTACCGATCCACAACAAATTGAAAATGCCGTAAATACTATCGCCAAAAAATATGGCCGTATCGATGCGGTCATCAATAATGTGGGAGTAAACGACGGTGTTGGCCTTGATGCCAGCTATGAAGAGTTTATGGATTCGCTTAAACTCAATATGGTAAGTTATTTTCTTATTGTCAAACATGCCTTGCCCCTATTGATAAAGTCGAAAGGGAACATTCTGAACATAGGTTCCAAGGTGGCCCTTACCGGTCAAGGAAGAACCTCTGGTTACGCAGCTTCCAAAGGCGGGGTACTCGGACTCACCCGTGAATGGGCCGTTGACCTGGTCAAACACGGAATTCGCTCAAATGCCATCATTATTGCCGAAAGCTGGACCCCTTCATACGATACTTGGATAAAAACCTTACCCAATGGTGAAGAAAAATTGCAGTCTATCGTCAAGAAAATCCCATTGGAAAACCGAATGACGAGTACCGATGAAATAGCCGATACTTGCTTGTTTACCATTTCCAGCAGGTCATCACATACCACAGGCCAATTTATTTTTGTCGATGGCGGCTATGTGCATTTAGACCGTTCCTTACTTACCGAAGATTAAACAACCCAACTTAAAAATAGAACCATGACAAAAAACACCAAGATACCTGTAGTTCCCAAGAACTTGCTAGTACCCTTTATTGCGGCAACCTCAATTTTTGCGCTTTGGGGTTTTGCCAATGATTTGACGAATCCAATGGTAGCCGCCTTTAAAAAGGTAATGATCTTATCTAACGAAGAGGCCTACAATGTACAATTTGCATTTTATTTTGGCTACGGTGTTATGGCTATTCCCGCCGCATTGTTCATTCGAAGGTTCAGTTATAAATCAGGCCTCCTCCTCGGTTTGGCCCTTTATGCCCTAGGTGCCATTCTATTCTATCCGGCAGCGGAAAACGGATCATATACTTACTTTCTGATCTCTCTATTCGTAATTACTTGTGGATTAGGATTTTTGGAAACCACATCCAACCCCTTGATACTCTCCATGGGCGATAAGGAAACGGCCACCCAAAGATTAAATTTGGCCCAATCGTTCAACCCTATCGGTTCGTTGACAGGAATGCTCATTGCCAAATTCGTGGTGCTCGACCGCATTCTCTCGGCCGATTATGCCGATAGTTCGGAAATCGTTGCCTTAGGGGCGGAAAAAGCCGCGGAAATCAAAGCTTTTGACTTAAATATCATTAGTGGGCCCTATATAGCCGTAGGGGTCTTTGTGGCCTTGGTCTTTTTTGTTATTTGGAAAACCAAAATTCCTGCCATGGTCATGGGCGACCATCTATCCGTTAAAGAATCGGTAAACCGTATTTTTAAAAGTAAGACCTTTTTATTGGGGGTAATAGCGCAAATGTTCTATGTAGGCGCCCAAATTATGTGTTGGACGGCTATTTTCCAATTGGTAGAATACCTGAACGAATCTCAAAATTTAGGTGTAGATGCCACTTGGTGGAATATTACCGCCATGGTTTCCTTTGTAACCACGCGTTTTATCGGAACGGCCTTGATGAAAAAAATAAACCCTGCCAAGATGTTGGCCTATTTTGGGGTTGCGGCTGCCTTGATGTGCGGAGGAATTATTATGACCACAGGCATCCTAAGCTTGGTCTTTTTGGTTTTGGTATCGGTATTCATGTCGATTATGTTCCCTACCATTTACGGTCTCGCACTTAAAGATATGGGAGAAGAAGCCAAATTGGCCTCATCAGGACTTATTATGGCGATTGTAGGAGGGGCTTTTTTACCAAAGCTTCAAGCCAGTATAATGGATTTTGGGGATACCGTAAATGGCCAAGAAGTTTTTGGCGATAAAATAGCCGGAAACATCACCGAAATTCATTTCTCCTTCCTATTGCCAATGATATGCCTACTTTTTGTTGCCTTCTACGGAATGTATGCCTTTAAAGTAACCCAATCAAAAATTGCCTAAAATGAAAACAAAACGTTATTGCTACTCTTGCGATCTTAAAGACGACCCTCAACTCATTGCCGAATACAAAGAATACCATGCCGAGGGCAATGCCCGACCGGCCATAACAAAAAGCATTAAAGATGCCGGTATTGTCGATATGCAGATTTTCTTGACCGGTAACCGTATGTTCATGATCATGGAGGTCGACGAAACCTTCGATGCCCAAAGGAAAGCCGAAATGGACGCCAACAACCCAGACGTACAAGAATGGGAACAATTGATGTGGAAGTACCAACAAAGCCTACCATGGGCCAAAAATGGAGAAAAGTGGATCGAACTAGAGCGTATCTTTAAACTCTAAGCGAAACCTTATAAAAATAAGCTGAGCGTAGTAGAAAACCTAAATAGGATTTTCCGCTACGCTCAGACTTTTTTAATCTAAACCCTAGTCTTAATCAATCGTTCCAGTGGGCATCGATAACTTTTTGAATATGTGGATATTTCTCGTCCGTTTCGTTCAAATCTTCACGAAGCCTCAACAGTTCTTTCTTTAAGTCTGCAATAACCTCTGCATAAGCAGGGTCTTTGTAGGCATTGTTCATCTCCTTGGGGTCTTTCTTCAAGTCGTAAAACTCCCATGCCGCAGGGGTATCCGTATCAAAATCGTTGCCCCAGTTCTCCCTATCCCATTCAGCATTCGGGTCACTCGTATCAACGTAGTATTTTCCATAGAAGAATATCAACTTGTACTCTTTGGTGCGCACCCCAAAGTGGGCCGGGTTCTGATGGCGGTGGGCCATATGCATCCAATACCGGTAATAGGTCGATTTTTGCCAATCTTCAGGCTCTTTCCCTGTTTCCAATATAGTTTTAAAGCTTTTTCCCTGCATATAGTCAGGTGTACTTCCCCCTGCCAATTCAATTAGGGTCGGTGCAAAATCGGTATTGTTGATAATGGCATCCGTTCGGCTTCCCGCTTTAATCTTCTCAGGGTATCTCACAAAGAAAGGCATACGCATAGATTCTTCGTACATCCATCTTTTATCAATAAAATCATGTTCCCCGAGCATAAAACCTTGATCGCCCGTATACACGATAATAGTATTGTCCATAAGTCCTTCGGCCTCCAAATAGTCCATTAAACGCTTTACGTTATCATCAACACCTTTTACACAGCGTAAATACTTCTTCACGTAATCTTGGTAAACCTTACTGGTATATTTTCGCTCTTCATCGTCCATCTCCCACTTTACGTACTCTTCAAGACGAATTTTATCGGCATCACGGTAAGCACGGTGAATAGAACTATCTACATAAATGTTCATCGCCTGATTACGGATCAAGTTCCTATGGGATACTGACGAACCTATTATTCGAGTTAAGGAATCGTTTTTACCACGAGTAGCAATGGAACCATTGTTACCCCTTTCATAAAGACTTTCCGGTTCAGGAATAAAAGTGTCTGCCAAATACGATTCATAGCGAGGGGCGTTCTCAAAATCGTCGTGGGGAGCCTTAAACTGATGCACCAAAAAGAAAGGTTTGTTCGGATCCCTCTTGGTCTTCAACCAATCTAAGGTAATATCGGTTACCATGTCGGAAGAGTGTCCTTTTGTTTTAACCGTGTTGTTGGGCCACGGCTTATCACCTCGAACCCTAAATTCAGGATCAAAATACTTTCCTTGCCCTGGCAACACTTGATAATAGTCAAAAGCTGCAGGCTCTTCCTTTAAATGCCACTTCCCTACGATTGCCGTTTGGTAGCCCAATTTCTTCATTTCAATAGGCAAAAATTGACGCGCAGGCTCAAGACGACCATCTAGATCGAGAACCCCGTTCATTTGGGAATTCTGACCGGTCATAATGGCGGCACGACTAGGGGTACATATCGAGTTGCTAACAAAGCAATTGTCAAAGATCATCCCTTCCTTGGCAATCTTATCCAAGGTGGGCGTAGGATTTAAACTGGCCAGTCGGCTACCGTAAATACCAAAACCTTGGGTAGTATGGTCATCGGCCATAATGTAGATAATATTCGGTTTTTTTTCGGTGATTACCGCCTTCTCCTCTTTACAGGAAGAAAACGCTATCAACAGTAACAGGGCGTACAGCACATTGTTTTTTTTGCAGCGCATTTAATTTTTTGGTTATGTTAATATGAGTTTGATCAAAGCCATAGACTTCAATCCGAAAATTACACATATTTAGCGGTGAAAAATGAAATAAATGATCAATTATCAACCACAAATGTTTTATGGCCTACCGAGAAAACCAAAGTAAAATGTTTGTTTAGACCCTTTCCAGTTTTATAGGTGGGGTCCTGTTGGCGTTCCATTGGCATACATATAAGTTTTTGTCTTCGTCGACAAAGACATCGTGGCCATGGTTGAACACAGCTTTTTCAGATTGGTACATTTGCTGTAGTTTGCCATTTTTATACTGGGGTGCATCACCTCCCGGGTTGGAAACCACTTTGTTTTCACCGTCCATAATGGTCACAAAACCAGAATTACTAAAGCGCTTACCCATCTTATTTTCCGACCAGCAAACCCCCGCATAAATATTATCATCGTCAAGCACTGGTCGACAAACGTAGGCCCCTGGCAATTCTACCGTTTTTATAAACTTGCCATCCAAGGTGAAAAATTTAAAACTTTTATCCGATCGGGAAGTAACCACCAATACGGGATTTTTCTTATTTCGGTAATCGACGGCCACGCCATGTGCGTTGTGAAGGTTATAATTTTTATCCTTATTATCATGGCCTCCCCACTTTCTGATAAATTCACCCTTATGGTTGAATTGAAGAATAAAATCGGAGCCATAACCGTCGGCCACATAGATATCCCCATTGGGTCCGACCGCTGTTTCCGTGGGCAGGTATTCTTGCTCTTGGGTATAGGCTCCTATAGTATGTGGGTCGGGCAAGGTAAACAAGAGCCTTCCATCTACCGTGGTCTTACTCACCGTACCGGCCTGTTTGCTCCATTTTCCAGAACGGTCTACAAACCATCCGCAATCTACAATATACAACATGTCCTCTCCTCCTTCGTCATGAAGGGTAAGACCGTGTCCACCGGGATAACGGGTACCCCAATAATCAAGAAGTTTTCCCGATTTGTCAAAGACCAAAATATTATTATCAGTATGGTCTCCCAACATGATCAACCTCCCCTTACTATCCATCTGCATTTCATGACAGTTCAATATAGGATTATGGGCAACGGACATTTGTGCCCAGTCTTTTACCACTTTATACTTAAAATCACCATGACCTATAATTTGATCTTCCAATACCGTTTTCTTTAAAATATTGAATCCGAAAGATGATGTGGTCGATAAGGCCGTAGCGCCCAAAGCGGTTTTTTTTAAGAAATTCCTTCTGTTGCTCATGTAAAATGCGTGGTTAAATAAGGTTGTTTATATATTGAAACTATAATAAATGTAATAAAATCTATGTCAATAAATCTTTGACGACATGACCGTGTACATCGGTCAAGCGATAGCGTCTACCCTGATGCTTGAAGGTCAGTCTTTCGTGGTCTATACCGAACAAGTGCATCAATGTAGCATGAAAATCGTGAACATGTACCGGATCTGCGGTTACGTTGTAACTAAAATCATCGGTAGCCCCATAAGTAAAACCTGGTTTCACCCCTGCTCCGGCCATCCACATCGTAAATGCCTTCGGGTGATGGTCACGTCCGTAGTTGGTACTTGTAAGCTGGCCTTGCGAGTAAACGGTTCGACCAAATTCACCTCCCCATACCACTAGGGTGTCTTCAAACATACCCCGTTGTTTCAAATCTTTGATTAAGGCAGCCGTGGCCTGGTCCGTTTTTTTAGACTGGCTTTTTACCCCACCTGGGCAGTAATTGTGCTGATCCCAACCTTGGTGGTACAATTGCACGAACCTTACTCCTTTTTCCAATAGTTTTCGCGCCATCAAACAGTTGGCCGCATAGGTACCTGGATCCCTACTGTCTTCACCGTACATATCAAAAATGTACTCGGGTTCTTTCGACAAGTCGGTCACCTCGGGAATGGACGTCTGCATTTTGAAGGCCATTTCATACTGTGTCATTCTCGATTGAATTTCGGGATCCCCATAAGCATCGCCCTGCAATTCGTTTAAATGTTTTAGGTAATCGAGCATATCTCTTCTATCGTTACCATCGTAATTTTCAGGATCGCTCAAATAGAGAACCGGATCTTTACCCGACCTAAACTGAACCCCTTGATGTTCCGTTGGCAAAAATCCATTGCCCCACAGACTGGCCTTCAATGGTTGTCCTTTTCCATTCTTGGAAACCAAGGCGATAAAGGTCGGCAGGTTTTCGTTATCGGAGCCCAAACCATAACTTAGCCAAGAACCAATGGCCGGTCTACCCGGTAATTGATTTCCGGTTTGCATAAAGGTAATGGCAGGTGTATGATTGATCTGATCGGTCTGCATACTTTTTATAAAACACAAATCATCGACCACTTCCGACAAGTACGGCATGGCATCACTGACCCACGCCCTTGACTCTCCGTATTGCTTGAACGTAAACGATGATGGTGCTATGGGCAGGGTACTCTGACTACCGCTCATTCCGGTAAGCCTCTGACCTCCAATAACCGATTTCGGGAGTTCTTTACCGAACATATCCACCAACTTGGGTTTATAATCGAAAAGGTCCATTTGGGAAGGCCCTCCACTTTGAAACAAATAAATTATCCTCTTTGCCTTGGGGGTATGGTGCGGAAGGCCTAATCGGTTCTTGTTGTATGCCTTAAGGACTTCTTCCGGCGAGCTATCCTTACCTAGGTTTCCGAACATTTTTTCAGTCCCCAACAAACTGCCCAAAGCCATTGCCCCGATTCCGAGGGATGTCTTTTTCAAGAAGTGCCGTCGATCTAACTGCCTTTCAATGGTCTTTAAATCTTCATTGGTAGAGGTCAATTTGCTATGTTGATGATTACTACACATACTCTTCTATATTAGGTGTTGTTAAATTATCTTTTGGTTATAGTGGCATCGGAATTCATAATGGTACTGGCTACCACGGCGTTGGCGGCTACCAAAGCTTGATCATCATCTTCCGATATCTTGAACGCCCCGGTTTGCAACCAACCTTTGGTCTTTTTGGGATTTTCACTGAATTTCCGGTATTCCGAACTCTGTAAGGAAGCGAGCAAGCCCAGCTCCTTATCCGTAACACTTCTACCTGTCAATTTTTTGAAGGCCAAGGCTATTCCTGCATTCACATCATCGGCTTCGGCCATTTGCTTCCCGAGAACACGCGATGCCTCTATATAGGTAGGGTCGTTCAGTATTACGAGGGCCTGTAATGGCGTATTCGTTTTCTGCCTTCTACTGGTACACAAATCACGGGTCGGGGCATCAAAGGTGGAGATGGTCGGGTTAGGCACCGTTCGTTTCCATATGGTATACATACTACGTCTGTACAGTCCTTCTTCCCCATCTTGCACATACGTACCGCCACTAACTTTCCAGAGGCCCTCGGGCTGGTAGGGTTTAACACTTTTTCCGCCAATGGTCTTGTTCAACAATCCGGAAGCGAAAAGCGCATTGTCCCTTAACATTTCACCCGACAGGCGTACTGATGGCCCCCTGGCCAACCATTGGTTTTCCATATCTACCTTTGCAAGTTCTTCGCTAATAGCCGAACTCTGTTGATAGGTAGCGGACAGCATTATCGTCTTATGAAGCGCTTTAACATCCCAATCAGACTCCATAAATTGAATGGCCAACCAATCCAATAGTTTAGGGTGACTGGGCAATTCCCCTTGGTTACCAAAATCTTCAGAAGTCTTTACCAAGCCCCTTCCGAACAGGTTTTGCCAGTACCTGTTAACGGCAACCCTTGCCGTCAAGGGATTGTTTTTATCGGTAATCCATTTGGCCAAGCCCAATCTATTTTTGGGCAGGCTATCGTTCATTGGGAATATTTTTTCCGGCATATTCGGAAATACCGAATCTGTAGGCGAATCGTAGTTGCCCCGATCCAAGATATAGGTCTGTCTAGGCGTCTTGCGCTCTTTCATGACCATTATCTGTTTTATCGGCTCAATACTATCTACCAAGGCCCCTCGGTCTTTCTTCAATTCTGCCAACACTTGATTGTAACTCGAGGAATGATTGAACAAATAATACGTTTTGAGCTGCTCTTTTTCCTTATCGCCGAGCTGGTCGTTCGACTTTGCCACCAAGTTTTTAAGCTTATCGCTAGAACTGATCTGCATGACTTCAATATCGCTTATCTCCCTATCAAAGACCATGATATCATCGACAACGGCATTACCTATACCTTTTCCACGCCATATCGCACCGATCCTAAGTCCGGGTTCTACGGTTTCCTTATAGATATAGTTTTTCATATTATTGAAAACGATGTCTTTATACAGGTTGTCAAAAGTGGTCTTGGTCTCCAGTTTTTCGCCATCCATATAAATACCGATTCCATTGGCCTTACTCGATCCATCGTAGGTTAGGGTAAGCTGTACCCATTGCTCTTTTGGAATTTCTTTCAACGATTCTACGACCATTGAATTATCGGGCCAGACATGGGCGAACAATGCTTCTAGCCTATTCTCTTTGATCTTTAGATGGTAGCCTCTAAAACTGTGCAGTTCGGGACCTTGCATCTTATGGAAGATTACACCTTCTTCGAGGTCTTGCGGCACAAAAACCTTAATGGAGACACTAAAAGGCTCATTACGCTTATATATTCCGATCTTATCAAGGTCCAACCAAGTATCGCCATCCATAAACAGCCCTTTGCCCGAAGCACCTTCTTTATACACGGGCTTTTCGTTATCGACGAATTGCTGGCGCATTCGAATTTTATTTTTTCCATTCCCCCCTATTTTGTTGACCAGCCGCTGATCATCAAAATCAAATGCCGCGATCAATCCCTTGGGGCGGTCCTGTACCGGAATCTTCTGAAAGGCATTGCTCGCCAGCCAATCTTTGAACTTATCGCTCTCGGTCTTGACGGTACTATCGACCTTCTCTTCCGATTCTTCTACAATTTTCTCCAAATAGGCCAGCACATCTTCCTGTTCTTTGGTAGGCAATAACATAGCCGGAACCGGAGTCGCCAAATCCCAAGGTATAAGTCCTGTTTCATCAACATTGTTGAAAAAACTGTACATTTCAAAATAGTCCTTTTGGGAAATAGGATCGTATTTGTGGTCATGGCATTTGGCACAGGCATAAGACAGTCCTAACACACCCTGACTGACCGTTGCCGTTCTATCTGCCACATATTCCGACCTAAATTCTTCATCAATGATACCTCCCTCCAGGTTTTGGGGATGCAATCTATTGAAGGTAGTCGCCAACCTTTGTTCTTTTGTTGCATTCGGAAAAAGGTCCCCGGCAATTTGCCAGGTCAAAAATTCATCATAGGGCATATTTGAATTGAAAGCCTTAATGACCCAATCCCTCCATGGGGAAGTATCCCTATATCTATCGTTACTGTACCCATGGGTATCGGCGTAACGGGCAACGTCCATCCAGTCCAAGGTCATTTTCTCACCGTAATGCGGGGAGGCCAACAAGCGGTCTATCTGTTTTTCAAAGGCATCAGGGGAGTTATCTTTTACAAAAGCCTCTATTTCTTCTATGGTAGGTGGCAACCCTGTCAGGTCTAGGGAAGCCCTTCTCAACAAAACCTCTTTATCGGCCCGTTTTGATGGAGAAATATTTTTTTCCTCTAAAGTAGCCAGAACGAAATTATCGATAGGATTACGGACAAAATCGGTTTTGGTCACTTTGGGGATTTCATTTACCTCGGGCTTAAGAAAGGCCCAATGATCTTTGTACTCGGCACCTTCATCTATCCACCTTATCAACATGGCCTTCTCATATGCGGTCAAGGACAAGTGCGATGACAGCTCTGGCATAATCAAATCGGGATCGTCGGTCAAAATACGCCTTACCACCTCACTTTTCCCCGGTTTACCCGGTACAATGGAAAAAAGACCCGGTGTATTCGTAGATTCCGCATAGGCCAACTCGGGATCGTGCAACTGCAAGCCTCCCTTGATCTTTCCCTTATCGGGACCATGACACAAAAAGCATTTATCCGAAAGGATCGGTTTCACATCTTGGTTGAAATCAATATTTTTCGGAAGCTTTTCAAGGGCAACTTCTACATCTTCAGGAAGATCAGGTCCTCCACAAGAAAATAGCATTATTGCTAAAGAAAAAACGATATAATTTGTTAATCTGAACATTATTTAGGACAAAATTTATGTTTTTGCCAAATTTATATCATTTGCTCTGCTGAATTCTTGTATAAATCAGGCTATGAATTGTACATTTCCGACTTTTCGACAGCGACCAAAAAAATAGCGAAAATATTTTATTCTCCCCTAAAACGCCTTAAAACCAGTGATTAAAAGCATTATTACTATCTTTATCACACTATAAATTGTATTTAATATCCGATAAAATGCATTTAGCCTATGAATAAAATCTTGCAGTCTTTAAAACTTACTTTTTTACATGGGGGATACGCCAAACTCGACACCTCATGGGATTACGACAATGTCATCAGTCCGTTTTCCCGACTGTATTACATTACCAAAGGTTCAGGAAAAATGTTCCATAGTTATGAGGAGTTCGACTTGAAGCCGGGCCACCTCTACTTGATTCCCAGCTTTACGTATAGTCGCTATAGATGTTACGACCATTTGGAGATGTACTACATTCATTTTCTAGAAGAGGTCGGCGATCGCCTGTCGATATACGACATAAAGGATTTCAGGTACGAAATTGAAGCCAGCGACCAAGATTTGGGTTATTATAAGACGCTCTTGACCCTACACCCTAAACGGTATTTGATAGAAGACGATCCTAAGATATATGACAACCGCAAATTTGTTTCCGACACGGAAAAACTTAACGACTTGTTGTCGGCAAAATCGTTTATTCAAACCCAGTCGCTTTTACAACTCTTGCTCTCTCCCTTCATACAGAATAGCAAAAGCTCTAAGTTGAATATCAAAAACGATTTTCATGAGGTACTGAACTACATTAAAGAGCATTTGCACGAACCCCTTACCGTTGCCCAAATAGCCAAACACAGCAATTTGAGTTCCGACCATTTTTCTAGGGTCTTTCAACAAAAGTTCGGGATTAGGCCCAGCAAGTATATCCAGACCATTCGTATAGAACGGTCGGAAACCTTGTTATTGACCACCAATAACACCTTGGCCGAGATAGCGGAAAAGACGGGAATGGGTACCGTTTCATATCTGTCCCGAATGTTCAAGGCCAAGAACGGGATTACCCCCGGGGCCTTTCGAAAAAGACGCCCCGGAAGTTAGTCCTTAGTACTTTCTATTCTTTCGACTTTTCATTTTATTCGCCTCCTTATCCCCTATGAATTTTTCCTTAGCAGGATCCCATTCAAGGGTTCGACCTAATTGATAGGCTATATTGCAGATATTGCCCACGGTTGCGGAGCGGTGGCCAATTTCTACATCGGCAATCAGTGGGGTTTCGTTTTTTATGGCATCTATCCAATTTTGATAGTGGTTTCCCCTTGATTTCATATCCTCCTTTTCACTCATTTGCGATTTTAGAATACTTGGTGGATCGGTTTCGAGGTAGCTTCTACTTATATCGAGACTGCCTTTGCTTCCTATAAAGCGTACGCCCCATCCCCTACCGAAGTCTTCATGTACCATTTCTATTCCATTTTCATAGAACATTCGCATTCCTCTTACCGCATTTTTATCGGCTGGGGGTACAAATTTTACCGGACCACTGCGGTCCATTCCCAATCCCCATTGCGCTATATCGAACATATGGGCGCCCCAATCGGTCAAAATTCCACCGCCGGTCTCATTAAACAGGCGCCAATCGGGAAAAAAGGCTTTACTTTCAGGAGGGGATAACCTTTGGTTGTAAGGCAATAAAGGTGCCGGTCCACACCATTGGTTCCAATCTACTTCAGCGGGTACAGGCTCTGATGGCATATTAAAAGGAACCGCAGGATCTCCTACGTTTACGAGTACTTTTTTAATATCGCCCAAGTGACCCTTTTGCACTATTTCGGTCGCTTTTTGAAAAGTGGCCCATGAGCGTTGCATGCTTCCGGTCTGCAAAACCTTTCCGGTCTTCTTTACGGTTTCCACCATATCGATACCCTCTTGGATCTTCAAGGTCAGTGGTTTTTCGCAATACACATGCTTACCGGATTTCATGGCCCCTATAGCTTGAATCGCATGCCAGTGGTCAGGGGTCGCGACAATAACGGCATCGATATCGTCCCTCCCTAAAATTTCAAGGTAATTGCCCGTGGTCGTTATGCCCTTGTAATTGCCTTGATTTCGTTTTTCGGCATATAACTTACTTACATGGGCCTTGAACCAATTGTTCTTGGTTGTCCATACATCAGCACCGGCAACGATCTGGGCTTGGTCGGTATGTACCATAAAGGCATTGGACAGGGTTATACTCTGCTTCCCTAAGCCTATATATCCTAAATTAACCTTATCGCTCGGAGGAACAAAGCCCCTTCCCAATACGTGCCTTGGCACTATGCTGATGGCACTGGCCACCAAGGCCGTCTTTGAAATAAAAGCTCTTCGAGATAATTGTACCTGAGGCTTTAAATTTGATTTACTGTTGGTTCGGTCTGGTTTCATAAAGTACTTTTTTTATTGATCTCAATATAATAAGCTGGCATTTTAGCCCCTTCTTCCGTAAAGAAATTGCTTTGTAGTCTATAGCTGCCCTTCTCTAGTTTTCCTTCCAACAAAACAAAAGGGGCTTCCATATTTACATCTGCCTTAACCTCAAAATCACCAAGCTGTACCGCGGCACTTTCAAAGTTCAAACTTCTCCCTGCAGGCAACTCATCCATCGAATAGGATTCCGATATCCGATCTGCCGCAGCGTTCAATGCCAAGTCCGATTCCGGTGCGTATCGGTAGAGTTTAAACTGGTAAAGTCCGTCTTCGACCACCTTTATACTATAATAACCATCGGGAGCGAACTCCCCTTGGCGAATTTGAACTTGGTTCCAAGGTATATTATCATCGGTATGCATATCGTGGACCGTAATCGTTACCGGATTGGCCTTCGGGTCACCTAAAGGGATCTCCGCATAACGCATTTCCGGTTCTATGCTCGACCACCATTGATCGTAATATGCCTTCATTTTCTTTACCACCTCGGGGTGCTCCTCGGCTATGTCGTTTTTTTGTCCGGGATCCTCAATAATATTATAGAGCTCGGTACCATCTATCAAACGCCATTCCGTGGTCATCACGCAACTATTTTTTCCCTTTATGGGCCACTGGCCCCGTTGGGTGTCTATGACCAACATTCGGTCATCTTCCTTTTTTCCTTCCAATAAAACAGGGGCCACGTTGGCACCATCCAAAGGTTTATCGACTTCAAAGGGAATACCGCTCAAATGTGCCAAAGTAGGCAATAAATCTACATTGGCTACCAACTCGTTGTTCACCGAGCCCTTTTTGATATCGCCGTCAGGCCAACTGATAAAAAACGGCACTTTATGGCCTCCGTCATAATGGCTGCCCTTGGTGCCCTTCAAACCTGCATTGTACCCTGTAACATTTCCGTCTTTATCGGTTTTGATTCCGGCCGCCGTACCATTGTCGGTGGTGTAAATAACAATAGTATTATCGAATAGTTTCCTATCCTTCAAAAACCTTACTAATTTACCAAAGTTCTCATCTATATTGGAAATCATTCCATAAAAACGTTTTTGGTAATCGGCCAAGGGTTCGTTTTCATACATTTTTGCGTAGGACTCGGGTACGTTAAAGGGAGAATGCGCAGCATTCAACGGAAGATAGAGAAAGAAAGGTTCATCTTCAGTCCGCTGTATATGTTTGATGGCTTCGTTAAACCAGACATCCGTACAATACCCTTCTAATTTCACGGGCTCGCCGTTTCTAAAATAGGTATCGTCAAAATAGGTGTTGTTCCAATAATCCGGGGTTTGCTGTACCCCTCCGCCACCATTGTACAAGGCGTGCTCAAACCCTCTATCATGGGGACGGAAAGGGTAATTATCGCCCAAATGCCACTTACCGAACATGGCGGTATTATACCCGCCTTCCTTAAAGACCTCTGCCATGGTTTTCTCGTCTTCCAGTAAAATGGAACACCCCGCTATGGTGTGCCAAGCGTTGTTTCTATTGCCATTTCTACCCGTCATAAGTCCCGCCCTACTTGGTGCACAGGTAGTACCCATGTGAAAATTGGTCAATTCAAGGGACTCTTTGGCAAAAGCATCGAGGTTTGGGGTTTTGATATACGGATTTCCGTGGGAGGCCAAATCGCCATAACCTTGGTCATCGGCAAAAACAATAATGACGTTCGGTTTTTCTTTAGGCCCCTCAATTTCCGGGGCAGAATCGGATTTCTTTTTCTGCCCGCAGGACAGTGTCAAGATCAAACAAACGAAACTCAAGAGCTGTGTAAACGATCTATAGGTCATACTAAAGTTTTTAAGAAGTGGTATTTTTTTTGTTTTTAAGTTGGGCAACATACTCACTAGGTATGACACCGAATTGTTTTTTAAAGCATTTTGAAAAATACGAGGCGGTATTGAAGCCGGTTTTATACATAATCTCCTTTACCGAAAGATCGCTTTGTTCAAATAGTTGAACCGCGCGTTTCAGGCGTATGTTACGAATGAATTCACTTGAAGACAAGCCCGTTATCTCTTTGAATTTCATGTAGAGGTTACTACGGCTGTAGCCCATTTCCTTTACCAGCATCTCTACGTTGAAATCTGTGTTCATCATATGTTTCTCTACAATTTCAATAGCCGTTTGCAAAAAAGATTCATCGACCGAAGTAACCGCAATTTCGGCCGGTTGTAAGGTTATATTACGGGTGAATTGCTTCCGAAGTTGCTCACGATGCTTAAGGATATTCCCCAGGGTAAGCTGAAGGAGCTCCATATCAAAAGGTTTTCTGATATAGCCTTCCACTCCTATCTTCAAGTTTTCTATTTCGCTTTCTTGCGATGCCTTTGCCGTTAACATTACCACGGGAATATGACTCGTTTCCTTATCGCTTTTTAGCGATTTACAAAACTCCGTACCGTCCATTATGGGCATTAAAATATCGGTCAAGATAATATTGGGCATAATATTCTTGGCTACTTTAAGCGCCTGTTTGCCGTTTTCCGCCTCATAGATAACATAGTCGCTCTCGAGCCCCTGTTTTACCAAGGTTCGTATGTCGGCGTTATCGTCTACCACCAATAGAATAGGCTGCTTAGGCCTTGACTTTGATACATCGGCATCTAGAATTTCATCGTTGATACCGATGGCGAAAGATTCGGTCTCGGAAGAGCGCACCAAAAAGTCGCTTTCAGAAACCTCTTTGATACTTACCTCCGGAATATTCATATAGACCGCTTTGTCAACGGGAAGCCTCACAATAAAATCCGTGCCCTTGTTGGGTTTGCTCTTAACGACAATTGAACCCTGGTGCAGTTCGATCAGGTTCTTGGTGAAGGATAAGCCTATACCTGCCCCCTGAAGGTTTCTTCTGTCTTTTTTATCTTGGGTATTAAAGCGTTCGAATATGGTGTTCACCCTATTTTCGGCAATACCATAACCCGAATCGCGTACTTTTATGATCACATTTTCACCTTGGTCATTCTTAACTTCGCCTTCCGTAGCTATTTCCACTGTGATCCGACCACCATCAGGGGTGTATTTAAACGCATTGGAAAGCAAGTTGTTCATTATTTTCTCTAAGGCATCGTGGTCGAACCAAGTCTGAAGCGATTCTTGGTCAGCCTGGATCGTAAACTCAATATTTTGCTTATGGGCGAGAAACTGAAATGGCTGGCCTACCTCTTGTATAAACTCTACAATATTGCTATTACGGACTACCAAATGCATTTTGCCTTGGTCTATCTTTCTAAAGTCTAATAGTTGATTGACCAGTTTTAATAAATAGTTGGTGTTTTTGTACATAATATTGTACTGCTCCTGCACCTTGGTCCGGCTTACCTTGTCCCCATCCTTTCGTAAATACTCCAGTGGGCCCTTGATCAAGGTGAGAGGGGTTCGGAACTCATGGGAAATATTGGTAAAAAACTCGAGTTTTACCCGCTGCATTTCTTCCGATTTCTCCTTTTCCAAATGATCGAGTTCCAATTGGTGCTTTTCACTCGTTCTGATAAAAGTGTACCTCCAAAACAACCATAGCATGCCCAATACCAATGCACCATAAAACAAATAGGCCGCTGAGGTTTGCCAAATGGGCGGGGTAATGGTAATCTGTATTTGCGAAGGTGTTTCATCCCAAAGACCGTCATTATTGGAAGCCTTGACCTTAAAGACGTAGTCACCCGGTTCTAGGTTGGTATATGTAGCGAAACGCTTGTTCGAAGTAGTCTGCACCCAGTTGGGATCAAAGCCCTCTAACATATAGGCAAATTTGTTTTTTGAAGGTGCCGCGTAGTGCAATGCGGCAAATTCAAAGGAAAAATTGTTCTGTCGGTAGCCCAGTTCTATATTCTTGATTTTATTGATGCTTTTATCGAGTATGACCTTACCGTCAAGTTCGGCCCCCACTTTTACGGATTCGTTCGAGACCAGCATATCGGTAATAACGGTTTCGGCCAAGTGTTCGTTATCCCCGATATCTTCGGGATAGAAGGCATTAAAGCCATTGATACCCCCAAATAGCATCTCACCATCGGCCCGTTTTACGCAAGCCAATTCTTGAAATTCATTATCTTGAAGGCCGTCGTTTTCATTATAGTTTTTAAAGGTTTCTTTTTCCGGATTGAATTTAGACAAGCCCATATTGGTTGAAAGCCATAGGTTAGTTTCACTGTCTTCCAGAATTCCCTTGATTACGTCGTTCGGAAGTCCATCTTGAACGGAATAGGAAATAAAACTATCCGTCTCACCATTTTCCCCGGGAACAAATTTATTTAGGCCTCCGCCAAAGGTTCCAATCCACAATTCACCCTCAGTGCTTTCGTACAACGAGAGAATATAGTTATGGCTAAGGGACTTAGGGTCTTCAGAATTGCTTTTATAGGTCTCGAACTTAGGATGTTTTTTATACCGTTCAATAGCCTTAACGACACTTAAGCCATCGCCCGTGGCAAACCAAATATTGCCGAACTTATCCTCTAAAATGTACCTGACAATGTTACTTGGCAACACATGGGCCTGTTTTGGGTAACTTTTGAAGGTAGTCTTGTCATAGCCTTTCCCATCTTCCTTTTTAATCCATCGTTGCACTCCGGAAGTATAGGTGCCTATCCATATATTTTCATCGGAATCGTTCAATAAGCTGAACACCCCGTGCATCAATCCTTGGGGACGTAGATCAGATTCTTTTATTTGGCTTGGGTCATCAATGTTCAGCAAATAGAGTCCGGGAGTACTTTCCGCCCCTATGAACAAGGTTTTCTTATTGTCGAGAACAGTTTCGGTGATAGCAAAGGTTCGTGAAATAGAGCTAAAGCGCCTAAACTTGTCGTAATTCCCATCATCATCCTGTTTTGTCAACATATTCAAGCCGCCGCCTTCCGTCCCGACCCATATGGTACCGTTACTATCTTCATACATGGCCCTGATCTTGTCATAACTCAAACTTTGGGGGTCAGGACTATTCCTGACGTGCAAAAATTGCTTTCTTCCTGGATCAAAAGTGTTTACTCCTCCCCCATTGGTTCCGACCCAAACGATGCCGGTCTTATCAAGGTACAAAGATTTAATGATGTTCTTGCTGATACTCCCCGAATCCCTGGAATCATAGGTAAACCGTTTAATGAATCGGGGCAATTTTTCAGGTGAGGCATTTTCGAAATAAAAAAGTCCTTCATTTGAACCTACCCAGAGGTGATTGTTATTATCGACCAAAATATTATTGACATTATTATCATGTATTTTTGCCAACTTCAGTCCATTTCCTTTGACTTGGCAAAACAAGCCTACGTCCGTCGCTATGATCAGCCGGCCCAGATTATCCTCTTTGATATCCCTCACAATACAATCGGGAAGCCCTAATGATTTATTGATATTTCCGAAGTATTCATTTCCGTTGGGGTCTTTTTTCAGCTTGAACAGACCTGTAGCCCCACCGACCAAAAGTTGCCCGTTCTTATCTTCATAAATTGAATAGATCGAACTACCGTCCCAACCAATAATAAAGGGATCTTGTTCAGAATTATAGTGTTGGAATTTAAGATGATCTATAGGAAGGGAAAGGTCTACCATATTAAGGCCGTCTTTCTCCCCGACCCACAAACGATTTTTGCTATCCCTATACAATGCAGTAACATAATTGCCAATGATACTTGATACATCTTCTTCGTTATAGGTAAAGGTCCTGAAATCGCCTGTAGAAGCATTATAGAAATTAAGTCCGCTTCCGGTCGTTCCCACCCAGAGGTTCCCTTCGTCATCTCCGCTTATTGCCGAAATCAAGTTGCTACTGATACAGTTCGGTTTAATAGGACTGGGATTATAGACCGTGAATTTATAACCGTCGTATTTATTGAGTCCATCATGCGTAGCGAACCACATAAAGCCCTGCTTATCTTGATAAACCGCATTAATATCGCTTTGGGAAAGACCGTCACTAGTAGTTATATGCTTAAAGCTTATGTGGTTTTGGGCGTTACCCAACAAAACCCAAAAAAACATTAAAAAGTAAAATAACTTATCCAAAGGTTTTGTTTTCATAAAATATTGACGCGGTCTTCTAATTCTATTTGAAATATAATATCCCACCTGTTTACCTATTAGTTAGCGTTAGATTTACTTTCCCGGTTTTTGGATTATTATTTCAATCTAGCAATTTAAGCGTAGTTCTAAAAATTAGGAATGTCAAAGTACAATATTTTAAGTCTTTATAAGTAAAACCGCCTACTTCAAAAATTCGAACAATTGAAGAGGACCGTCATTATTGGCCCCTACGAGAAACTCTTGCCCTCCTATATCCATTCTTTTGAGATTTTTCAAATCCCCATTAAGTTTTAAACCGGTCATCGTCAATGGTTTTAGCGAATATTTTCCCGAGTGCAAAACACCTTCCATAAAAAGACCCGATCCGGCATCGTTTCTCGGAGTCTCTACCTCTGCGGAAAATAAATTACCTGCAACGACCACATCTTTAACGCCATCTTCATTAAAATCCTTGACTACAATTGAATTTACCGATGACAGCTGGGCCATATTCGGCATTGGTTGAATCTCAAAAGAACCGTTGCCCTCGTTTATAAAAAATGATGAGGCAAAGGTTTTTGCTTTTTTGTGAAGCACATCTTCGGTATTCTCAATATTATACACTTCAAAAAAGTTTGCCTTTGCAAAAGCATCATACGATTTAAACTTTGCTTTTAAGGCAGGAACTTGTTCTGTGGAACATTGTTTCCCTCGAACAGGATACAATGTATTGTTTTCATAGTAGCCCAGTGCCAAATCATTTGACCCGTTATTGTCAAAATCGGCATAATATACTTCAAAGGGCGATTTTTCCGTTGCCTTATATTTGTAATTGAGCCCTAAATTTCCTGCCATATAATCATCATCGCCATCACCATCCAAATCAGAGGCTATTATACTGTACCACCAACCTTCGGTATTTTTTAAAGACTCTATATTTTTCTTTTCAAAACGTTCTCCAACGCGTTCAAACACGGTTATAGGCATCCATTCCCCTACCAAGATAAAGTCAATTTCCCCATCGCCATTATAATCTGTCCACACCATATCGGTGACAAGACCTACATTCTTTAATTGAGGCGCCACGGTAGCGGTTACATCTGTAAATGTGCCCTTTTCATTGTTTAAAATAAGACTGCCGGCCGATTTAGGATAGTCCCAAGGAGTTAGCCGACCTCCTACAAATAAATCAAGATCGCCATCACCATCATAGTCGTACGGTTCTATTGACATTCCACTTATACCGATTTTAGGAAGCGCATCCTCATTTTTATCAAAAGAGCCATTTCCGTCGTTTATATATAATCGATCCTGATAAAAAAGGGAATTTTCAGCTTGTTCGTTTCCTCCGCTAACCACATAAAGATCTAAGTCTCCGTCATCATCGGCATCAAAAAATACGGCCCCAGTGTCTTCGTGCAGCCTATCGTCTTCAAAAGCTTTGGACACCCTTCGTTCAAATCGTCCGTTTTTTACTTGAAAAAATAATTCTCCTTTTTGGTCCATTGCGCCGCCAACGTAAAGATCGTCCAATCCATCTCCATTTACATCACCTATGGCCAAGGAAGGGCCAAATTTAGATAACTGATGAGGTAAAAGCACCTGTTTATCAAAATCGTTGAATTGGTTTTCCTTATGTTCAAAATCCAGACCTAAACCATGTGTTTCCCTAAACAATATTTTTTTCTTAGGCAAAAATCGAATTTGCGACTGTGTAGCCTGTGCTTCTGAAGCTTCTATAAGTTGGTTTACCTTTAAATCCGTAAGAATCTGTTCTTTTCCACTGGCCCATTTAATTTGCAAGGTGTCGATTTTATCCATTTTTCCAAGGCCAAAATGAACTATAGGCTCAACGGAAGAAAGATAACCTCTACTGGGCATCATCTCTTGGTATTGGTTTTTACCACTGGCCGATAATCTAACCTTAGCGCCAATACCAAATGTATTGCCCTGCTCCCCTTTTAATCTGATACGCAGATAATTGTTGTCTTCGATTTTGTTTTCCACAATCATAGACATTCGATCCAGGTTGTTGATGACCATGTCTAGATCGCCATCTAAATCTAAATCGGCATAGGCCGCCCCATGCGTAAAGCCGTAATAAGACAAACCTTGTGGGTCTATGTCTTCGGAAAAAGTCAAATCACCATTATTGACAAAAACCTTGTTGCTAACCGGTTCTACCGGCATATTTTTAGTTAGAAGGTAACGTTCACTAGGGGCTATCTGACCTGATTCGATAGCTGCGGCTATTTTTAGTTCATAGTCTTTATTGTTGACGCTTCTCCTCATACCATTGGTTATGAAGATATCTTTCCAACCATCATTGTTCAAATCCGCAAAGAGGGCAGACCAGCTCCAGTCGGTATTAGAAACACCAGCCAATTCAGCGATATCACTAAACGAATCGTTGCCATTATTCATTTGAAGGCTGTTTCTCATATATTGATAATGAAGCCCCAATTCTACGGCTTCGTGGAAATACTCGGGTCGCATGGACGACATGTTCCGCTTTTTACCAAAATTTGATGAAGACATCATATCGGCCTGTAAAAGGTCTATCCAACCATCATTATTAAAATCGGCCGCATCTGATCCCATACCAAAATTGGAGGTGTGATTGGTAAATTTCTTAACCTGGTCTTTAAATGTTCCGTCTTTTTGGTTGATGTACAAAAAATCAGGTGAATTGAAATCGTTAGAAACGTAAATATCGAACCAACCATCATTATTAAAATCTGAAACACTAGCATTTAAGCTCAAACCAAAATTATAAATCCCCGACTCTTTAGTGACATTTTTGAATTTACCCCCACCTACATTCTCATATAATTGATCACTTTCTTCCATGGTGGCGGATGTCTGCTTCTCAACATAAAAAGCATTAGAGCTTTGAAATTCAGCGGGGGGGTACGACGCCAAAAACATATCTAGGTCCCCATCTTTGTCATAATCGAAGAAAGTAGCTTGATTGGAAAAACCGGCATCATCAAGCCCAAATTCTTTTGCGCTTTCGGTAAAGGTTGTGTCCCCATTGTTTATAAACAATAAATTTCTCTTATCAGGAGATGGCCCACTTACACATACATAAATATCCAAAAAACCATCGGCATTAACGTCTGCCATTGTTACCCCGCTAGACCATCTAGGCTTCTCTTTCCCCCCGATATGTGCTGCATTTGAAATATCGGAAAATTTAAAATTTCCCGTATTGAGATACAGTTTGTTTTCTACCCCATTTCCAACAAAGAAAACATCTGGCAACCCATCGTTGTTGATATCGCCCACGGCCACCCCAGCACCGGCATACATATAAGGAAAATTAAAATAATTCAGATTTTTAGATTCTTTTAATTCGTTGGCGAAAGTAACCTGTGTTTGCTCCTTTAGCTTCACTTCAAATTTCAATGATTTATCGACCTGAACCCTTTCTTGCTGCTTTTCTTCCTTGGCTTGCTTTTTTTCCGTAGTGCAGTTCCACATTAAAAACAGCGTCATTATTATAAAAACACCCTTGCCCCGAACTAAACTCAAATCTTGTCTCATAAATAATGCCTCTTAAAGATTACAATGTTGTTTTAAAGAGCCTTAAGATGTTATCGTTAGTGGTCACCAGTATTCCTTTTTTACCGTTGGCGATTTTCACTTGCTGTATATCCTTTACGTTATAGGGAATAAAAAAACCGCTTTGCGCAGGTTTAACCGCTTGAAAGCTCTTTGGCGAACTCCCCATAAATACAAAACCAGGTGATGCATCGGCCCGGGTAGTTTCAATCTCTACTTCAAATTTATTGCCGCCCAAAAGAATATCTTGAATACCATCATCATCAAAATCATCGCATACAATACCGTTCACTGTAGAAAACTGTGCTTCTACCGGTAGTTTGTGCATCTTAAAGCCTTGACCCGTATTCTCTAAGATAATAGAAGAAAAAATATGCGCCTCATAGCGAGTGGCGTCCATTATTTTATCGCCTAATATCGTAGGTAAATCAGCTTTTGCAAACCCTTCGTAGGTCTTGAATTTTTTACTCAAACTAGGAATTTGCTGACTTGAACATTCTTTCCCTCTAATAGGAACGAGGTTATTCTTTAACTTTTTCGCTAAAAAAATATCGTTGGTACCATTACTATCAAAATCATTGGCAAATACATAGAAGGGTTTTTCATCTGATGCCGTGAATTTGTAGTTCTCACCTAAATTGCCAAAAATCAAATCTTGATCACCATCTTTATCATAGTCCTTAGCAATGACCTTGTTCCACCAACCACTAGTTTTCCCTAAATTGAATTGCTCGGTAATGTTCTTTAATTTACCCTCAACGATTTTAAATATGGTAATAGGCATCCACTCACCCACTACGATCAATTCTTTAGTGCTATCATTATCTATATTAGCCCAGACCGCACTAGTAACCATACCAACCCCTAAAAGTTCGGGAGCATTCGATTCGGTGATATCGACAAGCACTCCGCCATCGTTTCTCAACCAGTGGCTATTAGCCGATAATGGATATTTACCCGGTGTTTGTCTACCTCCAACAAAAAGATCTAAATCACCATCGGAATCAAAGTCATACGTAACAACGCAAGACCCACTCTCCGTTATTTCAGGAAGATTCTCCGAGCGGACAAATTTTCCTTTTCCATTGTTTACATATAGGCGGTCTTGGTAATTCTTGGAGTTGATTTCATTCTCACTTCCCCCGCTTACCACATACAAGTCTACATCACCATCGTTATCCACATCAAAAAAAGTGGCTCCCATATCTTCATATTGTCTATCGGATACAAAAGTTTGATTTGGCAAAGCCTTGAATTTTCCTTTATTATCTTGAATATATACTGCTCCGGATTGCCCCATAGCTCCCCCTACGTAAAAGTCCTCCAATCCATCGCCATCGATATCCGCAACAGAGACAAATGGTCCGAGTCTAGACATTTGATGTGGTAACAAAATCTGGTTTTCATAATCGTCAAAAGTGTTTTCCTTATGACGAAAATTAGACCGAATATCCGCAGTAGTTTCCACAAAAAGGGTCTGTTCTATTTTCTTAGAAGGCTCTTCTGTCGCTGCCTCCCTGTAACGAACCTCTATTTCCTTATTACTCTCGACATTCGTCAGCGTATTTACTTTTTTATCGGGCCAAACCACCCTAATTTGGTCGATTATTGCAACTTCCCCCAGTCCAAAATGCACTACGGGCTCCACAGATGACAGATAGCCCCTAGTTACCTTGAAGTCATGATATTGTACTTGATCTCCGTACATCAACTCAACCTTTGCCCCTATACCCTGTGGATTTTTTTTCGGTCCGTTCAATTTGATTTTTAGATAGTTCTTATTTGTTTGCTCATCTAGTTTGTTTTCATAAACGAATGCAATATCCTCAAGGTTATTTATGACCAAATCTAAATCACCATCGTTGTCCAAATCTGCAGTAGCCGCCCCATTCGAAAAACTTTTTTGCTCTAGGCCCCAATCGACCATTTTCTTGTCAAAAGTTAGATCGGCGTTATTACTGAAAATATAATTTGAAAGTTTTGTAGTAGGATAAAGATCTAAGATATTCTTTAGGTTCTGCTCATCTGAGTTTTGCCTGACCGCATTACTGTTGATGTAGTTAAAAAACCTTTTGGTGGCATCTTTATCGGTAACATCCCTTCGGTAACCGTTGCTAATAAAAATATCACGATAGCCATCATTATCGAAATCGCTTCCAAGGCAAGACCAGCTCCAATCGGTCTTTGCAATACCTGCCAATTGGCCAATTTCACTATAGAAACCATTACCTTCGTTCAAATGCAACATGTTATGCATATATTGGCTGTGATACCCCCTATCAATAATCTCCCTATATTTTTCTAAATTCATCGACGCCATGGTCGTCTTACTCCGAACATAATTCTCAGAGACCATATCAAGCGCCAAAATATCTTCAAAGCCATCATTATTGAAGTCTACCACATCAATTCCCATTGAATAAAAGGAAGTGTGATTAGTGAATTTCTTGATGCTTTCCTTGAATTTATTATTTCCCTGATTGATGTACAAATAATCGGATTGTTCGTAATCGTTGGTTACGTAAATATCTGTTAGTCCGTCATTATTGGCATCAAGAGTGCTAACTCCCAATCCATAGCCATAGTTATTTACAATTCCTGCCTTTAGGCCTATCTCTCGAAATGTATTGTTTTTATTTAAAAAAAGTTTATCCCGATACAGGTCGTTGTTTTCCCGTTCCCCTTTATTCAACTCTTCAACCGTCTGAAAAAACAATTCTGGTCGGTTGGTAAGATACATATCAAGGTCGTTATCGTTATCCATATCAAAGAATACCGCTTGAACCGAAAATCCCTTATCGGCCAAACCATACTTTTCGGCTTGCTCAGAGAATTTCATATTACCATCATTGATATACAGTAAATTTTTTCTTTCCGTATCGGTATCCTCAAACCCTCCGCGACAGATGTAAATATCTAAAAAACCATCATGGTTTATATCGATCATATTGATTCCTGTATGCCAGCCCTCACCACCACCTACGCCAGCAGATTCGGTTATGTCCTCAAATTTGAAATTGCCCTTGTTGAGATATAATTTATTGGATTCTTCATTAGATGAAAAATAGATATCGGACAGTCCATCATTATTTATATCCCCAATAGCCACACCACCTCCGTTATAGACATAATTAAAATGAACCACATAGTTCTTCAGGTTCTCTTCAACGTGGTTCTTAAACTTGATCCCTGAACTATCAGGGTGAACCAGTTCAAAAAGTGTTTCTTTCTTTTCTATTTTGTTGGAAAGGGTAACCGTATCACCTCTTTTCTCTTTTTTACAACCGAAGAACAGGGCCACAAATAGGATAACTATACTCATCGATACATCAACAGACACTTTATGCTTCATAAACTAAAACTATGTATAAAAAAGAAATATAACCTATATACCCTTTGTATTTAACCTTTAAAAATAGTTAAACGGCCTACCCTTTTTCCTTAGGTAGACCGTTTATCTATTTCACTTTACAAAATTCAATTAAGCCTCCTACTAGTAACCAGGATTCTGCTCTAAAACACCACCATAGTTATCTATTTCTACTTGGGGTATAGGTACCTTTTCGTGTTTTCCGACTTCAAACCCTAAGGGGGTCAACAAATCGGTTCTTCCCCATCTCAAGAGATCTTGTTTACGAAGACCTTCGAGGTTAAGTTCTACACGCCGTTCATGACGGATAGCATCAATCAATGCTGGACCAGTTGTTCCTAGTGGCACATCGGGCAAAACAGATTCATTACCTTCCCTAGCCCTTTTCCTTACTTTATTGACATATTCAACAGCTGTTTCAGGAGCTGATTCTGCCACAGCTTCCGCATACATCAAGTAAATATCGGCCAACCTAAGAACACGCCAGTTTACACCTCCATCACCAGCTTGGGCCGGAATGGGATAATCTGAATACGGAGCATAAGCCACTTTTTTACCGAAATAAGAGTTTACTCCATCTAACGGAGCATAAGGTTGCCCTGGAACATTGTAAAAACTATGTTCGAATCTTGGATCACCATCTTCGAATTCATCCAATAGTTCTTGTTTGGCCATAGTAAAGCCCCATCCACCATAAGCTCCGTTTGATCTCGGACCAAAAGCGTGACCTGTAGCGTTACCTAATTGAACGGCACCACCACCTTCATTGGCCTCTTTGAACTGAACCTCAAAAATAGACCCAGGACCATTCTCTCCCTGGGGTTGAAAAACTTCACGATATGTTGGTGCCAATTCATACTCGTTCAATGCGAACAACTCCTCCGCATATTTTTTAACACCGGCCATATCTTTTTGAACCGCCTTCAACCGAACCAAAAAACCTAAGGCAGCTCCCTTTGTTGCCCTCCCCATGTCTTCATCCGCATATTCCGATTTTTTCGGTAATCGCGATACCGCCTCCAACATGTTCTCTTCTATGAAATCCCAGGTTTCTTGCTCTGTGCTTCTTCCTACAGTAAGGTATTCTTCGGCCAGTTCAAAATTTTCCCTGTAAATTGGAACACCGCCAAAATATCTTACTAAATCAAAATAATAAGCTCCTCTCAAAAAGTAGGCTTCACCTATAATTCTTGTTTTAAGAGCTTCATCCATTTCAATATTAGGCACATTGGCAATTACCTTATTGGCGTTTCTAATACCTTGGTAATCTTGTGGCCACCTATTAGCTATTTCACCTACCGTAGTGAGAATTTCATAATTCTCCAAGGCAGTCAATGGATCTTGATCCGCAGGGCTGGCGCCACCTTTCCAAGCATCGTCCGTACCAATATTTCCCCAGCCATAATCACCCTGAAAGTTATTGTACCATTGCCTTAAACCCCTATACGTAGCATTAATTGCCAATAGTGCATCCGATTCGTTCCTGAAGAATGTTTCGTCGCCCGCTAACCCATAGGGCGTAGGCTCGAGAAATTCATCCGATTTACATGCTGAAAGGCAAAAAACCAATACAGCAGTGATTGTATATATTATTTTTTTCATAGTCTTATAAAGTTAAATTGATTCCGAAAAGAAATGTTCTTGGTTGTGGATATCCACCTCTATCAAGGCCTATAATCAAAGAATTGTTTTCCCCGAATTCATTAGGTGCTTTCCCTATTTCCGGGTCAAAACCAATATCATATTTTGTGAAAGTATGCAAGTTTTGACCCGAGATATAAATTCTTAATTTTTCCAAGCCGATCTTGTCTATCAAATCTGACGAAAAGTTATACCCCAACTGTAAATTCTTAACCCTTAAATAAGATCCATCATAAACGTATCTATCTGAAATTTGAATGTTTCTGGCGTTACCCGCCAAGGTCAACCTAGGCAAAGTATTTGAAGTACCTTCCCCATGCCACCTACCTAAGGCGCTTTCCTGCAATCCTGACCCTAGTTCACTTTCAAAAAAGTATGGTAGTGAACTAAAAATCTCATTTCCTTGGGTTCCTTGCAAAAAGATTCCTAAATCCCAATTCTTGTAATTAAAGTCAAGGTTAAAGCTATAATTAAAATCAGGATGCGGACTCCCTATTTTGGTTCTATCATCCGCGTTGATTACGCCGTCTGCCTGATCTGGCACCCCATCATCATTGGTGTCTATAGTTAACTGATCGACAAACCTTAAATCTCCAGGTACAGCATTCTGTTCGGCTGCAGAGGCTACTTCGCTATCGTTCTGAAAAACACCATCGGTTTCGAATCCGTAGAAATAACTTACTTCATGTCCTGGCTCCGACCTAAGAAAACCATTTTGTCCAAAAGCTCCACCCACGGCTAAAAACGCATTGTTGGTATCCAAGGATGTTAATTCATTATCGATCATATCCATATTGGCCCCTAAGCTGAAACCAAAATCTTCGTATTGTTTGCCATAACTAAGAGCAAATTCCCAACCGGTGTTGCTCATCGTTCCTTTATTGAACAAAGTAGATTCCGTAAGACCCGAAGACTGTGTTTGTGGCGGAATCAACAAAATCATGTCCTTCGTCTTTCTATCAAAGTAATCCACTGAAAATGTCAATTGATTATTGAGAAAACCTAAATCGACCCCAACATTAGTGGTAGTAGTCGATTCCCATTGCAAAAGAGGGTTGGGAACACCTTTTGATGCCGCCCCAGAAGCCCTTTGATCTCCAAATACGACATCAACATTGGCACTTGGACCAACGGACAATTCAGAGAAAAACGCAAAGTCTCCAAACGAACGGTTTCCTATCTCTCCAATACCTGCCCGAATCTTGAATTGATCAAAAAAGCTATTTTCCATAAACTTCTCGTTATGAACATTCCAAGATAAGGCGGCGGCGGGAAAAGTACCGTATCTATTATCAGGACCGAATTTTGAGGAACCGTCACGACGTACGGTTGCCGTTAACAAGTAACGGTTATCATAGTTATATATCAACCTAGAGAACAAAGAAAATAAATTGGACTCCCATCGATTTCCTGCCCCAGTAGTAGAATTACCATCCTCAATCACAACGTTTTCGCCAAACAAATCACTTAAGTTCGTAGCAAACGCCCGTGTATTGATTCCAGTAAATTCTTGTTGCTCATGACCAACCATTGCCGTTACGTTATGCTTACCAAACTCCTTATTATAGGTAAGTACATTTGACCATGTATAGCTTCTTGTCTGGTCAGATCTTGATTCCAATTGATTTTGTGTACGTAAAATACCCCCTGTAACACCATACCCCACATTATCAGGGTCGATTACCGGATCAAAATCATATCTTTCCGATGTGGTAAATTGAGGTGCATAAGTGGTTCTGAAACTAAAGTTTTTAAGAAAGTTTATATTAAAATATGCATTCAAGCTAAACTCCCGATTGGTGTTTTCATCCGTTCTGTAACGAACCTCTGCATCTGGATGTATAGCACTTACGGAAGTAGGCGAAGAATACAAACCATCCGCAGTGTAAAATGGGATATTAGGCTCCCAACCATACCCTTGAATCGCAGTTTGACCCCAGAGCCAGACCCCATTTTCAGATCTTGTATTTTGATTTCTCACAGAATATGACAACCTATGACCTAAAGTTATGTTGTCATTTAATTTATACTCGTTATTAATTCGAATATTATGCCTGTTGAAAGCCGATGATTTTAAGATACCGGCCTGATCGGTATAACCGTATGAAACAAAATACGATGCGAACTCGTTTCCACCTGAAACGGAAAGCTGATTATTCTGGATAAAGCCCGTACGAAATATCAAATTCCCCCAGTCATAGGTATTCATACTAGCAATTTCCTCATCAGAAAACTTGGGTGCCAATCCATCATTAACATAACCTTCGTTAACCAAGCCCGCCCATTGTTGTGAATCAAGCATATTTAAGTCACGTGCTCTTTCTTGAGTTCCTATATAACTATCAAAATTGATGGTTACCTTGCCTGGTCTACCAGTCTTTGTAGTAACCAAAATTACACCATTGGCTCCGTTAGAACCATAAATGGCGGTCGCAGAAGCATCCTTTAAAACCTCAATACTTTTGATATCGGCAGAATTAAGGTTGTTCAAATTACCAGGAACCCCATCTATAATTACATAAGGATCTGAATTGTTAATGGTACCTACACCTCTAATCCTAATTGTGGAATTAGCCCCAGGTTGCCCTGTTGAAGCGGTAACTGTAACCCCCGGCGCCCGGCCTTGTAAGGCTTGACCCACCGTTACAACGGCAATCTCACTGATCTCCTCCGAACTAACAGAACTCACGGCCCCGGTCAAGTCGCTTTTTCTTTGAGTACCATAACCGATTACCACCACTTCGTCTAATTTACTGGCGTCTTCACCAAGGGTAACGTCGACCTCGGTTTGATTATTAACAGCTACTTCTTTTGTCGTAAAACCTATATAACTAAATATAAGTACCGAATTACCTTCTGCCACAATGGTATAATTACCATCAAAGTCCGACTGTGTACCAGTGGTGGTTCCTTTGACCAACACATTGGCACCCGCCAAGGGCAACCCTGCCTCATCGGCAACTGTTCCGCTAACCGTAATTTCCTGGGCATGGCCATAGGCAAAAGCCACTAACCAGAATAGCCCCGCAAGGAACTTTCTAGGGTGCCAATTTTTAAATATCCATCGTGTTACTTTCATAAATTAAGTGGTTTAATTGAGTTATTTAACAAATGTTTAAGTTTTACCAAAAGTGGTGTTTATTAAGCCGTTAGCACGCAACAAATGTTCAGATAACTATCACAAATGGTTCTGAAGACCTAAATAAGTGTAATTTTTACACAAAGTAGTCTCCCCTTCCTTTGTTCCCCTCTTAACTTTCCATTACCACAATGTACACCTTCCCCAAAAAGAAAGGCAAGGGAATTATAGCCCCCTAAGGAGTCTTTAATTCGTACAAATTCCCATCTTAATTAAACAACGAAAGGAGTCTTTCACGACAAATGAATGTTATTCGCAGTATTTTCCTTTAGATTGTTTTATCTTGGGCCTTCAATCATAAAAAATGAGTAAAATGTTCGGTATTGAGAATAAAGTAGCGGTTATTACCGGAGCGAGTGGAGCCTTGGCAGGCAGTATAGCCAATAGCCTAGCAGGGTCTGGTGCAACTTTGGCACTGTTGACGAGAAAAAAATCTTCAGTCCAATCTTTATTAGATGAAATTAAAAACGTGGGCGGACACGCTAAAGCTTACGAGGCAGATATCCTTAGCGAGGACAGTCTAAACAAGGTCAAAAATGAAATTCTATCGGATTTCGGAAAAATAGATATTCTTCTGAACATTGCCGGAGGCAATCTTCCCGGAGCTACCGTTGCCCCGGACCAGACCATCTTTGATATTTCCGTTGAGGATTTTAAAAAAGTGACCGAACTGAACTTAAACGGCACCCTTATTCCCTCTTTAATATTCGGAAAGGTCATGTCTGAACAAAAGCAGGGGGTTATCATAAATTATTCTTCCATGGCGGCAGATAGGGTCATTACCCGCGTTGCCGGTTACTCGGCCTCTAAGGCGGCTATGGAAAACTTTACCAAGTGGATGGCCGTTGAAATGGCTACCAAATTTGGCAACGGCCTCCGTGTCAATGCCATTGCCCCCGGATTTTTTATAGGCAAACAGAACAAGGCACTCCTCACCAATGAAGACGGATCTTTTACCCAACGTGGAAAAACCATAATCAACAACACGCCCATGGGTCGCTTCGGTGAAATAGACGAACTGAATGGCGCCATACACTTTTTATGTAGCGATGCCGCACGGTTCATTACAGGCATAGTTCTTCCCGTTGACGGTGGTTTTAGTGCTTTTAGCGGGGTTTAGGCCCAGCCTTTTGATTTTAATTATATAGTTCGTTACAGTTCAATTACAATAAATCAACTTCACATATATGGAACAAACATGGAGATGGTACGGGCCTAACGACCCTGTTAGCCTTCAAGACATAAAACAAGCCGGAGCTACGGGAATCGTAACCGCGCTTCATCACATTGCGAACGGCGAAATATGGTCGGTGGAAGAAATCCAAGAACGCAAGAACCTTATCGAAAAAAACGGTCTGGTATGGTCGGTAGTTGAATCGCTACCTATTCATGAAAGCATCAAGACCCAACAAGATGGCTTTGAACAACTGATCGAAAATTACAAACAAAGCCTAAAGAACCTCGCCCAGTGCAATATAAAGGTCGTATGCTACAATTTCATGCCTGTACTTGACTGGACCAGAACAAGTCTTGACTACGAAGTAAAAGATGGCTCCAAGGCCTTGTTGTTCGATGCTACGGCCCTTGCCGCTTTCGACCTTTTTATCCTAAAAAGACCTGGGGCGGAAAACAGCTTTTCCGAAACCCAAATCGAAGCCGCCAAAGCCTATTACAACGCAATGTCGGAGGATGACATCTATAAACTGGTAAAAACCATTATTGCGGGCTTACCCGGATCTTCCGAAAACTATCATATACCCAAAACAGGTTTTGACCTCAGTCCATTTCAGGCAACCTTAGACACCTATAAGGGGATGGGTGAAGATGATATGCGCAGCAATCTCGTTTATTTCTTGAACGCCATAATGTCGACCGCTGAAGAAAACGGAATATTAATGTGCATCCATCCCGATGACCCTCCATTTTCTATTTTAGGCTTGCCGCGTATCATGCGAACGGAAGAAGATTACGCCTATATCTTCGATAAGGTGGGTTCTATAAACAACGGCATTACTTTCTGTACGGGTTCACTTGGAGCGAGGGCCGACAACAACCTTCCTCAAATGTTCAAAAGGTTCGCCGACCGTGTCCATTTCCTTCATTTGAGAAGTACACAACGCGACGGCAAAGGTAACTTCTATGAAGCCAACCATTTAGAAGGTAACGTACCTATGTACGACTTGGTAAAGCTTATTCTTTCCGAGGAAAAGAGAAGAAAGGAAGCGGGACGAGAAGATTTTCTTATTCCCATGAGGCCCGATCACGGACACCAAATGCTTGATGACCTCCATAAAAAAACCAATCCCGGTTATTCGGCCATAGGTCGCTTGCGCGGATTGGCCGAATTACGGGGATTGGAATTTGGTATTCGAAAGGCGTTCTTCGAATAATATCTAACTTCTAAGCTTTTTGATCAAAGCCAAAGTTTCCCTTACACGATTTTCTAGGCCAGCAAAATCTTTGTTGGCCAGAATATCTTTACTGATCAATTGCGATCCCATACCCACACAAGTTACACCGGCATCGAACCAACCTTTTAAATTGGCCTCGTCGGTACTAACACCTCCTGTTGGCATAACGCTAGTCCATGGCTGTGGGCCTTTTATCGCTTTCACGTATCCTGGACCATAAGTCGAACCTGGGAAAAGTTTGATTATCTCACAACCCATTTCCTCCGCACGGTTTATCTCGGCCAAGGATCCACAACCCGGAGACCAAAGCACCTTTCTTCGGTTGCAGGCTATAGCTATATCTTCACGAAGTGAAGGGGTAACAATAAAGTTCGCCCCCATCTGCATAAACAGACTGGCCGCCGCCGCATCGGTAATCGATCCAACGCCCATAACCATGCCAGGTAGTTCCTTTATCGCATATTTATTTAGTTCTAAAAAGACTTCATAAGCAAAATCGCCACGAGCGGTGAATTCCATCAAACGTGAACCTCCGTCATAACATGCTTTTAAAACTTTTTTACCCAACTCTACATCGGGGTGATAAAACAAAGGCACCATTCCGTTTTCTTTCATTACGGATGCGACCTCTATTCTTGAATACTGAGCCATATTTATTGTTTGTAGTTAATGTTCTTATCTTGCAACTCGGCCGGAAGCATCTCCGCCCATCAATTTTTCCACCTCATCAACGGTTACCAAGTTGGCATCACCTTTGATCGTATGCTTTAAACAAGAAGCGGCAACGGCAAAATCCAATGCATTTTGGTCATCTTCCGGGTATTTCAACAATCCGTAGATCAATCCGCCCATAAAAGAATCTCCCCCACCTACTCTATCAACAATATCGGTAATTTGGTATTGACGGGTTTCGTACATTTTGGAACCATCCCATAATACACCTGCCCAAGTATTGTGCGATGCAGAAATAGAGCCCCTTAAGGTAGTAATAACCTTTTTGGCTTTTGGAAATTTTTTCATCATTTGCTTACAAACCGACAAGAAAGCCTCTGCCTTAACATCGGCACCATCTTTATGAACATCCAATCCTTCTGGGTGAATACCAAAATGCTTTTCCGCATCTTCTTCGTTCCCTAAGATGATATCACAGTACGATGTTAATTCGGTCATGATGGCCTCTCTATCACCACCATAATTCCAAAGCTTGGCCCTGTAATTTAAATCGGTCGATATAGTAATGCCCCTATCGCTTGCCGCTTTAACAGCTTCTAAGCACACATCGGCAGCGCCTTGTGATATGGCAGGCGTAATACCGGTCCAATGAAACCACTCTACACCTTCAAAAACGGAATTCCAATCGATCATTCCCTTTTCAATCTCGGCGATGGCCGAATGGGCACGGTCATAAACAACTTTACTTCCTCGGCTTACAGCTCCGGTCTCAAGAAAATATATCCCCAATCGGTCACCTCCATAAATTATCTTATCGGTACCAACACCGCGTTTGCGCATTTCCATAAGAGCACATTCACCGATATCGTTTTTTGGCAAACGTGTAACAAAATCTACGGGAACCCCATAATTGGCCAAAGAAACGGCAACATTACTCTCTCCTCCTCCGTAAACAACATCGAAGCTGTTTGCTTGTGAAAATCTTAAAAATCCTGGAGGGGCCAAACGCAACATGATTTCCCCGAAAGTGACTACTTTTTTCATTTTAACTAATTAGGTTATTTGATTCTTATTTTACGAAAATAGTTGTTATTTTTTTGACAGCCACAAAATTAAGGTTTCCTACAAAGTAACCGGCTGTAAATTCAGGTCAAATGTACCAACTACTTCGGGTTTAACAATATTTATCGGTTTTGAGATATAACTCTACATACCTCTATCTAAAAATTTTAGATATTTTAAAAAAATCGAAAAAAATGACCGTTCATCAAAAAAAGAAGCTCCCTTAACTTTTTATTTATTTATTTGCCACCTTGAAAAAACCTTAATAATTATGAAGAATCACCCTACAACCAGCACCCAAATGCTTAGTACGCTTACCGATGTAGAAAGGGCTTCTTTTTACCGAAAAACCTATATGCACCTTGCAGGCGCAGTACTTCTATTCGTTCTGGTCGAAACCGTATTCTTTCAAATACCACCTATATTGAATTTTGCCCTTTCACTAACCGGTGGCTATAGTTGGTTGATCATGTTAGCGGCGTTTATGTTCATAACCAACTATGCGGAACGTTTGGCCTTAAAAAGCGAGAACACCAACACACACTACCTAGGCTTGGTATTGTATGTAATCGCCGAGGCCTTTATATTCATACCATTGATCTTTATCGCCATTATGGTTGCGGAAGACGGCTCCATGGCCATTCTCAACCAGGCTGCGATTATGACGCTTTCATTGTTTACGGGCCTTTCCGCCATTGTGTTCCTGACCAAAAGGGATTTTTCGTTTCTCAGATCGATTTTGGCGGTCGGCTTCGCCATTGCCCTAGGTCTTATCATAGCCGGAACCTTGTTCGGTTTTAACCTTGGCCTTTGGTTTAGCGCGGCCATGGTAGTATTGGCCTCTGGCTCGATCCTGTACCAGACCTCGAACCTCGTTCATAACTATCGTTCAAACCAGCACGTAGCGGCATCACTGGCCCTGTTCGCCAGCCTAATGTTATTGTTCTGGTATATCTTAAGCATTCTTTCTAGGGATTAACCCATAGTGTTTATATTTTTAAGCAAAGGGCTCCGATATTTTGTCGGGGCTTTTTTTGTGCTATCTTTCCAACGAAAAACAATTACCGCTACGACCATGAAAAAACTCAAGCTATTTTTAGCCTTTGCCCTTACCCTTACTTTTAATGGCATTTACTCCCAAAACAAAGATATCGACACCATTAAGGATATCATGAAGCAACAGGAAGAAGCTTGGTCGGCCCATGACCTTGAAGGCTTTATGCAGGGCTATTGGAAATCGGAAGACCTTACCTATTTTAGTAGAGGAAAAATCACAAAAGGATGGCAAACCACCTTGGACAACTATAAAAAAGGCTATCCTACAAAAGCCCATACCGGGGAACTTCGGTTTAGAATCGCGCAGATTACCGAAATAAACGAGGGGGGATACTATGTCATGGGGGAATATTTCCTGACCCGGGAAGCTGGTGATGCCAATGGCACTTTTATGATCATTTTCAAAAAAATAAATGGGGAATGGAAAATAGTGGCGGATTCGTCTTGCTAGCCCCCCCTCTTTATCGATTTACCGAACCTCCATTTACCCTACTCGGGTAGCTTCGGCCGTTCGGCCGATTACTGATAATAAGTGATGCGTCTTGTCGTATAGACATTTTGAGGCGTTACGATTTCTTTGACCCAATTATTGGCCGTCGTACCATCAAACTGATAGATATAATTTTCGGTCGAGTCCCCAAAGCGCTTTTTGGTCTTTACCGTTGATAAAACACCATCTTCACCGTATTGATAATGCTTTTCGTCTTGTACGATCCAGGTTTCGGTAGAAGCGTCGTACAATGCTTCCTTATGCATTGTCAAACGACCATTGCTATTATAGATGTCGGTTGTTTTTGAAGTAGGGAGGCCTTCTATATAGTTTTGCTCTTCCACTTTTTTTAGCTCCTCCCCCTGTTCCAATATTTTAGATATGGTCTTGGTTTTTGAGGGTCTTCCGTTTACGCTTTGATTGACTATAGTCGTTTCGTTTTCTTGCAGATATTCAAAATCGGTCTCATCTATACCAAGGGTATTGGTACGGATGATCTTTACAAGCTGATTTCCCGCATTGTATACATAGACGTTCTTTTCCAGCAATTCCTTATCGTAAGACACGATTTTCTCCGTAAGTCTTCGATTTTCCAAGGTATCCACTTCATAGAAGCTAGCTATGGAGGTGGCCCTGTCAAACTTACCGTCCATATAGCTTTCAACCCTTCTCTCCTTTAGAAAATCGAGAACATACTTGTAGTAGGTCGTTTCATAATCGCTATCGTTATACCGCGTAATGGATTTGGTCAAACGGCCCTCCCTATCAAAATAATATTCCTCCTTGCCATAGTCGGTAATTACTTCGCACGATTTTACATTTCCCTTAAGATTAAAATCGGATACTTTAAAAGTCTCGATATCTTGGGCAAATCCATTCGTATAAATTACCAAGGTAAAAAACAAGGTCGCGATTTTCTGAATCATAATGCAAAACTACTTGATATTATGCCAACTAAAAACAAAACCCATACCAAATCGACAAAAAGTAAACTACCTCGGTACGACCCCTCGAGGCATTAAAAGAAATACACCTTGGTTTCGAGGCAAGTCTCGGAGCATTTAATCACGATTATCAAGCAAAAAGCCCGTTCGGCAGTATACCGAACGGGCTTAAAATTATTGACGCTTAGCGTCTTACTTATTTTACTTCTTCGAAGTCTACATCTTCTACGTTGTCGCCTTCTTTGGCTCCTTCTGCAGAAGCGGCATCACCTTCAGGAGCGGCTCCGTTTTGTTGTCCTTCGGCCTGAGCCTTGTACATTTCTTCGGAAGCTACTTTCCAGGCTTCGTTAATCTTATCCAAAGCAGGGGCAATTACGGCCAAATCTTTAGATTCGTAAGCGGCTTTCAACTCGGTCAAAGCATCTTCAATTGGTTTTTTCTTGTCATCTGACAACTTATCACCAAATTCTTTTAACTGCTTTTCTGTCTGAAAGATCATACCGTCGGCCTCATTGAGCTTATCGGCTATTTCTTTTGCCTTTTTATCGGCTTCGGCATTCGCTTCGGCTTCGGCTTTCATCTTTTTGATTTCTTCTTCGGTCAAACCTGAAGACGCTTCAATTCTGATATCTTGCGTTTTGTTCGTGGCTTTATCCGTTGCAGAAACTTTAATGATTCCGTTCGCATCAATGTCGAAAGTCACTTCAATTTGAGGTGTACCTCTTGGTGCGGGTGGAATACCGTCTAAGTGAAAACGTCCTATGGTCTTGTTATCGGCTGCCATTGGGCGTTCCCCTTGCAATACGTGAATTTCTACCGAAGGCTGGTTGTCCGCTGCGGTGGAAAACACTTGCGATTTCTTGGTCGGAATCGTAGTATTCGCCTCGATCAACTTGGTCATTACACTTCCCATGGTTTCGATACCCAAAGACAAAGGTGTAACGTCTAACAACAATACATCTTTAACGTCTCCGGTAAGTACCCCACCTTGGATGGCGGCACCTATAGCTACAACCTCATCGGGGTTCACACCTTTTGAAGGTTTTTTGCCAAAGAATTTCTCAACAGCTTCCTGTACGGCAGGTATTCTTGTAGAACCACCTACCAAGATAATCTCATCGATATCACTTTTAGAAAGTCCGGCCGATTTCAACGCACTCTCGCAAGGAGCAATGGTACGTTTTACCAAATCTTCTATCAATTGTTCGAACTTGGCCCTGGTCAAAGTACGCACCAAGTGTTTCGGACCTGTAGCGGTAGCCGTTACATATGGCAAGTTGATCTCAGTCTGAGCCGAAGACGACAATTCTATTTTAGCTTTTTCAGCAGCTTCACGCAATCTTTGCAATGCCATGGCATCTTTACGCAAATCGATGCTTTCTTCCTTATTGAATTCATCTGCCAACCAATCGATAATTTTTTGATCGACATCATCACCACCCAAGTGGGTATCACCATCGGTAGATAGTACTTCAAAAACACCATCTCCCAATTCTAGTATAGAAACATCATGTGTACCACCACCAAAGTCAAAAACAACGATTTTTTGGTCGGTATCCTTCTTGTCCATACCATACGCCAAAGAGGCTGCGGTAGGCTCGTTTATAATTCTTTCTACGGTAAGACCTGCAATCTCGCCAGCTTCTTTAGTAGCTTGACGCTGTGCATCGTTAAAATATGCAGGTACTGTAATTACCGCACGGCTAACGTCTTGTCCTAGGTAGTCTTCCGCTGTTTTCTTCATTTTCTGAAGAATCATGGCAGATAGTTCTTGTGGCGTATACATACGGCCATCAATATCGACACGTGGTGTATCGTTATCCCCTTTTACCACTTTATAAGGAACTCTTTCCGCTTCTTTGCTAGATTCGGAAAATTTGTTGCCCATAAAACGCTTAATGGAATATATCGTTTTGTTAGGGTTGGTTACCGCCTGTCGCTTTGCCGGATCCCCTACCTTGATTTCCCCACCATCTACAAACGCAATAACAGAAGGGGTTGTTCTCTTTCCTTCAGCATTGGGAATCACTACCGGTTCGCTACCTTCCATTACGGAAACACAGGAGTTGGTAGTACCCAAGTCAATACCTATAATTTTACTCATGCTATATGTTTTAAATATTAGTGCTAATTTTTATAATCGATTACAGATTGACAAACAATATGCCAAGCCACCGCAACATGACATGATGTCATTTTCGCTATTATGACATTCGCAAAATCCGCCACATAAGGACCATAATCGCCCAAAACAAGACAAATTGAGACATATTCTCTTTGTAAAAGCAAACCAAAGGCCGTCATTTTCCACAAAGCCTATCCCAAAAAAACTTATTCGGCACCAAAACGAAATAGACCGGTTTTTTGACTTCGCCTATAGCGGGCTTTCTCTATCTTTATACCATAAAATATGAATACGCCTTATGGAGTCTATCAGTATTTTCGACATGCTTAAGATCGGTGTTGGACCTTCTAGCTCGCACACCCTCGGTCCGTGGCGCGCGGCCGAACGATGGATCGCAGAACTCAAGGCTTCAAAACTTTTCGATGAGGTTATCGGCATTAAGGTACATATGTACGGCTCGCTCTCTTTGACAGGAAAGGGGCATGCCACCGACTTTGCCGTAATGTTAGGCCTTTCGGGTACCGATCCGGTAAAAATTCCCATAGAGGATATTCATTCGATCGTAGCCAATATACAGCAAACACATATACTGAACTTTGGAAACAGCAAACCGATCCGTTTCAACCCTGAAACCGACATCCTATTCCATAAAAAGTTTTTGCCGTTTCACGCGAACGGGTTGCAATTTGAAGCGCTATTGACATCGAACAAGTCCAAAAAAAACACCTATTACTCCATTGGCGGCGGTTTTGTAGTCGTAAAAGAGCGAAAGAACGCCAAACGCAATATAGCCACTTTCGGCACTTTTCCATTTCCCATCCAAAAAGGAACCGAGCTCCTCGACTATTGCAGAAGGGAGCACAAAAATATTTCTGCCATTGTACTGGAGAACGAACGCTCTATACGCAACGACGCTGAAATAGACAAAGCGCTAAAACATATTTGGGACACCATGCTGGAGTGTATGTATATAGGATGCCATACCCAAGGGAAGTTGCCGGGAGGGCTCAATGTAACCCGTCGGGCCTTTGATCTCAACAAAAACCTTCTCGGCGACACCAAAGACTACAATTCTCCGCAAACTTGGCTGACCACCATACGGAATACCGAAGTGAAATTCCGCCAGATTTTACAATGGGTCAGTTGTTTTGCCCTTGCCGTAAACGAAGTTAACGCCTCCCTTGGCCGTGTAGTGACGGCCCCCACCAATGGTAGTGCCGGGGTTATACCTGCCGTGCTTATGTATTATGTGGTTATCGAAAACCATGAAGCCGATTTTGAACACATTAAAAAATTTCTTTTCGTTGCCGGGGAAATCGGGAGTATCTTTAAAAAAGGAGCTACCATCTCAGCGGCCATGGGCGGATGCCAAGCCGAAATTGGAGTGTCGAGCGCCATGGCGGCAGGCGCACTTACCGAACTATTGGGCGGTACGCCCGAACAGGTGTTGATGGCCGCAGAAATTGCCATGGAACATCATTTGGGGCTCACCTGTGACCCCATAGGCGGACTCGTGCAAATACCATGTATTGAGCGCAATAGCATGGGCGCCATAAAAGCAATCAATGCCGCAGAACTGGCCTTGGGCTCCGACCCGAAAGACGCCAAAGTCCCCCTCGACAAAGTGGTAGAGACCATGTGGGCCACGGCAAAAGACATGAGCTCAAAATATAAAGAGACCTCCGAAGGTGGCCTGGCCATTGGGATCAACATGAGCGATTGTTAGAAGCAAGAAAAAACAATCCATTTTACAACAACTACCTACGAATGATAGAGTTCAACAAATAATTGCAGATGGAGATCGAAAGTATCATTGATAGCATAAGTAAACTTCCGGAAGCCTCGAGAACAAAGATCATTGAAAACACTGTACCCGTAACCTACCCGAAGGGACACATCCTTATTCATGCCGATACGCTTGAAACATCGGTCTACTTTATAAAAAAAGGAATCGTCCGCGCCTATGTCAATCATGAAGGTAACGATATTACCTTTTGGTTCGGAACTGCCGGCGAGACCATTATTTCAATGAAGAGCTACGTCGAAAACAAAAGAGGAATCGAAAGTATAGAACTCTTGGAAAACTGTGAATTGTACCGCCTGCAAACCACAAAACTACAGCAATTATACCTTCATGATATACACATCGCCAACTGGGGCAGAAAGTTTGCCGAACAAAACCTAAAGACCACCGAAGAGCGTTTGATTTCAAGCCAGTTCAAAACTGCCAAACAACGGTACCGCGAACTATTAAAGAACACGCCACATCTCATCCAAAGGGTGCAATTGGGCCATATTGCCTCCTACCTCGGCATAACCCAGGTAAGCCTTAGTAGAATACGTGCCGAAATAAAATGATGTCGTTTTTATCATTTGTAATAAATAAAACCGATTACCTTGCCCATATTTGCAGCGATAAAAACAAAAGAAATGAACTGGTTGATTTTAATTATTGCAGGATTGTTTGAAGTAGCCTTTGCCTTTTGCCTATCTAAGGCAAAAGAAACTACAGGAACCGATATGTACCTCTGGTACGGTGGTTTTCTTATTTGTTCCGCTATTAGCTTTCTCCTTTTAATAAAGGCCGTCCAGACCTTACCTCTTGGCACGGCCTACGCCGTATGGACAGGCATCGGGGCGGTCGGAACCGTGCTACTCGGAATCTTTGTTTTCAAAGACCCCGCCAATTTCTGGAGGATATTCTTCATTGTTACGCTTATTGGATCCATAATCGGCTTAAAATACGTCTCTCACTAGCATAGCCCAACGGTCCTTCCGTAAATATTTAACTACAGAACGACCATCTTTGAAAAAAATGTTATATAATACTACAGTTCGTATAGTATAATACACCTAAAACTGCTTATACTAAAGAACCGGATTATAAGCCTATTGTTAGTGACCCAAAAAAACTATGAAAGAGATTATAAAGATAGAAAACGAAATAGCGGACTTAAGAAATCAACTTCAAAACCACCCGCTTTACAAGAACTTAAACCAAATTGAAGATATTAGGGTTTTTACGGAAAATCACGTTTTTGCGGTTTGGGATTTTATGTCGCTCTTAAAATCCCTCCAGATTTCACTGACCAAGGTCAGCATTCCCTGGACACCCAGTAAAAACCCGGTTCTGGCACGGTTTATCAATGAAATCGTACATGGGGAAGAAAGTGATATCAACGAACTGAACGAAGCTAAAAGCCATTTCGAAATGTATCTCGAAGCCATGCGGCAACTCGAGGCCGACACCACCCGTATTGATAGCTTTATCGCGCTTTTAGAAAAAGGAGCTACCGTAGATTCGGCCTTGACGGCCATAGCTATCCCCCAAAAGGTTGCCGACTTTGTACGTTTTTCGTTCGACACCATAGCCAGCGGAAAGCCACATTTGGTAGCCGCCGCATTTACCTTTGGTCGTGAAGATGTTATCCCCGATATGTTCATGAAAGTCTTAAAAAGCGCCGATGCCGACAACAATCGGTACAACAAATTTGTCTACTATCTTGAAAGACACATTGAACTGGATGGCGACGAACACGGGCCGTTGTCACTTAAAATGGTGGCCGAACTTTGTGGGGACGACCATCAAAAATGGCAAGAAACCCATAGCATCGCAAGGGAAGCCTTAACGAAAAGAATTCAGCTATGGGATGCCATTACCGAAGAGATTACCAACAAAGCCGTTGGTGCAAACCAATAAAAAATAACCCTAACTTAAACCTATTGACAAGGACTTTGTTCTAGAAATTTTACATTTTTGAGACGCTTAACTTTTGTAACCCTATTTTCCTATGGCATTTGATACCAATTTTTTAAGTACAAACATACAAGTTCCGCGATTGAATCGGTTGAGCGATGCCTTTCAACTGAACGGTAGCGAAATCATCGACTACACCCACTTCTCCCTATCGCTAAGTAGTCGCACCCAATTCGCCATTTGGGTCGCATGGAATATCGACGGAAGCAACCTCAAACGTATCGCCCGAAAGGGAGCGGGATTTTTTGAAGATTCGAGAATTCCTTCAGAATCGCAGGCCGGCAACCGCCTGTACAAGAACAACCCTTTAGATCGAGGCCATATTGCCAGAAGGGTCGATTTGGTATGGGGTAACCATGAGGAAGCCAAAAAAGCCAATTCCGATTCGTTTGTCTTTACCAATATTGCTCCCCAGATGGATGACTTTAACCAAAGTGGAAAAGGAGGCGTTTGGGGCGAACTGGAAAACGCTTTATACGACCAAACGGAAATGGACCGATCACGTGTCAGTATTATCGGCGGTTGTATCTTTCATGAAGACGACCGAGAATATAGGGGCTACAAAATTCCAACCGAGTTTTACAAGACCATTCTTTATGAAGAAAACGGCCAACTAAAGACCAAATCGTTTATACTGACCCAAGATTTGACCCGCTTATCCTTTCTCGATCTAGAAGCATTTAAAACCTACGAAGTCGCTCCTTCGGAAATAGAGGCCAAATGCAACTTTACCTTCGACGAAGCCATTCACCAAGCCAGTGTATTCGACGTAAACTCCTTTGCCCAAACCGAGCGCCAACCTTTGTACCGCCCGTCCGATATTAATTGGTAATCCCACAAAAAAACGCCCGCTGTACACAACAGTGGGCGTTTGTAAAAATACATGATCAAGCTTACTTCTCTACCCTTGGAGTAACTTCAAATTTTCGAAACATAATTGGGCCATGATCCCCTTGAATCAAAAACGGACCGGGCTCGCCTTCATTACTATCTAAGGCCCCACCGGTAATACCTGGTATATTTTGATCGTTGATTATGGTTTTTCCATTGGCGACTATGGTTACACGACGCCCGATCAAGGTTATATCGTAGGTTTGCCATTCGCTCGCATCGTTGGCCGCCATTTCGTTCGGTGTTAAAAAGCCATAAATTCCCCCAAACAATACATTTGACGGATCAGAACCTTTATCATCGGTAATCTGAACTTCGTAACGACCTCTTAAATACACCCCACTATTGCTTCCGGGCGGAACCTTAAACTCCACATGCAGTTTAAAGTCCTTGAACTTTTCATTGGACACCAAGTTCGCTCCCGATTTCGGACTTCTCAGCACCCCATTTTCAACTACCCATTGGTTTTCTCCCATGGCCGTCCAACCGCTTAAATCCTTTCCATTGAAAAGGTCTTTTGATTTTCCCCATTTCGCTTTCTCAACATACTCCAATTTTGGGGCCCTGACCGCAGACCAACTATAAGGTTTTCCATCGGTATAAATCATCGTTCCTTTAAGTTCTTCTCCTTGCAGCCTTCCTGTGAACACCATATCGGTTCCTTCCGGCTCCCACTGTTTCGGTATGGTAAAATTGAAAATATCATTTTTGACCTTAACCTCGGCAATAGGCCTTGCACTACCGAAGGCATAGACAAAACTACCGACCAAGGTATTCGTACCCGAATGCCTTATCTCTAACCAAGAAGGCAATTGCTTACCGTCTTTTTCTATAACCATATCCCATTTGCCCTCTAACGATTTTGCCTCTTGGGCATTACCTATTGTAATCGCCGATAACAACAAGCCTAGCGTTGCCCCAAATAATTTCAATCCCATTTTCATATTATTAATTTTTTAAAGCGATAAATATAGAAAATACCTAACATTTAGTTCATGATTTATTTAGCGAATCATAATACTATATCGATACCAACTTTTAATTGCTGTCATTAAAATTTAATTAACTTTAGAGACCATTCACAAATTCAACTAAAAAGTAAAAACCAATGGCTCACAAAAAAAACAACCCACCAACCAACTCAAGAAGGTCTTTTCTAAAAAAGGGAGCCATAGCTTCTTCTATCTTTATTGTACCCAGACACGTTCTGGGCGGCCCGGGCTACCTAGCCCCCAGTGACCGCTTAAACCTAGCTGCCATTGGTGCGGGTGGCAAAGGCTCTAGTGATATCTTTAACGCTTCGGTAAATGGCCGGGAAAAAGTAACGGCCCTATGTGATGTAGATTTCGCGGGCTCTGCCAAAAAATCCGTAGAGAATTTTCCCAAGGCAAAATTGTATGCCGATTACCGTGAAATGCTAGATAAGGAAAAAGGCATCGATGCCGTTACCATTTCCACTCCCGACCACGTTCATGGCCCTGCCGCTGCCTATGCTATGGAAAGGGGCATACACGTCTATGTACAGAAACCCATGACACACAATATTCGTGAGGCACGTGTACTCACACAGATGGCCCGAGACCATAAAATTGTGAGCCAAATGGGAAACCAGGGCGGCTCCAACCCACTTTTGGGGATGGTTCAAAAATGGATCGATGACGACGCCATTGGCGCCGTTTCCAAAGTTCAGGTATGGACCAACCGCCCCGTATGGCCACAAGGAAGCGCCATGCAGGCCCCAGACCCCAATCTAAAGCCTGACAGCTTAGATTGGAACCTTTGGCTCGGACCCGCACCCGAAAGGCCCTATACCCCCAACTTACACCCATTTAGCTGGAGGGGCTGGTGGGATTACGGTACGGGAGCCCTTGGCGATGTAGGGTGTCACCTGATCGATATTCCTTTTCGTACCCTAGGCTTAAAATATCCCACAGATGCCGAATGCAGTGTAGGTTCGGTCTATTCACAAATGTGGGACGCGGATTACCACCCTGAAGGCTGCCCCGCCTCCTCATTTATAACCCTTCACTTTGGCGCCACCGAAAAAACAAAGAAACCGATTGAAATGACATGGAGCGATGGGGGCATTAGACCTTCGCATCCCGATATTATCCCGGCCAACAACGACATTGGAGGCCCCGGAAGCTATAATGGTGTACTCATCATTGGTGAAAAAGGAATTATTTCCACCAACATCAACGATAGTAGTCCCCTCACCCCGAAACTATACCTGAACGACGGCACGACCGAATTCGGTCCTGAAACCGAGCCAAACGAAGAACCTGAATACGGTCACCAACGAAAATGGGTCGATGCGTGTAAAGCAGGCTTCAACAGCGATGAACACAAGGCCCTGACCTCTTCGTTCGATTATGCGGGCCCAATGACGGAAACCGTTCTTATGGGCAATTTGGCCATTCGCAGTTATTTGTTGAGGAAAGAGGACAGTAAGGGTAATATGGATTTCTTCGCCCGAAAGAAGTTGCTATGGGACGGCGAGAACATGCGAATCACCAATTTGGAAGAAGCCAACCAATTTGTTGGTAGAACCTACCGTGACGGCTGGAAGGTTTAATCATAACCAATTCAAAAACGAAAAAAGACGGGTTTTGCAATCCGTCTTTTTTTTTAATTCTAGCTATTCACATCCCTCTTTTCGTCGGGTATCAATAACGTAAACGATTTGCCACCCCTTCTCGGCATCTTTCACCAACTGAAAGGAGTTTACCCCGCAATGGTGAAACACCCCATCTAAATTAAAGGTATAAGGTGTCCAGGCATGGGCCATCGGGCCATCTATCTGAATGGAATACGTGTTGATGACCTCTTCAAATTTTGTAGTTTCCGGAATCGCGACAATAGATTTCAAGAAATCGGAAGAAGCTTGTGTCTTTACTAAGGGATTCCCCATTTCATCCTTGGCAATGGTTTGCATGACCACATTACCGGCTATCGTCTTTTTTATTTGAACCGAATCTTGACGGTGAAACCCTTCAAAAAAAGCGTCAATCGTATTTTTAACGGCCATTTCTTCATTTTCCTGGGCATATCCCCCAAAGGTAAGGAGGCAAAAAAGCAGTATGAGTAGTTTTTTCATTGGTATCAATTTTACCAAATTTAATAAATATTCGCTTTAGCGCGAGTACTTTACCCCCGTTATGGATTGAACGACCGATAAGCAAAGGAGCCTACATATCTCGGAAACCCAACATTTTCCTTACATTTATCCCACCAAAACAAAATACATATGTCAACGGCAAAAAAAGAATACAAAAGAGTAACGGTCAAGTCTCTTGTAGACATGAAAAAACACAACGAAAAAATATCAATGCTTACCGCATATGATTATTCTATGGCCAAGATTGTAGATTCTGCCAATGTTGATGTTATTCTGGTAGGGGATTCCGCCAGTAATGTAATGGCCGGCCATGAAACCACCCTACCCATAACCCTTGACCAAATGATCTATCATGCCACCTCGGTTATACGTGCCGTGGAAAGGGCATTGGTCGTGGTAGACATTCCTTTCGGAAGCTATCAAAGTGACCCGAAGGAAGCCCTTCGTTCGGCCATCCGTATTATGAAGGAAAGCGGGGCACATGCCGTAAAACTCGAAGGAGGTATCGAAATCAAGGAATCGGTAAAAAAAATATTGAAAGCCGGTATCCCGGTAATGGGACACTTAGGACTCACCCCACAATCTATCTATAAATTCGGAACCTATACCGTTCGTGCCAAGGAAGAGGAAGAGGCCGAAAAATTGATGGAAGATGCCAAACTTCTTGAAAAACTTGGGTGTTTTTCCATCGTGCTCGAAAAGATTCCGGCCGCCTTGACCAAAAAAGTTTCGGAGAGTATTTCAATCCCCACTATCGGTATCGGTGGGGGAAAGCACGCTGATGGACAAGTTTTGGTCATTCATGACCTATTGGGAATGACCCATGAATTCAACCCTAGGTTCTTACGTCGATACATGAACCTTTATGAAGAAATGGGCAGTGCCATTTCTCAATACGTACAGGACGTAAAAAATAGGGATTTCCCGAACGACGAAGAGCAGTATTAATAACTATCCGACATCCGTCTCCATACCGGTTTGTCCTAATCTAATTTATAGCTCTAGTGGCCCGTAAACTCCTTTCCGACCCAAACAACCTCTTGGTATTGTTTGAAGACAACCATATCGTTGCCATCAACAAAAGACCGGGCGATATTGTTCAAGGCGATAAAACGGGAGACATGCCCTTAAGCGAGGTCGTTAAACTGTACATCAAGGAAAAATACGACAAACCCGGCAACGTCTATCTAGGCGTAGCCCACAGGCTCGACCGCCCGACATCCGGTATAGTGGTTTTTGCAAAAACTTCAAAGGCCCTGCCCCGCCTCAATAAACTTTTTGCCGAAAAAGCGGCGAAAAAGACCTATTGGGCCATCGTCAAAAATAAACCTAAAAAAAACGAGGACACCCTTACCCATTATCTCAAACGCAACAATAAACAGAATAAGTCGTACGCCCATATCAAAGAAGTTCCGGATAGCAAAAAAGCCATTTTAGACTATAGGGTGATAAAAAAGCTAGACCGCTACTACCTTCTTGAAATCGACTTACACACAGGCCGCCACCATCAAATCAGGGCGCAGTTGGCCGCCATTGGCTGCCCCATAAAAGGAGACCTAAAGTACGGCTTTGACCGAAGCAATCCCGACGCAAGCATACACCTGCACGCACGACGACTCTCCTTTATCCATCCGGTGAGAAAAGAACCTGTAGAAATCGTGGCCAAACCACCTGAAGACCCGATTTGGAACGCTTGTTGTTAGAAACAGTATATTTAACTGTATAAACACAAGACCATGATCAAAAGAACATTATTTATTTGCAGTCTTGTACTGCTCGCATCTTGCAGCACCTACAATTCAATCGACAGTTTTTACAACGCCCATAAAGAAGACGACCATGTTACCGCTGTGCGGGTACCCCGGTTTATGCTTTCGCTTATTGGTGGCATTTCTCCCGAAATGAAATCGCTTATAGGTACTACGAAAGATTTGCGCTATATGTCATTTCCCAGTACGACCGCGGCCAAAACAGAATTCTTGAACAAACAGATGAACGGTATTACCGACAATTCTTTTATCGAAGTCTATCGCAAAAACGATGAACTCAAACGAAACGTGGTGAGCATACGCGAGAAAAGAAATGCCGTAAAGGAAATATTGATTTATAACAACAATAACCAAAACGCATCCTTTCTCTATTTCAATGGGGATTTCGACCCTGTAAAAGTACGTCAAATGGCCCAAAACGAAGAGTTCCAAAAACTGGGGAACGGACTCATCAACCAATATCAAGAAGGTAATTTGCCTCAGGGAATCAACCAACAGGAAGAAAAGAAATAAAGACTCCGCTACCGATCTTTAAAAGAAAAAAGAGACAATGCCTCTAAGTACGTATGGCTTCCCCTCACAGGCAAAGGAAACGGAGAACCCCATACGTACCTAGTGGCAATCGTATAAGCTTAGAGACACATCATATATGCGGTAAGTGCCTTCTTCTCTTCCTTACTCAATTCTAGTTCTAGAACCAGATTAAAAAACTCTACCGTATCGTCCAAGGTCGGAAGACGGTCGTCGTGCAAATATGGGGGCGAATCCTTTATACCCCTTAAGGCAAATGTTTTGATCGGACCTTCAGGTCTTCCCTTGTAAAAACGTTCTACCTTTAAATCGTGTAAATAATCATCCACAAAGGCCGGACCACTATGGCAGCTTACACATTTAGCCTTTCCATGAAACAATTTTTCGCCCAAAAGTTCTTGTTTGGTCGCCTTTTCAGGAATCAACCGGTTCATGGCATCTAATTTTGGCGCAGGCGGAAAATCCAACAAGGCGTTGAAATCTCCCATCCGATTCGCTACCACTTTTTGGTGCGCACGCGGACCAATATGTTGCATCATTCCGGGATCGCCATCAAAATATTCCTCTACTTCCGCAAAATGGTCCATGCTTCGTATGGATCGTTTTGAGGCAAATTGCATCATATTGTAATTTCCACGCATGGAAGGCGTACCTACTCGAAGACGTGACAATTGTGGTCTGCTGTCGGGCGCCAATTCAAAAGCTCCATTGGTATGACCGTTTACATGGCACGAAAAACAGGCTACACCGGCACTCGGCTCGACGGTAACCCTGTGGGTCGTATGATTGAACCAACCTGTAGGAGTAGGCCTTAACAGCTCCTTTAAGCCCTCCATTTGTTCCGGGGTCAAGAGTCCGTTAAATATTTCGTAATAATTGGCAAAGGTAACCTCGCGTCCATTGGTTACATCTCCCAGTTCCTTATGGGTGGTCAAAAACATCGGCGCAGGAAATTCGGGCAAATAAGCATCAGGATAATCGTGATCTAAATCGATACGCACGTGTTCGGGGTGTACCTTGTTCCAAGCGTCTGGAAAAACCATGTGGGCCGTTGAAGCCAATGGGTGTGCCAAAGGTTTAAAGGGGAACAAGTCCCTTTCCTTAATTTCGTCCGGCGATAGTTGGGCGAGTTCTTCGAATGATCCGATGCCTTTTGGCAATCTTGACACGGGACCTTTCATAATGGGTTTTCTTCCCCCAGACATGAATTTCCCTTCGTATGATTCGTTCGTAAAATTATAGCGCGAATTCATATAATCCCTAATATCGGCCATCAATTCCGGCTTTTGCTTTTTATGAAATTCAAGCCATTCTTCCCATTCCATAGGCAAGTCGGGTTGCATAAAGGAAGTTTTGTCCTTCCCTCCGTAACGCCATAGGTCAAAGGGGGTTCTTTCCCCATCTTTCACCACTGGCAAGGGAAGTAAAGAATCGATATGCCCCGAGCCCAACTCGTAATCAGGCTCTACATAATCTTCGATTACCGCACCTGGCGACTGTAATAAATGGAGTTGGTTGTTGAGAACTTGAAAGCTTAATAGGAGTAAACTTCCTATTACAATAAAAAACAGGTATTCGTTTCTTCTTCATTGTTGGTTATATTAAGGTTATTCGATAACGGTTTTAGGTAGAGGGCATGACAAGTAATGCAGTAGAGAAACAAACTTTGTGAAACCGCTCCGTAGCCAGAGCCCTTAACTATATTTCAAATGGCAGTTTTGAATGTGTTGTTTCTTGGCAATTTTCGAAAAGACTGACCTTCAAAATTACCACAAAGGTTGAATTTTGCAATCGATACCCAAAAAAATTGACAATTTTTCAATCATGTAGGCCATTCAATTGTATTCTATACAACGGTTACGAAATATAACCAGACAAACGACCATTTTTAACGGTAAGAACGAACACTTTCAACAATTACCGAAGCCAATATCAAGCATCCGCCGGCAACCGTAGACCATACCGGAATCTCAGAAAGCACCAAGGCACCGATCAGAATACCATAGACCGGTTGAACGCTACTTAAAATACTTATTGTGGTAATGGAGAAATATTTAAAACAATTGATGAACATCGTATGTCCAAAAACGGTCGTAATCACCGCTAGGCCCAGCAATCCTTTCCATTGATCGGGCACCGCTTCCAAATCGTAGTAAAAAAATGCGGGAATCAGCATAAGACAGATAATGACCATCTGGTATACCATCAGCACAGAACCCTGGTACCTATCTACTTTTGTCTTTAGAATAAGATTGCGAACGGCATAGCAAAGTGCGGAAAACACCCCAAAACCGATAGCTATGGTATAACTGTTATCAAAACTGAAATCGGGCACCAAAAAATAAATTCCACAAAGGACCAAAAACCCCAGCACCAAATGCATTTTTTGAAATCGGGTCTTTAAGAACAAAGGCTCTAAAAAAGCCGTAATGACAGGATAAGTAAACAAAGACAACATCCCTATGGCAACGTTGGACATTTGCAAGGCCACAAAGTAAGCCAACCAATGGCCTCCCATAAGAATACCACTTATAATTATGGGGCTTCTGTCCTTACTGCTAAGACCGAATGAAATTCCCTTGAACCGACAGTACAGAAATAATAAAGCAAGCGTTATAAATGCACGAATACCAATGGTCACGGGAACCGGTAAGGCTATAAATTTACCAAAAGGCCCCGAGGTACTCAGAAGCAGCATCGCCAAGTTGATCTCTAAAAAATTCTTTATGCTAAAAGACGAGCTCGCTGCCAAATACTATCTTTTTACGGCCATGGCCTTTTCTCGAATAATATCTGCCACGGGCCTGTTCTCTAGATGACTCTCTAACCAAGAGATGATGTCTAAATACAGAAATGCCCTTTTTTCATAAGGGTGATCTTCGTATTTCTTAAGCTCGGTATGTAATTTTTGAAATTCGTTTCGCAGGTCGCTAGGGAAAATATTACCCAAGTTTCTCAAAAATTTGATCATTTCCTTTTGAACGGCGTGAAGGTCGTTCATCTTTAACAAAAACTTATAGGTACTCTTTAACTGCACCTCAAGGTGATAGTCCATGCCCGCTTCATAATGCGCCACCAGACTTAAAACCCTGGCAAAACACATGAGGTCTTCACGCATTTTCAGGTTTTTGTTATTGATAATTTTCTTGAGGTATTGAATACAGGTCTTATTGTCGCCTATTCCAAAGTACAGACACGCAATTTTGTAGTACAACACCATAATGTGGTGGGCATCTATACGGTCTTTGTGTTTGTTTATGCCGTATTCTATTATTTTCACTAGATACAGGCCCTTGCTAAAGGTACCCTCCAAGAAATGAAGGTTCAATTTGTTCGCATTGATATAAAGAAAGGACAAAGACGCTATATTGTCGTTTTTCGGGAAGCTTTTGCTCTCTACAACCGCTTCCAAACGCTCAAGAACTTCCTTAAAGTGCGAACTGTATTTCACATAAAAAATAGATTCCAACAAATAGTGGTTTCCTTTCAGGAAAAAAACGGGGTTCAACTTTATCTGTTCTTCATGTTCATAGAACAGGTCTACCCATTTACTTGCATACTTATAAGACGAAAGAAAATCTTGAATCAAGAAACTGTGCCATAGATGTGCCTTGTAGAGCCAGAGTTTTTCCCTAAAGCCAAGTTCTTTCAATTTATATTTCGGCAAATGGGTCTCAAAGTACTTGTTCACCTTCACATAATCTTCATCACTACGCACATATCCCACCTTTAGCATAATGCCGTACAATTGTAGCGAAAGGTTCGACAACTTGCTGGTCATTACATTTTGTGCCGATAATTCCTTGGCCTGCACGGCCAGCTCATCGGCGCGGTCGGGAATACTGCGGGTAATGTATTGGGTCTCGATTATTTTTTCAAGCTCCACTATTTCGTAGGCAATATTCTTCTCTTCGTTCTCTATGGCCGTAGATTTGGCCTTATCAAGAATTTTTAAGCTCTGCTTATAAAGTCCTTTTTGATACAAAATCGTAGCGAAGTCCAATTGCTCCCGAATTTGAACACGTATGTTCTGGTTCACCGGGTTAAGCCTTAGACTAACCAAAATCTGCTTATATAGATGCGCCTTTAAGTTTGATAATTGGGCTTTTTTAACGATACCACTCTCCAAAATGGTCTTCTCATCGTACTTCTTCATTTTATCCATGAGATTGAACAGTGCCAAAAATTTGGCATCGGTATTCACTCCCAAGCGACCCACATACAATTTAAACTGTCGCTTTTCTGATTTCGAAAGCGACTTTACCAGAACGAACAAGGCATCTCTGTGCGCATTTGTCATCGTAAAAAATATTATTTAATTTGCTCTATGTTAGCTTCTTACATACACTAAAAACCGACTTAACGTTGTACTATTTCTTATGGGTACTAGGCAGTCTGTACTATTGGTCATATATTCGTATTGCACTGAATAGCACTTTTCGTTTTACGACCTACCCAAAAGATTAAGGCTAAGGTTATCAAAAAATATTGAAATAACGGTACAAAATATGATATTTGTACATTGAACAAAGTTGCAAAAAGTTTCTAAGTTAGCTAAACTACACAAATATAATGAGTAAAGAGAAGGTACAGATTTTTGACACAACACTTCGTGATGGGGAACAAGTGCCCGGCTGCAAACTAGACGCCGAACAAAAGTTGGTCATCGCAGAACGATTGGACGATTTGGGAGTAGATATTATTGAGGCCGGTTTTCCTATATCGAGTCCTGGAGATTTTAAATCTGTTACCCAAATAGCCGAACTGGTAAAAAATGCCACGGTATGTGGATTGACCCGTGCGGTAAGAAAAGATATAGAAGTAGCGGCAGAAGCCTTGAAACCGGCAAAAAGAGCACGTATACATACGGGTATCGGTACGTCCGACTCACACATCAAGTTCAAGTTCAACTCGAACCGAGAGGCGATCATCGAACGGGCCATAGATGCGGTAAGCTATGCCAAGACCTTTGTTGAAGACGTAGAGTTCTATGCGGAAGACGCGGGACGTACCGACAACGAATTTTTGGCCAGGGTGTGCGAAGCCGTAGTAAAAGCTGGAGCCACCGTTCTAAACATACCTGATACAACGGGATATTGTTTGCCCGAAGAATACGGTGCCAAAATAAAATACCTAAAGGAAAACGTAACCGGAATCCACAAGGCCGTACTTTCATGCCATTGCCATAACGACCTCGGTCTGGCCACGGCAAATTCAATTGCCGGTGTCATCAACGGCGCACGTCAAATCGAATGTACCATAAACGGTATTGGAGAAAGAGCCGGGAATACGTCATTAGAAGAGGTTGTCATGATCTTACGACAACACCCTAGCCTAGGTCTTGATACCAATATCAACAGTAAGTTACTTTTCGACACGAGCCAGATGGTCTCCCAAAAAATGGGAATGATGGTACAGCCCAACAAGGCCATTGTTGGTGCCAACGCATTTGCCCATAGTTCTGGAATACACCAAGACGGCGTAATCAAGAACAGGGAAACCTATGAGATTATTGATCCGGCAGATGTTGGGGTAAACGAATCATCCATTGTGCTTACCGCCAGAAGCGGTAGGGCCGCCTTGGCCTATAGGGCCAAATTGGTAGGATTCGAGCTTACGAAGCTTCAACTTGACGAGGTCTACCAAGAATTCTTGAAATTTGCCGACAAAAACAAGGAAATTTCCGACCAAGATATTCCGAAAATTATAGAGTCCAGCAAAATTACCTTAAACAGTATTTCTTAGAGACTATTCGAGATTTTATACCGTTTTCATTTTAATCGTTTTTTTGACCGTAATGTCATTAAAATTTTTAATCTTAGCCCTCTGCTATCGAATCAAATCAATGGCAATGAACTTGGTATACTTAAAATATCTCTAGATGCAGCTAAAAATTGCCCTTCTTGGCGGCGATGGCATTGGCCCCGAAGTATTGGCCCAATCGGTAAAATGCCTAAAAGCAATCGAAGAAACCTTTAATCATAGGTTTGAATTCGTTGAAGCTCCCTTTGGCGCTATCGCCATGACAGGGTCTGGACGACCGTTACCCGACGAAACATTGGCCCTTTGCCAAGAGTCCGATGCTATTTTATTCGGCGCCATCGGTGCCTTGGAGTATGATAATAACCCAGAAGCCAAGGTTAGACCCGAACAAGGACTATTAAGGTTACGCAAAGAACTAGGCCTTTTTGCCAGTATCAGACCCATTAAAATGTTTCCTGCATTTTTAGAGAATTCCCCGCTTAAGCGAAATATCGTAGATCATACCGACCTCGTTATTTTTCGGGAACTTACAGGAGGTATTTATTTTGGAAAAAAAACACTGAGTGAAGATGGAACCACGGCATCGGACCTCTGCACCTATTCGGAAAGCGAGATAAGCCGAATTGCCCATTTAGCCTTTAAAGCGGCAAAAAAAAGACGTAAAAAAGTAACCCTTGTCGACAAGGCCAACGTGCTCGAGTCATCGCGACTTTGGCGTAAAACCGTTACCAATATAGCCCAGAGCTATCCTGACATATCCTTTGAATGTCTGTTTATCGACAATGCCGCGGTGCAAATGATGCTTAACCCGCGCCAATTTGATGTTATACTGACCGATAATATGTTCGGTGATATCCTTTCCGACCAAGGTAGTGTCATCCTAGGCTCGGTAGGCCTTCTTCCTTCCGCTTCGGTGGGCTTGGAAAATGCCATGTTCGAGCCTTTTCACGGATCCTACCCACAGGCCAAAGGAAAGAACATCGCCAATCCGGTTGCCTCAATTCTCAGTTCCGCCATGTTATTACAGCACTTTGGACTTGACGAAGAAGCAAATGCCATCGTAGCCGCCGTGCATAAATCTTTTGTCAAGAAAGTAGTGACAACGGACGTTTTGGGAAGCAGCAAATATGGTACGGACTACGTAGGCGATTTTATTTCGGAAAACATTGTTGAGTCTGACGACAATCCAAGCATTAACGATGAGAACATCGGCCTAGGAAAGTCAACGATTATCTAAACGCCCTTATTCACTTAGCAGTTCATGCAAAAGTGTATCGAACTCTTTGTGAAACTCTATGTATTTTTCACCGGTAGCAGGTCCGTTAAACCCGGTATGTATATGGCGTACTTTTCCTTCCTTATCGATGAATATCGTAGTTGGATATGACAATAACCGATTAAGCATCGGTAGTTTTTTCTGCGCCATATCTTTATCGGAGCTTCCGTACTGTGCCAATAGAATAGGATAATTTACCCCTATACGCTGCTTGAGCCTTTCAATACTTTTTATGGCTCCTTCTTTTGTCTTGGCGTATTCAAAGGCCAAGCCTACTACTTCAAGGTTTTTGAGATTATGGTCCCTTAAGTAATTGACGTAAAATTTGGTCTCGTCCAAACAGTTCGGACACCAAGAGCCTAAAATTTGTACGATTACCACCTTGTTCTTAAATCGTTCATCTTCGGAAGACACCATTGTACCGTCGATATCGGGAAATGAAAATGAAAATTTATCATACCCTTTCTTTAAAAATGTAAGCGAATCGGCAGGCGGCAGCTCAAAGCCCTCGTTACGCTTCCCCACAAAAGTTTCCTTGGAATGATTTCCCGAATAGAACACCCCGTTTAAGCTACTATCGGTTACCTGGGCCGTGAACAGAAAGGCATGGGCCCCATCAAATGCCGACAACTTTAAGGAATCGCCCATTACTACGCCTTCCAAATAACGATAGTCGCCCGTTGTTGTCCTAAATGTCCCCGTTACCTTATTCCCGTCTTGGGCAAATATGCCTTTTCCCATATACGCCTCAAGATCCACAGGAGTGAATTCCGTTTCCCAAATACCGGAAACATTTACGTCTGCGGTTTTTTTGGCGGAAAAACGTTCCGTTTCCCCAAAACTGGCCTCAAAAGGCACTACCCTATCTAAACTTTCAATTCTAAAATCACCATCAATCCGCTCCGGTGTAAACGTTCCCGAAATGTATCCCTCAAAAACAGGCGGATGTATCCGTATCGAATCGCCGTTTAGCTCGATTTCATCAACAACGATGACTTCACTGGCATTATAAATTTGCATCTTATACGCATCGTCTTCCCTTTCAACCAAAAAATTAAAAGGCAGTTTTTCACCCTCCATTACACTGAGTTTCCCTCTCCATACCCCTTCCGACAATTCAGGTTGTGTTTCGTCCTTACAGGAAATAAGGGCACTCAAAAGCGAAACCATACATAGCAACTTCTTCATTCTTTCGTCTTTTCTGTTAGAATCGTTATATACGCCCAAAACTTACAACAAAAAAATAATTAATTCAGTTGCCATGCATATTGAATGTCTTAATGCATTGTTTTATCTTTACCCGCTCTAAAACTAGCCGATGCAGATTTCATATAACTGGTTAAAACAATTTTTAAAACTTGATTGGGATTCCCAAAAAACAGCTGAGCTTCTAACCGACCTAGGCCTTGAAGTTGAAGGAATTACCCCTTTTGAATCCATCAAAGGCGGACTTAAGGGTATTGTAGTAGGCCATGTACTTAGCTGCACCAAACATCCGAATGCCGATAAATTAAAAGTAACCACGGTAGACATAGGTGCCGAATCTCCGGTGCAAATCGTTTGTGGAGCGCCCAATGTAGACAAAGGCCAGAAAGTACCCGTTGCCACGGTCGGCACGAAATTGTACACTCCTGAGGGAAAGGTCTGGAAAATAGGAAAAGGAAAAATAAGGGGCGAAGAAAGCCACGGTATGATATGTGCCGAAGACGAGCTCGGACTAGGCTCTGACCACGAAGGCATTCTTGTACTCGACAGCAAACTAAAACCGGGCACTCCTTGTTCCGAAATCTTTGATGTCGAACAAGACGAAGTCTTTGAAATAGGCCTTACCCCTAACCGTGCCGATGCCATGAGCCATTATGGCGTAGCAAGGGACCTGAAAGCGGGACTCATACAAAAAGAGATCAATAAAGAATTGATTACCCCTTCCATTAGCCAGTTTAATGTAGACAACCGTTCGCTAAAACTGCAAGTTGATGTGGTAGATAGTAAACTAGTACCTCGTTATGCCGGTATTACCTTAAGCAACCTAACGATAAAGCCATCGCCAAAATGGCTACAGAACAGGTTACGGGCCATCGGTATCAACCCCACCAACAATGTGGTCGATGCCACCAATTATGTCTTGCACGAACTCGGTCAACCTTTACATGCCTTCGATGCCGATCGCATCCACGGTAAAAAAGTCATCGTAAAAACTTTACCGGCAGGGACTAAATTTATGACCCTAGACGGGGAAGAGCGTACCTTGCACGAAGACGACCTAATGATCTGCGATTCTGAAAAACCTATGTGTATAGCAGGAGTTTTTGGAGGAATAAACACAGGTGTTACCGAAAAAACAAACTCGATATTTCTTGAAAGCGCCTATTTCAACCCTGTTTCCATTCGCAAGACCGCTAAAAGACACGGCTTGAACACCGATGCGTCTTTTAGATTTGAAAGAGGTATCGATATTGAGAATGTAGAGTACGCCCTAAAACGTGCTGCTTTATTGATAAAGGAAATCGCAGGAGGCGATATTACTTCCGACATTATCGATTTTTACCCTAAACGTTTTGACGAACATCAAGTTTTCTTGACCTTCAGAAAAACCTATTCCTTGGTCGGACAGGAAATCCCACAAGATACGATCAAATCGATATTGACCTCACTGGACATTAAGGTAAAAAGCGTTACCGAAGCCGGACTCGGACTTTCAATACCTTCATACCGCGTAGATGTACAAAGGGAAGTAGATGTTATTGAAGAAATTTTACGTGTTTACGGTTATAATAATATAGATTTTGGCACCAAGCTAAACGCTTCCACCGCACCGGTTTCAAAGTTCGACGATCATAGGTTACAAACCGTTATAGGTGATTTATTGGCCTCAAAGGGTTTCTATGAAATCATGACGAACAGTTTGACCGCTCCAGCCAACGCCCAACTCATTGATGAGTCCGAAACAGATGAGAAAAGTGTTCAAATGCTGAATCCGTTGAGCAACGACCTCTCGATAATGCGTCGTTCTATGTTATATACCGGTCTTGAGACCGTACTCTACAACAACAACAGGAAAAAGCACAACTTAAAACTTTTTGAGTTCGGGAAATCGTACGAACAACAAGACACAAAGTATATAGAAGACAAACACCTTTGTCTTTACCTGACCGGCAACCGCAGCGAGAGCAATTGGTCAAGGGAAGTAAAAGCCATCGATTTCTTTTATTTAAAATCGATAGTCTTAAATATCTTGGCCCGCTTGGGAATTACCGATGCCATCTCTGAGCCAACATCGAACAGTGCATTCTCGGAAGGACTCAGCCTGGCTGTCAACACCAAGGAAGTAGTTTCTTTTGGATTGATTAAAAAATCAATCCTTAAGAAGATGAACCTCAAACAAGAAGTTCTCTATGCCGATTTCAATTGGGACAACGTAATTGCCTTGGCCCAAAAAAACAGCATCACCTATCGCGAAATCCCTAAATACCCAGAGGTAAAACGCGACTTGGCCCTATTGCTAGACGACGCCGTTTCTTTTAAACAAGTATACGATTTAGGTAGAAAGACCGAGAAGAAGTTATTGAAAGACATCAACCTTTTTGATGTATATGTAGGCGACAAACTTCCAAAAGGCAAAAAGTCATATGCGGTAAGCTTTACTTTGCAAGACAGTCAGCGTACATTGACCGACAAGCAAATCGATCGCATTATGGGCAAATTGCAGAAAACGTATCAAACCGAACTGGGAGCGGAACTACGCTAGCAAAAACGATTTATCCGGAAAGATTTAAGAAATATTTTTTTAGTAGAAGGAAGTCTTATATTTTTCCGGGTAATATCACACTATCGATTTCGTGTATCACCCCGTTTTTCTGATTGGAGTCGGCCACAACTATAGTCGCCTTGTTTCCGAAGCTATCGGTCAAGATAATATCTATACCTTTCATCGTTGCCGTAATCGTATCGCCTTGCACCGTAGTAAAGGTAGCCTTGCCCTTACCCCTACACATAGCCTTCAATATCTTAGAAGCCGAAATGTAACCGGCTACAATATGGTAAGTCAATAAATCCTTAAGTTCTTTTTTATTTTTAGGATCCAAAAGGTCTTTGACCGATTTGCCCGATAGATTTTCAAACGCACGATCGGAAGGAGCAAAAACCGTAAAAGGTCCCGATTGATCCAACAACTCCTCTAAATCGGTAGCCCTCATAACCGCCAAAAGGGTTTGATGATTTTTTGAGTTTGCCGTAGAATTGACAATCGATTCACCAGAAGCCCCCACTAAAGGACTGTTAGCGGTTGTGATTTCTTGTGCCGAAAGCGAAAAACAAAGAGTAAAAAACAGACAAACTAGAATCGTAGGATATTTCATAAAAAAAACTTGGGGAGTTGTTAAAATGGTCGATTAACGGTTCAAATTGTTCGACAAGTTACAACTTTATGACAATTATCATGTCTATTTTACCCCCTTTTAAATATATTTTTAACAAAAAATTAACAAATACTTAAGTATTGAAATCGTGTTTTAGACTTCGAATTCTCTAAATTTGAGGGAGTTGCCATAAAATATGCTGAACAAGAGAGTCAATATTGAAAGCGTGCTGATCAAGGAAAAGCGGCAAAACGGCACGACCGATTACGCTTACGCGCTCAACCACATCCTTAAAAAAGACTCTGCTTCCCGAGAAAGGATCAGCAACAATCTTAGCATTGAAAGTACAAGTAAAACGAACAATGCCTTTAATATCGACTTGCTCGACACGGATAAAATTTATCATCTATCCGACATCAAAAAGATATGTATCGATTATAGGCTTCGTTTTTTGAATTCCGATTTTTTTAAAGGGGAGATTCCCGCTGAAGCCATTGCTAAAATCAAAAAACTGGAAGAAGCACACGATATAGAACTCAAGGGCTTTAAAATTATAGCCCCGTCTAAGCTCTTCAAACTTGACGACAAAGACGACCCTTTGCTGTTTGCCCCTATCGGTAACGACTATTACTATCTTTTACATCATTGGGGAAAAGATTTACATCCACTTCGAAAAATAGCCATGTGGCCGTTTAAAAATATAATAAACTTGACCTTGCTCGTGGTCACCTTGAGTTATTTGGTGGCTTTATTGGTGCCGGACGGATTGTTTTCCAAGAATAGTTCGACCGCCCAATTTTTTATTATTTTCTTTTTTATTTTCAAGTGTTCAGCCGCCATTGTAATTTTTTATGGATTTGCCCTTGGAAAAAACTTTAACCATGCCATTTGGAACAGTAAATACTTTAACGCCTGACCATAAACTATAGTATATGGCAAAAAAAAGGGCATTTCGATTAAATGAAATGCCTCTTTTTTATGGATTGACAAAAGCGTCTATTTGATAAAGATTGTAGTAGGTATGCCGTCAACATCAATATTATTGAGCACCTGAGGTTTTGGAGCAGGGTTCAAACGCAACAAGCCCCCCTTGTCGTCACCAGTCTTCTTTTTGTATCCGATAAGTAGTACATTGTTCTCTTCGTCATAGCTAACCATGGTCGTCTTTTCGATTTCATACTCAAACTTCAGCTGGGTCTCTGTTATAAAATTTTCGAAGGCATACATGACCGTAAGGTTTTCCTCAAAATCATAAACCGCAGGAATCACGGGAAATTCACTATAATCGGTAGGTGTCATTTTATAATACATCTTACCGCTACTATCGAAGTGCAAGGAAGAAGATCCTGTAAAATTCGGTTCTTTTCCCGAACCATAATTTGTATATTTTATTTCAAAGGTGGTACTGTTTATGGTACTATGAAGATCATCGTAGCCAATAATAATATTATCATCTGGGCCCGTAAACATTCTCCGCACATCAAAACCTACCAAAGTATCGTATATTTCCGTATTGCTACTTGAATCCACTACCGAAATAGCATGCTCATCCGTTACCTCCTCATCTAGTGTCAGTACAAACAAACGGTTATGGGCAAAAGCCAATTGCAAAGGCCTTTTATCCAAAGTTATATCGACATATGTAGGCGTTGCCACCGAAACATCAAGAGCCCGAACATAAAATTCGTCTTCTTCAGCAGAAGGTGAAACATGCAACTCATAAGCTATATAAATGGTATTCCCCTTGCGGGAAACAGCCTTGGCCGTAAGGCTACAAGCGCCTAAGTCGGTAAAAACTTCATACGCTTCACTGGTATCGTCCTTAAAATCATAAACCGTGATTTCACCACTACAATCACTCTTTTTATGATACATGGTAAGCACCTGGTCGTTTTCATAACTTAAAGTAGGCTGGCTTACCGAACTGAATTTACTTTCTTTACCGCTCAAGGCCAACCCATTGTCTTCAAGATTGAGCAAGGTTGCCTCTAGCATTCCGTTGTTATTGACTAGTAAAGTGTAATCGGATTGGATGTTTTTTTCCTCCTCCTTTTCTTCCTCCCCGAGGGAATCACTATCGGTTTTAGAACAACCGATAACGATGAGCATTGCCATACAGGCATAGATTAAATTGTAGGTTTTCATCTGTTGCAATTTTTAAATACCCTAGACCGATTCTAGTTGACAAGGTGACAACCAAGCGTAGCGAGCATCTTTAGGATCCAAGTTTGGGTCTTGAACCTAAAAACGCTCACTACTACGTTCTAGACTATTAGGTTTAACAAAAATTATACGGTTTCAACGTACATTTTGTTACGTTGCTCCCGCAATGCCTTGTCGGACATATATTCATCAAACGACAAATATCTGTCAATGTTGCCTTTTGGAGTCAACTCGATAATTCTATCGGCAACCGTCTGTGCAAAATGATGGTCATGGGTAGTAAACAGAACGGTACCTTTGAAGTTTTTTAATGAATTGTTAAATGCGGTAATACTCTCTAAGTCCAAGTGATTGGTAGGCTCATCCAACATAAGGACGTTGGCCCTTAACATCATCATTCGGCTAAGCATACAACGCACCTTTTCACCTCCGGAGAGCACGGTACATTGCTTTAAGGCTTCTTCGCCACTGAAAAGCATTTTTCCCAAGAACCCGCGAATATATACCTCTTCGCGTTCTTCTTCGGTCTTGGCCCATTGACGTAACCAATCTACTAGGCTTATATTTTCGTTAAAGAAACTTGAGTTATCGGCAGGTAAATAAGACTGTGTAGTGGTGACCCCCCATTGGAACTCACCTTTTTCCGCCTTCTTGTTGCCATTGATAATTTCGTAGAATGCGGTAGTCGCCCTAGAATCCCTAGAAATTATGGCCACCTTATCCCCCTTTGCCAAATTTAGGTTGACATTCTCAAAAAGCAAATCACCGTCTTCCGACATAGCGGAAAGCCCCTCTACGTTCAATATTTGGTCTCCGGCCTCCCGTTCCCTTTCAAAAATAATGGCCGGGTATCTTCTACTTGAAGGCTTGATATCTTCTACCTTAAGTTTAGATAACATTTTCTTTCTTGAAGTGGCCTGCTTACTTTTTGCAACGTTGGCACTAAAACGCGCAATAAACTCTTGAAGTTCCTTGGCTTTTTCTTCCGCCTTCTTATTTTGTTGTGCCCTTTGGCGCGCTGCCAATTGGCTACTTTCGTACCAGAACGTATAGTTACCCGAATACAGGTTCAACTTCCCGAAGTCGATATCGGCGATATTGGTACAGACCGAGTCCAAAAAGTGTCTATCGTGAGAAACAACGATTACCGTATTCTCATAATCGGCCAAGAAATTCTCGAGCCAGTTTATGGTTTCATAATCAAGGTCGTTGGTAGGCTCATCCATAATCAACACATCGGGGCTTCCGAATAGGGCCTGGGCCAAAAGAACCCTTACCTTAAGCTTGGAGTCGATATCGGCCATAGAGGTATAATGTAATTCTTCAGGGATTCCCAAGTTCGACAGAAGTGCCGCTGCATCGCTATCGGCGTTCCATCCGTTCATTTCTTCAAATTGAACCTGCAACTCCCCTATCTTGTCGGCATTTTCATCGGTATAATCTGCGTACAGGGCATCGATTTCCTGCTTAATGCGAAATAGTGGCTTGTTTCCCATTACCACCGACTCCAAAACCGTAAACTCATCATAGGCATTGTGGTTTTGCTCCAAGATCGACATACGCTTGCCGGGCTCTAAATGCACATGACCCGAGGTAGGGTCTATCTGTCCTGACAAGATTTTAAGGAAGGTAGATTTTCCCGCTCCATTTGCCCCGATCACCCCATAACAGTTGCCTTGGGTAAAGGTTACGTTCACTTCATCGAACAAGACTCTTTTTCCGAATTGCACAGATAAATTTGATACCGACAGCATAGATTTCTTTTTAAAATTCGTGCAAAAATACAGAATTTTAATCGCCTAGACCAATAAACTTAAAAAGCATTGGTTTCATCGTTCACATTAACGCAAGACGCTTATTTTTAACTCGCTATTAACAGCAAACTGCCAAAGTGTTGCTTAATTTTGGGTGTTACTCACCAAGTTCTCTCTTATATGAATAGAAATTTACTCTATCTATTTCTTCTCGTTTTAGTTAGTTGTGGTGCCGAGAAAAATTCCTCCAGTATATTTTTTGCAGGTGAAATCGTTAATCCGACGAGCAATTATATTGTTTTGCTCAAAGGGGATGTCGTCATAGACTCTGCGGAGTTGGACGAGGACAATAGATTTGCATTTACCCTAGACTCTATTAGCGAAGGCCTCTATCACTTCAATCATGACCCCGAACTACAATACGTATATCTCGAAAAGGGAGATAGCCTTTTGGTTCGATTGAACACTACCGATTTTGACGAATCCTTGGTGTTTTCCGGAAGCGGCGAAGCCCTGAACAATTTTCTTCTCGAAGTGTTCCTTGCCCATGAGGAAGAAGCACCGGCCGTACGTTCAATGTACCGCTTGACCCCAACCGATTTCGAAAGGAAAATAGACTCGCTAAAACAACTTAAATTAGATGTATTGGCAGAGTTAAAAAGCGAGAACAAGTTCTCGGAAAAAGAGCTAAAGATCGCCAACGCCAGTGTCAGCTACAATTACAACACTTATAAAGAGGAGTATCCGTTCAAGCACAAGAAATTGACCGGGGAAAATATTTTTAAAGACCTCCCTCCCAACTTCTACGCCTACAGAAAGGAACTTACCTTCAACGATAAAGATTTGACCTACCTAAGGCCCTACTACAACTTTATGATCAACCATGTGGGCAACTTATCTTTTATGTCCTGCTCACACGCCTGTAGCATAAAAAACAATGTAGTTCGCAATCAGCTGCACTTTAACAAGCACAAGCTCCATATTATCGATAGTCTCGTAAAGGAGAAAGAACTCAAGGACAATCTGTTCAGGTACGTGGCCTTTGACTACCTTTTGAAGGTTCATGATTCGGAAGAAAAAAATGACGAGTTCATTTCCAATTTTAGGGAATTGAGCGAGAACAACAGGCATATGGATGAAATTGATGCGCTTTACCAAGGCATCAAGAATATTCAGCCTAAAAAACAAATACCGAACGTAGAAGTAACGAGTACCGACGGAAGAGTTGTAACCCTACAAGAGATTGCGGCCCAAAACAAGAAAACCGTTTTCTATTTTTGGTCGGCGACCGACAGAATGCATTTTGAAAGCATCAAAAGAAGAATAGCCCAACTATCGGCAAAAAAACCGAAATACTCATTTGTAGGTATAAACATAAAAACCGACGAGAGCAATTGGAAAGGCATCTTAGAGACCTCGGGGCTTGACCAATCCAAACAGTACCGCTCGTCAGATTTTGAAGAGCTAACGAAATCGCTGATCGTATATCCGCTCAACAAATGTATCATTACCGACGACAAGGTCATTGTTGATGCCTTCGCGAACGTTTACACTTCATTCTAAACAACATTCACCCCATAAAAAAAGAGGAATACCTGTTCGGTATTCCTCTTTTTATTTCATTCGTTTTAAACGAGAGCTTGATCTTAGTTTCCTTTGTTGTAGTCTGCCAAGAATTTCTCTAGACCGCTATCGGTCAATGGGTGCTTTAAAAGACCTGTGATCGAAGACAAACCACTTGTCATAACATCCGCTCCGACCTTTGCACAATCGATTACATGCATGGTATGACGGATAGAAGCCGCCAAAATTTGCGTTTCAAAAGCGTAGTTATCGTATATATGTCGTATTTCCGCTATAAGGTTAAGCCCATCGGTAGAAATGTCGTCCAATCTTCCGATAAATGGAGAAACGTAAGTTGCTCCCGCTTTAGCGGCCAACAAAGCCTGTCCCGCAGAAAATACCAAAGTACAGTTCGTCTTGATACCTTTATCGGAAAAATATTTTAATGCCTTAACCCCGTCTTTTATCATGGGTATTTTTACAACGATCTGATCGTGTAGTTCGGCCAACTCTTCACCTTCCTTGACCATCTCGTCAAAAGTTGTGGCTATAACCTCGGCAGATACATCCCCATCAACGATATTGCAGATGTCTACATAGTGTTTTAATATATTGTTTCTTCCTGTAATGCCTTCTTTGGCCATTAACGACGGATTGGTAGTTACACCGTCAAGAACACCGAGTTCTTGTGCTTCCCGTATCTGATCCAAATTGGCCGTGTCTATAAAAAATTTCATCTGCTGGAGTTTATTAGGTTAAAAAAATTAGATCCAAATTTTACTTTTCGGAAGCTTTTCTTCCGAGCCACGAAATTACAACTTATAATGGTTTAGCAAGAGTTTCTCGTACACTTTATCTGGCAACAAGCTCTTTAAGACCACCGAAAATTTCTGAAGTGGCGACCCTACTTTATAATGTACCCGAGGTTTGGGGTTTTCTACAATTTCAAAGACCTGCTTGGCCACAGCTATCGGATCGCCCCCATTAGACACATCATCATTCATCATTTTCAGGGTATTACCGTATGGTTTCTTATAAGGGGAGTCTTCTAAAAGTGGGGAATGGTAACGGCCTGCCGCAATATTCGTGGCAAAATCGCCAGGGGCCAAGGTTGTAATCTTAATATCAAAGGCCTTGGTTTCCATCCGTAGGGCTTCCGTAAGCATTGAAAGTGCCGCCTTGGTCGCGGAATACACACCTCTATAAGGTAGGCCCATATAACCGGCTATAGACGTAATATTAATGATCGTTCCCCCTTTTTGCTTGCGCATTTGGGGCAATACGGCCTGCACCATACGAAGAGGACCGTAAACATTGGTATCAAAAGCTTTTTGAACTTCCTCAGTAGGGGTTTCCTCCAGAGGCCCCGTAATTCCTACCCCGGCATTGTTCACCAATACGTCAAGCCTATTTTCCTTTGAGATGACATAGTCTACCGCTGCTACGATACTTCCTTGATCGGAAACATCAAGTTCGAGCAGGTCAAAAACTTCAAAATCTCTATGCTTGGCTAAATTTCTTGTGGTTCCGTAAACTTTGAACCCTTTTGATTTGAGGTATACCCCTATAGACTTTCCTATACCGGAAGAACCTCCTGTTATCAATACTACTTTTTGCTCCATAATCGGTGCAAAATAACAAATAATAATAGTGTGAAGGAAACTAAATCTTTGGAAAGAACCTGAGGGCATAACTGCCAAATGCGCTAATTCTACCTTGAGTTTAGGGCATAAAAAAACGGCAAGCTACCTACATCGCACCGCTACGACCGTATACCCTTGCTGCGTTCCCACCCTGGGGGATTCTACAGGAGCTGGTCGTGTAGGACTTGCCGACTGCAAATATACAACCTTTTGTTTCTTTCGCAATCGTTTTACATTCTAATTTTTATTTCTACATTTTGTTCTGAGTTCGCTATTTTTGTTCCCTGAATTTCATACATATACAGGAACACAATCTAATTAAATACACCATGACGAGTCTAAAGTTTTTCCCCCTTTGCCTGTTTTTAATGCTTTTTATGGCCTGCGGAGGCGAAAAATCCCCTGCTTCACTTTTTGAAATACAGCTTGACGGAAACAGCAAAAGCTTTCAACAAAACCAACGGATAACCGTTGCCATTAATAACAAAAAAAACAAAACAATAGATAAGGTAAGCTATTCCATAGACGGCAAAGAATTGCCCTTAAACGACGGCAAGATCGCCCTGACCATGCCCCATTTGGGCGACAAGACCTTAAAAGCGGTTATCTCCTATGAGGAGACCTCTGTTGAGATTACCAAAAATTTTAAACTTTTGGCCGCCAAGTCGCCCGAAATATACACCTATGAAATTATTGCCGAATACCCCCACGACAACAAGGCATACACCCAAGGACTTGAATTTCACAACGACACCCTTTATGAAAGTACCGGTAAAAAAGGAAGGTCTTCATTACGCAAGGTAGACTTTAAGACAGGCGAAGTCTTGCAACAAGTAGACCTAGACCAAACTTACTTCGGCGAGGGCATTACCATCCTAAACGATAAAATCTACATGCTCACTTGGCGCAGCGGTGTGGGCTTTATTTATGACCTAAAAACTTTTGACAAACTCGACAACTTTCAATTCGGACAAAGCAAGGAAGGTTGGGGATTAACGAACGACGGTAAAAAACTATATAAAAGCGATGGAACCGAAAAAATTTGGTTCTTGAACCCACAGACCCTTGCCGAAGAAGGACATATTGAAACCGTTACCAACAAATCTATAAACGACAGTGCCAATGAACTGGAGTATGTAGATGGTAAAATTTACGCCAATGTATACCAAAAACCCAGTGTAATGATCATCGACGCCACCAGTGGGGCCATCGAGGGAGTTATCAATTTTGGGGGACTAAGCAGCAAGGTAAGCCACCATTCCACTTGGAGCGACACCGACAATGTGCTTAACGGTATCGCCTATCACCCGGAAAGAGAAACATTTTTTGTTACCGGAAAAGAATGGGACAAGATGTTCGAGGTGAAAATCCAAAAGAAATAAATGCAGCGTTATCGAAAAACCATAACCGTACAAAAAGACGACCTTGACGAGCTCAATCACGTCAACAACGTACGCTACGTACAGTGGATGCAAGATATCTCCAAAGAGCACTGGATGACCGTAGCGCCCGAGGAAATGCGAAGGGGAATCATCTGGGTGGTCATGACGCACCATATCACCTATAAGAATGCCGCAGTATTGGGCGATGTCATTGAAATGGAAACCTACATCCAAAAAAGTAGGGGGGCCGTTTCCGTTCGAATCGTAGAAATGCACAATAAGAAAACCGGGGAGCTGTTATTAAAGTCAAGTACCGAATGGTGCCTTTTAAATGCCGACACCCTAAAACCGGCACGGATATCAAAGGAAATAAAAGAAGTCTTTTCGCCTGAATCAAACTAAAATCATCGATTTCGGATTCTGACGGCTTCTTTTTGTACCGCTCCAAATGTATTACCTTATAACCATGGGAAGACATTCGATTATCATAGCATTGCTGATCCTCTTTGTTTCTTTCGCCTCGTGCCGGAAAGATTTTGAGTACGCCAGCAGCACGGGTAATCTTGAGTTTTCAAAGGATACCGTATTTCTCGACACCGTTTTTGCCAATTTGGGAAGCAGTACTTATAGCTTAAAGGTATACAACCGCGGTAAGGAAGATATCTCCATTCCGTTTATCGGACTGGAACAAGGCGAAGCCAGTTTCTACAGGCTCAATGTCGATGGTGTGGCCGGAAAGACCTTTACCAATATCCCCCTTCTGGCCAAAGACAGCCTCTATGTGTTTATCGAAACCACCGCCAAAATCGAGGAAAACAATACCGATCAACTGCTGTATACCGATATACTTCAATTCGGAAAAGACGACCAGACCCAAAAAATTCCCTTGATCACCCTCGTTCAAGATGCCGTTTTCCTATTTCCCCGTAGCCTTTCCGACGGAAGTAGCGAAACCGTTCCCATCGGTTATGATGCGGAAGGGACGGAAATACGTGCCCCTGGTTTTGAACTTCAAAACGACCAATTAAACTTTACCAACGAAAAGCCTTATGTCATCTACGGCTTTGCCGCCGTTCCGAAAGGCCAACAACTTAGTATCGATGCCGGTGCAAGAGTACACTTCCATCAGAATTCAGGCTTACTTATACCCGCAGAAGCTTCATTGGCTATTAATGGCTCCCTTAGTTCCGATCTAGAAAACCTGGAAAATGAAGTAATTTTTGAAGGTGACCGCCTAGAACCTGAATATTCAAATGTAAGTGGACAATGGTCGGGCATACGAATCGCCAGGGGCAGTAGCAACAATACCATAAACCACCTTACCCTTAAAAATGCGAGCGTAGGTATTTTTGTGGAAGGAGAACCATCGCTCCCCTCACCCCCCACCCTAGATATACAGAACACCCAAATCTATAACAGCCTACAGGTGAATCTCTGGGGAAAGTCCGCCACTATAAATGGCAAAAACCTGGTTTTGGGTAGTGCCGGAAACAGTTCCCTCTATTGCAGTTCAGGGGGAAGCTATACATTTACACATACCACCATTGCAAATTATTGGACGAAGGGATTCAGAAACAGCGCCACCTTGACCGTCAGCAATTACCAACTTGATGCGAAAGGGAATACCACGGGAAACGATCTTTTAAAGGCGGATTTTGAAAATTGCATCATAGCGGGCAGCGGGAATTTTGAGCTCTCTCTCGATAAAAATGACTCATATACCTATAATTATTACTTCAACAACTGCCTTATTAATGGTGATGAAGACAAGATTCCTACCCAAAACAAGGAGCTTTACGACTTAAACGATGCAGATACATACCAAAATACGACATGGATCCAAGCTGTACTTTTTGAAAATGCGGGAATCAACGATTTTCAACTAGGCCCTAACGCTCCTGCATTGGATAAAGGCGACAAAACAGCGGCCCTCTCAACACCTACCGATATTTTAGGGGTCGACCGCACGGCCACTCCCGATATTGGCGCTTACGAATACACGGGGCAATAAGCCGAACTATCTATTATTGATAGCGGTTGGCAAGCCTATCATTAAGGCAGAAGGAAAGCAGGTCCCCATATAAGAAAGTCCATATTTCGGCCACAACAAAAGAAACAATGCACTGGTTATCAACAATTAAAAAACACCCCTAAAACAATTAACCAAAAACAACCTACAATATGAAGGTTTTTTCCTTCAAATATATTCAATACCAAGTATTTAGGAATAAAAACCCCAGTTATTATGGGGAATATCTTTAGCCCCATGTCGCCTACCATGAGTAATTTGCACTAAAATTACGTGTCTTGGATTATACTTACGCCATAATAGATTCCGATGCCACTTCAAATTTGCAACTACAGCATTATTTGGAGGACTATGGTGATTTCACCTGTGCGGCCTTGGCGCAAAATAGTGTAGAGGGTACAAACGTAATTTTAAAATACTCTCCCGACATAGTTTTCATCAATTTGAATGATACTGCTTCTGAATCGTTTCATATGGTTATGGAACTTCATCAGTACATGAATCAACTTCCCCTTATTATAGGTATCTCAAAAAGCAAGGAACACGCTTACGACGCCATTAAAAACGGCTTCTTCGATTACTGGATACTTCCCTATAACGAATTTGACATTAGAAAATCCTTATTACGCCTTAAGAAGCTGATGCCGGCCAAGACGGAGCCCCAAACACTCTGTCTTAAGTCTTATCGCGATTTTCAATATATCAATACAGACGACATTCTTTACTTACAGGCCGACAACAACTCCACGGAGTTCGTCATGAAGGATGGAACAATAAACAACGCTTACAAAACGTTAAAGACCTTTGAAAATCAGCTTCCTAAGAACTTTGTCCGTATCCATCAGAGTTTTATAGTTAATACCAATTTTATTTCACGTATCAGCTACGGTAAATCTTATTGTACATTAAAACATAACAAAAAACAGCTGCCGTTCTCAAAATCTTACCGTGAAAACATAGATATCTTGAAGAAATTGTTGTCAAAAAACACCATTTCTGCACTTAATTGATCAAATCCTCTTAAAACAGCTTTGTTTACTCGCAGAACCCCTTCATTGACTACAACAATTCAAAACCCAATCATTTCAACCATAAACCACACTAGTTTAGCTGTATAGAAAAAAGATAACCCCCTAAAACTAGATTTATTATGAAAAAAGTAGCAAGTATTTTCGCCTTATTAGTAATGAGCGTTGGATTATTCACTTCATGTGAATCAGAAACAAAAGTTGATGAAAGCGACGCCCTTTATGACTTGCATATAGATGCATCTACAGATGGTGACGACGTTGAGACTGACGGACGTGGTTCTTAGTATAAAATCAGAATAGATTATATTAGCCTTAAATTAAGTTTTAAGGCTTTTTTTTTAACCTGAATTTACCATTCGCATGCTGTCTATCAAACATAGTCCGCCTAAATACATTAAGTCCATAGCTGTCAGCCTATTGGCCTTCTGGTTCCTTGGTTGTAACGAGAGTGACAGTTCCACCAACAATATGGAAATTTTCGTACAGGCCGATTCAATTGGAGCACTGATCGATAGCGCTACAAATTCAGAATTTTCCCAAACAGAACAAAAAAAATTTCTCGCCAAAGCTGAAAAAAGAGCTTCAAGGATAAAGAACGATTCCCTAAAGGTCAACCTCTATTCAAGAATATCACTTCGCTATTTAAATCTTCTCGATTCAACCAACTTTATCAAAACCAACCGACAGACCCTTGAATTGGCCAAAGCACTGAACGACAGCCTCAAGCTTGCCGAAGCAAATTGGGACCTGGCCCATTTCTATAGAAAAAAATCCAAAGCCGACAATGCATACCACCATTTTCTGGAAGCCCAAAAACTTTACGATGCGCTTCACATGGATTACGAATCGGCACGAATGCTCTACAACATGGCGGTTACCCAAGCCGATATCAAAGATTACACCGGTAGTGAGATCAACACGATAAAAGCCATTGAGATCTTAAAGCCGATGAAAAAATACAAAAGGCTTTACAACTGCTACAACAACTTGGGTTCCGTTACCAAAGAACTTAAAGATTACGACAGGGCCATAGACTACTACAATACGGCCTTTGCCTACCAAAAGCTAATAGAAGGGAGCAACAACTACGATCTTAGCGTCAAAAACAATATCGGCGTAGTCTATCTTGAACAGGGGAATTACAAAAAAGCGATTCCGTTTTTTCAAGAAGTTTTAAAAAGTCCAACCCTCCTTAACGATAGGCCTACCCTATATGCCATAGCCCTCAATAATTTGGCCTATTGCAAATTTAAGACCGACCCCGACAGCAAGGTCTTAAAAGATTTCGAAACGGTCATTCACCTTCAAGACAGTATGGGGGCCATTCAAGATATCTCACGCAGTCATTACTATTTCGCAGAATACTATCTCAAACTTAAAGATACGGTCAAGGCGGTATCACAAGCCAAAAAGGCCCTTGGCTACTCCCAGATTGCCCACAGCAATGATCGATTCTTAAAAAGCCTGCAATTACTGGCCAAATTAGAACCTCAAAAAGCAAGCTACTACAACCAAAAGTACATTTCATTGAACGATAGCCTACAACAGGTAGAGCGCCTTGCCCGAAATAAATTTGCCCGTATACGCTTTGAAACCGACGAATTTATTGCCGAAAATCAATTGCTTGCCCGTCAAAAACAGCTATGGACAGGGGTTGCCGTTTCCATTCTTTTACTAGGACTTATGTCATATATCATTTTGGTCCAAAGGGTAAAAAACCAAAAATTAAGGTTCCAACAAGAACAACAAGCCGCTAACCAAGAAATTTTCAATTTAATGCTTGCCCAAAAACAAAAACTGGAAGAGGGTAAGAAAATTGAACAAAAACGTATTTCCGAAGAACTCCACGATGGCGTTTTAGGTAAAATGCTAGGAGCTCGAATGGTACTCACCGGACTCAACAAAAAGAACGACGAACATGCCGCCAAGGAGCGAAAAAGAGCCATTGACGCCCTCCAAGACGTAGAGAAAGAGATTCGCGCCATATCCCACGAACTTAATCACGCGGCCTACCTGAACATCCCCAATTTCATTCATTCACTACAAGACTTGTTGAAAACCGTTCAAAAGACAGGGGAATTCGAATACAAGTTTATCTACAACGAATCCTTTGACTGGGACAGTCTTGCGGGCAATATAAAAATCAACGTTTACCGAATGATTCAAGAAAGTTTACAAAATTCTGTTAAACATGCCCAATGTAAAAATGTAATTGTAGAACTTAGTAGAACGGATGACGGATTCAAAGTGAGTATCGAGGATGACGGAAAAGGTTTTAAAGCCAACTCGAGAAAAAAGGGAATCGGCCTACGAAATATTGCATCGAGAATAGAAAAGATTAAAGGAAGATATCACATCAAAAGCGCCCCGGGCAAAGGTACTACGGTACTTCTAGAAGTACCTTTACCGAACAGCCCTAAAAGCAAACCACAGGAAAAAACAACAACCCCATCGCTTTAAATTAGAATTGGCCCAGAAAATACCATGAGTGATTTAATTAGAGTACTTGCCGTAGATGACCATGAAATGATTGCCTTAGGTTACAAATACACCATTGAAGGCTGTGAATTTGACGCCTATAATGTTGTTGTGAACATTGCCCCCAGTTACGAAGAGGGCAAAGCCGAAATAGAAAGTTCCGCCTCGCGCATGCCCTACGACATTATCTTATTGGATATTCAAATGTTCCCTGAGAGCGCCAAGGAAGAACGGGGCGGTATCGATTTAGGCCTCCTTGCCAAAAAGATATCCCCGACCTCTAAAGTGGTATTCCTTTCCTCTTTTAGCGATAGTTATCACATCAACAATGTTTTAAAGACAGTCAACCCCGACGGCTATATGGTAAAATCGGAAGTGGACGAAAAAACCTTGCAAGACATGGTCAAAACGGTTATAGAAAAACCGCCTTATTACACCGCTGCCGCCCTGCAAGCCATACGTCGAAAAATGGCCAACGAGGATCAAATTGACGAGCGTGACAAAAAAATATTGTACCAATTGTCGATCGGCACGAAGACCAAGGACATCTCTTCACTGGTTGCCGCGTCAAGTACCACCGTTGAAAACAGAAAAAGACAGTTGAAAATCATCTTCAACGTTGAAAACGGTAATGACTTCGCCCTTATTGAAGAAGCACGAAAACGCGGGTTCATTTAATGACATTTCCCAAAAACATTGACTCCGTTCCGTAGGAATAATCCGATTGCAATATCTAACCATAATGATTTTGAAAAATCCCCCAGTTTTTATGGGGTTTTTCTTTATATGCCAATCTTCGCTGAAAACTATCTTTGTTTTAGAAGTTAGAAGAACCCCGCGCATATGCCACTATATTTAGATAGTTTTAGGAACGACCATTCCAACGGTTACACTCCCAATTCACGAATTGAGGGGATGGAATCTTTTGCAAATAGCTTGGAGAAACTCTTCTTTGCCGAGACTACAATTCTTAACTGTACCGACAGAAGTCTTAGGACCAATTTGGCCATAGAACTCAATTGCAATATCTCCCTAGCCGAAATGTTATTTCATTTCAATAAGGGCACATGGGGGAGTTTCAAACCAAGTAAGACCTCGTTTATCAAATTGATAAATGACCTTATCACCAAAAGCGGCACACAGGTAGACATTGAAGAATTTACTTTTTTCTTGAATGACACGGCCATAGTGATAAACAAAATTTACGACAATAGCATCCCCGAACAATTAAACGATGTTATAGCGGCCATTTGCAAACATTACGTTCACTTCAGCAAAGGGCTAACCGAAATACCATACGAAATCTACGTTCCCGTTTTCGAAGAAAAACACCATGAAGAGAACGATATTCTAATTACGAATATTGAAACGGACAACAATACAAAGAAAGACTATTTCAAGTATTGGGGACTTTATTTTGAATCTGAAGACGATGCGGTCATCTATGACTTAAAAAGCACTACTATAGAAAACGGCGACCTGTTCATGCTGAACCACTAAGTTCGGAAACACGTCTAAACGAAGTAATAATATATATAATCACCCATTCCCCAGAATAATCAATTCCCCCATAACTACTTAATTTAATTAAGTAGATGGGGGATGGGATTATATTGATTTATTTCAAAAACTAAGCGTTGAAGAGCTCCCTACCGTTCATCAAGGCGTTCACCTTTTTCTTAACGGCGGCTATTTTAGCATCATCTTCGGCATTCATCAATACTTCATCGACCAAATCAACGATGGTAGCCATATCGGCTTCTTTCAACCCTCTTGTTGTAATCGCTGCCGTACCAAATCGGATACCCGATGTTACAAACGGTGATTTATCATCGAAAGGAACCATGTTCTTATTGGCGGTAATATCGGCCTTCACCAATACTTTTTCAGCATCCTTACCTGTAATATCCTTATTTCTAAGGTCGATAAGCATCATGTGGTTATCGGTACCTCCCGAAATAATATTGTAACCTTTAGCAACGAAAGCGGCGGCCATGGCAGCAGCGTTTTTCTTTACTTGAATCATATACTGTAAAAACTCATCTGAAAGCGCCTCGCCAAAAGCAATGGCCTTAGCAGCGATAATGTGTTCCAAGGGACCACCTTGATTTCCTGGAAAAACCGCCAAATCCAAAAGAGCTGACATTTTTCTAAGACTACCGTTCTTCAATGTAATACCGAAAGGGTTATCAAAATCCTCTCCCATTAAAATAAGCCCCCCTCTTGGCCCTCTCAAGGTTTTGTGGGTCGTTGTCGTAACGATATGACAGTGCGGAATAGGGTCACTCAATATCCCCTTGGCAATAAGACCCGCAGGATGGGAAATATCGGCCAATAATAAAGCACCTACACTGTCGGCTATTTCCCTAAATCTTTTAAAATCCATATCACGGGAATAGGCGGAAGCCCCTGCAATTATCATTTTTGGTTTTTCCCTTGTTGCTATTTCCTGAATAACATCGTAATCAAGGGTGCCGGTTTCCTTATCGACCCCGTAAAATACAGGATTGTACAATCTTCCTGAAAAATTCACCGGAGAACCATGGGTCAAGTGCCCACCGTGGGATAGATCAAAGCCTAAGATCGTGTCACCTGGCTTCAAGCAAGCATGGTAAACCGATGCGTTGGCCTGTGAACCCGAATGGGGCTGAACATTTGCATACGCGGCCCCAAATAATTCTTTGGCCCTGTCGATAGCAAGTTGCTCTATTTGATCAACTACTTCACACCCACCATAATAGCGCTTTCCGGGGTAGCCCTCGGCGTATTTATTGGTAAGCACAGATCCAGCGGCCTCCATAACTTGAGGGCTGGTAAAATTCTCAGAGGCTATCAACTCAATACCATTTATTTGGCGTTCTTTTTCCTCTGCTATAAGTTCAAAAATCCGATTGTCGCGTTGCATAAGCAAATTTTCTGTTAAATGAGATGCAAAAGTACGAATTGACTCTTGTTAAAACTCATAAAATAATATATTTGATCAAGAATTTATTAAATATAAATTAACAAAATTGCTATGCCTATACATGCTAACGACCCATCAAGACAAACCTGGCTTCCGGTGCCCGAACATTCCGATTTCCCAATTCAGAACATACCGTTCGGGGTCTTTCTAACGCGAGACGATATCATTACCATAGGTACCCGAATAGGTGACCACGCCATAGATTTAGGCGCTTTACACCAACTCGGATATTTTGAGAACATCCCCTTGACCGACGATATTTTTCTACAGGACACCCTTAACGATTTTATATCCGATGGCCAGAAAACATGGCGTTTAGTAAGAAACCGCATCAGCGAAATATTCGATATCAACAATGAAACCCTAAAGAACAATGAAGCCCATAAAAAAATAGTCTTGTTCTCCATGGACGAGATTGAGATGCAATTACCTGTACAAGTAGGGGATTATACCGATTTCTATTCAAGCAAGGAGCACGCCACCAATGTGGGCACCATGTTCCGCGATCCCGACAATGCCCTAATGCCCAATTGGCTACATATACCTGTAGGTTACCACGGAAGAAGCTCGACCATCGTACCGAGCGGGACCCCAATTCGAAGGCCACAGGGCCAAACCCTCCCCAAAGGGGAAGAAACCCCTGTCTTCGGACCTTCACGTCTCGTAGATTTCGAACTGGAAATGGCCTTTATTACCACGGACACCAACGCATTGGGCGAACCCGTTTCCGTAGATGAGGCCGAGGAATATATTTTCGGGATGGTTCTCTTTAACGATTGGAGTGCGCGTGATATCCAAAAATGGGAATACGTACCCCTAGGCCCATTTCTATCGAAAAATTTCGCATCATCAATATCGCCGTGGATCGTTACCTTAGACGCGCTTCAACCCTTTCGCGTAGAAAGTCCAAAACAAAACCCCGAGCCACTCCCCTATTTACAGCAAAAAGAAAGATATAGCTATGACATCAACTTAGAAGTAGGCATCGCCACGGAAGATGGTAGCGAAACCACTATTTCCAACTCGAACTTTAAGTACATGTATTGGACAATGGCCCAACAATTGGCCCACCATACCATAAATGGATGTAAAGTGAACAGTGGCGACATGATGGGCAGCGGAACCATATCTGGGCCGACCCCTGATTCATACGGGTCCATGCTCGAACTATCATGGCAAGGCACCAAACCGATAAAGCTTAACGACGGTTCAGAACGTAAGTTCATTCAAGATAACGACACCGTTATAATGAGGGGGCATTGCTCTAACAACGAGGTCCGTATCGGTTTTGGAGAGGTCAGAACCAAACTTTTACCTCCGTTCGAAACCAAAAAGAAAGGCTAAAAATAGTAGCCTTTATCTAAAAAATACCTTTAAGGCAATTCACGATATGAACTTGGCTTAAAGGTATTTTTCTAAATCGATGTCATTGATCGACCCATGCGAATCATGGGCTACGACAGCTCCGTTCTTTATTACCAAGAGTTGCGGGGATTGATGCATCACCTGAAACTTATAACCCGTTTCATCGGAAACTTGACGGTAACGATGCAGGTCTAAAAAGTAAAAATCCATCTGACCATCTTCCAATGTGTAGCTTTTGGTAAACATATTTAAGACCATGCGACTAATTCCGCACGTGGTAGAATGCTTGAATATCACCTGTGGCCTTGTCAAGGATTTCCGCTCGATTTCACTCAATTGATCCACCGAACTGAGGGGAATCCAAGGAATTTTCCTTTCTTCCTTCTTTTCACCTTCATTTTTACTTCCAAATATCGAATTAAAGAGACCCATTTCGTATTTTTATATGGTAAGTCCGACCATTGACCAAAAACTTACAACTGTCTAAATGTCCTGTGTTTTTGAGTAAAACAAGACATTTTGTCTGCTACTCGGTATTGGTAGGATTGTTGACCTATCAACCTCAAAAATACACAATAACTACAGAAAACAATATAAGATGAACTTTAATAATTACACCACTAAATCACAGGAGGCCATTCAGCAAGCCCAGCAGATTGCACAGGGTTTGGGCCACCAACAAATTGAAAACGAACACTTGTTCAAGGCCATTTGGGAAGTCGATGAAAATGTACTCCCCTTCATTTTAAAGAAACTGAACATCAACATAGCCTTGCTGCAACAGATTTTAGCAAAGGAGCTAGAGAGTTTTCCAAAAGTTTCGGGAGGCGACCTTATGTTGTCTCGCGAAGCAGGTAAAACCCTGAACGAAGCCAGTATCATTGCCAAGAAGATGGATGACGAATTCGTTTCCATTGAACACCTGTTATTGGCCATCTTAAAATCGAGCAGTAAAATTTCGCGTATATTAAAAGACCAAGGAGCCACCGAAAAAGACTTAAAAGCGGCGATCGAGGAGTTGCGTAAAGGTGGAAAGGTAACCTCACAAAGTGCCGAAGACACCTACAACTCACTTGATAAATATGCCCGAAACCTTAACGAATTGGCCGATAGCGGTAAATTAGACCCGGTAATAGGACGTGACGAAGAGATTCGGCGTATACTCCAAATCTTATCGAGAAGAACGAAGAACAACCCTATTTTGGTAGGCGAACCGGGTACCGGTAAAACTGCCATCGCAGAAGGCTTGGCCCATAGGATCGTTCAAGGCGATGTTCCTGAAAATTTAAAGGACAAAATCATCTATTCCCTAGATATGGGAGCCCTTATTGCAGGGGCCAAATACAAAGGTGAGTTTGAGGAACGTTTAAAATCGGTCATCAAAGAAGTAACTTCCTCAGATGGCGATATCGTACTGTTCATTGACGAGATACACACCTTGGTAGGAGCCGGTGGCGGACAGGGGGCCATGGATGCCGCCAACATTTTAAAACCGGCATTGGCCCGTGGGGAACTCCGAGCCATAGGAGCCACAACCCTTGACGAATACCAAAAATATTTCGAGAAAGACAAGGCCCTTGAAAGACGTTTTCAAAAAGTAGTGGTAAACGAGCCCGATACCGAGAGTGCCATTTCCATTCTTCGTGGTATTAAGGAAAAATACGAGGCCCACCATAAGGTCCGTATCAAAGATGAAGCGGTCATTGCCGCGGTCGAGCTTTCGCAACGCTATATTACCAATCGCTTCCTTCCCGATAAAGCGATCGACCTCATGGACGAGGCCGCCTCTAAATTACGGATGGAAATCAACTCCAAACCGGAAGAACTAGATGTCCTTGACCGTAAGATCATGCAACTGGAAATTGAGATCGAAGCCATCAAAAGAGAAAACGACAAGGCAAAACTCAAATTATTGAACGTTGATTTGGCGAATCTCAAGGAAGACCGAAACGAACTCTTTGCCAAGTGGGAAAGTGAAAAATCGGTCGTTGACGAAATCCAAAAAACGAAACAAGACATAGAGGAATTCAAAAATGAGGCCGAGCGCGCCGAGCGAAACGGGGATTACGGCAAAGTAGCCGAACTCAGGTACGGAAAAATCAAAGAAGCCCAAGAAAAACTGGAAGAACTCCAAAAAGCGCTCGATGAGCAACAACTGGGCGACACCATGATCAAAGAAGAGGTGACAAACGAAGACATCGCCGAAGTCGTGGCCAAATGGACCGGTATACCCGTTACCAAAATGCTACAGAGTGAACGCGAAAAACTCTTGAAACTGGAAGATGTACTGCACAAAAGAGTAGTTGGCCAAGAAGAAGCCATTGTGGCCGTATCCGACGCCATAAGAAGAAGTCGCGCCGGATTACAAGACGCCAACAAGCCTATCGGTTCGTTCTTGTTCCTTGGTACAACAGGGGTCGGTAAGACCGAGTTGGCCAAAACCCTGGCTTCCTACCTTTTTGATGATGAAAGTGCCATGACCCGTATCGATATGAGCGAATATCAAGAACGTCACTCGGTAAGTAGATTGGTGGGAGCACCTCCAGGATATGTTGGATACGATGAAGGGGGCCAGCTTACGGAAGCCGTTCGTAGAAGACCGTATTCCGTGGTATTACTCGACGAAATAGAAAAGGCCCATCCCGACACCTTCAATATTTTATTACAAGTGTTGGATGAAGGAAGGCTTACGGACAACAAAGGTCGTGTTGCCGATTTCAAGAATACGATCATCATTATGACCAGTAATATGGGCAGCAGTATTATTCAGGAAAAATACGAGAACAATAAAGACCCCTTCAGTGCAGCGGAAGCCGCGCGTGTGGAGGTACTAGGACTCTTACGTAAAACCATACGCCCAGAGTTCCTTAACCGTATCGATGACATCATCATGTTTTCACCGCTTAGCCGCGAGGATATTTCCAAAATTGTTAGACTACAGTTGAACAGTTTGAAGAAAACCATTGCGAAGCAACACATTACCATCGATGCTACGGAAGAGGCTATCAATTACTTGGCCAATAAGGGCTACGACCCACAGTACGGGGCCCGTCCGATCAAAAGGGTAATACAGCGGGAAGTGCTGAACAACCTTTCCAAAGAACTATTGAGCGGCACCATAAAAGCTGACAGTATCGTGCTTATCGATTCATTTAACGATGCACTGGTTTTTAGAAATCAAGACGAATTGGTGAAATAATTTTACCGATTTTTCAATACATATTACACTAAAGAAAGCATCCTGTAAAAGGGATGCTTTTTTTTTAAGGTATATACCATGCAGTATATAATTTTTTTATCTTCGTATAAAACAGAACTACCATGTCGACCAAAGCAGAAAGAACCACCGCCTTTATCATTAAGACCGTTGCCTCCGTATTTAACAAACATGGTTATATTGGCACAAGCATGAGCGACCTCACGGAAGCTACCGGATTAACCAAGGGCGCCATATATGGTAATTTTGAAAACAAAGAAGCTTTAGCCCTTTCCGCTTTCCAATACAACAGCAACTTGCTACTCTCTAAAATAGACGAAGTATTGGCTTCCGAAAGCAAGGCTTTGGACAAAATATTCAAACTAACGGATTTCTACAGAAATTACGATTCGTTTACCTTGAGCATGGGAGGATGCCCAATACTGAATACTGGTGTAGACGCCCAATACAACAATAGGCTACTGGCCGCAGCGAACAAAGAGGCCATTAAGGAATTGGAAGGTAAAATTGCCTTGGTTTTCGAGAACGGGGTCAAGAATAACGAAATCAAACTTCCGGTACCCCCGCTTCAATTCGCCAAGCAACTTTTCACTATGATACAAGGTGCCGTTGCTATGGCCACTATGACGGGTGACAAAAAATACCTGATCAATACCATCGCCTATCTAGAGGTCTTGATCAAAAAAGAGCTTAAAAACTAGCTAAGTCCACTTCGCTTTCTAAGGCCCATCATTCTACTTTAGCCCATATTACAAACACATCGTTTCATCGATACAGGATGTGATCTTTGGCTACTTACTCCCCTACTACCCTGAAAATCCATGTATTGCCGGCATACTTACCATCAAACTTACCATCCCTAGCCTGTCTGGCTTGCCCCATAGTGTCGTAACGACCGAGGTATACGTAATTATATTTGTTTTTGCTACGCACGAAAGACTTAGGCTGTAATCCTTTGCTTTTCATATCTGCCATAAAGGCCTCGAAGTACTTTTTGGTCCCGAATACATTTGCTATCAAATAATAGCCTGGTGCCAACCCCTCTTCTGTTTGCACTTCTTCGTATTTCTCACCTTTTTGTGGCGTTACCACTTCTTTCCGCTGAGCAAGTTTAGCCTCTTCTTCGGCCTTCGCCGCCTTTGCCGCTTCGGCTTTTCGTTTTTCTTCTTCTAATTTCCGGGCGGCCGCAATTGCTGCTTCCCGCTTTACCCGATTAATAGAGTCCTGTTTTCTAACTTGCTCCGCTTCTTGGGCCTTTGCATCTTGCTTACCACCTTGTGTCTTGGCCTCTTTTTCCACTGCCTTCGCCAAGGCCTCCTCTTTCTCCATCTGCTCCTCTACTTCCTTCTTAAGGCGTTTCTGCTCTTTCTTAAGCGCCAATGCGGCTTCTTTTTCGGCCCTTGCTACGGAATCCTGCGCCATTTTCTCAAGCTTGCGCCGTCTCTTTTCTTCTTGCTTCGCCTCTTTCTCCACTGCCTTCTGTACTTCCGCCAGTTCTTCGGCCTCTTCGATCTCTTCCGCCACGGCATCGTTTTGAGCCTCTTCCTCGGCAGATTCTATTTGTTCCAATTCGTTTTCTTCCGGAGTTACATAGCCCACCATTGTATGCCGTTCTTCGGGCTTACCAAAAAAGTATGCGGCCATAAGTTCAAAGGAAGATTCCGAACTTATAGATGAATCGGCCCCAAATTCGACCAAGGCCCCTAATGACAAATGTTTAAAAAAAGTGGCGCCTAGCCCTACTCCGTATCCATAAAAATTATTGTAGCCCAATTGGCCCCAATATTTATTCGTATTCAAAAGTGTATTAAACCCTATTTGATTAGGTTCTCCCGGAATGGTTCGCAAATACATCGACGGTCTTAAAAAGGCATTCATAGCCGTCCCCAAGGTCAAAGGAAAGTCGTAAGAAACAAGCCCCATAAAGACCTTGTCCTCCTTTTCCGTATTCGCTTCCCTTTCCGTAAAATTATAATCGATCAGGTTTTCCGAAGCAAACCCCAAAGTCAATCGCTCTACACTAAGACTGATGCCCGGCGCCACCTGCAGGATAAAATCATCGGCAGACGAAGAAGATTGTGGTAAGGGAAAATCAGGGTCGATCGTAAATCGATCGTCGGCCAAGGATTGTTGAAAGCCAAAAATATTGACGCCCACTCCCAATTTTACCGATTCGTTCAGGTCAAAGCTCTGCGCATAATTGATTACCCCACCCGTATCAAAATAAATTCCTGTATTTTGCTGAAAGAATGCCGCACCTACGGTGGACCTATTGTTCAATTTTCTCGTATAGTTCAAAAACTGCGTCGTGGGATTTCCATCAATGGCCTGCCACTGCCAACGTACCCAATAAGCCAAGGAATTGGCATTGTTCCTGTCGAGGGAAAAAGCCGGGTTGAACAGACTTGCATTATACGTGGTAAGATTATGCTGCCTTAGGTCGGCAGGTAGCCGTGCATCTTGCCCCTGAAGAACCAAAAAGAACGAAAACAGAAGAATTGAGAGTATAAGTCTGAGCATAGTTACAAAAAAACAAAATCAAGCATTCATACATACTTTTTTTGCATTAATTTAGTTAACAATAATGCAAGAGTTTTCAACCAAAATAGATTACCAACTATGCAATGGATCAAATCATTATACATAATTCTATGTATACCTTTAATCTTTACCAGTTGTAAAGACGAGCAAAAAGTTACGCAAGAAAACAACACCAAAGACGTGGTGTCTACATTTTATTTTATACGGCATGCCGAAAAAGACCGTTCCGACCCAGAAAATGTAGATCCCGAACTCAACCAGCGGGGCCTCGGCAGGGCCATGCACTGGGCCGAAATTCTCGACGACGTGGATTTAGACGTTATATACACCACGGACTACGAGCGAACCTCAATGACGGCTGCGCCCACTGCGGTAAAAAAAGAACTCGATGTCACCTACTACGAACCACAGAATGTTGACATAGAACAATTCAAGACCGATAACCTCGGCAAAAAAGTTTTAGTGGTCGGCCACAGCAATACAACGCCGGAATTTGTAAACAAAATGATCGGGGAAGACCTTTATTACGAAATGGACGACAGTGACAACGGCAGTCTTTTTATCGTGCAACTCATTAACGGACAGGCAACTTCCCAACGGCTCCACATCAATTGCAACTGCCCAAAAGAGCGGTAGGGACTTTTAGAACGGACAATGATCGGGGCGGATGTAAGCTTAAATCCGTATATATCTCGTTTCTATGGCCATGAATTAGGCATTATTTTAGGGAACTTCACTATTTTTGTGCCATGGTTCAAAAGAACATCAACATAAAGAACAAAAAGGCCAAGTTTGAATACGAGTTCATAGACACCTATGTAACCGGAATTGTTTTGGCCGGAACGGAAATAAAATCCATCAGGGAAGGAAAGGCTTCGATCGCCCAGAGTTTTTGTGAGTTTAACGAGCGAGGTGAACTTTTTGTCATCAACATGCAAATTGACGAATATTCCCATGCTTCGCACTTTAACCATAAGCCGAAAGCCGAACGCAAATTATTGATGGGCAAGCGCGAGCTGAGAAAACTACGCAAGGAAGTAACCACTTCGGGTTTTACCATTGTGCCCACCAACCTCTTTATTAACGACAGGGGTTTGGCCAAATTAAAAATTGCATTGGCCAAGGGTAAAAAACTTTACGATAAGCGTGAAACCTTGAAAGACCGAGACAATCAACGGAACCTTTCAAGAATTAAGAAAAGCTTCAACAACTAAAGGCCTATTGCCCTAGTTCTTGTCTTCCAACAACGGTACAAAGCGGAAGGATCCGTATTCCGTCTTTTCAAATTCCTTTTCTGACTTTCGTACAAAAAGGGTCATAATCTGTTCGTCGCTTCCTACGGGAATCACCAACCTACCTCCGATTTTTAACTGGCTCATAAGGGCTTTAGGTACTTCAGGGGCACCGGCGGTTACGATAATCCCATCGTAAGGCGCCTGATCGGGCAAGCCTTTATAACCATCACCGAAAATCATCTTTTTGGGGCGATAGCCCATTTTTCCAAAGAAAATCTTGGTTTTCTTAAATAGCTCCAATTGACGCTCGATAGTGTACACCCTTGCCTTTAAAAGCAACAATACTGCAGTTTGATATCCGCTTCCGGTTCCTATTTCAAGAATCTTCTGTTCTGGTTTTACCTCAAGTAACTGCGACTGAAAAGCCACGGTATACGGTTGCGAAATAGTTTGATCGGCAGCAATGGGAAAAGCCTTGTCTTGGTAGGCATGTCCTTCAAAACTGCTGTCCATAAACAAATGCCTAGGAATGGTACGTATGGCATTCAACACATTATTGTTCGAAATGCCCTTAGCTACCAATGTTTCGGCCAGCTTGTTGCGCATTCCCCTATGTTTTAAAGTATCTTTCAATGGTCTGGTTTTGGAAGGTAAAGTTAACTTGTAAAACTTCAATTCACAAGTCTACCGACTAAATGTCAGTCCTTGTTTTTTTTAAAACATTAAAGCTCAATCTTCACGGGTCAAATCGAAAAAACTCCGAAACTATCCTTATTTTTGAACAAATTGAAATTTATGCTTAGAGTTGGCGTATTAGGCGCAGGTCATTTAGGAAAAATACATTTACGTCTGTTAAACGAATCGACGAAATATGAATTGGTCGGTTTTTACGACGCAGATGCCATAAACGGAAAAAAGGTGGCCGACGAGTTCGGTTACACCTACTTTGACAACATTAACAAGCTTATAGAAGCCGTAGATGTTGTGGATATCGTAACCCCTACCTTATCCCACTTTGATTGTGCAAAAAAGGCTATTGAAAAAGGGAAACACATCTTTATCGAAAAACCCATTACCAACACCTACGAAGAAGCGGCCGAGCTGCTCGAACTGGAGAAAAAGCACCAAATAAAAGGCCAAGTAGGCCATGTAGAGCGTTTTAACCCCGCTTTTTCGGCCGTAAAACATCAAATCAACACCCCTATGTTCATTGAAAGCCACCGTTTGGCGGAGTTCAACCCAAGGGGCACCGACGTACCCGTAGTTCTCGATCTTATGATCCACGATATTGACGCCATACTCAGTGTGGTCAATTCGGAAGTAAAACAGATCAACGCCAGTGGGGTTTCGGTAATCAGCAAGTCTCCCGATATCGCCAATGCGCGAATAGAATTTGAAAACGGATGTGTAGCCAATCTAACGGCAAGTAGAATTTCGTTGAAGAATATGCGCAAATCCCGATTCTTTCAAAAAGATGCCTATATCTCGGTAGATTTTCTAGAGAAAAAGGTAGAGGTCGTTAAAATGAAAGACGCTCCCGAAAAAGTAGGCGACTTTGATATGGTGCTCCAAAATGCCGAAGGCGAAAAGAAACAAATTTATTTTGAAAACCCGGAAGTAGGGACGAACAATGCGATATTGGACGAACTGGAAAGTTTCGCCGATGCCATCGTCAATGACAGCACCCCTGTTGTAAGTCTCAGACAAGGCACACAAGCACTAAAAGTAGCCCTGCAAATTATCGCTTCCTTTTAATTACTTTAAACCCATACGCATGCAAAAGATAGCTGTTATAGGTGCCGGCACCATGGGAAATGGGATTGCCCATGTATTCGCCCAAAAAGGCCACAAAGTAAACCTTATAGATATTTCCCAAGACGCCCTTGACAAAGGACTACAGACCATTACCAAGAACTTGGACCGCATGTTGGCCAAGGAAAAAATAACCCAAGACGACAAGGCGTCTACCCTACAAAACATCGCCACTTTTACCTCCATCAAAGAAGGGGTAACCAAAGTAGACGTAGTAATAGAGGCCGCTTCGGAACATTTAGACATAAAACTCAGCATCTTTAAGGAGCTAGACACCCTTTGTTCCGATGACACCATTTTGGCAACGAACACTTCCTCTATATCGATAACCCAAATCGCGGCTGCTACCGGCAGGCCCGACAAGGTAATCGGTATGCACTTTATGAACCCGGTGCCCATTATGCAATTGGTCGAAATAATTAGAGGCTACAACACCTCAGATAAAACCACGGAACAGATCATGACCTTGTCGACCCAACTGGGCAAGACCCCGACCGAAGTCAACGACTACCCCGGTTTTGTGGCCAATAGAATTTTAATGCCCATGATTAACGAGGCTATAGAAACGCTCTACAACGGTGTTGCAGGCGTTGCGGAAATAGACACGGTCATGAAACTCGGTATGGCCCATCCTATGGGGCCGCTCCAATTGGCCGACTTCATAGGTCTCGACGTATGTCTATCGATTTTAAACGTGATGTACGATGGTTTTAAAAACCCAAAGTACGCCCCCTGCCCCCTTTTGGTGAATATGGTGATGGCCAAAAAACTGGGTGTGAAATCAGGCGAAGGCTTCTATGATTATAGTGAATCGCGGAAGGCCGAAAAGGTTTCCGATCAGTTTTTACGATAAAGACACCTGTACCGGGCATCTTATAAAAATCAGCAAAGTATCAACGAACAGATGATAAAAGATCAACTTTTAACAATTAAGAGTACACTACCCGACCACGTAACCCTCGTTGCCGTTTCCAAGACAAAACCCGATGAGGACCTCTTGGAAGCCTATGAGGCCGGACAGCGCATTTTTGGCGAAAACAAGGTGCAGGAAATGGTCGGCAAGTGGGAGCGCCTGCCCAAGGACATTAAATGGCACATGATCGGACACTTGCAACGCAACAAGGTCAAATACATGGCCGAATTCGTTGATTTGGTACACGGGGTCGACAGCTTTAGGCTACTGGTCGAAATCAACAAAAGGGCCGAACAGTTAAATCGAAGTATCGATTGCCTTTTACAGATCCATATTGCCGAAGAGGATACCAAATTCGGACTTAACGAAGAAGAACTAAATACCTTATTAAAGTCGGACGAATACCAACAATTGAAGCACGTAAACGTTGTAGGCTTAATGGGTATGGCCACCTTCACCGATGACGAAACCCAAATAAGAAGGGAATTCAAACATTTGAAGTCGATATTCGACGCTATACAGACCGAAAACGAACAGATTAAAATCTTATCCATGGGCATGAGCGGCGATTACAAAATTGCCATTGAAGAAGGGAGTACCATGGTACGCATCGGAAGTAGTATCTTTGGTAAGAGAAATTACTGATTTTTCAATTTTCAACCCACATAAGGCCAAAGCCACCGTACAAAAACGCATAGATGTATACCATTTTAGATATTGAGACCACTGGAGGAAAATACAATGAAGAAGGCATCACCGAAATTGCCATTCACAAATTTGACGGACATAAGGTGGTAGATAAGTTTATCAGCTTGGTAAACCCCGAAAAGGACATTCAGCCCTTTGTGGTAAAACTCACGGGCATAAACAACAAAATGTTGCAGACCGCCCCTAAGTTCCATGAGGTGGCCAAACGTATTGTTGAAATAACGGAAGACACCGTTTTGGTGGCACACAACGCCCAGTTCGACTACAGAATACTACGAACGGAATTTAGAAGACTAGGCTACAACTTTGAGCGTAAAACACTCTGTACGGTAGAACTGTCAAAAAGGCTCATCCCCGAAGCCGAATCGCATAGCCTGGGCAAACTGGTAAGATCCCTTGGAATAGCCGTTAGCGATCGCCACAGGGCCAATGGCGATGCCCTTGCCACCCTGAAACTCTTTAAGGTGCTACTCTCAAAAGATCTTGACAAAACCATTTTAAAGAGTGTCATCCGCAAAGAAACGGAGGGCGAACTTTCCGATAGACAATTAGACATCGTCGATGCCCTGCCTTCGGAAACGGGAGTGTATTATATGCACGATAAAGACGGGGAAATTTTGTACTTGGGAAAAAGCTCGAACATGAAAAAAAGGGTCAACCAACACTTTACCAAAAGTGGCGGTCGTTCGCGACAGCTGCAAAAGGCGACAAAAAAAGTGTCGTTCGAAAAAACGGGAAATGAATTGGTCGCCATGCTCAAAGAAAACGAAGAACTTAAACGCAACCGTCCCAAATATAACCAACGCCTCAAACCTATAATTTTCAGCCATGGTGTCTATGTCGAAAAGGACGAGGCCGGTTATCTCACCTTAAAAATTAAAAAAACCACCGAAAGAAACGGTGCGTTCACAACATTCAACAGTCATGCGGGTGCCGCCAATTTTATATATAAGCTTACGCGAGATTATCAACTATGCGATAAGCTAAACGGTATTTCCGAGGCCCAAAAGAATTGCTCGAACTACGATACCGGCGAATGTTTGGGAGCCTGCATCAAAAAAGAAGCGGTAGAAACATACAACCAAAGGGTAAACGATGCCGTACAGAAATACTCGCTAGACCACAAAAATGTGGTGATCATAGATAAAGGCAGGGAGATTGGCGAATACAGTGCGGTATTGATTAAAAATGGTGATTTTAAAGGTTTTGGCTACTATGACCTTAATCACCAAATCAATAATATTCATATCTTAGAATCAATCATAGTCCCTATGCAAGGGAATGAGAACACGGCACATATCATTGAAAACTACATTCGCAAAAAACGCGGATTGAAAATCATAGAACTAAGCGATAAATAAAGTTGAAAGAACAAAAACCCGATAAAGGCTGGAAAAACAAGGTTCATGAAATTATTTATGAAGCCGACACCCCTTTGGGAAAAGGGTTCGACATTTTATTGTTTATACTCATCATCATCAGCGTGCTTTTGGTCATGCTCGAAAGTGTTAAATGGATAGATGCCGAATACCATAAAATACTCTTTATACTCGAATGGATCGTTACCGTACTCTTCACCATCGAGTACATTGCCCGTATCGTCAGTATAAAACAACCCAAGCAGTATATTTTTAGCTTTTACGGTATTATCGACCTATTATCGACCATACCCTTATACCTTTCCTATATTTTTGCCGGTTCGCAGGTACTTCTGGCCATCAGGTCTTTGCGCCTTTTAAGGGTTTTTAGAATCTTGAAACTGGTACGCTTCCTTGGTGAAGCCTCCCAACTTAAAAATGCCTTAAAGGCCAGCAGGGCCAAAATCACGGTTTTCCTTTTTGCCGTACTCATTTTATCGGTCATTCTAGGCACGGTCATGTACCTTATAGAAGGTGACGAGGCCGGTTTTACCAGTATCCCTACCAGTATTTATTGGACTATCGTTACCTTGACCACCGTAGGTTATGGCGACATTGCCCCTATAACGCCCCAGGGCCAGTTTATAGCTACCCTGATCATGCTCGTCGGTTACGGCGTGATTGCCGTTCCTACGGGAATTGTAACCGTTGAATTTGGAAAAAGGTCGAAAAGTCAGCAACCTAGTGGAGAGAACAATTTTGTGCACGTCAATACCCAAGCCTGCAGAAACTGCGCCAAAGAAGGGCATAGGGACGATGCCAGTCATTGTTATAATTGTGGAAGCGAGCTCTAATGAAAAAGATACTTTTATCCGTTGTCGGCCCAACCGCAATTGGCAAGACCAAACTTGCCATTGCCCTCGCCCAATATTTTAAGACCGAGATAATATCCGCCGATTCCAGACAATTTTTTAAGGAAATGAAAATCGGTACGGCCGTGCCTACCACCGAAGAACTGGCCGGAGCCCAACATCACTTTATTCAACATATCAGTATTTTCGATTCCTATTCGGTAGGTGATTTTGAACGCGATGCACTGCAGTTGCTCGACAAACTGTTTAAAACCCATGATATTGTCGCGATGGTCGGTGGAAGCGGGCTATACACCAAGGCCGTAACCGAAGGGCTCGACGACTTTCCAAAAGTCGACCCGAAAATACGCGAGCAGCTGAATCAAGAATTGAGTGAAAAAGGTATCGAATCCCTACAGGCCGAACTACAAAAAAGAGATCAAAATTATTACGAAAAGGTAGACCTTAACAATCCGCATCGGCTCATTCGGGCTTTGGAAATTTGTATCGGAACGGAAACGCCCTACTCTTCCTTCCTTTCCCAGAGCAAGAAAAAACGCCCGTTCGAAACCCTAACCATCGGAATCGAGGCCGACCGAAAACTGATTTACGAACGCATCAACAAGCGTGTCGACCTTATGGTTGCCGATGGCCTTATCGACGAAGCCAGGAAACTTATGGAGCATCGGCACCTTAACGCCTTGCAGACCGTAGGCTATCGCGAACTTTTTACCTATTTTGAAAAGGAAGGCGAAGGGAAGGCTACGGCCGAGGACCTGAATTTTGCCCTCGATGAAATTAAAAAAAATACACGCAGGTTTGCCAAACGCCAACTTACTTGGTTCAAGCGAAACGAAGAAACCCTATGGGTGACACATGACTCTGCGTTCAAAGATGCTATAGCGACCTTAAAAAACAAACTAGATGAACGATAGAAATCCGATCATATTCGTTATGGGCGTTTCAGGCTCGGGCAAAAGCACCATAGGCCTACTATTGGCAGAGAAACTCCATATCAATTTCTTTGATGGGGATGATTTTCACCCCAAGGAAAACGTAAAGAAAATGGCCGAAGGTATTCCCTTAGACGACGATGACCGTCAAGGCTGGTTAGAACGGCTCAATCTATTGGCCCTTGAGAACAGTGAGAAAGGTGCCATCATTGCCTGTTCGGCCCTCAAAACAAAATACCGTTCCATTCTACAGAAGGGCCTGGAAAAGAAACTTCATTTCGTTTATCTGAAAGGCTCTTTTGACGAAATCATGGCACGGCTCAGGCAGCGCCAAAACCATTTTATGCCTCCTGCACTCCTACAGTCGCAATTCGACACCTTAGAGGTTCCCGATGACGCGATTACTGTGTCTATAATGCTCACACCCGATGAAATCACTGACCAAGTCATTGCCCAGCTGAACAATAAAAAAGCCCCGCTATAGTCATAGTAGGGCTTTTCGTATCTATTATTGTATTTCTATTTTATTCACCTTCTTTGACTACCAATCGGAAGCCTTCACCGTGAATGTTCAAAATTTCAACGGTATCGTCTCGTTTAAGGTATTTTCTAAGCTTGGCGATATACACGTCCATACTTCTTGAAGTAAAGTAATTGTCATCTCTCCATATTTTGGTGAGTGCCAATTCACGGGGCATAAGATCATTTTCATGCAAGGCCAAAAGACGAAGCAATTCATTTTCTTTCGGAGAAAGTTTAATCGCTTCCTCATCCTTGTATTTCAAAAAACGCAGTTTTGAGTTCAAATGGAAATTACCAATGGTAAATTCGAACTTCTTACTGTCAGCCAAGGTATTAGAAGCCTTTCTTTGAAGTATGGCCCTAATTTTCATCAAAAGAACTTCCGAATCGAACGGCTTGTTCAGATAATCATCGGCCCCGGCTTTATATCCTTTAAGAACATCTTCCTTCATGGTCTTAGCGGTAAGAAAAACGATAGGAACATTTTCGTTCTTTTCACGAATCTCCTTGGCCAAGGTAAAACCATCCTTATAAGGCATCATCACATCCAAAATACAAATGTCATAATTATCCTTTTTAAACTTCTCAAACCCCTCCATGCCATTTTTGGCCAAAGTGACATCAAAATCGTTCATTGATAAATAGTCCTTCAGCACAATTCCGAAATTGGGATCATCCTCCACTAAGAGTATTTTCTTATTTACTGTTTCCATAACTTGTTGAGTTAGATTAAAGGCAATTTTATATAAAATGTACTTCCCTTTCCTTTTTCACTTTCCGCATAGACTTCACCTTGATGATCGTCAACGATCTTTTTAACATATGCCAAACCGAGGCCGTGCCCCTTGACATTATGTAAATCTCCCGTGTGTTCGCGGTAAAATTTTTCAAACACCTTTTTGACCACTGCCTTGCTCATTCCGGCACCTTGATCTTTTACTTTTATCACAATAAAATTCTTGGCCACCTCGGTATATATATCTATTCGAGGTGCCTCTGTCGAATATTTAATCGCATTGTCAAGAATATTGACAATAACATTGGTAAAATGCATTTCACTGGCCAAAACCTCTGTACGGGTGGCGTCTAGATGGGTTTCGATATACCCCCCACGGTCGGCCACTATAAGCTCGACATGGGCGATAGCATCTTGTATTATGTCGTGAACGTCTACCCTATCCTTACTGATATCCAATTGGTTCTTTTCCAATTTTGAGATACGCAATACATTTTCCACTTGGGCATGCATTCGTTTATTCTCTTCACGGATCATGGTCAGATAGCGATCCACCTTTTCCGGATTCCCGATTATCTTAGGGTTTCGAATAGCCTCTACGGCCAAGTTTATCGTTGCAATGGGTGTTTTAAACTCATGCGTCATATTATTGATAAAATCCGATTTTATTTCGGATATCTGCTTTTGACGTATCAATTGGTAAATAGCCCCCGAATATGCGATTACGATTACCAAAGTAAAAAGTAACGATAAGAGCGCCATTTTTATTATGGACTGTATCAAGAATTTCTTTTTCTTCGGAAAAGCTATCAACAAGGAAAAATTACTAGCTCCCTCACTATCCTTAAAAATAGGTGTTTCATAGAGCATATCCTTTGCGAACTTGAACTTTCGCGACTTTACCTTTGTTGGAAGCCCTCTACTATACACCCCATACTCATAATCGAGATCAAGGTTTCTATTTTTAAGTTCTCGATCAAGCAACAGTTGAATTTCCTGTTTGGAAACCCTTTTATGAATCGGTACCTTTTTGGCATATTCGCTAAAAACGTCTTCAAACTGGGCTTTTTCTATTGATGAAAGCCCTCCGATTTTTTCTAGTTTCTGTTTTGCATTCAGTTTATACCCCTTACCATCAAGCCCAAAATCCTCTTTAAAGATCGTTTGGGTACGTTTACTGGTAAACCCCTTAATCGTGGCCGTATCACTTGCATTACCATTATCAAAGAACGTAGATGCTATATTGTAATTCTCCTCTAAAATACCATGGGAATAAAACCGAATCTCGTTGGAGTTTATATCCCTATCAATAAAAAATATATTTCTCAAATGAGAACTTTTGGGCTCGCCAACACTATCCTTGATGTTGAGATAACGCTCAAAATAATCTTTGGTTTCCCTTTCCGCAATTTTATCGGATACCGTGTTCAGCACTTCTGAAACGGTATTGGAGAATTGTTCCTCCTTATCTTCGACAGACTGTTTTATCCACAAGAACTGAACGGAAATAATTCCAATCAGGGAGAGACTCATCAGCGCCACCAAAAGAATAAATAGCCTCTTATTCATTTAAAAGTAAAATTAAAGATTTAACAACTCACAGATAGTACGTTTAACCAAACCTTAACAAAAATGTTAAAACTGCGTGAGGCCTAGATTTTATTGAGCAAATCGCGATGAATATCCAATACTTGAACCTTGGTTTGCTCGAGGTTTGTGTTTTCGATGACGTAGTCGGAAGCTTCTATTTTTCTATCGTCTTCCCATTGGTTTTTCATTCGGGCCTCTACACTTTTTACGGTAGTGCCCGCATCTCGTTGCACAACCCTTTCTATTCTTGTTTCCTTGGGGGCGACCACTAGAATAATGCAATCATAGAAATCTTGGGTTCCGATTTCGAATATGATGGCCGCTTCTTGAATGACGTAATCTGCAGTTTGTTCATCGGCCCAATGTATGAAATCTTTTCGAACCGCGGGATGGACAATTGCGTTCAGCTCGTTCAACAAGGCTTTGTCGTCAAAAACTTGGCGTGATACAAAGCCCCTATCCAACACCCCATCCTCCCGATAAGCTTCTTCACCCAGAAGTTCCTTTATGGCCAACACCAAGTCTTGGGAGCTTTGCATTAGCTCTTTGGCCCGGGTATCTGAATTATAGACGGGCACCCCCAATTCTTCAAACATTTTGGCGACCGTAGTCTTACCACTGCCGATACCGCCTGTCAAACCTACAATTCTCATTTCTTGTTCAATATATATTCAACCGTGTCCTTTTGTAGTTTTACACTGTGCAATCCACTGGGCTTTTTTCGCAATTGTAGTTTTAGCCCATGGCCTTCGCCTTCTTCGAGTTGGCGATAGTCGGCAATCACCTCAAAATCACCAGCCTCAAGTTTCTTCAAGCGCTCCAATTTGGCCTTGCACAAAACCGAGACCTTATCGGGAAACGTCTTTACCTCTACATTATCGGGAAAATGCACCATTTTAATCGGCACCTCGAAGACCTTTTCAGAGAAACGTGCAATTTGGGCCGTAAGCTCTACTTTCTCATCAGAGTACTCGGTATTCTTGAGTTTTTCGGATTTATAGATTTCCACCGATTCGGAAAAATCTGAATTTACATCGGGCAGGGTCAATTTCTTGGTACGGACGACCCTTATGCTATCTATCTCATCGGAAGGCCCAACAAGGGTTATGGAATCTGGTTTTGTTTCTATTTTTCCGTCCAAGAGGTAATTACGGGCCAAATTCATTTCCACGTTCGGATGTACGGGAACCTTCTTTGAAATTACGGCCAACATTCCCACAAAAAGGGTATCGGTCTCTATATCCACCAAAGACATAGAACCACTTAATTGCTTCTCTACCTGTTTTTTATATACATCTTGGGGCACATAGAACATCGAATCTTTACGCTGGGCCTCGGAAAGGTCAATAGCTATGGTACTCCTCCTGAAATTAAAACCCAAGAACTGAAAACCACCCGCTTTGAGCCTCACCTTTAATTCATTATCCGTCGCACCCTTAAAAAGATAGCCTTCCGGCAGGTTCACATACTCCAAATTAAACTTGGCCGTACTCACATAGCTCCGGGAAAGGTTATTGATAAGCCATATCAAAGTAGAGAAGAATAAAAACATTAAAAACATCTTTACCTTCCTCTTCTTGAGGGCCTTTTTTATCTTATCTGTTATCAGGTCTAACAATTACTTAAAGAATAAATGTGGAAATAATATCTCTGGTTCCTTTTTGCTAAAGTTAAGGAAGATGCTTGATTTTAAAAAACCATAACCATACCCCATAAATTGAATACTCACGGCGACCAAGGAAAGCAAAGCTACCGCTAAGTTTCTGTTTTTCAAGAGCGAATCTATAAAGATGAGCAAAAAATAGACCACATATAAATAGACGGGCAAATGAATCCCTATTGCAAACAAAAGGAGTGAGGCCAAAAAGCCCAAGCAGAAAAACGTAGGAAACCAATAGGTCATTTTCGAGGTCTTCGGATGCCATTGGTTTAAAATAGGGCGAACACTTCCGAATTTTTTTACTTGAACGAAAAACTTGTTCCAGTCGATACGCCGCTTATGATACACAAAAGCTTCAGGAATCAATCGGGTATCAAAGCCCTTGTTCCATACCCGAAAGGTAAAATCAGGATCTTCACCGGGGTGAATCTTTCCGAATCCGCCCACAGTTTCAAAGGCGGTTTTAGAAATTCCCATATTAAAACTACGCGGCTGAAACTTGTTCAGCGCCTTTTTGTTTCCGCGGATTCCCCCGGTAGTAAGTACAGAGGTCATAGCGTAATTAATGGCCTTCTGCAAAAGTCCGAACGATTCATGGGCCGCATCGGGCCCTCCGAAACAATGTACAAAGTCCTTCTTCAGGGCCGTATGCACCGCTTCCAAGTACTGCGGCGGAATCATACAATCAGAATCTACGATAAGAAAATAATTGCCCTTGGCGCGGGCCATTCCGTAGTTTCTTGAATCCCCCGGCCCCGAATTGGGCTTCTTATAATAGGAAATGGACAACTTATCCCTATACTTTCCTATCACCTCTTCCGAAGAAAGGGTCGACCCATCTTCCACGATCAGCACCTCAAAATCATCGGAATAGGTCTGATGCGTCAGGCTTTCCAATAACTCCGCTATTTCATCGGGTCTATTATAAACAGGAACTATAAACGAGAAAGATAAATCCATGAGCTTTTATACGGGATTCCTAAGGCCTTTTCATTACCTGACCGATAATGTAAAATGCCCAAACATATGCCGAAAACAAATATTCTCGTCAGAATTCAATCATATTATGGGACGGGATCGTTGTTTCTACTCTGTAAAACGCTCGATAACCTCTTGGCTTACGCCCGTATTCGAGAAACCGCCATCGTGAAACAAATTTTGCATTGTAACTTTTCTGGTTAGGTCTGAAAAGAGGGTTACGGTATAATCGGCACATTCCAAAGCAGTGGCGTTACCCAAGGGAGACATTTTTTCAGCGTAACTGATAAAACCGTCAAAACCTTTGACGCCCTGACCGGCCGTTGTAGGAGTTGGCGATTGCGATATGGTATTTACACGAACATTTTTTTCCTTTCCGAAGAAATAACCAAAACTACGTGCCACCGATTCTAAGTAAGCCTTGTTGTCGGCCATATCGTTATAATCTGGAAAAACGCGTTGTGCCGCCATATAGGTCAAGGCTACGATGCTTCCCCACTCCTTCATGGCGTCGGCCTTGTACAAGCTTTGCAATACCTTATGGAACGAAAGTGCCGAAACATCCCATCCCTTGGTGGTAAAGTCATATTTTTCATCGGTATAAGAACGGCCCTTTCTAACATTGATGGACATCCCGATAGCGTGCAATACAAAATCGATTTTCCCACCTAGAATCTCCATTGACTTGGCGACCAGGTTATCAAGGTCCTCTTCACTCGTTGCATCGGCAGGAATGATCTCAGAACCTGTCTTTGCGGCCAAATCCTTGATCTGTCCCAAACGCATAGCTACCGGTGCATTGGTCAGAACAAAAGTCCCTCCCTCTTCATGGATTCGCTCTGCAGTTTTCCACGCTATTGAATTTTCATCCAAAGCTCCAAAAATGATTCCTTTCTTACCTTTTAGTAAATTATACGACATTGTGCTAGATTCTGTTGGTTGTTCTTATTAAAGGCCCAAAGATATTTAAAAAGTTGGCAACAAATAGTTGCCGTGTAAAGAAAAAAACATTTAAAGGCACAAAATCGACCTAAGAATCAAAATAGACAGCCTAAGAGACATAGGCCAAATCCGATTCTAGTTCAAAAGTTGCCTTGCATGGGCCATGGCCGAATCGGAAAGCTCTTTGCCCCCTAACATTTCCGCCAGTTCCACTACCCTTTCTTCTTGCTCCAATTCCTTCATATTGGTTTTGGTAACCGCCCCCTCTTCTTGCTTGTACACCTTAAAATGGTGATCGCCCTTAGAGGCCACTTGTGGCAAATGTGTAATGGAGAACACCTGCATGCTTCGACTCATTTCTTGCATTATATCCCCCATTTTTCCTGAGATTTCACCAGAAACCCCGGTATCGATCTCATCGAACATAATGGTGGGCAAGTTTTCGTATTTCGCCAAAATGGACTTAATGGTAAGCATGATACGGGATAGCTCTCCCCCAGAGGCCACTTTTTTCAGCTCCCCATAATCGCCCCCCTTGTTCGCAGAGAACAAAAAGGTAAGTCCGTCCGCTCCATTCGCCTTAAAGTCATTCGACTTAAAAAGTTCTATTTTAAAAGTAGCGCTGGCCATACCTAAGGCTTTGAGCGAATCTTCGAGTTGTTTTTTAAGTTCCGGAATCACCTTTTTCCGTTTAGCCGTCAGTACGTCGGCCGCCTTTTGCAATGCCGTTTTATGGGCCGCAAGCTCTTTTTCCTTCTTTTCAATGTCCGCCTCGAGATTTTCGGTAACACTGACCTTCTCTGAAAGCCCCTCCCTTATTTCCAATAATTCGGAAACCTCTTGAACCCCATGTTTTTTCTGTAAATCGTATAGCTGTTGCAGCTTGGCGTTCGTTTCTTCGAGCAATTGCGGATTGGCCTCGGTATCTTCTTGATAGGTCTGAAGTTCGGAGGCTATATCATCGACCTCTATAAAAACCGATTGCACCCGTTGGTTCAGGTCGGCATATTGACTACCATAGCCCGAAAGGCGATTCATCAGCTGTTTGAGTTCGGTAAGCAAACTAACGATACCCACTTGTTCGTCATTGAGCAGCTGATGGCCCGAAGCAATAAGCTCAAGAATATTCTCTACGTTGTTCAATTGCTCATACTGCTCTTCCAATTCTTCCTGGAGTCCCAGCTTCAAAGGAGCAGCCTGAAGTTCCTGCAAGAGAAAACTATTGTAATCATGTTCTTTATTCGCTTCTTTTTGAAATTCGATCAATTCAGAAAGTTCCTTTGAGGTTGCTTTGAACAAACGGAGCTTCCCTCCATAATCGGCGAGCAAGTCTTTGTTTCCCGCAAGGGCATCTATTACTTTCAACTGAAAATCGTTTTCGGTCAACTGCAAGGTCTGGTGTTGCGAATGCACATCTATCAGATTGCTTCCCAATCGCGTAAGAACATCCAGTGTAACGGGAGAATCGTTGATAAAGGCCCGTGATTTCCCACTAGGCTGGATTTCCCTTCGGATAATGGTCCGTTCCTCGTAATCTAGATCATTCTCCTGAAAAAAGGACTTCAAATTATACTTATCGATTTGAAATTCGGCCTCGATAATACATTTTTTTTCCTTATTCCTCAAAGAGGATAAATCGGCGCGCTTGCCCAATACCAAGGACAAACCACCCAACAAAATAGACTTACCGGCACCGGTTTCACCAGTGATACAAGTGAATCCTTTGGTAAAGGCCACGTTCAGGTCATCTATTAAAGCGTAATTTTTTATAGAAAGGTGTACTAGCACAGTTTTTTATTCGATTTGTGCCGTAAAGATAAATGATAATTTCGTACCGAAAGAACTAGTATTTAATATCGTTCCAAGTACTGGAATATAGAGGGGCAATTCTGTTCAAAGTCTCTTTCAACTGAACGATATCGACTTTAGGACCATCTGAAAAGATGTTTTGGATCTCATCTGACTTGGCGTCAAAGAAGGTCTGTATCAAAAAGGCGTTCGGCCTGCGTTTGATCATGGTCTCAAAAAGCTTCATGGTACCGGCAATCACCTGTTTTCCCGTACTATTGTTATCCCCTAGAATATCAAGTCCTTTACGGTGATAATTATACATGGCGATACGATATTCGCGATAGGTATTGGACAAAAGGTTATCTACCAACTCAAAACGGCTACGGTCACTGCTTTGATCCCAACCTGCATAGCTACTGCCTTGCGCCTGGGTGGTTATCTGCTGCGCCTTTCTAAAATACTCTGTACCGCCTTCCAAAGAAAAGGTATCGGCATCCAAGCCTAAAATAATGTAGATGTAATAGGAAACCACACCTACCAAATTAGATTCGAATACATTTTCATTGAACACCAAAGGCTGAAATTCGATGTATTCAAAATTTAATTGATTGTCCTTATAATTAAAAACAGGAGTTTCATAAGAAGTATTAAAAACAGGCCGGGACGACTGAATCTGAATATTGCCTTCAAAGCGATTCGACTCATACTTATTGATCGTAATGAACATTTGGGCGCTTACACGCTCATTTTCCTTATACTTTCGGTTCGTCCACTTGTTCTTGTTCACAAAGTCGTTCAACGAGCGCTCAAGCGTTTTAAAGACCTGCTGGTTGGTTTGAGAGACCTGATCCGCGTTTATGGTCACCACACAGTTCATCTCTTGTGCCGAAACCGACATCATTACAAATGAACAAGCAAGTATAAATAAGAAATTACGCATGGTATCTTTTCAAGATTTCGTCAAAAATGTCTTTGGCCACCTCTGCCTTTGTCTTTAGTTCAAACGGCTTAATTTCAGAATTCTTATCTATGAAAGTGATTTTGTTCGTAGGTTTTCCAAAACCGGCACCCTTATCGTTCAAAGAGTTAAGAACAATGGCGTCTAAATTTTTCTTTTTAAGCTTGCCTATCGCATTATCCAGTTCATTTTCTGTCTCTAAAGCAAAACCAACCAAAAACTGTTTTTCCTTCTGGTCACCCAATGAGAGCAAGATGTCTTTGGTCTTCACCAATTCAATCGAAAATTCAGTTTCTTTTTTCTTTATTTTTTGATTAGCCACCGTTTTAGGCCTATAATCGGCTACCGCAGCAGCGCAAATGGCAATATCCATTTCTTTGTAATGCAAGTGCACCTCATTGTACATTTCTTCCGCAGAGCTTACTTTTTTTAAATCGACAAGGTCGTGCGAAACGGCAAGATGGGAAGGCCCAGAGACCAAAGTAACGTGTGCCCCTAAATTTGCAGCCACCTTTGCCAACTCATAACCCATTTGGCCAGAAGCATGATTTCCGATAAAACGGACAGGGTCAATGGCTTCATAGGTGGGTCCGGCAGTAATCAAGACCTTTTTTTCGCTAAGCGGAAGCCCTTTTTGCAGATAGGCCTTAATGAAGCCTACAATATCTTCAGGTTCGGCCATACGTCCTTCACCATGAAGACCGCTTGCCAATTCGCCCGAAGTTGCGGGAATCATAATATTACCGAAAGACCGTAATTTTTCAAAAGCGATTTTTGTAGACGGATGCCTGTACATATCCAAATCCATTGCCGGGGCAAAAAATACCGGACATTTAGCCGACAAGTACGAGGCCAACAGCAAATTATCGCACGTACCCGAGGCCATTTTCGACAATGTATTTGCCGTAGCGGGCGCCACTAACATCAAGTCTGCCCACAGCCCGAGTTCCACATGGTTGTTCCAATCGGTCTCCCCTTCATCTTCGTGAACAAAAGAGGAAAGTACCGGATTTTTAGAAAGCGTTGCCAGGGTAAGTGGGGAAACAAAAGAGCTGGCGCTCTCCGTCAAAATAACTTTGACATCGGCGCCAGCTTTAATCAGTAAACGTACAAGAAAGGTAGTTTTATAAGCGGCAATCCCTCCGGTAATGCCTAAAAGGATGTTCTTTCCGCCTAGCATATACTACTGGTCTTTCTCCGTATTTCTGTGATATATTTTGTCGTTCAACCACTCTTCAACGGCCAAGGCATGTGGTTTTGGTAGTTTTTCGTAGAATTTAGAAACTTCTATCTGTTCTTTATTCTCAAAAACCTCTTCCAAACTATCGCTATAGGTAGCGAACTCTTCCAATTTCTCTAGAAGTTCCTTTTTGATTTCGGAATTGATCTGTACCGCCCTCTTTGCCGTGATCGAAATTGCCTCATAGATATTACCCGTCGGCTTATCAAACTCATTTTTATTGATCGTTACCGTAGAAACGGGAGCTTTCGAATTTTTAAGATCGTTCATATTCATAGTCAAACTAATTTATTTTGCTTCTTTCTCTTGGGAAAAACCCTTTAATTCTGAATTTACTTTTTCAAGTATCTTATCGGCCTCTTCGCCGTATTTTGTATCAGGAAAATGCTTCTTCAAGGCATTGTAGTCCGCTACGGCATCCCGTAATCGTTCTTCCTGTAATCTTCTAAAGCTATTTAAGGCAAACCGCGAAGCCGATTCAAATCGGTAAAACAAGGCATCCTCCCTATAAATAGACCCCGGAAAATCGGAGATAAAATTATCGAAGGCCGCTACCGCAGGGGTCAGGAACGAGTAATCGAACTGCCCTAGTTTATTGAACTGCTTGGCTATTTCATAGGCCTTATGCTCCTTTTTCGTGGTCAGCTCCTTGGCCATGGCATTGGCTTCCGCAAAATATTCCGAATCGGGATAGGTGTTAATAAAAAGCTGCAATTTGGCCAAGGCCTTATCGGTATCCGTTTGATCCAAGGAATAGCTTGGTGAAAGCATAAAATAACTCTTTGCCCCTAAAAAGGAAGCTTCGGCCACCTTATCACTTTTAGGATAGGACTTAACAAACCGTTCGAACTGATAGCCCGCCATGTTGTAATCCTTTCTCTGAAAATAGGTATCCGCCAAGAAGAACATGACCCGCTCCCCCTGTGGCTTCCCCACATACTTAGGTGCGATTTGTTCAAAAAGACGATTGGCCCTTTTCATATCACCTTGCTCATAGAACTTCTGAGCCAGATCATATTTGGGCTTTACTTCTTCATTTTTAAGAACCTTTTGGTATTCGCTACAGGATTGAAATACCAAGGCAAGTAATAAGATAGGGGCTAATAACCTCATTTTAAAAAGCATTTTGCAAAATTACGGATTCCCGATGGATATAAAAAACAAAAAATAAAAGTAGCTAAAATAGCATTCTGAAACCCTTGCACCAATGCTTTTGGGGAAGATTTAACACCGCTAGGCAAAAACCTTAAAAGGTTTTACAAAGTTGGCGATGTTCTTTTTAAGACTATCGGAAGCCTCTATCAAAGGTAAGCGAACACTGGCACCAGAAAGCCCCAATACTTCAAAAATAGCTTTGATACCGGCCGGATTTCCCTCCTTAAAAATCAATCCCATCCCTTCTTGAAGTTCGTAATGTTGCCTGTAGGCCTCATCAACGTTTCGGTTCAATCCGGAGCGGATCATGTTCGAAAACTCCCTAGGAAGTCCTTGGCCCAAAACCGAGATAACGCCCGATCCTCCTGCCAAGACTGTCGCCAATGCGGTAAAGTCATCTCCCGAGATTACATGAAAATCCTTAGGACAGGCTTGAATCATTTCTTGCACCTGCACCATATTTCCAGATGCCTCCTTGATCGCAACAATGTTTTCCACATCGGCCAAGCGCGCAACGGTTTCCGGTAGCATATTACTACCCGTCCTACCCGGTACATTATAAAGGATAATAGGCTTAGGAGACACTTGGGCGATTGCCTTGAAGTGTTGATATATACCTTCTTGGGTAGGCCTATTATAATAAGGCGATACCGAAAGTACGGCATCGAAATTGGTAAGGTCGAGTTTCTGTAAATCTTCGATTACGGCAACCGTATTATTTCCCCCGACACCGACCACCAAGGGCAATCTGCCTGCGTTGGCAATGGTTACGGTATCGATTACCAACTGCTTTTCTTCTTTGGTCAGTGTAACCGATTCACCGGTAGTACCCAATACTACCAAATAGTCAACGCCACCGTCCACACAATAGTTCACGATACGATGTAACGCATCTACGTCTACCGAAAAATCTGTTTTGAACGGAGTGATCAACGCCACACCTGTACCAATCAATTGCTTCATTATTCAATTTCGTTTAATACGCCAAGGTATTTTTTAAGCTCCGATTTAAACGTCTTAAAATCTTTCAATGGCGAATCCATTATCAAATCATTGTACATGAGATCCACATCTTTAAAACCTACACGAAATCGGGCCCTTGTTTTTACGCTCATCAACTGTAGCAATAAATTATCACTGGTATAATAGTTTACGAGCAAATCGTACTCCCTACTTAAAAATTCAAGGGCATAACTGTTTTCTATGGCCCCGCCCCACCCAAGATCCTTATCGGAAAACACTGGGGTTGAATATGGCGAATTCTTGTCGTAATAACTTTTATAACCAATAATCTTTACCGCATTCGGCCGTAAATTATAATCTTCAACGAAACCATAAAACTGGTTCGCATCATCAAAGCTGTCTAGGTCCACGATACACCCTACCGAAGTAATACCTCTACTTCTTTCGATTATAGGCGGGTCTTTGGCCAGCTCCTGTTTTAAAAATTTAACGCCCGATTTGTATTTGAACTTATCTTTTATTCCCTTAAACATGTACTTTTACATTTTGTAACCATTCTGGTATGCAAAATCTGGAATGGGTTTTACAAATGTAAAGAATCTCCACGCATAATATGGCGCTAAGATAAAACGAAATATGGTTTTAAAAATAAAACATTTTGTTGTATTTGCAACATTCGCGATTTTCTACTCTTGTGGCGAACAACAACCCACACTTAAAAGTATTGAAGGAAAACAGCTTGCCATAGACAGTTCCCTGACCTCCAAGGCATCTATCGAGTCTTTTGTAAAGCCCTATCGCGAAAGGGTTGACCAAGTACTTGACAGCACCCTTACCTACGCCCCTTACCCCATCTCTAAAACGGACGGGGCACTGAATACCACGGCAGGAAACCTTATGGCCGACATTGTATTATGGGAAGCCGACCCTATATTTAAATCGCGAACGGGACACCATATCGATTTTGTATTATTGAACCATGGAGGCATTCGTTCCCTGATTTCCAAAGGAAATGTCTCTTCCCGAACCGCTTATGAGGTCATGCCTTTTGAAAACGCCATTGTGGTAGCCGAACTCAAGGGCGCTTCCCTCTTAAAAATGGCCTCGTACTTAAGGGACTCAGGTCGCGCCCATCCGATATCAGGACTTCAACTGACCCTCGACCCGCAGAACGAAATACATTCCATCAGCATACAAGGAAAGCCTTTGGACGAGAACAAAACCTACTATGTCGCCACCTCTAATTATTTAGTGAACGGAGGAGACAGCATGTTCTTTTTTAAGGAAGCCTTAAATATTATGAACACTGATTACCTGATCCGCAACGCCATGATCGACTACTTTAAAAAAGTAGACACCCTTAAACCGGTGGTCGACGACAGGTTTATCAAACTAAGCAAGTAACAGAACAAAAAACATACGCAGTACCATCGGATATTGCCTTTGAAAAAATAGTCTTATGAACAGACGAAAATTCATTAAAAACACCACGGCCTCAAGTGCACTCGCAGGCCTAGGCGGTCTTTCTTTAAGCTCTTGCCTTGGCAATGTAAAAAAACACATTACCATTTTACACACGAACGACGTTCACAGCCATATAGACCCTTTTCCTTCCGATCATTCTGAATTCCCCAATCTAGGGGGATTGGCAAGACGGGCTACCTTGGTCGAAAGTATCAGAAAGGAAAATCCGAATACCTTACTTTTCGATGCTGGCGATATTTTTCAGGGTACTCCCTATTTCAATTTTTATGGCGGGGAATTGGAGTTCAAACTTATGAGTATGCTCAAATACGATGCCGCCACCATTGGAAACCACGACTTCGATAACGGCATCGAAGGTTTATTGGCCCAAATGCCAAATGCCGATTTTGAAATGGTGAACGCGAATTACGATTTTAAAAACACCATAATGGACGGTTACGTCAAACCTTACAAAATCTATACGGTCGACGGAATAAAAATCGGGGTGTACGGACTAGGGATAGAATTGAAGGGACTGGTCAACAAATCTCTGTACAAAGAAACCCAATATCTCAACCCCTTTGAAATCGCCCAAGACACGGAACACACCTTAAAGGACGAAGAAAACTGTGACCTTATCGTCTGCCTATCACATTTGGGCTACGAATACAAAAACAAGCAAAAGCCGCACGACCTTGCCCTGGCAAAAGCACTTGAACATACCGATTTAATCATTGGCGGCCACACCCACACCTTTTTGGACAAGCCTAGCGTCGTACAGAACAAATCGGGAAGAAATGTACTGGTCAACCAAGTCGGCTGTTTTGGCATTAACCTAGGCAGGATCGATTTTTATTTTGAGGGCAAGGAAAACAACAAGGCCTCAGGTATATCCATTACCGTTTAACCATGCTAAAAATAGAACGTACCACCCACAAAAACGAACACTTTACAAGCCTAGTCGCCCAATTGGATGCTTATTTGAGCCATACGGATGGCGACGAACATGACTTTTACCATCAATACAATGGCATAGAGCACCTAAACCAAGTCGTTATAGCCTATTCAGACAATGCTGCCGTGGGTTGTGGAGCCATTAAGGAATTCGATACGGATTCGGTGGAAGTCAAACGAATGTACGTTTCGCCCAAAACACGGGGTCAGGGTGTTGCCACATTACTTCTAAAGGAATTGGAAAAATGGGCTACTGAACTGGGGTACAAAAGCTGTATTCTGGAAACGGGCAAACGCCAACCGGAAGCCATCTCCCTTTACACCAAGAACAATTACAAAACCATACCCAATTACGGTCAGTACGAAGGTATGGAAAACAGCGTCTGTTTTAAAAAGGACCTAGTTTAACTAGCGCCCCAACAAATACTCGGTTATTTCTTGATGTTCCTGCTCCAAAGAACTTTGGGGATAAGACCTTCCCGCTTTGCGATACCAATACCCGGCATTGAATTTATCGCCTTCTACCCTATGCAAGTAGGCATGAATCCAACTTCCCGTTTCATTGTACATTTCCTGGGCAATATCATGGGAAGCCTCCCAGTTGTCGTTCGCGGCAAACCACATAGCTTTCAATGCTTCCGACAAATCGGACGGCGGGTTAGAACCGCCCCATGTTTTTTTAAATTCTTCGTAACTCTTAGGTGTCGCCATCAATTTTTGATATCATTTGTTCATTCCTATACAAAAATACCTATTTTCGATTGAAATTAACCAGCGCTTTAATGGTTCAACTATTACGAAGCTTAGTTCTCTGGAGACCAATGCCCTACGTGTTGGCACTACTCTGTACGGTAGTCATTTTTGGCATTCATATGCTACCTAGTGTGGACAGCATGCTCAACGAGAACAACACCCGCATCTCACACGTTTTCTTACGTTCACAGATCAATTACCACAAAGAAATCGCGCCTTTTGCCCGACGACCTTTGACTACTTTGCTAATTGAAACCGCACAGTCCGTATTCAAGTTCAAGGCCGGTCACGCATTTATTTTGGTCAATTTTTTATTACTAGGCCTTAGTGGCGCCTTGACCTATAGGCTCTCCCTTATTCTTAAGGCCACAAAAAAGCAGGGGATAATAAATATGTTGGTGTTTTTTGCATCGTTTTCGGTCTTGTTCGCCTTTTTCCCCCCTGTATTCACTTACGACGAACCTTTGCAGTACTGCTTCCTTTTAACGGCCATTATGGCTTTTGTCGGCCGTAGGTGGTTCGCATTCGTAAGCCTGTTCACCTTAGCCCTTGTCGCCCGAGAAACCAGTATTTTGCTATGGCCCGCATTGGTGTTGTTCTTCCCGGGAACGGAAAATAACCCGCCCCAAACCTTAATCGAACGATTCAAAAAAAAAGGCCTATACCTATTGCTTCCCGTTTTTCTCTACGGTTGTTATATTGTTATTTTCATACACCAACAAAGTCTGCTCCACGCCACCCACATTGAAATGGCGAGCCGGTATTCGTGTTTTCTCGAAAATATAGAGAGTGTACAAAACAGTGTAGAATCGGTCGTATCTATTTTGATTACCCTAGGGCCGTTTCTTTATTTCACCTATTTCTATCTACACAGACAGGATAGGCTTCACTGGGAGAACAAATTTGTTTCCGCCTTTCTTTTGACCCTAGCCTTCAATACGCCTATTGTTTTTTTGACGGCATTTGCAAGGGAATCACGCCTATTTGCCTTACCCCTCCTCTTCATTTGGCCCATGTTCATGCAACTTTTCGGCAAGGACATCAGCCCCCTGTTCACAAAAAACGGTTATATCGGCTTTTTAAAAAATTGGCGAACACTCCTCCTATTCACATGCCTTACGGCCGCCAACTTTGCGTTTTGTTTTATCTACTACCCGTACTTGGGACTGGGAAGCAACACTTATTTTGCGGAATACATATTCGGTACGGTTTTACTTCTAACGCTTCATTTCTGCAGCTATCGAACATTAGGCACAAAGGAACACACTACTGTTTCCTAAGGAATACGGAAGAGCGAGAAAAACCATAAGCTATTGCACCATACTCAAGAACTCCCCTTCGGTAACGATGGGCACGTTCAAAGATTCCGCTTTCGTTCGTTTACTAGGCCCCATTTTATCGCCCGCGACCAAATAAGCGGTCTTTGACGATATGCTCGACCCGACCTTGCCCCCATTAGCTTCGATTATCTTCTTGAGTTCGTCTCGGCTGACCGTCTCGAAGACCCCGGAAACCACAATGGTGAGTCCTTTTAATTTATCCGTCTGGTTTTCCAACTGTTCTTCGGAAAGGGAAAATTGCAATCCATAGGCCTTCAATCGGTCTATAATTTCACGGTTGGCCTCATTACTGAAAAACTCCACCACTGAATTTGCGATACGTTCACCGATCTCGTCTACGGAAACCAAACTTTCTACAGAGGCCTCCATTAAGGCATCTATATTTTTATACGCCCTTGCCAATTTCTTGGCCACGGTCTCCCCTACAAAACGAATCCCCAAGGCAAAAAGAACGCGTTCAAAGGGAATCTTTACCGAATCGGCCACACCTTTGACCAAATTCTCGGCAGATTTCTCGGCCATGCGTTCCAAAGGCAAGACCTGTTCTTTGGTCAAAGTATACAGGTCCGCATAATTTTCGATTAGGCCTTCCTTATATAGCAGTTCTACCGTTTCACTCCCCAGCCCTTCAATATCCATGGCCTTTCGGGAAATAAAATGTTGAATTCGCCCTGTAATTTGGGGAGGGCAACCATAGTAGTTTACACAGTAGTGTTTGGCGTCGCCTTCGGTTCTCACCAGCTCCTCATGACACTCGGGACAATGGGTAATATATTCGGTTGGTTTTGAATCTTTTGGTCTTTTGGTAAAATCCACACCAACGATTTTAGGGATGATCTCCCCTCCTTTTTCCACAAAAACCGTATCCCCTTCACGGATATCGAATTTGGCAATCTGGTCGGCATTGTGCAACGAAGCCCTTTTTACGGTAGTGCCCGCCAAAAGCACGGGCTCTAGATTGGCCACGGGCGTAATGGACCCCGTGCGGCCGACCTGATAGGTGATTTCGTTCAAGAGGGTAGAAACCTGCTCAGCCTTAAATTTATAGGCCATGGCCCAACGAGGGGATTTTGAGGTAAAGCCCAACTCTTCTTGATGCTGGATACTATTGACCTTCACCACTACCCCATCCGTTTCATAGGGCAGGTCGTGGCGCTGGGAATCCCATTGATTCACAAAGGCCATCACTTCATCGGTTGAACGGCAAAGTTTGGCCACTTCAGGGACTTTAAATCCCCACTCCCTTGCTTTTTCGAGCATCTGCCACTGCGAAGCTATTCCGGTGTCTTGCCCTACAATACTGTACAACAAGCAATCTAAAGGCCTTTGGGCGACCGCTGCACTATCTTGCAGCTTCAAACTTCCCGAAGCCGTATTTCTAGGGTTCATATAGGGGTCCTCCCCATTCTCGACACGTTCGGCATTCATTTGTGCGAAACCTTCAAAAGGCAAAACAATTTCTCCGCGAATATCGAACTTGGAAGGGTAATCGCCCTTTAATTGAAGTGGTACGGACTTTATGGTCTTTACGTTGGTAGTTACATCATCACCCTGAAAACCATCGCCGCGTGTTACCGCCCTTACCAATTTACCCTCTTCGTAGGTAATACTGATAGACGCCCCGTCGTACTTCAGTTCACACACAAATTCCACTTGGGTATCGCCCAAGATACGCTGCATGCGTTTTTCCCAGTCCTCTAAGTCTTCCTTTGAATACGAGTTGTCGAGCGAGTACATCCGCTCGTTATGTACTACGGTCTCAAAATTTTTGGTAACCGCACCCCCTACGCGCAAGGTTGGTGAACTTGCATCGTAAAACTCGGGATACTGGGCCTCAAGCGCCTGTAATTCCTTTAATTTGATATCGAACTCATAATCGGATATAGTGGGATTATCAAGCACATAATAATTGTGGTTATGCTCTCGCAATTCTTGCCGAAGGGCCTCTATTTGTTCTTTTATCTGCATTGTATAGCTCAGTGTTTCTGTAATCTTATTTTGGGCTTTCCTAGGATTTTCGGAATGACATTATCCCAAGACTCCCTTTGTCATACGGTCATTTCCGAATATATCTTTTCGGACCTCAATTTCTAAAAAATTATGCTCCCGCAAAAGTGCTGCCGTTTCTTTTGCCAAATATTGGTTGATTTCAAAAAAAAGCTTCCCCTTTTCCACAAGGTTGTGCTGGGCAAACTTGCTTATAGCATCATAAAAAACCAGTGGGTTTTCATCGGAGACAAACAACGCCAAGTCCGGTTCGTACTCCAAAACGTTTTTCTGCATCTCCCGTTTTTCAAGCTCTCTCACATAGGGTGGATTAGAGACTATAATATCATATCCCCCGGGCCGTCCGTCATAATTCAAGATATCGGCATGGATAAATCTGAGCTCTACCGAGTTTGACCTAGCATTTCGTTTAGCCATTTCCAAGGCTTCCCCCGAAACGTCCAAGGCATGAACCTCGGCTTCAGGCAATAGTTTGGCCAAGGAAATAGCAATACACCCACTACCCGTTCCGATGTCTAAAATCCGTAATTTTCGTTTTTCGCTAGTCAAGCCCCCTCTTGCCTCACCTACGACCCAACGCACCAACTCTTCGGTTTCAGGCCTAGGAATAAGTACCTTTTCATCGACCTCGAAATCGAGATCCATAAAACTTGTCTTTCCTATAATATATTGAACGGGACGTTGCAGCCTGAGTTCGGACAAAGCCTCAAAAAGAGGTTGTTCCTCTTCTTTTGTCAAGGTCAAATTCGGCCGTATGGCCAGAACGAAGCGTTGCAATTGAAGATAATGTTCGATCAACAGATAAAAGAAGCTATCTACTTCCTCTTTGGGGTATAGGCCGTCTAACTCTTTGTGGTAAATATGCTTTATTTCTTTTAAGACCATTCCTTTCTTACGTCAACATTACAATTTAGCGAGCATATATACAGGACATGAATAATGCCCCGTATCGCCCATGGGTTCGTCAATGTATTCAAAGCCCATTTTTTCATAAAGCTTTTGGGCCGCCTTCATATAGGGCATGGTTTCAAGGTAGACCATCTCAAAATTAAATTCCCGGGCCTTTTCCAAACATATCTGCAGCATTTTTGAACCGATTCCGCGCCCTCGGGCCTCCTCCAAAAAGTACATTTTCTGAAGTTCACAGATATTATCCTCACAATTATCCAATTGGGCCACCCCGGCGCAGCCTAATATCTTGTCATTTTCCTCTACCACAAAATACGCGGCCCTTGGGCGATCGTAATTCTCGAACATACTATCCAAGGTAACATCGGCATAAGCCGTACCCACCTTAGGAGCCCCTAAATCCACTAAAACCTTGCGAATCAGTGCGGCCACCTGCCCGTTGTCCCCTTTTCTAATGTTCCGGATGTTCACTGCCCCCATTACCAATAAATAAAATTCTATTTTTACAGCGTGAAGATACGTAGAAATGTGCGTATGTTAAGTGTCTAAAATTCCACGAACAAAGCCCATGTCAAACAACAAACCCCTAGCAAAAAATACTTTTTCAACGGATGAAAGCTATATGCTCCGCTGTTTGGAAATAGCGAAGAACGGCTTGGGAACGACCGCCCCGAACCCTATGGTGGGCGCGGTAATTGTTTACAAGGATCAAATTATCGGCGAAGGTTATACCAGTCCCTACGGAGGACCACATGCCGAAGTGAACGCCATAAACTCAGTAAAGGACAAAGCCCTTCTTAAGCGGGCTACCATTTACGTGACCCTTGAACCCTGTTCGCATCACGGAAAAACCCCGCCCTGCGCCGACCTAATCGTGAAACACGGCATACCCAAAGTCGTTATCGGACTAATAGACCCCCATTCGAAAGTGGCCGGAAAGGGTATAGAAAAACTAAAAAAGGCGGGCATCGAGGTCATTAGCGGGTGTTTGGAGATAGAATGCCGTAGACACCACCGTCGCTTTCTGAGCTTCCAAGAAAAAAAACGTCCTTATATTATACTGAAATGGGCCCAGACAGCGGATGGTTTTATCGCCCCAAAAAAAGAAGCGCGTAACACCAAGCCCGAACCCTATTGGATTACCAACCCCTATTCGCGACAATTGGTCCATAAATGGCGAAGCGAAGAGCAAAGCATATTGGTAGGAACAAATACCGCACTGGAAGACAATCCTAAACTAGACGTCCGCTCGTACACGGGCAAAAATCCGATACGTATCGTACTTGACCGTAACCTAAAAATCGACAGGACTTTTCACCTAATGGACGGAAGCACGCCCACCTTGGTTTTAACCGATACGACCAAAACTATTGAATCGAAAAAAAACATAAGGTATCTGCATCTTGATTTTAACGGAAGCATCGTCGAACAGTTATGCCATATCCTCTACCAAGAAAATATCACCAGTGTTCTGATAGAAGGCGGCAGCCAAACCCTACAAAGCTTTATTGATTCCGGTTTATGGAACGAGGCCCGTATCTTTATCGGCAGCACGCATTTTAAAACAGGGCTCCCAGCACCTAAGTTTACGGGTGAAATTATCAACACAAGGCGGATCGGCAGCGACACCTTAAAAGTATACAGCAATGATTAAGAACATTATTTTTGACTTTGGCGATGTATTCATCAATTTAGATAAGGGCATTATATTCCGGGAGATGGAAAGGTTTGGGGGAACTATTGACCTGACCCCTGAAATGGCCGAGCTAAACAATATGTATGAAATCGGAGGCATATCTACGGAAGAATTCATTGCCCGGCTTCAGTCCCAATACCCCAAGGCAAGTGCTTCGGAAATCAAGAACATATGGAATTCGATGTTGCTCGATTTTCCGGAAGAACGTCTAGAATTTATAGAACAACTGGCCAAAGAAGATGAGTACCGTCTTTTCCTATTGAGCAATACCAATGCCCTGCACATTACGCATGTAGAGCAAAAAATGGGTTCGGACAGATACTATCGGTTTAAAAATGCCTTTGAAAAATTTTATCTTTCCCACGAAATCAAGTTGAGAAAACCGAATACCGAGATCTACCAGTTCGTTTTAGACGAAAACGGACTCAAGGCCGAGGAGACCTTTTTTATAGACGACACCAAGGAAAACACCGAAGCCGCCGAAAAAATAGGGATCAACTGCTGGAACATTCAAGTAGGAAAAGAAGATATCGTACAATTGAAACCGAAACTTTAAGATGACCTCACTTGCCCTGAGCATACTGGCCTCGAGCCTCATCTTTATTATCTTCAAGCTATACACCCGCTTCAAGGTCAATACACTATTTGCCATTGTCACCAATTATTTTGTAGCCTGTGGAGTAGGACTTACCCGCTACCAAGGTGAGACCAACCTATCTGAAATACCACAAAAACCTTGGTTTTTGGGCACGTTTATCTTAGGCATCCTATTTATAGCCGTCTTTAACCTAATGGCCGCCGCCTCTCAAAAAGTAGGGGTTTCCGTTACCTCCGTAGCTACTAAAATGTCTTTTGTTCTACCGGTTATTTTCGGCATTCTGGTTTATGGTGAAGAACTGGGACCACTTAAAGTTGCCGGAATAGTACTGGCCCTTGCCGCCGTCTATTTTACCTCTATAAAAGAACCGGTAAGAAAGTTCAAAAAAACAGCCCTACTCCTACCCGCTTTGGTATTCTTGGGTTCGGGCATTATCGACACCAGTTTAAAATACATTCAAGAAGTACACATCAAAGAAGAAGACTACCCCCTTTTTTCGGCGACCGTTTTTGGTTCGGCAGCCTGTATAGGCCTTTTGGTCACCATTTATAAGATGGCGGACCTTCGTTCTCAATTCAACCTGAACACCTTATTGGGCGGCATAAGCCTAGGGGTGGTCAATTATTTTTCAATTTTCTTTTTATTAAAAGCGCTACAGAACGACACACTCAACAGCGCATCGATATTTACAATAAACAATGTGGCCATAGTCATGTTCACCACCATTTTGGGAATTATTTTGTTCAAGGAAAAGATAAGTCCCAAGAACTGGAGCGGTATTGCCCTGGCCATAACCAGCATCATATTAGTAGCTTTTGGCTAATGGAGAACACAAACGATACATACAAGACCCTCGGAAAGCCCTCAGAAGAAGTCCTGTTCAAAGAAAAGAAAAGCAAGTTTTACGGCTATGCCCATCCCATAGAAACCGAAGCAGAGGTAAAGCCCATAATCGAATCCCTAAAGAAAAAGCACCACACGGCCAACCACGTCTGTTATGCCTGGCAAATAGGTATTGAACAATTGAGCTATCGCGCCAACGACGACGGGGAGCCCAATAATTCGGCCGGCATGCCCATATACGGACAAATACAATCTTTTGAGGTAACCAATACCCTGGTAGCCGTTGCCCGTATTTTCGGAGGCACCAAGTTAGGCGTAGGCGGATTGATAAGTGCCTATAAGACCGCGGCAAAAATGGCTTTGGAAAACGCTGATATTATACAAAAAATAGTACAGGAACAGTTCAAGCTCAAATTTGAATACGCCCAAATGGATGTGGTCATGAGAGTCATAAAACAAAAAAACCTGCAGATTGTCTCCCAAAAAATGGAAATGCAATGCGAACTGGTGATTTCGGTCAGAAAGCAAGATGTCGCACAAGTAAAAGAGATTTTTGTAGGAATTTACGGAGTTGAACTAACATAAGACTACAAGCTTATTGTTTAGCAGGGGCAGCTCATGCCGAACCGTTAATTCGATATGCCAAATTTTTACAAAAACGAGGAAAAACAACTTACTTTTTTTCTCTTTTTTCTATGAGTTCCAAGAGGTATTTCGGACACCGAATAGGGCGTTTCGTCTTCATGTCCATGAATGCCAAAACGGTGCTTGCCTCAACAAGAATTTCCTGTTGTTCATTGTAAATTTTATAGTCAAATTCTATCTTGACGGAAGGCGTTTTTTTGAGCCTCGTTTCAACGCTGATCAGCTCATCATAAAAGGCCGATTTTCTGTAGTTGAGCGACAAGGAAACAACTGGCAGCATAATACCGTTTTCTTCCATTTTTTTGTAGGAAATACCAGTATCACGTAACCACTCGACCCTTCCCATCTCCAAGTATTGCGCATAATTCCCGTGATACACCACTCCCATTTGATCCGTCTCCGCATAACGTACTCGGAAAGAAATTTTGTTAAAATACATATATTATCATGTAAAAATTATATCTTTAAACGATTTCGATTTATTGCCTTTGAACATGCGAAAAAAAAAGGGTAAATTCAATAGGGTTAGATTTTTTTTTTAGTTTTTTTGTTCACATATTTGCCTACCGAGAAAGTACGGATTATCCTCTAGACTTTCCGCCGACTTACGAAATCACTAACCAACAAAAATAAGATAAACTTTAAAATGGGTGTTACTGCTATTTCCGTATGGAACAATTGTTTGACCTTTATCAAAGACAACATTCAACCGCAGGCATTCAAAACTTGGTTTGAACCTATCAAACCGGTTAAGTTATCTGACAATGCACTGAGCATTCAGGTACCTAGTAAATTCTTTTACGAATGGTTAGAAGAACACTATGTCAAGTTGTTAAAAGTTGCACTCACCAAAGAATTAGGTGAGACCGCAAAATTGGTGTACATCATTAGAATGGAAAACACCTATGGCAACAAGGAACCTTTTACCGAAAAGATACCCAGTTCCAACAGGGCGAACATGACGCCTCAGGAAATGGACGTTCCGATAAAATCAAAAAACCCAGAGCTAAAGAATCCTTTTGTAATTCCAGGCATTCGAAATATTAAGATCGAATCGCAGCTCAACCCCAACTATAACTTTGATAACTTTTTGGAAGGAGACTCTAACCGTTTGGCCAGATCTGCCGGTATGGCCGTCGCCAACAAACCTGGAGGAACCTCGTTTAACCCCTTATTGGTCTTTGGCGGAGTAGGTTTAGGAAAAACCCACTTGGCCCATGCCATTGGAGTTGAGATCAAGGACAAATACCCTGAGCGTACCGTGCTGTATATTTCAGCCGAAAAGTTCACACAACAATATATTGAATCGGTAAAGAAGAACACCCGAAACGATTTTATCCACTTCTACCAATTGATAGACGTGCTCATCATCGACGACGTTCAGTTCTTGAGCGGAAAATCGGGAACACAAGATGTCTTCTTCCATATTTTCAATCATTTGCACCAAAACGGGAAGCAGGTTATCCTAACCTCTGACAAGGCCCCCGTAGATATGCAGGATATCGAGCAACGCCTATTGTCCCGTTTCAAGTGGGGCCTATCGGCAGAGCTTCAGAATCCCGATTACGAAACACGAATTTCCATACTAAAGAACAAACTGTATAGAGACGGTGTTGAAATGCCCGACGATATTATCGATTATGTAGCCAAGCATATCAAGAGCAATATTCGCGAATTGGAAGGCGCCATTATATCGTTAATAGCCCAATCTTCTTTCAACAAAAAGGAGGTGACCCTAGAATTGGCACAACAGGTAGTCGAAAAGTTCGTAAAGAACACCAAGCGCGAAGTATCCATAGACTACATTCAAAAAGTAGTTTCCGATTATTTTGAAATGGATGTCGCCACACTTCAGTCGAAAACGCGAAAGCGACATATCGTACAAGCAAGACAGCTTGCCATGTTCTTTGCGAAGAAATTCACCAAAGCCTCATTGGCCAGCATTGGCTCGCAAATCGGAAAAAGAGACCACGCCACCGTACTACACGCCTGTAAAACGGTCGATAACTTGGCTGAAACCGACAAGCAGTTCAGAAAATACATCGAAGACCTTACCAAGAAATTCTCTTAATCCCTTATGGAAACCAAAGTTTTAATGGTCTGCCTTGGCAATATTTGCAGGTCGCCATTGGCCGAAGGTATTCTTCAAAGCAAAGTCGACCCTAAAAAGGTCTTTGTCGATTCTGCAGGAACCGGAGGTTACCATATTGGTAACGCCCCCGACCCTAGATCCATAGCGGTTGCCCGAAAATACGGACTGAACATCGAAAATCAGCGCTGTCGCCAATTCCAGAAATCGGACTTTAAAAAATTTGACGTAATTTATGCTATGGACCGTAGCAACCTCAATAACATTTTAAACTTGGCCGATACCCAAGAGGAAGCCGAAAAAGTGAAATTGTTGCTTACGGAAGTGGAATTGCCCGTTATTGAAGTACCCGACCCGTATTGGGACGACAATGGATTTGACAAGGTATTTCACCTTATTGACAAAGCTTGTACGTCTATCGCCAAAAAACTCTAATGCAATCACAATTATGGCCAACAGAATCGAGAACCAGGGAAAGTTATATCTCATACCCACTACGCTTGGCGATAACGAACCCTTAGAGGTCTTACCTATTTCCATAAAACAGGCGATCGAACAAATTGACCATTATATTGTTGAAAACGAAAAAACGGCCAGACGCTTCATTAAAAAGATCAGCCCTCGGAAATCACAGCCGGACCTTCATTTATCGGTATTGAATAAATACACCCAGATTGAAGAAATACCCAGCTTTTTACGGCCCTGCCTAGAAGGCTTTCATACCGGAATCTTATCCGAAGCAGGCTGCCCCGGCATTGCCGACCCAGGAGCGGAAGTCGTAAAGATCGCTCACGAAAAAAACATTCAGGTAGTGCCTTTAGTCGGCCCCTCCTCTATCGTACTAGCCCTTATGGCCAGTGGAATGAACGGGCAGAGTTTTGCCTTTAACGGCTATTTGCCCATAGATGCCCCAGAGCGCAAAAGTGCCATCAAACGATTGGAAAAACTTTCAAAAGACTACGGACAATCACAGCTATTTATAGAAACCCCCTATAGAAACGACAAGCTTTTTGCCGAGTTGCTCAAAACACTACACCCCAACACGAGGGTATGTATCGCTTGCGATGTCACCCTTCCTACGGAATACATCCTCACCAAGACCGTTGCCGACTGGAAACGGACCAAAGTGGAACCCCTTCACAAGCGGCCCGCTATTTTTATTATCCAAGGGTAAACTTTCCTATCTGTATCATTTTTAAGAATATTACGGAAGCCCAAGGCAATACGCCGCAATTTCAATGAAAAGGAATATTCCTTAGATTTGAATAAAAGGCCATACCCTTAAATTGCATTTATTATATAACTGTAGCCCACAAACCAATACCCATTTAATAAATGAATCGTTTTAAAAATATCGAATACCTGAAACTTGGCAACAAAAGGCAAAACCAAGCCTACAAAGAGCTTAAGGAACTGAATATTTTCGAAAAACTTAAAAAGTACAATCCCATCTTAACAGGAACGGTTCCTATTGATATCGACGTGCCCGAAAGTGATTTAGATATTATTTGCGAGTGCAAAAACCACAGAGAATTTTCCGCAGAACTTTTATCCCTATTTGGTAAGAAAACCGATTTTGAATTAAAATCATATAAGGAAAACCAAATTCAATCTACAACCGCAAAGTTCAAGACCGATACTTTTGAAATTGAGATTTTCGGACAACACATACCCACCGAAAAACAGAATGCTTACCGACATATGGTAATTGAAGACAAAATCTTAAACTCGAAAGGCCCTGAATTTAGGGCCGAAATAAGAAGCCTCAAATCGGGGGGATTAAAAACAGAACCCGCATTCGCCAAACTCTTGGGATTAAACGGAAACCCCTATACCGAACTACTAAAGTTTGAAGCAACAATACAAGCAGAAGAAGAATAGGCTTCCCGCAGAGGCTCAACTTCCATCAAACACCAACGTATAGCGAGGCGACTGAAAGACTTCTTTAAAAAAAAAGGCGAATACACACAAATACGTAAAAGGTATAAAAAAAACAAACCCCAATAGTACTATTGGGGCCTGCTCATCTTCATATGTACATTAGATCTTAAAGATAAGATGTTATACTTTAGGGTTACGTTTAGGGGAAACATGGGAAATATCATAGCCCGAAAACTTTTTCATGTATTCCGCTATGGTCGTGCCATAACTGTCCGACACATCAAAAGCCCCCCAAGAACGCAAGTATTTCTTAACGTTTCCTGCTCCGGCCAAATGCGCCGCGGCCAACATTCCCGATTCCGTTATCTCTACCCCACCTATTCGTTTTCCAACGAAACGTGCGATATCTCTTCGCAGAATCCATTTGTTACGGGCTATATTCGTGTGAAAAGCCCGTTCTTGCAACACTGGATCGTTCAAGAAACGTGTTGCGTTATAAACACCCATAAGCTGTAAGGTACCGATACCAAATTGGTATTTTCCCAAATACCCTAGAGTATTCGTTGTAAAATAATTCCCTTGCGATTCTTTGAACGCAAGAGCTTCTTTAAAGCCGATATACGAACTCCCCAAAAAGGGCGGAGCCAATAATATCGAGCTATTAACGGTTTTGTTTTTGGGGAACAAAACCTCAGTAGGTTGAGTTACTTTAAGGGTTTCGGGCACTTTCACCTCTTTAGGTTCAAAACCGAAACTCAATAAAATAAAGGTAATGATCAGGGGGCTTGTAAAACTTAGCCACTTTCTCATACATTAAATTTCCTAAGACTTACGAAAAAAATAACCTGCTTAGATTTCGAAGGGCAAAGATAAGCCTGAATTAAAGTTTGAACCTAGAAGGCTTTGTTAAAAAAACCCATATTTAGTTAACAAGTCATAAACAATGGACAAAATACCTACCTTTTTATCTTTTGTGAATTGATCCACTGGACATATTGTGCCTTATTTCGGTTGTGTTGGGCCAGAGTTTTCGCAAACTTATGGTAACCGAAATTCTCTACGTTAGCCACAAAATACAGATAGTCGTGCTTTTCAGGATTGAGTACGGCATCAATGGCGGAAATGTCGGGCATAGCAATGGGGCCGGGAGGTAGGCCCGCATATTTATAGGTATTGTAAGGCGAATCCAACTCAAGGTCTTTGTACAAAACCCTCTTGATAACCGCCTTAAAATTACCCGTATGCTTTTTTAACGCATATATTACGGTAGGATCGGCCTGTAATAAAATTCCTCTTTGCAATCGGTTCAGGTACACCCCTGCCACACGTGGTCGCTCGTCTACTTTTGCGGTTTCCTTGTGCACTACCGAAGCCAATGTTATCACTTCTTCAGGCGAAAGTCCCAATTTTTTGGCCTTGGCCAAGCGTTCTTCCGTCCAAAAGCGCCTATATTCCTTAAGCATACGATCGCGAAATTCTTCAGCGGAAGAATTCCAAAAGAACTCATAGCTGTTGGGGATATACATGGCCAATCGCGTTTCTTCGCCAAAACCGTTCGCTTTTAAAAATGCCTCATCCGTAAAAGCTTCCAACAAGGTCAAACTATCGGGCTCGATCTGCATGGCTATTCTTCCCGCCAAATCGGCAATGGTTTCCTGATTGTTAAAGGCCACCCTTACCGGAACGTTTTTGCTGCGTAAGGAATTAACGATATCATTGTTGTTCATTCCTTTTACAATAGCATACTTCCCCCCTTTTACATTGGCCGCATACCCTTTGCGGATAGCGATTTGCTCAAATGATTCGGGATTTTTCAAAAGGGGCTCCACAAGCTCCTTTACATCGCCAAAACTGGCATCCGACGGAACGAACACATATGCCTTTTCATTATTAAAGCTTGTATTCGGGCTAAATACGGCGTTATAGACCTTATACGCAAAAACTCCCCCGCCAACAAGACCGGCAAGCACTATGATCAAAAGAATTCGTCTGATATACATTAAGCGTTTATTTTTTGGAACAAAATTTCATTTTTATATCCTCCTTCGGAAAAAATCCAATCTTTTTTCAAGCCCACTTCTTTAAATCCCATTTTTTTGAACAAATGGATACTAGCATCGTTCCCTTCCATCACATTAGCGTACAACTGATGCAAAGCCAACGTCCCGAAGGCATAGTCACAAAGTAGCTGTAAGGCCTCGGAACCTATCCCCTTATTCCTATCCCCTTTATCAAGAACAACGATACCTACGCCGGCCCTGCCATTTTTGGGGTCAAAATCGAAGAGGTCTATAAAACCGATGGCCAGATCGTCTTGGTTGCAGATACAAAGACGCAACTGTTTTACATCGTATATATCGCGATAGGCATTATCTAAATAAAGTTTTAAGACGTGTTTTGAATATGGGGTAACCGTTCCGCTGATTTCCCATATTTCCGGATTGTTCTCCAATTTGTACAGAAAATCAAGGTCTTCTGGCTCGAGGGCCCTTAAACTTACATGTTCCCCTACAAGACTCAACATTCTATCTCTCCTTTGAACACCTGTTCGGCAGGACCGATCAAGTGAATGTTTTGATACACTCCATTCCGCTCTTCGAGCTTCACCTGAAGTTCGCCCCCTTGTGTCTGTATCTTGACGGTATCGGTAGCAACCTTTCCCGCACGATGCATGGCAATGGCCACCGCGGTAACGCCCGTACCACACGACAAGGTCTCGTCTTCAACGCCCCGTTCGTAAGTTCTTACGGCAAAACCGGCATCATTTAGCCCCTCTACAAAATTGATATTGCTACCGATTTGCCCGTAAAGGCCATACCTTAATTTCTTTCCTTCCTTAAAGACTTGAAAATCCTTAATATCATCTACCATCTGCACGTGATGCGGTGAGCCGGTATCCAAAAAGACGTAATCGGGTTTTTCCTTTATTTCTGAAACATCTTGCATTTGCAAGCTAACGATACCGCCTTCAACTGTTGCCCGATGCTTACCATCGGCCGCATTGAACAAGGTCTCTTTATCGATAACCCCCAGAAACTTCGCAAAAGCCACCGTACAACGACCTCCGTTACCACAAAGACTTCCTTCGTTTCCATCGGCATTGTAGTAGACCATCCGAAAATCTGTCAGTTCGTCATTCTCCAATAGGATAAGACCGTCCGCCCCTATGCCAAACTTTCGATCACACAAACGCGCTACGAGTTTGGTATCATTTTTGGGAAACAACAACTGTCGGTTGTCTATCATTACAAAATCATTCCCTGTGCCCTGATATTTGAAAAATTTGAGTGTCATACGTATATTTAAAGGCACAAATATAGGGTTTTATCATCTTTGAAATGAACGGGACAATGCAGTAGTTATAGGCCTGTATTTCTTTGGATTAAGATTTATTTGGCAGTTAAAAAGTAGTTAAAGCAAATTTAATACTCTTTAAAAACGACTAATTTTAACATATCAAAAGATTAAAACACAATAAAATGAAGAAAATTGCCAGTACCTTTTTTATCGCCCTGATTGCTGGAGCAATTACCTTGGGCAGCTACAAACTATTTTTTGAGAATACTAATTACGCCGTTATCTCCCACAACGAAGGGGAGTCGGTTTTCAATACAAGTTTAACCCCTACCTCGCCGAAGGGCTCCGGAATCAACGAAGTCGATTTTACGGTCGCGGCCGAAACCACGGTAAACGCCGTAGTTCACGTCAAGAACGTAACCATAGACAGGACCCCTCATAGTTTTATGGATTTTTTCTACGGAAGCGGAGGAAACCAAAGACCACAAGTAGGCACGGGATCAGGTGTAATCATCTCTCAAGACGGATATATCGTGACCAACAATCACGTTATTAGCAAAGCTACCAAGTTACAGGTGACCCTGAACAACAACAAGACCTACGATGCCGAGCTAGTAGGAACCGACCCTAATTCAGACATTGCCCTGATCAAAATAGATGCCGGAAAGAACCTGCCTTACTTAGCTTTTGGGGATTCCGACCATGTAAAGATCGGAGAATGGGTTTTGGCCGTTGGCAACCCCTTTAACCTTACATCTACGGTTACCGCAGGTATCGTTAGCGCCAAGGCCCGTGACTTAGGAAGAAATCAATCGTTTATTCAAACCGATGCCGCAGTAAACCCTGGTAACAGTGGCGGCGCCCTAGTGAACACCAATGGGGACCTTGTTGGAATCAATACTGCAATCACCTCACAAACCGGAAGTTATGTTGGATATTCATTTGCGGTACCCAGCAATATTGCAAAAAAGGTTGTCGACGATATTCTTGAATACGGTAACGTTCAAAAAGGGATACTAGGTATTTCGGCCTTAAACGTAAATACGCCTTACGCCATTGAAAACGGCCTTAATGAAATAGAAGGGGTTTATGTATCAGGTGTGGAAGAAGGAACCGGCGCCGAGGAAGCCGAACTTCAAGAAGGTGACATCATCAAAAAAATAGATGAAATCAAAGTTCGCAAATTTGCCGACCTTACAGGTTACCTATCCGCAAAACGCCCCGAAGATACCGTAGAACTTACGATTGACAGAGATGGGGAAATATTTACGGTACCGGTGGTACTTAAGAAAAGACAAACGGTAATTGTTCCCGTCATGGGCCTTGAAGTCAAAAACCTCACCAAGGAAGACATGAAAAAATTCAAAACCAAAAAAGGAGTAAAAGTAGTCGGCGTACCTGAAACCTATAGAGGAAACGGTCTTGAAAACAAGGTACTATTATCGGTAAACGACAATGAAATCAACGATATCGAAGAAGCCCGCGCCCTATTTGGAAGTATTTCGAGATACGGAAGAACAAGTATTACCATGGTTAATGAAAAAGGAGAAAGGGAACGCCTCATATTTCAATAATCCATTAGAATATTCAATTTACAAACGCCCTTTTTGAGGGCGTTTTTTTGTTTTAATCTGTTCTAAATGACACAAAATAACTAGTTTTACACCAAAAATATAACTCAACCCAACAGATGAAATCAAACGCCTCTTATGAAAAAGAATTGGCCTTTCAAGCGGACAGAAGAAAGGCTACTACGGAATTCATTAAACTTGTCAGCGACCTTTGGTATGACAAGACCATAGAAATCGTGCTTTTCAAAAACCAGGTCATCGACAAAAATGTGAGCGACATTATCAATTTGCACGAATACGCCGGGGAGTTTGTACAAAAACCGATCTCGATTTTCGACTCGACGGAAATCTTACGGGCCATAAACGACATTAAGCTCCCTCCTGCCAAACTTGATATCGGCAAATTGACCTACGAGTACCATTCCGACAACAATGATTTTGACGACATCAAAGCCTTTGTTTACAACAAGCTCAAAGATGCCGATGAAGCCATTCCCTTTAAACCCAAAGACATCGTGCTATATGGTTTTGGTAGGATAGGCCGAATTTTAGCCCGTGAACTGATGGCCAAAACAGGCCAAGGCAACCAACTACGACTTAGGGCCATTGTCACCCGCGACGCCCAAGACGAGGCTTTATTGGAAAAAAGGGCGAATTTGCTCCGTATCGATTCGATCCATGGTAAATTTTCGGGCACCGTCGAAGTCGACGCCAAAAACAAGGCCCTTATCATCAATGGAACTACGGTATATATGATTAGGGCCAACCGTCCCGAATCAATAGACTATACGAAATACGGCATCAACAACGCCCTAATCATTGACAATACGGGAGCCTTCAGGAACAAGGAAGAACTTTCACGCCATTTAAAGGCCGAAGGGGCTTCCCAAGTATTGTTGACCGCACCGGGCAAGGAAGTCCCCAATATTGTACACGGTGTCAACCATAAAATGTACGACCCCGACGCGATAGATATTTTTTCCGCCGCATCGTGCACAACAAATGCCATCACCCCCATACTCAGCATCATAGAAGACAGCCTGGGCATCGTAAAAGGACACTTAGAGACCATACACGCTTACACCAACGACCAAAACTTGGTCGACAATATGCACAAAAAGCACCGACGGGGCAGGGCCGCCGCATTGAATATGGTCATTACCGAAACAGGCGCCGGCCAAGCCGTGGCAAAGGCCCTACCCCAATTAAAGGGCAAATTAACCTCAAATGCCATACGTGTACCGGTACCCAATGGTTCCTTGGCCATATTGAACCTTGAGATCAAGAACAAGACCTCGGTTGAAGGCATCAACACCATTCTAAAAAAATACGCCCTTGAAGGCGATTTGGTAGAACAAATCAAGTACTCCCTAAGCAAAGAGCTGGTTTCATCGGATGTGGTCGGCACCAACGCCCCTTCGATCTACGACAGCAATGCCACCATCGTCAGTGCAAATGGAAAAAACATCATATTATATGTGTGGTACGATAACGAGTACGGATACTCACATCAAGTGATTCGCTTGGCCAAATATATAGCCAAGGTCAGACGCTACACCTATTATTGATTTTTAAACAGTTACAGGGATATCGTTTTACCCAATTATTGGGGTATTTCTCAATGAATACCAACCTTATCCTTGATTTTTTTTATTAATTGATATTATTGGATTACTTTAGTCGCCTCTAAATCATTAATTCAAAGATTCACTTCAACATGAAAGGTTTTAGAATACTTTTACTTATTACCGCTTTAATGGCGTTCAACCTACAATTCGCCCAAGAAGAAGAAACTGGGGCGCAAGATGAGCTATCGCTTGAAAAAGGGCCCATAGACAGTCAGTTTGAATATATATTCACAAAATCGGGCAATTATAGGGCCGACGGAAAAAAATACGAAGTCGTTCGTACTATTTCCTTAGACAAACTACGTCAAAACGTGTTGGATACCCTTAGTGGCTACAATAAACGGGCCGCTGAATTAAAAGCTACCATTGCAGGGCACGAATCTACTATCGGTTCACTTAACAAGAAATTGGAAGAGACCACCAATAACCTTGCAGCGGTAACCGAAGAAAAAGACAGTATGTCGTTTTTAGGCATTATGGTATCAAAAAGTACTTATAACGGTATTCTTTGGACCGTTATCGCTTCACTTTTGGCCTTGTTGCTTTTCTTTATCTACAAGTTCAGGAACAGCAACTACCTAACCCAAGAAGCCAAGACCAATCTGGCCGAGCTGGAAACGGAATACGAAGATCACAGACGTCGTGCTCTCGAAAGAGAACAAAAGATAAGCAGGCAACTGCAAGACGAAATCAATAAGTACAAAAAACAGAAATAAAAAAAAGCTCCTCACGGAGCTTTTTTTTTTGGGGAATAAGCCAAGTGATTTTCGCCGGCGCACTTCCAACTATCCCATCAAGGAGAAGGCCCTTTTTCCGTGGGAAGCCCTATTGAGCCTCCCCTCCTTTCGCTACAAAAGGCACCAAGCATTAAGCTTGGGGAATCGCCCAAGTCAATCCGTACAAAAATGACATAGGGTGTTTGGATAAAAAAATTCGCCCTCTTTTCACTACTTTTGCCCACTAATTCATTTCAAAAATCAAAATGCGCATAGACATCATAACCGTTTTACCAGAATTGCTCGAAAGTCCCTTTGGCGCATCTATTATGAAACGGGCCGTTGAAAAAGGCCTAGTGGAAGTGCATATGCACAATTTAAGGGACTATACCGACAAGAGTTATAATCAGGTAGATGATTATCAATTTGGAGGTGGAGCAGGTATGGTACTCATGATCGAACCTATAGACAAGTGCATTTCCCAACTGAAATCGGAAAGAGATTATGACGAGGTCATTTATATGACTCCTGATGGGGAGACCTTGAACCAGCGTATGGCCAACGGATTATCGCTATTGAACAACGTAATCATTTTATGTGGCCATTATAAAGGTGTTGATCAAAGGGTGCGCGATGCTTTTATCACTCGGGAAATATCGATAGGAGATTACGTTCTTTCAGGAGGCGAATTGGGGGCCGCCATACTTTGTGATGCGGTCATTCGGTTAATTCCCGGCGTACTCAACAACGAAACCTCTGCCCTAACCGACACCTTTCAAGACGACCTTCTAGCGCCACCGGTTTACACCAGACCATCGGAATACAAAGGAATGAAAGTACCCGATATCCTACTGAGCGGCAACTTTCCCAAAATAGAAAAATGGCGCGAAGACCAGGCCCAGAAAAGAACGGAGAAACTACGCCCCGATTTGCTGAAATAAGGCCATTTTGCCCTATACCACAAAAAATCAGTAAAATATATTGCAAATTCTAATTTATAGACTATTTTTGCACCCTGTTAAATCAACCTCTGACGAAAATCGTGAATGTTGACCATAACATAATCATTAAAACCATATCATGGAAGCATTATTAAAATTCGTAGAAGACGAGTTTGTTCCAAAAAAAGAATTTCCTGAATTTTCAGCTGGTGATACCATTACGGTATACTACGAAATCAAGGAAGGTGAAAAAACACGTACGCAGTTTTTTAGAGGCGTCGTAATCCAAAGAAGAGGTTCTGGTTCTACCGAAACCTTTACCATCCGTAAAATGTCAGGTACTATAGGTGTTGAGCGTATCTTCCCTATCAACATGCCGGCCTTACAAAAAATCGAAGTGAACAAAAGAGGTAAAGTACGTAGAGCTCGTATCTTCTACTTTAGAGGCCTTACCGGTAAAAAAGCACGTATCAAAGAGATCCGTTCTTAAACCGAAAAACATATGTTTTAAGAATCCCGCAATAGCGGGATTCTTTTGTTATAAACAATTGTTAATAGCTTCGGTTCATAACATGTTGATTTTAAATATGTTAAATATTTAGGCCAGAGCAATCTTTTTTACTAAATTTATAGAACAATAACAAAGCAGCTCTGTCGAATGAGAGGTTTTAAAATTGTTATAGAGTTAGCGTTCTTTATATTGTTGTTTAGGTTTTGTGAATATTTGAACATTCGATCGGCGTAGACCGAAAGACGTTCAATAAGCAAAACGAGCATATCTTCAAAGGGCTGTCGCCTTTTGACCACGGATAATGTGATCGTAATAATCCAGAAGGGAAGACACTGATCCAAACTTAGGATGCCATGCGAGTAAATAACAAGAAGGGTGTTTCAATTGTAGCTTGGTCGCAAACCGTAGTACAATTAGACCCCAAACGTTGAAATTGTGAAGCGAACGCAATCAATGGTTGCCGATCTGTCGAAAGAACAGGGAAGAAAGTTTGCAATACCAATTTCTAAAAAGCCATGTCAATGTACACGTACAATGATATGGCTTTTGTTTTGTCCTTTTATTACATAATTCTTAATCTTTTTGTTAAAATACGATTAAGAGAGGCCCATACCACAACAAGCCCCTATCTTTTGCTCGCAAGATTACATAAAATCGTATATTTGCTCCGCTTTAAATTAAACCTTTCCTTACATGTCCAAAATATTTTACACAAAAACAGACGAAGCGCCAGCTTTGGCTACACTATCTTTTCTTCCAATTGTAAAAGCTTTTACCAAAACTGCCGACATTGGCATAGAGACCAAAGACATTTCTTTGGCCGGAAGAATTATAGCGGCATTTCCCGATTTCTTAAAGGAAGAACAACGAATAGCGAACGACTTGGAAGAGTTGGGAGCCCTAGCTAAAAGCCCGGAAGCGAACATTATCAAACTTCCGAACATTAGTGCTTCCGTTCCTCAATTGAACGAGGCTATCAAAGAACTTCAAGACAAAGGATACGCCTTGCCAAATTATCCGGACGAGCCTTCAAATGAAACTGAAAAAGATATAAAGTCGAGATACGACAAAATCAAAGGTAGTGCGGTAAACCCCGTACTCCGCGAAGGAAACTCTGACCGTAGGGCCCCAAGAGCCGTAAAAAACTACGCCAAGCAGAACCCCCACTCCATGGGAGCTTGGAGTCCTGATTCAAAAACCCATGTGGCCACAATGGAACATGGGGACTTTAAGGCCAATGAAAAATCATTGACCCTTCCCAAAGCCACCGATATACGAATCGAATTGGTAAAGAACGATGGCGGTACGGTTGTTCTTAAAGACAAGCTAAGCCTTTTGGAAGGTGAGATCATCGATGCCACCATAATGAGCAAAAAAGCCTTGGTCGCCTTCCTTAAAGAGCAAATCCAAGATGCCAAAGATAAAGGTGTTCTGTTTTCTCTCCACATGAAGGCCACGATGATGAAAGTCTCCGACCCTGTTATTTTCGGCCATGCCGTAGAGGTTTTCTTTGCCGATGTGTTCAAAAAATACGAAGACACCTTTAAAACTTTGGGTATTAGCGCCAATGACGGACTAGAAAACTTGTTCGTTAAGCTCAATGAATTACCTGCAGACCAAAGGGAAGCCATTGAAAAAGACATAGAAAAAACCATAAACGAGGGTCCTGACCTAGCTATGGTAAATTCCGACAAGGGCATTACCAACCTTCACGTTCCCAGCGATATTATCATCGATGCCTCTATGCCGGCCATGATCCGTAATTCAGGAAAAATGTGGAATGCCGAAGGCAAACTTCAAGATACCAAAGCGGTTATACCTGATAGCAGCTATGCCGAAATATACTCTGCAACCATAGATTTTTGCAAGAAACACGGAGCCTTTGACCCGACTACCATGGGTACGGTACCCAACGTTGGCCTAATGGCACAAAAAGCCGAAGAATACGGGTCTCACGACAAAACTTTCGAAATTGGCGCCGCAGGTGTCGTTAATGTTGTAGACATCCATTCTGGTGAAGTTCTAGAACAGCACACCGTAGAAGAAGGTGATATCTGGCGTATGTGCCAAGTGAAAGATGCCCCTATCCAAGATTGGATCAAGTTGGCGGTATCAAGGGCCCGAGCCACTAATGACCCTGCCGTTTTCTGGTTAGATGAAAATCGTGCACATGATGTAGAATTGATCAAAAAAGTAAAGGCTTACCTTCCCGACCACGATACCACTGGTTTGGATATCCGTATCCTTTCACCTAAAGAAGCTACCGAGTTTACCTTGGCACGCATGAAGGAAGGCAAGGATACCATTTCAGTTTCCGGAAACGTTCTTAGGGATTACTTAACCGACCTTTTCCCCATATTGGAAGTAGGTACCAGTGCCAAAATGCTTTCTATTGTACCCCTTATGAACGGTGGCGGACTTTTTGAGACCGGTGCCGGTGGATCTGCCCCAAAACACGTAGAGCAATTTTTGGAAGAAGGCCATTTACGATGGGATTCCCTTGGGGAATTTCTTGCACTAGGGGTTTCCCTAGAGTTTTACGGGGAAAAGAACAAAAACAAAAAAGCCCGAATTTTAGGGGACGCCCTAGATAGCGCCACCGAAAAATTCTTGGTCAACGATAAATCGCCTTCAAGAAAGGTCAAGGAAATCGACACAAGGGGAAGCCACTTCTTTCTAGCCATGTACTGGGCCGAAGCCTTGGCAAACCAATCGGAAGACCCAGAATTGCAAGCAACTTTCAAAAAAGTGTTCGAAAGCATCCAAGCGGAAGAATCCAAGATCGTTGATGAGTTGATGCAGGCACAGGGAAGTCCGCAAAACATCGGGGGCTATTACAAGCCAGATGACATTCTTGTAGAAGAAGCCATGAGGCCTAGTAAAACTTTTAATGCTATATTGGAAACAGTGTAATTTCAATAGCATAACAACTAACAAAGGCCCCTACGTTAATAGGGGCCTTTTCTTTTTAAAATACTGTTAACATTTTCCTTACAGCTATTTTTCTGGTTACATTTATCAAAAATTGTGCTTTAAATGCTCCCATTCAACAAAGTCGTTTTCTCGGTTTTATTACTTTTTTCCTTTTCAACCTTCGCCCAACAGCGATACACCTTAAGCGGAACCATTTCGGAAGCTTCCAGTAACGAAACCCTCATCGGGGTTACCGTAGTTTTTCCCGAGCTCCAGACCGGTGTCACTACCAATGAATATGGTTTTTATTCCATTACATTGCCCGAAGGCAAATACAAGTTACAAGTAAGCTATCTGGGCTTTCAGGATATAGTGGAGACTATTACCCTGGACAGTGACCGCAAAATGAACTTTTCCTTAGAGGAAAGTGCCGAACAACTGCAAGAGGTAATCGTTACCGAAGATGTCGAAAAAATGGATATTCGCAAACCCCAGATGAGCGTAAACTCATTATCGGTTGGTACTATAAAAAAGATTCCCGTCATCTTGGGCGAAGCCGATGTCATTAAATCCATTCTACTGCTTCCGGGCGTCACCAATGCCGGTGAAGGGGCCTCAGGCTTTAATGTCCGTGGCGGTGCCGTTGACCAGAACTTAATTTTGTTGGACGAGGCCACCATCTTTAACTCATCGCATTTATTCGGGTTCTTCTCCGTCTTTAATCCCGATGCCATAAAAGACATCAAGCTTTACAAAGGGGGAATCCCCGCGCGTTACGGAGGAAGGCTTTCTTCCGTTCTTGACATTTTCCAAAAAGAAGGCAACAGTAAAAAAATAAAAGTCAACGGAGGCATAGGCGCCGTGGCAAGCCGCTTATTGGTAGAAGGCCCTATCGTAAAGGACAAGGCCGCCTTTCTCGTAGGAGGTCGGGCTTCATACGCCCACCTTTTCCTCCCGCTTTTTGACGTAGACAATTCGGCCTACTTCTACGACCTGAACACCAAACTGAGTTACAACATCAACGACAACAACAGTATCTTCCTTTCGGGTTATTTTGGTCGCGATGTGTTCGGCATTAGCGATAGCTTTGTAAATACTTATGGAAACGCCGTGGGGAATTTCAGATGGAACCACTTGTTTTCCGACAAACTATTCTCTAACCTTTCATTGATCTATTCTAACTATTACTACGGGCTAAAGCTCGATTTTGTCGGGTTCGATTGGAATTCAGGTATAGAAAATTTCAATATTAAATACGATTTGAAACATTATGTCAACGACAAATTTCAAGTCAATTACGGAATCAACAATATTTATTACCGCTTTAACCCCGGAAAAATACAGCCTAGCAATGCCGATTCGGGTATTGTAGAAGAGCAGCTTACCCAAAAATACGCCAACGAGTTTGCCGCTTACATCGATATTGAGCATGACCTTACCAAAAACCTAAGCCTAAACTACGGTTTACGGTTCAGTAATTTTGTCCGTTTGGGCCAAGATGAAGTCAACGTATACTTTAATGATAATCCCGTCAATTTTGACCCGGTTTTAAACGTGTACCAAGAAGCTCGGCCTATTGATAGTTACAGTGTTGAAAAAAGTGGCAGCCTAGCTACCTTCAATAACTTCGAACCCCGTATTTCACTGGCCTATACCCTTAACAACAACAGCTCTTTCAAGGCGAGTTACACCCGCCTTGCCCAATACCTACACCTTCTTTCAAATACCAGCTCCCCTACTCCCTTGGATGTATGGACACCTAGCGGACCATTTATAAAACCCCAGCTTTTGGATCAATATGCCGTAGGCTATTTTAAAAATTTAAAGGAAGGTGATTATTCCGTAGAAACGGAACTGTTTTATAAGGATATACAAAATCGAATCGATTATATCGACGGGGCCAATTTAATTGCCAACGATGCCATTGAGCAAGTTATTCTTAACGGGGAAGCAAGGGCCTATGGTTTGGAGTTTTTGTTCCGAAAGAACGAAGGCAGGTTTCAGGGCTGGCTCGCCTATACCCTATCGAAATCGGAACAAAGAACCCCTGGAAGGACGGTTCAATTGCCCGACGGCACTTCCTTTACCGAATCGGGCATCAATTCCGGGGCCTGGTACAACACCCCGTATGACAAAACCCACGACATATCGGTCTATGCCAGTTACGACCTGAATGACAAATGGAACTTCAATACCAATTTTGTATTTCAGACCGGGCAACCTACCAACTACCCCATCGGCCAATTTAGCTTTCAAGGGTTGACCATACCTTACTATGGCCCAAGGAACGAAGAACGATTGCCCTCCTACAACCGTATGGACGTTTCCGCTACCCTTACCCCACGAAAAAACAAGAACCGAAAGTGGCAGGGCGAATGGGTGTTCAGCATTTACAACGTGTACAACCGAAGAAATGCAGCCTCCATAAGCTTTAGCCGTAACCAAGATACCGGCGTCAATGAAGCCGTACGTACCTCTATCTTTGGTGTAGTGCCCGCCGTAACCTATAATTTCAAATTTTAGTCCATGAAAAAACTGATCTATATACTTTGTATGCTTCCTTTTTTCACGGCCTGTGAAGATGTGGTCGAAATAGATGTCCCCACCGACAAACCCCGGTTGAGTGTCGACGCCCTAATGCGTATCAATACTACAGAAGCCTCTACCTCCTATACGGCCGAAGTAAGGGTAAGTGCCTCCAGTAACTTTTTTGAATCTATAGAACCCGTAGAACTCGACCTGATCAGCCTTACCAATGTAGAGACCCGAGAAACCATAAATCTTTTTAGTACGTACAACGGTAGTGGTATTTACCAAGGTGATACCACTATTGATTTTATGACCTCGGGCGAACTTATCCTTTATATGGAATACCAAGGCGAACAATATGCAGCACGCACTACCTATGTCCCTACAGTACCCATAGACAAGCTCGTACAAGGTGACGCTACGCTTTTTTCAGGAGACGAGACCGAAATTATCGTAGCTTTTAAAGACCAGCCCGATCGTACCGATTTTTATCTGTTCGACTTTGATTTCAACGAATACCTGGTCACCGAAGACACTTTTTACCCTGGCCGTACCTTTGAATTCTCTTATTTTTATGATGACAATGTAACCGAGGGCATGAATATAGAGGTCAGTATTATGGGTGTGGATCAGTCGTTCTACAATTATATGAACCAATTGATCGTTCAATCGGGCGGTGACCAAGGTCCCTTTCAAACACCATCGGCCACGGTTCGCGGCAATATCGTGAACGTCACGGGAATTGAAGACCTTTCGGAACTAGACGACCTTGCCTCAATTGTTGACCAAGACAATTTTGCACTGGGATACTTCGCCGTATGCCAGACCTTTACCAATACCATTGCAGTTGAATAAAATAGTTTACAGAACCTAAAGAAGCCCCCCTACACATGTCTCAAAAGAGAACGGACAAAGAATTACTCGTAAAGGGTATTAAACACATCGCCTACACCATTGCTTTGATGTTTCTGGCCCCCGGTGTTATTTACCAAGCCTTTAAAAACCAAGGACACCCTTTGTACTGGCCTGTTCTTATATTAGGGTTTATTTTTGCAATTGCCGCTATAGTCATGGCTTTTTACAGCCTCAAACTTATTATGGAATCGCTTTTCGGGAAGAAAACAAAAAAATGAGCATCTAATGCTTATTACCTACTTTGCCCCATTTATTGCTCAACTGGGCGTAGTCATAGTCCAGTACCGATTCTTGGCGTTCAAGCCTAAAATCGGAAAAGGCACGCTGCAGGATATCCTCTATCAAGTAATCTTCATGTACCTTATCGGGCTGAAACCTTTCCTTTAGGCTAATACTGAACATACTAGCGGTAGTGTTGTACCAAAATGCGCGCCAACCGCTTCTCAGCTCCTTGACCAGATCGAATGCCGTTTCCCCGGTTTGGCGGTATATCAATTTTACCAAAATTTGACCTTCGGTTCGGGTGAGTTTTTTTAGTTCTTCAGAAAACTCCTCTTCAATAAACTTCTGCACCTCTTTGGTGTACCTCTTCTGATGTCTCTTTTTTTTGATTTTGGTGATACTATCGGTAAGTTCAACCAAACGTTCGGCGGCCAATTTAGCGTACGGATATACTTTTATGGTTTTTCTCCGCAATATATAATACCGCAGTTTATCTTGATAAGAAGAGAATTTTAGTTTTCCGAACAGATATACTTCATCAAGATCGATGGAATTCCGAAAAATAGAGTCACCTTCCAGTATAATCATCTTTTCGGTAACCGAGTCCAATGGCTGTTCTTCCACTTGGGCATACCCCCAAAAAAAGAGGTTGATCAAAAATAAAGTTAGAATCGTATTTTTCATGGCACGCTATAAACAAAAGCCCTACAAAATTAACGATAATTAAGACCGCTTATTATTAATTAAAAGTGAATATTAGTAAATTCGTATTTAAATATAAACTTAATGGCTACAAAGAAAATACTTACCAAAAAATCAATCGATTTTTTTGAAAAATACCTGAACAACGCGGCCCCTACAGGCTACGAATGGGAAGGTCAGAAAATATGGATGGATTACCTAAAACCCTATGTCGACACTTTTATTACCGACACTTACGGTACGGCGGTCGGCGTCATCAACCCTGATGCCAAATTCAAGGTGGTCATCGAGGGGCATTCCGATGAAATCTCTTGGTATGTAAACTACATTACCGACAATGGTTTGCTCTATGTTATCAGAAACGGTGGAAGCGATCATCAGATAGCCCCATCAAAATGGGTTAACATCCACACCAAGAACGGAATGGTCAAAGGTGTCTTCGGATGGCCTGCCATTCACACACGCGACAAAGGAAAGGAAACCCCTCCGAAACTAGATAATATCTTTATAGACATAGGGGCCAAGGATAAAGAGGAAGTAGAAAAAATGGGCGTTCATGTAGGATGCGTCATTACCTACCCCGACGAGTTCCAGATACTGAACGGTGACAAATTTGTCTGCCGCGCCATCGACAACCGGGCCGGTGGTTTTATGGTTGCCGAAGTGGCCCGCCTACTTCACGAGAACAAGAAAAAACTACCTTTCGGCCTTTACATTACCAATGCCGTTCAGGAAGAAATAGGCCTTCGTGGTGCAGAAATGATCACCCAGACCATAAAACCGAACGTTGCTATCATTACGGATGTCTGCCACGACACCACTACCCCGATGATCGACAAAAAGACCCAAGGTCATACCGAAATCGGTGCAGGCCCCGTAATTTCTTACGCCCCGGCCGTTCAGAACAAATTGCGCGAACGCATCTTGGAAACCGCGGAAGCCAACAAAATTCCGTTTCAACGTATGGCCGCCTCCAGGGCTACCGGAACCGATACCGATGCTTTTGCCTACAGTAACGGCGGCGTAGCTTCGGCCTTGATCTCTTTACCCCTGCGCTATATGCACACCACGGTAGAAATGGTTCACAAAGACGATGTTGAAAACGTAATCAGGTTGATTTATGAAACCCTCTTGAATATTAAGGACGGGGAAACTTTCAGCTATTTCGATTAAACAAACTACAACCCTCCTTGAAAAAGGAGGGTTTATTTTTTTGGTTATGGACGAATTAATAGATATTCTTGATTCCGAAGGAAAGCCTACGGGCAAAACAGCAATGAAATCGGAGGCCCACCGTAAAGGATGGTTTCACCCCACCGTGCATATTTGGCTCTACACCGCCAACGGACGCCTTCTCCTGCAGCAAAGGGCCAGAACCAAGGACATACACCCCTTGCTCTGGGACGTCTCCGTCGCGGGCCATATAGGGGCAGGCGAAGCTATTGAGATTTCGGCAATTCGGGAAATTCAAGAAGAAATCGGACTTACCGTACCACCGGAAGCCCTCGAAAAAATAGGCGTCTTTAAATCCATGCAAAAACCTTCCGACGAGCTCATGGATTATGAGTTTCACCATACGTTTTTATGTGAACTCAAAGAACCCCTCCACCACCTTAAAAAGCAAGAGAGCGAAGTAGAAGACCTCAAGCTGATATCCTTGATCCAATTTTCCCAGGAGACATGGGGACTCGCCAACTTGGGCAAATACGTTCCCCACAGCATTGAATACTACAAAACCGTTATAAAGGAAATCAAAAAACGCTTATAGGTCCGCTACAAAATCACCTACGGCATCAAGGGCATAGGTTTGCTGGTCACCGCTTTCCATGCGCTTGACGACAAAGGAATTTTCCTCCAGCTCTTTTTCACCTATCAAGATCACATAAGGTACGTTGCGGTTATTGGCGTATTTAAATTGTTTCTGGATTTTTGCCTTTGAAGGATACACATCGGCTTTCACTCCTTTTTTTCGCAGGGCGGACACCAGTTTTAATGCGACCAAGGCTTCCTTGTCGCCAAAATTCAAGCAAAGTACCTGTAACGACCTGTCGATGCTCTCGGGAAAAAATCCCAATTCCTCCAACACCAAATAAATACGGTCAAGTCCAAAGGAAATACCGACGCCGCTCACATCCTTTAAACCAAAAATACCGGTAAGGTCGTCGTAGCGGCCACCGCCACCTATAGATCCCATTTTAACACCCTTTGGCGCCGCTACCTCAAAAATAGCACCGGTATAATAGTTTAGTCCGCGCGCCAAGGTTACATCAATAGAAAGATTGGCGGACTGAAGTCCCATTTCTTCAATGGTACTCACAATGAAAGTAAGCTCTTCCACCCCTTTGCTTCCGGTTTCCGAATCTTTCAAGAGTTCTTTTAAGGCCTGAAGTTGATCGAGGTTACTTCCTGAAAGTGAGAAAAGTGGCTCTACCTTGGCTATGGCCTCGGGAGTGAGTCCCCTTTCCGCCATTTCCTTCTTCACGCCTTCTTCCCCTATCTTATCAAGCTTGTCCAAAGCCACGGTAAAGTCGATCAAAAGGTGCTGTGCCCCGATCACCTCGGCGATACCCGAAAGAATTTTTCTGTTGTTCAATTTGATATTGACACCCTCTAACTTCAATTCGGTAAAAACGGCATCGTACAGCTGCACCAGTTCTATTTCCTGCAATAGGGAATCAGACCCGACCACATCGGCATCGCACTGGTAAAACTCGCGAAAACGGCCTTTTTGGGGCCTATCGGCACGCCAAACCGGCTGAATTTGGTACCGCTTGAACGGGAAATCAATTTCATTCTGATGCATGACCACATAGCGGGCAAAGGGTACTGTTAGGTCGTAGCGTAGTGCTTTTTCGGATATTGAAGCGCTAACTAGCTTAGAAGAATTTGCTAAGATTTTTTGCTGAAACTTGGTTAATATTTGATTTCTGCCAATGATAAAGTGATCCGAATTAAGGTTATAATCTGACTCTTTAAGAAGATTATATATTTCACTTTTTAGTTCAGATTTTTGAATATCTATAATAGCATCTTCTTTAAGCATTTTTGGGTCCTCTTCATTTTTCAAGAAATTAATAAACTCACTAATTTCAGACTCTTGACACTGAATCTTCTTCACAAATGATTTATCAATATTCCTTAAAAAAGGACCTGAATTCAAAATCTTAAAAATCAAGCGATCCCCTTCATCGCCGTATTTTCCCATAAGGGTATCTGAATTTTCAAAAGAAGGCGTTTCAATTGGCTGAAAACCAAAGGTCTGAAAATGCTTTTTTACGATGTCAAAAATATAATTCCGTTTGATGACTTCGGAAGGGGTAAAATCCCTTGTTCCCTTAGGTATGCTTGGTTTTTGTGCCATTGGATGTAGTTGTGGTGCAAATATAAAATTTTAGAAAGAGCAGTGCCGTTTTATCTAGACATTCCCTACCCGCCTCTTTCCGGAATTGGAGTGTTCTTAAAATGTTGGTCAGCTTAAACCTCTATAAGCTTATCGAACCATTGGTACAGTTCTCCCTTGGTAATAACGGCCCCTTGCTGAATCAGCTTGAATTTATCTAAGTTCTTATCTTCGGAATAGGCCTTTGATGCTGCAAGGTATTCCACAAAATCGGACTGCCAGTTTTTCTTGAACCAAGAAAAACCGAGACTCGTGGTCAAATCGATTTCAGGGTTCATGACCTTTACCGACAATAGCTTCATTTCCTTTTCCGTCAAATGAAACAGATGCATCTGTTTTTCGGAAATATTCTCTAAATACTCCACTTTGGTCAATACGCCTTCCCAGACCAAATCGCTAAAGACATCAATTTCATCTTCGGCCACTTGGGGACGGTTCGTTTTAATATCTTGCCATTCATCGGCGGTAATCGATTGTGTTGCCAAAAAGTTGATAAACTCTTGATGCAGCTCTTCTAATTGCTGCTTGGTAAGCCTCATGTATTTCATGCTGCAAAAATAAAAAGGCCGTACGAAACGTACGGCCTAAATCTTATAAATCTTAAGTTAATTTAGAAAATATAACGTAAACCAACCTGAGCCTGCCATCTAGATGCCAAACTAGAGTCATAACCAAAAGTTGTACTATTTTGATCTCCATTAAAAGTATAAACTGGAGCTCCAGTATCATCAAAACCAACTCCTAAAAGTTGCTCGCTATTTGGCTGTTGAATAATACCCCAATCAGAGTTTATCATATTCCCGATATTCAAAACATCAAAACTCAACTGTATGGTATTTGTTTTACCATTGCTACATTTTATTCTATAATCCTGTAACAACTTAACATCCCATTTACCTCTCCAAGGAGATATTGCCCCATATCTTTCAGCATAATCCCCTCTTCTCTCTTTTAAATAATCATCTTGGGAAATATAATTTTCTAAATTGGCAGCATCACCAGTCCTTGAAAATTGCATTAAACCTATTTCATCGGATGTAGGAACATAAATTAAATCATTAATACTAGAACCGTCTCCGTTAATATCTCCTCCATAAGTATAGTTAAAACGTGCGCCTTGTGCATACTCAAAGAAGGTAGAGAGTGTAGTGGACCATTTATCGTTGCCGTAGTCCCACTTTTTACTTGCAACTCCAATAAAACGATGTTTGTCACCATACTTGGAATGGGCCAAAACATCATTGTTTACATTACCTAAAGCCGGGTTTCCTGCAAAAGCATCTCCTGTTATCTCTGCTTCAATTGAATTTACATCCCTAGAATCCAAGAAGCTATATGCCAACATGGTATACAATCCATTGGTAAAGGACTTTTCAGCTTTTAAAGAAGCATTCCAGATTCTTCCTGTGTCAGAATTCGTCATTACAAAAGCGTTTCCATTAACAACATCACCCCAAGGTAATGTAGCCTTTGCGTGGTCACCGTCTAAATAAACTGCCCTATTATCAACTCCTTGCAATTGTCCTGAAGGCTCTTTCAAACCCCAATTCTGAACGTGAACACCATTTATATCTTTCGTATAAGACAGATCTGCAGTTAGAACAAGACCATTATCCAAACGTTTATCTACACCAATGTTGGTTCTCCAAACTTGGGGAAATTTAAAATCTGGATCTACGGCCTGATAGAAAAAGGCATCTACACCACTTACTTGGTTACCTACCCAAACAAAAGGAAAACGACCCGTAAACACACCTGTGCCCCCCCTTAGCTTAAATGTATTATCTCCCTTTATATCGTAGTTGAAACCAACTCTTGGAGATATCAACCAATCGTTGTTAGGCATTTCTGTAGAATCAATCAACAAAGCTTCTCCCGTTTCCGGGTCAAAATATTCCGTATCCGGTAGATATATCTCACCATTATCCGTATCAATAAATTCCTGGGCTTTATCCGCTGTATCAAAAAATAGAGGTTTATCCATACGTATGCCATAAGTCAATCTGAATTTTTCAGATATATTCCACTCGTCTTGTACATAAAAAGCTAATTGACCGACATTTGTTTCGGCCAACAACCATCCTCCATCTGCTCCATCACCTAAAGCATTTTTAGTATTAAAAGTAGCTTGCGCCGCAGCAAAGTCATAATTACTTGCATCAAAATCCGCAATATCTACACTACCAAAGACATCAAAGCCATAGCCTTTTAAATTAAATGAATTGTCAAACTGAAATTTCTCAAAAGAAAATCCAACTGTATATGTATGATTACCTTTAAAGAAATTCATGTTATTTGTAACCTGAAAAACTTTTTGATCTAATTTATTATTAATAGAAAAGGGTTCATGACCAGCTATAATATAAGGCGAGCCATCTTTTGTAATATTTATTACTGGAGCAGGTGTAGAGAACGGGTTTCTAAAATCATCAAAATGAGTAAACCCAACTTGCAACTTGTTTGTAGTCGTTGAAGAAAACGTTGAATTTAATTCTAACTGAAAAGAATTTAAGTTGTTGTTAATCTCATATCCCGAATTCTGAAACTGCAATGTATTTGCATTAGGTCCTCTCGTATTAATAGCGGTTGGATGCGCCGGTTTTTCCTTAGATGCCCTTAAAAAATTATATATAACCGCTAAGCGATGATCATCATTAATGTTCCAATCTAACTTAAAAATACCTTTGGTCGATTCCGAAGCATGCGTAAAGCCATCATATGAACCGGTATTATAACCCGCGGCCGCAAGGGCTGATTGAACAGAAATCAAATCACTCTCCAAAACTCTAGATTCATTAATAGCACCTGACCCACTGTTTGGAACCCAACCATTTGTTCCCAAGTCATCGCGATCATCTTTTTCAAAATTTGCAAAAAAGAACAATTTATCCTTAACTATAGGTCCACCTATACTTACTCCATATTGATTCTGATTCAAATCCGGTTTTGTAACATCCTCCCCTTTTATTTTACCTCCGGTTAAACTTTCATTTCTCGTAAAACCATATACGGTTCCATGAAACTCGTTACTACCACTTTTGGTTACGGCGTTAACAGCTGCACCGGTAAAACCGGATTGAGTTACATCATAAGGAGCGGTAGAGACTTGTATTTGCTCTATGGCATCTAAGGAAATTGGTTGCGAATCTGTTTGTCCGCCTGGGGTGGCTGCATCCAAACCAAAAGGGTTATTGAATATTGCGCCATCCAGTGAGAAGTTATTGAATTTTCCGTTACGTCCACCAAAAGAATTACCACTGGCCGTTGGCTCTAACCTAGTAAAATCTTGAGCAGAACGAGAAATGGTAGGCAAGCGCGTTAATTCCCTTCTACCTACGCTTGTTTCCGCACCAGTTCTGTCACCATTAAATGTCCCGGACCTATCAGAAACGACAACTACTTCGTCCAACGCCTGACTTTCACTTGTTAAGTTTATGTTTGCATTAAATGTTTCCCCTAATGACAAATACACATTAGTTAGACTATGTGGCTTAAAACCAACATAAGAAACTGTAACCGTATAAGGCCCACCCACCCTAAGGTTAAGTATTCTAAATAGACCATCTTCGTTGGTGATAGCACCATATTTAGTGCCCGTTGGCGTGTGCACCGCTACAACATTGGCCCCCAGCAAGGGTTGATTTTGATCATCGACCACCGAACCTGACATGTTCGAAGTAGTCACCTGAGATACTGCCGTAAAAAACGAAAAGAGCAGCAAAAAGCTAAAATGGAGTTTGTAAGACATAATCATCTGTTTGTGTTAGTCTTACAAAAATAGGGCAAAAAAAAAGAGCTATGCAGGCATAGCTCTTTGAAGTTATCATGGTGTTATTAACCGTTATTTCTTGTCGGCAACCACCTCAAAAGGGAAATCTACAACCACTTCCCTGTGTAATCTGATCTGTGCATTGTAAGGACCTGTACGTTTTACGGCACCACCTTGAATGCTAATGAACTTTTTATCGATAGCGTGACCTTCTTTCTCAAGGGCTTCAGCAAGATCGATGGTAGTAACAGAACCGAACAATTTGTCGGCTGCACCAGTCTTGGCAGAAATCTTCATCTCAAGAGCTTTAAGTGCTTCAGCAGTTTTAGTAGCTGCATCAACAATTTTCTTCTCTTTGTGAGCTCTCTGTTTCAAGTTCTCTTCCAATACCTTTTTTGCAGAAGGTGTAGCCATAGTAGCCAAACCTCTCGGAATAAGGTAATTTCTTCCGTAGCCATTCTTTACGTCTACGATATCATCTTTAAAGCCTAAATGCTCTACGTCTTGTTTTAGTATAAGTTCCATCTTGCCTTAAATTTATTTTAATAGATCGCCTACGTACGGCATCAAAGCCAAATGACGTGCTCTTTTGACCGCTTGAGCCACTTTGCGTTGGTATTTCAAAGAAGTACCGGTAAGTCTTCTAGGTAACAATTTACCTTGCTCGTTTACCAACTTCATCAAAAAGTCCGCGTCTTTGTAATCGATATATTTAATACCTGATTTCTTGAAACGGCAATACTTCTTTTTAGTATTGGTCTCAATGTTCAATGGGGTCAAATAACGGATTTCACCGTCTTTTTTTCCTTTTGCCTGTTGTTGTAATGTTGCCATAATTCCTTAAGCTTTAGCTTTTAACCTTGTTCTTCTTTTCTCAGCCCACTCAATAGCGTGCTTGTCCAGTTTAACCGTCAAGAAGCGCATGATACGCTCATCCCTTTTGAACTCTTGCTCGTAAGGAGTAATGACTTCACCAGGAGCGGTAAATTCGAACAAGTGGTAAAACCCACTTTTTTTGTGCTGTATGGCATAGGCCAATTTTTTAAGCCCCCAGTTTTCTTTGGAGACCATTTTGGCGCCATTCTTAATTAAGAAATCCTCAAATTTCTTAACTGTTTCCGCTATCTGATCATCAGAAAGCACGGGATTCAAAATGAAAACAGTTTCGTAATGGTTCATAAATGTATATTTTTTAGGATCGCAAAAATAAGAATATTTATCAGACTTTACAAGAAAATGGAAATTTCTTCGTTATAGATTGATAAACCTAACATCTTACATAACCAAATCTTAACCTAATGTCATTGCAAATAACACAAAAAAGGAGGTCAAGTTTACAACAATGTTGTATTTTCGACGGATTTTTTAGTATTTTGTCGATGATTTAACCCCACAAATCGACCCATTTATGAAATTAAGAAGTATTATCGTAGACGATTCGTCCATGCAGCGAATGGCGGTCGCGAAACTGGTAAACAGCCATCCCAACCTTGCTATGGTGGCCGAATACAGTAATGCGATCGAAGCCAAAAATGGTATTAAGAACAACGAGATCGATCTTATTTTTCTTGATGTTGAAATGCCTATTATTAGTGGATTCGACCTACTCGAATCCCTAGAAAATAGTCCGCAAGTAATTTTGATTACCGGTAAACCCGATTATGCCCTAAAGGCATTCGATTACGATGTAACCGATTATTTACACAAACCTATTACACTTGCCCGATTTGATGCCTCCGTTAAAAGAGCTGTTGCCAAATACGAGCAAATGAACCAGGTACAGGAAGACGAAGAACATATTTTTGTCAAAAGCAACCTTAAGAAACGCAAGGTAATCTTAAACGATATCAAATGGATAGAAGCCCTTGGCGACTACATAAAACTGGTAACCGACGAAGCGAACATCGTTATCTTGTCTACCATGAAATCATTTGAGCAACAATTACCGGAAGACAAATTCCTTCGTATTCACAAATCGTATATTGTGAATTTGGAGAAAATAGAAAAATTCAACAGTAAAAACGTTGAAGTTAGTGGAAGGTCCATTCCTCTTAGTAGGAACAAGAAGACCGAATTGGCAGAAGCACTGAGCAATGTCTAGCACTTCTACTTTTTAAAATATCAGTCCCGAACATTCTTCAATGTTCGGGATTTTTTTTGCTTTCCGATTAAATATGGTCCACATTGTATATAACCCGTACACTGCGGTATTGACCAACGGAGTGGAAAGATTTTTCAATTCTTTTGATAGCCGCCTTGGTCTTTACCGCCGATTGGGCATGTGGTATCTTTATCAGCACATTCTTCAAATACAGATTGCGCACTCGTGCCACCGGTGGATATTCAGGACCGAGTACATTACCCCCCAAAGTGGTTCGCAACGCTTTGGCAAACCACTCGGTGGCCTCGTTTAGCTTATTGTATTCCTTATGCTTAAAAGTAATGCGAATGACCCGATTGTTGGGCGGATATTTATATTGCTCACGCTCGTATAGCTGTTCTTTGAACATACTATCGTAGTCATGGGTAGACACTTGCTGTAGTATCTGATGGTAGGGGTTATAACTCTGGATCAAAACCTTGCCCCTTTTCTTGGTCCGGCCCGCGCGACCGGCCACTTGGGTCAACAGTTGAAAACAACGTTCGTGGGCCCGGTAATCCGGGAAGTTCAACAATGAGTCGGCATTCATGATACCCACCAAGCTCACATTTCTAAAATCCAAGCCCTTTGTCAACATTTGGGTCCCTACAAGAATATCCATCTCCTGCTGCTCAAAAGCGGTAATGATTTTTTCATAGCCATGCTTGCCCCGGGTCGTATCTAAGTCCATACGCCAGGTCTTGGCATCAGGGAACAAGGTCTCCAGCTCTTTCTCCACCTGTTCGGTCCCAAAGCCTTTGGTGTCCAAGGTAGGGCTTCCACACGCCTGACAACTCTTTTGCAATGCCATATGATAGCCGCAATAATGACACCTCAATTGTTTTTTATACTGGTGATACGTTAAGCTGACATCACAGTTAGGACATTGTGGGGAATGGCCACAGGTAGTACATTCCACTATAGGCGCATACCCTCTTCTATTCTGGAACAGTATAACCTGCTCCCCGGCCTCAAGGGCTTCTTGTATACCGAGAAACAAGCGTTCCGAAAAATGCCCCTTCATCCGGCGTTTTCGGCTCTGCTCCTTTAAATCTACCAATTCTATATCGGGCATAAGTACATTGCCATAACGCCGACTGATCTCGGCATAGCCGTACTTACCGATTTTCGCATTGTAAAAACTCTCTATACTGGGCGTAGCGGACCCCAATAAAATATTGGCCTTGTGCAGTTTGGCCAAAACTACGGCCGCATCCCTTGCATGGTATCTCGGTGCGGGATCAAACTGCTTGAACGAACTCTCGTGCTCTTCATCTACAATGATCAGGCCCAAATCGGAGAAGGGCAAGAACAAGGCCGAACGCGCCCCAATCACAATCTGGGCCTTGTTTTCCTTTAGCAGGACATTATTATACACTTCCACCCGCTCTTGAACACTATATTTAGAGTGAAAGACCGAAACCAGCTCGCCAAAATATTCTTGCAGACGTGAAATCAATTGGGTCGTCAACGCTATTTCCGGCAAGAGGTACAGGGCCTGTTGCCCCCTTTGCACACATTCCTCTATCAACCGTACATAGACCTCGGTTTTCCCCGAAGACGTAACCCCGTGCAGCAGGGTAACCTTATCCTCTTTAAAACTTTCGGAAATATCATCAAAGGCCTTTTGCTGATATTCGTTCAATGCCTTGAGCTCACCACCCTCATCCCCTTCATAGTTGACACGGTCGGTCCTTATAAAATACTCTTCTAAAATACCTTTGTTGACAAGAGACTTTATAACCGATTTTGAGCCCCCGCTTATGTTTTCGAGTTCAGTGACCTTGATCGGTTTTTTACTGGTAGCCTGCAATTGAAAGAGGGACAACACGACCTGGCTTTGCTTAGGGGCCCGCGACAGATCGTTCAGAAGGGCTTCCAATTTCGCCTCCTCGAGGTATGCTTTCCCCAACTTTACATACCGTATGAGTTTAGGCTTGTACTGTTCGTACATTTCCTCTTTTAGAAGAACGACATTCTTTTCTATAAGTCGATTCAATACGGGCAAGATATTCTTTCGGTCGACAATGGCGCTTACCTCTTGGACCTTTAGCGCCGATTGATGCTGCAAGGCCTCGTATACCAAGAATTCATCATCCTCCAAAGTAGACTCATCTACCTCCTCCTTATCATTACGAAGGATAAGGGTTTCGCTCTCCAATAAAAATGCACCGGGCACCGCACTTCGGAACACCTCCCCAATGGTACACATATAATAATCCGCAATCCACTGCCAGTGTTTAAGTTGAACCGTATTTACGATAGGGTGCTCGTCAAGTATACGGTCGATTTCCTTTGCCTCATAAAGCTTTGGCGCATCGGTATGCACCTGGTACACCAAAGCTGTATAAATTTTAGATTTTCCAAAGGGAACCCCTACCCGCATGCCCGGGCACAAAAATTCCGCCTCTTCTTTGGAAACGGCATAGGTAAAAAGTTTCTCTAAAGGAATCGGTAAGATTACATCGATAAAATACTGCATACTCTATTTGGAATTCTACCCGTCTACACGAATCCAAGTCTGGGTGCGATAAATAAAGGCCAAGTAGCCCCTTACTTTGAGTTCATCAGGATTATCGGGATTGAGCCAAATTTTACATCTAAAGGTCATGGCCTGCTGGGGATCAAAGAGCTTATCTCCCTTATAGACACCATTTCCATGGTGCTCCGCCCCTTCAATGATGGTCATACCCAATACAGGCTTATCTTTTAGCTCACCTTCACATTTGGTACACACGAAATTCTCCTTGCCCTCTTCTACGATTTCGATCACCTTTCCGTGCATCTTCCCATCCTCTTCATAAATCTCTATGATCGCCTTTGGTTTGCCCGTACGGTCATCAATGGTCTTCCATTTACCGAAAACCCCTTGTGAGCGCCCCATTGGGCATAGCATGATAAAAAATATAAAAAAACTTAAAATTGCGTTCGTACTCATTTCTTAGTATATGTTTTTCTTAACGAGTTCAACGAAGCATTAAGCTCGAACCCTAACAGCAATATATTGGAATTTAACCAGATATATACCATAAGAATCAACAAACCTCCCAAAGCTCCGTATAATTCGTTGTATCTGGCGAATTTTTCAACATAAACCCCAAATAAATACGAGGTCAACATGAACAACAACGTGGTCATAAGCGCCCCAACCGAAAAAAATCGGGCGTGCCTACCCTCGGTAGTCCCAAAATAATACAATATAGCCGTGGTAAAATAAGATAAAAGAACAAAAAACAGCACCTTACCTATTTTCGCACCGACAATATCATTCTGAGTGAGGTCGTACCCCCTAGTTTTAGCGGCCCACACACTAAGATAATCAATTATATACAATTCGAAATAGCCATAGACCACAGCCCCAACGATCAACAATATTGACAAAATCAACCCCACCATAAGGGCATAGATATACTGGCGGAAGAAATTTCGTGTCAACTCTACATGGTACGAATTCTCAAAGCCCCCAAAGATGGCATTGACCCCATTAGCCATTAAAAAAATGGAAAAGAAAAAAGCGGAAGACAAGAGCCCTCCCTGTTTTTGGTCTTTGATCTGCTGGTAAATCTCCCCAAAATAGTCACTCGTGGCCGAGGGCAAAAAAGACTCCAAAAAGAGCAGGAACTGGGAATCGAAATTTTCATTGCCCACACTCACATAGGGCAAGATAAAAGGGATTAGGGTAATTAGAAATATCAACAAAGGAAACAATGCCAAAAATAGGCTAAACGCAATAGAACTGGCCCGTGTTGAAATAGCACCTTGAATGATGCCATGAACATACATTTCCAACAAGTCGTACAGAGATAGCCCTTCAAACCCAGGCAGCTTAACCCCTTTAAAAAAGCGCGCCAACCAATTGATTATCGGAATTTTATCGATTTTCTCTTCTATCTCTTGCGACATTTATACCGCTTTTAGGCTTAAATCCTTATTAAACACCGAATGGGTAAGCGCTCCAGAAGAAATATAGTTCACCCCACACTCGGCATACTTACGAAGGGTATCTTCATTGATACCTCCAGAAGACTCGGTCAAACAGCTATCACCTATCATAGCAACGGCCTTACGTGTATCTTCATAATTAAAGTTATCGATAAGAATGCGATATACACCTCCGGCCTCTAGAATTTGCTTTATTTCATCCAAATCGCGTGCCTCCACTATTATTTTTAGATCTCGGCCGGTTTCCCGTAAATAGTCTTTCGTTTTCTGAATGGCCTTAGCAATTCCCCCGGCAAAATCAATATGGTTATCCTTGAGCATAATCATATCGTAGAGTGCAAACCTATGGTTTTCACCCCCGCCAATCTTAACGGCCCATTTCTCCAATGCACGAATACCCGGAGTGGTCTTTCGGGTGTCCAAAATTTTAGTACCCGTTCCTTCCAATAACTTAACGAAGGAATTTGTTTTGGTCGCAATGGCACTCATGCGCTGCATGGCGTTCAAAACCAAGCGCTCCGCTTTCAAAATACTTTGGGACCTTCCGGAAACATAAAAGACAATATCCCCATATTTCACCGGCGACCCATCGTTTATCAGTGTTTCCACCTCCATATCGGCATCTACGTACTTAAAAACCTGCTTAGCAAACTCCACACCCGCAATAATACCTTCATCTTTCACCAACAACTTGGCCTTCCCCATAGCCGTATCGGGAATACAGGCCAAGGAGCTATGGTCGCCATCGCCCACATCTTCTCGAATGGCATTGGCTATAATATTATCTATTTCTTTTTGAAACTGTTCTTCGGAAATCATGCTTGGAATTTTACTTAAAGCTAAATTAGTAAATTGTTCGGGGTTTATTGACCTTGTCCCAAGGCTTATTTATTTGTATTGCCATACGTCCTATTCTTGAAGTTTATTATTTCAAATTATATTTGCCCCATGACCATAAAACTTATAGCAATAGGAAAAACGGATAGTAAGTCCCTATTACAGCTCATATCGGAGTACGAGAACAGGCTAAAGCACTATGTAAAGTTTGAACTTGAGATTATTCCCGACATAAAAAACGCAAAAAACCTCACGGAAGCCCAACAAAAGGAAAAAGAAGGCCAGCTGATCCTAAAAAAGCTCGGCCCGACCGATGCACTAGTGTTGTTGGACGAAAATGGAAGACAGCATTCTTCGGTAGAATTTTCGGCCTATTTACAGAAGAAAATGAATTCGGGCCTAAAACAGCTTGTATTCGTAATCGGTGGTCCTTATGGCTTCAGTCCTGAAGTTTACGCAAAGGCCAAGGGAAAAATAAGCCTATCTAAAATGACTTTTTCACACCAAATGGTACGCTTGTTCGTGGTCGAACAAATCTATCGAGCCTTCACCATTTTACGGAACGAACCCTACCACCACCAATAAAAAATAAAAACGGCCCTCGTAAAAGAGAGCCGTTTTTTATATAACATCTGTATCAGTATCAACGACTAGTACAAAACCCTAAACTTAATAGTGTTCTCTACTTTTTTGAGCGCTTTGATAACATCTTTATTGTATTCCTTATCCAAATCGGTAATCACATAGCCTACCTCGCTATCCGTAGACAAATATTGTCCGGAGATATTCAAGCCGTATTTGGCCAATACCTCATTGATCTTAGCCATAATACCCGGTACATTCTTGTGTATATGCAAGAAACGGTGTGCGTTCCGTTGTTTTGGCAAACGGATATTCGGGAAGTTCACCGCATCAACAGTATTCCCTGAATTGATATAATCCATAATCTTGTTCGGAACGAAATCGGCAATATCGCGTTGCGCTTCTTCGGTACTACCACCAACGTGGGGCGTAAGTATTACATTTTTCAAACCTTGAAGCGGCGTATAAAACTCACCGTTGCTACGCGGCTCTTCCGGATATACATCTATGGCGGCACCGGCAAGTTTACCTGATTTCAAGGCATTGGCCAAGGCATCGATATCGACAACGAAGCCTCTTGACAAGTTAATGAGCATGGCGCCATTTCTCATCTGGCTTATTTCACGCTCACCGATAAAATTCTTATTGGCCTTGTTATCATCGATATGTAAGGTAACTACATCGGAAACATTCAATAAATCTTCTAAGGTATTGCATTTTTTAGCATTACCCATTGACAGTTTATCGTCAACATCATAATAATAAACACGCATACCCACGGCTTCCGCCAAAATGGAAAGTTGCTTCCCTATGTTACCATAGCCGACAATTCCGAGGTTCTTACCACGCACTTCCCTTGACCCTTCGGCCGTTTTTTGCCATTGCCCGTTGTGGATCTCACTACTTCTGGCAAAAACACTTCGCATCAGCATGATGATCTCACCAATGGCCAACTCGACCACGGAACGGGTGTTGCTATACGGCGCATTGAACACTACCACCCCCTTTTTCTTGGCGTACTGCAAATCTATCTGGGTAGTACCGATACAAAACGCACCGACCACCATAAGTTTGTCGGCCGCATCCAATACCTTTTGGGTCACTTGCGTTTTAGAGCGAATACCCAATACGTGTACCCCCTTTATTCTTTCTATCAGTTCGTCTTCCGGTATACTGTGTTTTACAAGTTCTACCGAAAATCCTTCTTCAGACAAATTCTTAAAAGCGGCTGGGTGGACATTTTCAAGAAGCAATATCTTGATTCTGTTCTTTGGGTATGATATATTACGTGGCAAATCGTTCACAAATAAAAATTCATCCATATTAGGAGTTATATAGTCAGCGTTCTGGGCTGCTTTTTCGCGATGTACATTTTCGGTATAAGCAAAGAATTTATCGGCAATTCCGGCTTCGCGCATAACGTAATCGCTATAACCATCACCAATAACCTGAACCTCGCCTTCAAGGTTCATTTGCTTAAGACATTCAATTTTTCCGTTATGCTGTGAAAGTACGTTTTTTGAATCAAACCCGACAATATTTCCTTCTTCATCAAATTCAAAGGTATTGGCATAAACCCTTTCGGATGGAATATTGTACTCCTTGACGATAGGATCGATAAACTCTTTGAATCCACAAGAAATCACATAAATATCATCTGAAAATTTCTCGAAAAAATCTTTATTGGCAGCAATAGACTTCGATATCTTATGACGCAACTCCTCTACTAAGGGGCCTAAATCGTCTTTATGGGCGTTCAACAACTTTATACGTTGCTCCAAGGATTCGGTAAACGATATATCGCCATCAATTCCCAAATTTGTAATCTCCTGAATACGACGAACGATTTCGTCTCGATCCGACTTGCCTTCCAAGGTCATTTCGGCCAGCACATCTAAAGCTTCGACCCTTGTTAAGGTACTATCAAAATCGAATATGTATTTCCTACCTGTCTCTACCATGGCTTTGCTAAAAAATTAAGGGACAAAAATAAAGATTATTTCTGTCCGAAGTCCACTAAAATGCCTAAAAGTTACTCCTATAACTAATCTAGCTTTTTTTGATAGGGAATTTCATGTTTCCAAGGAAGAAAAAACACGGTCGAAAGCAAGCAAGAAAGCCGGTTTAATCTAAAAATGAGACCACGGCTTCGGAAAAGGCCTTTGTTTTGTAGGTGCCGTTATGATCACCTTCAACAATGACAAATTCACTTTTGGGAATTGCCTTATGCAGTTCTTCGGGACTACCATTATCGGTATCCCCATCCCCCGCAATGACCAGTACTTTGGCCTTCACATAGGCCAAATGGCTTTTTCTGGTGTAAGGTTGGTAGCGCTGTTGTAGATAGAGACTTCTAAAGTCGGCACCTACCGATTTCGCATAGGCTACGGCATCTTTCGTTTCTTCGGTGACCCTTCCGGCAAAGGCTTTCATAAATTTAATTTTCCTAGGCCACATATAGTCGGTAAAATCGATGCCCATACCTCCTAAAACCGCCTTTTTCACCCGCTTGTCGCGCAACAAAAGTTTTGCCAGCACAATACTGCCCCGAGAATACCCAATGGCCATATATTTTTTTTGTCGCAAGTGCTGCATAAGAAACATAACATCCATTACCTCGGCATCAAAATCGTAGCCTTCCTCGGTCTGGGGCTTGTCCGACTCCCCATTACCCCGAAGATCAAGGGCGACGACCCTAAACCCTTCTTTCAGCAACTGTTTCTTTAATTCGGTTTTCTGCCAAGATTCCTTGGTATTGATAAACCCATGAATAAGTAAAACTACCTTTCCCTCACCCTCATCGGTATAAGCAATTTTTGTATCGTCGAAAGAAGTAAAGAATTTGGTCTGGCACCGTGCCGTGACCATTGACAACAAAAAAACGAACGGCAGAAGCAGCCGTATCCTTAATTTACGCATTGACATAAATGATTCCTGTAATTATGGCAAGTCCGAAACTCAACAAGGTTCCTATTAAAATATACTCGGTAAGTTTACGGTTATTGCTTTCCTTTAAATCGTTGAACCTAAAAACCGATTTGGCCCCTATCAGAAGACCTATAGCTTCCCACCTTCCCATAATAATAAACATAAGAACGAACAACCGCTCTATTATGCCTATATACTTTCCGGCGTTGGGCAATGATTTATGATCCAATTCAATTTTGTCCGACATGGCTTCCAGCAATTTCCCCATGATAATCGCGGCAGGAGAACTGACGAATACGATCGCAGTGACCAAAGGCCAATCCAACCCTTGAAAAAGAGCCATTGTATGTTCGGTCAGATTTCCGTAATACACACAACAATACAACACCAATATATGAAGCACCTGATCTAAAAAGAACGGAACACTTTTAAGCCTGAACCTAGGCGTAACGTACAATTTGGCCAAGTCGATAACATAATGTGAAGCCGCAATGATCAAGGCTATTTTCCAATATTGCAAATCCCACACCAATAGCATGATCAACGCAAAGTGAAGCAAAACATGCAGGTAAAGGTATCTCGACTTTTCCCTATTTGCTTCCTTATGAATTACCCAACGGCTCGGTTGCAACAAAAAATCGCCAATCAAGTGGGCCAGTAAAAGTTTAGTGAACAGAACCATCTAACTTAATTCTTTTAAAGTTTTTGAATAATACGCAAGTAATTCCTGTACCAAATCCAGACGAGCCCGTTTTTGACGTTGGCTTACCGCCGACTGCTGAATATTGAGCCTTTCGGCAATTTCGCGTTGCGAAGCATCAGGATAATCTAAAGCCAACACAATAATCTCTGCCGATACAGGACTCCAGTCATCCATAAAGTGCAGCGCCAACTTTAACATGAGATTTAAGGTCTCATCAATAAAACCGTTTCCGGTAGCAATGGTCAAATTAAGCTTCTCTTCCTTAAGGGACTCAAAAGTTCTACCCGACCGATGATAAGCCGGACCGTTGGACTCACTCACTCCGACCCCCTTAAAGGTTTCACTGCCCAAACCAATGCCCATACGAACATCCAAGCCCTTTACCGTTTTTATCAAGGCCTTTATATGTATGGCCGCACGCAAGGCATCTTCCTTGGCTATTTTCAACTGAAACTCATCACCCCTATAGACCTCCCAATCGATGGGCGAACTACCAAGCCTAGACAGGTAAGCCTTGAGAATGCCCAACCACTCCGACGAGTTGTGGTTTTCTGAATTAATGATGTCTCCCGTAATTATTGCTACCATAACTATATAAGCTAAAACGCTAATATATTAAAATATAAGTCAAAAAGCTAATATTTTTAATTATAAGTCATATCGCTTATACATCAGAACCACCTCCGAACATTGAGACAATACTGCCTGTACTCCTTACCAAAAAGCTCTAAAAGCGCCGTTTCTTCAGGAATGATCTGAAATCGGTTCATATAGGCCACAAAACCCGCCGCCAACAAAGTATTGAATGCATTCCCCAACCAAATACCCCAAACCAGTAACACCATCAACAAAGCCAAGTACATCGGATTTCTAGAATAGGCAAAAATACCCCCCCGAACCAACCGACTTGCCTTTGAAGGCGCCGTAGGATCAATAGTAGTGCGCAGCCTGAAGAATTGAAAAAGGGCCCAAGCCGCGACTATAGCCGCAAAGAACAACAATACCCCCATCAGGTAATATCGGCCGAAAAAATCAAAATACCCGAAAGGCAAAAATGAAGCCAGTAAATACATCAAACCGGCAAAAACCAAAAAAACAACCGCGGGAGGTATCTTCAACTCCATAATAACATATTTATAGCTTTTCAAAATTACTATTTTTGCCACCACTAAAAGCATCCTACTAAAAACAATCTCAAATTTCAACCTTATATGAAACTGGTTTTCGCAACGCACAACAAGAACAAACTCGACGAGGTAAAGGCACTCGTACCCTCACATATCGAACTGGTTTCATTGACCGATATCGGCTGTTTTGACGAAATACCCGAAACTGGAAGCACCTTAGAGGAAAACGCCCAACTAAAAGCCGATTACGTTACCGAAAATTACGGCTTACCGTGCTTTGCAGACGACACCGGCCTTTTAGTAGACGCATTAAACGGTGAACCCGGGGTCTTCTCCGCAAGATATGCCGGTGAAGGCAAAAATGCCGACGACAACATGAACAAACTTTTGACCAAGTTAAAAGACCACCCTAATCGTTCTGCACACTTTAAAACAGCAATAGCCCTAAACCTAAACGAAAAAAAATACATGTTCGAGGGCATAGTGGAAGGCCATATAACCTCGCAAAAAACAGGGGGTGGCGGTTTTGGCTATGATCCTATTTTTCAACCCAAGGGATACAAAAAGACCTTTGCCGAAATTCCCTTGGAAACCAAAAACCGTATCAGCCACAGGGGCCTAGCCATTCAAAAATTATTAGATTTCCTTCGATAATCGCTATCTCGATAATTAAACGTACCTTTGCACCTTAATTTTAACGCCGCCGGTATGGCAGGTGTTGCTCCGAGTACTAAGGTTATATACGATAATCGCTCTATGCAACACACCTATTAGCGATTTAAGTATACCTTTTTTATGACAAAATTTGAAGCATTAGGGCTAAGTCAGCCCCTATTGGACGCTGTGAAGGACATGGGTTTTGAAAGCCCTTCCGAAGTACAGGAAAAAGCAATCCCAATTTTATTGGAAAGCGAAACGGACCTCGTGGCGCTTGCACAAACAGGAACCGGTAAAACGGCCGCCTTTGGTTTTCCGTTAATTCAGAAACTCGACAGCAACAGCAGAACTACCCAAGGGTTGATACTCTCCCCTACCCGCGAACTTTGTTTGCAGATTACCAACGAGATTCAGGCTTACTCCAAGTTTGTAAAAGGTTTGAACACCGTTGCAATTTATGGTGGGGCCAGCATCACCGATCAGGCCCGACAAATCAAACGTGGCGCACAGATCGTTGTGGCAACGCCCGGTAGAATGAAGGACATGATCAGCCGTGGCCTAGTCGATATTACAAAAATCGACTACTGTGTTCTCGATGAGGCCGATGAAATGCTCAACATGGGCTTTTTTGAAGACATAAAGGATATTCTTTCGAATACCCCTAAAGACAAATCTACTTGGTTGTTTTCAGCTACTATGCCCAGGGAAGTAGCTACAATCGCCAAAAAATTCATGCATAGCCCTATTGAAATTACGGTAGGAGCAAAAAATGCAGGAACCTCTAACGTACAGCACGAATATTACGTAGTTGGCGGAAGAGATAGATACCCCGCCCTTAAGCGACTTGCAGATGCCAACCCCGATATTTTCTCGGTAGTTTTCTGTAGAACGAAAAGAGACACACAACGCGTTGCCGAAAAGTTAATCGAAGACGGATACAACGCAGGAGCATTACATGGCGATTTAAGCCAGAACCAACGAGATTTGGTAATGAACTCCTTCCGTAAAAAACAAATACAAATGTTGGTCGCTACCGATGTAGCGGCTCGTGGTATTGATGTCGATGACATTACCCATGTTATCAACTACCAGCTTCCCGATGAAATCGAGACCTATACCCACCGTAGTGGCCGTACAGGTAGAGCCGGTAAATCCGGTATTTCAATGGTTATCGTAACCCGAAGTGAAATGCGGAAGATCCACGCCATAGAGAAAAAGATCCAACAAGATTTTATCTCTAAGAAAACTCCAACGGGTATAGAGATTTGCGAAATACAACTTTACCACTTGGCCAACAAAATAAAGGAAACCAAGATAAACAAAGACGTAGAGAATTACCTTCCCGCCATTAACGATGTTCTTGAAGGAATAGACCGTGACGAGCTTATCAAAAAAATCGTATCGGTTGAGTTTACGCGTTTCTCTAACTATTACAACAAAACCAAAGACCTCAATTCATCCGGTTCTGACGACCGCGGAAGGGAAAGAAGCGAAAGAGGTGAAAGAAATACGCACGCCCCATCTAATGGTTCGGTACGTTACTTTATCAATGTAGGGGAAAAAGACGGTTACGACTGGATGTCATTAAAAGACTTCCTTCGAGACACCTTGAACCTAGGTAAAGAAGACGTTTACAAAGTTGATACGAAAGACTCGTTTTCTTTCTTCAATACCGAAGCGGAACACACCGAACAGATCCTTCAGTTTTTTACCGACTTCAAATTAGAAGGCAGGTTCATAAACGTTGAAGTATCTAAAAACCCCGGCGGAAGCGGCGGCGGTAGAGGAAGAAATGACCGAGGCAGAAAAAGAGATCGCGATAACGATCGAGGTGGCAGGTCTAGAGGTAGGGACAGAAGTTCCTCTAAAGGAAAACCCAGCCATTCGGGAAAAAGAAGAAGTTCAAAAAGCAGAAGCGACTTCTTTTAAGCCCCTAACAACTTATATTTAAAGTTAATTGTATATTAAAAAATACGCTTCGGCGTATTTTTTTGTTTTGTTTAGTACATTTAAACTATGCTTAAAGTAATGAAACCAATTGTATTCTTTTTCTTCTTGTTTTCAACCCTTTCCATTTTTGCGCAAGACGACGAAGAAACCGAAGTAAGAGATATAACAGCCATCGTTGTTAACGCACAAACCGACGCCCCCATGGAGAGTGTCCACATTGTAAACCTCAACAAGGTGGTGGGTACCATTACCAATGGTGAAGGTCAGTTTACCATTACCGCCTCCGTCAACGACACCCTTTATTTTTCATTTCTCGGATTTAAGTCGCAAAAAATCAGGGTTACCAATGACATGTACAAGTTCAAGAATACAAAAATTGCCCTTACCGAGCTGGCATACGCCCTTGAAGAAGTAATCGTCAAGCCCTATCAGCTTACCGGCTACCTTGAAATCGATGTCAAGAACGCCCCTATAAACAACGCATACCAGTATAGTATTTCAGGACTTTCGGTAGGTTACGAGGGCGGAAATAAGAATCCGAGTGCCGTAACCAAGGTATTGGGCGCCATTTTAAACCCCGCCGATTTACTGCGCAACCTCTTTGGAAAACAGCCCAATCAAATGCGAAAGCTGAGAAAAATGAAGGAAGATGACCAAATCCGCGATCTTTTGGCATCGAAATTCGACCGGGAAATCCTTACCGAACTCCTTCAAATAGAGAAGGTTGACATACAAGACATCCTCAACAACTGCAACTATTCAAAATCGTTTATCACCACGGCCAACGACCTACAGATCCTTGACGCAATAAGCAGCTGCTACGAAGAATTCAAGGTCTTAAATCGTAAAAAATAAATTTTCTATTTCCCATAGCATTTTATAGCTTTAGGGAAAATAGATTTCATATGAAAAGACTGCTCTACGCGGTTGTTGTTTTTTCGATTTTTATCGCTTGTAAGGAAGAGCGAAAAGAAATTATAGAAGAGGTACCCGTTAAGACCGATTCGATAGCCACCCATGTTGAACCGGTAAAAAACCTTCCATTCTCCTGGGAAGCGGCCAATATCTATTTTTTATTGACGGACAGGTTCAATAACGGGACTACCGAAAACGACCTAAACTACGACAGAACGGAACCTACGGGCCCCTTAAGAGGGTTTATGGGAGGTGACATACAGGGCATTACCCAAAAAATAGAGGAAGGTTATTTTTCCGACCTCGGCATCAATGCCATTTGGTTTACGCCCGTAGTAGAACAAGTTCACGGAAGTACCGATGAAGGCACCGGCAACACCTATGCCTATCACGGCTACTGGACCAAGGATTGGACAGCCCTTGACCCCAATTTTGGCACGCGAAAAGACCTGGAAAAAATGGTAAAAGCGGCCCATAAGCACGGTATTCGTGTATTGATGGACGTTGTGCTCAACCATACCGGCCCGGTTACCGACAAAGATGAAGCGTGGCCCGAAGAATGGATACGAACCTCGCCCACATGTGACTTTACCTCTTACGAAACCACGGTCGAGTGTACACTGGTAGAAAATCTACCCGACGTTCGAACCGAATCGAACGAAGCGGTCGAACTCCCCGATGCCCTTTTGGCCAAATGGAAGGAAGAAGGCCGACTTAGCCAAGAACTAGACGAACTTCAACTTTTCTTTGAACGTACGGGATACCCAAGGGCGCCCCGTTACTACATCATCAAATGGCTCACCGATTACGTAAACCACCTCGGTATAGACGGTTTTAGGGTAGACACCGTAAAACACGTAAACGAAAACGCTTGGTCGGAGCTCTATAAAGAAGCTTCCTTTGCCTTTGAGAATTGGAAAAAAATGCACCCCGATAAAGTGCTGGACGACCAGCCCTTCTATATGGTAGGCGAAGTGTATAACTACGGGATTTCCAACGGAAGGGAATTCGACTTCAAAGACAAAAAAGTAGATTACTTTGCCCATGGCTTCAAAAGCCTTATCAACTTTGAACTAAAGGAAGATGCCAAGAAAGATTACGAATCGATTTTCCATAAGTATGACAAAATACTACGCTCACAACTAAACGGAAAAAGTGTGGTCAACTACCTGACCTCCCATGATGACGGACATCCATACGACATTGAACGTAAAGACCCTATCAGGGCCGCGAATATCTTAATGCTTACACCTGGGGCTTCCCAAATTTATTACGGAGACGAAACCGCCCGTAGCCTCACCGTAACGGGCACTGAGGACACCCCCGTACAAGGCGATGCCTCATTGCGTTCGTTCATGAATTGGGAAGAACTCGACAGTCTGCCCAAAACCAAAGAAATCTTTGAACATTGGAAGAAATTGGGTACGTTCAGAAGGAAGCACTTGGCCGTCGGGGCGGGCATTCACAAAAGACTTGGAAAAAGCCCTTATGTCTTTAGCCGCAGTTACTCCGAAGGCGATATAAAGGATAAAGTGGTTATCGGACTCGACCTCCCCAAAGGCAAAAAATCGCTTTGGGTCAAAGGCTTTTTCGGAGATGGGACCAAACTATACGATACCTATTCCGATACCGAAGTCGTGGTACAAAACGGAAAAGTGATTCTTGAAAACGACTACAACATCGCACTTTTAGAACACAAAGAATAAGCCTTACATATAATATATCGGTTGTAAATTATATACAATAAAAAAGGTCGCTTCTACCGAGAAAAAGGAAGAAGCCTCCCCTTAGCTTATATATTTTATTAGCCCTCCACTTCGTACCGCTTTAAAATATCGTCAATACTTTTAATCGATTTTTTCGTCCAGTCAAGACGTTTTTCCAGTTTTTCGGCATCGCTCAGCTGCCATTGCAGGTCGGTAGCCCTAAGTTTTACGGCCAAATGCTGTAAAATAATGGCCGCGGAAACCGATATATTCAAACTTTCGGTAAAGCCCAACATCGGTATCTTTAAAAAACCGTCACTCTGCTCCATAGCCTCTTGACTCAAGCCTGTGCGCTCCGTACCGAACAAAAATGCCGTCTTTCCCTCTATTTCAAAATCTTCCAAAAAACGGGAATCGTTGTGGGGGGTAGTCGCAATGACCTTGTACCCGTCCGATTTCAGCCTTTGGATACACTCGTTCGTACTTTTATATCTATGTACATCTACCCACTGCTGGGCCCCCATAGCGATTTTATCGTCTAATCGCTTACCATACCTAGATTCTATTACGTGCGCCTCTTGAATGCCGAACACCTCACAACTGCGGATGACGGCACTGGTATTGTGTAATTGGTACACATCTTCAATAGCTACCGTTAGTAATTTTGTTCGGTCTTCCAATATTTCCAAAAACCGTTGTTTTCGTTCTTCTGAAATAAAATTTTCCAGATATTCGAGAAGTTCTTCCTTAACCATATATCGAATATAATAAAAACTCTATTTTTATAACGATGAAGAAAAAAATTACGATTTTGACCGGTGCCGGAATGAGTGCGGAAAGCGGCATAAATACCTTTAGGGATGCAGGAGGACTATGGGAAGGGCATGACGTTATGGAAGTCGCTTCACCCGAGGGTTTTGCCAAGAATCCGGAACTCGTTCTCAATTTCTACAACCAAAGGCGACGACAACTTCAACAGGTAAAGCCCAACCTGGCCCATAAGGCCTTGGTCGAACTTGAAAAACTATTCGATGTCACCATCGTTACCCAAAACGTAGATGATCTTCATGAAAGGGCAGGCAGCTCAAACATAATTCACCTTCACGGGGAATTACTCAAAGTACGAAGTACCGGAAATGAAAATCGCGTCCTCGACTGGACCAAGGACCTCAATTTAGGGGACCGCTGTGAACAAGGCCATCAATTGCGTCCGCATATCGTTTGGTTCGGTGAAGCCGTTCCCCTTTTGGAACAAGCGGCCATTGCCACCCAAAATGCCGACATCCTTATCATTATCGGCACATCAATGCAAGTATATCCCGCAGCAAGCCTTATCGACTATGCGCAGGGGCATGTACCTATTTATTTTGTCGACCCAAGACCCAGTGTTTCCGAAAACCACTATAACCATCTCACCGTTATAGCCAAAACCGCGGTAGAAGGGGTTCCCGATTTGGTGCGTGACCTTATCGAATCGATTTAACTACACTAACGCCTACCATCGAAAATGACTGAAAAGGAACTGTACCAATCGTTAGACTACGTAAACCACTCACGCGAGAAACGGGCTGAAATAGCACTCCTGGTCACTACAAATCCTCAATTGGTAAGGCCTTTGCTCAAAATTGCCTTTGAGGTAGACAACCCCATATCCAATAAGGCCTGTTGGGTCTTGGAATTTACGGCTAAGGAAAACCTTCCCTTTCTTTACCCCCATTTAGATGTTTTTACGGCCAATCTCGGCAGGGTACATTTTGACTCCGCCGTACGGCCCCTTGCCAAAATTTGCGAGTTTTTGACCAAGACCTATTTCTCAAAACAAAAAAACGAACTACAGGCGATTATGACCGAAACGCAACTTGAACGCCTAACCGCGGCATGTTTCGATTGGTTGATAGGAGAGCACAAAGTAGCGGCCAAAGCCTATTCCATGACCTCATTATGGCTACTCGGCCAGAGGTATCCATGGATCCACCCCGAACTAAAAATGATCTTAGAACAAAATTATCCAGAGGGAAGTGCCGCTTATCAAGCCAGGGCGAGGGAAATTTTGGCCAAGTTAAAGAAGTTGTCGGCCCAAAAACCGAGTTATTAACTTTTTAACTACAACTTTTTAGTACAAGACACCTAAAAACCTTTTAAAACTAGCCATCATAAGGTATCTTTGCTTTTTTTCGAAAATCAACCTTATACAACATTATGTCGCTAAACGCTTTGAACGCTATTTCGCCTATAGATGGGCGCTACAGAAGTAAAACTGAACCATTGGCACCATTTTTTTCGGAGGAAGCCCTTATCAAGTACAGAGTACGGGTTGAAATCGAATATTTTATAGCCTTGTGCGAAATTCCATTACCCCAACTTTCAGGGTTCGACCACGGCAAATTTGAGGCGCTACGCGAAATCTATATCAATTTTGATACGGCCGACGCACAAGAAATCAAAGAAATAGAGAAAACCACCAATCACGACGTAAAAGCGGTGGAATATTTTATCAAGAGTGCTTTTGATAAATTAGGCCTATCGGCCCATAAAGAGTTCATTCACTTCGGACTAACCTCCCAAGACATCAATAACACGGCCATTCCGCTCTCTATCAAAGAGGCTACCAATGAAGTATACGTACCCGAATACACGGCCTTATTGAACAAAATCGAGGAGTTGGCCAAAGAATGGGCCGACATCCCCATGTTGGCACGAACACACGGACAACCGGCATCGCCAACCCGTCTCGGTAAGGAAATAGAAGTTTTTGCCGTACGTTTAAAAGAGCAGTTCAACCTCTTGAACGATATCCCCAGTGCCGCCAAGTTTGGAGGGGCTACAGGAAACTATAACGCACACAAGGTCGCCTATCCTTCTATTGACTGGAAAGCTTTTGGAACCCGATTTGTACAAGAAAAACTAGGGCTGCATCACTCCTTCCCTACGACACAAATTGAACACTACGACCATATGGCCGCCTTGTTCGATACCTTAAAAAGGATCAATACCATAATTCTTGATTTAGACCGGGATTTTTGGACCTATGTTTCAATGGATTATTTTAAACAACGCATCAAAAAAGGTGAAGTTGGATCATCGGCCATGCCGCACAAGGTAAACCCCATAGATTTTGAAAATTCCGAAGGTAACCTAGGTATAGCAAATGCCCTCTTTGAGCACCTATCGGCCAAATTACCGGTTTCCCGTTTGCAACGCGACCTTACCGACAGTACGGTTCTTAGAAACGCCGGAATGCCCTTTGCCCATACGGTAATCGCATTTCAGTCAACATTAAAAGGATTGAACAAACTCTTGTTGAACAAAGAGAAATTTGAGCAAGACCTTGAAAACAACTGGGCCGTAGTAGCCGAAGCCATTCAGACGATCTTACGAAGGGAAGGCTACCCCAACCCTTACGAAGCATTAAAGGGACTCACCCGTACCAATGCCAAAATAGACCAGAATTCCATTGCCGATTTTATCGATACACTTGAGGTTTCAGAAGAAATCAAACAAGAGCTTAAGGTAATTACCCCGAGCAACTATACCGGAATTTAAAAATTCAATAAATCCCTTAACAAAAAAAGGCCGCAAATTGCGGCCTTTTTGGGGGGATAATGGTTAGTGTTTAAGTAGCGATTATCCTTTTCTTTGTATTTCAACCTGATGTGGGTAAGGAATTTCAATTCCAGCCTTATCAAGAGCAAGCTTACAGTTTTCCAAAGTTCCGAAATATACATCCCAGTAATCTTCTGGCTTGCAGAACGGACGCACTGCAAAGTTTACAGAACTGTCGGCCAGTTCCGAAACGTTCACCGATGGTGCCGGATCTTTTAGAACCTTGGGGTCTGAGGTAAGTACATTGAGTAAAACCTCTTTTGCCGTTTTTATATCTTCCCCATAACCTACTCCTATGGTCGTATCAACCCTCATTTTACCTTCTGCGGTGTAGTTGACGATATTTCCGTTAGCCATTGCCCCGTTGGGTATAATGGCCAATTTATTGTCAGGCGTTATAATTTTGGTCGTGAAAATTTCTATTTCTTTCACTACGCCCAATAAACCTTGCGCCTCGATCAAATCCCCTATACGATAGGGTTTGAATATGATAAGCAAAACCCCTCCTGCAAAATTCGATAATGACCCTTGCAAGGCAAGACCTATGGCCAAACCGGCAGCGGCTATAATGGCTGCAAAACTGGTTGTTTCAACCCCCAATTTGGAAATTACCATGATGATCAAGAAAATAGTCATGGTCCATTTGACCAAGCTCAACAAAAACTGTTGCAACGACTCGTCATAACTTTTACGGGCCATACCTTTTCTCAGTACTCCCATAATCTTCTTAATGACCCATGAGCCGATAAGGTAAATTAATATTGCGCCCAATACCTTTGGCCCGTATTCGACGGCAAAATCAATGCCTTTGTTCATCCATACTTCCGCTTGTTCCATAATAGTTTCTCTTTATCTTAGGTTAGTGCTATATTCTGTAAGACACTCCATTTTTCTAAAAGTCACTTAAAATTTTAAATTTTGACCAAAAAAAAACAAACCATGGGTTTTGGCTTGTTTTTTTTGTTGAATCTGTTTGCTTTTTTTACTTCATAAAGTCGGCTATCTTTGAGAGTTCTCCCCCTTGGTAATCAGACTTTTCCAAGGCCTGTACGAACTGGACCATTCTAGCGGGATTCATATTTTTACCCAAAACGCGAACGACCACAAAACCTTTGTCTTCATTGTCTCCATAAATAACCACCTCATCAATGGCATCGTCATCACCGAGGTATTTTATAGTAGCCTTACCAAATTCAGTGTTCATTTTCATAAGCTCGGTAAAGTCTTCATTTTTCAAAATGGACTTTATCACCGACTTCTCTTTCTGAAAATCGACCGCATTGGCATCGGTTTTTTTAAAGGCCAGTACGTTCAACTTTTTTAAGGAACCTAATCCCTCCTTTTGTTCTTCGGTCAATTGGGCTTTCTGAATGTTCAACAAGCCTACCGGCAGATCCAAGGTCAAAAAATTGGGATTTTCCGAATTTGCAACATAATACTGTTGCAGGCTAGGTGTGGAAGTGCAAGCACTTGTAATACCCAGGAGCAGTACCGCTATAACCCATGTTATTTTTCTCATGTACATATTTTTTAAAATATTGAATTGTATTTAGGTATTCCCTTAGCAGGTGCTACCTTACTACCTCTCCCCTACCTCGTTTAGTTCTTTCGGAAGATCCATCTTTTTGGTCAGGGCCCCGATTTTGTTCAGGTCGATATCGCCTGTCATAGATACCAGTACACTTTCAAATTTTCTATTATCGACACCTAGCTCATCGCTATTGATGTCGGATACGAACAACAAAAGCTCACTTACATGGTCTTCGTCCCTACCTTGTTTAATATAAAATTTGACCGTGGCATCTTGGTCCCTCACCTTCATCAACTCCTCCAATGAAGATGAGTTCAAGTATTTTTTTACGGTTTTGCCCATATCCTCGGAGATCCGGGCATCTTCCGTAATAAATATCTTAATCCCCTCTAAGCCTTGGGCGATATCGGCAAAATCTTGGGCATCTTGGTCGCTTTCGTCAAAGACGGCAATATTGCCAGCCAATCGAATCATACCCTTGTTTATGGTGACAGAGCCTACATCTTTCATATTATCGTACTTATCGAAAATAGATTGAGAGCTGCCGAGAAACGGTAATACTGCCAGTACTAGAAATACACTTAGTTTTTTCATGATTGTTCGTTTTAAGATTAATGATCGTTTTTGATTATTGATTGATGATGATTGATTTATTATCTGTTTTTGCCCGCTTCGTTCAATTCTTCGGGCAGGTTCATTTTTTTCGTCAAAGAACCTATCTTGTTCAAGTCGATATCGCCAGTAAGGGATAACAGTACCGTTTCGAATTTTCTTCCGTTTACATCTATATCGTTCTTCATACCGGTCACGAACATCAAGAGCTCGCTCACGTGGTCGTCATCTTTACCGCTACGGATGTAAAACTTTACGTTGGCATCTTTATCCTTTACCCGCATAAGTTCTTCCAACTTGGCCGATTTAAGGTATTTCTCTACCGATAGCTTCATATCTGCAGAAATCGCCTTGTCTTCGGTAATGAACACTTTTAGGTTGTTAAGGCTTTTGGCGATATCCATAAAGTCTTTTGCCTCGGGATCATCAACCTCAACGTCTATTTTACTCAAGAGGTTGAACATACTGCGGTTCACGACCACGGCACTAACTTTGTCCAAGTCTTCATACTTATCGAACAGGGACTGTGAAAAGCCCATAACCGGCAACACTGCTACTATTAGTACTATTAATATTTTTTTCATCTTTCGGATTTTTATTTTAATTCTTATTGTAAATTTTATCTTTCGCCTCAACAAATTCGTTTAAATAGGCCATCTTCTCCGTGCCCCTCTCCATATTTTGGGCCAATAGGTCTAAGGCTTTTTTGGTTTCGTTATAGGCATATTGGGCCTGTTGCTGTTCCAGTTCCTTTTCATCATAATAGGTTTTTCCAAAATAAACACCGAGCATCAGCACTGCCGCCGCCGCTATCGACAACCATTTATACAGGCTACTTCCTCCTAGTTTCTTTTCAGGGCCCAAATCAAGGGGTTTTGCAAACCTTTCTTTTTTGGCCTTGGCGACAAAACCGAACAAAGGAGCGTATGGCTTTAGGTCGTCAGGTATGTTCTCTTTAGAGAAATAGTCTCTCAACACCTCTTCTTCGGCCACCGTTGTATCGGCTTCAAAGTATCTTTCGAGTAATTTTTTTACGTTATCCAATTCCATAACTGTGTTTTTGCATTAATTTTTCCCTAACGGTCTTTCTCGCCCGAGATAGGGCCACCCTTACTGCCGTTGGCTTCATCTCTAACATATCGGCAATTTCATCGTAATCATATTCTTCAACATCGCGCAACTGCAAGACCATTTTTTGTTGCTCCGGTAAATCTTCCATAATTTTCTGTACCCAAGAGACACTATCTTTGGCCTCTACTTTTTTCTGTAGCGAACTACCGCCCTCCTTATAATTGGTATGAACCAGTTTCAAGTTTCCCGCCTGTTTCGATTTTAGACGATCTAAACAGAAATTCTTTGTCATGGTCATCGCAAAAGCCTCAACGTTCTTGTACTGCCCCATATTCTTTTTCTTCGCCCATAGCTTCAACAGAATCTCTTGGGTGGCATCCTCAGCCTCTTCCCTAGAAACCAGCAAACGTTTTGCCAAACGATAGAGCTTGTCTTGAAAAGGACCGACAATCTTTAAAAAATCTGCCTGTTGCATTGTTTTGGTCGGGTTACTATTGAACACTTTATAATGAGGTCTTCATAATCAAGACGAGACACTTCTGGTTATGTTACAAATATTTTTTAATTTTCGCTTTGTAAGCTATTACTACAACTTTTTACTAACTGTTTACGTATACTAACTTAAACGATTTAAAATAAACTCCCCCATTATATTATCATGCCTTTTTTGGAACGGTAATTGATTCGGTAGTTTTACTTCACAACAAAAAAGCTATGAAAAAGTACCTCTTATTATTGTTGTCCGCAGGGCTATTCTTTACCAGTTGCAAAAACGATGACGATATTTTCCCCGATGACAATGGAGATGAAACCCAAAAAACGGCAAACGATTACCCCGTACAAAATTTCATGTACCAAGTAATGAATTCATTTTACTTCTGGCAAGAAGATGTTCCCAATCTGGCCGATAGCAAATTTAAAAGTCTTGATGACCCGGATTATATTTCTTTTTTGGCTTCCGAATCTGATCCCGAAGCCTTTTTCAATAGCTTATTATTTGAAGATGATCGTTTTAGTTTCTTAAGGGAAGACTATCACGATCTGGTAAATAGCTTTCAAGGGATATCAAAAAGTAATGGCCTTGAATTCGGTCTTTCTTTATTTGGTGACAATAGAGATGTTTTCGGATATGTACAATACGTTGTAAAAGATTCCGATGCGGATAAAAAAGGCATGAAAAGAGGCGATATTTTTCTTACCGTAGATGGAGAGCAACTTTTTTACAACTCTGCAACGGACAACAACTTCCACTTGTTCAACGAAGATAGTTACACCTTGGGAATGGCCGATATTATCGACAAGACCATTACGCCTAACAATAAAAAAGTCACCTTGACCAAAGAAGAGGGCCTAACGGAGAACCCTATTTATTTATCTACCGTTATCGAACATAATGGCGTAAAAGTCGGCTACATTATGTACAATTCCTTTATAGCCAGTTATGACGATGAACTGAACGAGGTCTTCGGAAACCTTAAAGCCGAGAATATAGATGAACTTGTGCTCGATTTCAGGTATAATCCCGGTGGACGAGTTACATCGGCAATACAAATTGCCAGTGCCGTGTACGGTACCAACACCGATGAACTTTTTCTTAAGGCCCGTTACAACGAAAAGATCATGGAAACATTCGACCCTGGCGATGGAGAAGAAAATTTTGTGGACACGACCTTTGACAGCAAGACCCCACTCAACACCTTAAACCTAAAGCGTGTATTTGTCATAGCAACAGGAGCCACGGCTTCGGCCAGTGAATTGGTAATGAACGGACTTGCTCCCTATGTTGACGTGGTCCACATTGGTGAGAATACCGTTGGAAAAAACGAATTCTCGAATACCTTCGTCGATGATCCCGAAAACAACTATTTCTACAATGAAGATTACGAAGATAGAATAAACCCTGACAATCAATGGGGCATACAACCATTATTGGGCCGCAATGAAAATGCCGATGGTTTTTTAGATTACACCAGTGGCCTGGTTCCAGACTATGAACTAGATGAGGACGCTGGCAATCTAGGCGTTTTAGGCGATGCCGATGAACCCCTACTTGCCCTTGCCCTATCGGTGATTTCAGGAGAAACCGCAAAACGAAGTTTCGAACCTCTTATATCGGTCGATTTCGTTTCTAGTTCAAAAATGTTCAAGCCCGGCGCGAACAAAATGCTGATGGATGGCTTGATAAAACCGTTAAAATCAAAATAATACAAATAAAGCACACTAATTTTACGTTGTGATATAAGGGTGGATGCGGTCGTTCACCCGTAAAACACTATTTGTTGTCTTATTATGATGAAAAAATTGAATTTAGGACTGCTCCTATCTGTATTTCTTATCGTTTCCTGTTCTAAAACCGATGACGACTTCACTATACCCGATACCGTGGATCCCGATCCCGATGCAGGGGTACATGTACAAGACTTTATGTGGAAAGCCATGAACTTTTGGTATTTCTGGCAATCGGATGTGGAAAACCTATCCGATACGAAATTTCCAAATACAGAGGAGGGATCCCTAGCCTATACCCAATTTCTGGCATCTGAACCGGACCCCGGAAAATTTTTCGACGATAAGCTATTGTTTTCGGAAGACCGTTTTAGCTTTTTTTCAGATAATTACGTAGAACTTGTACAATCATTGGCCGGTATTTCTAAAAGTAACGGAGTCATATTCGGACTGGTAAGACAAAAGGAGAACAGCAGTGAAATCTATGGCTATGTGCAGTATATTATTCCTAATTCAAACGCGTCAACCAAAAACATCAAACGCGGAGATATCTTTACGGGAGTAAACGGCACCACCTTGACCGACCAAAACTACAAAACCCTTCTCTTTGGGGATAGTGACACCTATTCTTTGGACATGGCCGATATTGAAGGTGAAAATGCGGAACCGAACGGAACGCAAATACAATTGACCAAAGAGGTAGGCCTTCGCGAAAACCCCATACTCCTAGACGAAATCATTGAAATACAGGACAAAAAAATTGGCTACTTGGTCTATACCGGGTTTACCAACGAATATGACGAAGAATTGAACCAAGTCTTCGGTCGGTTTAAATCGAATTGGGTAAACGAACTGATACTTGACCTTCGATATAACCCAGGAGGCTCTGTCAACACCGCCGTTCTCTTGTCAAGTATGATATATGGCACCAATACCGAGGAAGTCTTTCTCAAGGCGCGATATAACGAGAAGTATCAAAAAATACTTGACGACAATGATACCGAGCTAAGACGCTTTTTTGCGGAAAAGACCAGTAAGGGCACTGCCATAAACTCCCTAAACCTCAACAAAGTCTATATATTGACCACCACGGGCACAGCCTCGGCGAGCGAATTAGTAATCAACGGCCTGACTCCTTATATCGACGTGGTTCAAATAGGGGACAAAACCCGAGGAAAAAACGAGTTCTCGGTAACTATGGTAGACGACAGAGGAAACAACTACGTCTATAACCAAGAACGAACGAACAAAATAAACCCCAAAAACAAGTGGGCCATACAACCCTTATTAGGCAGAAATGAAAACTCGAAAGGGTTTTCAGCTTACACCAGTGGCTTGGTTCCCGACATAGTCTTACCCGAAGATTTAGCAAATTTGGGTGTATTAGGCGACCTGAACGAACCACTGCTTGCCAAGGCCATAGAACAAATAACGGGATCCCCGGCCAAAGGCAGCCATACCGTCGAACTTCCTATAGAGACCATGACCAATTCAAAAATGTTCTCGCCTTTAAAAGATAACATGTACGTTAGCGACCCGCCTATAGTTTGGTAGTCTAAAAACATTCAATACGAACAAAAAAGCGGCCCGTTTTAAAAACAGACCGCTTTTTTTTGAATTTATAATTTCTCAGAACTCGTAGAACCTTTGATACTTACGTTTTAATCGCGAAGGAACAGAAATTGCTTCCGGATGAAACAACCCGGCCAACAACTCTATGCCATCGACCAAGGTGGCAGCGGATGATTGCGTAAACAAATCAAAATCGGCTACATATACTTTTTGGTCCTTGACCGCCTTTAAGTTGGGCCAGCCCTCTTTTAAAAGCAATAGATGCATCTCCTTTAAGGTTCTTTTAATACTGAACCCACAAGGCGCTACTATAATTACCTCCGGATCGTACTGCTTTATTTTATCCCATGAAAGCACACCACTATTCCCCGAAGGATTAGAAAGCATGTCTACCCCACCGGCAAAACCGATTTGATGGGGAATCCAATGTCCGCAATTATAAATAGGCTCTATCCATTCCAACAACAGCACTCTCTTTGTAAGAACTCTAGCTGCTCTTAGTTGGTCCACTACATGATCTATTCTTTCATTCAGTTTTCCCAAATACTCATAAGCCACCTCTTCCCTACCCAATGCCTTGGCAATGGTAATGGCATTTTCAAAGACATCATTAAAACTAGAAGGACTAATTGAAATAAGTTCCGGTTGTTTCTCAAGGTTTGCAACAGCAGCGGCCGTACATTCCGTATCGATTTGACAAACATCACACATATCTTGTGTAAAGATGATGTCTGGAGCGATTTCGGCAAGGGCCTTTTCGTCTACATAGTAAAGCTTCTCCCCTTCCTTTTTGCTTTCCGAGAAAAAGGTATCGATTTCTTGGCTTGTATAGTTCTTCCCTTCCAAAATGCAACGCACTATCGGTTTTTTCTCTTGCAATGCCATAGGGGGGCATTCAAACGTAATACCATGCAAGTGTTCTTGCAACCCCATATCATAGAGCATTTGGGTAACGGCAGGCATAAAAGAGCAAACTTTGAGCACGTTTCTGTTTTTTAGAGATTGAGACTAAAACCGATCATAACATTCCTTCCTTTGGTCGTAAAACCAAGGGCTTCGGTATATTCTTGGTTTAAAATATTATTGACATTTAAAAATACCTTTAACCGGTTTTCTATACATTCGTGCGAGAGGTACAAATCTACCAAGGAAAAACTGTCCAAAGGTACAATAGTAGATGGGAAAGTACTAAAATCAGAATCTGTTCTACTTCTTGTAAGGCTATAGTTTAACGAGGCAAAAGCTCTATCTGAAAACGCATAGCCCAAATTCGCATTTATCTTATGTTTGGGAATACGAACGGCATCGTCTCCCTTTCTCTCCGTAAATGTATAATTGGCATCGAAATTTAATTTGTCGGTAGCTTTCCAACTAAGCTCTACCTCCACTCCTTGTGCATCAATTGTATTCAGTGCATTTTTATAACTACTCGTTGCATTATCATAAAACACAAAGTTTTCTTCTTTTCTATTAAAATAAAGGGCACTAGCTCTAAAGTTACCTTTACCGGCAAATTCTAAACCTCCCTCAATAGTTCGGTCATCTTCTGGTTCTAAATCTGGGTTAGCCCCATAATTCCCGAACAACTGAGTTAATGACGGTGTTATATAAGACGTTGCATACGATGTCAAGAACTTAAGATAACTGCCATCCATTTTAAGAGTAAAAGATGGGTTTATATTGTAAACAAAGTTGGTTCCGTACTCCGTATGGTTGTTTAAGCGTGCACCGGCATTCAAGTTCAATCCAAAATCAGATACATAGACTACGTTCGCATATGGATCGGTAATCTCAAATTTTTCCTTGGCTAAAAAATCGGTTTCATCGGCTAAATAATTCAAACCGACAACACTGTGAAATTGATCATTAAAATTGTATTTATGATATACATCTACAACATAGTTGTTACCCTTAAACGTAGACGGAAAATCCGTGATATTTTCAGAATCATAACTACTGTATCCTGCATTTGCCTGTAAAGAACCCCTACCATAATCATAGGTGGCCGCAACCCCTGCTCTTTCTTGCTTACTTATAAACTGATTGGGCGCATCCGTTGGACCGTAAGAGTTATCAAAATTTGTATTTACCTTTGTTTGGTTTCCATAAACCGAAATCTTCAGTTTATCCGAAAAATCATAACCCAAACGCAAATTCGTCGAAATGTTTGAAAACGGATCTTCTTCATTCGCAGGCGTTATATTTGCCGAAATACCTTCCGCATATCGGTTCGAAAAACTACCCGAATAATTGAATTTATTCAACGTACCGCTTATTTGAGCACTGTTAGACGACCTTGATACATTGTAATTTTGGTCATCTTGGGTTTGATTCGTACCTACACTTGACTGTACACTCAGGGAAATAGGTTTTACCGAAGCTTTTTTAGTAGTAATATTTATAACTGCAGTGGCCGCATTGGTACCATAAAGCGTACTAGCGGCACCTTTAATGATCTCTATAGATTCTACACTAGCGGCAGAGAGTAAACGCAAATCGTATACCTCAGAAAAAGACGACGGATCTAGAACTCGAACCCCATCGACTATAACAAGTACTTGACGCCCTCTTCCTCCTCGGGCATAAACACCAAAAACAGAACCTTCTGGGCTACGGCTTCCCGATATTTCAATACCGCTCTGGTTATTAATGATTTCAGTGATGTTCTTACCTTGGTAACGCTCTAATTCTTCTGCGGTAATCTTTATCACCGTTTTACCTGAATTTTCACGTTTCAACTCAAATTTAGAATCACTGACCACAACCTCATCTAGTTGTCTCACTTTTGTAGAATCGCCTTCTACATTTTGCGCAATCATACTGGTGCTTGCCAATAGGGCAGCACAAACTCCATAAAAATTTTTGTTCATTTTGTAATCTCTGTTCGAGCGAATAGTATGTCTGTACCCATACGTAAACCTTTATCCCGAAAGTTTAACATTAGTTGTTTGAATCCGGCAGGTCTCCTGACTTGTCCAATGTTGTTTTACCTTCCCATCTTTATGGCAGACAGTGGTTTTGAAGAAAGCAACACCCTCTTAAGAGGCACCAAGCGTAGCTCGGCATGAACTTACAGTTGCGGGAACAGTTCCGGACTTTCACCGGATTCCCTTTTAATCAACAAGGCCATAACGACCCTGTCGAACCTAAATTCGCGGCGAAGGTACATAATTTGTGAAAAGATTGCACCTGAAAAATGTTTCGGTTTTGAAGCTGTAAAAGAAAAACCTTTTTTTGTGAAATTACTCTACGGCAATAAGCTCTACTTCAAAAACAAGTACAGACCCGCCGGGTATACCCCTTCTATCCGAATTTCCGTAACCCAAGGCTGCAGGTACCAACAGCAAGCCGTTACCGCCTTCCTTGAAATAGGTGATACCTTCCGTCCATCCGGCGATAACCTGTGATAGGTTGAATGTGATGCCTTCCGCTTCACTTTCATCAAAAACTTCTTTATCGGTAAAATAGCCCTTATAAGCCACGGTGACATTTGAGGTTGCCGTAGGCCGAAAGCCTGTACCCTCTTCTTCTACCACATAGTAAAGACCGCTAGCGCTTCTCTTGGCGTCAAGATTGTTCTCTTCAATGTATTCCTTGATTTCCTGTTCATTTTTTGCTACATAATCCACTTTTTCATCATCGCTACAGGAAGCGAATACAGCCAAGACCAAAACCAATAAGATTTTTTTCATATCATTTTTTTGAAAGTCAAATATAGCGAACAATTGACGTTGTCCAGACGAATTTCCCTTATAAACTGTCCCTTCTCCTTTTACTTCCTCAGAATCAATTGATAGACAGAAAATAAATAAAATTCCATTTGTCTTTTTTTCTTGGAAAAGAAAGACTGTACCTTTAGCCCATTGATACATTTCACCCATTCTTGAGACCCATAAGACAAAAAAAATTGAAGAAAATTGTTTTCATTGCCCTATGCGCCTTGGTTCTTTCCTGTAAAAGGGAGAAAAAAGAAAGCACCTCGATTACCACTAGCTTACCTGCCATAACCAAGATTACGCATGCTACTGGTTTTTCCATTGAAAAAGCAGCCGAAGGGTTTACCGTTATTGCCGTATCATCGCCATGGCCAGGCTCGGAAAAAACCTTTAAATACGCCTTGGTCGACAAAGAAAAGATGGCCTCCATCACCTTGAACAGCGAAGCATACGACGCTATCGTGGCCGTTCCGATAGAACGTTTGGTGGTTACCTCCACAACCCATATTCCCTCACTTGAAGCCCTAGGGGTGGCCGACAGGCTGGTGGGCTTTCCGAATACGGATTTGATTTCTTCTGAATATACCCGTAAACGGATATTGGATGGTAGTGTAAAGGAGTTGGGGAATAATGAAAGTATCAATACGGAAATCACCATCAGCCTTAATCCTGAAGTCGTTATAGGCTTTGGCATGAACAATAGGAACAAGGCCTATGAAACCATAGCCCATTCCAACATTCCCGTGGTCCTCAACGGGGATTGGACCGAGGAGTCCCCTCTCGGAAAAGCGGAATGGATCAAATTTTTCGCACCTTTTTTTCAACTTGAGGCCAAGGCCGATAGTATTTTTAATGCGATTGAAAATTCATATCAAAAAACCAAGGCCCTTGTAGCCAAGGTCAAAACAAGGCCTACCGTACTTACCGGGGGACTCTACAAAGATGTTTGGCACGTAGCAGGGGGCAAAAGTTGGATGGCCCAATTTCTAGAAGATGCAAAAGCCGATTACCTCTACAAAGACGACACCGAAACCGGAGGGATTTCACTTAGCCTAGAAGCCGTTCTGGCCAAATCACAACAGGCCGACTACTGGCTCAACCCCTCAATGATCACCTCCTATTCTGAAATGGAAAAAGCCAACGCCCACTATACACAATTCAAGGCCTTTAAGAATAAAAATATATTCTCGAACACCTTGGCAAAGGGCAGTACAGGGGGGCTCCTATATTACGAAATGGCACCGATGAAACCCGATTTGGTCTTAAAAGACCTTATTCACATTTTCCATCCGGAATTGCTTCCCGATTACGAACCCTTCTTTTTTAAACCTCTTGAATAAGTGCAAGTCCAAAAAACATATCGCACTTCCTTTTTACTCCTACTGCTTGTTTTGGTAATTACCTTTATTATCAACATCTGTTTAGGGTCGGTTTCCATTCCCGTTTCCAAAACCTTACATTCCATTTTCGGAGGAAGCTTGGAAAACACGGCCTGGGAGTACATCATTTGGAACTATAGACTGCCCAAGGCCTTTACGGCCCTATTGGTGGGTAGCGGACTCGCCTTGAGCGGATTGCTGATGCAAACCTTGTTCAGAAACCCTTTGGCAGGCCCCTTCGTACTAGGTATCAGTTCCGGCGCCAGTTTGGGCGCGGCCATCTTAATAATGGGATCGGCCACTTTTACTTCGTGGCTCGGTATTACCCTGATCAACGATGTTTCCCTTGCCCTTGCCTCTAGCACGGGAAGTTTTTTAGTGCTGTTCTGTGTTCTTCTTATCGCCCGAAAGGTAAAGGATAGTATGGCCCTTTTGATCATAGGCCTTATGTTCGGTAGCATTACTGCAGCCATTGTAAGTGTTTTGTCTTATTTTACCCAAGCTGAAAAACTGCAACAATTCGTCTATTGGTCCTTTGGTAGCGTAGGGAATCTTTCTTGGCACCAATTGCTCCTATTACTGACCTTGGTCTGTTTGGGCATATTTCTAAGTGTGCTTTCCATTAAACCTTTAAACGCCTTCTTGCTAGGTGAAAATTACGCCCGTAGCCTTGGCATCAATTTGGTGAGTTCTCGGTTCAAGATCATTGTTGCGACCGGACTCTTGGCCGGCGGCATTACCGCTTTTGCCGGGCCCATTGCATTTATCGGCTTGGCAGTTCCCCATTTGACCCGTCAGGTTTTCAATACTACGGAGCATCGCATCTTGGTTCCGGCCGTATTGGCCTATGGTGCCATCTTAATGCTGGTTTGTGATACCATAGCCCAACTGCCAAACAATGCCAATGTTTTGCCTATAAATGCCATTACCAGTATTTTTGGTGCCCCAGTGGTAATCTGGTTATTGTTAAGAAAAAGAAAAATGGTGTTTTGACCCAAAACACAACATAATAAACTTTACATTATACAGATATGATCATATGTTATACCCCAAAGAGGGGCAATTAGATAGTTTTACGTTCAACAATTATTTTAAAACCTATTTTTTACAAACTATTTATAGTAAACCCAACCCTATGCAAACCAAATTGACTTTTCTTTTTCTTCTTTTAAGCAGTGTTGCCATTAACCTAAATGCGCAAAAAAATGACAAAGGTTGGGAGATGCTTCTCGACAAAGACCTATCTAACTGGGACGTTTTTATAGGGGTACCGCACACATCGCTCGACCTTGAAGGCTACGAAAAAGGTGATGGAATGCACGGAACACCGATCGGACTCAACAACGACCCCTTGAATGTCTTTACCACAAGCCAAGAAAACGGGGAGACTATTCTCAATGTAAGCGGCCAGATCTATGGGGGCTTAAGCACCAAACAAGAATACGAAAACTACCACTTGGTCTTTGATATCAAATGGGGCACCAAAAAATACGAACCCCGCCTTAAAGACAAGAGGGACAGTGGGGTTCTTTACCATGCCCAAGAACCACACGGACAATTCTGGAACGTTTGGATGAAGGCCCCGGAAATGCAGGTACAAGAAACCGATTGTGGCGACTTTTTCCCTTTAGCCGGTGTAAGTATGGATATCAAAGCTTCAAAACGCAAGGAAAACGGAAAAGAATTTTGGTTCTACGATCCAAAGGGAGAAGTACATACTTTTAAGACAGGGGCCGACGGACGTTGCAGGAGAATGGCCAATTTTGAAAATCCCCATGGGGAATGGAGCCGCCTAGAACTTATTTGCATAAACGACAAAGCCTACCATATTGTTAATGGAAAGGTGGTAATGGTACTCCAAAATGCAAAGGAATATGACAAAAATGGTGTTGCAAGCGCACTGACCAAAGGAAAGATCCAATTTCAATCGGAGGCCTGCGAGGTGTATTACAAGAACATCAAGATCAGAAGCATCTCTAAATTGCCTAAATACATCAAGAAACAACTTTAACACCTACTGTCGTCGCCTATACAACCAAACATACTACGCTTCTCTCGAAAGACCTTGCCATTGGTTACGGAACCCATGTAATAGCAAAAGGCATCAACTTTGCCTTGGTACCAGGCGAGTTAACCGCCATCGTGGGGATCAACGGTATCGGCAAGTCTACCTTGTTACGGACCCTGGGCAACGCCCAACCCCTTCTTTCAGGGCAATTGATCATCAAAAAAAAACCTTTGGAAGCCTATGCCCCCTTAGAGTTATCGTCTGAAATAAGCATGGTCTTAACGGAGCCCATCGCCTCTAAAAATTTGTCCGTTCTAGAATTGGTAGCATTAGGCAGGCAACCCTACACCAATTGGCTGGGCAAACTGACCGATATCGACAAAAAAAAGATAAGCGAGGCCTTTGAAGCGCTAGAGTTGAGCGACTTAAAAGACAAAAAATGTTTTGAACTGAGCGACGGACAGTTACAACGGGTCATGATCGCCAGGGCCTTGGCCCAAGACACCGATATCATTCTCTTAGATGAGCCTACGACCCATTTAGACCTCTACCATAAGGTGCAAATATTAAAATTACTGCGCACCATAGCGCACACCACAAAAAAAACAGTGGTTTTTACCACTCATGAAATTGAGATGGCGATTCAACTTTGCGACAAAATGCTTCTCTTAGATGGGAAGTCGAACCATTTCGGACAACCTTGCGAACTTATCACACAAAAGGCCTTTGAATCTTTGTTTCCTTCCGACACTGTTGTTTTCGACCCAAAAACGGGATCTTTTAGAATAAAAAAGTAACCCAAGGGCAGTGTTCCGTTTTAATACCAATCTCGTATCTTTACCCTGAACATTTTACCAGGAAGATGAACGTTTACCTTATTTACTTATTAATCGGATTACTATGCCTTGCCATAGGCTATTTTTTAGGAAATTATATTCAGAACCTAAAGACGAAGTCGAGCCAGAGTGCCCTTGAAGAACGGGAGCAACAACTGCATGCCAACCTCAATGTATTGGAGGCGCGATTGAAAGATAGCGAAGCGCACAAAACCCGTTTACAGGATGAAAAGGAACAATTAGGCAACCAAATTGTCCGTTATCAGGCCGATTTGGAAAATCTTCAGCTGAAAAATAGGGAGCAAAAAGAAGAGGTTGAAAAACTACAGGAAAAATTCACCAAAGAATTCGAGAACCTCGCCAATAAAATTTTAGAGGAAAAAAGCCTAAAATTCACCGAACGCAACGAGAAGAACATTAAGGATATTTTGACGCCCCTCAATGAGAAAATACAGCTTTTTGAGAAGAAGGTAGAAGAGAGCCAAAAAGAAAATATCAGCATACATTCCGCATTAAAGGAGCAACTTTTAAATCTTCAGAGCCAAAACCTGAAAATCACCCAAGAGGCCGAAAACCTTACCAAAGCCTTGAAAGGCGACAGTAAAATGCAAGGGAATTGGGGCGAGTTGGTACTGGAACGCGTGCTTGAAAAATCAGGATTGGAAAAAGACCGCGAATATACCGTTCAGCAAAGTTTTACCAGGGAAGATGGTTCGAGGGTGCTTCCCGATGTGATCATACACCTTCCCGATGGCAAGAAAATGGTGGTCGACTCCAAAGTATCGTTAACGGATTACGAGCGGTTTGTAAATGCCGAAGACGATTTACGTGATAAATTCCTAAAAGACCATATCAATTCCCTAAAAAGGCACGTCGACCAGCTTTCCGCCAAAAAATACGAAGACCTTTACGCCATGGAGAGTCCGGATTTCGTACTCATGTTCGTGCCCATAGAACCCGCTTTTGCCATTGCCATCAATAATGACAGTACACTTTACAGCAAGGCCTTCGAACAAAATATCGTCATCGTTACGCCATCGACCTTATTGGCTACATTACGTACCATTGACAGTATGTGGAACAATGAAAAACAACAGCGTAACGCCTTGGAAATAGCTCGACAGGCCGGGGCCCTATATGATAAGTTCGAAGGTTTCGTAAACGACCTGACCAAAGTGGGCAAGAAAATGGACGAGGCCAAATCGGAATACAAAGGCGCCATGAACAAACTGGTCGAAGGCCGTGGAAATATTGTCATCAGTATTGAAAAATTGAAAAAAATGGGAGCAAAAGCAAAAAAATCGATTCCCGAACCCATACTTAAACGCGCTCAAGAAGATGACTTTGAAAGCGACCTAAAACTAGAAACATGAAAAAGTCGCTCTTTATTAGCTTGGGCATTATTTTAGCCCTATTCGCCATAGTGTACGCATTCATTTACTTCGTACCCTATAGCAACGGAATACGTTCGGGCGAGCTTATCAAAATCAGCCACAAAGGTGTTATCGTCAAAACTTGGGAAGGAGAGATCAGTCAAGGCATATCAGGTGCCCAGATCTTTTCATTTTCCATATTGGACAAAGACAAAGAAGTGATTGAACAGCTTCAGCAGTACCAAGGACAATACGTAAAGTTGCATTATGTTGAACGCTTTGCTACTTTTCTTTGGCTCGGAGATAGCAAATATTTTGTAACCAAAGTAGAAAAAGAACAATCACCTCATTTTAGAAACTAATGGAAAAATTCAAGAGTGCTAACGATTCAAGAGTTTCAATAACCGAACTAATGCTTCCCTCCCACTCTAATTTTGGTGGGAAGGTCCACGGTGGACACATTCTAAACCTAATGGACCAGATTGCCTTTGCATGTGCCTCAAAACACTCTCAAAGATATTGTGTGACCGCATCGGTCAATCGGGTCGATTTCCTTCATCCGGTAGAAGTCGGTGAGCTGTTAACCTTGCGCGCTTCCATAAACTACACCGGTAAGACCTCTATGGTCGTAGGGGTTCGGGTAGAATCGCAAAACATCACCTCCGGCACCAAGCGCCATTGCAATTCCTCATACTTTACCATGGTAGCCAAGGACGAAAACGGAAAAAGCGTACCCGTGCCCGGTCTATTGTTAGAGAACGAGCAAGGCGTTAGACGATTCGCCCGAAGCAAACAAAGAAAAGAAGAGGCTTTCTCAAGGGATACCCAATTCGACTCGTCCCAATTTAAAATAGAGGAACACCTCGACCTTCTGGCCAATGAAAACGTAAAGCTCGACCTTAGGTAAGCTTATCGGCCGCCGCTTGATCCAAGAACCACAATAGATTGCCCGAGGTTGGGGCCACCAAGTGGGCCGGATAAGTGACGGAACCACCATCGCTACCGAGAATTTCGCCTACTTTTTCCTTTTTTCCTTCACCGGTCACCAAGAAAGCAACGGTCTTTGCGTGATTGATCAGATTGCCCGTTATAGTGATGCGCCTTTGCCCCGATTCGGGGTGTACGGCCACTTCACATAGATGTTCTGAATTCCAAAGTTCTATTTCATGGGGGAAGATAGAAGCGGTATGGCCGTCATCGCCCATACCTAAAACCACTAGGTCAAATTGAGGGAAACCGTTTTTGGCCGGAAGCCCCGATTTCAATTCCCTTGCATATCGTTCGGCTTCGCCTTGGGGCTCATCTTCCCCATGAACGCGATGGATGTTTCCTTCAGGAATTTCAATTTTAGACAACAGGTGTTCTACCGTCATCTTATAGTTGCTTTCATCATCGGTCGGGGGCACACAACGCTCGTCTCCCCAGTACAAATGCACCTTAGACCAATCGATTTGTCTACCAAACTTATCGGCCAGTTCATCAAAAACTATTTTTGGGGTACTTCCGCCCGAAAGGGCCACATGAAAAGTATCGTTTTGCTTCACTTGCTCGGCAAAATAGGCCGAAAACGCTTCGGCAACCTCGTTTTTATCTTGATATATCTTTAAATCCATAGTCGTTTTTTACAATTTATACGCAAAGCTTTGGACCAATGGCCATAAACCCCTATTAGCATATGACACAAAAGCCCGGATCATCGGTCAAACTCGCTCCCGGGTTTCTCCATTCGCCTATACCGTCTATCAGCTCATTTGAATTTTCGGGTCCCCAGACCCCTGCCGCATACCCGTACATGCGTACGTCTTTACCACTTTCCCAATACTTTAAGATCGGATCCACGAATTCCCAAGCTGCTTCAACCTCATCGGCCCTGGCGTACAAGGTAGCGTCACCCTGCATAGCATCTAGAAGCAGGCGTTCATAGGCCTCCATCACATGGGTTTCCGCCAAACTGGAATAGTAGAAGTCAAGGTTGGCACGTTCGACCTTAAAACCTTGGCCGGGCACTTTTACCCCGAATTTTATCAAAATGCCTTCGTCTGGCTGTATTCTTATGACCAGTTTATTGTCCTTATTGTCCAATCCCGATTCTTGAAACACCTGATGATGTGGTGTTTTAAAATGTATGACCACTTCGGTAACCTTCGTTGGCATTCTCTTGGCGGTACGCACGTAGAAAGGCGTATCTTTCCATCTCCAGTTATCCACAAAAAACTTGATGGCCGCATAGGTTTCGGTAGTTGAATTTTTGTCGACCCCTTCTTCCTCACGGTATCCTTTCACGGGCTCACCGTCTATAACCGAACTGGTATACTGCGCCCTTATGGTGTTATCGAACAATTCTTGCTCATCTTTCATGACCCTAAGCGACTTGAGCGCCTTTACTTTCTCGTTCCTAATATCTTCGGGAGCATCGCTGATCGGCGGCTCCATTACGATCAAGGAAACGATTTGGAGCAAATGGTTCTGGAACATGTCACGCAACGCGCCCGACTTGTCGTAATACCCTCCCCGTTTTTCAACACCGACACTCTCGGCATTGGTAATTTCTACGTGGTGGATATAGTTACGGTTCCAAAGGGGTTCAAAAATGCTATTGGCAAATCGCGTCACCAATAGGTTCTGAACGGTCTCTTTGCCCAAATAATGGTCAATTCGGTAAATCTGGTGCTCTTCAAAGAACTGTTGTAACCCCTGGTTCAGCTGTTTTGCGGTCTCAAGGCTATAACCGAAAGGCTTTTCAACGATCATACGTTTCCAACCGTTGTTCTGCGTGCTCATTCCCGCATCTGCCAATCGCTGCGCTATGGTTTCATATAAGGTCGGAGGCGTAGAAAGGTAATAGATGATATTTCCCGAAGTCTGATATTTGTTCTTAAGGTCTTCTACCCTTTTACGTAGGCGACCATAATCCGTATCATAGCTACCCCCCAAATCTTCATAGAAAAATTTATTGGCGAATGCTTTTATATAGTCGTCGCTATGCTCTTTTATCTTTGTCTTTAGATATGTACTTTCCAAAACCACTTTATTTCTAAACGCGTTATCGGTCATATCACTTCTACTGGCCCCCAATACCACAAAATTTTCGGGAAGTTGACCTGCTAAATAAAGATTAAAAAGTGCAGGTACGAGTTTTCTTGCTGTAAGGTCGCCAGAGGCGCCAAATATCACAAGAATCTGGTTTTCTGTTTTATTCATAATGAGATGGTATCCTTATACGATTTGAAAGGCTAAAAGTATCGAAAAGATGCAGCAATACCAACGAGTTTACCCTAAGATAATCTTACATTTCAATTATTTCGCTTAATTTTGGTCGTATTGCCCGAATATGACAATTTTAGGGCCGATCGTGTAATTTTAAATATAGAAAATGGAAGGAAAATATGATTTTGGATTGATAGGTCTCGGTGTTATGGGACGTAACTTCATTTTAAACGTTGCCGATAACGGATTCTCTGCGTTCGGCTACGACCTGGATCAGGAAAAAGTAGCGGCATTAAAGGAGGAAGGCGGCCACGAAGCCAAGGTGAATGCATCCACCAATATAAAGACCTTCGTTCAAGCCCTGAAACAGCCTAGAAAAATCATGCTTTTGGTTCCGGCCGGAAAAATCGTAGACTCGGTCATCGAAAGTCTCTTGCCGCATATAGACCGAGGTGATATTATTATCGATGGAGGAAATTCTTTCTTTACCGATACCGACCGACGAGAAGCCTACCTTCATGACAAGGCCATCAATTTCTTTGGCGCGGGAGTTTCGGGTGGCGCCAAAGGTGCCCGACTGGGCCCCAGTATTATGCCCGGCGGATCAAAATCGGCCTACCAACACATTAAACCTATTTTTGAAGCGGTATCCGCAAAATATAAAGGGGAGCCTTGTGTAGCCTATTTAGGTCCAAAATCATCTGGCAACTATGTAAAAATGGTTCACAATGGTATAGAATATGGTTTAATGCAGCTCACTTCAGAAGTTTATGATTTGCTTAAAAAAGCAGGCAACTTTTCCAATGAAGAAATGCACGATACCTTTTCGAAATGGAACCAAGGTCGTCTGCAGTCTTTTCTAGTGGAAATCACCTCTAAAATTCTGGAACAAAAAGATGAACTGGGCGCAGACAAAGGTCATCTCGTAGATCAGATTTTAGACAAAGCAAAACAAAAAGGAACAGGGAAATGGACGAGTCAAAATGCCATGGACTTAGGTATACCGGTCCCTTCCATTGACATTGCGGTAAGTATGCGTGAAATATCGGCACTCAAAGCCGAAAGAACCGAAGCCGAAAAACTATATGGTCGCCCAGAAGTGGCAATTTTAGATAAAGAAGAATTGGCCAAGCTGACCGAAGAGGCCCTTTACTTCTCTTTCATCATTACCTATGCCCAAGGCTTGCACCAATTGGCCGATGCCTCAAGAGAATACAAATACGATCTAGATATTGCCACCATTGCCAAAATCTGGCGTGCGGGCTGTATCATTCGGGCCGGTCTTTTGGCCGACATCACCGAGGCATTTGAAGCCGATAAAGACTTACCGAACTTATTGCTTTCCCCGAATTTCGTCGAGAAAATCAAGGGTACGGTAACCTCGGCCAGAACCTTGGTAGCACATGCCGCCAAAAACGGTATCCCGATGCCGGGACTGACAAACTCATTGACCTATTTCGATGCCTATACATCAAGTCGATTGCCTTTGAACCTTATACAGGCGCAACGTGATTTCTTCGGATCTCACACGTATGAACGCCTTGACCAAGAAGGTATTTTCCATACCGAATGGGAGTAGCCTAAAAAGGCTTACCAAAACATGGATACCATAAAACTAGAATGCTGAAATGATAGGGAAATACCGCTACGGCATATATTTTTACGCTATTGAAAATAGTCTGAAATCAATAGCAGTTGTACTTGTTCTTGTTTTGTTGTCCATGTCGTGTAAACGACCCGAGGAGGAAAAGCCGATACCGGTACTCGATGAACATACATTAAACAGAAGGGTCGACGGTAATGCCGTCGACCCTCTTTTAAAACAGGTTTACGTACCTATTTACTCTGATATCTACAATCAGACCAGAGACTCCAGAACCTTATTGACGGCTACGTTAAGCATCAGGAATACCAGCCTTAAAGACAGTCTCTTCATTTCAAAAATAGATTACTACAATACCGGGGGCGACCTTGTAAGGAGCTATATAGACCAAACCATCTACCTCCGCCCTATGGAATCTATCGATTACGTTATAGAACAACAAGACAATTCCGGTGGCAGCGGTGCCAACTTTATTATCGATTGGTATGCCAAGCGCCCGTTAAACCCCTTGTTTCAAGCCGTTATGGTCGGCGGATTGGGTGCACAAGCTTTCTCCTTTACCACGGAAGGTGTAAACATAGAGGGCGAATAACCCGTTTTCAGTCGCACTATTTTTTTTGAATGCCCATGCCATCTATCGATCTATTGGCCGCTTGCCGATAATTTGAGAAGCAAATTCTTATCTTAGCTTGCCGAAAAGGCCGACCGTACAACCCTATACCGGCCCCAATGTGAACATGAGGATATCAAAACCACTAGTATTCATTTTTTTCCTTGCGCTGTATACTAATGGAATAGCCCAAGAGGCCACGGATTGGAAAAGAGATACCTTAGAATTGTACGTCAACCGATCGAATGACGCCTACGACGAATACAACTATAAAGAAGCCATAAAATACGCTTCGGCCCTAGTAGAAAAAGGAAAGGAGTTCAATTACAAATACTACGAGTTTTTAGGCTATGATATACTAGGTGGAATCTATTCCGAGACGGACGATAGTGTGCAGGGAAGGATTTATTCCGAAAAGGCACTGGAACTGGCCCGGGCCACACACGCCGATAGTCTTATAGCATGGGGAACCCTGAATTTAGGCATTTTGTATTCCGACAATAAGGCCACCTATGAAAAAGCGGTCCGCTTCTTTAAGGAAAGCATCGACATAAATGAAAAGAACCAAGACTACGATGAAGTTTACCTCACTTATGTAAACCTCATCTGGACCTACCTCGACAACAAACAAATAGACGAGGCCTATACCTATCTTCAAAAAGCGGAAGATCTGTCTGCAAAGGAAGTCGATTCCCTTGACAAACTTTATATAGACCTTTTATACGGCAAGTATTACCTAATAAAGAAAGAGTACGATGCCGCCGCCCAAAAACTAGAGAACATCGCCTTAACCGCCGATAAGAACAACAATACCGATTTGGCCATTGAAGCCTACGACAATTTAGCCAAACTCTACAGTGAAACGGACGACTACCGAAAAGCCTTTACCAACCTAGACAAACACAACCAGTTCAAGCAAAAGGCATACACCCTTAAAAAAGTGGAAGAGACCGAAAAGGCCAGGGCCAAATTCAATTTGGAACAGGCCCAAAAAGACCTTGAATCGGCCCTAAAGGAAAAAGTATACTCAGAACAATTGATCTCAAAATCAAAAACACTGACCACGGTACTTATTATTGCCGTTGTTATTCTCATTATCACCCTGCTCATCATAATCGTATTCTTCAAGACCCGAAGAAAATACATCAACAACCTCCGAGCAAAGAACAAACAACTGAGTATCGCCCATGCCAAGGCCGAGAAACTTTCGACGATCAAGACCAAGTTTCTTTCTACGGTCAGCCATGAGCTTCGAACCCCCCTATACGGAGTTATAGGTATATCGAGAATTTTAAAAGAAGACGAAAAACTCAAAGATTATGCAGATGATCTCGATTCCCTAAAATTCTCGGCCGATTACCTCCTGGCCTTGATCAATGACGTACTCTTATTAAGCAAGATGGATGCCGAAGCCATTACCTTGTCAAAAATACCCTACGAGCTAGACACGCTCATAAAAAATATTGTACGTTCCTTCGAATCAACCCTGCAACAAAACAATAACACCCTACATTTACACATTGACGACAAACTGCCGAACCACCTTATTGGAGATCCAATAAGATTATCGCAAGTGCTTATAAACTTAGTTGGGAACGCCATAAAATTTACAGAAAACGGTGACATTTGGCTAAAGCTTGTTCTTGTTGAAGCCATAGATGACGACACCTACTACACCCAATTTGTCATAAAGGACAACGGTCTTGGAATTCCATTGGATATGCAAAAAGACATTTTCAATGAATTCACCCAAATCGAAAACAAAAACCTCAATTATACAGGTACGGGGCTCGGCCTTACCATCGTAAAAAAAATATTGAAGCTCTACCAAAGCAAAATTGAACTCGATAGTACCCCGGGCAAAGGGTCGCAATTCAGTTTTCGCCTAAATCTCAAAAGATACAGTGAGAGCCAAAAGGCTAATGAAAGCCCTATCGCCAATTTACCTAAAGGAAGTGCATCAACTGAAAATAGACGGACCAATAAAGTGCTTATTGTCGACGATAATAGAATCAACCAAAAAGTAACGCAAAAAACCTTAGAAAAACACCATATTGAATCGAGTTTGGCAGATGATGGCGCCCAAGCCGTGGCCATGAGCAAAGCCAATGACTACGATTTGATACTCATGGACATACATATGCCGAACATGAACGGGATGGAAGCCACCCAATTGATACGTGAATTCGATAAAGACATTCCGATTATTGCGTTAACTGCCGTAGAGTTGGACGAGAGCAAAAAGGAAATACTCAATTCAGGCATTGACGATATTATTCACAAACCCTACAATCTTCCCGAATTCCTAGAGACAATCTTTAAGCACCTTCCGAAGGAAGAAATCAATCTTTCCCAATAAAACTTCGCTCCAAATGGCCAGAACCCAATATCATATCTACGTAATAGAGCTGTCAAAAAAGGTGTTTACTGAAAATCGGCGTTTTCGCGAAGCCAATCCACAATTCAACGGGGTCTTAGAATGTTTATATGTAGGAATGACCAGCAAAACCCCGAAAGAGCGCTTCCAACAGCACAAAACGGGTTATGTAAATAAAAAGGGACACCGCCTAGCTTCAACCATCGTAAAGAAATACGGATCCTACCTTAGGCCCAGCCTATACAATCATATTAAACCATTGACCACACGGGCCGCGGCCCTAAAAATGGAAGAAACCCTGGCCCTTGAACTGCGTAGGAAACGTTACGCTGTTTGGTACAATTGACCCTCCCCCTCCTACTTTCCCCTACGTAACAAAAAATCAGTAACTTTAGGAAAACTGGCCCAACGATTTAACCCCGATAGCCTATGGAAGGATTAATAATGGATTACCCGCTCACTACGACCACTATTCTTGAATATGGCAACAGCGCTTTTAAGCCCAAAAAAATCATCAGTTATTTGCCCGATGCCTCCAGGCATGAATACACCTTTGGAGACCTTCACAAACGCTGCATGCAATTGGCCAATGCACTTACCAATACCCTCGGGGTAAAAAAAGGCGATATGGTCGGCACCTTTGCCTGGAACCATTACCAACATGTAGAACTATACTACGGCGTACCCGGTATTGGGGCCATTTGCCACACCATCAACATCAGGCTTTCATCACAACAGACCGAATTTATAATCAACCACGCGGAAGACAAGGTTATTTTTGTAGACGCGACGCTTGTACCCTTACTTGAAAAAATTGCCGGGAAACTGGAAACCGTAGAGCATTTTATTATTCTAAACGCACCAGAAAATTTCAACACCACATTGCCCAATGTTTTACATTACGAAGATATACTGGCAGGACAATTGGAAGAATTTCAATGGCCTACCCTAAACGAAAACGACGCAAGCGGCATGTGCTATACCAGTGGTACAACGGGGCTGCCCAAAGGTGTGCTCTACACCCATAGGTCTACCTACCTACATGCCCTGACCATCTCCACGCCCAATGCCGCCAACTACAGCAACTCCGATATCGTACTGCTCATTGTTCCCCAGTTTCACGTTATGGCCTGGGGATATCCGTACCTATGTCTTCTTACGGGGTCTGATATGGTCTTGCCCTCATCAAACCTACAACCCGAGGCATTGATCAAAATTTTACAAAAAGAAAAGGTCACCAAGGCCAATGGTGTGCCTACAATCTGGATGGGAATCTATGAGAGCATGAAAAAAAATCCCCCTAGGCCCAAATTAGATTTGGAAGAGTATCTGGTCGGGGGGTCCGCGCTTCCCGCAAGCCTAATAAAGGCCATGGAGAAGGATTTTGGCATTAGAGGGGTCCACGCTTGGGGAATGACGGAAACGTCGCCCCTAGGCACCGTAAGCCGACTACAGCCCCAACATCAAGACTTAAGTGAAGACAAAAAGGTGGGGATACGGGCAAAACAAGGCATAGAGTTTCCCGGTATTGAAATGCGTATTGTAGACAACAACGGAAACGTCGCCCCAAGGGACGGCAAAACAATGGGCGAACTACAAGTTAAGGGAGCTTGGGTCATCAGTTCTTATTTTAAAACAAAGAACCGCGACAATTTCACCAATGACGGATGGTTTAGAACCGGAGACGTAAGTACTGTCGACCAAGATGGTTATATGCATATTACCGACCGAACAAAAGACCTAATCAAAAGTGGGGGCGAATGGATCTCTAGCGTTGCCTTGGAAACGACCTTAATGGCCCACCCGAAAATAAAAGAAGCGGCCGTGATTGCCATACCCGATGAAAAATGGTCAGAAAGACCCTTGGCCGTTATCGTGCTCCACGATAGAAACGAAAGGGTAACAAATTACGAGTTAAAAGAATTTTTAAGTCGTGACTTCGCCAATTATCAAATCCCGGAAAAATATTTGTTCATAGGCCAAGTGCCAAGGACCAGCGTGGGCAAATTCGACAAAAAGGAAATCAGGAGACGTTACGCCCAAGGTAAATTATAAAAAAAGGTCGCGGCAAACAATTACCACGACCTTTTACACTCTTCCAATAAGCAATTTTACTTGCTTAAGTACATTTTTCTTCGACCGTAAAGATCATAAAACTGATCATCTTTAAGGCTGTCGATAAAGAGAATGCTCTCGCCCGTACTCTTCATTTCAGGCCCTAGGTTTTTGTTTACATTCGGGAACTTATTAAAGGAAAAGACCGGTTGCTTAATGGCAAAACCTTTAAGCTGTGGGTTAAAATCAAAATCCTTGACCTTTTTATCCCCTAACATGACCTTGGTGGCATAATTCACATAAGGCTCCTTATAAGCTTTGGCAATAAAAGGAACGGTTCTAGAAGCACGTGGATTCGCTTCTATGATATACACCATGTCGTCTTTTACGGCAAATTGAATGTTGATCAAACCTACGGTGTTCAAGGCCAAGGCAATTTTCTTGGTATGGTCTTTTATCTGCTGCATTACAAACTCGCCCAAATTGAACGGAGGCAGTGTTGCGTTAGAGTCGCCCGAGTGAATACCACAAGGCTCTATATGTTCCATAATACCAATAATATAAACATCTTCCCCATCACAAATGGCATCGGCTTCCGCCTCTATCGCGCCATCCAAATAATGGTCTAACAACAATTTATTATTCGGTATTTTTCTAAGAAGATCTACAACATGCTCCTCTAGCTCCTCTTTGTTTATGACAATTTTCATTCCTTGCCCACCCAACACGTACGAAGGTCTTACCAACAACGGAAAGTTAAGTTCATCGGCCAAGGCCAAGGCTTCATCGGCAGTTTCTGCAACCCCGAACTGTGGAAACGGAATGTCGTTTGCTTTTAAAAGCTCGGAAAAACTACCACGGTCTTCCGCAAGGTCCAGTGCCTTGAAACTGGTTCCGATAATCTTAATACCGTATTTCTCCAATTTCTCCGCAAGTTTCAATGCGGTCTGCCCGCCTAGCTGTACAATAACGCCTTCAGGCTTCTCATGACGGATAATATCGTAGATATGCTCCCAGAAAACCGGCTCAAAGTAAAGTTTGTCGGCCGTATCAAAATCGGTAGAAACCGTTTCAGGGTTACAATTGATCATGATGGTCTCGTAGCCACATTCGGCAGCGGCAAGCACACCGTGAACACAACAGTAATCGAATTCTATACCCTGCCCTATTCGATTGGGACCAGAACCAAGCACTACAATTTTTTTACGATCGGTAACGATACTGTCGTTCTCAACATATCGGGTTCCGTCGGGCTTTTCTATTTCTTCTTCAAAAGTAGAATAGTAATATGGGGTCATCGCCTTAAATTCGGCGGCACAGGTATCGACCAATTTATACACCCTGTTGATATTCATCTCCTCGGTTCGTTTTTTATGCACCTCGCTCTCGTAGCAATCGAGCATATGGGCAATTTGCCTATCGGCAAAACCTTTTTGCTTGGCTTCCAGCATCAATTCCTTGGTCAAGGTAGCAATGGTATAGGTAGAGATTTCCTTTTCCAAGAGATAAAGTTCTTCGTACTGTTTCAAGAACCACATATCTATTTTGGTAATCTCGTGTATCCTACCCAATGGAATACCCAATTGAATGGCATCGTAAATCACGAAAACCCTGTCCCAACTAGGAATCGTCAGTTTTTGAATGATTTGGTCATAATTGGTGTAGCCTTTACCGTCGGCACCTAGACCGTTTCTTTTTATTTCCAAGGATTGTGTTGCCTTATGCAAGGCTTCCTGAAAGGAACGTCCAATACCCATTACCTCACCTACCGACTTCATTTGAAGTCCTAATGTACGGTCTGAACCTTCAAACTTATCAAAGTTCCATCTCGGTATCTTTACGATAACATAATCGAGGGTGGGTTCGAACAATGCCGATGTAGATTTCGTAATCTGGTTGTCCAACTCGTTCAAATTGTAACCAATGGCCAATTTAGAAGCTATTTTGGCAATAGGATAACCCGTTGCCTTTGAAGCCAATGCCGAAGAGCGCGAAACCCTTGGGTTGATCTCTATGGCAATAATATCTTCTTCTTCATCTGGGCTAACCGCAAACTGAACGTTACACCCCCCTGCAAAGTCACCGATACTGCGCATCATATGAATGGCCATATCCCGCATCTTTTGGAAAGTCCGGTCAGAAAGTGTCATTGCCGGTGCCACGGTTATGGAGTCACCCGTATGTATCCCCATAGGGTCCATATTCTCAATGGTACATATAATGACAACGTTATCGTTTTTATCACGGAGCAACTCAAGCTCGTACTCTTTCCACCCCATAAGGGCCTTATCGATCATTACCTCATGAATGGGCGATATTTCGAGTCCGCGACTTAACAGCTCATCAAAGTCTTCCGGTTTGTAAACTATCGAAGCTCCTGCCCCACCCAAGGTATATGATGCCCTAATCACTAATGGGAAACCAAATTCTTGGGCTATCTCCTTCCCTTTCAGGAATGAGGTAGCCGTAGCTTGGGGTGCCATCCCAACACCGATTTTCAACATCAGTTCACGAAACTTCTCACGGTCTTCCGTAATGTTGATCGCGTTGATATCGACCCCTATGATCTCTACGCCAAAATCTTTCCAAATACCCTTTTCATCAGCTTCAATACACAAATTTAAGGCCGTTTGCCCTCCCATAGTAGGCAATACCGCATCGATTTGGGGATGTTCCTTTAAAATCTCAACTATTGATTTGGTGGTTAAGGGCTTTAGATAAACGTGATCCGCCATGGTGGGGTCCGTCATAATGGTAGCAGGGTTGCTATTTATCAAAACGGTCTCTATACCATCTTCACGAAGACTTCGCAAAGCTTGTGAACCTGAGTAATCAAACTCACAGGCTTGACCTATTACAATGGGACCGGAACCGATCAGTAGTATTGACTTTAAATCTTTTCTTTTGGGCATTAGTTGTATTCTTTAAGGCTTTGGCAAAAAATTGTTACAAATATCAGGACAAACCTGACATAAAAAAAGGTGTTACTTATAAAAAGTAACACCTATATATTTCTTAAAAAAATAATATCATTATTTCTTATGTCTCGGCTCAGAGGATACAGAAAGTTTTTTTCTTCCTTTAGCTCTTCTACGAGCTAAAACTTTTCTTCCGTTTACGGACGCCATACGCTCCCTAAATCCGTGTTTATTTCTTCTTTTTCTTTTCGAAGGCTGATATGTTCTTTTCTGTCCGGGCATTGTATTATCCTTTTCGTTTTGTGATACTAGTTTGCGAAACCGCTCGCTAAAACTGGGCGCAAATATACAAAGAGTTTTCTCTCTAGCAAATACATTTAGAAAAATATTTTTATTGAATGCCTGCCGCCTAGCGATAGGTTTTTATTACTTTTGCCAAAATCGGATTTTAGCACTAAAATCAATCTATGAGAAACTTTTTTGGCATTATTTTTATTGTTCTGTCAAGTACCATCTCCTTAGCCCAGACAAAGCTCGAGTACAAACTGGAGAAAAATGCCGTCTTCACCATAAAACAAAACGCCGAGCAGATCATCACCCAAGAGCTCGACGGGGCCAGTCATGTAATGACCAACAAAATTAACGGTATTCTTGAATTCAAAGTACTGGAGGTAAGGGATTCCACTTATAAAATCGCCTTGAAATTCAAGGACCTCAACCTCAATATGAAATCGAGTATACAAGGGGAATTATTAAACGTACGGGCCAAGGAAGTCGCTCCCGACGATATGCAATCGCAAATATTCAACAGTCTGCTCAACAGACCGGTCAACATTCTTTTGGCCAAAACAGGCAATATCATCGAAGTAAAGGGAGGAGATAGCCTTGTAGTGAAAATGGCCGAGGCTTCAGGACTTACGGACGAATTTTCATTGAAAATGATGAAAAAATCCTTGGAGAAAGAATTTGGTTCGGAAGCACTTTCAAAAAGTTACGAACAGATGACCTATATCTATCCGAAGAAAAAAGTACGTATAGGCGATACCTGGAAAAACAAATACACTGGAAAATTAGAGAGCCAAAACACATGGACCCTAAAAGGGCTCACCGCTGACACGGCCACTATAGACGGTTCTGCCGAGGTACACATGGATGTTACCGAATTGGCCACGACCATGAAGCTCGACGGCTCACAAAAAACACAGATAATTACGGATGTCTCTACTGGTTTTGTAAAAAAAATGACCGTGGAGGGACTCTCAAACGGGTCTTCGACCATGACCCAAATGGGCGACCAAGAAATCCCCACGACCATACAATCTTCCATTACCTACGAACTCATAGATAATTTAAACGAACCGATCAATAATTAATACACATGTTTAACAAAAATCTTAAACTGGTCATAGCAGGACTTATAATCGCATACGCCGTATATCAATTCATCGAGGGCAACATTGGCAACGGAATCTTTCTCATTCTTTTATCCCTCATTTTTATATTCCTCTATTTTAGAAACGAAATCATTCTCTTGGCCTTTTTAAGAATGAGGAAGCAAGACCTTGAGGGCACGGAAAAATGGTTGAGCAAAATCAAAAATCCAGAGGCGGCCCTAATCACCAAACAACAAGGCTATTTCAATTACCTTCATGGTATCATACACTCACAAAAAAACTTGACACAGGCCGAAAAGTACTTTAAAAAGGCCTTGAAATTAGGACTCACAATGGACTACGATATCGCCATGGCCAAATTAAGCCTTGCAGGTATTGCCATGCAAAAGCGTAGAAAACGTGAGGCCACTACCCTGCTCCAAGAAGCCAAAAAACTCGATAAGAGCAATATGCTTACCGAGCAAATCAAGATGATGCAACAGCAGATGAAGAAAATTTAGCCGAAGGAAACACTAAAGGTCTAGGCCTTTTTTTAAACTTGCGATTAAAGTAAAGGTGCCCAAAGCCTACTGAACGACTCTTTCAGTTTACGCACCAGTCCGCGATTGTTCCAGCGCACCAGGTCAACCTCTTCACACGCTTTCAAATCGTCAAAGAAAACCTCTGTCAGCCGACGGTTGATTTCTTTACTGTAAAGCATGGCGTTTATCTCAAAATTGATCGAGAAGCTGCGATAATCAAGGTTAGCGGTACCCACTGTAGAGAAGATATCGTCTATGACCATAGTCTTTGCGTGTATAAAGCCCTTGTGATAGCGGTAGATTTTTATTCCCGATTCAAGACAGTATGCGATATACGAATCCGAAGCATATTGTGCCGCCCACGAATCCGACTCGTACGGAATGATGACACGCACATCGAGGCCACTCCTTGCCCCTGTAGCCAAGGCCGTTAATATGGCATCGTTAGGCATAAAATAGGGCGAGGTGATATAGATGCGTTCCTTTGCGGAACTAATAGCCGAAAAAATAGCTTCCATAATATTGGCCCAATCGGTGTCGGGTCCGCTTGCCGCAATCTGCACGGCGACCGGTCTTTCCGTTTGTGGTTTTTCCTTCGGAAAGAAGGCTTTTTCAATTTCGATCTCATTGTTCGAGGCAAAATTCCAATTCAACAAAAAAGACGATTGTAGCGAGCCTACCGCCCCGCCCCTCAGCCTTAAATGGGTATCACGCCAGTACCTTGGGTTGTCATACGAATTGTCATATCGCTGCGCCATATTGATTCCCCCTACATAACCTATTATTCCATCTATGACAACTATTTTCCGATGGTCCCTATAATTTAGCTTTCCCGTGGAGTTCGAAAACAGAACCGGCATAAAAGCGTAGTGCTCCACCCCCGCCTTGGTCATTTTCCGTTTCATACTATTGGCAATATTGCTTCCCACATCGTCGTACACCAGCCTTACCTTTACGCCTTCACGGGCCTTATCCATAAGGATATTCATGATTTCATTTCCCAAAGCATCGGAAAACAACACAAAATATTCCATATGAATACACACGCTTGCATTCCGCAAATCGTCTCGCAACCGCTTGAACTTTTCTTCCCCATTGATCAACAGCTCTACATCATTGTCAAAGGTCAGAACCGCTTTTTGATTGTTTTTAAGAAGCTTATAGACCTTAAAGATTCCCTCGCCATAGGTTTCCTCAAAATCGTCACGCTCCTCTTGGTCCAATTTAAAATTGGCCCGCCAATCTTTGATCCGCTCATTGTCGAGAAAGTATTTTTTTTCGAAAATTTTAGATTTCCTATAGTCTTGCCCGAATAAGTAATAAACCACCAAACCCAAAAAAGGGAGTACGGCAAGGGCGAACAAGAATGAAAGGGTCTTAACGGGATTCTTGTTCTTTAAAAGAATAAAAAAAGAAAGGGCAATGACGAGGATGTAGTTGACTGCTAAAAGCACCAACCATAAGTTCTTATGAATAAAAGTAAGGATAGAATCCATCAATTTGAATACGGCCCGAATCATCAAGACGATCCGGGCCCGTTATTCCATAAAGATGGCTCAAATTATGCAATAAAACGGTCTCTAATCCAATTTAAGATAACCGCATCGAAGATGTTTGGCTACTTACCTACCCTATAATACCCTTTGTTCGGTATTTCTATAGTGTATTTTTTGCGCGAACTATTGTTCAAATGCGCTTCTCTAAGCCAAGGATTGTGTCTCTTTAAAATTTTGTAGTTGATTTCGTATTGCTGCGCAAAATCGGCAAAACTCAATACAGGCTCATCGATTTCAACTTTGAAGGTCGGAACGGGCTTGTACATATCTTCCTCGTCTATATCGAAGCCGTATTTCTCAGGATGGCTCAATATTTCCTTTATGGCCATAATACGGAACACGTATCTTCCCGTCTCCTGCCCCAGTAACAAATCGTAATAATCGCTTACCTGCTGAATACCCAAGTATTTGTTTATAGCACCGGCACCAGCGTTATACGAAGCCGCAGTCAAGGTCCAACTGCCGTACTTGTTGTAATGTCTTTTTAAGTAGGCACAAGCCACTTCTGTAGCTTTTTCGAGGTTATAACGTTCGTCTACGTTACTGTTCACCTCTAGGCCGTATTCCCTTCCTGTAGCCTTCATAATCTGCCAAAAACCGGCCGCACCGGCATGTGACACCACATTTTGCAATCCGCTTTCGGCAACCGCCAAATATTTAAAATCGTCGGGGATTCCGTTTTTTGCCAAAATAGGCTCGATTATCGGAAAATATTTGTTCGCCCTTTTGATCAACAGTACGGCATTCGACTGCCAATAGGTGTTTACCAAAAACTCACGGTCGACACGCTCCATGATCTCAGGGTCTTCCTGAGGCACCATTTCACCTGCAAAGTTCAAGTCTTCAGGAATATCTATGGCCGAAATTCGATACGATTCCGCAACGTTCTTATCGTTTACTTCAATCTCGTTTTCGCTTACATCGGCATCTCCCTTACTCGGTTCTACATTATTTTGTACGGCAAATATCAAAGTACTCACGACAAAAAAGACGCCCAAGAGCATCAATACATTCTTTAAAATCTTCATTTTTTGGTATTGTTCGGTTTATTCAAAGTTAGTAAACTCTTTTTGAATTTTTCTACCTCGGCCCCTTACTTATTGAGGTTTAACTTTTACTTTGCCATAATCCCACTAAAAGGCAGAGATCACAACAAGGCTTACGATTAAATTCACATGGGGGGTCTTCAGATAGAGATGAATCTAATACTACAACTCGTTTATTCCAAAATAATTGTGGGCAGATGCTCATTAAACCACCGAGCCCTGTGAATGATCATCGTATGCGTGCCACTTTTTACGGTAATACAATGCTTTATTTTTTCAATAGGAAAAACAGCATCTTTATCACCATGAATATGAACGAGGTTAGGTATGGGCTCGACCGGTTTCCAATTGACGATTTGATCAATAGACCAGTCGATATAATATTTGTCACGAATGGAAAGGTATTCTTCATAGAGCGCCAACCGCTTGGTTACCGTCTCCCCGAAAGCGTACTTCGCCAGAAGCTCAATATTGTTGACAAGTCCTGTGGGCAAAAGTTTATGCACCTTTGTATACTTAGCGAATATCATGCGCTTCGGCAGCTCTGAGGCCTCTTTTACACTTGATACCAACACAACCTTCCTAAAGGATTTGAATCGTGCCATTTCTTGTGCGAGCATCCCCCCAAAAGATACACCGACCAAAACCGCATTATCATGAAGCACATATTCGTTCATTTTTTTGGCATAGTCGGAAAGTGACATATCCCGTTCGGGTACGAACCATTCAAGCAGATGTTGCTCAAAGATATCTTCAGGTAAGCGGATATGCTTAAAAATGGAAGGGTTAGCCGCCATTCCCGGCATAAAATAGACATGAACCTTAGTACTGCGCATTTTGAATAAGCATAGGAATTGTTAGGAAATTAACATTTTTTTCACTACTTTTGCTGTCGACTTTGGGGTTAATCCATAGTTTATACAAATCTGAGCAAAAGTATACAAAATTGCGATTTGAGAACACCGTAATTTTCTTACCTCTTGCCGTCATCTAAAATCAAACTATATGAATGAAGTAGAAATTATTGACAACAGTTTCTTGCGCCAATTCGAAACCAAGGTTGAAGGTCATTTAGCCAAGATCGAATATTCTTCGCAAGAACGCAAAGTATTTCTAACAAAATTAGTAGTGCCTGAAGAAATCACTAAAGAAGGTTTCAAAGAAGATTTTATCAAATCCGTTCTTCACCACATTCAAGAGCAAAATCAGAGAGTGGTTCCTACAAGTCCTCAAATTGCCGGTTTCTTACGTAAAAACAGACAATATAAAGAGATGTTACCTGTAGGTATTAGAATCTAATCGAATTTCAGAGTTTTTTTGAAGATGAATCCCGCACGAAGCGGGATTTTTTTTTGCCCTTATACTTCCGCTGTACTTTTAGCGAACTCAAAACGCACCAGGCCATCGGTATCTATATCGGTCAAGACTACCTCGTGAAGGGTATTTACCAATTCTGGGTTCCACGGCGATTTTACCTTGACGTAGTTGGCCGTAAAACCATGAATGTATCCTTCTTTGTTCTCTCCTTCGAACAATACCTGATGCGTGCGCCCCAACTGACTTTCATAAAAAGCCCTTCGTTTCTTAACCGAAAGTCCACGTAACATCTTACTACGCTTGTTCCTTACCTGTTTCGGTACAACGCCGGCCATATCGGCCGCAGCCGTATTATCGCGTTCGGAATAGGTAAAAACGTGCAAATACGATATATCCAGCTCGTTCAGAAAATGGTAAGTTTCAAGAAAGTGTTCGTCGGTTTCCCCCGGAAACCCGACAATAACATCGACACCGATACACGCATGCGGCATAACCTCCTTGATCTTTCTGACCCTATCTACATATAGGTCGCTCATATACCTGCGGCGCATCAGCTTTAAAATAGCATCGCTCCCACTTTGTAAGGGAATATGAAAATGAGGCACGAAGGAGTCGCTCTGCGATACAAAGTCTATAGTTTCGTTCTTTAGCAGGTTCGGCTCAATAGAAGATATCCGTAGACGGTGTATGCCCTCTACCCTATCCAAGGCCTTTACCAAGTCTAAAAACGTATGCTCATGCTTCTTGTTCCCAAACTCACCTTTACCGTAGTCTCCGATATTCACGCCGGTCAGTACAATTTCCTTAATACCTTTTGCCGATATTTCAGCCGCATTGTCCAAGACGTTCTGCAAGGTATCGCTTCTAGAGATGCCCCTAGCCAAGGGAATCGTGCAATAGGTACACTTATAGTCACATCCGTCCTGTACCTTTAAAAAAGCACGTGTACGGTCTCCGATAGCATAGCTACCCACATAAAAATCGGCTTCGTGGATCTCACAGGAGTGCACTTCGCCAAAATCGTTTTTGGTAAGGTCGTTGATATAGTCGGTAATCTTAAATTTTTCGGTAGCCCCCAACACCAAGTCCACACCATCTACAGCGGCCAATTCTTCCGGTTTCAACTGCGCATAGCAGCCGATAGCCGCCACAAAGGCATCAGGGTTTACTTTCTGGGCCTGTTTTACAATGGTCTTGAACCTTTTGTCCGCGTTTTCAGTCACCGAACACGTATTAATCACATACATATCGGCCGATTCGGCAAAATCTACACGTTCGAAACCCTCATCCTGAAATCCTCTGGCAATGGTTGAAGTTTCGGAAAAATTGAGTTTACAGCCCAATGTATAAAAAGCAACTTTCTTTTTCATACCCTTTTCCCTTTCTGCATTCGTATTCAATTGACGCTTTTTTTAAGGTCACAAATATACAAACTTGAAGCGACCCTGTAACATTCGCTAAAGAGGTCGCTTCCTTCCCCTTTTAAAAGACACTTATCTTGAAGATTCAAATTAATAGTTACGCCATTTTTTAGTCAACTCAAAGACGTGCTCCAAAATACGGGCCTCCTTATCATCGAACTCCACATTTCTTCTCGCCATCATCACTTTGGCCGCATCGAAAGCTTTGGTCGTACTATAGGTAGAAAAGCCCGAAGCCCCGCCCCAACTGAAACTTGGCACGAAATTACGAGGAAATCCTGGTACGTAAATATTACAGTTCACCCCGATTACCGTACCGGTATTGAACATTGTGTTTATGGCCGTTTTACTATGATCCCCCATCATCAGGCCGCAAAATTGCAATCCGGTCTGTTCAAAACTTTCAGAGGCGTAATTCCATAAACGGACCTTAGCGTAATTGTTCTTAAGGTTCGAGTTGTTCGAATCGGCTCCAATATTACACCACTCCCCCAATACCGCATTACCCAAATAACCCTCATGGCCCTTACTTGAGTAGCCAAAAATTACCGAGTTGCTGATTTCGCCGCACACCTTTCCGTACGGGCCTATTGTTGTTGCACCATAAATCTTGGCCCCCATTTTCACCACGGCATTATTGCACAGTGCAAAAGCACCCCGAATCAAATTACCTTCCCACACCTGTGAATCTTTACCCAAATAAATGGGGCCGTCCGTGGCATTTAAAATACTGTGCTCTACCTGTGCCCCTTCCTCCATAAAGATACGCTCTGGGTGAATCAGGGTATTGCTCTTCGGTATAGGTGCACTTTTTCTTCCTGCGGTAATCAAATCAAAATCGGCCTGTAGGGCTTCCCCGTTTTTCGAGAAGATATCCCAGGTATTTACCACCTGTATGACATCATCTTCAAAATCGATATGCCGGTACGACGCAAAATCTACCTCTTCCTGTGTTTCCTTGGTAAAAAAAGCTATGACTTCCTCCCCTTTAAAAATAGCCTCGTTCTCCTTTAGGTCTTGAATCAGGCCGACCAACTTTTCATTGGGAAGAAAAGAGGCATTGATCAATACGTTCTCTTCCATCTCGACCATCGGATACTTTTCCGATAGATACTCTTCGGTAATCGTGGTAGTGGTATTGCCAAGATACTTTTCCCATTTTTCACGTATGGTCAATATTCCTATCCGTATATCGGCAACCGGCCTTGTAAAAGTAAACGGCAGCAGGTTTTCCCTTACCCTACCATCAAAAAGTATATAGTTCATTGCTGGTTATTTTTCTGCAAAAATAGACATTCTGTTTCTCTCGTCAGATAGACCACAATTGTAATTGGTCTATGCTATAAACAAAAAAAGCCTCCGACAATTGTGGAGGCTCTTCTAAAAATATCGTGTACAAGAAATTACTTTTCTTCTTTATCAGCTTTTTCTTCTTTGGCTGCAGCAGGTTTCTTCTTGAACTTCTCGTATTTACTTTTGAACTTATCAATACGTCCGGCAGTATCCAAGAATTTAGCCTTACCAGTATAGAAAGGGTGAGATGTTCTAGAGATTTCCAATTTTACCAAAGGGTATTCAACACCGTCAACTTCTAATGTTTCTTTGGTGTTTGCGGTAGATTTAGTCAAAAAAACCTCGTCATTTGACATGTCTTTAAAAGCGACTAATCTATAATTTTCTGGGTGTATTCCTTTTTTCATTCTAATTAAAATTTTACGCACCCATTCCAACAGGCACTCATTTTAAGGCTGCAAATTTAATTAATTTTCCTTAATCTACAATCTTATTACTAAAAAAAGAACCAATTAGTACCCGAAAAAAAATTAAGCCCTCCAAATAAAGGCGTGCCGGCCTTTGCGACAACAAAAAGAGCGGCGTGTACGGGTTTATGCCCAACCGTTTTGCAACCGTTCCGTTTCCGAACCCCAAAACACCAATAAACCTTGGCCGAAGATGCCTCCACCCCAGACAAACAACCGATAGGGCTTTAAACCTCCGCTTTAGTCACAATCATAGGTGAGAACCACATCCGTTTCCATTTCCAATATCAGCCTCTCAAAAATATTGTTGATATCAAATTTTTCCTTATCTGAACATTGGGAAAAATACGGACCATTAAACTCTTCTTCCTTTTCCTCGTAGGTAACCAAGTACTCCTGGGCAATTTCCCTCTGTTCCTGGCATTGTTCCAATGTATAAAAAGTACCATCGGGGTTTCTTACTTCCGCAATTTCCGCATAATAAGCCTCTTCCGTTTCTTCAAGATATCTCATCATGGCCGCCGCACAATTCGACACTTCGTCTTCTTTTTCATCATCTTCGATACACCCCATATTTAGAATTATCAATAGTAATGGGAACAACAATCTCGTTTTCATTTTTTAGAATTTATAACATTAGTACTTATTTGAACTCTTACTCATTTTTCTTCTACCCATGCCATATAAAAACAGACCGTTACCTCTTTTCAAACTCCCTTTGGCCTTATCAGGTCGGTTCGGCGACATCCCAAACCTTGGCACGCCTATCGCCGGCCCTATGGCGCCTCGTTAAAGCATCCGTCCGCATAGGTATTACCTGCCGTCCCGACCTCATCCAAAAGAGACGGTTCGAGCAGCATGGCCGACAGAACGATTATGGTGAAGTGACGCCCATAAAAGAGCCCTTCACGAAATTCGGCACCATTTTACCCTATCTAGGGCTATAGAATAACACATTGAAGATTTACGGTCGGGGGAACCGTTGAAGAAAATCCCCATTTTGTTTACGGAATAGAAGGAACATTTTCTTTTTCTATCCTATCTTTGTCGAGCAAAACACATAAACAATTGTTTTTAAGACGGTTACGGCTTACGATAAAAATACATAAAAACCTAGATTTCAATCCAAATTAAGATTTTAATCACCCACAATGTAACAAAAAGATGGTTTAAATCACATATATAACCGTACAACAACCTAAATACACTAAAATGGAAGAAATCCAAGCAAAAACAGGAAAGTTTGCCCTTAATCATGGTCTAATAGTAGGTGTTATTGGTATAGCCTTCGCTATTATGCTTTACACTATGGATATGCACTATGAGCGTGGCATCGCCGTTCAAGGTACCCAAACATTGATTTTGATAGCAGGTATCGTATTGGGCGTCTATCAGTTCAGGAAAGCCAATTCAGGCTTTTTAACCATCTCGGAAGCTTTAAAGGTAGGGGCCGGCGTTGCCCTTATAGCCGCAATTATGGGACTACTCTATTTTTATGTTTTTTCAAATTTTGTAGAGCCCGATTTTATGGACCATATGTACGAGATCGGAAAACAACAGGCTTTGGAAAACAACCCGAAGCTGACCGAGGAACAGCTTAACCAAGGTATCGAGATGCAAAAACAGTTCGCTTGGATGAACTACCCTATCATTCTGATCATGAACATTCTCATTGGTTTGGTCGTAGGCCTTGTGGTGGGTCTTATTTTAAAGAAAGACAAACCCACGTATTAGATACCCTTTTTAAAAATTATGTGTCCACCCCCCTAAAAAATCATACAATTCACTAAAGACCAATTAGTTAATTCATTTATCTTTTTAAATATTCTATATGTGGCCCCATTAAGGGACGATAAAGAAGGCTTATACCTGAAAAGTTTGAATGACTTCTAGATCAAAATTGTATTTTTGGTCTGATTTATAGAAACTGTGAATGGATCTATCCATAATAATACCCTTACTTAACGAAGAAGAATCTTTAAAAGAACTCCATGATTGGATCGTAAAAGTCATGCGCTCCAATCAATTCACCTATGAGATTCTTTTTATCGACGATGGCAGTACCGATGGCTCTTGGAAGACCATTACGGAGCTCTCCCATTCGAACCCTAACGTAAAGGGCATACGGTTCAATACGAATTTCGGAAAATCACAGGCGCTTCACGCCGGTTTTAAAGCGGCCAAAGGCAATGTGGTCATAACTATGGATGCCGACCTGCAAGACAATCCTGAAGAAATTCCCGAACTGTACCGATTGATAAAAGAAGACAAGTTCGATTTGGTATCGGGCTGGAAGAAGAAACGATATGATTCGGTACTCTTCAAGAATATGCCTTCCAAACTGTTCAACTGGGCAGCTAGACAAACCTCGGGCGTAAAGTTGCACGATTTCAATTGCGGTTTAAAGGCTTTTGACCAAAAAGTCATCAAAAGCATTGAGGTTTCGGGCGAAATGCACCGCTATATTCCGGTTTTGGCAAAAAATGCAGGCTATGGCAACATAGGCGAAAAAATAGTTAAGCATCAGGCCCGAAAATACGGCAAGACCAAATTTGGCATGGAACGCTTTATAAACGGTTTTTTAGACCTCTTGACCATATGGTTCGTCTCTAAATTCGGACGCCAGCCCATGCATTTGTTCGGGGCCTTGGGCGTTCTTATGTTCATTATAGGTTTCGGCTTCGCCATTTACCTCGGTATCGATAAACTTTTTATCAACCCGTACGGTCGGCTCATTACCGATCGCCCCCAATTTTTTATTGCACTTACCGCAATGATAATTGGCACCCAGTTATTTTTGGCTGGATTTTTAGGCGAAATTTTAATAAGATCACGAAAAAACGAGACGCGTTATACCATTTCCGAAGAAATATACCCAGAGCAAAAAGCAAATGAATATTCTTCGTAATTTTATGCGCTAATTAACATACTTAATATAGACACTACTATGGACGCCATTCTAAATACCGCCAAATCTTGGTTGACCGATTTTTTTGACCCAGAAGTAAAAAAAGAGGTCCAAAACCTAATCGACAACGATACCGATGAACTGAAAGACCGTTTTTACAAGCATATGGAATTCGGAACCGGTGGTATGCGCGGAGTTATGGGAGTCGGCACCAACAGAATAAACAAATACACCTTGGGGAAAAGCACCCAGGGCCTAAGCAACTACTTAAAAAAGACCTATACCGACGAAGATATCAAAGTGGTTATTGCCTTCGATTGCCGTCACAATAGCGACACCTTGGCAAGAACCGTGGCAGAAGTACTTTCGGCAAACGGTATCAAGGTCTTCCTTTTTTCGGAACTTCGCACAACCCCCGAACTTTCGTTTGCCGTTAGGCATTTAGGCTGCCATGCAGGTATCGTTTTGACCGCATCGCACAACCCGCCCGAATACAACGGTTACAAGGTATATTGGACCGATGGGGGGCAAATTGTGCCGCCACAGGACGGCGAGATAATTGCCGAAATCAATTCCCTTTCTTTTGAGGACATCAATTTTGAGGCAAACAATGCGCTCATTGAGCTTATAGATAAAGACGTAGACGAGGCTTTCATTAAGGAATCCGTTGCCAACGGAAATTTTAACGCTGCCGGTAAAGACGATTTTAAAATTGTTTTTACTTCGCTTCACGGTACATCTATCACCGCTATTCCCGAAGTCTTAAAAAGGGCCGGTTATAAGAACGTGACCATAATAGAGGAACAGGCCAAGCCCGACGGAAACTTCCCTACCGTAAAATCACCGAACCCTGAAGAGCCGGAAGCACTGTCTATGGCCGTTGCCAAAGCGGAAGAAATCGGTGCGGACATGGTAGTAGGTACGGACCCCGATAGCGACCGTTTAGGTATAGCGGTTCGAAACCTTGACGGAAAAATGGAAATCGTCAACGGCAACCAAGCCATGATCTTGATGACCAAGTTCCTCTTGGAACAACAAAGACGAAAAGGCTTTAAGGGCAATGAATTTATAGCCACCACCATTGTTTCCACCCCTATGATGGAAGCCATGGCCAAAGCATATGGCGTAGAGTTCAAGACTGCCCTGACCGGTTTTAAATGGATCGGAAAAATGATAAAAGATTTCCCCGAGTCGAATTTTATCGGTGGCGGTGAAGAAAGCTTTGGTTATATGGTAGGCGATTTTGTACGTGACAAAGATGCCGTTACCTCTACCCTATTGGCATGTGAGATTGCTGCTCAAGCCAAAGCGGATGGAAGCTCTTTTTACAAAAAATTGATCGACTGTTATGTTGATTACGGTTTCTACAAAGAGAAGCTGATCTCCATTACCAAAAAAGGGATGAGCGGTGCCGAGGAAATCAAACAAATGCTGAAGGATTTCAAGGAAAACCCTGTTTCTTCCGTGGCCGGTTCAAAGGTAAAATGGATCGAAGATTACAACACTTCCATCGCCAAGAACGTACTTACAGGTGAAGAAAAGACAATCGACATTCCAAAATCGAACGTACTGATCTACGAAACCGAAGATGGCACACGTATTGCCGCAAGACCAAGTGGAACTGAACCTAAGGTAAAGTTTTATATCAGCACGAATACGAAATTGGAAAAAGCGGAAGATTTCAAAAAAGTCTCAAAAGAATTGGATGATAAAATCCAAAACATTCTTACAGAGCTTAATCTCGGTTAATGGAATATTTCAAAAAAATCCTTCGTTTTGCAAAGCCTTATAGCAAATACGGATATCTAAATATTTTTTTTAACATCCTCTACGCATTGTTCAGTGCCCTTTCGTTTGCGGCACTGATTCCAATGCTCGATGTCTTGTTCAAGCCTGAAAACAGGGTTTTGCAAGAACCTGTGTACACAGGTATGGGCAGTTTAAAGGATTATCTTCAGGCCTACATCAATTTCAGGGTTAATGAATATTCCGGTGATGACGAGATGAAAGGACTGATATTGGTCATTGGCCTGGTACTCGTGCTTTTCCTTCTAAAGAATTTTTTCAATTATTTGGCCATGTACTTCATTACCTTTCTAAGGAACGGCGTACTGAAAGACATTCGCAACAAGATGTACAAAAAAATTGTTGAGCTGCCCATCTCTTTTTATTCCGAAAAAAGAAAGGGTGATGTTATTGCCCGTATCACCTCAGACGTTCTTGAGATTCAACATTCCTTTCTTTCGGTCTTGGAACTGATCGTACGAGAACCCTTGACCATATTGTTTACCATCATTATCATGTTTGGTATCAGCACCAAGCTGACCATTTTTGTTTTTGTATTCATACCTATTGCGGGCACCATCATCTCAAAGATCGGTAAATCGTTAAAGAAAAAATCGGACCGCGTACAAAAAGAACAAGGCGAATTCCTTTCCATTGTTGAGGAAACTTTGGGCGGACTCCGTGTGATAAAGGCTTTTAACTCGGAATCTTATTTTTCACGTGTTTTCGAAAAATCGACCAACAGGTTCTTTCGCTTTTCAAACTCTCTTTTAAACCGACAAAACCTAGCCTCGCCCACCGGTGAATTTTTGGGTATTTTGGTCATAGGCGTACTCCTATGGTTCGGTGGAAAGATGGTCTTGGTCGACAAAACCTTAGACCCCTCTTCATTCATTGCCTATATGGGACTGGCTTATAACATCTTGACGCCCGCAAAAGCCATCAGTAAAGCTTCCTATGGCGTAAAGAAAGGGAATGCCGCCGCTGAAAGGGTCTTAGAGATATTAGAGACCGAAAACCCAATTGTAGACAAAATCGATGCCGTAAACAAACCTAGTTTTGACAGCGGTATAACCCTTGAGGATATTTCCTTTAAATATGAAGATGAATACGTACTCAAAAACTTCAACCTTTCCGTTCCCAAAGGCGACACGGTAGCCTTGGTAGGGCAGTCAGGAAGTGGCAAAAGTACCATCGCCAATCTCATTACCCGGTTCTACGATGTGAACGAAGGTTCCATTTTAATCGATGGGCACAACATCAAGGACATCTCTAAAAAATCATTACGTGGCCTTATGGGCCTCGTTACCCAAGATTCCATTTTATTCAATGATACGGTAGCCCACAATATTGCCTTAGGGAAGGAAAACGCTACCCAAGAAGAGATCATTGAAGCGGCAAAAATCGCCAACGCCCACGAATTTATTGTCGAGCTTCCCAATGGCTACGACACCAATATAGGCGATAGCGGAAACAAGTTGAGTGGCGGGCAAAAGCAACGCCTATCCATTGCCAGGGCCGTACTGAAGAATCCGCCCATCATGATACTCGACGAGGCCACCTCGGCCCTCGATACCGAGAGCGAACGCTTGGTACAAGATGCGCTCGAAAAAATGATGCGCAACAGAACATCCATAGTGATTGCCCATAGGTTATCGACCATTCAAAATGCCAATACCATCGTCGTACTTCAAAAAGGCGTAATCGTAGAACAAGGCTCACACGACGAGCTTCTTGCAAAGAATGGCACCTATAAAAAACTGGTGCAAATGCAATCTTTGGGCTAGGCCATTAAACCTTTTCTTAAATTTATAGTCTTAACTATACATTTTAAGCCCGAAACATTTGATTGCAGAGGAAACCTTAGTAAATCAGTTACAGCGAGCAGAAACCCAGGCCAGCGCCTTTGGGGTGCTTGTAGATACCTACAAAGAAAGGTTGTACTGGCATATACGTAGAATTGTGTTGAACCACGACGATACCGATGATATTCTGCAGAATACCTTTATCAAGGTTTACAAAAACATTTCAAATTTTAAGGGCGACAGTAAGTTATATTCTTGGATGTACAGGATAGCGACCAACGAAGCCCTCTCCTTTCTCAAGAATAAATCAAGAATGATGGGTGTCGGTGACAGCGAATTACAAGACCGCCTAGTCGAAAACCTGAAAGCGGACGTATATTTTGAAGGAGAAGAAATTCAATTGAAATTACAACGGGCCATTGCAACACTGCCCGAAAAACAAAAACTAGTGTTCAATATGAAATACTTTCAAGAACTGAAATACGAAGAGATCTCAGAGATACTTGAAACATCGGTCGGGGGACTAAAAGCTTCTTACCACCTGGCCACCAAGAAGATAGAAGCTTACCTAAAAGAACAAAAAGAATATCTTTAGAAGCATTGCATATGAAGCCATTCGATAAAAAAAATCCGTTTAAGACCCCAGAAGGTTATTTTGAAAAGTTCGATGAAAGACTTTTTGAAAAGCTTTCCGAAAAGCGCTCGGCCATACCCAAAACGGAAGGCTTTAAGCTTCCTGAGGGCTACTTTGATACTTTGGGCGATAAGCTTCAACAAAAATTAAACGAAGAAGGATCGAGTAAGGTCATCCCCTTAAAATCCTACAAAAAATACTATTACGCCATAGCGGCCGCGGCCGCAGTTTTGGTCGTAGCATTGGTACTGAACCTGAACAAAACAAACGAGGTAGGTTTTGACGACCTGGCCCAAGCAGATATTGAATACTATTTCGACCAAAATGAACTAGACCTTAGCAGCTATGAAATAGCAGAGGTCGTACCCATAAGCGAACTTGAAATCACCGATATGTTCGAGAGTAGTTTCAGCGAAGATTACGTGATAGACTACCTTGATGAAAACACAGATTATATTGATGAATTAAATCTTGTATACGATGAATAGATTAAAATACATAATAATCGTACTCCTCCTATTTGTATCTGCGCAATTTTACGCCCAGAAACCACATGATTACGACAAAATCAAATCGTTAAAAATAGCCTTCCTGACCGAACGATTGAATTTGAGCAGCAAGGAAGCACAAGCCTTTTGGCCCATTTATAACGAGTACGAGAACAATCGTGGAAAACTCAGGGAGAAAGAGCACACCCAGGTCTACCCAAAAGTAAAAGAACCGGAAAAACTTTCGGAGAAAGAGGCGAGTGCTGTTGTTGAACTGTTTCTTGAATTCGAACAAAAAGAGGAAGACATTAGAAAGGACTTCATCAAAAAAGCGGCAGGGGTCATTACGGCCAAAAAAACCCTTTTACTCTTGCGTTCCGAAGAAGAGTTTAAAAGACAGCTGATCAGAAAGTACCACCAAAAGCGTGGTGAAAGCAACAAAAACAGGCCCTAAATTTCCTAAAACCTATTTAAAAACGAGTTTGGCGATTCTGTGCTTACCTGCAGCGTAGGCCGTGTTGGAATCGAAAAAACGGAGGGTATAAAAGGGTTCGTCCGATAACGACTTCCAAGTTAGCCCCCTATCGTTCGAGTAGGATATTCCGGTAAAACCGATAGCCACAAGGCCATAGCCTTCTGAGCCGGGCACAAATTGTACACAACTTTTATATTGTGGATTTTGACCGTCGGCAATCAACTGCCAGGTTTTACCACCGTCTTCGGTAATGGCCTTGTTCGCTTTGTTGATTTCCGGCCGGGTGAAATCGCCCCCAATGGCCATCCCTAGCTTTTCATTGTAAAAATCAACGGAAAAAATACCTTGGGTTGGGGCTTCGCTACTAATCGGGGTCTTTTGTATTTGCCATGTCTTGCCCTTATCAGCCGAAAAATAAATGCGGCTTTTGGTGGTGGCTACCCACGCCTTATCCCCCAAAACCTTAATATTCGTATTGCTGGCCGCAAAGGCCCCTTCACCTTCCACTCCTTCCGGTAATTCCGAACAGGGTATTTTTTCCCATGTATTCCCCCCGTCCCTTGTGATCAGAATGCTCAGACATCCGTTCATACTATCCCCTATGGCAATTCCCTCCTTATCGTTCCAAAAACTCATGGCGTCGTAAAACACGTTTTCGTCCTCTTCTTTGTATACCAATTGCATACGCCCCTTATCGCCCGTTTTGTACAGCAAGGCCGGATTCGCTATCGAAAGCATAAAAAAATCGGAGGAAGTATGCGCAATAGAGCGAAACTCGGGTAGGCTATCTCGATATTCCTGAACGCTTTCCATCACCTTGCCCGTAGCCAAATCTATACTACCAAAGACGCCGTTATTCCCCGCATAGCCCAAGCTATTGCCCATAAGCTCTATGGCTCGGATACTTACGGAATCTTCATATACCGTTTGAACGGCCACCGATGTAAATGATGGGGCCTTCCGTTTTTCGGAACACGAAACCAAGAGAACAACAAGTAAAAAAGGAAATAGAGTGCGCATACGTACAAAGTTTCTCAAAAATACAGGTAATCCAATGGCAAAACAATACCTTTGCAGCCTTAATTTTTTGTAATGAAGCTACATAGAAACTTGGTTTTCGCAGTAATCGATGCCTTGAACTTGATTTTTAACGAAGGAGAGTATGCCGATAAGGTGGTACAGAAAGTACTAAAGTTCGATAAACGTTGGGGTGCCCGAGATCGCGGCTTTATTGCCGAGACCACTTATGAAATGGTCCGCTACAAACGTTTGTATACCGAAATTGCCGAGGTAAAGGCTCCCTTCAGTAGACCCGACCTTTTTAGAATGTGGGCCGTATGGGCCGTTTTAAAAGGAATAAAACTTCCAGATTGGAAGCAACTTGAACCTACACCGGAACGTCGTATCAAAGGGCGTTTTGACGAACTTTCGAAAATAAGGAAATACCGCGAGTCACTACCCGACTGGATCGATGAGATCTGTCTTAAGGCTTTAGGGGAAAAGCTATGGAACGAAGAAAGTGCAGCACTCAACCAACAGGCCGAAGTAATTTTAAGGACCAATACCTTAAAGACCAAAAAGGAAACCCTTCGCAAGGCCTTATTGGATGAAGGTATCGTTGCCGAACCTATCAAAGGATACGCCGATGCCCTCCGATTACCCGAACGCGCCAATGTTTTCGTTACCGAGTCTTTCAAAAAAGGATATTTTGAGGTACAAGATGCCTCTTCACAGTTGGTGGCCGCATATTTAGATGTAAAGCCAGGACAACGTGTGGTCGATACCTGCGCCGGTGCCGGTGGAAAATCACTTCACTTGGCGGCCCTTATGGAAAACAAGGGACAACTTATCGCTATGGATATCTATGGCAGTAAGCTTAAGGAACTGAAACGACGTGCCAGAAGAAACAATGCCCATAACATCGAAACCCGCGAAATCGATTCTACCAAGGTCTATAAAAAATTATACGGCAGTGCCGATCGCGTTTTGATAGATGCCCCATGTACGGGTCTTGGCGTGCTTCGCAGAAATCCGGATAGCAAATGGAAAATGCAGCCCGAGTTTCTTGAGAAGATTACGAAAACGCAGCACGAGATCATTCGCAACTATAGCAAAATCGTTAAACCGGGCGGAAAAATGGTGTATGCCACCTGCTCTATCCTTCCTCAAGAAAACAACGACCAGGTACAATCTTTTCTAGCTTCAGAGGAAGGAAAAGACTTCAGTTTGGTCAAGGAGAAAAAGATATATGCCTCCAAAAGTGGGTTTGACGGTTTCTATATGGCATTGCTAGAAAAGAAGTAATCAACAATTCCCGGAAATACTGTTAACTTTTCTTGTGTGATCATTGCGCGAAAAGCTGTAAATTTGCCTTTTCTCAAAACCTATCAATTCACAAGCTCAATGATTCACTTCTTCGGGGATGCAGCCACTAAAGTCTTTGCCGTTCAAACGGTAAACGAACTTTCGCAGGAAAACACAAATAAATTGACATGGTTGTTCGGCAACCTACCTAAAATAAACACGGCGTCTATCGACGCCTTTTTTGTTGGCCCTAGGGCGGCCATGATTACGCCCTGGAGCACCAATGCTACCGAAATCACCCAAAACATGGGTATCGAGGGCATTATAAGGATAGAAGAGTTCAAAGCGGTAAGCGAAGATTTTACCGATTTCGACCCAATGCTTTCGGAAAAATATAAAGGACTCTCACAAAGTATCTTTCAAATCGATGTGGTTCCCGAAGCGATTCTAGAGATAGATAATATTGCCGAGTACAACCAAAAGGAAGGCTTGGCCCTTAGTGATGAAGAAGTGGTCTACCTCGAGACCCTATCGAAAAAAATCGGTAGAAAATTGACCGATTCCGAGGTTTTCGGCTTCAGTCAGGTAAATTCAGAACACTGTAGACACAAAATATTTAACGGAAGCTTCGTTATCGACGGTGAGGAAAAACCCGTTTCGCTCTTTAAGCTGATCAAAAAAACATCACAAGAGCATCCGAACGATATCGTTTCGGCCTATAAAGACAACGTGGCTTTTGTAAAAGGGCCCAAAGTGACCCAATTTGCCCCTAAAAGTGCCGATAAACCCGATTTTTACCAAGAAAAGGAGTTCGATTCGGTAATTTCCCTAAAAGCGGAAACGCACAACTTCCCGACTACCGTAGAGCCCTTTAACGGGGCCGCCACAGGTTCTGGAGGTGAAATTCGAGACCGCTTGGCCGGTGGTAAAGGTTCATTGCCCTTGGCCGGTACGGCCGTCTACATGACCGCCTATTCGCGTTTGGAAAAAGACCGCCCATGGGAAAAAGCGTTTCCGGAAAGGGAATGGCTCTACCAAACCCCAATGGATATCCTTATCAAGGCCTCCAACGGTGCTTCCGATTTCGGAAATAAGTTCGGCCAACCCCTTATTACGGGTTCGGTATTGACTTTTGAACATGACGAATCGAAAGACAGCAACGAAAAGAATACAAGAAAACTAGGCTTCGACAAAGTCATCATGCAAGCCGGCGGTATTGGTTACGGAAAAGCGGAACAAGCTTTAAAAGATACCCCGAGGGAGGGGGACAAGATCGTCATCTTAGGAGGCGACAACTACCGTATCGGTATGGGCGGTGCAGCCGTTTCGAGTGCCGATACCGGTGCATTTAGCTCCGCTATCGAGTTGAACGCCATACAACGCTCCAATCCCGAAATGCAAAAAAGGGCCTCAAACGCCATCAGGGGAATGGTAGAGAACGACGTTAACCCGATTGTTTCCATTCATGACCACGGTGCGGGCGGACACCTCAACTGCCTTTCCGAATTAATAGAAGATACGGGCGGAAAAATCGATTTAGACAAACTTCCCGTAGGAGACCCTACCCTATCGGCCAAGGAGATCATCGGTAACGAATCCCAAGAACGTATGGGTTTGGTCATCGGTCAAAAGGATGTCGATTTATTACATCGTATCGCCGAACGCGAGCGCTCACCAATGTACGAGGTTGGCGATGTAACCGGCGACCATAAATTTACTTTCGAATCGGCTACCACAGGTGAAAAACCTATGGATATGAATTTAGAGGATATGTTCGGAAGTTCCCCAAAGACCGTATTGACCGACACTACCGTTCAAAGAAACTATACCAATCCCGAGTACTCTTTAGAGTTCTTCCACGATTATTTGGAACAACTATTACAACTGGAAGCCGTTGCCTGTAAAGACTGGCTAACGAACAAAGTTGACCGTTGTGTTGGCGGACGTGTTGCCAAGCAACAATGTGCCGGCCCCTTGCAACTGCCTTTGAACAATTGCGGTGTTATGGCCCTCGACTTCAAAGGAAAAGAGGGAATTGCCACCAGTATCGGCCACTCCCCTATTTCCGGACTTATCGATCCGGCCGCAGGGAGCCTAAACAGTATTGCGGAAGCCTTGACCAATATCGTCTGGGCTCCGTTAAAAGACAATTTAAAATCCGTTTCCCTATCCGCCAACTGGATGTGGCCCTGTAAGAACGAAGGCGAAGACGCCCGATTGTACAAGGCCGTTGAAGCGGTTTCCGAATTCTCCATCGCCCTGGGTATCAACGTACCTACAGGAAAGGACTCGCTTTCAATGAAGCAAAAATATAAAGATGGGGATGTCATCGCGCCTGGTACGGTCGTTATTTCCGCCGCCGGAAATTGTAATGACATTACCCAAGTAGTAGAGCCCGTATTCCAAAAAAATGGTGGTTCGGTATACTACATCAACCTATCTAAAGATTCGTATAAACTAGGAGGCTCGTCCTTTGCCCAGATTCGCAATACCATCGGTAACGAAGCCCCAAGTATTAAGGACGCTTCTTATTTTAAGACCGTTTTCAACGCTATTCAAGACCTGATAAAAGAAGGGAAAATCGTTGCAGGGCACGATGTAGCTTCGGGCGGATTGATCACTACCTTATTGGAAATGTGCTTCGCCGACAACGATTTGGCCGCGGATCTCGACCTTTCAAGCTTAGGTGAGGAAGATACGATCAAACTACTTTTCTCAGAAAACTCCGGAATTGTTTTTCAAGCGAAAAATGCTTCAGTAGAGGAAAAATTAGCGGACCTCAACATCGATTTCAAGAAAATAGGAAGCGTAGTTTCCGATACCGTTCTGAAAATCAAGAATGGAGGAATGGAAATGGGCTTGAACATAGCATCGTTAAGGGATACCTGGTTTAAGACTTCCTATTTGTTAGACAACAAGCAAACGGCCGGCAATTTAGCCAAAGACCGATATGACAACTATAAAAATCAACCGCTTCAGTATAAATTCCCTGAAAACCTTGATTTAAGTACGGTTCCTGCAAACACTGCACCACGACCAAAAGCAGCCATCCTTCGTGAAAAGGGAAGTAATTCTGAACGCGAAATGGCCAATGCCATGTATTTGGCCGGTTTTGATGTTAAAGACGTTCATATGACCGACCTGATCTCGGGCCGCGAAACCCTTGAGGACATTCAATTTATCGGTGCCGTTGGCGGATTTTCCAACTCAGACGTTTTAGGAAGCGCCAAGGGTTGGGCAGGTGCTTTTAAGTACAACGAAAAGGCCAATGCCGCCCTTAAAAACTTCTTTGCAAGACCCGATACCTTATCCATAGGTATCTGTAACGGATGTCAGTTGTTCATGGAATTGGATTTGATCAATCCTGAACACGAGACCCATGGCCGAATGACCTATAACGATTCACACAAGCACGAAAGCAATTTTACTTCGGTAAAAATACAAGAGAACAACTCGGTGATGCTTTCAAGTTTAGCCGGAAGCACCCTAGGCGTTTGGATCTCACATGGCGAAGGTAAATTCAGTCTTCCGCATAATGAAGATCAGTATGACATCGTTGCCAAATACGGTTACGAAGGCTATCCCGCCAATCCGAACGGAAGTGATTTCAACACGGCTATGCTTTGTGATACCACTGGCCGCCATCTGGTGACCATGCCCCATATCGAACGCTCTATCTTCCCTTGGAACTGGGCGTATTACCCAGAAGGCACTACCGATGTAGTATCGCCATGGTTAGAGGCTTTTGTAAATGCACGAAAATGGATTTTGGAGAACAAATAGCCCTGTAAAACACCCTTATTCAAATCTTACAGCAGCGTGCATTTAAAAGTGCACGCTGTCTTTTTGTAATACATTAGGGCGTGAAACTACATCCTTAACGCCGTACAAAAGTCTAAAAGACCTTATTTCACCATCAATTTATTGCTCCATATTTTATCATTGCTGCTCGTGATCTTATAGAAATAGAGTCCCGAAGTCAAATTGTTCCTTTTCAAGACAATACTATTCTGGCCCGCCTTGGTATCACCGCCCATATCATGCGATGAGATTTTTTTACCGGCCATATTGAAGAGTTCCAAGGTATAGCTTCCCGCACCTTCCTCGTAAAAATAGAGATGGGATTCTGATTGCATGGGGTTGGGAAACACAAGAGATTCCGAAGTGTCTTCGGAAATAAAAATTCTTTCTTCCTCATTGTTATTAAAGGAAATATTCGATAGGCTCATTTGCTTGCTTTCCTGACTTCCATCTTCGGACAATAAATTAAAATTGATGACTTTCAGACTCGAGAAATCGGTTGTCGCATTCGTTGCGCTTTTAAAATCGGAATACAACACATTGTAAGTTTTGGTCTCTCCCGTTAAATTCACTTGGGCCGAATAGGATGCCCCATCACCTTTTAGCAATTTTACTTCCAATACACCCGTTCCACTAGCGTCAAATGTCAACTTGCCGTAATCCGATAAATTGACCGGTGTAAACCGTGGACTCAGTGCACGATATACCCCAATATAGCTTGATGTTTTTCCACTCAACTCAACATTTCGTTCTACCGGATAACCATCTTCGATATAAGGTGCCTGTACAGGTTTTACTTCATAGTTATCTACCGTAGTACCTTCCGATGAAGCGTCTAACCCCCATGGGGCATCGGCCACAAATAGGTCATCGGGAGTACCATTGGCGATACTCACCCTAAAGCCGAAATCAAAAATATTCCCCGTACTTAAAGCTACTGAATCTAAGTAGCCTTCTATTGGCGCACTTAAGGTTATATTCTCAGAATCACTGGTTTCCGTCCTTTTAAGACCACCTTCCAATTGTATTTTCTCCGTTTTATTGTTGTTCACCAAATTAAGTACCACCTCTCCTTTGGCATATTTTGCCGATTTCACGAAAACCGGTGGGGGTGTAGAGCCCTTAAATTCAGATATTGGACTATGTACTTCCAAAAGGTTCAAAATCTCATCTGCAAGCAGTAAAAGATCATCTACCGTATTGGACCATATCTGAAAATTATAATAGGCCGTGTTGTCGGCGTAGGTATCAATATTCCAATGTGATTCCACCACAAATTCGTCGTTGGCATCCAATCGCACCGAAAAGGTCAATGCGAATTCGGTATTTCCATCGGGCTGTTTGATGATCGACTTGATAAAGTCTTTCTCCCTTAGCTGTATGGTGGATACCGATAACAGTTGGGCCCCAAGGAATCTGTCACAAATAAACTTACTATGTTCATACACCTTGTTATCGGTCTTGATAACCATCAATGCGCCTATATTATCGTCCTTCCTTAAATAATCTACCGAGTAGATATCGGAAGCATTCGTAAGGTCTAAAAGATCGGCCGGGGAAGACTCTATGGTACTGGTTTCACCGACCACATCTAAGGGAACCAATTGCTCCAAAGGAATAGCGTCTGCCGCAAATTTTCCCGTCTTGGCATAGGTTGAACCTTTCATCACCCTTTTGGCGCTAAGCTTATCAAACTTATAATTGGTTTTGGCCCGGTTGTAATTCCGCTCTCCGATAAGGGAAGATAACCGGTCATTGCTTTCCAAGCCCCCATCATTGGCACCAGAAGTAAGGTTTATGGTCGGACAAGAAGCTACTCCCGAACACGAAGGGTCATCACAATCCACAAGTCCGTCCCCATCATCATCCACCCCGTTGATACAATCTTCCTGTGGTACAGGGGCCGTAGGACACCTTGCCCCATCATTACTTGAGGCCGCAGGACCAAAGGCGAAAATATTGGATTTGATGGTACCCGAAACAATGTCTTGCACCTTTTCGATTTTATAAACAGCCCCGGTTTGGTTGGCCGAAATATAAAAATTGCCATCTACATCAAAATAAACGGCTCCAAAGGAATAATTCAGCCCCTCTAAAACCGGGACTTCCCCCAAAGGTTCCACTACTCCCGTTTCTGCGGAAATTCGATACAGCACATTCGTTCCCCGCTCTACCGTATACAGCTTATTATCTTGGGCATTAAAGGCCCAGTCGGCTATTGAAAGGCCTCGACTTAGAGAGAACTGCCCTAAATATTCGAGGTAGGTTTCAGATTCAGGGTTTAAATCGATTTTATAGTAAGAAGTGCCACCCGCTTTAAAGTAATAGATACCGTCCGTTGAAATATCGCCTACATATTTATTACCCGTAGGCAATTCCGGAATGGTATATTGCTCAACCTTAAAATCCTTACCTATACGAACAATAGATTGTGAAGGGGTTGATAAATACCCCCAGATATAACCATCGGTACTATTATAAGCTACCGCATTAACATTACCTGGCGTAATGTTTTCCGATACCAAATATGAACTGCCAGACGCTAGGTCTAATGCATAAATATCATTATATTGAAATAAATACGCATTGAAGTCACAATCGAACGGAGTGGACTGTGATTGCCCTATTGTACCCAATAATACGATCAGATACGTTAACTTTTGTAAAAAAAATTTCATAAGAAGTAGTTTTAAGGCATACTTTGGGTGTAAAAATGGGAGGAGTAAGAATTATTTTAAAAGCGTATGTTTTTTCTTACTTTGATGCTTCGTCAAAAGATATAACTATTTCATTTTCTTTTTATTGCGGTCTTATAAAATTATCGGTCGAAAAGAGCGTTCTTAGTAAGTGAAATAGTGATTTCTCATAAAACCAATATCAATTTTATGAAAGCTGTTTTAAAATCCCGTGTTCTTTCCCTAATTTGCAAGGACCTTTTAGATATATACTATGCAAGAAATTAGCCGACTTTTTGATTTCCCCTACTATCAGTTGGAAAAATTCAATCTGGAAAAATCACTCGTCTCCAAAAAGGATGGCAAGTGGATTTCCACATCGACCCAAGAATATATAGACCAAGCCAACGCCATGAGCCGTGCCCTACTGCGAATGGGGGTACGCCCTAATGATAAAATTGCCGTCATATCGATGACGAACCGAACGGAATGGAATATTATGGATATCGGCATTCTTCAACTAGGCGCGCAAAACGTTCCTATTTATCCCACTATTTCGGAAGAAGACTATGCTTATGTACTGAACCACTCAGGGGCTAAACTTTGTTTTGTTTCATGTGAAGAGGTCTACAAAAAAGTGAGTTCGGTAAAAGACCAGGTGCCGAGTCTTGAACATATCTATTCCTTCGATGAAATCGGCGAATGCGATAATTGGAAGAAAGTACTTGAACTCGGTGCCGACACCTCTAATCAAGAGGAAGTAGAACAATTAAAAAAACAGGTCAAGTCAGACGATTTGGCCACCCTTATCTATACATCGGGAACCACCGGAAGACCTAAAGGAGTGATGCTATCGCACAATAACCTGGTCAGCAACGCCCTGGAAAGCTCAAAGCGCTTTCCCATAGAAGACGGCAAGACCAAGGCACTTAGTTTCTTGCCTTTATGCCATGTGTACGAACGTATGTTGATCTATTTGTACCAATTCAGGGGCGTAACCATATACTATGCGGAGTCACTCGATAAGATCAGCGAGAACCTTAAGGAAACACAACCTCATGTAATGACGGCCGTACCTAGGCTTCTAGAGAAAGTGTACGATAAAATATACGCCAAGGGCGCCGAACTATCAGGCATTAAAAAAGCCTTGTTCTTTTGGGCGGTAAACCTAGGGTTAAAATATGAGCCCTACGGCAAGAACGGTTGGTGGTACGAACAGCAATTGTCCCTCGCCAGAAAATTAATTTTTAGCAAATGGAAAGAAGGCCTAGGCGGCAACCTAAGCTTGATCGCTTCAGGAAGTGCAGCCTTACAGCCCCGTTTATCACGTATTTTCAACGCTGCTGAATTCGGGCTCATGGAGGGTTACGGCCTTTCGGAAACATCACCGGTCATTTCGGTAAACGACATGCGCGATGGAGGTTTCCGCATAGGCACGGTCGGAAAACCAATAGACCGTACCGAAGTAAAGATTGCCAGTGACGGGGAAATCTGTATAAAAGGCCCACAGGTAATGTTGGGCTATTACAAAGACCCACAGAAAACCGAAGAGGTGATTATAGACGGCTATTTCCACACCGGCGATATCGGAGAATTGGACAGTGACGGCTTTTTAAAGATCACCGACCGTAAAAAAGAAATGTTCAAGACCTCCGGCGGCAAGTACGTAGCACCCCAACTCTTAGAGAACCGCTTCAAGCAATCTCGTTTTATCGAACAGATCATGGTTGTCGGTGAGGGAGAAAAAATGCCCGCAGCCCTCATTCAGCCCGATTTCGACTTTTTACACGAATGGGCCTCTAAACACAACATATCGGCTTCAAGCAATTCCGAAATCATTAAGAACGAACAGGTCTTGGCACGCTACCAACAAGAGGTCGACCTGGCTAACGAAAAATTTGCCAAGTGGGAGAAAGTGAAACAATTTCGTCTAACCCCCGATGTTTGGAGTATTAATGAAGGGCATCTTACCCCTACCCTTAAACTTCGACGTAAAATTGTCAAAGAAAAATATATGGATCTCTATAACGACATCTATGGGCGTTCATAGGCACTCCCTTCGAGCGCTATAAATTTTCGCCCGAAAATATTCTTTTCCCAAAAAGGACCCTACCCCATTACGAATAAGGTAATTTCTTCGTAGGAAGGTTGTTTAATTGGTTTAAAAAATCAAAAATATATTATGCATGCATAATATATTTTTGTATATTTGATAACCGACAACCCACCTTATGTATGAAAGATATTACAATAGACTACGCGCTGCGTGCCACATGGCAAGCGGTAGCCCGTATGTACAATGAAGAAGCCAAAAAATTCGATTCCACCATGGCCGTGGGTTTTACCCTATTGAGTGTCGACCCTAAGACCGGCACTCCCTCCACAGCCTTGGGCCCCAAAATGGGCATGGAAGCTACGAGCTTATCGCGTATTCTAAAAAGGATGGAAGAACAAGGCCTTATTGAACGAAAACCCAACCCTAATGACGGGCGCGGTGTTCTTATCTATTTGACAGACTTCGGTCTCGAAAAAAGAAACGATTCAAAAAACGTGGTCTTAAAATTTAACGAATCGGTCAGGAACAGTTTATCCGAAGAAAAGATAAATACCTTTTTTGAAGTTATGGAAACCATAAACGAACTCATAGCGGAAAAAACAATTTATACCAACGATAACCCAATAGGCGGTCAAGGTGCACTTGATCCAAAAACAGATTAATTAATAACCCAATAACTACATCGTGAACAAGCATATTAAAAAAGTAGCAGTCATTGGATCCGGAATCATGGGGAGTGGCATTGCTTGCCATTTCGCAAATATCGGAGTAGAAGTGTTATTGCTCGATATCGTTCCTAGAGAGTTGAACGATAAGGAAAAAGCAAAAGGATTAACCCTTGAAGACAAGGCCGTACGCAATCGATTGGTAAACGATTCATTGACGGCAGCCTTGAAATCTAAACCTTCACCCATCTATCATCAAAAATTCGCCTCGCGTATCACCACGGGAAACCTTGAAGACGATATCGCCAAGGTGAGTAAGGTAGACTGGATCATAGAAGTTGTGGTAGAGCGTCTTGATATCAAGAAGAAGGTTTTCGAAAATCTTGAAAAATACCGTACTCCCGGTACCTTGATTACCTCTAATACATCGGGTATCCCTATCAAATTTATGTCCGAAGGCCGAAGTGATGACTTCCAAAAGCATTTCTGCGGAACGCATTTCTTCAATCCGGCACGATACTTAAAACTTTTTGAAATCATTCCTGGCCCGAAAACCTCTCAAGAAGTCCTTGACTTTTTGAACGGATACGGGGAGAAGTTCTTAGGAAAGACTTCTGTTGTAGCCAAAGATACCCCAGCCTTTATTGGTAACCGCATCGGTATTTTTAGTATTCAAAGCCTTTTCCACACAGTGAAAGACATGGGCATGACCATTGAAGAGGTTGACAAACTTACCGGTCCCGTTATCGGCAGACCTAAATCGGCTACCTTTAGAACCGTTGATGTGGTCGGACTCGATACCTTGGTACACGTGGCCAACGGTATTCACGAAAATTGTAAGGACGATGAAAGGTTAGAACTTTTTAAACTCCCCGACTTCATCGATACCATGATGGAAAACAAATGGTTGGGAAGCAAAACCGGACAAGGGTTCTACAAAAAATCAAAAGATAAGGACGGAAAGACGGAAATCTTGACCTTGGATTTGGACACGATGGATTACCGTTCAAAGAAAAGTGCCAAGTTCGCCACGCTAGAGCTTACCAAAACCATTGATAAGGTGGTGGACCGTTTTGCCGTATTAGTTGGAGGAAAAGATAAGGCCGGCGAGTTTTACCGAAAGAGCTTCGGTCAATTATTCGCTTACGTATCGCACAGGATTCCTGAAATAACCGATGAACTTTACAAGATTGACGATGCTATGAAAGCCGGTTTTGGCTGGGAACACGGACCTTTCCAAATTTGGGATGCCGTTGGTTTGGATAAAGGGTTGGAATTCGTTCAAGCCGAAGGCCTAGAGGCCGCTGCTTGGGTAAAAGAAATGAAAGCTTCCGGACACGACTCGTTCTATTCGGTGAAAGATGGGGCTTCTTATTTCTATGATATCCCTAAAAAGTCCATGGAAAAAATACCGGGACAAGATGCCTTTATCATTTTAGATAATATCAGAAAGACCAAAGAAGTATTTAAAAACAGTGGTGTTGTTATCGAAGATTTGGGCGATGGCATTTTAAATGTCGAGTTTCAGTCGAAAATGAACACCATCGGCGGTGACGTCCTTGCCGGTCTGAACAAGGCCATTGACCTTGCCGAGAAAGATTTTCAAGGTTTGGTTGTCGGTAACCAAGCGGCAAACTTCTCTGTAGGGGCCAATATCGGTATGATTTTTATGATGGCCGTTGAGCAAGAATATGACGAGCTTAATATGGCTATTAAAATGTTCCAAGATACGATGATGCGTATGCGCTACTCGGCTATCCCTACGGTCTCTGCCCCACACGGCATGACCCTTGGTGGTGGATGTGAGCTTTCACTTCACGCGGATAAGGTCGTAGCTGCGGCAGAAACCTATATCGGTCTTGTAGAATTTGGTGTTGGTGTTATCCCCGGTGGAGGTGGCTCAAAGGAGTTTGCCGTGAGAGCACAGGATACCTTTAAAAAGAACGATGTTGAACTAAACGTCTTGCAAGAGTATTTCTTGACCATCGGTATGGCCAAAGTTTCTACTTCGGCTTACGAAGCCTATGATTTAGGTATTCTTCAACATGGAAAAGATATCGTAGTGGTGAACAAAGACCGCCAGATTGCGACAGCTAAGGCACATGCCAAACTGATGGCCGAAGCCGGATATACACAACCCGTAAAACGAAAAGATATCAAAGTACTTGGTAAACAAGCTTTGGGTATGTTCTTAGTGGGCACTGATTCTATGGAAGCTAGCCACTACATCAGTGAGCACGACAAGAAAATCGCAAATAAATTGGCCTATGTCATGGCCGGTGGCGATTTATCGGAGCCTACTTTGGTAAACGAACAATATCTATTGGATTTAGAGCGTGAGGCTTTCTTATCGCTTTGTACCGAACGCAAAACGCTCGAGCGTATCCAACACATGTTAAAGACAGGTAAACCTTTAAGAAATTAATTATAAATAAGTATTGAGATATTAGAATTGGGAAATTAGATATAATGCATAAAGTAGTAAATTTAAAAATATGGAAGAAGGCTATTGAATTAGCTAAATCCATTTATCTACTAGCAGCTGATTTGCCTTCCGAAGAAAAATACGGGCTAGTTTCTCAAATTAAAAGATGCTCTGTATCAATTCCTTCAAATATAGCAGAAGGAGCTGGTAGAAATTCGCAAAAAGAGTTTAAACATTTTTTGAGTATTGCAAATGGTTCAGCTTATGAACTTCAAACTCAGTTAATACTCTTAATCGAATTAAACTTAATAAAAAAAGAAAAAGTAAAACCAGTAATTGACGTTTGTGTTGAAATTCAAAAAATGAATTATTCGTTTCAAAAAACATTATAGATCTCAATACAATAAACTCAATACTCAATACCATTTAAAATGAAAACTGCATATATAGTTAAAGCATACAGAACGGCTGTCGGAAAAGCTCCGAAAGGTGTTTTTAGGTTCAAGCGAACAGATGAGCTCGCCGCGGAGACCATTGAATACATGATGAAAGAATTGCCCGATTTTGATAAAAAACGGATCGATGACGTCATCGTTGGTAACGCCATGCCAGAAGGATCGCAAGGGCTGAACATGGCCCGATTGATTTCTTTAATGGGACTGGACATTGTTGATGTTCCCGGGGTTACGGTAAACCGATTTTGTTCTTCAGGTATTGAAACCATTGGTATTGCCACTGCAAAAATTCAGGCGGGAATGGCCGATTGTATTATAGCCGGTGGGGCCGAAAGTATGAGTTCCGTCCCTATGACGGGATATAAAACCGAATTGAACTACGATTTGGTAAGTGAAGGCCATGAAGATTACTACTGGGGCATGGGAAATACTGCCGAAGCTGTAGCCAACGAGTACAAAGTATCTCGTGAAGACCAAGATGAGTTTGCTTACAATTCGCACATGAAAGCTTTGAAGGCGCAGGCGGAAGACCGTTTTCAAGATCAGATCGTTCCTATTGAAGTAGAGCAAACCTACATTGACGAAAATGGAAAAAAAGCCACTAGAAAATACACCGTGACCAAAGATGAGGGCCCTAGAAAAGGAACTTCCATAGAGGTACTGAATAAATTACGCCCCGTTTTTGCGGCCGGTGGTAGCGTTACCGCAGGTAACTCTTCGCAGATGAGCGATGGTGCCGCATTTGTATTGGTAATGAGCGAAGATATGGTCAAGGAACTTAATCTCGAGCCTATCGCCCGTTTGGTGAATTATGCCGCTGCCGGCGTACCCCCAAGAATTATGGGTATCGGTCCGGTTGCCGCCATTCCAAAAGCTTTAAAACAGGCTGGCCTAAAACAAGATGACATAGAGCTTATCGAGTTGAACGAAGCCTTCGCTTCACAATCACTTGCGGTAATACGCGAACTCGGATTGAACCAAGACATCGTAAACGTTAACGGAGGTGCTATTGCACTGGGGCACCCATTGGGCTGTACCGGTGGCAAATTATCGGTGCAACTATTCGATGAGATGAGAAAACGGAATATGCAAGGCAAGTACGGCATGGTAACTATGTGTGTAGGTACAGGTCAAGGCGCTGCCGGCATCTACGAATTTTTGAACTAACACAAGAAAACTAACATTAAGCAAAAAACTATGAGCAAAGAAATTCTACGTGGTGGTCAGTTTTTGGTAAAAGAGACCAATTGCGAAGACATCTTCACTTTAGAAGATTTGAACGAAGAGCAGAAAATGATGCGCGAAAGTACCAAGGAGTTCGTTGATCGCGAACTATGGGCGCATTGGGAACGCTTTGAAAAGAAAGATTACGCCTACACCGAAGCGTGTATGCGCAAGGCGGGCGAACTCGGACTCTTAAGTGTTGCCGTACCCGAATCTTATGGAGGAATGGGCATGGGCTTTGTTTCTACCATGTTGGTCTGTGACTATATTTCGGGGGCTACAGGTTCTTTTAGTACCGCTTTCGGTGCACATACAGGTATTGGTACTATGCCTATCACCCTGTACGGAACCGAAGAGCAAAAACAGAAATATGTTCCTAAATTGGCTTCTGGCGAATGGTTCGGTGCCTATTGTTTGACCGAACCTGGCGCGGGATCTGATGCCAATTCGGGTAAAACAAAAGCGGTACTTTCCGACGATGGAAAATACTACAGCATTACCGGACAGAAAATGTGGATTTCGAATGCTGGTTTTTGTAACCTCTTCATTGTTTTTGCCCGTATAGTAGACGATAAGAACATTACCGGTTTCATTGTTGAGAACGACCCTGAAAACGGTATCTCATTCGGTGATGAAGAAAAAAAATTAGGGATCCACTCCTCCTCGACCCGTCAGGTGTTCTTTAACGACACCAAAGTACCGGTAGAAAATATGCTCTCTGAAAGGGGCAACGGATTCAAGATCGCGATGAACGCCTTGAACATAGGCCGTATTAAATTGGCCGCAGCCTGCTTAGATGCCCAAAGACGGGTAATCAAAGAGGCGGTGACCTATGCCAATGAACGCATTCAATTTAAGACACCGATTATCAATTTTGGCGCGATCAAAGCCAAAATCGCCAATATGGCCACCAATGCCTATGCCGGTGAATCGGCCAGTTATCGTGCCGCCAAGAACATTGAAGACCGTATTGCCATTCGTGAAGCCGAAGGCAATTCGCATCAAGAGGCCGAATTAAAAGGTGTTGAAGAATACGCCATCGAATGTTCTATCTTAAAGGTGGCCGTTTCCGAAGATGTTCAAAACACCACCGATGAAGGTATTCAGATTTTCGGAGGAATGGGCTTTAGTGCCGATGCCCCAATGGAAAAGGCATGGAGAGATGCCCGTATCGCCCGTATTTACGAAGGAACCAACGAAATCAACAGAATGTTGGCCGTTGGTATGCTGGTTAAAAAAGCAATGAAAGGCCATGTAGACCTATTAGGTCCGGCTACGGCAGTAGGTGAAGAATTAATGGGAATCCCATCGTTTGATACCCCTGATTTTTCAGAGTTGTTTGCCGAAGAAAAAGATTTGATCAAGAGGTTGAAAAAAGTCTTCTTGATGGTTGCCGGAAGTGCCGTTCAAAAATTTGGTCCTGAATTGGAAAAACACCAACAATTGATGCTTGCCGCCGCCGATATACTGATTGAAGTATACATGGCCGAAAGTACCATCTTGAGAACCGAGAAAAATGCGAAACGCTCTGGGGAGGATTCCCAAAAAACCCAGATCGCCATGTCTAAATTGTACTTATACAATGCTACCGAAACCATAATCCAAAAAGGGAAAGAGGCCATTGTCTCTTTTGCCGAAGGTGACGAGCAACGTATGATGCTTATGGGCTTGAAACGTTTCACCAAATACACGAACAATCCCAATGTGGTTGCCCTGCGCACACAAATCGCAGATCGAATCGCCGCTGATAACGGATACACTTTCGATTAGTGTTTATGAATGGATGAGAAATAAAAAACACCCCGGCCGGGGTGTTTTTTTATTATTGGATTTCTTTTATAAAAAAGGACTTACGCACGCATAGACTCCTTGATATCCTCGTTGGAATCTTTTTTTGAAAAGTTAACGGCACACTCGATCAATGCCAAATGGGAATAAGCTTGCGGGAAGTTCCCCAGCAACCTTTTGGTCTTAAAATCCAAATCTTCACTGAAGAGTCCCAAATGGTTACTATACCCGAGTAATTTTTCGAATAGCTCAAGCGCCTGGTCGTGTTCCCCAATTTTAAACAAGCTGTTCACATACCAAAAAGTACAGACCGTAAACGATGATGAAGGCAGTCCAAAATCGTCTTCATTCTTGTATCTATATAGCAGTCCATCATTGCTCAACTCCTTACCAATGGCCCTTACCGTGCTCTTATAACGCTCATCGGAGGCGTCAACGCAACCGTAAGATTCCATAAGTAAAACGGAGGCATCCAAATGTTTGGACCCGTACGATTGGGTGTACGCCCCTACTTCCTCGTTCCAGGCATTTTCGTAGATATCGTTCCAGATTTCCTCCCTCAAGGGCTTCCATTTTTCTATTTTATGGTGCTTTCCTAACATTTCCGCCACCTTTATGGCCCTATCCAAAGCCGTCCAACACAATACTTTCGAGAAGGTAAAGTGCCGGTCTTCGGTACGGAATTCCCATATCCCCTTATCCGCTTCATGCCAATGGTTTCCAACGATCCAAACGATTCCCTTGGTAATCGACCACAAGTCTTCACCGTTTTCGATATCTACGCTAAACTTTACCATCTGTTCGTAGATTACATCCATAAGGATCCCATAAATATCGTTCTGCTTTTGGTGATATGCGGCATTTCCGATACGTACTGGCTTTGACCCTTTGTAACCGCTTAAATGCTCTAAGGTTTCCTCGGTCAATTTTTTCTCCTTGTTGATCCCGTACATAATCTGTAGTTTCTCGGCCTTATCGGGAATCAAGTCGATAATAAACTTCAAATAGCGTCGGGCTATGTTCTTATGGCCCAATTCAGACACCACTTTTATTACCATGGAAGCATCGCGAATCCAACAAAAACGATAATCCCAGTTTCTTACCTCCCCTATGGTTTCGGGCAAGGAGGTAGTAGCTGCGGCCAATACCGCACCGGTTTTATCGTAACTCAATAGTTTTAGGGTTAGCGCACTCCTTGAAATTTCTTCGTTGAACTTTTTATATATGGGTGTCCGAGCAGACCAGTTCAACCAATAGACCTTGGTACTCTCTAGTTCCAAATAGGCCTTGTTCGTTGTGGTCGGGAATATTTTCTCGTTATAGCCCATTAAGAAAAAACCATCTTCGGTCAAACTGATTTCCTTTCCGTACAGTACGGCTTCCTTATCAAAGGAAGTATAAAGAAATACGGTATCAAACTTGATTTCATGGGTTAAGCTGGCAATGAAATCCTTTTTAATATAACTCTTGGTCTCCCCTTGGGCATATTCCAATTTGGGGTCGTAGCGTACCTTGAACTTTGGCTTACCCTCTACCAACCTAATATATCTTATAAATTCGGGCGGAGCCACATAGCTACCGTCTTCTTTATGATAACGCGGCATGAAATCATGGACTTCAAAACAATTATCCCCATCGGTAAACGTGGTTATTAAAATACAGGTCCTTGGTTCATATCGTTGTTCTATAGTATATTTTTCATCGACCAAAAACTCAAAACTCCCTCCGATTTCCTCATCTAAAAGTTTCGCAAATACCGAAGGGGAATCAAATTCTGGTAAACAGCACCAATCGACACTACCCGTCTTAGATATTAATGCTGCACTTCGACAATTTCCTATTATTCCGTAGTCTAAACTATCCATTCAATAAAATTGTTAATTCAATCAGGGTTCGTATTGTAATTGCCCTTCTTTTTCACGAAATTTAGAGAAATTAAATATAAAACACCGCAAAATATCCGATTTATGGGCAAAACTATCATAATCTCAAATAGACTACCCGTTCAGTTGCAAATCAGCAACGGAACCATTACCGCAATACCGAGTGTTGGCGGTTTAGCTACAGGTATGAAATCTGTACATTCGAGCGGAGACAGCTTGTGGATCGGGTGGAGCGGACTCACGGAAGAGGATATTGTACCGGAGTTGGAACCTAAGATCGATGAGGCCCTTGCTGCGCACGGTTCTTCCAAGGTGAAGCTTACCGAAAAGGAAGTGGACGGCTTTTACTACGGATTCAGTAACCGGACTATCTGGCCTTTGTTCCACTATTTTTTAGAGTATTCCGAGTTTCAACTGGACTATTGGAATACCTATAAGAAGGTAAACCAAAAATTTGCCGATGCCATTTTGGCAAAAGCGGAAGACGGCGATACCATTTGGGTGCACGACTACCAACTCATGTTGGTGCCACAAATGGTCCGCAAAGAACGACCCAATGTTTCCATAGGATTCTTTTTGCACATCCCGTTTCCCTCTTTCGAAATTTTCAGGACACTACCTTGGCGTGAAGAACTGTTGGAAGGCGTTTTAGGCTCCGACCTTATCGGTTTTCATACCTACGACTACGAAAGACACTTTCTTAGCTCCGTAAGACGTTTGTTGGGGCTGGAGGTGAGCTTTAACGATATCTCCATGGGCGACCGGTTGATCAAAGTGGATTCCTTTCCTATGGGTATCGATTACAAGAAGTTCAGCGATGCGGCCAAAATACACTACAACAGGGCCGAAGATGAACAATCCGAATTACAGCAACGTTTAAATGCCCATAAGAAGACCGACCCCGAAGCCAAATTCTTTTTATCCATAGACCGTTTGGACTACAGTAAGGGAATTGCCAAACGATTGAACGCCTTTGAGTATTTTCTAAATAAATATCCACAATATAAAGAGAAGGTAAGGTTGATCATATTGGCCGTCCCCTCCAGATCCAATGTGCCACAGTACCAATTATTGAAAAGGGAGATAGACGAGCTTGTGGGCCGTATAAACGGTGAGTTTTCAACCGTAAGCTGGACCCCCATCTGGTATTTCTACCGATCCATGCCCTTTGAAAACCTTATCGACCTTTATACTTCCAGTGATATTGCCTGGCTTACGCCACTGCGCGACGGTATGAATTTGGTAGCCAAAGAGTACATCGCCACCAGAACCGACAAAACCGGTGTTTTGATCCTGAGCGAAATGGCGGGATCGGCCAACGAAATGAACGAATCACTACTGGTCAACCCCAATAACTTTGAACAAACGGCCGATGCCTTGCACGAAGCGATAAACATGCCGGTAGAAGAACAAAAAGCCCGGAATTCAATACTGCAAAAGAGATTGGCACGCTACAATGTGGAAAAATGGGCCAACGACTTTATGACCTCGCTTAAATCGCAAAAGGAACGCGATGCGGCCAATGTTTCGCGTAAACTGACCGATAAGTTATTGGAGTCTATATCCGTACAATATTCCAAAGCGAAAAAAAGATTACTATTCCTCGATTATGACGGAACGCTCGCCGGTTTTCACAACGACCCGCAAAAAGCAGGTCCCGACGAACAATTATACGAACTGTTGGACATATTGAACGAGCAACCCAATACCGTTCTTTACTTAATAAGCGGTAGGGACAAAGATACCTTTACCCAATGGTTCTTGCCCAAAAAGTACAATATGATCGTTGAGCACGGGGTATGGATCTCGCAGGAAGGTGAACCCTTTAGAATGCTGGAAAACGTTAAGAACGACTGGATGGAAAAGGTGCGCCCCGTATTGGAATCCTTTGTAGACCGTACACCGGGAAGCTTTATCGAAGAGAAGAACTATAGCTTGGCCTGGCACTACAGAAAAACCGATCCCGATTTTGGTAGCAAACGCGCCATGGAGCTTTCCACAACCTTGACCAGCCTTATCGGCACCGACGACCTGAGCCTGCTCAACGGAAACAAAGTGGTGGAAGTAAAGAGCAGTAACGTAAACAAGGGCCGGGCTTCGGTACGGATCCTGGGTGAGGACGAATACGATTTTGTCTTTGCCATCGGCGATGACTGGACAGACGAGTTCATGTTTCAAGAATTACCGGAAAGCACGGTCACCGTAAAAGTGGGCATACAAAAAACAGCGGCCAAATATTATGTAGAGAGCACACAAAAAGTTAGGGGACTCCTGCAAAAATTTGCCGAACTGTAAAATCGCCTTGCCCTATACGCTCAAAAAACATACGAAGTACGGCCATACCGTTTGAATAAATACAATTCAGTCCAACAGGATATCAGGGTATACCTGTTGGACATCCTATAAAGAAACGGAAGGACCGAGAAACACAAAAATGGGCAAACCAAGAACCACATTATCACCGATAATAAAACTAGTGGCAAAAAGAAGTCTACCTCTGCAGGCGTCCCCTCTTGTACAGTTGCCCTTTACGCGCATGAAAAAGACAATAATGCCAGGGCCACTTTTGTTCCGTAAATTATATTGAAGCCGCGCGCCCACATACTCCCCATAATCATCCTCTCGCAATTTGCCTGCACCTCTTTATGGTTTGCCGGCAATGCCATTGTAGATGAACTGACGCTTAAAACGGGATTAGGACCTGAAATCATTGGCTACGTGCTCTCTTCGGTACAATTGGGCTTTATCATCGGCACTTTGGTCTTTGGCCTTTTTATGATTGCCGACCGGTTTTCGCCCTCCCGAGTATTTCTCATCTGCTCCCTTTTAGCCGCCCTCTGCAATTTTCTACTGCTCTCTGAAACCTTATCGAAGTGGACCTTGCTCTTCGCCCGTTTCGGTACGGGATTTTTTCTTGCCGGCATTTATCCCGTGGGCATGAAAATAGCGGCAGATTATTACCAAAAAGGATTGGGAAAGGCCTTGGGCTATTTGGTAGGCGCCCTTGTCTTGGGAACCGCCTTCCCCTATTTTGTGAGCGGTACCAGTTTGGGCAAGGATTTTACCTTGGTCATAAAAATTACTTCCGCCCTTGCCATAATGGGCGGTGTGGCCTTATGGGCATTCGTCCCCAACGGCCCCTTCCGTAAGCCCAGTGCCAAGCTTTCGCTAGGTGCGGGGCCCTTACTTTTTAAATTACACAGTTTTAGACAGGCCGCTTTTGGGTATTTTGGCCATATGTGGGAGCTTTACGCCTTTTGGGCCTTTACCCCACTCGCCCTTCAAACCTATAATACAATGTGGGCTTCGGAGATATCCGTTCCCTTATCCACTGGAATGATCATTGCCTTAGGTGGACTTTCCTGCGTGTTTGGAGGATTGCTATCCTTGCGAAGCGGAAGTCGAAAAGTGGCGGTGGTCTCCCTGCTTCTTTCCGGTCTTTTCTGCTTAATTTCCCCCGTACTCTTTACCCTCCCCTCGGGATTGTTTTTGGCCGGTTGGTGTTTTTGGGGGATGGCCATTACCGCAGACTCCCCTCAATTTTCAAACCTGGTGGCCACCTCGGTTCCACCCGAATTAAAAGGTACGGCACTGACCCTCGTAAATTGCATCGGTTTTGCTATTAGCATTTTCAGCATACAATTGCTTTCCTTCTTAGCGGAAACCTTCGACATTACCTACCTCTTTATCGCTTTGGCCTTGGGGCCTTTCATCGGACTCTTGGGTTTGCTTGGAAGAAAGCACAGGCATGTTCGATAGCATATCGGTAAAACGATATCGTCATTCTTTCAATCTCCCCAATAATTCTTATAATTAGTTCAAATACACACGCAAATAGGATTTTTCTTAATTACTTTTACACAATGGACACTTTCGATGATTTTAAGATTAAAAAACAGTTAAAAAAGGCCATTGTTGATTTAGGGCTTGAAAAGCCGACCCCTATTCAACAAGCGTCGTATTCTACCATTCTTGGTGGCTCCGATTTTGTGGGAATTGCACAGACCGGAACCGGAAAAACAATTGCATACCTGCTACCCATCTTACAGGATTTGAAATTTTCAGACCAACTACATCCTCGGGTAGTCATTCTGGCACCGACCCGCGAACTTGTAATTCAAATTGTAGAAGAAATAGAAAAATTAACACCCTTCCTTAGCGTAAGGGCTCTTGGCGTCTTCGGAGGCTCTAACAACATAAATCGTCAAAAAAGAGCCGTTGCAGAGGGGCAAGACATCATCGTAGGTACGCCCCAAAGGTTGTACGACTTGGTTCTGGCCAACGTCTTGCGACTCAAATCGGTAAAAAAACTAGTAATCGATGAAGTTGACATTATGCTCGACTTTGGCTATAAAACACAGTTAAAGAACATCTTTGAATACCTTCCCAAGAAACGGCAGAACATTCTTTTTTCGGCTACCATGACGACCTACATAGATGAATTAATGGACGATTTTCTGATCAACCCCGTTAAAAAAACCATCTCTATCAGTGGTACACCTTTAGAGACTATAAAACAAGAGTCTTATACGGCCCCTAATTTTTACACCAAGGCCAACCTACTGAACCATTTATTGAAAGACCGGGAAGAATATAATAAAGTCTTGATTTTTGTTGCGAGCAAGGTCGATGCCGATAGGTTGTTTGAAGTGCTCGATTTTGAATCTGAAATATCGGTCATCCATTCAGGTAAGGAGCAAAACTATCGTACCAAATCCATAGAAAAATTCGAAAGCGGTAAAAGCAGGATCCTAATTGCTACCGATGTTATATCCCGTGGAATCGATATAGAAAAAATCAGTACCGTAATCAGTTTTGACACCCCTTATTATCCTGAAAACTACATCCACCGTATTGGGAGGACCGGTAGGGCCGGGGAAAAAGGACGGTCTATCCTCCTTTATAATGAAAAGGAGACCATTTTAAAGGAAGCCATTGAAGAGTTGATGAATTACGCCATCCCCTTCAATGAATTTCCAAAGGAAGTGGAAATAAGTTCAAAACTCACTCCCGAAGAGGATGTCAAGCCCATAGACCCCAACAATGAATTGGACGACGACCAAGCACACAAGGCCGGGGCTTCCTTTCATGAAAAATCGGCCAAGAACCGCAAGAAAAAGCCCGAACTAAAGAGCTACGAGAGAAAACTAAAAAAGAAATACAAGAAGCCGCAAAAGCGAGGAGACAAAATACAAAACAAAAAAAGCAGGAAAAAGAGGTAATACATTCCTTAAAGAAAGGCGTTCTATCAAAACAAGCTTTCCTTTAAATTTTACAGAAAAGCGGAATCCAAAAAGCATAAGCCGCTATCTTGAACCTGTTTCTAATTCCATATACCCAATACCAATGAAACGGATATTAATTTTAACTATGATGATGGTTGCCACCGCAACCTATGCCCAACAATTCACAGAACAAGACAGCCTGAGGGGGAGCATTACCCCGGAACGCGAATGGTGGGACCTCAACTATTATCATCTTGACGTAGCCGTAGACCCCGACAAAAAGTTCATTTCAGGAAGCAATACCATTCGCTATAAAGTCTTAAAGAAAAATCAGGTGATGCAGGTTGACCTACAGCCTCCGATGACCATAGAAAAGGTAACCCAAGACGGCCAAGAACTACAGGTAGCCCATAATGGCAATGCCCATTTCGTACATCTGAAAAAGATCCAGAAAAAGGGAGATTTCAATGAGATCAAGGTATACTATTCCGGTCACCCGAAAGAAGCGGTAAGAGCTCCTTGGGACGGCGGGTTCTCTTGGAAAAAAGACAATAAGGGCAAAGACTTCGTAGCCACCTCGAACCAAGGCCTGGGAGCCAGCGTGTGGTGGCCCAACAAAGACCATATGTACGACGAGGTAGATAGTATGCTTATCAGCGTAAAGGCCCCAAAAGGGCTAATGGATGTCTCCAACGGCAGGTTGAGAAAAGTCGACAAAGACACCAATACCTACCACTGGTTCGTATCGAACCCCATTAACAACTATGGCGTAAATATCAACATAGGGGACTATGTACACTTTGGTGAAAAGTACAATGGGGAAAAAGGTATATTAGACATGGATTATTACGTGCTCCGCGATAATCTTGAAAAGGCCAAGGAACATTTTAAGGACGCCCCAAAAATGATGAAGGCCTTTGAACACTGGTTCGGCCCCTACCCTTTTTACGAAGACAGTTTTAAACTGGTAGAAGTTCCTTACCTCGGCATGGAACACCAAAGTTCGGTTACCTACGGAAATCAATATATGAAGGGGTATTTAGGAAGAGACCTTTCAGGAACCGGATGGGGGCTGAAATTCGATTTTATTATCATTCACGAAGCCGGACACGAGTGGTTCGCCAACAACATTACCTACAAAGATGTGGCCGATATGTGGGTACATGAAGGGTTTACCGCCTATTCGGAAAACTTGTTCGTGGACTTTTACTATGGAAAAGAGGCCGCCGCCGATTATGTAATCGGTACCCGTGCAAGCATTCAAAACGACAAACCGATCATTGGCCCGTACAACGTAAACGTAGAGGGGTCAAAAGATATGTACTATAAAGGGGCCAACCTTCTACATACGATAAGACAGCTAGTAAACGACGATGAAAAATGGCGACAGATCCTTAGGGGGCTAAACCGTGAGTTCTACCATCAAACGGTAACTACCGATCAAATTGAAGATTATATTTCCCATCACGCAAAAATAGACCTTTCAAAGGTGTTCGACCAGTATTTACGTACGGCAAAGATTCCTATGTTCGAGTACGAGGTGGATGGAAACGAGGTAAAATACCGATATACGAACGTTATAGCAGGTTTTAATATGCCTTTAAAAGTCTGGGTCGACGGTACGGCACATATCCTTAAACCGACCGGAAAGTGGAAAAAGCAAAAACTGGATGGAGATCTATCGACATTGGAAGTAGACCGGAATTATTACGTAGACCAGCAATTTTTACCCTAGCGTAATTTGCTTACTCCCCATAAAAAAAGCGGCCCACATAAATGTAGGCCGCTTTTCTATTTTTAAGGAAAGACGTTTTATTTAGACGTATCCGCTGCTTCCTTTTCTTTCAACACTACGGTTTGTACACCGGTAAGCGGTATGGCCCCTTCTTGGCCGTTATCGGTATAACTTGCCGTGATGACCATCACCTTGTCATCCTTGGTCGGTTTCGGTACAATACTGCCCGAAGCGGGAAGCGACTTCTCCTTTACCGAAGTGTCGGCCAAAGACATGATGTACTCCACGATCTGTCGGGTTTCATCTTTGGTGATATTCGGATGCGCAGGCATTACTACCTCGCCCCAAACACCGCCACCGCCTGAAACGATTTTTTTCTGCAGGTAGGCCTTGGCTTTTTTGTCCTTTTTATACTTATCGGCCACAGCCATATAATTCGGGCCAATAGACGGACCGTTCTCTTTGTGGCACGTTTTACAGTCCATTCCCTGAGTAAGCGCCTTTCCTGTTACGGCTGCGGAAACCTGTTGATGTCCCAATGACATATTCTGCTCATCAAAACTTTCCAAATAATCGACCGAAACAAAAATGTTTTTGGGGTCTATGATATCCCCATCGGCATCCTTGGCCTTCACCTCATATTTCACGGGAACCCCTTTTTCAAAAAACTCGGCGTTTCCTTCTAAAGCAATGGTCACTTCTGGTCTCGAATTTCCGGCCACTATGGTAATCATATCGCTTTTTACGGCATCGCCCTTATCGTCTTTTACTTCCACGGAAATCCTATAATCACCGGCCGTGTCGTACGTGTGACTTATTTGTGGTTCAGTAGTTTCCTTGGTCTCACCATTGCCCAAATCCCACACATAGGTAATAGCATCGTCTTCGCGGTCTCTTGCCTCTACCTTGGCATTGACTGTAAGCGGTAATTTCCCCGAAGTGTGATCTACGATCATATGGTCTATAATCGGTGGACGGTTACCGCCATTGTATTCAATATAACTTAAAGCGGAATTCTCGTTTTGGGTAAACCAACCGCTACCGTATTCCAACAAGTAGACCCTACCGTTCGGCCCCATCTCCATATCGATCAAGTTATTGACCTTAATATCGGAAGCAAAAGGCTCCATTTTATATAAGGTACCATCTTCAAAGAAGGTAACGGCCTTCATCCAACCACGCATCCAATCGTAAATAATGGTTTTTCCATCGAAATAACTTGGGAGTCCCCCTCCATTGGGATACATATCGGAATAATAGGTAGGTCCGGCCATGGCATTCCTTCCACCCGACCCTACTTCCGGAAATTCTTTGGAATCGACGTAAGGGTAGTAGATATAGGCCTCTTTTGCAGGAGGAAGCTCTCGGAGCCCCGTATTGTTCTTAGAATCGTTTATTGGCTTTTGCGGATCAAAAGTAATGCCGCTTTCACCGGTTTCGTAATCGTAATCTACATAAGGCTTGTTATCGGCAATGAACAAAGGCCAACCAAAGTTACCGGCTTCCGTTGCACGGTTCATCTCATCGTACCCCTTTGGCCCTCGTTTTTCAAACTGATCATTACGCGCATCAGGTCCGACCTCGCCCCAGTACAGGGTACTGTTTTTCTGGTCTACCGAAATACGATAAGGGTTTCTATGCCCCATCGTGTAGATTTCGGGCCTTGCCTTTTCAGTTCCCTTAGCGAACAAATTGCCTTCAGGAATATCATAACTACCGTCTTCGTTCACTTTTATACGAATAATTTTCCCTCTTAGGTCATTGGTGTTACCGGAAGACCTGCGGGCATCATATTGCTCATGTCCAGGGATGTCGTTTAAAGGTGCATAACCATTGTTCACATACTTTACCCCTTTTTCGTTAAAAGGAGTAGAATTGTCTCCCGTTGAAAGGTAGAGCAATTTATCAGGACCAAAGGCAATGGAGCCTCCGGTATGGCAGCAGATTTCACGCTGTGAATCCACTTCCAAAATAACCTGCTCCGAAGCTAGGTCGAAAACCCCGTCTTTGTATTGAAAACGAGACAGGCGGTTCACCCATTTATCTCCCGTAGGGGAATAATAAAGGTAAATCCAATGGTTTGTGGCAAAATCAGGGTCTTTCTGGAGTCCCATTAACCCTTCTTCCGCATTGACCCCCGGGGTGTTCAAGGTTTTATAATAGACATCCAACGAAGCCACTTCCTTGAGTTCTTGGCTAGCATCGCTATACAAGAGTACCTGTCCGCGACGTTGCGCGATCAATACATCGTTATTAGGTAATACGGCCATTTCGGTAGGCTCAAAAAACTCGCCTACACTCAATTGTTTTTTGGTGAAACGGTCTACATCGGGTGGTATCTGTGTAGTGGCCTTTGAATAGTCCAATACTTTGTTTTCACCGATGGCATAATTGATTCCTCCCAGTAAATGTTTTAAGAAAAGTTCTTCAGAAAAGGTTTCATCGGTATGACCCGCACCTGTATAAAAGGCCCGACCCCCATCAAACTCATGGTACCAAGCGAACGGATGGTAATCGCCGTTGGTGCCCCCTTCATAGGTTGATTCATCTACGGTCATTACGACGTGTACATCAGGATTGATCTTGTTGTAATTGTAGATTTCATCGCTTCTATGCCAAACGGAGTCGGTAAAAAATTCCGTTGCCGCAAAGTTTTTATCGGTAATGATAAAATCGGCCTCTGGTGTCCCTTTGGGGTGACTTGCAAACTGAGCCCCCACCAGTTTGGTGTACCAGCCCCAGTCGTACTCGGTATCGGCTGCAGCGTGTATGCCTACAAAACCGCCACCGGCCTGAATATAACGCTCAAAAGAAGCTTCTTGCCTGGCATCCAGTACATTCAGAGTGGTGCTCAAAAAGATAATTGCGGAATACTGCTTTAAATTGTCTTCATTAAAAAGTTCCGAATTTTTTGTGGTATCGACCTGAAAGCCGTTTTCTGCGCCCAACTTTTGAATGGCGGCAATACCGGCAGGTATCGATTTGTGGTGCCAGCCCGAGGTCTTTGAAAAAACCAAAACTTTAGGTTTACCCTCTCTTTTTTGGCTTCCATCACCACAAGCGGCAAGGATCAGTCCTACCATAAGGACTAAAATGGATACTGTTTTCTTCATAAATGAAATGCTTGACTTATTTGGTTTAGTTTGAAACAAGTTTTAAATGTAAGGATTAGCTTTCTAATCGCCCAAAAGGAAGTGTTAGAAATACAATTTTGGGAAAATATTAATACAGTTTGACCATGATTTTATACTAACTTGAAAATTCAGATTACTTTATTAAATAAAAAAATACGATGAACGACCAACATGACTATTGGACGCAACGGTACAAAGAAAACAATACGGGATGGGATATCGGCTACCCCTCTACCCCCATAAAGACCTACGTTGACCAACTTACCGACAAAAACCTTTCTATTTTAATACCCGGGGCCGGAAATGCCTATGAAGCAGAATACCTTTGGAAAGAAGGTTTTAAGAATGTTTTTGTGATGGACGTCTCGGAAATACCTTTAGAACATTTTCTCAATAGAAATCCCGATTTCCCCAAAGCACAATTGCTACAGGAAAACTTCTTTGAACACCAAGGGCAATACGATCTTATTCTTGAGCAAACCTTTTTCTGTTCATTCCCTCCTACCGACGATAATCGCAATGCCTATGCACGGCAAATGGCCAAACTTTTAAAACCCAAGGGGAAACTGGTAGGCCTTTGGTTCGATATTCCCCTGACAGGAGATATGGAAAAACGTCCTTTTGGCGGCTCTAAAGAACTATACCTGAACCACCTAAACCCTTTCTTCAAGACAACCACTTTTACCCGATGCTACAACTCGATAGGCCCAAGAGCGGATAACGAGCTCTTTGGTATTTTTGTAAAAAAGTAAACTACCTCGGGGCATTTAATCTCGATTATCGAGTAAAATATCTCGTACGAAGACTTTTATATGGTATTGCCGTAACCACAGAAACGATTCTTTTTGACAAATTCTATTTTGTCTAAAGGAAAAAGAAAGTATTTTTGCCGAATGAAACAGTACGTAGTGCTTTTCGTGGCGTTTATAATGATGGTCAAACCACTTTGGCCAGTAGCGGAATATATCGCCAACTACGACTATATCAAAAACGTACTTTGCGAGAACCGCGACAAACCGATGCTTCATTGTGACGGTAAATGTTACTTGGCCAAACAACTCGCCAAAGAATCCGAAGAAAATAGTAAAAACCCTTTTGGGGAAAAACAGGCGAAAGTAGAAATACAGCCCGTTGTTTTCTTTCAATCCCTATTACCAATAGAATTTGGTTTCTATACCGATATTCCTTCGATCAAAAACTACAAAATTGAATCGAATTTAATTTCCCTTCTTTTAACTTCCGACATATCGGAGCCGCCCGAGTGCGCATAAGGTCTTTCCTTGGAAAATAGCTACGCCAAACTGTATCCTAAATCGAACAGGGCGGGCATTTCCCTTTACTAAATCGACAGGTTTTTCCTTTTTTAGGATATAAACCCTTGTCACTCAAATAAAATACAACATTTGAATGGGTTTTGGTATGCCTAGAACACATAGCATCAACATAAGCTGTTAGGTCTACCGTCCCTCAAAAAATATTTATCCATGAAACATTCTTTATTGGCCCTTTCGGCCCTATTCGCCCTTTTTATGACCTCTTGTTCAAACGATGACGACATGAGCGATGACGATGCCCTAACAGGAAGCGGTGAAATCTCAATAAAATTCGATAATGGTTACAATGGTAACGACCTAGTATTAGGCGTCGAAAACGCGGCCAATGCCAATGGTGAAAAGATTACCATCAACCGTTTCAACTACATCATCAGCAACGTAAGGTTTGTCAACAAAGACGGTGCAGAGTACGCTTACGATAAAGACAATAGCTATTTTATCATCAGCCAAGAAGAAGAGGAAGACCAAATAGAACTTGACGATATCCCTGCCGGCGAATACACAACCTTGAAATTCGGTGTTGGTGTCGATCAAGAAAAATATCTTCAAGGTTCCGAAGGACAAGGCGATTTCCTCGTCGAGGCCGAAGAGAACAACATGATGTGGTCATGGCAAGCAGGTTATAAATTCTTGAACTTTGAAGGCACCTTTACATCGGAAAGCATAACCGAGGCGACGGAATTTAAGATTCATATGGGCAGCCACGGCTCAAGTCTTGACAACTACAAGGAAGTCGTTTTACAACTACCGATGAATGTTCGTGTAAGTGATGAGATCGACTCGAATATCCACTTAAAGATAGACGCCTCAAAAATATTGGCAGGGGCCACCAACAGTATTTCACTTACCGAAAAGCAGGTGATTATGGTCGATGCCGAAAAATCGCCTCAAATAGCCGTGAATACTTCTGAAATGTTCGAAGTAGACCACATTCACAACGGTGGAGGGCACTAAGCCAAAAGCAAAGTAATTGATAACCGGCCTTTATTCGGCCGGTTATCATAACAAAGTTAAGATGCAAAAATCCAGTATACTTGTAGTACTTGTAACCTTGGCGTTGTGGTCTTGTGATACATCCTCGGATGACTACCAGACCGTTAACGAACCCTTGGAATTTACAGTGCCCTCGAATTTTCCGGAGCCGATCTATGACTTAGAGGCAAATCCTCCGACTACCGTGGGTTTTGAGCTGGGCAAAAAGCTTTTCTACGATGGCCGACTGTCAAGCAATGGGTTTATCTCGTGTGGATTTTGTCATGAACAACGTACCGCTTTCACACACCATGGCCACCAATTCAGCCACGGCATAGACGACCTCGAAGGGGTTAGAAACACCCCCGCGATACAGAACGCGGCATTTATGAAAGAATTTACCTGGGATGGCGCCACAAGCCATTTAGACCTATTTCCTATAATACCCATTACCAATGAGGTCGAAATGGGCGAAACGGTTAGCAATGTAATCGCTAAAATCAAAAGCGACGACGAATACCAAAAACTCTTCGCTCTGGCCTTTGAAGATGAGGAAGTAAACACCGAAAACTTTTTCAAGGCCCTCTCCCAATTTATGGTGATGATGATTTCGGCCGATTCAAAGTACGATAAGTTCGTACGACAAGAAGAAGGCGGAACATTTACCGAAGAAGAACTTGAAGGGCTCTCCGTTTTCCAGAACAAATGTGCCTCTTGTCACGCCACCGACCTTTTTAGCGATGACGCTTTTAGAAATAACGGATTGGCCCCCAACCCAACTCTCAACGACATAGGCCGTGAAGAAGTGAGCGGCTCCCCTGATGACCGGTACAAGTTCAAAGTACCCAGTTTAAGAAACGTGGCCCTTACCGCTCCCTATATGCACGATGGAAGGTTCGGCTCACTAGAAGCCGTACTCGACTTTTACAGTGAATCGGTCGTAGACTCCCCCACCTTGGATCCTATTTTAAAACAAGAGAGCAGTTTAGGCATTCCCTTAACTGATAATGAAAAAAATGTATTGCTAGCCTTTTTAGGAACATTAACGGATGAAACTTATATAAATGACGAACGATTTGCTGAATACTAGAAACCTATATCGGTTTTTTACGCTCGTGTGCATTGGCTTTTACACTAGTCTTTCATACGGAAACGACAATCCGAACATTGACGGCCCGACCCCAAGTGGATGCGCTACGCACATTCATTATGATGGTGAATATTTCGATTTCTGCGACACCTGTGGCTGTGGCAGTAGCGGAGGAAGCATGGGCTACGGTACGGGATTGAACAATAATTTTTTCGGACTGCGCTATATCGGTCAAGAGTACCGATCACGTGATGGAATTTTTGCCGATTCCCCTTGGATTACCGAAAATTTCAACACCATACAGGCCTGGGCCAACCTTCCGATTAGCAAAAGGATAATCGCGAACGTTATCGTACCCTTTCAATTTCACAACAGAAGCCTGCCCGACAATACCGAACAGACCATCAGCGGCCTTGGCGATATTAGCGTTCTCGGATTCTACAATTTAATTGCGGCTACACCCGACAGCATCGTTTCCATAAAACCGGAACACTACTTACAACTGGGCGGTGGTATTAAAATGCCTACCGGAAAATATGACAAAGACAATAACGAAGGCAGTGTAAACCCTAGTTTTCAATTGGGGAACGGCAGCTGGGATTATGTGTTGGCCATGAATTACGGTTTCACCTATAGAAACTGGGGTATTAGCACTATGGCCAATTACACCATAAAAACCAAGAACCCAAAAGACTACCAATTTGGAAACCAGTTGAATTTAGGCATCAACGCCTTTAAAACCTATTACATCTCCGATGTTGCCCTAACCCCCATAGTTGGGGTTTCTGAGGAAATCTACGCCAGTAACAGGGAATTAGGTATTGAGGTAGCACATACCAAAGGTGATGTCTTCTTAGGAAAACTTAGTATTGAAGCCAGTTACAACAGATACTCATTGGGCCTGGCAGGTATGCTACCTATCAGCCAAAACCTAAACGACGACAAGGTTGAACTCCGCAATAGGATTTCAGTTTACATGAACATAAATTTATAGATGAATTTTTGTTCTTCATAGTCCTGTTTTCAATGTTTGATAGTCATTCGAAAGCAGGACTTTTTTTATTCCCTATACTAAAAACAACAAAGTCCTTTTCAACTGCATGGGTTAAGAGCTTTTTAAGAAATATGATGTAAAGTTTTTGGTATATTTAAAGTTTTCGTCACTGACGATCCAACTTATTTTCTTTAAACCAAATCCCTCATTTTTTATGAAGCGAAGTCTACTCAGTCTTATTTTTCTATGTTCAATTTTCGCCAATGCCCAAGAGACCGGGGAAAGCAGTCTCGGCACATGGCATATGTATTTTGGCACCAATAAAATTTCGGACCGATTTAGCATTCATACCGAAGGCCAATTACGCTATTTTGAACAAGCCGATAATTTTAATCAGCTTTTGCTTCGAACGGGGCTCAATTACCATCTCAACCCAAACACCATTGCCACTATGGGCTATGGCTATATTACCACCGATGGCAGTTTTGAGGAATTTCCCGATGAGATCAACACCAAAGAGCACCGTATTTTTGAGCAATTGATCCTTAAAAATAGGGTTTGGGAATTTTTGTTCGAACATCGTTATAGACTTGAACAACGCTTTCTAGATTTTGGAGAAACCACCGACACACAACACAGGGCAAGGTACCGACTACAGGTAACCCTACCCCTTACCGATGTGTTTTTCCTGAATTTTTACGATGAGATTTTTTTGAACCTGCAAGATGAAGTTTTTGGTCAAAACCGCTTGTATGCGGCCCTTGGCATTAATGTTACCCATAACCTGAGCGTACAGGCCGGATATTTAAAAAACCACTTTTCTACCGCAAATTTCGACAGGTTACAGATAGGTGTGACCTACAACCCCGACTTAAGAGGTATATTCAAAAAAGACAATAGTGGCAGCTAAGTATCGATAGCGGCCCGATCACACCAAAAAAAAACACAGATGAGCCTTCAAAAAGTACGTTTTGGGAATAAGGACGGGCAAGATTTAGTAGGAAGACTGGAACTACCCGCCAATAGACATCCACATAACTTTGCCATATTCGCCCACTGCTTTACCTGTACCAAGAACCTAACGGCCGTACGCAATATCAGCAAAGCCCTTACCTCAAACGGTTTTGGTGTGCTTCGTTTTGATTTTACGGGTTTGGGTGAAAGCGACGGCGATTTTGAAAACACCAATTTTTCCGGAAACGTCGAAGATCTGATCGCCGCCTCCGATTTTCTTGAAAAAAATTACCAAGCCCCCACACTATTGGTCGGGCATTCCCTTGGTGGGGCCGCTGTAATATTTGCTGCCGATAAAATCAACTCCATAAAGGCCCTGGCCACCATAGGCGCCCCTTCGAACCCTATCCATATAGAACACCTTTTAAAGGAGGGTATTCCCGAGATCGAAAAGAGCGGAAAAGCCGTCATCAACTTAAGCGGAAGGGACTTCACCATAAAAAAACAATTTTTAGACGACCTGCAGCACAAACCGCTGTCGCAAATACTGGGGCAGCTCCGCAAACCCATATTGATATTGCACTCCCCGCAAGACACCACCGTTGCAATTAAAAATGCCGAAGAAATCTATGTGGCCGCACGACACCCCAAAAGCTTTATTTCATTAGATGGTGCCGACCACCTGTTATCAAACAAAAGGGATTCTTTTTATGCAGGCGAGGTTATCTCAGGATGGGCCAAACGCTATTTGGAGATCGATACTACACGTAAAGAGGAACCAAAGACGAAACACCAGGTTGTGGCCAGCCTAGACCATGACGATGGTTTTTCGACCCAAATGAAAGTAGGCAATCATTTCCTTACGGCAGACGAGCCCGTAGATGTCGGCGGAAATGATTTTGGGCCCTCACCGTACGAACTTGTTTCTGCCGGTCTTTCGGCCTGTACGGCCATGACGATCCAAATGTACGCCAAAAGAAAAGCTTGGGTCATAGACAATATAGAGGTACACACCTCCCACAATAGAAGCCATGTGGCCGATTGTAAGGATTGCGAATCGGACGGTTCTAAAATAGACACCTTTGAAAGGGAAATAAAATTAACGGGCCCTCTAGATGAAAAGCAAAAGAAGCGTATTCTGCAAATTGCCGACAAATGTCCCGTTCACAAGACTTTGCACAGCCAAATACAGGTCATCACCAAGCTTATTGACTAAAGAATCCCTGCTTTCGCCCCAACAAACTACAAGAACAATGGTTTTTATGTGTTAAAATCGTCTTGATCTCACCTTGGTTTAGCTGTAAGAATGTTTAACTTTGATGTCAAACCTAAAAATTCACAGTGAACATGAAAAAAATTACACTTTTAGCCCTTGGGCTATTGTTAGTTGGCGCTTTTAGCTGTAAAGACGCCAAAAAGGAAAACACTGAACAAAGTTCCGAGGCACAAGCCGCTACGGAAACCTATAGCCTAGTACAAGACTCTACAAAGGTTAGCTTCACGGCATATAAGACTACCGAAAAATTACCTGTGGGCGGTAAGTTCACCAAAATAAACATTACTAAAGCCGGTGAGGGTACTTCGGCCCTGGAAGCTTTAAACGGTACGGAATTCAGTATTCCGGTGAGCAGTTTGTTCACTAATGATGCTACTGGAACCCGTGACCCTAAAATTTTGGAATTCTTCTTTGGGGTTATGGAAAACACCGAGCTTATTTCAGGTGTCTTTAAAGTATCTGCGGACAACAAATGTTCTATTGACGTAAGCTTGAACGGCAAGACCGAAAATATTGCCCTTACACATAAGGCCGTTTCTGACACTGCATTGACCTTTGACGGTGTTATGAACCTTGAAAACTGGGATGCCCTTGACGCCGTAGCTTCTATCAACAAGGCCTGTGAAGCCTTACATACCGGTAAAGACGGTGTTAGCAAAACTTGGAGCGAAGTAGCCGTTCACGCCGAAGTATTGCTTCAAAAAAACTAGACGCCTTAGAGGGAAAAAACAAACTCCCTTAACGGAATACAATTAAAAAAAGCCACTTTCCCAATGAGACGGAAAGTGGCTTTTTTTTATGCCCCCCTTCATTTTTGACACTATAGATAAGAATGATGCCGCATATGAATACACAGCCGAAAAACGATTATTTTCTGGTTAATTTCGGATGGAATCACAAAATCTAGTCACAATGAAAAATATAAAATTCAGCTTGGCCCTAGTAGTGGCCCTGACAATACTCAATTGTAAAGAAGCCAAAAAAGATACGGACGGAAGTCCAGACAGCTCGAACAAAAGCCTTGAAACAACAGGGGGAAACCTTGCAAAAACGAAGTCCCAAACAACTGACACCCTCACGGTCAACATGAGCTCAAAAAGCAACAGCACGGTCAGCGGCACAATCACATTTGTACAGAGTGGAACTGAAGTGGAAATGAAAGCCATCTTTACCGGTTTGGACGAAGGACCCCACGCCATCCACTTGCACGAAAATGCCGATTGCTCATCGCAAGACGGAAAGTCGGCAGGCGGACATTGGAACCCAACGGAGGAAGCCCACGGCAAATGGGGTTCTGAAAAAGGCTACCACAAAGGAGATATAGGCAATTTTACGGCCGATAAGGAAGGTAGGGCCACCGTTACATTCGCCACGGACGAGTGGTGCATTGATTGTAACGACGAGAACAAGAATATTATAGGTCGGTCAGTAATCGTACACAAAGGTCAAGATGACTTTACATCGCAACCAAGTGGCGATGCCGGTTCACGGATAGCTTGCGCGGGAATCACCAAATAAACGACATAACACCCCATCAAAAAAGCCACTTTTACAGTGGCTTTTTTTTATTCCGTAAACACCCTCTGCAGCTGTCGATATTCTTAAAAAGCTTCTTTAATGGTAAAGTAAAAATTACCACCCTCGCTAGACATACCGTAGTCGGCACGAATACGCACCCCATCCCTTTTGTTGATTATATACCGTATTCCGACACCACCGGCATTTTTATATGCTGACGAGAAGGCCTCATTTAAAGTAGGAGTCACGGTACCCGAAGAACCAAAGACGGCTCCCCCGAACCTACCGGCTATAGGAAACCTATATTCCAAAACCATACTCAGTTCCGAAGTGTCTTGAAATCGGCGGTTATTGATCCCACGCGTCCGTTTTGACCCCAAGTAGAACAAATCGTAAAACGGGGTATTTTTACTGCTACCTCCCAAAAATAGGTTGGCGGCTATAACCTGTTTTTTACCGACCTTTTGATAATAGCGACTGTCGAGCTCGAACTTCGAGTATTTAAAACTGGCCCCCAAGATCTTGCTGGAGGTAAACAAATTGCCCTGAATATACATCCCTTCCGTAGGAAAGAATACATTGTCACGCGTATCATAAAAAACGCGAATACCAATGTTCGATAGGGTTCCATCTCGTTTTCCCGGTACATCGGAGGCTTCTAAAATTCCACCCTCCTCAATTTTCAAACTACTGAAGTTATCGAATTCATAGCCAACCCCTATGTAGAAATTGGGCCATATATCCCGCATCAGCGCCAAGCGTGCCCTGGGAAATGTAACCTCATAGGTTTCCTCATCTTCTTCCCTGCTATCCACCCCTACCCCATAAAAATTGTAGAAATATTTATAGAAGCCGAGCTCTCCCAACAAACGCCAGCGCTCATTTTTCTTATAGAATTCAAAGGGCATATAGAGCAACAGCTGACTTTTGGTCGTATAACTTAACCCCAGTTGTACCGATGAAGGCCTAGTTTCCTTTTGTTCCTCCTTCAGCCAAAAATTGGCGATACCGATTCCCCCAAAACCAAATGCCGTTTCAGGTGTGTAAAACGCTACGGGAAATGCGGAAATTTTCAGATTTTTGACAATAGAGTCTTGGCTGCCTTGCGCCTGCTTTTGAGCCGTTAACTGACCGGTATGGACAAGGAACAGTGCCAGTACTATAATTTTGCTGATATGGGCCATTATACGCTTTAAATCGCCCGCGACAAATAAAGTTAGCCCGGCAATGATTTTATATGGGGCAATTTAGCCTCAGTAGACCGTAAGCGCTGTTCCATATGCACAAATTACTGGCTTAAAAAAGTTGAAGAACGGTAATTCGTTTCGAAAAACAATAAAATGGATGGGGGTTGGGACATTTAGCACAAAACCGCGTATATCGATGGAAAGCATCTATTGCAATTCCTTTCCCATTTTGAAAATGACAATTACGTATTGGCCCCGTTTTTAACAAAGCCATAAAGACAAAAAGAAGACTTTAGCCGTACGAAAACAATGCTATGATATATTTCTTCCAGTACCTAGCGATTAGCCGGCAGACAACTTATAACAACGTTGATTCAAGGTTTGATGGCCGTGTGCTTAGAAGTTGTGCCAGGGCATCATTAGCGACACTGCGGAATGGCGCATGATATGTTACGGTAATGCAGGGTACCGTAAAAAGGTAATTTAATTGTAGTCGTGGATGTTTATTTCTCCGCTTTAAGTAATTTTCTTAGTGCTTTCCGAGCTGATATAACTCTGTATACTAGAATCGACATGAAAGAAAGCCAAATAAAGAAAAGAATGTATTCCATAACGGTTGGGGTTTTTTTGGGGATTCATTTAGGTTAAATTACTCTAAATTCTACAGTATCAGCATACAATAGAATAGCACATGTTACAATTTGGAAGATAAACTTAGTTATTTATTTTGTAATTTCCTACGCTAAAGTTAAAAAAAACACAAAAATTTGCATTTTTTTAAAAGCCCTATAACATAAGGATAACCTTGTCGATCTTGATCAAATTAGCTAACCAACAAATACGGATAGGCAATTTGCACTACATGAACGAAAGACATCCAACTTTAGCGCCTTTTGACCGAAAAAATTTAATTGTCGCTTCTAAATGTTGAGCGGCTTAGCCTTGACCTTCGAATATAAACTCAACCCATTCATTACGGAAAAAGCAGACCACACCACTATTTAAAACACTTATGATCAACAATTTGACAAGCACAAGCTTTTAAACCCAACATCTTTTAAAAGTTGACCCTCCTTATGCAATTAAGTTCCCTATGCCCTTTTCATTTGCTCATTTTGATGTAATTTGGCGTTTTGAAACGATAAGACTATGAACCCCTCGGCTTCCGGTTGGATCAATAAATTCGGCTCCCTTGTAGAGGACCATAAGGAACTGTATTCCGATTTTGACGCATTATATTTTAGCTTAAAGCAAACGGGATTTGTATACGGTATAAACATTGAGATTCCCTCCTTCATTGATGCGGAACACCAGCTTTCCGACGATGAAAAGGCCAAAATCAACCTATTGAACGCCCTTTACGGCACTTTCGTTCTAGAGCAGACGAAAACCGACAAGGATTTCGATACCTTTCTAAAATATGTCTTTGATTTTTATACGGATTTAAAGGCCAACCATATTTCCTTCTTCAACAAGATCCTAACGGGCTCAAAGACTTCCGCCCAGCTGGAAAAACTAATCGACTCTAGGGTCTCTTTGGAGGATAACCTAATCAGCAAGACCTTCAACAGGATCATCACCAATTCCTTGTTGTTTATCGATGTACTGCTCTTCAAACGATACCTCAATCACCCGGAAGACATACGCCAACACGCCCAACTGATCGAATACCTCGCCATAAACATTACCTATCACGCGCTGAGCTCAAAGGAAATGAACAAAAGCGACGAACGCCTCGCCCAACTTTTTGCATCTTCCCTCACCTTTATCAAGAGCGACGTTCAAAATTTTGACGGCAGCTATCGCGAAAAACTCCTGAACAACAACTCGGTTTTGGAAAACAGGTATTTTTTAGATGTAGGATGCTTGACCGTATGGGAAGACAAATCACTGGAATACCAAGAATCGGAATTCATTTTCGGCCTTGGAAAAGATCTTGGTTTTAAACCCGACGAAATAGCAAAAGCCCTTGACGAAATCAAGGTCTTTTTTAGCAAAAACTCTAAAACCATCCCCTTTCTCAAAGACACGAATTTAGCGCTTCAGTTTTATGAAAGCATGTCAAAAATGGTCAACAAGCTTATTTTACGAAATAGCAAACGACTACAAAAGGAATTGGCCGAAAGCAAGGAATTGGTATTCCTACTTTCTAAATCTACAGTGAGGGACCTTAGTGAAGAAGAGAAGAAAAAAGTTCAAAACCAACTTATCGACATCTTCAAAAGCATTCCTTCCTTGGCTATTTTTATCCTCCCGGGCGGGGCCGTTTTATTACCGATTTTCATAAAATTGATTCCGAAGTTACTCCCTTCTTCCTTTGATGAAAATCGGGTGGAAAAATAGTGGCTATTATCGAAAAAAAGCCACTATAAGAAAAATCTATAACGAATTTAATTACACTTAAAATCAGATTATTAAATACCATTACTCCAACCATAACTTAAAGTCTCGAACGCGCTCCCGGCTCACTATAATTTCCTCCCCATTATAGTGATTTAATTTGATTTTAAGACGCGAATTGGTGTATGAAACGATGTCTTTTATATGATTAATATTGATGTAAAATTTCCGGCTCACCCGAAAGAAAGTTTTGGGCTCCAACTCGTTTTCCAAATTTTCCAAAGTAGTATCCAAAAGGTAGTTTCTACCATCTGAAGTAGCGGCATAAGTTCCTTTGTTTTCACTGTAAAAACCCTCGACTTCGTCTGCATTTATAATTTTAAGGTGCTGCCCCACCCTTGCCGTAAATCTCTTTTTGTATTCACGCTCCAACGGGTTCACCAAAAGACTTTTTATATCATCAAAATTGAGCGTCATAGGCCGTACCTCCGGCTTAAAAGACCTGTATTTTTTTACGGCTACCTCCAATTCCTCATCATCGATAGGCTTTAACAAATAATCGATACTATTCAGCTTAAAGGCCTGCAAAGCGTATTCATCGTAAGCCGTAGTGAATATGATAGCACTCTTCACCTCCACGGCATCAAAAATCTCAAACGAAAGCCCATCCGAAAGCTGAATGTCCAAGAAAATGAGATCCGGATGCGGATTGTTTAAAAACCACTCTACAGCTTCTTCCACAGAATGCAACATTTCCGACACTTCCACATCTAATTCGGACAATAAACGGGATAATCGCCTTGCTGCAGGCTTTTCATCTTCAATAACAATAGTCCTCATATTTGGTTTGATTAGTTTTTATAAAATAGGCTACAAATACTTTTTCATTTCGTTTTTATCAGCATCCATATACTTTTGAATTTGACGTTCCTCCCAAGCCTTACCAAAGAAAGGATTATACGAAAACACCTTAGCCCCATGAAAAACCACCCCTATTCCCCAAAAGAAAAAAGTAGAGAAGGTTCCAAAATTAAAGAATGCTTCCACAAAACTTTCACCATTGCCCATATTCCCTACAACAGCGCCCGTTATAACCATAATGTTTACGATTACAAAAACTGCCAAATGAATATAAAACCCTTTTAGCTGTTCTATTCTCTTTTTAGCCCTGACCTGCTTACTTCTTCTACCTAATGATGATGGTTCCATTTTTGTTTGTTTTTTATATTAAATCCAACCGAAATAAAGACTATTGCCACTTTCCTCCTTGCTCGTCCTCTTGCATGAATTGCTTTATCTTTCGTTCCTCCCAATCACGCCCGAAAAACGGATTGCCGCCAAAGGTCTTTACCGCACCAATAACGATACCTATTCCCCAACCGAATGCGGCCCAAAGAAACCAAGCGTACGCAAAGCCATTGGTATAGTAATTTATAGCCGCCAAAAAACTTATGGTCACCACGTAAGAAATCAACCCGTTATAGAATTTTTTCTCTCGCTCCACTCTTTCCTTTGCCCTGATATACTTACTTTCCCTTTCCATAATTTATATTTTTTTGGTTATTGATTACAAGTTCAAATTTCGCCAAAAGACCCTCCTTTTAAAAATACTACTTTCTGAACTGTAATTTTTTATGACCGAACTGTAAACTTTTAGTTTAACCTCACAAAAGACGATGAAAGTCCGTTTAAAAATTATCATCGTCCATATACTCCCGCATCTTTTTCTCCTCCCATCGCCTACCCCAGAGTGGATTGGCCCCAAAGGCCTCCATGGCGTGCATGGCTATACCAAAGCCCCAACCCAAAATAGGAAATATCACCCATGGAAAACTCGTGGTCCTATAATTTAAAAAAGCCAAGAAAGGCACCACAATACAATATGCTAAAAGGTTCCCATAAAAGCCTTTTATCGCCTCCACACGTTTTTTAGCTTTTTCGTAGCGCTTATCATTAATATACTCTTGCTGTATTTCCATGCTTGAAATTTGTTTTAAAAGAATAGGTAGGCTCACCCTGAACTCGGTAGCGGTCTTATCGATTTGAACCCTTCTATCGGTCAGAAGCGCATATCTCTCGCGAATATTATGCAAACCTACACCACTACTTTTCTTCACCACCTGCTTTTCCTGAAGGTTATTCACCACAACAAGTTCCCCATCCTGTTCAAAAACCCTTAAGTGCAGAGGCTTACCGGTGGTCACCACATTGTGCTTTACCGCATTTTCCAAAAGCAACTGGAGCGAGAGCGGAACAATCTTCGATTCAGGGTTCAAAGCCGCTTCAGGGATATCAAAAACGATACTATCTTCAAACCGCATTTTTAAAAGTCGAACATAGGTTTTTGCAAATTGAAGCTCCTCATCTACAAGTACCAAGTCTTTACTTTTTTGTTCAAGTACATACCGATAAACCTTTGACAGGGAAGAAGTAAACTTTTGCGCCTGATAGGGGTCCTCTTCTATAAGACTGGACAATACATTTAAGCTATTGAACAGAAAATGGGGGTCTAACTGATTCTTTAAAGCATCGAATTTTGCCGATGCCGTATTGGCTATTATTTTTTGCTCCTTAACTTTATTCTCTTGCCTATAACGGTAATAATAGATTGCATAGAACACTAAAGCCACTGCTAAAGCAATTGCAGTGGAGCGCTGGTAATTATCTATGGAATGATGCAATAAGGCCTCTTGAACAGATTTATCATAAAGCGTTACCCTAACGATAACAGTAGCCACAAAAACCCCAAAACACGAGATTGCCACATTACCCAGCACACCAATAGACATGCGTTTGACGGTATATATATTTCTTTCGAACTTTTTCAACAGAAAATAAAACCAATACATATTTACAACGTACAAGACTATCGAAAACACGAGATTGGTAAAATACTCCCTCCACATGTCCTGAAAGATCATATCAAACCTTTGTTCATCGGTAAAATAGTAATACGCGCTAAACCCAAAGAAGATGATGTTCCCAATAATAAAACCCCGAAAAAGCTCCTTTAAAATCCTGTTACCTTCCATTTTATGGTTTTCTAAAAAGTACCTGTCTTGTCCCTTATTGACACAAAGATGTCTTACAACACCCTATTTTTAAAATGAATACGACCCAATTGTAGATAAACTGTGCCAAACTGCAATCTCCACCTACTAAAACGGAACACCGTACTCTTGTTTGATAGTACCGATAACAAATGTGCTATGGGCACTACCGATATTCTCGACCGCACCAAGCGTATTGATCACAAAGTCCTGATAATCTTTCATATCCCTGACCAGCACCTTGAGCTTGAAGTCATAATCGCCCGAAATGTTATAACATTCCATTACCTCCTTTATGGAACGGATATCCCGTACGAACTTATTACCAATTTCCTTGGTATGCTGTTTTAAGGTAATATCACAAAAAACAATGAGTCCCCGTCCTAGTTTTTCCTCATCGAGCAATGCCATATACTTTTTAATATAACCTTCTTTTTCCAGTTTTCGCACCCGCTCATAAACAGGTGTTGGTGACAAATTCACCATGGCGGCCAACTCTTTTGTAGTAATATTCGAGTTTTTCTGAAGCTGTTTTAACAATTCTAAATCGATCTGATCCAAATTTTCCATAGATAAATCTTCTTTTAAAAGTCCTATATCGATACTTTAATTTCTATTTAATCTTTAAAAATACGTATTTACAGTTAAATACTCTAAATACAATATACAATTACGGATAAATTACCCTAATCAATAGCTTTGCACAGATAATAATTCAAAAAACACAGCATGAAAACTACCAACCTCGGTTACCCCAGAATTGGACGTAAAAGAGAATTAAAAAAAGCCTTAGAGCAATATTGGTCGGGAAACACCACCATAGACCCCCTATTGGATACCGCTAAAACTATCAGAAAGGAGAATTGGCTGCTACAGAAGGAACAAGGCATAGACCTGATCCCGAGCAATGACTTTTCGCTTTACGACCAGGTATTGGACCTCACCACCACCTTGGGATGTATTCCCGAACGTTACGAAGCCTTGGTCAACACCCCTTCTTTCTCTAGCTACGACCTCTATTTCGCTATGGCGCGGGGAATTCAAAAAGACGGTATTGACATTACCGCCATGGAAATGACCAAATGGTTCGATACCAACTACCACTACATTGTACCCGAATTCACCAAGGATCAAGTTTTCAAGGTATCTGCTGACAAAATCATCAATGAATACAAAGAAGCCTTATCCTTAGACATCAAAACGAAACCCGTATTGATAGGCCCTGTTTCCTTTCTATTGTTAGGAAAAGAAAAGGAGGGCGGCTTCCACCGAATAGATTTATTAGAGCGCCTATTACCGGCCTACGAGAACATACTTCAGCAATTATCGGATGTTGATGCAGAATACGTTCAATTTGACGAGCCTTATCTAGCGCTTAATCTTACGGAAAAAGAACAAAGGGACATACACCATACGTATGCCAATTTCGTATCGAAATTCCCTGATCTAAAAATAACCGTAGCTAATTATTTTGATTGTTTTGGAGCGAATATCGACACTGCATTAGCCCTACCCGTACACACCTTACACCTAGACCTTGTACGCTGCCCGCTCCAACTCGACGATATTCTAGAGTCAAATAAACTAAATAGTTACACCCATTTATCCCTAGGAGTAGTCGATGGTCGTAATATTTGGAAAAACAACTTTGAAGAATCGTTAAAACTGATTCAAAAAGCGGTTGACCATCTGGGAAGCGATCGTATACTCATCGCTCCTTCATGCTCGTTGTTGCATTCACCTTGCGACCTAGACCTAGAGACCAAGGAAGAAAATCTAAGCGCGGAAATCAAACAATGGCTGGCCTTCGCCAAGCAAAAATTAGGGGAAGTCGCCACGCTTAAAGCCTTGGCCAATAAGGAAAACCTTTCCGATAGCCTTGAAAAACTCCGAAAAAACAGCGAGGTACATGCCTACAAAAAAACGGCAGGCCTTATCCACAATCAAAAAGTAAAGCAAAGGGTAAGTTCCCTAACCCCGAAAGACGACCAAAGGGAAAGCCCTTTCCCGGTTCGACAAAAAATTCAAAAAGAAGCCTTAGGCCTTCCGCTCTTCCCTACGACCACCATCGGTTCTTTTCCCCAAACCAAAGAAGTGCGTAGCTGGAGGGCGAATTTCAAAAAAGGGAACCTATCTGCCGAAGAATACAATACCCTTCTTGAAAAAGAAACCCAAGAGACCATTGAATTCCAAGAACGTACAGGCCTTGATGTACTTGTGCACGGAGAGTTCGAAAGAAACGACATGGTTGAGTATTTTGGAGAGCAATTAAACGGTTTTGCCTTTACCAGCTTTGGCTGGGTACAGAGTTATGGCAGCAGATGTGTCAAGCCTCCCATCATTTACGGCGATGTATCCCGGGAAGCCCCTATGACCGTTAAATGGTCGGCTTTTGCCCAATCATTGACCGAAAAACCCGTAAAAGGAATGTTGACCGGCCCCGTTACCATCTTACAATGGTCCTTTGTCCGTAACGACCAACCACGTTCTGAAACCTGTACACAGATCGCCTTGGCCATACGGGACGAAGTAGTAGACTTGGAAAAGGCCGGCTTGAAAGTGATACAAATCGATGAGCCTGCTATCCGTGAAGGACTTCCGTTGCGAAAAGAAGATTGGAACACCTATTTGGATTGGGCCATTAAAGCCTTTAGGATTTCCGCCAGCGGGGTCAAGGACGAAACACAGATACACACCCACATGTGTTACTCCGAGTTCAACGATATCATCTCGAATATAGCCGATATGGATGCCGATGTGATTACCATTGAGTGTTCAAGGTCTCAAATGGAGCTATTAGACGTTTTCGCGACCTTTAAATACCCGAACGAGATCGGACCTGGCGTATACGACATCCACTCGCCCCGGGTTCCAGAACGCGCCGAAATGGTGGCCTTGATAGAAAAAGCCGCCAAGCAGATTCCAACGGAACAACTTTGGATTAACCCCGATTGTGGATTAAAAACAAGGCACTGGCCAGAAACCAGGGAGGCCCTGATAGAAATGGTGGCCGCAGCCAGGGAGTGCCGAGAGAAAAATATGGTCTTGGCATAATCCACTTCGGTCGATTTTATAAAAAATGCATCCTACAATTCGTGGGATGCATTTTTTTATATCATAAAGCGCAGTAGCTTTGCACCATGGTCAGAAGAATTCAGTTACGGGTATCGCTAAAAGAGGAAAGCCAGCCCAACATCCTCTTAAAAAAAACCGCCAAGTATTTGAGCGAAGATGAGAAGAACATCACCATTAAAGTGCTGCGAAAATCCATCGACGCCCGAAAACCGTCTATTTACTTCAATTACAAGATGGAGGTCTACATTAACGAGAAACCTTCAAAAACGCCCGACTACGAATTCAAGTACCTAGACGTTTCCAAGGCCAAAGAAGTGCATATCATAGGCTTCGGCCCAGCAGGTATGTGGGCCGCACTGCGTTGCTTGGAGCTAGGATACAAACCTGTTGTTCTCGAACGCGGAAACAACGTTCAAGACCGACGGCGAGACCTAAAGGCGATTAACCAAGACCATAGGGTAAACGAAGATTCCAACTATTGTTTTGGCGAAGGTGGTGCCGGCACCTATTCCGATGGCAAGCTATACACCCGAAGCCTGAAGAGAGGTGACGTACGCCGAATTTTTGAAAGCTTGGTACACCACGGGGCCACCGACCAAATTTTAATCGATGCGCATCCGCATATCGGCACCAATAAGCTCCCTAAAATCGTACAGAATATTCGAGAAACCATAATCGAACATGGCGGCGAGGTACATTTCAACACCCGACTGACCAATTTTACCGTAAAGGACAATAAGATCAAAAGCCTTCAATTGCAAAATGGCAATGAAATGAAGGTAAACCGGGTGATTCTGGCCACAGGGCACTCGGCCCGTGACATCTATTATTTGTTGAACGACAAAAAAATCAGCCTTAAGGCCAAATCTTTCGCCATGGGCGTTCGCGTAGAGCATCCACAGCAAATCATCGATTCCATTCAATACCATTGTTCCGGAGAGCGCAACGAACTGCTTCCCGCAGCGGCCTATAGCTTGGTAGAACAAGTGAAGAACCGCGGAGTGTATTCTTTCTGTATGTGTCCCGGCGGATTTATCGTTCCAGCGGCAACCGCCCCGGGGGAAGTCGTCGTAAACGGCATGTCTCCCTCCAAACGAAACAACAAATTTGCCAATTCGGGTATTGTAGTTGAAATCAATGCCGATGAAGATCTTTACAAATATGAACATTTTGGGGTTTTAAAAGGATTGGAATACCAGAAGGATTTAGAGCGATTGGCTTTTACCGCAGGCGGAAGGACGCAAACCGCACCCGCCCAGCGTTTGACCGATTTTGTGGAAGGGAAGCTATCGGCAGACCTCAACCCTACCTCCTACCAACCCGGATTGAATTCCGCCCCCCTCCACTCCTTACTGCCCAAGCTTATCGGCGGAAGGCTTCGACAAGGTTTTAAGGCCTTTGGGGACAAAATGAAGGGATATTATACGAACGAGGCCAATATCGTAGGGGTGGAGTCGCGCACTTCGTCACCTGTAAACATTCCCAGAAATGAAAAATTGGAGCATCCTGAGATCGAAGGCCTATTTCCCTGTGGTGAGGGCGGCGGTTATGCAGGAGGCATCGTTTCGGCCGCAATGGACGGAGAGCGCTGTGCGGAAGCAGCCACGGCAGGTCTATAACAGGCCTATACGGTTATCCAAACATTCGCCGTATCTTTGCCACTTATTAAATATACATGACATTTAAAGATTTAGGTATTGCTTTGCCTATACTCAAAGCTATTGAGGAACAAGGATATACGAATCCAACCCCCATTCAGGAACAAGCCATTCCCATTTTACTAAACAAAAAAGACCTTTTAGGCGTAGCGCAGACAGGAACCGGAAAGACAGCTGCCTTCAGTATTCCGATCATACACCATTTGCACAACAACCCAGAGCAGACCAAAGGCAAGCGGCGTATACGAACGCTCATTGTAACCCCGACTAGGGAACTCGCCATTCAAATAGCCGATAACTTTACCGCATACAGCAAGTATACGCATGTTAAAAATACCGTCATTTTTGGCGGTGTAAAACAGCAGCGACAAGTCAATGCCCTACGTAACGGTGTTGATGCGCTTATTGCCACCCCCGGAAGGTTATTAGACCTAATGAACCAAAACATTATCTCCCTAAGGGATATCGAGTTTGTAGTCTTGGACGAAGCCGACCAAATGCTCGACATGGGTTTTATTCACGATATCAAAAAAATTATCGCGAAGCTTCCCAAGCAAAGACAGTCCCTTTTCTTTTCCGCCACCATGCCGACCAGTATCGTGGAATTATCAAAAACGCTTTTGGGCGCATTTGAAAGGGTGACCATAAAACCACAACAGGCGACTGCCGAGAAAGTTGACCAAGGTCTCTTTTTTGTAAGCAAGTTGAACAAACCTAAATTATTGGTCCACCTGATCAACGAAAGACCCTCGGATTCGGTTCTGGTATTTTCACGTACCAAACACGGCGCCAATAAAATAGTCAAAAAACTATCGCAGGCCGATATCAAGTCGGCCGCCATACATGGCAATAAATCACAGACCGCCAGACAAAAGGCTTTGGGCGATTTTAAAGACGGTAAACTACGCGTATTGATCGCCACGGATATTGCCGCAAGGGGAATAGATGTTGAAGACCTTTCCTTGGTCATCAATTACGATCTGCCAAACGTGCCCGAAACCTACGTACACCGTATCGGAAGAACAGGAAGGGCCAGCGCCAGTGGTATAGCCCTTTCCTTTTGTGACAGGGAAGAGCGCCCATATTTAAAGGACATCGAAAAACTCATTAAACAACAGGTGCCGCGTATGCCGGAACACCAATTTACCGATGGGGATGACGAACCAGCTGCCGAAGAGGAAAAAAGGCCCCAGCAGAGACCTAATCCGAACCGTTCAAGGAACAACAATAGAAACAGAAATAGAAATCGCTCGGGAAACTCGAACAACAGAAGTGCGAACAATCGCAACAACTCAAGTAGACCGCGTAGAGACGATTAAATTAGCGTCGTCCATAATTTTGAACCACTAGAATTACCGCAAGAAGATCTCGATTCCAATAGGCGTCTTTTTCTTCTTACGGTTTTTCTTTTCCAGGCTTCATGGAAGCCAAAAAAATAATGGTTTAATATGTTTTTCTTAAGAAATATAAAATGGGAAATACTTAAATTGCCCCTATATACCAATACCACAATATCAAATGGCCTTAAGAACTATTTTCTTTTCATTTCTTTTTCTGGCCTTGTACACAGTGCAAGCCCAAGACCTCAAGGTAATGAGCTACAACATTAAATTTGACAACGTAAACGACACCGTTAACAATTGGAACGACCGTAAAACGGACATGGTGAAGCTTTTAAAGCATTATGCCCCGGAATTTATCGGCATGCAAGAGGTCTTGTACCGCCAATTGACTTATTTGGATGGCGCATTGGAAGATTACAACTCCATTGGTGTAGGCCGGGACGACGGAAAAAAGAAAGGGGAATTTTCCCCCATTCTATACAACAGTAAAAAATTCAAACTCATCCGATCCAACACCTTTTGGCTCTCTCCCACCCCCGATAAGATCAGTGTAGGATGGGATGCTGCCATGGAGCGGATCTGCACCTACGGATTGTTCGAAAACAAGGCGAACAAACAACGCTTTTGGGTATTCAACACCCATTTTGACCACATCGGTACCGAGGCCCGTGAAAGGTCGGCAGCGCTTATCGTTAAGAAAATCAAGGAAATCAACACGGATAAAATCCCCGTGGTCCTTACGGGCGATTTCAATTTAGAACCTGATACAAAGCCTATCCAATTTCTGAAAAAAGAAATGACAGACGGCCAAGAAGCCTCACTTCAACCGCTTTATGGCCCTACAGGAACCTTTAGCGGCTTTGACCATAAACGCATACTTGACCGACGCATCGACTATATCTTTATTGAAGGGCTCACCGTACTATCGTACATTCACATTGATGACCGTATGGAAAACAACAAACACATTTCCGACCATCTGCCGATACTGGCAACACTTAAAAAATAGCCCGTACAAGCGCATAAAAAAGCCCGCACCTTATCAGGTTCGGGCTTTTTTCATTAAAAACCTTCCCTTACTTCTTTAAAAAAGAAATCAGAAGTTCGTTCAACTCATCGGCATGAGTCAAGTTCAGTCCATGAGGCCCACCTTTAATTACTTCATACTGATTATCCTTGATTCCTTTTGCGGCCTGATCAGCGGAAGTCGCCTGGGGCACGGTAGCATCCGCATCACCATGAACAATAAGTGTTGGTACGGTAACATTCTTCAATTCAGGTCTAAAATCGGTATGCATCCATGCCAAGGCAGCTTGGATCGTAGCCCTGGGGGAAGCGTGTGACGCGATACTGAAATCATAATCAAGCTGTGCCTCACTCATTCTATCCGTATTATCCTCATAGTTATAAAATCCTTTGTGGAAATTCTTCAAAAAACCAACTCTGTCTTTCTGCAATGCTTCTTTTATTCCATCCAAAACTTCTTCCGGAACGCCATCAGGGTTATCTTCTTTCTTCTTTACCAATGGAATTATAGAGCTTATTAAAGCTGCTTTTGCAATTTTGTCCGCCCCATAATCAGTGAAGTAACGTACTACTTCCCCTCCACCCATAGAAAAGCCAACAATTACCACATTGTCTAAATTCAAATCTTCAATAATGGTATTTAGATCGCTGGCAAGTGCAGAATAATCGTAATCTCCCCACGGTGCCGAAGATGCCCCAAAACCTCTTCTATCATATGATATGCACCTATAACCTTCCTCTACAATTTTCCAAACCTGCTGCTCCCACGCCTTATGACTTAAAGGCCATCCGTGAATGAGTATAACCGGTTGCCCAGAACCATAATCCTCATAATAAATATCTACAGTTTCTTTTCCTTTTTTGTTCTTTATAAATGGCATATATTTATTTTTAAAGTGAATTTAAATTTACGGAATGTTTGTAATAGACTTTGCTTCAATCGCATTAATATTCGCATTAAAAAATACTTTTACAATTTCTTAAAACACAGTTTCAAAAGAACTGACAATTAACTTAGCTTATGTTTATTCCTAACCATCACCGTAATGAAAATGCTTCAGAAATTAGAGCGTTCCTAAAAGCGAACAGTTTTGGCATTCTCGTAAGCCAATATCAAAACAAACCTTGGGCAACGCACATTCCCTTAGAACTAGAGGTAAACAAAGAAGGAAAAGAAGTGCTCACGGCCCACATTGCCAAAGCCAACCCGCAATGGCACGAGTTTGACCAAAACGAAGAAGTACTATGTATCTTTAACGGACCGCATTCCTATATTTCCTCATCTTGGTACAAGGATGAAGAAGTACCTACTTGGGACTATATCGCCGTTCATGTCTATGGAAAATTGAGCATATTGAGCGAAGAAGAAGTCATGGCCTCCATGCACCGCTTGGTCGACAAATACGAAGCCCATTCGAAAGAACCTATTTCCCTGAAGAAGATGTCGCCCCACACACTAAAACAAGTGAAAGGCGTTATAGGCTTTGAGATCGAGATCACCGATATTCAAGCGCAGTACAAACTGTCGCGCAACCGCAAACAAGACCACCCGAAAATCATTGCCGAGCTTGAAGACACCAAAAACCCGATGAGTATAGCCATTGCCAAAGCCATCAAGAAGGAGTAGAAGGCAGGTTAAAGCGATTTATACGCTTGGAGTATCCGTTCTATTTGACGGTTCTTGTCTTCATTGACAATTTTGTGTTCGGGGTTTTCATCAAACCACTTTAAGGTTCTTTTGATTCCTTCGGAAAAAGGAATCGTCGCCTTAAAACCAGGAACAAAAGTCTTGATCTTGCTATTGTCAAAAATGACGCTTTCCCCCTTATCCGCCAATAAAGTTCCCGTAAACAAGGGTTCTATCTTACAGATAAAATCAGAAGCAATGTGCACTACCCTAGCTTCAAAACCAAGTGCATCGGCAAAAATCCTATAAATCATGTTCCAACTGAGTATTTCGTCGGAAGTGATATGAAAGGCATGTCCAATGGCTGTGGTGAGGCCCAACAGACCTACAAAACCCTTTGCAAAATCGTCGGCATGGGTCACCGTCCACAAAGACGTACCGTCTCCGTGAACGATAATTTCCTTTCCCTTAATGATGCGGTCGGCAGTGGTATACTCCCTAAAACCGCCAATAGCGATGGGTATTACGGTATCATAGGTCAAAGAGGGGCGTACGATTGTTACAGGGAAACCTTTTTCCCTATAGGCTTGCATCAGGCGGTCCTCGCACCGGATCTTATTCTGTGAATAATCCCATAAATTATTGCACAGCGGTGTAGATTCGGTTATTATCGGATACTGCAAAGGAGTTTGGTAACACGACGCAGAACTAATAAAAATGTATTGCTTCGTTTTACCATGAAACAATGTAATATCCCGTTCTATATCCTCTGGGGTAAAAGCGATCCAATTTACGACCACGTCCCAACTGTGCTTTTGCAGTTCAGACAGTTCTTCCGGTTTGTTTATATCGCCATAAATTGTCTGAACCCCAGTTAGGCCACCTTTCTTGGTCCCTCGGTTTAGATGATACAGATCTATCCCCTTTTCAAGCGCCAAACGGCTAGAGGCCGTGCTAATGTTCCCTGTCCCCCTATAAATAAAATCTTCATTACCCTATCGATTAAATGTTGTTCGAATATAAACATAAGCAAGCATATTCAGATAAGGGTTTACAAGTGAAATAACACACGCTTACACTTAAATCCCAATTCAGAGGAAGCAAAAGAGACGAAGCGCTTGCTTTCTACACCTAGGCTTGCCTTGATTTTAATCCTTTGACACAAAAAAGCCGGAAGAAGAAAAATAAAAAAATCCCCAACGGATTCTAGTTCCATCGGGGATTTTTAAGGCTATAAACGCCTATACTATATTTCTTCGGCCAACCAAGCTTTCATCATCCAAACGGTCTTTTCTTGACCTGTGATAAAATCACTCATCATAGAGTTGGTTCCTTCATCACCTGATTTATCGGAAGCGTCTAAAATGCGTCTTTCTATAACCAAAAGCTCTTTTAGGGAATCTACGATCAAACGAATAGCTTCTTCATCTTTGGTAATATTCTTTCCTACCGGGACTTTTGAACTTTCAATATAATCTTCAAAGGTATGTAAAGGCACTCCCCCAAGAGTCAATATACGCTCGGCAATTTCATCTACATTAAGGTTGGCCTCGTTGTAAAGCTCTTCAAACTTTGGATGGAGTTCAAAAAAGCGTTTTCCTTTAATATTCCAATGGATACCTCTTAAATTTTGGTAATAACGCTGAAAATTAGCCAACAATTCGTTCAAGTCCTCACTCAATGATTTTGAGTCTTTTTCACTTAATCCTATGCTATTTAGTTTCATGGTTTCTGTTGTTTAAATTATAGTATAAAGGTACGCAATATTAGCCCCCTTATCATGATTGATATCATTGATAGTTTTTATATTTTTATCATTCGAACTTATAGCAAATGACAATTACCCAACTACAATATGTACTGGCCGTTGCCGAGTACAAGAATTTCACATTAGCAGCAGAAAAAAGCTTTGTCACCCAACCTACATTAAGCATGCAGGTTCAAAAACTGGAAGACGAACTCGACGTCTTGATTTTTGACAGGAGCAAAAAGCCCATTTCCATTACGGAAGTAGGCGAAAAAATAGTGGCCCAGGCCAAAAACATTGTAAACGAAGCCAGCAGGATCAAAGATGTCGTCGACCAAGAAAAAGGGTTTATTGGCGGTGATTATACTTTGGGAATCATCCCTACCATTATGCCGACCTTACTGCCCATGTTTCTAAAAACCTTTATCAACAAATACCCCAAGGTAAACTTGATCATAAAGGAACAGAGTACGGAGACCCTTATCCGCAATATTCAAGACGGCCATATCGATGCCGCAATTGCCGCTACGCCTTTGGAAATAGAATTTATCAAGGAAAGACCCTTGTATTACGAGCCTTTCGTAGGCTACGTACCCCAAGAACACCGTCTTGGCAAGGCCGTGACCATAACCCCGGAAGACCTAGACATCAATGATGTACTCTTACTACAAGACGGGCATTGCTTCAGGGATAATGTCATCAACCTGTGCAAGGCCCCGAGAAATCTCGGTCAAGAGGCATTTCGTTTGGAAAGCGGCAGTTTTGAAACCTTGATCAATCTCGCCGATGAAAACCTGGGTATGACGTTATTGCCCTATTTGAACACTTTGGTCTTGGACGAAAAAAAGAAAGAGAAATTAAAGTACTTTGAAAAACCGTCGCCCGCACGTGAAATCAGCTTGATCTACCATAAGAGCGAACTTAAGATACAAATAACGAATGCCCTAAGGGAAGTGATATCGAGTGTCGTACGAGGCGCCATTGCCTTTCAGGACGTTAAAATTATCAGTCCTATCAACAAATAGCTCCCCTATCACAAACGATTGTGCTATGATGGGATATGATAGTTGCTTTACAAAAAAAAAGCCCTCTGGATCAGAGGGCTTTTATTATGCTTTTAAATAGATAAGAGTTTGTTTTAGTTCTGGTTTATCGGTGATGTATTGCTGTAACCAGAGTTTGAGTTCATCTACTTCCTCGGGAAGTAACCTAGTAACTGCTTTTTGTAATTCTTTGATGAACAATTTTGTGTCAAAACTAACTTTTTTCAATACTGTTTTAGAGTACTCAAGCATAGCTCTAGCCATATTTCAAAATGTTTAAGTTATTAGTTGTCTAAGAGATATTCTCTCCTTATAAAGTTAAACAATTATGCATTTACTATATTGCATGTGTGTTGTTAAATGTTAGCCAAATTCTTGTTAAACACATGTATAACGGGCTCTTACACATGTCAAAAATCATGAAAAAAATTTTAATCGCCTTCTCGATAGCTATTTTCATAACTAGTTGTTCTTCATACAAAAAGACCCTCAAAAAGCAGACCGACCCCATTCTTTCGTCTACTTTTTACCAAAACCAGTTTACGGGACTATTGGTTTTCGACCCCGAAAACAGGGACACCCTCTATGCCTACCAAAGTAAGAAATACTTTACCCCTGCAAGCAACACCAAGATCTTCACCTTATTCGCTTCGCTTCAATTGCTGCCCGATAAAGTTCCTACCCTCAAATATTGGCAACAGGGCAAGAAACTTTACGTTCAAGGCACCGGAGACCCGGCGGCCCTACATCCTTACTTTAAGGATAGTACGGCCCTAAACTTTCTAAAGCGCCACGCCAACATAGAACTCGACCTGAACAATCTTGAGGGGGAAAAGCTAGGTCAAGGTTGGGCATGGGACGACTACGACTATTACTACCAGCCCGAAATGACCCCAATGCCACTTTACGGCAATGTCGTGAGCATCTCACGGACCAAGGTAATACCCGAATTATTTAAAGGGAACATCGTACGCAATTGGCATCGCAGAAACAGGGATTTGGAAAAGAACACCTTTTACGTTGCGCCTTCTAGAAGAGACACCGTAGAAATACCCTATAGAACCGATTCCGTCCTGACCAAAAAGTTACTGGAAGCGGCCTTAAACAAGAACATCAGCCTAGGCAAGCCCGCTTATACCCCTAAGAAAGAAACCTTGTACGGCATACCCACCGATTCGCTTTACGTACGGATGATGCATGAGAGCGATAATTTTATCGCCGAACAACTCTTAATCCTGGCCTCTTCCACCCTATCGGACACCCTTAGCGGTAAAAAAGCCCGAGATTACGTTTTGGAAAACTATTTACAGGACCTTCGTCAAGCCCCAAGATGGGTAGACGGATCAGGCCTATCACGTTACAACCTGTTTACTCCCGAAGCTATGGTAAATGTGCTCGATAAACTATACCAAAGTATGGCCCGAAAAAGGCTGTTTGCCATTTTTCCCGAGAACGGGGTTTCAGGGACCTTAAAAGGATGGGATTACGATGGAGGGGTACCGAAACTCTATGCAAAGTCAGGAAGCTTAAGCAATAACTACTGTTTAAGCGGCTACCTCATTACCCGATCGGGCAAGACTTTGATTTTTAGTTTTATGAACAATCATTATAGGCAGCCTACCTCCGAAGTAAAAAAGCGAATGCAACAGGTGCTACGTCAGGTTGCGGAAACCTATTAGATTAGTATCGTTCTCAGGAAATACTATTCCAATAATTTGTGGATTGCGGCGTACTGTAGCAAAAGAATGGTCTTGGCATCTTTGATCTCGCCGGAAGCGATCATGGCCATTGCCGTTTCGAACGGGTACTCGAGCACCTCAATATTTTCGGTCTCGTCTTCCGCTCCTCCGCCTACACCTACTTTCATTTTTTCTTCGTAGGCGCCTATAAAAAAGTGAAGGATCTCGGTAACCGAACCCGGTGACATATAGGATTCGAATACCTTTTCCACATTGTCGACCTGATAGCCCGTTTCTTCCTCTACTTCTTTCTTGATGCAATCTTCCGGATTATCACCATCTAAAAGTCCGGCACAGACCTCGATCATCATTCCATTTGAGTTCCCGTTGATATAGGTCGGCATTCGGAATTGACGGGTAAGAACCACTGTACCTTTTCTTTGGTTATAAAGTAAAATTGCGGCTCCATTCCCCCTATCGTAGGCCTCTCTTTCCTGAGTTTCCCAAGAACCGTCTTCTTTTTGGTAATCGTATACATATTTGTTGAGTGTATACCAATTATCGGAGAGCACTTCTTTTTTTATATTCTTAATACTGCCGTTTTTCACCGTGTTGATCTATGGGTTTGTTCGGGCCGAAACGGCCCATGAAAGATGTAATAAATTAAATGGCATTTTCCTTTTCACCAAAAATACGGCCTAAGGCCCTTTTAGAAATAGGTTTATCAAAATAGCCCTTCACCTCTGAATGCTGCTTTGCCCGCTGCCTTTCCTTAGTACTTAAAAATGCGGATAGTATATAAATGTCGGTTTTTTTAACATGCATAGGCAATTCTTCAAATTTCTCCAAAAACTCCCAACCATCCATTTTTGGCATCACAAGATCCAATAAAATAATATCGGGAAGCTCTTCGGCCCCTTCAAGACTATCATGTAAAATTTTCAAAGCGACCTCCGCACTGTCAAAATCCAATACGGTATAAGGTTTGCCCAGTTGCTCTATTCCGTATCTGGCAGCAAATAGTGAGACGAGATCATCGTCTATTATCCAAACCCGTAGCTGTTTAAAGTCTTGTAGTTCCATATCCCCCCTAAAATATAACAAGAAAAACCTTTCAAATCTAGAGATTGATCTCTAAATACCTCAAAAGTATGCAAAACGATTAATTTAAGCGCTATCATCATACCACTGTTACCGCTTTATTGAGATATCTTCTAAAAGGGAGCATTTCTTTGTACACATTTATAATTTTCTCTTCGAAATCACCCCTAAACACTTCATTAGTAGCAAACTCGTGTGCCACGGCAAAGGTTTTATTTCTCAAAAAATCAATGTATTTATGGTCATTGGGGAATCCTTTGGGCGCTTTTACGAGTTTGACATCTTCATACAGGCCTCCGAAGGTGTTTTTAAACGACTTTTTCTCAACAATCTTCTTTAGGTTTTCCCCATCATAATCAATGGCATCTCGTATACTTTTCAATGTTGCCGCATCGGGTCGCCAAAAGCCGCCTGCCATGATACATCTTTCTATACCGATTTCAATATAAAAATCGCCCGTAAGCGGTCTTTTGTCCAAGCCTGCCCCAAAATGGTCTTTATACACCGGTTTATTGGGGTGAAACATGAGGTTGTTATTGATTCTGTTGATTCCTTTTTTGCCTGGTGTATCAAAATACTCCGCATCGATTTCGGCCAAGCTAAGGTTCATATGGTCTAACCACTTTATAAAATCGTCCCGAACTTCCTTATACCAATTCCTATTGGCATCCATCCATTCTTTGGAATTGTTTGTATTGAGTGCCTTTAAAAATTCTACCAGGTTTTTAAAATCCATCTAAATTCAGCGCCATTGCGCTTTTTCATTATATATGTTCTACGCTGTATCGGTTTGTGCTTTGGCTAAAACCGATTGTCACCTCCGACAATATCGCCAAGGGTTCCCAGAATACTTCCTTCCCCTTTATCTTTCCCTCCTTTTGGAATCGAGGCCAATACCCTACCGGCAAGTCTGCTGAACGGCAAGGATTGGATATATACGGTACCCGGCCCCCTTAAGGTAGCAAAGAAAAGTCCTTCTCCCCCAAAAATGGTGTTTTTTATTCCGCCCACGAACTCTATATCGTAATCTACGGTTTGCGAGAACCCCACAATACAACCGGTATCTACTTTTAGTATTTCGCCAGCTGCCAATTCCTTTTTTGCCATGGTACCTCCGGCATGGACAAAAGCCAAACCATCGCCTTCCAATTTTTGCATAATGAAACCTTCTCCTCCAAATAAACCTCTACCCAATTTCTTGGAAAATTCGATACCCACCGATACTCCTTTTGCCGCACACAGGAAGGCATCTTTTTGGCAGATGAACTTGCCTTGTTTTTCCGAAAGGTCTATAGGAAGGATTTTCCCAGGATAGGGAGAGGCAAAACTCACCTGTCTTTTTCCCTGTCCTATATTTAAAAAGGCCGTCATAAAAAGGCTTTCACCGGTCAAGATCCGTTTTCCAGCGGAAAAAATCTTGCCGAGAACCCCGGTATCTTGGTTGGAGCCATCCCCAAAAATAGTATCCATCTTTATATCGGAATCCATCATCATAAAACTTCCTGCCTCGGCCACTACGGCTTCTTGCGGGTCTAGTTCTATCTCTACGTATTGCATTTCTTCACCGTAAATCTGGTAATCGATTTCATGTGCGTTCATTTCTTATTCGTTTTTTCGTTGATGATTGTTAGTTAACTTTTGACGGGAAAATGTTACAATAAAATGGGAAAAAATTATTGTTTTACCCGTATCGTCCACTCAAATTTAAAAGTAGACACCACTACCCCATCTTCATTTACCCCAACGGACTTCATCCAAAAGGCTTGTCCTTCACCCGTAGCCAAGGTTTTGTCTATGGCCTCTTTGATCAAATGACCGTCTTCACAGGTAAACGTAATCTTACCGGTCGCCTTCTTAGAAAAATTGGCGGTGTTATTCGCCACGAGCATCGATATCTTTTTTCCGCTTTCCTTGATCTGGGCGATGACCATGGCCCCGGTACTTAGTTCGGCGGCCATCCCTTGTACCGCCCAAAACATACTTTTAAACGGGTTTTGGTTGAACCATTTGTGCTTTACCGTTACCACTGCCTTGGTTTTATCGATATAGCGCAACCGCACCCCACACCACCACGCAGAGGGTAACTTAAAGAATGTAAATGTGTTGAACTTGCCCGTAGATACTGCCATTGTGTTATATATTTTTCCTAAATGTATATATTTTTTTCGTCTTTTCAATTGTTAATTCTATGTTAATATTCAGTACTTTGTTTTGCATAGTACCTTCTTTTAGACATATATTTGCATAAGAAATTACTAAGTCATGGAAAGTACACTAACAAAACACGAACGGAATTTAGCTGCCATGCTACACGCCTCGGCCTTTTCTAAATTCTTTATTCCCTTCGGCAATTTTATTATACCCTTGGTATTATGGACGGCCAACAGAAGGGACTATGCCTTTGTAGATTATAACGGTAAGCAGGTTTTGAACTTTCAAATTAGCCTACTACTCTACTCTATCGTATTGGGTGCTATCAGTATACCGCTTTTCGCCGGCTTATTTCCTGGATTACTGAACGGTAGTCTTTTGGGTTTAGACCATTTGAACGACTACAACAACCTTAACATAGACTTTAGTCAGAGTTTTAATCTTAGTGGTTGGCTCTTTCCTTTGGGCATGGCCGGACTGGCGCACGGCGCTCTCTTTGTCGTTAATGTAGTCTACACCATTTTAGCCGTTATCCGTACCAACGAAGGCCAAGAGTTTACCTACCCCCTCACCATAAAATTTTTAAAATAATGAAGCTATACGTCGTCATCACCTTGATTCTTTTACTTTCCGGTTTTTCGGACATGACGGCGCAGCCTGTTATCGAAGCATCCTTAAAGGAAACCATAACCCAATTAGACCGTACCTACTTTGAAGCGTATAACAGCTGCAATATGGAAAAGCAAGCTGAAATGTACGCCGAAGACATAGAGTTCTATCACGACAAAGGAGGTTTGACCACCTCGAAACAAGATTTACTCGATAGTTTAAAGAAAAACATTTGCGGAAAGGTAACACGAGAGTTGGTAGAAGGCAGTATTGAAGTCTACCCCATTAACGAATACGGCGCCGTAGAAATTGGTTTTCACAAATTTCACAACAACGAGGAAGCCGACGCCATATCAGAACCGGGCAAGTTTATTATTATATGGAAAAAGACCGAAGCCATCTGGAAAATTACGAGGGTCATTAGCCTTCATTAGCATAAAAAAGGTACTCATCATACCTGATCAAAAAGGAGTTTATTCATCAATCAATTTACCCTGGTTCCGCAACAAGGGCCCCACTAATCACGGGGCGATAACCTCAGCGGAACCAGAGTAGACAAAAAACGAACAATCACACTATGCAGGGTACCATTTACGAACAGACACGTTCCCCCAATTTTAAGGAACTGCATAAAAAGCAAAACGAAATTATGAATGTAGAAAATACAAAAGCACAGATGCGCAAGGGCGTTTTGGAGTACTGTATTTTGTCTATCTTAAACGGAAAAGACAAATACGCCTCTGAAATTCTCGCCACGCTGAAAGATGCTAAAATGCTTGTCGTAGAGGGCACCATTTATCCTCTGCTAACCCGATTAAAAAATGCGGGACTTCTCAGTTATCGTTGGGAAGAATCAACTTCCGGCCCACCGAGAAAGTACTACGCCCTGACAGAAAAAGGTAAGCTTTTCCTAAAGGAACTGGACAGTACGTGGGACGAGCTAAGAACAGCTACAAATTTGGTAACCAACAATCAATAAACCTAAAAAAACCGCCCTGTAACAGCAACCCCCTTACGGGCTTACAGCGAAAAAAAGACTAAAAATGAACAAAACTATAAACATTAATCTAGCGAATATGCTCTTCCATATGGATGAAGATGCATACAACAAAATGCAGCGCTACCTAGAGTCGGTAAAGCGCTCTTTCGCCAATACCCCGGGCAGTGACGAAATACTGGCCGATATTGAGGCGCGTATAGCCGAACTCTTCCATGAGAAGCTCGACAACGAGCGCCAGGTCATTACCATAAAACAGGTAGACGAGGTAATCGCCATCATGGGGCAGCCTGAAGATTATATGGTGGACGAAGATATCTTTGAAGACGAACCCCATACGGGAAGAACGAATTCCGATCATAGAAAATCAAAGAAACTATACCGCGATACCGAACAGAAATACGTTGCCGGTGTATCTTCGGGTTTGGCCCACTACTTTAATATCGACCCTTTGTGGATCCGTCTTTTATGGGTACTTCTGACCATAGGTTCTACCGGTGGGTTTATCCTGATCTATGGCCTACTTTGGTTATTGATCCCTGAAGCCGCCACAACTGCGCAAAAATTGGATATGCGGGGGGAGGACGTCAACATCAGCAATATAGAACGCAAGGTCAAGGAAGGCTTTGATGATGTTGCCCAAAAAATTAAGAGCGTTGATTATGAAGGTGTAGGTAACAAGGTAAAAAGCGGAGGTAAGTCGTTTTTTGACACCCTTGGGGACATTATCATGTTCTTCTTTAAGGTCATCGGAAAGTTCATTGGCATTATCTTGATCATTATCGGGGCCTCGACTATCATAGGCCTTTTTATAGGCATGATAACCGTGGGTATTTCCGATATGGTTCAGATACCTGGCCTTAATATGTACAATCTGGTAGATGCCAGTAACATGCCCATTTGGCTCGTATCCATACTCGGTTTCTTAGCCATAGGCATTCCGTTTTTCTTCCTTTTGTATTTAGGTTTGAAAATTTTGGTCAACAACTTAAAGTCCATCGGTAATATTGCGAAGTTCTCTTTATTGGGACTCTGGTTGATCTCGATTATCATGCTCATTGTCTTTGGTATCAAACAAGCTGCCGCAAGAGCCTACTCAGACACTTCCGAGCTTACCGAAGACCTTTATTTTAGAGACCTAACGGATACATTGGACATTCAGGTAGTAGCCTACGATACCCGGTTCAGGAACAAAAGAAGGGTTGAATTGGACGGACTCACCATTACGCGTAATGAAGCCGGAGAAGAGGTTATGGTTCTTGACGACGTCAGCTTTTATATTGAACGTTCACGAGACTCGATAGCCAAAATAGAAATCGTTAAGGAATCCGATGGTTCTTCCTTTAAAAAAGCCGAAGAATTGGCCGAAAAGATCAGTTACGAATACAAAATAGAAGGCAATACCTTGTTGCTCGAAGACTTTTTGACCACCGCCCGTCAGAACAAAATCATGAACCAAGAAGTACGGGTAAACATATTCATACCTGCGGGTGCCCTTTTAAAGTACAACAAAGAAAGTGGTTTTAACTGCTGGAGGTTCCATGCCAAAAATGATAGGGACCTTGACGGTTGCGAAATTAAGGGCGAGATATGGAAAATGGGTACCGACGGGGAGTTAAAATGTCAAGAATGCCCAGAAATATCAGATATTGAAGAAGACGACGGCAATGGAAGGAACAAGATCAGAATAAACAAAAACGGCATCGATATCGATATTCAAGACGACGGTGAATCTTTCAAAATGAAAATTGATGAAGAAGGGGTGCAAATAAAGGCCCATGAAAACGATGCCAATGGAAAAAACGAAATCAACATAAATGAAGATGGCATCAACATAGACGTTGATGACAATCATCCAGAACCAGAAGCACCTGATCCAAAAATTTAAACCAGGGCACCCTATTGGCCCAGTGTAATCAATTCAGCAACAACATTTGACATTTGAGTCTGAAAATCTGGCCAAAACACAACATATAGTGCAATTTTACATCAATCTTAAAACAACGATCATGACAACTTTAATTCGTATTGCAATAGCATTTTTGGTAGCGCTATTTTTATCTTCTTGCGGTTTTGACATAAACCTCGGGGATTTTGGCGCGGGAGAAAAGGGTAACGGAACCGTGGTAACCGACAAACGGGATATTACGGACGAATTCACAAAGGTATCGGCTTCGGAAGGCCTAGCCGTCTACGTGACGCAATCTAAAGAGTTCGACATAAAAGTAGAGGCGGACGAAAATATCATAGACCTCATTGCCACGGACATTAAAAACGGGAAATTACGTATCCACGCCAAACAGAATATAGGCCGTGCCACTAAAAACGTATATGTCTCACTTCCGGTCATTTCAAATTTAAGTGCCTCTAGCGGATCGCGGATACAGACCGAAAAAGCCCTTAAAAGTGATAATCTTGACATAGACGGTAGCAGCGGGGCCCAAATCAATATTCAATTGGTTGCCGATGCCTTGGAAATAGACGCCAGCAGTGGCGCTAACCTCAACATATCGGGACAAGCCAACCGGGCTGACGTAGATGTGAGCAGTGGAGCCAATATCAACGCCAAAAATCTATCGATCCAGACCTGTTCGGCAGATGCCAGCAGCGGCGGAAACATTAAGATCCATGTATCGAAATCGCTTATAGCCGATGCTAGTAGCGGAGGTAACATAGCCTATTCGGGCAATGCCAGCGTAAAAACTAAAAAATCGGTTTCAGGTAGCGTACACAAGTATTAAGGCCACATTACATACAACCACCAATGCAAGCTGTCGAATTTTCGGCAGCTTGTTTTTGGTTTAACCCCAGATCAGGCTTCATCTTTTTAACTTTTCAAAAAAAAGCCGCAAGACCGGCACAATCCTTTTTTCTCTTTTTATATTAGTGGAAACAATTGGACCATGCAGTTAGATTTAAAAAAATACGTTTTAGCCCTAAAACACACCTTTAGTATTTCACGCGAATCACACGATTTTCAAGATACGCTTATCCTTAGTCTTTCCTTAGACGGAAAAACCGGTTATGGTGAAACCACATCAAACCCGTACTACAACATTACCGTTGAAAGCATGATGGCGGAAATTGAAACCATCCGAAAAGAAATAGAAGATTTCCACATCGATCACCCTGAAAACTTCCATGCTTTTTTGACAAGTAAAAAGCTATCCAATTTTGCGATCTGCGCGTTAGACCTTGCCGCTTGGGACCTTTATGGCAAATTACAAGGGAAGCCCCTTTATGACATATGGGGTACCGGCAACACTTCTTATCCAACCACGAATTATACCATAGGCATCGCCCCCGTTGAAAAAATGGTGGAAAAAATGAAAGAAATGCCATGGCCTATTTATAAGATCAAACTAGGGACCGAAGACGATGTTGCCATCGTTAAGGCCCTGCGCCAGCATACCGATGCCGTATTTCGAATAGACGCCAACTGTGCCTGGTCTGCCGACGAGACCATTGCCAATGCCCCATTACTCAAGGAGTTGGGCGTTGAGTTTCTTGAACAGCCCCTAAAGGCCGATGATTGGGACGGGATGCAAAAAGTGAAGCAACACAGCGTTCTCCCCGTTATTGCCGATGAAAGCTGTATCGTTGAAAGTGATGTAAAACAATGTGGGGACTATTTTAACGGCATCAACATCAAACTCACCAAATGCAGTGGCCTTACCCCTGCCCTACGTATGATACACGAAGCAAAACAAATGGGACTCAAGGTTATGGTGGGCTGTATGACGGAATCTACCGTGGGTATTTCCGCCATTGCCCAACTGGTTCCGCAACTGGACTTTGTAGATATGGACGGACCATTGCTACTCAAATCGGATATTGCCGACGGTGTAAAAATATTGCCTGACGGAAAGCTCATCTTTCCGCGATTGAACGGAACAGGAGTAAGCCTAAGGCCATGAACCACTATATAGATACATTTCCTGGAAGAAAAATCACCATTGACGGGGTTTCGCACCTCTATTTTGGAGGCACCTCATACTTGGGCCTTCAGACCGATGCCGATTTTCAGAAACTATTTATAAAAAATATCAAGAAGTATGGCACCAACTATGGGGCCTCCAGAAAATCGAATATCCGTTTATCGGTATTTGATAAAGCCGAAGCGTATTTAGCGGACTTAGTGGGCAGCGAAGCCTGTATCTCGTTGTCGTCGGGTTATTTGGCCGGTCAGTTTTTAGCCCAGGCCCTCAATACCAAAGCACATCAATTCTTCTATGCGCCCAACACCCATTCGGCCCTCTATCAGGAAAAAATCAAACCCTATACCACCTTTGCGGCATTGAACATTGCCGTTCGCGAGCATTTATCCTCTAGTAAGACGACTCCTGTAGTCTTTTTGGACGGTATCGATTTCTCTGGATGCAACTACCCCCATTTTGAAGCCTTGCAAGTTCTTCCTTTGGACAAAATTCTTTTAGTTGTCGATGACTCCCATGGATTGGGAATCGTAGGTAAAAATGGCGGAGGCGTCTATAGCATCTTGGCAAAACTGAATATCAAGGAACTTATCGTATGTGGATCTTTGGGCAAAGGCTTCGGTATTCAGGCAGGTGCCATTTTCGGCACTAAGGCGCGTCTAGCCGCTTTGGCCGACACCTCATTCTTCGGAGGGGCCAGTCCGGCTACCCCTGCGGCCATGGCCACACTATTGGAGGCCGATGGCCTATATGGTTTAAAAAGGAATCGTCTACAACGGAACATCGCCTATTTTTTGGACCATCTCAAAAAGCGAAAACAGTTCCATTTTATGCAGGACCATCCTGCCTTTACGTTTTCAAACGTTCAGTTGACCGAATACCTTGCCGCCCATAAAATTATAGTTACGAGTTTTCCCTATCCTGACAAAAACGCCCAGCTCATGAGCAGGATCGTTTTGAGTGCCGCACACAAAAAGAAGGATATCAAGCATCTATTGGAATGCGTTAATATCCTTCCTTAAAAATGTCAATTGTATTTAGTCTTTATCCCACCATACTGGATCGATAGGTGATTTTTTATTAGCCTGAACATTTTCTGGATTCCTAGTTTCTTCTTGATCAGGGTAAGATGCCCGAACAAACCAAGCCCCGGGGAATTCTGTTTCTGCATTATCTAACGGCAGTTCCAAATCTTTAAACACATCTGATGAAAAATCATATCTTCTAAAATCAACATATGTTTCTGCATTTAAAAAATTGGCAATATATTTTTCCTTCATAATGTGATGTAACATCAAATTAGTCTCCCCTACCGCAATAGCGCCATCTTCCAAGTATGCAGATCCATCAACGCCTAACTTATTCATATTAGCCTCAATACCCATCAAATAAGCCGTATAGGCATCAGCAGTAGAACCTAAACTTGTTTCTGTACCTCCGTTTACCAAAAATTCAGCTTCTGCCCTAATAAAGAGTGCTTCTGCATATGTAATTACACCAATAGGAGAATCTATCGAAGTATAAAAACCATCATCTGCGAAATCAGTATTTGCATCTTCTCCGTCAGATGAAATTCCTCCTCCACCACTTACATAACCTCTATAAGGGCTTCCTTCATCCCCTTCATTGTCCGCATACACAGGAAGGCGGGGGTCAAAGAGCAGCATGCCACTTTCAAAAGGATAGGAAGTTCCGTTCATGTAACTTACCAATTGATCACCAATCTTATCGTGTACATTACCGGTTCTCTCAGCTAAAACTTCTCGTGAATGCCAAGGGTTTATATTTCGCTCCTCAAAATTTATTTCAAAATCATCATCGTTGGATATGAAACCGTTTTTCAAACTCAGTAATGCCGCATTAGCAGCTTCTACTCCATTTACTTCTGTTAGATGCAAAGCATACCTTGCCTTTAACGTATAGGCTGCACGAAGCCATTTATCTGCATCGCCCCCATATACAATATCTCCAGTAGTAGGTAAAAATTCCGAAGCGTTTGCCTGGTCAAGGTCCGATATGGCATCACTCAAAAGCAGATTAATACTCGAATAAATAGATTCTTGTGAATCAAATACAGGTTTAAGGTTTTCTGTACCCTGAAAAGCTTCCGAATAAGGGATACTCCCATAACTATCCGTGGCCAGACCGAGATTAATAGCCGTCAATACCTTTGCAATTCCCCTAAAGTGATTAGACCCTGTTTCTTCAGCTTTGTTTAATATGGTCTTTATATTCGGCAAGGCGTATAAATATATATTACTCCATGTACTCCCTATTGATGTAGTACCGATTGTTGTTCCTCCTTGACCTGTAAAATACTGAGTATAATTACCAAAACTCCTTTCTGCATAATACTGCGCCATTACCGTATGATAAATAGCCGGGGCCAACAAATCGTTCATCCCCAATTGATCTTCGGTCGCAGAGCCGGACGGTACATTTACATCAAAATATTCATCGCTACAACCTAAGGCCAAAAAGGCTAACGATATGATAGATATATAAAACTTTTTCATCTGTTTTTTTTTTAGAATTCAAGGCTAAGGCCAAGTGAATAATTCTGCGTTAATGGAGTAGTCAAACCTGTAAAGCCGTAAATATTGCTTCCGGCGCTAAACTGGTTACTTTCGGGGTCGAACCCATCAAAAGGTGTCCACAATATGATGTTATTCGCACTAGCATTTACAGCTACTTTAGTCAATCCTATACGTCTAACAAATTCTTTAGGCATGTCATAAGAAACTCCAATATTTCGAAGTTTTACCCAAGAACCATCTTGCAGTAATACTTCTGAAGCCGCACTGTAGACCGAACTACTTCTATAAAAATCATCTGCATTAATTAAAGCTGGCTTCGTATTTGGTACAAAGCCACCACTTCCATCTGACACAACACCTTCTAGAATCTTTGTCTTATCACGGAATTCGGTTAACGCAAGGTTACCATTTCTGAGAGAATTTCTTAAACCACGGTCATATAAGTCCCCTCCTGCCTTATACTCAATCAAGAAGTTTAAACCAAAATTCTTGTATTTGAAATAATTGGACATAGACAATATGTAATCTGGAAATGCATTCCCTACGAGAACTTTTGCATTTTCGCCTTCAAAGTAATACCCAGAGTTCTCAGAACCTGTTACTACCCAGTATCCACTATCATCCACATAACGTTGCCCGTCAGGTGCCGTTTGAAACACCCAACCATATAAGGCTCCCAATTCATCACCGACTTTAGCTTTTCCCGTAATGAAATCATCATAAAATACAATCTCATCCAAATCTTCAGGTATAGCCGTTACTTCCCCTGCCGTTGTTGAAAAGTTGACGACTGATTCCCAATTAAAGGTTTCGCCACTGATAAGTTTTGCACTCAATAAAAACTCATGTCCCCATGTTTTATAATCTCCTGCATTTCTAATAACACTAGACAGACCCGAAGAATATGCCGAACCTACGGGAAATATCTGATCTCTTACTTTAGTGTTATAATAAGAATAATCAAGCCTTATGCGATTATCCCAAAAACGTAAATCGGCACCTACTTCCAAAGTATTGCTTCTCTCGGGAATAAGTTCAGTATCACCAAACTGAGTACTAGCCCTAAAGCCCCCGGCCCCACTAAAAGGAAAGTCACTGTCTTTTATAAAGTACTGTCCAATCTGTCCGAAGTTCGGACCTTTACCCACTTGTGCCCAAGAACCTCTTAGTTTTCCAAAAGTGAAGAATTTTCCTTCTGGATCCAATAGGTCGTTAAATAAATAAGATAGGCTTACCGATGGGTAAAAAAATGATCTGTTTTTTGGAGGCATAACCGAAATCCAGTCATTACGTCCGGTTACAGATAAAAACAGAACATCTTTATAACCAAATCTTAAATCTCCAAAAACACCCATATTTCTTAACTGAGTTACCGTTTTATCCCCAAAAAGATTAGTGGTATTACTAATTTCCTTGATACCAGGAAGATTCAATCCCTCCCCCCTGAGATAAGAGTAGTTTGTCTTGGTATCGGATAGTTGATGACCAACCGTAAGCGTAGATGAGAAATCTTCGGAAAAATCTTTAGTGAAAGTGGCTAACAAATTTGATTCGACCCCAGTAAAATTGATATTCTCATTTACCAAGAATCCGCCGATTTGAGAACCGGCATCTACATCCGGCGGTACAAAACGGTTACGAAGATCCGAGTAGTTATCTACCTGTACAGCATATGAAATATTAGCCCATTCCGCAGGGTTCCAATTTAACGTAATGTTACCTACCCATCTATTTACATCATCTTTCAGATTACTTGTTTCTGCAAGATATCTTGGATTATCCGCAATACCATCAGTATAATTTTTTTCGCTTCCATCAGGTAACAAATAATCATTTACATCAAAAGTTGCAGACCAGTAGGACAAGGCACTGTAAATAGATTTGTCCCCACCAGTTCCACGGGTCCCTCCTGAATTTGTAAAAGCGATTGAAGAATTTACATTAAACTTATCATTTACCTTATATCCTCCCTTAAAACGGAAATTAATTTTATCATAAGATGTATTTGGCTCAATGCCTTCATCACTACTTTTCCCAGCTGACAGATAATAATCAAGCTTATCCGTTGCCCCACTCAAATTAAAGTTAATCTGAGTATTTACTCCAGTTTTAAAAAAATCATAAGGGTCGTTGAAGCTATCATTGCTAAGGTCTATGACCGTTCCATCTTCCAAAGCAAAAGAATCATCGGTATAAGGAACTCCCCAAGAATAAAATGAAAAGCCCGCATAATAATTATAGCCGTTAGGTTGACTAGGGTCTTCAACCGCAGGTATTCTTGAGGTACGATGGCCTTCACGGTATGTAGTCTGCAAAGTTGGTGTTTTTCTAACCTCTCTAACTGTTGTAGATGCCGTTACCCCAACTTTGACCTTCCCTTGTCTTCCCTTTTTAGTAGTAATTACAATGGCTCCGTTAGAAGCTCGAATACCATATAAAGATGTCGCTGCGGCCCCCTTAAGCACATTGAAGCTTTCTATATCTTCGGGGTTAATATCCCCTGCCCTGTTCGAGAAAGAGAATTGTTCGTTACTACCTGAAGCATTAGAACCTGCACTAGGAAGTACATTACCCGCAAAGGTATCGTTGTTAAGCGCGATACCATCAACAATTATTAAAGGTTGGTTATCCCTACCAGGATTTACGGAAGTCACACCTCGTATCAAAATATCAACACCCCCACCTGCAGCCCCAGATGTTCGATTGATTTGGACACCGGCAACCCTACCCTGAAGGGTTTCCAAGGGGTTAACGTTTCCTGCCAGTGTTAACTCATCAGCATCAACTTTTTGTACAGCATAACCGAGGGTCTTCGTTTCCTTTTCCAAACCAAAAGCTGTTACTACAACCTCGCTCAATTGCTGTGCATCTTCTTCAAGAACTACATTAATAGTTTGATTACTACCGATTGTAACCCTCTTAGTTTTCATACCAATATATGAAAAGCTCAAAACATCACCTTGAGAAGCGGTTATTGTGTATTTTCCATCAAAATCCGTGGTTCCTCCCTTGTTCGTTCGTTCGACTACAATGGAGACTCCCGGTAACGGAACATTTTCTGCATCTGTGACGCTGCCCGAAATTGTTTGTCCGAAAGAAGTGTAAGAACACAAGAGGACAAACATTACTAGTGTAATATTTTTCATGTGTATTTAGAGTTAGTTTATCTAATAAAATTAGCGAATAATTAACAGACACTTAACGCTCCGAAGGAAAAATCACACTTCTGTAAAATAACTTCCTCTAATTATGAATATGCTGTTTTTATATTCTTTGAATTTTCAAACACATAATATGAAAGATTTTACCTACAGTATCAATATCTCAATTTTCTGTTACAAAAAATACGATTTTCCTAAAATTTGTTGTAACTTATTGGTACAAAACCGCTTATCCACCTAAAATAACACTACTATGAAACAGCTTATAGGATTGGCTCTAATGATGCTTCTGCTCATCTCAGCAACAAAGAACCCGAAGAACGTTCCCGAACTTCACCCAACGATAGAAGGTACTTGGGAATTGGTCAGCCGCTACAACTACGACGGTGAAAACGTTACCGATACACTCACCCCCGAAAAGGGATACCACCAGATCAAAATGTTCTATAACGGAAAAATCATGTGGACGCGCTATACCCCTAACAAAACGGTTGAATGGTTCGGCTATGGCTCTTACGAGACCACGGATAATTCCCTTATGGAAAAACTGGAATATATGTCGGCTTCCATGCGAAAAATAGCTAATCCCGATATGGTATGGCGTATGGAGCTTCAATTAAAGAACAACACCTATACCCAAATTTCATTGGATGAAGACGGAGGACGCATTGCTTCGGAAAATTACCGGAGAATAGATTAAACCCGATTCCTTTACGGACTGTTCGTTTTTACTGTCCGATATTACATACCCCTTGTTCAGTAACCTTAAAAACACTTGCCATGAAAAAATTAATCACGATACTCATCTTCTCGCTTTTAATGATTTCCGCCACCGAATACCATCCTACAGCAAACTTTCACCCTACAATTGAAGGTACATGGGAGTTGGTCAGTTTCTACAACTATGAAGACGGGGTAACCCCCTCCGACACCTTATTGATCGCCGATGGTTACCGCCAAATTAAAATGTATTACAACGGCAAAGTAATGTGGACCCGTTATGTACCCAATGATTCCGTCGAGTGGTTCGGCTATGGTTCTTACGAGACCACCGACAGTACCTTAACCGAAAAATTGGAATACATGTCCGCCTCTATGCGTAAGATCACCAATTCGGATATGCTATGGGATATGGAACTGCTACTGGAAAAAGACAGGTACAGCCAAATTTTCACGGACGAGGAAGGAAATAGAATCAATTCAGAAAACTACAAACGCCTCGATTAAACCATTGATGGCCACAAATAAAAAAAGCTGCGAAACGCAGCTTTTTTCTTATATTATATAAGGTATTCTACACTGTTTCCTGTGGGGTTTCAACCGTTGCCAGATAACGTTCCGCATCTAGTGCGGCCATACAGCCCGTACCTGCAGCGGTAACCGCTTGACGATATTCCTTATCTTGTGCATCACCACTAGCAAAAACACCTGGTTTATTGGTTTTGGTAGACTTTCCTTTGGTTATAATATAACCGGTTTCATCCATATCCAATTGCCCCTTGAATATATCGGTATTGGGTTTATGCCCGATGGCAATAAAGAGTCCCGTAATGGCAATATCCTCTTTTTCCCCTGTCTGATTATTCACCATACGCAACCCTTCGACCACTTGGTCACCTAACACTTCATCGACTTCGGTATTATACCTGATCTCGATATTTTTAATGCTTTGGACACGATGTTGCATAGCCTTAGAGGCCCGCATATGGTCTTTTCGGATCAACATGGTCACTTTATTACATATATTGGCCAGATACGAAGCTTCTTCGGCAGCGGTATCACCGGCACCAACAATTGCTACATCTTGACCCTTATAGAAAAACCCGTCACAAACGGCACAGGCAGAAACTCCCCCACCCCTTAGACGCTGCTCACTCGGTATGTTCAAATATTTGGCAGAGGCCCCGGTAGAAATAATAATGGTCTCCGCTTCTATAGTCTTACTATCATCGATGGTCACCTTGTGTATTCCTCCAACGGTATCGCTCAACTCAACCGCCGTGACCATACCTATACGAACCTCGGTTCCGAAACGTTCGGCCTGTTGCTGTAATTGGACCATCATACTTGGGCCGTCTATACCTTCTGGATACCCTGGAAAATTATCGACCTCCGTGGTAGTGGTCAATTGCCCTCCGGGCTCCATCCCTGTATATACCACTGGTTTCAAATCTGCACGGGCTGCATAAATAGCCGCGGTATAACCCGCAGGTCCCGATCCTATAATCAACGTTTTCAGCCTTTCTATTTTCTCAGACATAATCAAATACTCATTTTAGATAGTTAATGAACAAATGTAACTTTTTTGCAAAAAGCCTGTTGTAAAAGTTATCAAAAGTTTTGTGTATTGGTCGGTTTAGATTACAGTACTTACAAACCGCGATATAGTCAACTATAGTCGTGCCCCAAAGGTTCTGGACACTATTTTTACTGTTTGGTTTTTCACATAAAAATTGTTCAAAAACCAAATTTCTAACGCATAACGTCCTCAATCTTCCGGATAAAATCCATACTTTCAGAGGAACGGTCCTAGGTAGCCTAGGCCATAATCGACAAATCTATACGGAAAGATACAATGGACTATTCCTCTACCGGAACGACCATAAAAGGAATGTCTACGCAAAAACTAACTTTTTTGATTACAGGTTCATGGGTTAGTTTCTCTATAAAGTCGTGATTGTATTTGAACATCGTCAACAAATCGATGTCCAATTCCTTTAAAAATACCTGAATACCTTTTGTTTTGTTTCCAAAATTGGGCATCCAATGAAAAGAGGGCTTGAATTCTTCCAAATAGGTCTCCAAAGTGTTCCTATTCGATTCTTGAAGACGGTTCAAGCGTTCTTCTTCGAATATGTGCATGATATGCATGGATGCACCAAAGCGAGAAAGTACCTGCTTTATGGGGTCTAGAATATCGGCAGAGAAGTTTCTCTTGTAATTGGTTACAAAAGCAACATTTTTAACCAATTGATAGGTATATCCGTTCGGAACGATCAGCATTGGACAAGTGGCCTCTTTTAATACGTCAACCGTTTTTGTACCTAAAAATGTCGCTTTTGCCCCTGTCGCGCCCTGGGTCCCCATCACAATTATATCTATCTGCTCATTTAGGACCATTTTTTGCACTTCCGCTCCCAAGGATTCAAATGCCACATGGGTCACAAACTGGTGACTAAGATTGGTATCGTCACTTTCCAATTCTTCACTTAGCTCGTTTATTTCACTTTCGGCCTCTACCTTCCAAGTATCGCCCAAGCCAATTTGACCCGGTGAGCCGAGAATATAATCGATCCGCTGAGCTGCCGGAGTATAGGTATGCAACAAATAAAAAGTGCAGGCAACATCTTTATAGAAATGCAAGGCATAACGAATTGCATTTTTTGAGTTTTCGGAAAAATCTGTCGGTAATAGAACTTTGAGCATAGTTTCTTGTTTATAGGAATAAAATTATGGCATTCTAAATATCTAAAACATGACTTCTATCAGTTTTACCCTACATATAGATAAATTTATTCCCAAAATACGTAATGATTTGCTATAGATTCGTCAATAAAATATTAAACTCTATATTTGCAAAAGCTTACCTATATTTTTATATGGCCCCACAACTGTAAAAAAAGGTGATTAGTTTAATGAATATTTAACCTCTTTAAGAAGTTATACTTTTTAAATAATCCTCTGATTATGAACTCCGTAAAATTAACGTGTGTAGTTATCGACGATTCGAAGACTCAGCGTACCGCAGTTGCCCAACTTATCAAAAACCACATTAACCTGCGTTTTTTGGCCGATTATAAAAATGCAATAGAGGCTCAGAAGCATATGGAAAAAAACGAGGTCGACCTTGTTTTTCTCGATATAGAAATGCCGCTTGTAAATGGTTTTCAATTCATAGAATCGCTTGAAAACAGGCCCCAGATTATTCTTATTACGGGCAAAGCCGAATATGCCATGCAAGCTTTTGATTACGATGTTACCGATTATCTTCTTAAACCTATTTCCCAAGGCCGTTTTAATATTGCCATAAAGAAGGCTATACAGAACAAGGTTGTTCCTATGGAAAAGGAAGAAGATTTTATTTTTGTGAACAGTAAACTAAAAAAGGTAAAACTACTCTTAAGCGATATTAAATGGGTAGAAGGGTTGGGCGATTACATTAAAGTAGTTACCGATGACGAGAACATTTTGATCTTATCGACCATGAAGGCCTTTATCGACAAATTGCCCGAAGACCAATTCCTTAGGGTACACAAGTCGTATATCATTAACCTAAACAAGGTTGAGAAGTTCAACGGTTCACAAGTTGAAGTATGCGGACACTCCATTCCGTTGAGCAGACACAAAAAATTGGCCTTGGAAGAGGCCCTTATGAACAGTACGGTACAATAACCGTCTCTTCCGCACTAAAAATAAAAAAGGTCGATTTTAATAAATCGACCTTTTTATTAGTTGATAATATGGGTACCCCCACTTGGCTGTACTTCAAAAGCTTCCAAGTCAATATCGAATTTCTCTTTATAGGCCTTGGCGGCTTGGGTGACAAAATCGTCGACGGCATCCCCGTGAACGATATTCAATGTACATCCACCGAAACCTCCACCGGTCTGCCTTGCTCCCAAAACTTTAGGGTTGTCTTTTGAAAAATCGACCAAAAAGTCAGATTCGGGGCAGCTTACTTCATATGCTTTGCTAATGCCTTCATGGGCACGATAGAGAATTTGACCGACTTCATCGAGGTTGTTTTTCTTCAATGCATCGACCATGGCCAAAACCCTGTCGTTTTCCTTAACAATAAAAGAACAACGTTTGTATACGGTTTCGCTCATTCCCTCTTTGCTGGAAAGCAACATTTCTTCATTCACGTCTCTCAAGGATTTCACCTCGGGATATTTCTTTTGAATAACACTTACCCCTTCTTCGCATTCTTTTTTACGCGTATTATACTCGCTCGAAGCCAAATTGTGCGAGACCTTGGTATTAAGGAGTATGATTTTATACGGATTCAGGTCTATTGGAATATGCTTATAGTCCAAGGAACGACAATCCAATAAAATTACGTTGCCGGCCTCGCTCATTACAGAGGCAAATTGGTCCATTATACCACATTGTGTTCCCACATAAGTATGCTCCGCCGTTTGCGAGAGCTGAACCATTTCAATTTTTGAAAGTCCAAGATCAAAGATCTCGTTCAGACCAAAAGCCAGACCACATTCTAAAGCAGCGGAAGAACTGAGTCCGGAACCTGTAGGCAAATTACTCTCTACCACACAATCGAAACCCCTCACCTTATCGGTTCTCTTTGAAATTTCGTTGAGCACCCCCAGAATATAGTTCTCCCACTCTATCTTGCTAACGGCAATGGCGTTCAAATCTATTTCAAAACCGGTATCGTAAGTCTTGCTATAAACACGACATTCGTTATCGGAGCCGTTCTTTTTAAAACTGAAGGTAATGTTCTTTTCTATTGCCGTTGGCAAAACATAGCCCATGTTATAATCGGTATGTTCGCCAATAAGGTTTATCCTACCCGGCGATGACACCACCAATTCGGGCGTAAAGTGTTCTAAAAATTGCATAAAAAATTATTTTTTTGAATTGCGGATCATATCAGGGGTAGCAACGGTTCTAAAGCCCAAATGTTCCAAGGAAGAATCTAGGCTCGTAGCCATTCTAGACGAAACCCTATAACTCGCGCAATAACTGGCATTGCACAGAAAAGAACCGCCTTTCATTACTTTTTCCCTGGCATAGGGATCTCTTTCGTTATAGGCCTGATCCGCTCCCAATGGGTTTTTGGCCACAGGGAAGGTCGTACTCAGTTCTTTGTAGTAATTGGTATTGTACCAATCGTTGGTCCATTCCCAAACATTTCCAGCCATATCATATAGCCCAAAATCATTTGCGGGATACGACTTAACGGGTGCCCGAAGGCCGAAACCATCGGTCTCGACATTGGTTACGGGAAATTCCCCTTCCCAAGTATTCGCCTTATCCGATAATTTAGCGTCCTCATCGCCCCAGAAATAAATAGTGTTCAAATGGTTGCCACGAGCAGCGCGCTCCCATTCGGCCTCGGTAGGCAAACGTCTATTGGCCCACTCACAATAGGCCAGGGCATCTTCATATGCAATATGTACTACAGGATAGTTTCCTTTGCCCTTAATGGAACTGCCTGGGCCATTGGGGTTTTTCCAATTTGCCCCTATCGTCCAACTCCACCATTGTGAAAAATCGTAAAGATTGGGCACGGAACTTTTTGCCTGTTTAAAGGTCAGGGAACCAGGCTGCATAATACTATCATGGGGTTTGGGCGTACCTTCAGGAAGCTGTTTTTTCATCTCTTCCCAATCGATCTCACGCTCTGCCACCGTTTTATAGCCTGTTTCATCCACGAATTTTTGAAATTCATCGTTGGTCACCTCGGTAATATCCATAAAGAAACCGTCTACCGCTACTTTATGGGCAGGTTTTTCGTGATCCATAGCCGCCTTATCTTGCGGTACTGCACCTTGAGAGAACACGGCTCCGGGTATCCACACCATTCCTTCGGGAGCGCTAACATCTTCCGGCATTTCCTTGACTACCGTAGTATCGACCTCCACTGCCTTGGGCGCCTCCACTGTTTCGGTAGACACTGTTGCTTCCTCCTTGTTCTTCTTTTCTTCCTTACATCCTATTAACAAACAAAAAATGGCAAGGGGAATATAACTCTTAATCATATTGTACATAATTCTATTTCAAAAATGGATAACAAAGTTAAACCTATTTTTTTGGTATAGCATCATAATAAGGCCCAGCTGTTTTTTTTAAAACGGAAGCAAAAAAATGTCCCTATTATTAACAGGGACATCCTTATTTTGTGTTATCTGTAAATTTATATCACTACAGTTTCACCCGGCTTTGGTATGTTATACGTACCATCGGCATTGGGTTGCACCGGTGCTGGGGAATCCCAACTTAGTTCATCTGGGGCCAAATCGATATTGGACTGCATGGCTTCATCCCATTTAATGACTTTTCCAGAGTAAGTGGCCATTCTACCCATTATGGCGCTCATAGTACTCTTTGCCCCATTTTCGGCATCGGCTATGACCCCTCCGTTTCTAATCGATTCAAAAAGTTTGATATGCTCTACTTGGTATGGATTCGGGTCGTCTTTTCCCCTATGTTCGAATATAGAACCACCGCTATAGTCTTTTAAGATGGCCGTATCCCCTTTGGTATAGACCGTACCCTTGGTTCCCTGAAAGAATTCGGAAACCTTGCTCATAGTCTCGGGCTGGTGGCGGCACTGACTTGCGATGACCGCTCCACTAGGGTAGGTATACTCTACAAAATGGTGGTCGAAAATTTCACCATGGTCTTTTCCTTTACGTACCTGTCTACCGCCCATACCCTGTGCTGAAATGGGGTATTCACCGATAAACCAGTTGGCTACGTCAATATTATGGATGTGCTGCTCTAAAATATGGTCTCCACATAACCAATTAAAGTAGTACCAATTGCGCATTTGATATTCAAGTTCAGTTTGCCCAGGCTGTCGCTCACGAACCCAAACACCACCACTGTTCCAGTATACTTGTCCAGAAACAATTTTACCGATAGCATCTTTATTAAGATGTTCTAGAGCCGCCAAATAACTGTCTTGATAGTGTCTTTGAAGACCGACCACTACATTCAATTTGTTTTCTTTTGCCTTTTTTGCCGCAGCCAATACCTTACGTACGCCGGGTACATCGGTAGCTACAGGCTTTTCCATAAACACGTGCTTCCCATTGTTTACGGCATATTCAAAGTGCTGAGGACGAAAACCCGGTGGCGTCGCCAAAATGACTACATCGGCCAAATCGATCGCCTTGGTGGCCGCATCGAAACCAACGAATTGGTTCTTTTCCTTTACATTGATTTTTTTGGTCTCGCCCATGGCCTTGGAAATATTCGCCAAACTGCCTTTTAAGCGGTCTTCAAAGGCATCGGCCATAGCCACAAGCTCTATATTGTCATCGGCGGTCAAAGCCTGTACCGCGGCGCCAGTACCCCTGCCACCACAACCGACCAGTGCCAGTTTTAATTTTTTATCCCCTAATACATTTGCCATACCGCTCATCTGCAGGTTGGGCAACAACATGGCCCCTCCGGTAAAAAGGGCGGTGTTCTTTACGAAATCTCTTCTTGATTTTTTGGTCATACTGGTTTTGGTCTTGTCTGTTTTCATTTCCTGAATATTTCTGAATTAACTACAATGCGAAACACAAATGCAATGCTTGGTGAATATAAAAATAATATGGCAAACAAATGCCCCATCATTTACATAATCGCCAAATAAAATAAAGCCAAACCATCAAAAAATTAAAATATTGTTAGTTTTTTAAACGTAATACGAAGCCCTTTTTTATACATGGCCCATACTACGTCAAGTATACTTAAACTAAGGGTTCGGGACGTATTTGAACTTAAAGCCTTGACATTTGGAACTTTGAAGATAGCAAAGGTTTTAATAATAAGTGTATATTTAACACAAAAATTAAGCCCCTAAAGAACTTTAAAACCCAAAACATCCCTTTATATGGAGATGAGGGAGACTTGTTAAAATCGCTTTTTTTTTATCAATTACATATTTTTAATTTATCTTTCGTTTCGATTTTCGTAAAAAAATGTTTGATTAAAATTACTTTTACCAATCTGATCATATAAAAAACAACAAACCAATATCATATGGAAACAACAACGAACGGAATGGCCTCAAACGCCAATAGACTTTTTTACGGTAGCTGCTTTGCTCTGATCACCACCGCATTCTCTTTTAGTATCAGGGCGGGTATTCTCCCCCAATTAGGGGAAGAACTAAGCCTTAGTGGTGAGCAACTAGGTTTTATCAATTCGATGTGGTTTTTAGGATTTCCCCTGTCTATGGTTATCGGAGGGCTTATTTATCACAAGGTAGGAGGAAAAGCCATTATGCAGTTCGCATTCTTCGCCCATGCACTAGGTATTATATTGACGATTTATTCAGGAAGCTATATTGGCCTATTGATCTCTACCCTATTAATAGGTTTGGGCAACGGATGTACCGAAGCTGCCTGTAACCCCATGATAGCCGATGCCTATCAAGGAAACAGGATGAGCACCATGATGAACCGTTTTCATATGTGGTTTCCAGGGGGTATTGCCATTGGTAGTCTTATTTCAAGTTTTATGACCGATATGCATTTTGGCTGGCAAACCCAAATCTGGTTGATCCTTGTACCCACACTTGTCTATGCCTATTTGTTCTTCGGACAATCATGGCCCAAAGCCAAAGTCGAAGAAGCGGCCACTCTCGGTGGAAACTTCAAGGCTATGCTTTCTCCCTTGTTCCTCTTTATGGTCGCCTGTATGGCCCTAACCGCTATTTCAGAATTCGGGCCTAACCAATGGGTAGGATTGATCCTCTCTAAAAGTGGGGCCAACCCAATGATCATATTGGCATTGACGGCGGGTCTTATGGCCGTTGCCCGTTTCTTTGGAGGTGATATGGTAAAACAATTCAACCAGACCGGGGTACTTTTAGGTTCTGCGGTCTTAGCTACCCTCGGCATCTACTTATTCAGTACGCAAACAGGGGCAATGGCCTATGTTGCCGCCATCTTTTTTGCCTTAGGCGTTGCCTATTTCTGGCCGAACATGATCGGTTTCGTAGCCGACAAAATACCAAAAAGTGGTGCCTTGGGACTTTCGATTCTCGGTGCCGTAGGTATGTTCTCCAGTTCTATATTTCAACCTATCATCGGTGGATGGATTGATGCCGATAAGGCCAAAGCAGCAGCTCAAGGCTTTACCGGTGACGAACTGGAATTGGTTTCCGGCCAAGCTACCCTATTGACCATGACGATATTTCCCGGTATTCTCATTGTGCTCTTTACCATTCTCTATTTTTGGATGAAAAGCAAAAAGGAGGACAAAGTAGAAGCCGAAGTGGCATCATAATCCTATATATACTTATTGAAAATGAAAAGCCCGTAGAAACGGGCTTTTTTTATACCCCTTCCCCACCTGATTCACGCCCCCACACTACGATCTCAACAGCCATCCCTATCACCAAATACGATACCCCCTACTCCTCCTCCTTCAATGCATTACACTATGGTTTCATTTGGATTGACCCACAGTTCGTTTTGTATTGGAAAGCTTGATTACAAGCCTATACCCCATTTTAAACCAATTATCAGATTTTCGATTTTCTTATTCACTTTTCATTGAATTCATTACCACACCCCACAAATATTACCAACTACCTAATTTAAAACCCCATATGCAACATAACTATTAGTATATGCATCAAATCTTTTACTGCAAGAAAAGCCCTTCATATACATTTGCCTCGGGTGAGGACGTGACATGGCCAATCACCTGAAAATTAACTAACTAAACTCAATGATTATGATTAAACTTAAACATGCGATCATTGCAATGTTTGCAATGATCGGGCAATTTGCCTATTCACAAACATCTACGGTCAGCGGTGTAGTTTCCGATGAAAGCGGAACCCCTCTTCCCGGGGCCACCATTGTTGTTTCGGGCACAACAAACGGTACTACCACCGATTTTGATGGAAATTATTCCCTATCGAATGTAGGCGCCACCGATAAACTGGAGTTTTCCTATGTCGGTATGACCGCCAAAGTCGTTGCGGTAGGCAACCAAACCAATATTAACGTAACCCTCGAGGAAGATGCACAGGCCCTTGAAGAAGTTGTGGTCGTAGGGTACGGCACACAATCTCGGGCAGAGGTAACCGGCGCTATAACCACGGTAGGTTCGGAAGAGATTTCCTCCCTTCCCGTGGCTACGGCCGATCAAGCGCTACAAGGTAGGGCTGCCGGGGTTACCGTATTGAATTCCGGTTCCCCAGGTACAGCGCCCGTCGTTCGAATTAGGGGGTTAGGCACCATGAACAACAACGACCCGCTTTACGTTATTGATGGGGTCATAGCCGGAGGTCTCGGTGATTTAAACCCAAACGACATAGAATCGATCAATGTCTTGAAAGATGCTTCCACCACCGCCATTTATGGGTCCTTAGGTTCTAACGGTGTAGTTATGGTAACCACTAAAAAAGGAAGAAGGACAGGAAAAACAGTCATCAACCTCGATTCGTACACAGGTATACAATACTCCAATCAACGGTACGACCTTTTAAATACACAAGAATATTTACAATTTGCACAAGATGCCTTTGGCTTTACCCCTACTTCGGCCCTATCCCAATCCGGTAACAATACCGATTTTCAGGATGCGCTATTCAGAACAGGCGTAATGCAAAAAGTCGACCTCGGTATTTCCGGCGGTTCGGAAAACAGTGATTTCAGGTTCTCCGCTGGCTATTTAGACCAAGAAGGGGCCGTTATAGAAACGGGCTTCGAAAGATTCTCTTTCCGTGCCAATAGCAATTTTACCTTAGGGAAATTCAAGTTCGGCGAAACCTTGGCGGTTTCGTTCAACAAGCAGAACCCGGAACGGAATTTGGGAGATCGCTCACTATTGGAACATGCAATCAAAATAGCTCCTTACCTCCCTATTTACAACCCAAATAACTTACAAGGTTTTCAGGGCCCTAGCAATGGTTCGGACGGACAAGATGCCGAAAACCCGATTCGCGTACAGACCCTAGGCGAACACGTAAACAAATCTTCGGGTATTATCGGAAGTCTCTTCGGTGAATACGAGATAGTTGAAGGGCTTAGTTTTAAGAGCCAAGTTGGTTTGGAATATAGAAATTCAAGCACCAATATCTTTAGGCCTTCCTATAACGACGACAGTGAAGGAGGCAATACCCACAGCTCGGATTTTGCCGCTATAACCAGGAATTCAGGCTTAAGAAAATCGATTATCTTAACCAACAGCCTAAATTACTCAAAGACTTATAACGACCTTCATAACTTAGAATTTTTAATTCTTGCCGAAAAGCAAGAGCAATCGGACGAGCTATTGAATTCCAATAGCCAAAACCCGATTACCAACGAGCTTGACCAAGTTTCCAACGAACAATCGTTCTTAGAATCAAAATCATACGAATACAACCGTATAGGTTACTTGGCCCGTTTGAACTACAATTATGATCAAAAGTACATTCTGGCCGCCTCTATTAGAAGGGATGCTTCTTCGCGTTTCGGGGAGAACAATCGCTGGGGTACTTTTCCATCGGTAGCCCTAGGTTGGAACATTGCCAACGAAAGTTTCTTGGAGAACTCCTCGATCAACACCTTAAAACTTAGAGGAAGTTGGGGTATTACAGGAAACGATAGAATTGAGGACTATAGATATAGCGCCACACTTTTATCCAATTTCTTTTATCCTTTGGGAGAGGGACTTGCCACGGGTACCACTCCGGGCGGATTGGCCAACCCTGATTTAAAATGGGAGGAAACTACCATGAAAAACATCGGACTTGATTTTGGTTTTTATGACGGAAAAATCACAGGTGCCTTAGAGTATTACAACAATACCAGTAACGACCTTCTTATGGACCGCCCCTTACCGGGTTCTTTGGGCATACACTCGGGAGTAGTAACCGAAAACGTAGGCTCCGTTGAAACAAGTGGATTTGAACTTAATATAGGATATAACGATTTTGAAGGTGACTTTACCTGGTCGGCCAACCTTAATTTGGGTACATCTAGCAATGAAGTACAATCACTAGGTGAGAACGAGTCGCTTTCCGGTGGCTCTTTTGAAGGGCAAAATATTTCACGTGTTGAAGTCGGGCAACCCTTGTTCTTCTTCTATGGCTATGAAACCAATGGTATATACCAGACACAGGGCGAAGTCGAGGCAGTGCTTGACCAAGTTCCCGACGATAAAGGCGAAGTCACTTACAATGCCGGTGATATCCGTTTCGTAGACCAAAACGGAGACCGAAAAATCGATGACCAAGACCGTGTCAATATCGGCAACCCATACCCTGATTTAACTTATGGATTAAACTTAGACTTCAACTACAAGCAACTCGACTTGAATATGTTCATTTCCGGTGTAGCGGGTGTAGATGTCTATAACACCAACATCTATGATTTAGAGGGGATGCCCAGATTGTTCAACGCAGGAACAAATGTTCTGAATAGATGGACAGGGCCGGGAACTTCGAACTCCGTACCCCAAGCTGGCGGTGCCGATGAGAACTTTACCTTGATTTCCGACAGATTTGTTGAAGACGGATCCTATACACGCCTAAAGAACATTACTTTAGGGTACACCTTGGAAAACACTTCACTGGAAAAGTATTTTTCCAAATGTAGAATTTATGTAAGCGGACAAAACTTGATAACCATTAGCGACTACTCTGGGTTAGACCCCGAAATCGGAAACCCGTTGACCAATGATGGAGGTAGCCGAAGATATGAACTGGGAATTGACAGGGGCAACTATCCACAACCTAAATCAGTTTTACTCGGAGTACAATTATCATTCTAAAAAAAATTACCATGAAAAAAAATAAAATATTTTTGACGATTCTCGCCACTTTAGGCTTGGTGCTTTCCTGTAACGACGATTCCTTGGAGCTGACCAACCCTAACGAGTTATTGCCAGATAGCTTCTTTGAAAACCCCATACAGGTACAATCTGCAGTAAATGCGATTTACTCCAATTTACAGACCCAAGGGCTCTATAGCCGTCATATGTTCTTTATGATGGACAATATGGCGCATGAAAACGGAGGGAACCCCCAACTCGAAGCGGACAAAAGGCAATATCTCGATTTTTCCTTTACTCCATCACATGGCGCCATCGGGGCGTATTGGGAAAGCTGCTACAGGGGCATAAACAAAGCTAATTATGTTATAGGGAACGAAGAGACCATCAATGCCATTCTACCATCGGTCATGACCAATGAAGACAAGCAAAGGGCACTTGGCGAAGCTAAGTTCTTAAGGGGACTTTTTTACTTCTTTATCGTCACCCGATTTGGAGACGCTCCATTGATCACCACCTTGCCCCCCGAAGACGGGGTCGGTTTTTCCAAGAACACCGAAGCGGAGATCTATGCCCAAATCGTAAAAGACCTGAAAGAGGCCATACCCGTACTTGATACCAAGGCCAATACGGAAAACGGTAGGGCCACCAAAGGTGCCGCTCAGGCATTACTAGGTAAAGTATACCTTTTCTTAGAGCAATACGAAGATGCAATGGCCCAATTCAACGACCTTAGCGGTTACGCCCTTGAAGACGATTACTTTGACAATTTCAAGGAAGAAACGGAATTTGGGGTCGAGTCGATTTTTGAGATCCAATATGATGACGATCTTGGGTTTGGTGCCCAATGGAACTCCGACAGATCGGGAGAAGGTCCGAACGAAGCTACGTTTAGAGGCCAAGAATACGGGTTTAACGATTGGTTCAATGTCTTTCCTTCCGATGACCTTTTAGAAGAATATGAGGCCGGCGACATACGTTTCGAGCAATCGTTCTACGTTAACGGTGACAAGTTTGGAAAAGACAGTGCCCTGACCGTTGATCATTTCCCAAGTAACGGAGGTGGTAATGCCGGTTGGGCAAAGTATAACAATTACTATAAGGATGATAATGAAGACCAAACCTCAGGTATCAATTTCAAGTACTTAAGATATGCCGATGTTCTGTTGATGATGGCCGAATGCGAAAGTATGAGACCCGGCGGCGACCAAGATGTAGCCGTGGGCTATATCAACGAGGTTCGTGAAAGGGCCATGGTAGATCCCCTACCTATGGGCCTATCGCAAGCAGAGGTCTTCGAGGCTTTGATACACGAGCGTAAAGTAGAACTGGCCGGTGAGCAGTGCAGGTTCAACGATATTATCCGTTGGGGCATTGCCAGCACCGAATTGGCCGGCACTGGTTTTCAAGAAGGCAAACATGAGAGATTGCCGATACCTCAAGCTGAAATTGACGCTAACATTAACATTAGCTCGGCCGACCAAAATCCGGGATACTAGAACTGATTTAATTGATAGTTTTGAGTTAGTTTCTTTTAAAACAGTGTGTTTCCTGAGCACACTGTTTTTTATTTTAACCGCTATCCGCAAAAAAATGTAACTTAATTTTTTGAACTCACTAACATGAACTTCAAGACATACAGCCGATTTTTAATCTATACCATTATCCTTACCTGTATTGCCTGTTCCCCTAAAGGGAAAAGTCAATTTAAAGGGAAGCTCTTTGCTACCTTAAGTCCCGAAACTACGGGAGTGAATTTCAGCAACGACCTAACCGAAAACGACTCGCTCAACTACTTTACCTACTCATACCTCTATATGGGCGGTGGTATAGCCGCGGGCGACATCAATAACGATGGATTGGTAGACTTATACTTTACCGGAAATCAAGTTTCCAACAAACTTTACCTGAACAAGGGCAACCTTCAATTTGAAGACATCACCGAAAAGGCAGGTGTTTCTGGCGATAACCGCTGGTATACCGGTGTTACCATGGCCGATGTAAATGGCGATGGCCATTTGGATATTTATTGCTCCGTGGGCGGCAAATTCGGCCCAAAGAACAATGAGCTCTTCCTCAACAACGGAGACGGCACATTTTCGGAAAAGGCCGCCGAGTACGGTATAGACGACATCGGCAACAGCGTTCAGGCCACTTTTTTCGATTACGACAAAGATGGCGACCTAGATCTCTTCGTGGCCAACTACCCCCCTACCCGGTTTGACTCCCCCACTTTTGTGTATTCCTATAAAATGAAAAATGTCAAAGATTACGAATCTGGACATTTGTACCAAAACAACGGAAAGGGCTTTACCGATGTTACCGAGGCCTCGGGCCTAAAGGCCTTCGGGTTGTCATTGAGCGCTACCGTAGGGGACATCAACAATGACTCTTGGCCCGACCTCTACGTTTCCAATGATTTCAACTCCCCCGACTTTATGTACCTGAACAATCAAGACGGAACGTTTAAAGAAGTGGTAAAGCAAGCTACATCACATACCGCCTTTTATGGTATGGGTGCCGATATTGCCGATTTTAACGACGACGGTAACCTCGATATTTTTCAGGTCGATATGGATGCCAAATCGAACCGGAGAAAAAAGGCCAATATGGCCAGTATGAACCCCGAACTCTTTTGGGACGTAGTAAATGCCGGATTCCACTATCAGTACATGCACAACTGTATGCAAATGAATTCAGGCGTATTCGAAGATGGCATCCCACATTTTTCCAATGTTTCCCGAATTACGGGAACCTCCTCTACCGATTGGAGCTGGGGCCCTCTTTTTGCCGACTTTGACAATGATGGCGATAAAGACCTTTTTGTTTCCAACGGAACACGACGGGAAATCAACAACAATGATTATTTCAACCAGCTCAAGACCATTACATTGAGCAAGGATACCTTGTTGGCCCTGAGCCAAAAAATCCCATCCGAAAAAATAGACAATTTTATATTTAAGAATACGGGGCTACTTGAGTTCAAAAGAGCCAATAAAGACTGGGGTATTGAATTCGAAGGTTTTTCTAACGGGGTAGTTTACGCCGACCTTGACAACGATGGCGACCTAGAGATCGTTACCAACAATATTGACGATAAGGCTTCGGTTTTCAAGAATAATGCTTCGAAGACCAACAACTACATCCAAATAAAATTTAAAGGAAACCCTTCGAACCAATTCGGTCTGGGATCCCGTGTTTATGTTACCAGTAACGGAAGAACCCAAATGCAGGAACTGACCCTTACCAGAGGATTTCAGTCTTCGGTAGCACCAATACTCCATTTTGGTCTAGGGGATGCGACCCAAATAGATACACTTAAAGTGGTTTGGCCCAACGGAAAAGTCGAACATCTAAACAGACTCGATGCCAACCAAAGCCTTACCCTACTTCTTGAAGACGCCAATGGTACGGACGAGAACAGCGCTTCAGAGGAACCTGTACTTTTCACAACCGATAAGAGCGTAAAATTTCCGCCCTACAAACATGTTGAAAACAGCTACGACGATTTTGCAGACCAAGTTTTGCTTCCCCACAAAATGTCTTCCTTCGGTCCCACCCTTGCTACGGGCGACCTGAACAATGACGGCTTGGACGATTATTTTATCGGTGGTTCCGCGGGTCAAACGGGCGCCATATTCCTGCAGACCGCTGAAGGGTTCAAAGAACAATCTTCCCCCTTTTTAGAAGAGGATAGGCAAAGTGAGGATACGGGCTCTTTAATTTTTGATGCGGACGGAGACGGTGACCAAGACCTTTATGTAGTCAGTGGCGGATACGAATTTGCCGTAGATTCGGAAGCCCTGCGCGACAGATTGTACCTCAACGACGGCAAAGGGAATTTTACGAAAGCCGCCCCCAATGCCCTGCCCGACCTAAAGTTTAGTGGTTCACGGGTATACCCATCCGATTTTGACGGCGATGGCCAAGCCGACCTTCTGGTATTGGGCAGACAGGTACCGAAACACTATCCCAGCCCTGCAAGCAGCTATATCTTAAAGAACAACAGTCGAAACGGAAATGTACGTTTCGATGTGTTCGACCAAATGCAACCCGAGGCCTTTGAAAACCTTGGTATGGCCACCAGTGCCGTAATTACCGATTACGACAACGACGGACGGAATGATATTATGATCGTTGGCGAATGGATGCCCATTCGTTTGTTCAGAAATACGGATAAAGGTTTTAAGGAAGTTTCCGAATCGCTCGGCTTGACCAAGGATACCACAGGCTGGTGGTGGAGCGTGCAGCAAGGCGATTTCGACAAGGATGGCGATATGGACTATATCGTAGGCAACAACGGCAAGAACTACAAGTACAAGGCCACCCGGGAAGAGACCTTTGACATCTTCGTAAACGACTTTGACAAAGACAATAAGGAAGATATCGTGTTGAGCTACTACAACGATGGAAAACAATACCCCTTACGAGGGCGGGAATGCTCTTCGCAGCAGATTCCTTCGATCAAGCAAAAATTTCAAAATTACGAGAGTTTTGCCGAGGCGACCTTAGAAGATGTATATACCGAAAAATCGCTTGAATCGGCCCTGCACTACCAAGTGAAATCTTTTGCCAGCATCTATTTAGAGAACCACGAGGGCAAATTTATCGTCCACGAACTACCCGTCTTGGCCCAGACCTCCAATATCAATGAAATACTGGTCGACGATTACGATAAAGACGGAAACCTAGATGCACTCGTTGCAGGAAACCTGTACGCCTCAGAGGTAGAGACCCCTCGTAACGATGGGAGTTACGGCCTATTACTAAAAGGGAATGGACAAGGAAGCTTTGAAGCCCTACCAGCTTCTAAAAGTGGCCTATTCCTAAAAGGCGACGTTACCCAAATGGCCCCGATAACGGTGGCCAAAGAAAAGTATATCATTGCGGTCAAAAACAATGATTCACCACAATACATCAGAAGGAAATAAAACGGAAAGAGGGGGCAAAATAGTTGCCCCCTCTTTTTCTTAGTCCGTCTATTTTTCTACTTATACGGATCCAGTGTAACAATGGTACCGTCTTGGTTGTATTCAATTTCAGCAACCTTTACGGACCTAAGGTGTGTTACCCCTTTCGAAAGGCTCGAATCGTGGTAAAACAAGTACCACTTCCCATCAACTTCACATATGGAGTGGTGCGAGGTCCACCCTACCACGGGGTTTAAGATCCTGCCCGCGTAGGTAAAAGGACCGTAAGGACTATCTCCCATCGCATAACAGATGTAATGGGTGTCTCCCGTAGAATATGAAAAATAGTACTTGCCCCTATATTTATGTACCCATGAAGCTTCAAAGAAACGTCTTTCGTTATCGCCTTCCAACAGAAGGTTTCCGGCTTCATCTAAAATCCGTACTTCTTTAGGTTCTTCCGCAAACTCAAGCATATCATCGCTCAATTTGGCAATGATAGGCAACAAGGCCGCTTCGTTCGGTTTGGGCAATTCATGGGAACTATCATAGGTATTGTTGCGGTACTTTTGCAACTGTCCGCCCCAAATTCCTCCAAAATACATGTAGTAACTACCGTCTTCGTCTTCAAAAACCGCAGGGTCTATGGAGTAACTGCCCTTTATTGCTTCCGGCTGGGGTACAAAGGGGCCTTCGGGAGCATTGCCCACGGCCACACCTATCTTAAACCGCCCGTCATAATCCCGGGCCGGAAAATACAAATAGTACCGTCCGTTTTTGTGCGCCGCATCGGGGGCCCACATTTGTTTTTCTGCCCAAGGCACATCATTCACATGAAGGGCGACACCATGGTCTACGGCCTCACCATTTATATCCTCCATAGAGATTACGTGGTAATCTTCCATGGCAAAATGGCTTCCCAAATCATCGAAGGGAATACCTGATTCTACATCGTGGGAAGGGTAAATGTATATTTTCCCATGAAAAACATGGGCCGAGGGATCAGCCGTATAAATGTGCTTTACCAAGGGTTTTGAGATCGCACGTTCGTTCAGTTCATTAAAGTCAATATGTTCAATAGGTTCTTCTGGCATATTATGTACTTTATTTTGTTTTGCTTTTATTCGATTCTTCTTTTCTTTAGCTCCTCTTCGATCAGGGTCTCCTTCTCTTTATTGATCTCATAGAAAAAGAGCAATCCGATTCCCAATAGAAAGGGAATGGCAGGATAAATACTAACGAGCATTCGTGTACCTTGAATTGCCGATTCGGGTTGTACGATCGCCTCCCCTACCACGGCGGCTTCCTTGGAAACGTAATTGTAGGCACCGAGAATTGCGGTTACCAAGGCACTTCCAATACTCAATCCTCCCTTTAAACCGACCATCATGGCTGAAAAAATTATGGCGGTGGCCCTACGATTGTTCTTCCATTCGGAAAAATCGGCCACATCGGCGATCATTGCCCACAACAAGGGTATGGTCAACCCATAGAAAAATCCGTGAAAGATCTGCGATGTAAATATGAGCCCTACTGAATGGGGCGAAAAGAAATAGAAGAACATTATGAACAAGGTCGACAAAAAGAGGGCTACCATAAAAACATCTCTTTTCCCGTATTTATCGGCAAACCTTTTTGACAGGGTAATACCGAGTATCATAAAAATAATCCCACCCGCATTGAAGAGTCCAAAACCGGCCGATACCGGATTCTCCCCAAAAAAGTTCACATTAATGGATACCAAGAAATCAAGTAGGGGCTGAATAAAATAAGTAAGGCTTCCTTCGTCTACAAAGTTTTCAAAATAGTAAACATAGGCCCCTCCTTTCATGGCCAAGGTGACAAATACCAAGGTAGTGACCACCAACATTATGATCCACGGGATATTCTGAAACAAATCGCCCAAATCTTCCTTAAGGGTCGATTTCTGGTCTGGCGTAGGAACAATACGCTCTTTGGTCGTAAGAAAGGTGATGATAAGCATAACGGTTCCTATAATGGCCAACCATGTCATTACTATTTCTATACCCACGGCCTTATCGCCATTGCCGGCAGACTCGATTATCGGCAGCATGAATACCTGTACAAAAAACTGGGCGAACATTACGGCTACGAACCGGTAGGCCGACAAGCTATTCCTGTCTCCCATATCCCCCGTAATGACCCCGCTCAATGCGGAATACGGTAAATTATTGGCCGCGTACAACAAGAGTAACAAGGTATAGGTCACTACGGCATAGATCACCTTTCCCTTGTAATCGAAATCGGGTGTACTGAACGCCAATAACGCCACGACCCCCAATGGAATCGCCGTAAACAAGATCCATGGCCGGAACTTGCCCCACCTTGAAGAAGTACGGTCGGCCAGAGCCCCGATAATGGGGTTGAAGCCGAATGCTGCAATAAGCCCTACGGTCAATATAATACCCGATGCATGCTTGGTTTCAAGACCATAGATGTCCGTATAAAAATAGGCCAAGTAGGTCATTAAAGTCTGGAACACCAAATTTGCGGAGAGGTCGCCCAGGCTATAACCGATTTTCTCCTTAACCGATAGCTTTTGAGTTGATGAATTCATGGATGTTTAGTGTTGGTCGGCTGAATCGGTCTTGAGTTGAATGACCGCGTCGTATGCTTTTTTAGTTTGGTACTCCCTATCAAATAATAGCGGATAGTTGGTTCTATTATTTATGGGCCAATTGTTCAGCCAAGAACTTTGGTCATTGACCCCCCAAAAGGTAACCCTGTCAATTTTATCGCTATGCTTGAGGAAGAGTTTAAATATATCGCGGTAACGCTCGGCCAATTGCACTTGAACGGAATCGGGCAAACCCTCTGTATAGGGGTTCATTTCTTCGCTATTTTCAAAATTCTGGCTGACCTCGGCACCCTCAAGTTCCCAAGGATTGGGCAGTACGGTAACGTCAAGCTCCGTAATGGCGACTTTTATCCCCAAGTTCGCATAGGCTACGATGCTGTTTTCCACTTCTTCCAGCGAAGGTTCGGTCAGGCTCCAATGGGCTTGCATACCCACCCCATCGATCTTGATTCCGTTTTTCTGAAGGTTCTCGATGACGCGAATGGCCCCCGCCCTTTTTTCGGGCTTCCACATATTGTAGTCGTTATAATACAGTTTGGCTTCCGGATCGGCCTTTTCGGCAAGTTTAAAGGCCATGTCTAAGTAACGGTCTCCTATTACCTTTAAAAAAATCGATTCGCGTAAAGAGCCATCTTCATTTAGGGCTTCGTTGACCACGTCCCAGCTATCGATCTTACCTTTGTAACGCGTGGCCACGGTATTGATATGGTCACGTATGTAATTGGCCATGGTGGCGCTATCTTTGACCGAGTTCATCCAAGGTCCGATTTGACTATGCCATAACAAGGTATGTCCCACAACGTGCATTTTGTTCTTTTTGCCCAGGGCCACATATTTGTCGGCCATATCAAAATAAAAGGAATCGGGAGTCGGGTGGATCTCTGCCCATTTCATGACATTTTCCGGACTAATACTATTGAACTCCTTCTTCAAAACATCTAAGGCCTTGGCGTTTTTTTCCGTGACTATTTGATCGTTCACCGCCGCGCCAATGTAAAAGTTCTCTTCATAAAGTTTTTTAAGACTATTGAGCTCGTTTACAGTGTTTCGCTTATTCTCTTTGACTTTTCCACAACCCAGCAGAAACAATAGTATTCCTAGAAATAACAGAGCGGTTTTTAGCATATCGTAAAATTTGATCAGATTAGTTAGGGTATTACCAAAATTGCTCAATGTGCAATTTATCGCCCTAGTGATTAACAATATGATAAAAGTCGGGAAATTCCCCTTTCTGTGTATATTACAAATGATGCGCTATCTAGAATATTTGTGGCATTTTGCCCCATAAAAGTGATGAGCTTTAAGTAATTGGGCACGATGCAGAAAATGCGAGTGATTAAAACTCACGTTTTTAAGTGTAGAAAATGAGTGGTTTTAATTAAGTTTTGATAGGGTCAGTTCATTACTAAACCATCCTAATTTTTAGTTTTCTTCAGCATTGCCTTTAGTCCTTTCTATTCCTTTATATACATTTGGATTATGCTTTTCCATGTAAAATTCGGGATGGGACAATGCTGTAAATCCAAATTTCCTATAAAGCCATTCTGCAGTGTCAGTTAGTAAAATCCATCGTCTTAATCCTTGTAGGTTTGGATGTTCCATGATTTCATTTATCAGCCATTTACTTAATCCATTTCCTCTATATTCTTTAAGAACGAATACATCTCCTAAATAGGCAATTGTGGAATAGTCCGAAATTATTCTGGCAAAACCGATTTGTTTGTTATTATGATACAGTCCAAAATTCAGAGAGTTTTCAATGGATGTTTTAAGGGTGTTCATTGGAATTCCCTTAGCCCAATCAGTTTCGTTTGAAAGGAATTTATGGATGCAAAGAATATCCAATTTATCCTTATCAGTTGAAATGGTGTATTCCTTTTTATGCGTTTCTACTATTTCCAATCCAGTATATTTAAGTCATATAAAGGTATGGATTTACCCATAACAGTACATATACTTCTATTGTACCCGTAATTTTCTTAAGTCTTTTGTTGTGTCATTACCTGAGAAAGCATAGTGAATAGGTGTTTTTAGATTTAGAGGATGATTAGTGCGGTTTCATAGTTTCACTTATTTGAATCAATTATTTAAAAACATCACGGGAAAAACCCCTACCGTTTACAGAAATCAGTACAATTTTGATACGGTTTAGAATTGGACAGACCCCTGTTTATTTTGCTGCTATAAGTTGGTAAAACGGCTATCCGCTAATTTGATAAAAGATACAATAAATCATTCCTAAGTTAAAAGCCGCATGGCATACTATTGCACCTAAAATAGACCCTGAACGCATCCTACATATGTAAAAAAGTATACTGACACAAAACATACTTAAAACCCAAATAATGGTCGGCACCAACAGGAATCTCCATTCTTGATTTACGAATACCAGACCAAAGTGGGAAATGTGGACAAGGGCGAATGCCGAACTATCAATTAAAGTGGCCCTCTTATCTCCCCAGGAAGTTGCGATGCTTGAATGTACTATGCCCCTAAAAAACAGCTCTTCACCTATTGGGCTAAACGTCATTCCCGTTACAGCCATGATACTGAACAAAACGAGTTTTCCTTCCTCGTCAATTCCTGTAGGGATATTGTAAGATTGGGCAATATAGTAGTACCAATTTTCAAAAGTATTGCCGTACAAGACTGTCCCCAAATAATATAAAGCGATACTAAAAACCAGGCCTACTGCTAAGGCAATAAGTAGCCAACTAAAGTTCTCTGTCTTTTTAACACCTATTTTTCTCCTTCCCTGTTTACTCAAAAAAAGAAAAGGAACTATAGCCGAAATAAGCATTATCAATCCTAGCCAACTATAATTAGCTATTTGGTTCGCCTGCAGCACCAGTGCGAAACGAGGAATACAAATTAGCAGGATTAGGAAAAGGCCAAATTTCCAATCAAAATTGAAAATCTTTCCCCAAAACGGTTTTAATTCTTCCTCCATAATCTGTTTTAGCCCCTTAAGTTGATTCAGCTTTTATTGAGCTTATAATTAACTTGGCACGTACACACCAAACTGAAAATCAGCATAGATTTTTTAGAAATAGGCAAGAACAGGCAATTCCTTATAGCCCTCGAGCCTTTTGCACAACTCAAAATTTCAAATAAATACGTCAATTCTGATACGTAATAAAAATAATACCTTTTTTAAATCAGTAAGTTATGATTTTTTATAATTTCAAAAAATAAGGGTGTTGTACTCCATGTCGAGTTGTGCAATGGCTATTGTTCTTGTTCTTTTTTTTCTTTACGTAATCATTGCTTTATCTCCCTTTTTTCCTTTTTTTACTCGTTCTGAATATCCAGCAAAAAAGAAAGGAATGTTGTCTTCATTTCCATTTTCAATTCGTTGTTTCACTTTCTCAAAGGCTAGAATTGAAATTTCAAAATCAGGTTGTCCAGTGACTAAAATCGGTTGATTTAATTGGTCATACCAATAATATTCCCCCCCGTAATTTCGTCTGGCAACTTCAAATATATACGAACCTGCTTGGGCAATTATGTCCTCTAAGATTCCAGAATCCATATCATCTTTGTTTTCTGAAAACAAGCTCAAAATTTCTTCGTCTAAAACAGTTAAACTAGATTCGCTGTAATCCAATCCGTCATCTAGTCTTTCGTTGAAACTTGAAATGAGTTTTTCCGCATTATTCGTTGTTTTTTCAATAAATTCTAATTGAGTTTCATCAATCGGATTTTCATTAGTTTTACCGTTTGATTTTTTCTTAAAGAAGTCAAATAATCCCATAATTTACTTTTATTCTCAGTATTTTTTAATTGAAGTCCAACGTAGGTGTATATGTAATTCAAACACATCTATTTCACCTCCCTAAATTACTTAAATCCAGAAAAGTATTGAGGTTTGCACTACAATAAAAATTAACAAAATCTTACTTCATCTCCGTAGGAAGGTGTCCGAAATGCGCCTTAAAGCATTTGGTGAAATAAGAAGGAGAGGAAAAGCCTACTTTAAAGCATACTTCACTAATAGATTCGTTTCCGTTCTCTATCATCTGCTTGGCCTTTTCAAGTCTGATCTTTCTTAAAAATTCATTGGCCGAGCATCCGGTAAGGGCTTTTATCTTTCGGTACAATTGGCTTCTACTGAGGTGTAGTTCTTCCGCCAATTGTTCTACGTTCAAATTTTCATCGGACAGGTTGGCCGTTATATAATCGAGTACCTTGGTGATAAAGCCTTTGTCGAGCTCCGAAGTGTTTTCGGGTACTTTTACATTGTTCGAATCGTTCAGATATTTATTGAACAATACCCGTCTACTGTTCAACATTTGCTTTAGTTGGGCGCGAAGCACCTTCATTTCAAAAGGTTTGTTCAAATACACGTCGGCGCCCGAATCTATACCTCGTACCCAATCGTCGGTCATGGTCTTGGCCGTAAGCATTAATATTGGTATATGGCTGGTCTTCAAGTCTTCCCTTACGCGCTTGCAGAACTCAAACCCGTCCATTTCGGGCATGACCACATCGCTCAAGATCACATCGGGTATTCTTTTTAAGGCCATTTCAAGGCCCTGGGTTCCGTTTACGGCTTCAATCACGTTATACTCCTCACGCAGTTCTTTTTTGAGATAGGCCCTCAGCTCCGCATTATCTTCAACTACAAGTAAGGTCTGATTGTCGGTATCGACCGTCAATTGATCCAGAAGCCCATCTTCTTGCTTCACTTCCGGTTTATCGTCTAGGTTGATATCAGGGGCCAAGAACAGTTCACTAGGTTTAAAATGTGCCTTGCCCAAGGGAAGGAAGATCCTGAACTTGGTACCTATCGATGCTTCGCTCTCTACGCTTATTTTTCCTTTAAGCAAGTCGATAAAACTCTTAACTACCTCAAGGCCAATACCCGTACCCCCGTAATACTGGCTATTCATATGCTCAGCCTGATAGAAGCGCTCGAATATTTTTTCCAGATCTTCCTTCTTTATTCCGGATCCGCTATCCTCAATTGCGATTTCAACCGCTTGGACCGGTTTTTCATCATCGACCTGCGGAAACACCATTGCTTCATTACACTTAAAGACTCCTATGGTAATGCTTCCGTTATCAGGGGTAATCTTAAAGGCATTCGACAAAATATTAAATATGATCTTCTCGAGCATAGAAGGGTCGCTCCAGAGGGTGATCGGCATTTCGTCGGATTCTACCTGAAATAGAATGTTTTTTAGCGAAGCCTCTTCCTCAAAATGTCCCGCAATCTCACTGACAAAGGCTATCGCTTCCAACTCCGATATCTTTACCGTTAATTTATTGATATCTAGCTTCCTGAAATCCATTAACTCATCGATCAACCTTTTCATTCGGTTGGTATTCTTTTGGATGGTCCTTAATTTTTCCCTTATTTTTTTGGAAAACTGGTTTTCCGTATCGGTCAGTATATCTTCCAAAGGGTTAAGGATAAGGGTAAGCGGCGTTCTAAACTCATGCGAGATATTGGTAAAAAATTGAATTTTTCTATCGTTCAACACCTCTTCTTGCAATCGCTTTTCGCGTTCAAATTGAACCATACGTTTTTCGCGTATTCTTTGGCTCGCCAAATTGGCTAGAAAGTAGGTAATCAAAAGAATGGCCAGCACGTATAAAAAAATGGCCGTATTTGTACTCCACCATGGAGATAGAACCGTAATTTTCAGTGCCGTAGGGCTATTGTTCCAAACCCCGTCATTGTTTGCCGCCTTCACCTTAAAGACATAATCGCCCGGCGGCAGGTTCGTATAAGTAGCACTTCTGGTTTTACCGACATAGTTCCACCGATTGTCAAAACCTTCTAAAAAATAGGCGTATTGGTTCTTCTTGGGCCGTGTAAAATTAATGCCCGCATATTCTATGGTAAAAACCGACTGATCATGCGTAAGGGTAATAGCCTTTGTTCGGTCTATCACCTTTTCCAAGGGCGAATTTTGTGTACCGGGAACCACGGACTTGTTAAAGAGCTTAAAATCGGTAAAGTAAACCTCTGGTTTTACCTCATTAAAGCGTAGGTTTTCGGGATCTATGGAATTAACGCCTTCATAACTTCCAAAATAGAGAATCCCCGATTCATCTTTAAAAATGGAATTGAAATTAAAATCATTGGCCAAGAGCCCATCATGGATATCGAAATTCTTGAAGTTTTCTTGTTCTACATCCAATCTAGAAATTCCGTTGTTCCCCCCTATCCAAATAGCCCCACTATCATCTTCTAGAATTGAGGCTATGGTCTGTTGTGATAAACCGTTTCTATCGCCATACCATGTAAATGTATCTTTAGAGGGGTCGTATTTACACAAGCCCCCACCATCCGTACCGATCCAGAGTATGTTCCTACGATCTTCAAATAAGGATACAATTCTATCCACGACCAATTGTCGCCCTGTATCTTCGTGCATACGCTCTACCAAGGAAATCGCCTTGTCCCCGGCAGAAAAATCACTGGAAATTTTATACAAGCCCCCAGTTGTTCCCAACCAGATAAAGCCATTACTATCTACCAAAATTTTTCGTACCTCCCCATGGCTCGGAATCAGGTCATGAAAAATTTCCTCGTTGTGAGCGGTAAACTTTTCCGTTTGGGGGTCATAGGAATGCAAGCCCGTTACATAGGAGCCAATCCATATGATGCCATTTTTATCCTCATCAAAGGTCATAATACGGTTACTGGTTAGTCCCCCCTCAGTATTTGAAGTTTTATAATTTATAAACGTGGAAGTATTTTTTTTCAGGAGATAGATTCCAGAATTCCACGTACCTACCCATAGATTGCCTTGGCTATCGAAAAACATACCCGCAACGGCCGCTGCATGCAGGTTCGTTGCTATAGGGTTTCCTAGGTCTTTTAAATGGACTATCTTTTTGCTTTCCGAATCATATACATCGATCCCGCCACCGTCTAAACCGATCCACAATCTGCCTTTTTTATCACTCACAATACCCGTGACGGATGGCAATTGCAATGAATTGTTCAAGTTGGCCGAACTCTCGATATCCTTGAATTTATCATAGAGGGTATCGTAAACCCCGACCCCCTTGTTATAGTAACCGATCCAAATACGTTCTTGGCTGTCTACAAAAACAGTCCATATAGAATTCGATTTGATACTATTCACATCAAACTTATCGTAGCGATAGTTCTTGATCAAGCTTCCATCTGCCTTTAGTACAAAAAGTCCGTCGTTTTCCGTACCGCAAATGATATTGCCATCTGCCGCTTGGGCAATGGAAAATACCCTTTCTTGGGTAAGGCTAAAGGAATCGATCTTATACTTGTTCGAAGACAGGAGTTTTATTTTTATTAATCCATCCGACAGAGTACCCAACCAAATGGCCCCATCCTTATCTTGAAACAAAGTCTCAATATTTCGAGACAGACTTTCTACCACTTCGCCCTTCCCATTCACTATTTGTGAAGGGCTCAACTTGACACCGTCATATTCAAAAAGGCCGTAATTTGTAGCCACGTATATTTTACCCGTAACACTCTTTAGAATATAGTTGATCTGAATGACCGATTTATTTATGGTAGACTGAATAGGGATCGACTCACTACGCAAGCTTAACGGATCGACCCTAAACATCCCATGGTAATGAGAGCCCACCAAAAGCTCTCCACTAATACCTTCTTGAATGGCCCTGATAAGCACACCCCCTTCTATTACGGCTTCATCCCTAAGTTCTATTTTATCGAAGTTATCAAGGTCTCTATTATATAAATCCAAACCCGTTTCCGTGCCGACCCAAAGTCTATCCTTGCGGTCAATATATGTGGTGTGTATTAGCGAATTGCTTATGGATTTTGGTTCATTAAGATCCTGCTTGTACGTAATAAAATCAATACCGTTATACTTTTTAAGTCCCACGCCATTGGTCCCCATCCAAATAAGCCCCATACTATCTTCAACTATAGCGGAAACGGCTCTTTGCGTATTGTCTTGCTCGATATTCACAAAAGTGTAATCAGTTTTGGAAACCTGTGCACAGAGATGACCTTGCGCACACAAGGCACATAAAATCAATTTACAAACCGCTTTTACAAATTTCATTTCCGTGAATATTAAATACACTTCGATCTATAGACTAGAATAAATTGAGAAGAATTTTTTGATGCTTCTACCTTTCAGAACCCGGTTGAAGATAGGCGAATTGTTGATTTCAAACAAATGGACCCATTGGCGGAAGACTTAGATATAAGGTATTTAGTTTTTGATGTAACGGGTTTTCCAAAGCACTTGCCCGGCTTTATCCTTCCCTTCCAAATACACTACGGTATCGGACAAAAACCGAAAAGACACGGTCTGGGTATGTGTCCCTTGAAAGTCGCGATCCACCATTAGCCAGTTATCCTTATCCGAGAATGACCCAATGCCCGAAAAGCATTCCCCTTTTTCATTCTGGCCCAAGGCCACAATTTTATCGGTGGTACTATCGTAGCTTATCATTTCTACCAAAATGGGCGTATATGCCCCATCACGTAGCCGAAGCACTTCAACCTGTAAGGCAGTACCGTCCATTTTCGGCACGTTTACCATTTTTATCTGTGGTTCATCCCCAATCTCGTTCGATTCGGGAGAGACCGAACTTCCCCATTCACCTATGTACCTTTTTAGACAAGAAGCTTGGTCAACTTTGACTTCTTGTGCCCATATACCCATGGTGCACATCAACAGTACTAGTGTTATTTTGCTTTTCATATACAAGCTTTTGAATTATTGGCTGTCAGTCGAAAAATTAAAAAATGGGGTACATTATCTCGGGGCAAGCCCGCGAGGCATTAAAAGGAATACACCTTGATTTCGAGGCAAGCCTAGGAGCATTTAATCTCGATTATCGAGTAAAAGCAATATTGCCGATAGCAAGACCATCGGCAATATCATATATTGAAATCGAACGTAAACCTTTTTTAGACCATAACCCTATGGCAGGTCTTCATATCGTTTACCTATGCATTACCTTTTTGATAATCGGCCAAAAACTTCTCTAAACCACTATCGGTCAAGGGGTGTTTTAGTAGACCTTCGATAGCTGATAAGGGCCCGGTCATTACATCTGATCCTAATTTTGCACAATTGATGATGTGCATGGTATGCCGTACGGAAGCCGATAGGATTTCCGTTTCAAAACCGTAGTTGTCATAGATCAAACGGATCTCTTCGATCAATCGCAAACCGTCGGTAGAGATATCATCCAACCTCCCCAAAAACGGGGAAACGTAAGTCGCGCCGGCTTTGGCGGCCAATAAGGCCTGACCTGCGGAAAACACTAGAGTAACGTTTGTTTTTATTCCTTTATCGGAGAAATACTTACAAGCCTTGACCCCATCTGCGATCATGGGCAACTTAACCACGATCTGTGGGTGTAAAGCCGCTAATTCCTCACCTTCTTTGATCATGCCCTCATAATCGGTTGCGATAACCTCAGCGGAAACATCACCTTCAACCTTTTCACAAATGGCCAAGTAATGCTTTAAAATATTGTCCTTTCCCGTAATGCCCTCTTTGGCCATTAAGGAAGGATTGGTAGTTACGCCATCCAAAACACCTAACTCGTAGGCGCTTTGAATGTCGTTTAAATTTGCTGTATCAATAAAAAATTTCATAGTTTATCTTCTTAGATGTACTGGTTGATAATGTTTTCGAACAACTCTTGCTTTCCGCTCTTAAGTTCCAACTCGCCATTTTCCTGTGCTAGCTCATAAAGGTTCTCAAGGCTTAGTTTACCGGCCTCAAAATCTTTTCCCTTACCAGAATCAAAAGAGCTGTAGCGTTTTTCGCGTAGTTTGGTATAATCGGAAGAAGTGATGATCTTATCGGCAGTAATCAATGCCCTTGCAAAGGTATCGGCACCTCCGATATGGGCCAAGAAGATATCTTCGAGATCGGTAGAGTTTCTTCTGATCTTGGCATCGAAGTTCACACCACCACCTTGCAGACCGCCAGCCTGTAAGAATACCAACATAGCTTCGGTGGTCTCTAAAATGTTGTTCGGGAACTGATCGGTATCCCATCCGTTTTGGTAATCCCCACGGTTGGCATCCAAGCTTCCCAACATTCCCGCTTTGGCGGCAACTTCCATTTCATGCTGAAAAGTGTGCTGTGCCAAAGTAGCGTGGTTTACTTCGATATTTATTTTGAAATCTTTTTCAAGTCCGTATTCCCTTAAAAAGCCGATTGCGGTAGCGGTATCAAAATCATACTGGTGCTTCGTAGGCTCCATAGGTTTCGGTTCGATAAAGAAAGTACCTTTAAAACCTTGCTTACGGGCATAATCCCTCGCCATGGTCAAGAACTGCGCCATATGGTCTAACTCACGGCCCATATTGGTATTTAGAAGAGACATATAACCTTCACGTCCTCCCCAGAAAACATAGTTCTCACCATCTAGGGCGATCGTTGCGTCCAAAGCCAATTTCACTTGACCACCGGCTCTGGCCACCACGTCAAAATCAGGGTTTGTAGCGGCACCGTTCATGTATCTCGGGTTAGAGAAACAGTTGGCCGTACCCCATAATAATTTTATACCTGAGGCCGCTTTCTTTTCTTTGATATAATCGGTAATCGTGGCCAGTCTTTTTTCCGATTCGGCGAAAGTCGGGCCTTCTTGGATCAAATCGAAATCGTGAAAACAAAAATAATCGAATCCTATTTTACTGATAAATTCAAAAGCGGCATCCGCCTTATCCTTTGCGGCCTGAACGGCATCGGTAGATGCATCCCAAGGAAAGTTCTGTGTACCTGGGCCGAATGGATCTGAACCCTGCCCACAGAAGGTATGCCAATAGGCGATAGCAAACTTGAAATGCTCCCTCATGGTCTTGCCCGCAACAACTTGGTCGGGATTGTAATATTTAAACGCTAAAGGGTTGTCAGATTCCTTCCCTTCAAACTTGATGTCTCCAATTCCTTTAAAGTACTCTTTGTCTCCTAATAATGCCATGTTACTTGTTTTTTAATAATTGTTCTAATTCATTTTTCCATGCGGAATATGCGGATTGCAATGCTTCTTTTTCTTCGGAAGGCTTATAGCTCATGACATAATCATTGGCCATAATCTGCTCGCCGAAGCTTGAAAAGTCGCCATCGCGTAAAATACAGGCCCTGGCTGCGCCAATAGCGCCCGTGGTATTATATATTTCAATTTCACGACCGATAAGTGTCGCTATGGTGTTCGAAAAAATTTCCGATCGAAACAGGTTATCGTTTCCTGCCCTGATTTTGGTAGCGGTAATACCGTCTGACCGAAGAATTTCCATACCGTAAACAAAGGAGAAGGCAATACCTTCGAGTGAAGCCCTACACAAATGGGCCTTGGTATGGTTGTTCAGGTTGATACCAAAAATGTTGGTTCCCAAATCTATATTGTTCAACATGCGTTCGGCACCATTGCCAAAAGGCAATATTTTTACACCATCGGAACCTTGTGGTACCGAATTGGCCAAATCGTTCATTTCATCGTATGAGGCAACACTTAGGTTATTCAGCAACCATCGGTATTGTATACCGGCTCCGTTGATACAAAGCAGCTTCCCTACAAAGCGATTGGCTTCGCTGTAATTAACGTGGGCAAAATTGTTGACCCTTGAGCTCTCCTTGACAGAAAGGTTATCGGTAATGGCATAGATCACACCAGAGGTCCCACCTGTCGCAGCTACCTCTCCCGGATTAAAAACGTTTAAGGACAAGGCATTGTTCGGTTGGTCTCCCGCACGGTATAAAATAGGCGTACCTACTTTTAACCCTGATTCTTTTGCCCCTTGTTCCGAAACTTTACTCTGTACGGAAAAGGTATCGACGATTTCCGGAACATGTGCTTCGTTCAATCCGTAATAATCCAACAACCAAGTGGCGAGGCTATTCGTCTTAAAATCCCAAAATATACCTTCGGACAAACCCGATAAGGTTGTATTTGCCGTACCGCTCAACCTACAGGCGATATAATCTCCCGGTAGCATGAATTTATGGATACGCTCAAAAGTTTCCGGCTCGTTTTCCTTGACCCATTTTAATTTAGAGGCGGTAAAATTGGAAGGCGAGTTCAAAAGGTTTTCACTACAACGATCGTTGCCCAGTTCATCAAAGGCCTTTTGCCCGATGCCCACTGCCCTACTATCGCACCAAATAATGGAATCCCGTAAGGGCTTCAAATCTTTGTCGACCACAACCAATCCATGCATCTGATATGAAATACCGATTCCCGTGACCTCTTCGGATTTGATATTATTTTCCGAAAGAAGGGTTTTGGTGGCCGTACAAACGTGCTTCCACCATGTATCTGGATCCTGTTCGGCCCAACCATTGTTAATGGCAAGAATATCCATTTCCGTTTTGGGTTCGCTAACCACGGCCACGGGCTTACCTGTGCCCACCTCGACCAAGGCCGCTTTTATTGACGAACTTCCGATATCATAACCTATACTGTACATAATTTTTTGATGTTTGAAAGAGCTTAGAGTTTTTAACGGCAATTTTGCCAAATAGCTTTTACCGCACTAAAAACCAAGCCCTTTTGTCAAATTTAAACCATAACTTAAAACGAGTGGCAGATAATTCGTTTCCGTACTAAAATACGAAATACAATTGTTCTTAAAATCAAAATATCACAAATACAACCTATTAAAAATCAGATATTTACAAATATGTTGATTTTTCGAAATGGGTTTCGTAAAAAACAGAGGTCCTAAATATTAGTTTAGCGATCGGGAAGATCAAAAAGAAGTAAAATCTTATTGACGATATTTAGTATCTTGATGCAGTTATGAAACGAAAAATAAGTTTAGACGATATCGCCAAACATTTTAAGGTATCTAAATCTACCGTATCCAAGGCCCTTAACGACAGTCATGAGATAAGTGCCCGTACCAAGGCCAAGATCATTGCCTATGCCCGTGAACACAAATATCGCCCCAACCTAAACGCCATCAATCTAAGAAAAGAGCCGTCGCACTCGGTGGGGGTAATCATACCCAACATTCTCAACTATTTCTTTGCCCAGGCGATTAGCGGTATTGAAAAAGTATTGAACGACCACGGGTACAACATGATCGCGTGCATCTCCAACGAATCGCATAAAAAGGAAGTCGCCATTACCGAAATGCTCCGCAAAGGAGCCATATCGGGACTCTTGGTTTCCTTGGCGGAAGAAACCGGAAAGCTGAACAACATTGACCACTTCAAGCCCTTTTTAAACAAAGGCATACCAATGGTCATGTTCGACCGTGTATCATCGGAACTCAACTGTGACAAAGTCACCATAGACGATAGCAAAGCGGCCTATAATGCCACGGAACACCTTATAAAATCGGGATGTAAGCGTATTGCCATAGTATCACTATTGGGAGACCTTGAGATTTCAAAGCTTCGGATCAACGGCTATCACCAATGCCTAAAAGACCATAACATCGACCTAGATAAAAGCTTGATCTTTGAAAAGCTGGAAAAGTCGTTTATGGAGGTCGAAATCAGAAAATTGCTTTCCGCCGGAAAAGTAGACGCGATTTTAGGTTTAGAGGAAGAAGCCGGTGTTACCTCTTTATTGACCGCCAATTCACTGGGGATAAAAATCCCCGAAGAACTTTCCATTATCTGTTTTACCAACGGGGTGCTCCCCAAATACGTACGCCCCAGCCTTACCTCGATCAGCCAACACGGCTATTATATGGGAGAAAGGGCCGCTAGGCAATTGGTCAAAAGAATAGAACAGAACGATAACGGAAATACCTTTGAGACCGAGGTCATCAAAACCACCATGATCGAACGTGAATCTACCGTGCCTGTCGCCTAGAAAACACTTTATTTCAAAAGAAAAAGAGTTGGTTCACCCTCAAGGTGTCGTCCTTTTTGGGTTGGGCCACTATTTTCAGATATTTATATGATTGCTTTGGAAGCTGGATCGATATTTCCTTAAGCCGGTCAAGATTACTTTCATTCGCAAAGCTTTCCTTCTTTATCAATTGCCAATTTTCCTTGTCATCGGAAGCCCAAACCGCTATAAACTCAATGGGCGATTTTTTTTGCTTATAGTGCAAGCCACAACTTAAGACCACCTCTTTTATTTTCGGGGCCGATACGCTAAAATCAACGATGGCCTCCAGCGGTTTTTTGTTGAAGGAAGCCCAGAATTTTGAAAAGCCTACTTTTTCGTTGCTTCGAACGGCATCGGTCAATATTTTTTCGGCCTCGCCCGTATACGAGCTCAAGATCCCCGGATAAACGAGCTCTATCGCATTGGGCACCAGGCCTCGATCATAAAAAATATAGGAAACCGGGTTACTGGGCAACCAGCCTTCCTTGTAGGCATAGGCTTTAACGGTTTGCCGTCTTTTTCCTTTCAGATCCAATGGAAAGGCCTTTTCAAAAGCTACCGAGGTAGAATCGGGTCGAGATCCATCCAAGGTATACTTAATGCTTACCCCGTTCATCTTATGTCCCAAGGAAATCAAATCGCCCGAACTAATAATATTTCCCTCATTGACCAAGGTTGGTGGGGTCAACCGCAATTCTTCTTCCGGGTCGGGCACATAACCTTCATTAATAATCACATGGGGCAGTTTCGTTCTCAACTGTTCTATATCATCGGCATTGAGCTGGGTGTTCCATACAAATACTTCCTTCAGGCCTTTCAACTTTTGTAAATGTTCGAGTACCGATGCATTTATACCCGTACCCGATAAGGACAAGCTTTCCAACTGGGTACACCCCTGCAAGGCCCCGATGCCCTCACTGTCGATATCGGTAAAATTAAGGACCAAGTGCTCAAGGTTCTGCAGTTTTCCCACAGACTTCATATGCTCGTTCGTTATCGGAAGGTTGGCCAAACTGAGGTAAATGACCTGCTCCTTGATTTTATCAAGTTCGTTCAAGTATTCGTCTTGAAAAGCACTACGCCCGAAAATGGCAACTTCTACCGCCGGTGAAGTTGGCGATTTTTGAACCACGGTTCTATAGGGGTTGTTGAGTTCTTTAATGGCTTCGGCCCCAACAAAGTTGAAGGTATATTGTTTTTCTTCAAATGATTTCAACCATTTGTCGGTAACCAACTGCTTTAAGGTATCGCTTTCTTGTAGTTGGGCATAGGTAACCTTATCATCCGCACCGTGTTCGATCCAAGTACCGATCAATATAATTTCTTCTTTGGTCAATTGTGGTTTTCCTTCGGGTGGCATGTGCTCTTCGTCTTCCAAAGGCAGGGCCGCCCGCTTCAACAAAAGGCTCTCTTCCGCATTATGAGCCAGCCAGACTTCCCCATTTTCGCCTCCCTTGGTTATGGCCTCTATGGTGGTCAGGTCTAGATCGCCCTTATGTTTTTGAGGATTATGGCAACTGGTGCATTTCGCTTTTAAGACCGGGGCGATATAGGCCGTATATATGGGCGTATTCTCGTCTACGACTTCCTCTTGTGCCGCTGTGATCGGTTCCATTAAAAAATTGGTCCCATGGGTCAACCCTGCCCCAAAATGCCCGCCTACGAGCACGCCTAACAGGCCTGTATACAGCAATACGCGAAACACCTTGCCGTAAGAATACACCCAAACCAAGGCGTATATAACAAAACATAAGGCAATGCCCACCCACTTGTGGAGCGTCAGCAATTCCGAATCGTAGCCCTCAAGGGACAATAAGAGCCCCATAAGCGTAGCCAGTACCGTAGTAAACGAGGTCAACAACAAGAGCGAGTAGTTTATCTTTTCAAAGGAAACCGGGTCGAGCTGTTTTTTGAAGAGGTTGAGAACCACCAAAAGCACTATAAAGGCCACCGGAAAATGCAGGATCAAGGGATGCATTCGCCCCAAGGGCTGCACCCAAAAAGGAATCTTCAAATGACCTTCAAAAAGCACTAAAAATGCCAACAATACGTGCAGAAAGAACAGCACGTTCAAAAAAAACGGAATGGCTTTTTTCATAGATCTAAGCTATAATATCTTTTACCACATGACCGTGTACATCGGTCAACCTAAACCTTCTGCCTAGATGTTTATATGTCAGTTTTTCATGGTCTAAGCCCATTAAATGCATTATAGTAGCGTGTAAGTCGTGAATGTGTACCGGACTTTCCACAATGTTATAGCCCAGTTCGTCGGTCTTTCCGTAAGACAGACCTGCCTTTACCCCACCCCCAGCTAAAAAGATACTGAAACAGCGTGGGTGATGGTCCCTTCCGTAATTATCTTTAGTTAGTTTACCTTGGCAATAGTTCGTTCTACCAAATTCACCACTCCATATCACCAAGGTTTCGTCTAACAGTCCTCTTTGCTTTAAATCGGTAATCAAGGCCGCCGATGCCATATCTACATCTTTGGCCTGGCCTTTGATTTCACCTACTAGGTTATTGTGCTGATCCCAGCCCTGATGGTACAATTGTACAAAACGCACGCCCGATTCCGACAGTTTTCTTGCCAGTAGGCAATTGGCCGCGTACGTCCCCGGCACCATACAGTCAGGACCGTACAGTTTTTTGATATGATCCGGTTCTTTAGATACGTCCGTTATTTCGGGAACGGCCGTTTGCATTCTAAAGGCCATTTCGTACTGTTTTATTTTTGCAGGAATTTCAGGATCACCAAACTCGTCATAGCCCAGTTGATTCATGGAGGCCAAGTGGTCTAACATCTTACGACGTGTTTCCCTATCCATTCCCTTGGGGTCGTTCAGATAAAGAATCGGGTCTTCACTGGCGCTCAATTGCACCCCTTGATGGGAGCTATCTAAAAATCCGTTCGACCATAATTTCGAGTATACACCTTGGCCATTACCTTTTCCCTTTGAGAGCAACACACAATAGGCCGGTAAGTTTTGGTTCTCGCTTCCCAGTCCGTAGCTGAACCAAGATCCGATACTGGGCCTATTCCCCACTTGGGCGCCGGTCTGCATAAAAGTCAATGCCGGGTCATGGTTGATCGCATCGGTATGCATGCTTTTGATCATGCAAATATCATCGGTTATCTTGGCAATATTCGGAAAGAGCTCGCTCACCCAAGTTCCGGATTCGCCATACTGCTTAAAGCCGAATTTAGACCCTACCAGAGGAAAAGATTCTTGACCTGCGGTCATACCCGTTAATTTTTGGTTTCCCCGAATGGAAGGGGGAAGCTCTTGCCCGAACATATCGTTCAACTTAGGTTTATAGTCAAAGCTTTCCAATTGGGAAGGTGCCCCATTTTGTACCAATAGAATGATCCGTTTGGCTTTTGCCGCAAAGTGCTTTAAGCCTAAAGGCAGCTGTTCTTCGGCGGCTTTCTTGCCTGACAACAGATCGGGCATTAAAAGCGACCCTAAGGCCACACCGCCCATTCCCATGGCCATTTTTCCTAAAAAATGTCTTCGGTTCGTATTCAAATAATGCTCAACAACTTCTTTATCCATATCTCTTGATTGACCTTTATCCTTTTACTATTGTTTCTTCTAGATTGTAAATCGTGTGAATGATCTGCATAAGTGCCGCCACTTTAACCTCGTCCCTATCTTCTAAAATAGAGTACTCGCCTACTTCAATAAAATCCTTTGCTTTCTGCCTATCGTTTGCAAATGCCTTTTCTTGGTCATGGTAATAAGCGACCAGCATTTCCTTTTCTTGGGGTTTAATGCTTCGGCATAAAATGCGGACAAAGGCGGCTTCTATTTTTTCATCGAAGGTGCTTTCTTCCTGGATCAATCTTTCCGACAATACCCGGGATGCCTCCAAGATCGTCGGATCGTTCAGGGCGATAAGCGCTTGAAGCGGTGTCATGGTTGATTGCCTTTTTACCTCGCACTGATCACGTGTGGCCGCATCAAAGGTCAATTGTACCGGAGGGAGGGTGGTTCGTTTTATAAAAACGTAAATACCGCGTCGATACAGGTCTTCGCCATGGTCCTGAACATAATTGGCCAAAATGCCGCGCCCTGAACTTGCCGCTTCCCAAATACCGTCGGGCTGATAGACCTTTACGCTACGCCCACCTATCTCGGTGTTCAACAATCCGCTCGTCGCCAAGGCGTGGTCCCGTATCATCTCTGCATTAAAACGCAAGCGAGACATACGCGACAGGTAACGGTTATCGGGGTCTATAGCCAACTTTTCGTTACTGACCACGGAAGACTGCTTGTAAGTGGAAGACATGACTATCTGTTTCACCAAACGTTTCATATCCCATCCGTTTTCCATAAAATCCGCGGAAAGCCAGTTCAACAGGCCAATGTGCGTAGGCAAATCGCCTTGCATTCCAAAATCGCCGGAAGACCTCACGATACCTTCACCAAAAATTTCCTGCCATACCCTGTTGACAAAAACCCTACTCGTTAGGGGGTTCCTGTCATCAAAAAGCCATTTGGTAAGTCCTAGGCGATTACGTTCGTAGACCAGGGTATCAAACTTCATGACGGCTTCGGGGGTAGCTGGCTCAACAATCTCCCCCTTATCATCATAGACCCCTCGGTTCAATACATGGGTCGTTCTAATGTCGGGTTTCTCTTCGATAACCATGACATCGATATCCTCCGGTTCTTTTTTATTTATAAACGGAAGTTCCTTATCGATTACCTCATCGGTAATAGTAATCAAGGGGGGCTCTGCCAATACTTCCCCCATAGGTCTAGATCGATGTACCACCTTGTCGAAAAAGGCAAAAGTATTGAAGTAATCTTTCTGTGAAATTGGGTCGTACTTATGATCGTGACACTTGGCACACTCCAAGGTCAGCCCCAAAAAGGCCTTACCGAAGGTATTGGTTCTATCGGTTACGTTCTCGATCCTGAACTCTTCCTCTATAATACCGGCCTCTTGGTTTATTTTATGGTTACGATTAAAGCCCGTTGCCAAAATGGTCTCCATATTTTTCTTCGGCATCAGGTCTCCCGCCAATTGGTAGGTTACAAACTTTTCGTAGCTGTAATTTTCGTTAAAGGCGTGAATTACCCAATCTCTCCAGGGCCACATGGTTCGCAACTGGTCGTTCTGAAAGCCGTGGGAATCGGCGTAACGGGCCACGTCTAACCAGTGGCTTGCCATTTTCTCGCCATAATGCACACTGCCCAATAACTCGTCCACAATTTGTTCGTAAGCATCGGGCGCGTCATTCCGAATGAACTTTTCGCGCATTTCCGGCGAAGGCGGTAAGCCCGTAATATCTAAAGAAACCCTTTTCAATAAGCGTTCCTTATCGGCAATTTCATTGGGTTCAAGACCTACCTCTTCAAGTTTTCCCCATATAAAATGGTCGATTTCATTGCTCACCCAATCAGAGGGAACTTCTGGTATCTCCGGTTTTTTCACGGGAATAAAGGCCCAATGTGGCTCGTACACCGCACCTTGTTCTATCCACTTCTTCAACACCTTTATTTCATACTCCGTCAGCTTTAGGTTAGAATCTAAGGGAGGCATGAGGTCGGAACTATCTTTGGCCGTAATCCGTTGGTAGACCATCGATTTTTCTACATTCTTCGGTACAATGGCAAACTCCTTATCGGAGTCTTTCAGTGCTTTGTAGGCGCCTTCAGGGGTATCTAACCGTAAGTCTGCCGACCTTTTATTGGCATCGGGACCATGGCAATTAAAACACTTGTCCGACAGTATGGGCCGAACATCAAAATTATAATCTACCCTGTTAGGAACTTTTTGCTGCGGAATGGAAGCATATTGCCCCTCTTCCTTACAAGAAACCAGAAGTAGCCCTAAAATGATAAGTTGAAGAACGAATTTTTTCATAAGTTATACCCTTTCTAGTTTTATAGGATAGGTTTTATTGGCGTTCCACTGGCAGACGTATATGTTCTTATCATCGTCTATACAAACATCATGACAGTGATTGAAAAGGGGCACATCTTGTACCATTAATTGTAACTTTCCTTTCTTGTAGACCGGGGCCGTACCTCCTGGATTGGATACAACCTTGTCGTTCTTGTCCAAAATGGTAACAAAACCAGAATCAGGGGTTTGCTCCAAATACTTTAACCGAGACCAACACACCCCTGAATATAGGTTCTCACCATCTATGACCGGTCTGCAGACAAATGCCCCTGGAAGAAAAAGAGAAGATAGGTACTTGCCATCAAGGCTGTAGCGTTTGAATGAATTGTGTTTTCTAGAGGTACACAACAATGTAATGTTGTTAGGATCCCTATCATCAATCGTTACCCCATGGACCGTGCTGAACAAATGGTCCTCTATGCCCCGTCCGCCAAACTTCCGTATAAATTCACCGTCTTTGGAGTACTGTAAAATAAAATCGGAACCGTAGCCGTCCGCTACATAAATATCCCCATTGGGAGCTACCGTTGTTTCGGTAGGGCGATACTTTTGATCTTTTTCATAAACCCCTATGTCGTGTGGATTAGGCAACTCCATAAGAACCCTTCCCTCTACCGTAGTTTTGAGAATGGCACCATCGTTATCGGTTATAAAAAGCATATCTACTTCCCCTTCCTTCGACAAGGTCAGTCCGTGGGCCGATTTCAGGTTATGTGTCCAAGTCTTTAATAGCTTGCCCGATTTGTCATATACAATAACATTGTTCTTGATCTCATCGGTAACCATAATGAGCCTGCCCTTGGAATCCATCACCATTTCATGACAGTTTTTTACCGGGGTGCTTGCCGGGTTCAGGTTTCCCCACTCTTTATGTACGCGATACTTAAAATCGCCATGACCAATAATCTGATCAGATAACTTGGGCTTATTTATTATCCCAAAACTATATGTAGGAACAGAAAGCGCGGCACCGGCAAAAGCCGACTGTTTGATAAAATTTCGTCTGGAGTTTTTCATTCGGTTATTTTTAAGTTGCAGCGTAATAAGCGCTTCTCAAAAATACCTAACTACCTATTTTTCAATGTAGACTAATTGTGCAAAAGGGTGCATTTTTTTGTGTAATACATACACTTAATCTATTTATCGGGCACATAATGCGATGGAGGATGACCGAACTCTTTTTTAAAAATGCGACTGAAATACCGATTATCGTTATACCCTACCCTGAACGCAATCTCCTTTATACTCAGCTGCCCTTTCTGTAACATAGGCATCGCTTTTGAAAGTTTGTAGGTATTGATATACTCAATAATGGTCTTACCGGTAAGCGCCTGGATCTTTCTATACAGCTGTGAACGTCCGATGGCCAATTCATCACACAAAAAGTCAATGGAAAAATCGGCGTTTTCGAGATGGGCGTCAATAACCTTGTTCACCCGTATCAAATATTGGTCTACCTGAGAGGTGGGTTCTACGATCAGGTCTTCCTTTTGATATTTTTTGACAAGGCGTTGCCTGCTCTCGATCCGGTTTTGGATTTTCATTTTAATTTCGGAAACGTTAAAGGGCTTTTCTATATAATCTTCGGCCCCGGTTTCCAATCCTTTTAACTTATTTTCCAATCCTGTTTTAGCGGTCAAAAACATCAATGGAATATGGGCGGTCAGTTCATTCGCCTTTAACTGGTTTGCTACTTGAATGCCATCGAACAAGGGCATCATGATATCACTGATCACAATGTCGGGGATATGTTCCAAGGCCAATTGAAAACCGTCCTTTCCATTGTCCGCCTGAAGAATTACGTAATCGTCGGACAGTTCGGCGGTCAAATAATTACGAATATCCTCATTGTCCTCGATCAGGAGCACTACCGTCTCACCTGAGGCTGTTTCCGTCGAAACAACGGGAGCTTCCTCTATGTTTACCTCATAATCTTTATAACCAATAGGCACGGTAATCGTAAAATGCGATCCTTTTCCCTCTTCGCTCTTCAATTTGATCCTTCCTTGATGGAGCTTTACCAATTCTGAGATAAGGGAAAGTCCTATTCCACTACTATAGCCTTTATTCGGATTTTCGTCCAACTGATAGAAGCGTTCAAATACCTTTTCTTGGTATTTTTCTGGGATACCGGCCCCATTGTCTAGAACCTCAATTTCCAATTTTCCGCTTACCACTTTATCGTCGTCATCGGTCTCAAGGTCGGCATAGGAGGTCCTTAAATTAATCTCACCGTTTTTAGGCGTAAACTTAAAGGCATTGGAAACGAGATTGCTTACTATTTTTTCAATGACATCTTCGTCAAAATAAAGGGTATAATCGGTTTCGGAAGCCTCGCAGTTAAAATCGATATTTTTCTCTTTTGCCCAATATTCATAGGCGGTATACATGTTTGTACAGACCAATAGTTCGTCATGGGGCTTGATTCTCAATTGCTGATTTCCTTCCAGTTTACGAAAATCAAGAATTTGATTTACCAGTTCCAACAAACGATTGCTGTTTCTATACATCATTTGCAAGACCCGGGTATCCGGTTTGATCCCTTTACGGATATACTTGTCCAAGGGCGAGGTTATCAAGGTCAATGGCGTTCGCAGTTCATGGGAGATATTGGTAAAAAAACGAAGCTTCATCTGGGCCAGTTCCTCGAATTGATATACCCTTTCCTTTTCAATTTCGAACATATTTCTTGTCCGTTCCCGCAACAAGAAAAACCTAAAGCCCCATATCCCTATCAATAAGAGCAAAACGGCCCCTAAAATCTGCACCCATAGGCGTTCCCAAAAGGGAGGGGTGACTACGATATCCAAGCTTTTGATCTTGTCCGTCCAAATTCCATCTTCATTGGTCGCCTTTAAAAGAAAGGTATAGTGGCCCGAAGGTAGGTTCGTATAGGTCGCCCGAGTGCCATTGGCCATGGTCCAATCAGAATCAAACCCCTCTAATTTATAAGCGTATTGACAACGCTGGGCATTTTCGTACTGTATGGCCTGAAAGCTGAGTTCTATTTTTTGGTCTTTATATGAGAGTTGTAAGTGGTCTTCTACCTCTATACTCTTTTTTATGTACGGACTATTGGGCGAAACCAACTCATTGTTCACCCATAATTTAGAAATATAGACCGAAGGGGTTTTGGTACTAGGTACAACCTTTTCAGGATTGAAGGTCATTAGGCCCGCATTTGTAGAAAACACCATATGGCCATCATCGGTAACGGAGCTTGAAATATTGATTTTCTGCGAAATGAGTCCGTCTTGTTCATTCAAAATACGAACCACATTGTTCTTTGCATCTAGTTTTATAAGTCCGTTTCTGGTACCCAACCACAAATTCCCCTTCCGATCTTGTTCAATGCTGTTAATGATCCTATCCTTTAGAAGGCTATTATCATACTGTATAAATAAATCTTTTTGCAGATCATAACTACAAAGTCCGGAATTTGTCCCCACCCAAAGGGTACGGTCCGCATCCTCAAAAATCACATTTATAAAATTGTTGTTTACCGTAGCGGTATTGCCAATTTCATGCCTATAGTGTACAAATTGGTTCTTCTCGGGCACATAGCGTTTTACGCCATCGCCATTGGTGCCGATCCAAATCTGGCCTTTGTAATCTTCAAAAAGTTCATTTGCCCGATGAAAATACCCTATACCATTGGGATCGTTGGGGTCACAGTCGAAATACACGGTTTTCTCCGTTGCGGGATCGTAAATGCGGGCTCCTAAGACCTCTCCCGTCCAAACCGGTCCGCTACTCGTTTCCAAAAGCCCGAAAAGCTCGGCGGGTTTTCTTGTGGTTTTTCGTAAAGCTTCCCCTTCTTCGGTATATCTATAAATATGATCGTTATCGGCCACCCATATAATTTCCTTGTCATACGAACTCATAAAAGTCCTGTAAGTAAACCCTTCGAGGGTTTTGCTCAGAACGTGGTCTTTCTTACTGTAGATATTGATCTTTCCGTTTCTATATACCCAATAGTTATTTTTAGTCTTTAGGATTTTGGCGTTCCTGCCCGATTCTAAAAAAGACTTGAATATTACCGGCGATTTTTTAATGTGAAAAAAATGGCCCGCACCGTCCAATACCCAAGAATCTTCCTTGGCCGGGTTATGAAATATTTGTCTTATATAGAACGACCCTTCATTGAAGCGCTTGTTTAGCCCAATTACCTTTTTGGTTTTGAAATCGGCATCTACGATAGCTATTTGATCTCGGTGCGCTATCCAGCAATTCTTTCCATTGTCCGGTTGTATGGCACTTACCCGGTCTTGTGGCAAATCCAATTTATGAAGCTGGTTCTTTTTGTCCACTTTAAACAGCTTGCCGCTGGAAACAATGAGGTCGTTATAAAAGCCCAATACGGGAAAAGAGTGGGAACCGCCTGGTATTTCTTTTATAAGGCGTGTAAATTTCCCTGTATCCGGATGAAACAAATTGAGTCCGATCCATGTACCGATAAAAAGACGGCCATCAGGACTCCCCTGTATATCGAGCACGTTATTATGACTTATACTTTCGGGATCTTCTGCATTGTATTGGTATCGTTTAAAAGTTCCCGTTTCGCGGTTCATCAAGTTCAAACCACCACCATCGGTACCGATATAGAAGGTGTTGTCGGCAGTTTCATAAATGACCCTGACCTCATTAAAACTTAGACTTCCAGGGTCATCTTCGTCATGAATGAAACGTTGAAAATGATCGTATTCCCGATCATATTTAAGAAGGCCGCCACCATAGGTCCCTACCCATAAGATTCCTTGGCTATCTTCATACAAACACGAGATATGGTTATCGGTGATACTTGTCTGTTCGTGCTCGTTTTTACTGTAGTTTTTAAAATTCCCCCCATCAAAACGCCACAGACCATTAGTAGAGGCTATCCAAATAAAACCATAGCGATCCTCAAGTATATCTTGGGCAGCGGTCTCTATCGGTAGTTGAAAATGGGTAATTTCAAAATCAGATACATTTTCCTGTGCATGTACAAAGGGGACAGTACCCAATAATAACAAGGCCAAAAAAAGATAAAAAATATGGGGTACTCTAAGCATGAGCTGAATATAAAACAATTCTAAGGAAGGTTAAATAAATTTCTGTTATTGTCAATATGCCCTGCTTCAAATTCGGTGCCCCCAACCTCTCTAAACCCCATGAGTAGTAGTGCCTCTCCCAACATTCGTTCTACAAAAAACAACTTAAGGTTAAGATAGTGCCAGCCCTTGATAAAATACATAAATACAGGGGGTTAATTTTAAGGTTAATTTGTAGTCGATACAAAACTACAGGCTATGGTTAATATTCTTATTAATGCATAACTTTAATTGGTTCCATAAAACCCGAGAAAAATGAACATTCGCATCGTTGCCCTAATCTTTCTAGGGCTGTTAACAAACTGTAAAAACAATACCACGCCCGCAAAGGAAGCGCAAGCAAAAAAACCGAATATTCTTTTTCTGGCCATTGATGACCTAAGGCCCGAACTTGGCGCCTACGGTTCCGACATCGCCCTGACGCCCAATATCGACGCCTTGGCCAAGGATGGCCTTCGATTTAACAATGCCTATTGTCAACAGGCGATCTGTAGCCCTTCGAGGGCCAGCTTAATGACCGGTGCCCGCCCCGAAACCATTCAGGTCATTGAAAATTTCACCTATTTCAGGGATAAAAACCCTGATATCGCCACCCTGCCCCAGCATTTTAAGGCCAACGGTTACGAGACCGTATACACCGGAAAGATCTATCACGGAAAATACAACGATCCAGAACTTTCTTGGAGCAGACAGCCGGTTGAATTGAACAAGAGCGAAGTCAAATTCGGGTTTAAATTGCCCGAGAATATCAAAATGCAGAAGGAAAACAGCGAGGCCATGGTGGCCAAGTACGGAAAAAATGCCTTGAGGAACGGTCTAGGGAAAGGTCCCTCTTACGAATTTGCCGACTTTCCCGACAATGCCTATGAAGATGGATTCAACACAGACCTGGCCATTGCCACTATGAAAGATATGCTTGAGAAAAACCCGGAAAAACCGTTCTTCTTGGGTATGGGCATGAAAAAACCCCACCTCGATTGGATCGCCCCTAAGAAATACTGGGATATGTACGATGAGTCTGACATTAAACTTGCGGAACACGACCAAGCCCCAAAAGACGGAGCCACCATGGGGCTCCATGCTTCCTTTGAATTAAGGGCCAGGGCCGGAATTCCTAAAAAAGGGGATATCTCCCCCGAGCAAGCCATAAAGTTAAAGCATGCCTATTTGGCCTGTGTGAGTTATGTCGATGCCCAAATCGGCCGTATGCTCAGTGCCCTCGACGAAGCGGGAATAAGGGACAACACCATCATTATTTTATGGAGTGACCACGGATGGCATTTAGGGGATATGGGCATTTGGGGGAAGGCAACGAATTATGAAATTGCCACTAGGGTTCCATTGATCATCTGGACCCCCGACATGGCAAAAGAAAACCGAGGAAAAGCTACGGATGCCCTTGTAGAATTGGTAGATATGTATCCGACCCTATGTGACCTTGCCGACATTTCAAAACCCAATACTTTGGAAGGCCAAAGTTTTGTTCCTTTGCTTTCCAACCCCGAGCAAGAATGGAAGACCGCTGTTTTTTCGCAGTTTCCGACACCTGCACTAAGGGAATGGGCCGCCAATCCGCTTTCAAAAGGAATGCGTGAAACTTCCTTTGGGCCATTAATAGAAGAAGTCGAAGGCCGTATTAAAACGCAACAAGGTGAAAAATGGGACCGCGATCTGTTCGAAAATCGCTTAATGGGATATTCCATGCGCACCAAAAACTACCGTTTTATCGTATGGAAAGATTATACCGATAAAGAAGCAGAACCTGTGTTCATAGAACTCTACGACCACAATAACGACCCAGCGGAAACCGTAAACATCGCCAAAGACCGTCCTGAGCTGGTAAAAGAGCTCATGCTGTTGTTCGATAAAGGCTGGGAAGGGAACAGGGCGAAAGTAAATATTTAAACAAGTCCGACCCCATCCCTGTCATCGGAACCAGGTTCTTTATAATATAATTCAGACCTCGCGGTTAAAATGATTCCATTTTCGATGTAAAACCTATAAAATTCTTGAATTTGCATAGGCTTTTGGGAACTCTACTACAGACAGGCGCAAACTATTGTTATTTTTCGAATCTCAATCGAATCGAACTACTAACAAAAGCAAAGAACCTATGCAGATTAAAGAATCGCCCGAACTCTATGATGTTATCATCGTTGGTTCGGGAGCGGGTGGCGGTATGGCCACCAAGCAATTGGCCGATGCGGGCCTCAAGGTCGCGGTGGTCGAGGCTGGCCC
>NZ_MWRZ01000041.1:0-552 GCF_002211465.1 Zobellia sp. OII3 | reverse complement strand
TAGCGTTACTTTTCGAAAAAAATAGCAAATGACCCAATCTGAGCTCATAATTTTAAATTTTACAGAAATAAGGAGAAGAAGTATAAAACTTTGGAATGGACTACCTGAGAAATATTATAATTGGAAACCTGACGAAAAAGCAATGAGTGCGTCAGAAATGATAAGACACGTTTTGGAGGCTGATTATGGATGGAATCTTATTATTAACCAAGGTGATATGACAAATTATAAAACACCTTGGGAAAACCGACCATTCATTAGCGTTACTGATGAACTTGAATTTGCCGAACCTTATAGAAAAACATTTATAGAAAGTGTACGGCAATTTTCGGATACGGAATTAAACGAAACCGAAATCATTCATCCAGGGAACGGAGAAAAGAAAATACTTGGAAAATATTTATTACGGATCGGATATCACGAATCAGTTCACGCAGGACATTTTTTGTCGTATTTAAGAGCAATGAAAATTGATAGACCAAACATATGGGATTGAAAAAACACTACAGCCAATCGAATGGATGGCTCCGCCATCAAATGACGGAGTACCCC
>NZ_MWRZ01000040.1:0-763 GCF_002211465.1 Zobellia sp. OII3 | reverse complement strand
GTATTATTCGTGACCTTTAGGATGTTTCCCGTAAGGCTCAGATCTTGGATCTCGTTGTTAGGGTCGCCGTCCAAATCGAGTGTCGCGTTTCCACCTACGGCATTCCATGTACTTCCATCATAAACATATAATTGTCCCGCTACCTCATCGACATAGGTAACACCGCTATTGCTAGGCGTAACCGATGGGGCCCCGCTGCCTAATAATGTCAGCTCATTGGTAGGGTCCGCATCCGCATCGTCCAAGGAAGGCACATCCACGATCAGGTCGGGATATGTTCCGCTCACCACAACATTTCCGCTACCTCCATCAGTGATGGTCACGGTTTGATCGGGTGCGGCATTCACTACTTCAAAATTTTGTCCGCTTTGGTTTACCGTTATACCGGTTCCCGAGGAAACCGTTTGGTTCTCATTGTTCGGGTCCGCATCGGCATCCTGAATGTTTATGGTCGTAGAACCACCACGCTCCAAATTGATGGATACGGTTTCATTGGCCGTGGCCACAGCGCTACCGATCTGTTGGTCATCGCTACTATTGGCCGCCAAATCCTCCAAAGCTTCCTGTACGTTCGTTTCGTTCACACTATCCCCGTCCACGTCAAATGGAGTTCCCAAAGCTACTTCAGCAGCATCCTGGATCTCATTATTTGGATCAGCATCGGCATCGTCCGTATCCAAGGCATCCACATAAGCCTTAGTGGCCGCGTCCTGTGGAGCGGTTGGGTCGGCCAAGTTCGTGATGGCCTGGTTGCCAGCACTTG
>NZ_MWRZ01000003.1:0-425906 GCF_002211465.1 Zobellia sp. OII3 | reverse complement strand
CGGCCGTAAAAAACAATATTTCAAAAGGAACGTTTACTCTTTGTTTACCCTCGCTTAACAAACATCTTCATACCTGTTTTGCGGGCTGCAAATGTAAGACCCTTTTTTAATTCTCAAAGAGTTTTTTTAAACTTTTTTCAAGTTTTTTACAACTTCCTTACAGCGAGGGAATTACAATCCTTAAAAATTAGAGGGCCTTAAAATTAGACCTTTTTATCGATCCACACAATAGGCAAACGGTACTTTTTACTCAATTTTAAGATTATTATGCCCTTAACCTAGATTTTTCCATAAACTAACCATAGCTTCACAATCGCCCTTAACTATATATATACCCCCTCCTCTATATATAGAACCCTAATAAACTTGATACTATATATTGTATGCGTTGCGGCGGAATACTATCTTTGCACCCTTATTAAAAACAATGGGCAAGATGAAAATTACATTACCGGACGGAAGTATAAGGGAATATGCCAAAGGAAGCACTCCTATGGATATCGCTAAAAGCATAAGTGAAGGTCTGGCGCGGAACGTAATTTCCGCAAAATTTAATGACACGGTAGTAGAAACCGTTACCCCCCTTAACGAAGACGGGGCCTTGGTACTCTACACCTGGAACGACAAGGAAGGCAAAAAAGCGTTTTGGCACTCTTCTTCCCATATTGTGGCCCAGGCCCTAGAAGAGCTCTACCCCGGTATTAAACTGACCATCGGGCCCGCTATTGAAAATGGTTTTTATTACGACGTTGATTTCGGCGAGCATACAATTTCGGAAAAGGATTTCCCGGCCATCGAAAAAAAGGCCCTGGAAATCGCCAGGGGGAAGCACGATTTTAAAATGCGCCCCGTATCCAAGGCCGATGCCCTAGCGCTATACAAAAAGCAAGGGAACGAGTTCAAGGTAGAACTGATCGAAAACCTTGAAGACGGCACCATCAGCTTTTGCGACCACGACACTTTTACCGATTTATGCCGAGGCGGCCACATCCCCAACACCGGGATCGTAAAGGCCATTAAAATATTGAACGTTGCCGGAGCCTATTGGCGAGGTGATGAAAACAAACCGCAACTGACAAGGGTCTACGGTATTTCTTTTCCTAAACAGAAAGAACTTACCGAATACCTAGCCCTTATAGAAGAGGCTAAAAAACGCGACCATAGAAAACTGGGCAAAGAGCTTGAGCTTTTTACCTTTTCACAGAAAGTAGGCCAAGGTTTACCCCTATGGCTTCCAAAAGGCGCGGCCCTAAGGGAGCGTCTGGAGAATTTCTTGAAAAAGGCCCAAAAGAAAGCGGGCTACGAAATGGTAGTTACCCCACACATCGGACAAAAGGAGCTTTATGTTACTTCAGGCCACTACGAAAAATACGGGGCCGATAGCTTCCAGCCTATCCACACCCCTAAGGAAGACGAGGAGTTCTTGTTAAAACCCATGAACTGTCCGCACCACTGTGAAATATACAACTCTCGGCCGTTCAGCTACAGGGAACTCCCTAAAAGGTATGCCGAATTCGGTACGGTATATAGATATGAGCAAAGCGGTGAACTTCACGGCTTGACCCGGGTAAGGGGCTTTACCCAAGATGATGCACACATTTTCTGTACTCCCGACCAGTTGGATGAAGAGTTCAAGAGTGTAATCGACCTTTCCTTATATGTATTAGGCTCTTTAGGTTTTGAAGATTTTACCGCCCAAGTATCGGTAAGAGACCTTGATACCCCCGAAAAATACATCGGTACCGTAGAGAATTGGGAAAAAGCCGAAAATGCCATCATCAATGCCGCCCAAGAAAAAGGTCTTGACTACATCATTGAAAAAGGTGAAGCTGCATTTTACGGTCCGAAATTGGACTTTATGGTGAAGGATGCCCTAGGCAGACAATGGCAGTTGGGTACCATACAAGTAGACTACAATCTTCCGGAACGCTTTGACCTTACCTATAAAGGAAGTGATAACGAACTGCATAGGCCGGTAATGATTCACCGTGCCCCCTTCGGTAGCATGGAACGCTTCATCGCCCTGTTACTTGAACATACGGGAGGAAATTTCCCGCTTTGGCTGATTCCGGAACAAGCTATTGTATTGCCAGTGAGCGAGAAACATGAAAAATATGCGGAAAAAGTTTTAAAATCCTTAGAAAATGACGAAATTCGCGCCCTCATTGATGATAGGAATGAAACTGTAGGCAAGAAAATACGTGAAGCCGAAATGAACAAAATTCCTTTTATGCTAATCGTCGGGGAAAATGAAGAAGCGTCGAACACCATTTCCGTTCGCAGACATGGTGGGGAAGATTTAGGTTCTATTTCCCTAGAACAATTTTCAGACTTGGTAACTAAAGAAATAAATAGTACTTTAAAGTCGTTTTAAAAAAAATTAAGTTTAACTAAAAAGAATTAGTCATAGCAATACGTAAAAGATTTAGGCCCCAACCTAGGAGGGAAAATAAAAACCCTCACAAAATCAATGAAAAAATATTAGCACCTAAGGTAAGGTTGGTAGGTGATAATGTCGAGGTCGGGGTATACCCGATACGCGAAGCACTGAACAAATCGGAAGAAATGGGTCTTGACTTGGTCGAGATATCACCAAAGGCGGAACCACCGGTTTGTAAGATTATAGATTACAAGAAGTTTCTTTACGAACAAAAGAAGCGTGAAAAAGTCATGAAGGCGAAGGCCACCAAGGTTATCGTCAAGGAAATCCGTTTCGGACCGAATACCGACGACCATGATTATGACTTTAAAAAGAAGCACGCCGAAAAGTTTTTGCAAGACGGAGCCAAATTGAAGGCCTACGTTTTCTTTAAGGGACGTTCTATAGTATATAAGGACAAAGGTGAAATTCTACTTTTAAAGCTTGCCCAAGATTTGGAAGAGTGGGGTAAAGTAGAACAACTACCTAGACTAGAGGGCAAACGAATGACCATGTTCATTGCCCCTAAAGCAAAAAAATAAAAGTAGTACGGTTCAAACCGTATTACCCAAAAGATACTGAGCTCTGTCCGTCTTATGGCGGACAGTTTCAGCATAAATAAGTGAGATTCATATAAATAGGAAAAATGCCTAAACAGAAAACAAAATCGAGTGCCAAGAAGCGTTTTAAGCTTACCGGTACCGGTAAAATCAAAAGAAAGCACGCTTTTAAGAGTCACATCTTGACTAAAAAGTCTAAAAAGCGTAAGCTTAAGTTAACCCATGATGGACTAGTTCATCAGTCAGACGTTAACAGTATTAAAGAACAGTTGCGTTTAAAGTAACATTCTTTCGGTAACAAAGTATTAACCATGGAGTTGGGCTCTAAAAGTGTGCAGCAAATTGCACCGCCTACTACAAAAATTAAAAATTATGCCAAGATCAGTAAATGCAGTTGCTTCCAGAGCCAGAAGAAAAAAGGTGATGAAGCAGGCCAAAGGTTACTTTGGAAGACGTAAAAACGTTTGGACAGTAGCCAAAAATGCGGTAGAAAAAGCAATGTTATATGCTTACCGCGACAGAAGAAACAAAAAGAGAACTTTCCGTGCCCTATGGATTACCCGTATTAATGCAGGTGCCCGTTTACACGGATTGTCTTACTCCCAGTTTATGGGGAAATTAAAAGCGAACGACATTGAGTTGAACAGAAAGGTTCTTGCCGATTTGGCCATGAACCATCCGGAAGCTTTTAAAGCCATCGTAGACAAGGTTAAATAAATTAAGAATATATCTCACTTAGAAAAAATCCGGTACGTTTGTACCGGATTTTTTTATTCCCCAAAAGCGGTAAGCACCAAGTTTCTTCCCGATGCATGGTCCCTATGCTCACATAGGTAAACCCCTTGCCAAATCCCTAAGTTCAATCTTCCATTGCTTATCGGTATTTGTACCGATGCGCCCATTAAAGACGCTTTTATGTGTGCTGGCATATCATCGGGCCCTTCATAGGTATGAATGTAATACGGCGCGTTCTCGGGCACCATCACGTTCATATGGCTTTCAAAATCGGTTCGTACGGTCGGGTCGGCATTTTCGTTGACCGTCAAGCTGGCCGAGGTGTGCTTTATAAAAATCTGGCACATACCTACCTTTATCTTCTTAAGCTCGGGAAAGGCGTACAAAATCTCTTCGGTCACTAAGTGAAAACCCCGTTTGTATCCTTTTAACCTTATCTCTTTCTGGAAAAATTTCATGGGTGTTTTTATATGAAATAAATGTAAAACTTTCTAAATACGAAGCCTAATTAAATTTTGAACAGATACCTTTGCATCTTCTAAAAAATGCATATGGACCTATCGAAAGTAAAAATGGTCGTCACCGATATGGACGGCACTTTATTGAACTCCAACCACCAAGTAAGCGATCGCTTTTTTGAACTCTTTGAAATCATGAAGCAAAGAGGGATCATTTTCGTTGCCGCCAGTGGAAGACAGTACCATAGTATTGTAGACAAGTTGCAACCCATTAAAAACGATATTGTCGTAATTGCGGAAAACGGCGGCTTTGCCATGCAAAGGGATATTGAGCTCTTAGCCACCCCCCTACCCTATGCGGCCAAGAATTCGGTTCTTAATGTATTGGATTCCATCGAGAACATCCATCCCGTTCTTTGTGGGAAGCACAATGCCTATATCAAAAACAATTCAAAGGAATTCGAAGCCAAGCTACGGGAGTATTATACCGACTTTAAGATGGTAGACGACCTCAAGGAGTTTGACGGCGAGATCCTAAAGATTGCCATCTACCACTTTGAGAGTTCCGAAAAATACATTTACCCTTCGGTAGCGCATTTAGAAGGCTCATTAAAAGTAAAGGTCTCCGGTGAAAACTGGGTAGACATTTCGAGTCCTGATGCCCATAAAGGATACGCCCTTCAGAAAGTCCAGGAACGCTTTAACGTCAGCCCGGCAGAAACCATGGTTTTTGGCGATTATAACAATGACCTTGAAATGTTGGCCCTAGCTGATTTCAGCTTTGCGATGGAAAATGCACACCCCAATGTAAAGAAAGCCGCCAACTACCTTACCGCCCATAACGATGATTTTGGTGTGGAACGCATTCTCGAAAAATTGGTGAACGCCCAATAACAAACGAAATACACGTTATTCTATAAAAATTTTAGCCTCGACCGATTCGTACTCATAGACGGATAGATTTATCGTCTCTGACAATATGATGCTAGAGTTAGGGGCTATTTTCCTGTAGATACTTTTATAATGACCTATTTCACGGCCATCCTTCGTCTTCACCTTAAAGAATACGTTGTATTTTTTTTCGGGCGATAAAAAAATATCTTCGGACCGGTTCACCACCTCGTAATCGACTTTAATGGAATTCGTCTCCTTGCGCAACTCTTGAACATATACAACTTTCACTTCTAACTCAAACTCATTCGGCGCCGTTTCATGGTGGGAAGAAGACATCTCGTAGCCTTGATAGGCCCAGGAACCACAACTATTCAGTGCCAGCACCAAAACGACGGTCCCTATCAGCGGAATCCTTTTCATTTAACGAAAATCGATAATATATTGGCTACCCTCCGGTCGTCGTGTAAATTCTTGTGCTTTGCCCCTATCTCTTCTTCATCGGCCCTGTACAGTTCATAATAAACCTTCAACTCCTTATTCAAAAATTGAAGGGCGCTATGATGCAAATACTGACCTATTGAAGTATCGGCCACAAAAAGGGATACATAGGTTTTTTGATATTTCTTAAACAGTTGCTTGAACAATTTGGGGTTGGCCTCATAAGACACCTTATCCTCTGAAGAAAGTTCCTCAAGTAAGGTTTCCAATAAAGGAAGGCTCCTAATCGTTTCATTGTTGATCAGCAACATCTTGTCGGAAAGCAAATCGATGTTCTTGTAAAGCGCTCTTTTATCTTCCTTTTCATCCCCTTGCCATTGGTGCAAAACCACCAAAAGTTTGTCTAAAATCTTCTGCATCTCTTCCCAGTCATCTTGAGACTCCTTGTTCAAGGATACTTCCTTGTTGTAAATAGTGTAGAAATCGATTAGGTCTTGCGATATTTTCGAGGCTATGATCTTTTCATCTTCGTCGAGCACACTTAAATCGAGAAACTTAATTTCCTCCGACTCCTTTGCCGCACGATTGAATACCTCTACATAATAGGCGTCGGTCTCTTCGAAACCTACATCGGCATTGCCCCTTTCGTTGAACTTTCGGCCCAAGCGCTTCAGTTCTTCAAGGTATTGATAATGCCCTAGAATTTTACCCAAGAGATAGGCACGCTTCTTCCGCGTATCGAGAATAGACTGTGAGACTTCCAGCCTATTGGCCCCGAGGAGCCCTCCTGAATAGTTTTTATAATGCACATAACTTGGGTTGTGCGTACCCTGAAAGCCAACTTCGTCGAGGGGCTTCGGCGTATCGGTTCCGAAGAAGGCCTTTCGCTTAGCCATTTGTTCTTCGGGAAGTTGCTTCAGGTATTTATAACTCCCCCTGTAATCCAACTTTTCAATTTCCTGATACACCTCAAGGGCTTTTTCATCCTCGCCAAGTGCATGGTAGGCCCCGGAAATATTGGCCAATAGGCCCCAAACCACTTTCACCTGTTTTTTATCATGACTATCGTATTTCGATATTTCCTCCCGCCAAAAATCAATCTTTGGAAGCAATAGGGCCTCTATCTCCTTCTGATAGTTCGTTCCTAGCGCTACATCCGATAAGCTTTTTAAATCTTCGATCGAAGCTTGTATGCCGCTTAAATCAAAACCTTTTTTCTTCTTAAACGTATAGACATACAGCGACTTCTTTTTACGACGCAAATCAATAACGTCTTGCAAGTACTCCACCAGCTTATAATGCAAGGGTCCTGATACACTCCCGTTCGCACCTGCCATATACTTCTCTGCATTTTCCATAAAATGGGCCTTGGTCAATTCCAAAGCCTTTTTTTCACTGGTAATGGCGCTATTTTCGAAAGCATGTATCGAGTGCAAGGTATTGTAATCCTCTAGTTTTTTCTCGTGTAGAACTCGACCTTGGGCATCGGTAATCTCGATTTTTATACCGCTATGAAGTTTTAACTGGCCCTCATAACGCTCTGTCTCCTTTGATCCTTTCTTATCCTTATAGGCCGAAATCTCAAAAACGCTAGGTTCGGGAGTAAGAATAACCTTTATATCCGCCTCATCGATTCGCGTGGTTTGATACGACCAGAGATCGAGAAAGGTCACCAAATTCGAAGAAACCGTTATTCTTCCCTCCGTAGATTTCAAAAAAACCAACTTATCGCCATTCCCATGAATCTCGGCCGCAGATATCGTCAGGGGTTTCTCATCAATGGAAAAGGCTATTTTATTGGCTGCCCCTTGTATTATAGGGTAATTCCATGCGTAATAATCAATAGATCTCTGTTTCGGATTTTGTGCCACAGCGCTAAAAACCCATAATAGAAATAGTAGATATAGAGTGCTATTTTTCTTCAAAATAATTCTGTTTGTAATCAAACGAAAAAGGAATAAAAATATTGGGACATCAAGGTTCCGTCCGCATCTTCGCAAAACCATTTTTGCCCGAGCAAGAATGACCATCTGTATTAAACTACCATATTAAATTACTGACAACAAAGTACTTGGCAAGTAGCCCATAGTCTTCTTGAAGGCTACGGTAAAATGCTGGGGATTGGAATAGCCCACTTCGTAAGAAGCCTGGGCGATAGAACAGTTTTCGTCGACTATCAAAGTTTTGGCCCTTTCCATACGTAAACATGTGATATACTTAAAAATGGTAGTTTGATGGACTTTCTTAAAGCAAGTTTTGAGTTTGGTGGTATTAAACCCTGCTATTTCCGACAGTTCTTTTATGGTCAACTTTTTCTTGAGGTTCTGCTTTATGTACCCCACTACCCTTTCAATGGCTTCATTATCTAAAATAGGCAACTCAGCTTCGCCATGCTCACCAATACTATGTCCTCTTCCCAAAAACACCTCTATGAGCAGACAACGTATTTGAGACGCTATATAATTCGTTTTGGCGCTTCCGCTAAATGGGCAGTTCAACATTTCAAGAAGCGGCACTCGTAGCTTTCCGGGTATGACCTGTCCTTTACTCCAAAGAAGTTTGGCTTCCTTGTCCTCTGCTATAAAGTGTCTAAGAACGGAATCGACCTCTTTTCCCAACAAATCCTCAAGAAACTTCCTTGTAAAGAATATTTCCACGGAAGTATAGTCTAAGCCTTTAAACTTCTGAGTTCCCAAAATACTCGGCCATTGGACAAGATTATAGTGACCGGACTGAATACCGACTTTAGCCTTGTTTTCAATTCCGGAAAACTTATAAGTGCCTTGCAACAAGAAATGAAGCCCCAAACACGAATGAAGGTTTTCATATGGGACCGTAGAAGGATTTTCTAAGCTGAACTTTTTCAATAAGATCCTAGCTCCTTCTAATCGAAGCTCTTGACAACTTCCGTTTAACTCCTTTTCCTGTTGAAAATCAACTGCTTTGGGTACATTTTCATGAATAGATGACACTAGGTCACCGCCTTGGTCTACCCTATACTGCCCCGATGGAAAAAGACCTATTCTCATTTATTCTTAATTCGTAACTAAAACTTCCTTTTGCGTTAGTGCTACCCGAAAACCTCGATTAGTTTTGCAAAGCTATTTATTTAGATTAAATCTTAATAAGAATAATAGATTATTTTCAAAATAATATGAAGAACATATTTGCGGCTTTCTTTTTACTAGTTTTCTTCTCTGTCCAATGTCAAGAAGCCTCTTCAACCATATCCGGTATTGTGACCGATGCCTATGGAAGGCCCTTGTCATTTGCCAGTATCATACTTGAAAACCTAAAATTGGGTGTTCTTACAGATGATAACGGGGCCTACGCCATTCATCAGGTACCTAAGGGAAACCATAAATTGAAGGTTTCATATATAGGTTATGGCACAAACTCAAAGCTTATTGAGGTCGATGAAAAAAACACTAATCTTAAAATAGATTTCGCCTTAAAGGAAAATGTCGAGCATCTAGACGAGGTAACCATTAATGGAAAGACGAAGAAAACATCCCTTGAAACAAAGGGGTTTGCCGTAAACTCGGTCGAAACCAAGGAAGCAGGACTCAGAAGCATTCAAACCAATGAGTTATTGAACAATACGGTCGGTGTAAAAATACGACAGAACGGTGGTTTAGGTTCTACTGTCAAATATAGCTTAAACGGCCTATCCGGTAGATCGGTCAGCATTTTTATCGATGGAATTCCCATTTCCATATATGGTTCATCCTTTAGCCTGAACAGCATTCCTCCCTCAATGATCAAAAACATTGAAGTTTACAAAGGAGTCGTACCAGGGCACTTATCTAGTGACGCCGTTGGTGGCGCCATTAACATTGTTCTTCACGAAGGAGCCAAAAACAACCTGAACGCCTCGGTTTCGTACGGGTCGTTCAACACCTTACAGACAAATTTGAACGGGGCATACCGATTCGACAAATCAGGTTTTACCATAAAGGCATCGGCCTTTCACAATTACTCTGACAACGACTATAAAATTTCAGGTAGAACCATTGTCGATATTGCCCCCAATGGGATAGAAACCCCTATTGTCGCTAGAAGGTTTTATGATGCCTATAGATCTACCGGGGGCATGGCACAGGTCGGTTTTACAAATGTGGAATGGGCCGATCAATTTTTGGTCGGTGTTGCCGCTTCCGATGAGTACAATGAGGTACAACATGGCACTTTTGTCACCAAACTACCCTATAAAGGGCGCTTTTTGGAATCGGATGCCATACTAGGAAATCTAACGTATAAAAAGAAAAATCTATTCATAAAAGGGCTCGACCTAAATGTCAACGGGGTATACGGGAAACGCCATCGCAGTATAAACGATACCGTTGCCCAAGCATATAGTTGGACCGGGGAAAGAAGAATCAGGTTTGACGGGGAATATCTCGATTACATCTGGGATTCACAAAATGAAAACGGTCCGACACTGGCGAAAATTACCCGCAATGTATCCTCTATACGTTCAGGCCTGTCCTATACCATAAACGACAACCATAAAATCTTATTGAACCATATATACAGTGGTATAGACAGGGAAGATAGTGACGAAATGATATCGTTACTCGAAAACACTTTTCAGCAAACTAGTGACCTTTATAAGAATATTATTTCCCTAAGCTACGAACTACAAGCCTTTGAAAGTAAGTTTAAGCTAAATGCCTTTGGAAAACATTACATTCAAAAAGTACTAAATACACAACCTGTATTTAACGATGACCATACCCAAGTAATAGATGAAGTTTACCAAAGCGATAAAGATTATACCGGATACGGTTTTGCCGCTTCTTACGCGATTCTCCCCTCCATTACCTTCTTGACATCCGCAGAAAAGGCTATTCGATTGCCCAGTGAAAACGAAGTATTTGGGGATGCCGGGGATAACTTGCTTCCCAACCTGACTATTCAACCCGAAACGAGTAACAATGTAAACCTTGGTTTACGCCTGGGAAAATTCAACCTTAATAAACACGGATTCACCTTAACCTCCAACTTCTTTGCCAGAAATATTGAAAACCGAATAGGATTACCTACAAATGCAGATGGACTAAGGGAAAGTGATGAGTTCGTACAATATACCAACTTAGAGAACACTGCCGAATCTAAAGGAATTGAAGGGGAACTCCACTACACCTACAACAACAATCTAGGTTTCAACTTCAATATTACCCGGATGAGTTTGACCACGGTAAATTCGGGTGTTGAAACCAACGTTCCCAACGTACCCTTATTTACCATGAATGCCGGTTTACGGTATACCTTCAAAAATTTCATTCAAGAAAAATCACGGCTAAACTTATTCTACAACACCTACTATACCGATGAGTTTAGCTACAAATTCGCCCAGGGAACAAATACGACAGGGGAAGAAGAGTTTCTAATTCCTGAACAGCTATCGCATGACTTTGGGCTTAGCTATACTTTTCCAAAAGAGAATTTTGTATTGAGCTTTGATGTCAAAAATATATTCGACCAAGCCATATACGACAACCTATCCGTACAAAAGCCGGGAAGGGCTTTTTACCTAAAACTGAATTATACAATCAATAATCTTTAATTATCTAAATAGATTCTATTATGAAACGACCCTTATTAAACTTAAAATCGTACGCCATTGCGTTATTTGCCATAGGTTTAATGACCGCCTGCAGCAGCGATGATAACTCCGTAACTCCCGATCAAGAAGAACAGGAAGAAGAGCAAGAGGAGGAAGCATCTAGATGGATTACCGTTGCCGGAGCCAAAATGGGCGAAAACCCCGGTGATGGAAATGGAGGAACCTTAATTTATTCCGTAACCAGCGAAGACGCCAAAGACCCGACAGTACAAATAGACCCGTTTAATAACGGCTTTGTGGCCCCGTCCAACCGAACGGCCAGACTGCAAGCCTCGGAAGATGGCAATACTATTTTCAACATCAGCTATGCCGGGGATACCGGTGGTAATTACACCAAATATATCGTAGAGGGGGAAGGAAAGTTCACCCCTACCGGATCGGAAATAAGTATAGCCCCTTATGTAGGTACCGCCCCACGATGGATCAAATTATTCGATGGGGACAAAACGGGTGCCGCCGTTTATGTATCAACGGAACATCAGGTGGACGATAACGATACCCCTAACAATGTAACCGACGACAAATACCTCTATACAAATTCAACCATCGGTGTAGTTACCTTAGACTTGGTAGATTCCCAAATCAACAACTTTCAAGAGCATGTTATTACCCTAAGTGAGGAAGAATCGGCAGCAGGATATTATATCTCTAGAATAGATATGCCCGTTCTTAATGCCGCGGGAGATAAATTATATATCGGCGCACGTGTGAGTAAGGTCGACCCTGCAACCGTTGAAAGCGATAGTGATTATGATATTTTAAGCTCTAAAACCATAGTCCTTGACTATCCTTCCTTGCTAAACCCTACTATTATTTCTTCAAGCATAGGCCACGGAAACACTAATGGATACCGTAGTATCAACGCTTTTCTATATGACGGAAGCGTTTACCAAGCCAACCAGAGTGACCCTGAAGGCTCCCATATCTTGAAAATTGGATCGGACAACCAATATGACGATTCCTACGACTTCAACTTAGATGACGCCCTAGGTGTAGAAGGCGCATATATATTGGCCTGGAGACCAGCTGCGAACGGAAAAGCCGTTCTGGCCTACCGTCATGAAGGATCGGAAGAAGGTGTTGCCGGTGCCCAAGGATTCTTTGCCTTGGTCGACATTAACGCCAAAACGGCCACGAAAATCGAGGCCATTCCTTATGAGGCCGACTTCTACTTATTCCAGTACCAAGGCTATGCAGTAGATGGAAACGAAATATACCTTACGCAAGCACCTGTTGGAAAAAATGGAAACATTTATGTGGTAGATACCGAAACCGGTGCCGTGACCAAGGGGGCCCAACTAATCAATACCGAAGGAAGTCACTTTATAGGTACTTGGTAAACCTATAAAATCATCAGCTTCAATATGCCATTATCGGGTCTAAGGCCCGATAATGGTTTTAGCAATTCAAAACCTTATTAATATGAACATGAAAATAAATATCCTTAGAACCCTGACATTAGTTCTCGGTTTCGCCCTTCTTTCTGTAAGTGCCGTGGCCCAACGCAATGCGCCGCGCAACCCTAATCCGTTTTTAAATAAGGATTACTGGGAAAAACAACCAAGTATTGGCACCATTCAGGCCACTATGAAAGAAGGCCACTCGGTCATCGAAGCCAACAGAGGCGGCTTTGACGCCACTACCTTTGCCATTTTCAGTAAAAACCCGATCAGCACCGTTGAGTTTTTGATGGATCAAGGCAACGACATCAACAAACGCACCCACGATTCCCGAACCTATGTGTTTTGGGCCGCTTCGAGTGGCCATCTAGACCTCGTAGAATATTTGATAGATAAAGGCGCCAAGCTAGACCTCGTGGATTCCCACGGATATGGCCCTATTTCCTTTACCGCGGCAACAGGACAAGAGAACACCGCCATCTATGACGCATTCATCGAAGGGGGTGCCGATTTAAAAAACGAGAAAGACCATCATGGGAAGAACGCCCTGCTAACTGCTGTAGGAAGGGCCAGAAACCTAGAAGTCGTAGATTATTTTATTGGAAAAGGCCTAAGCCTTAACAGTGTAGACGACCACGGAAATGGTGCCTTCCATTATGCCGCCCAAGGTGGAAACATCGATATTCTTAAGGAATTAGTGAAACGAGGGGTATCAACGGCAAAAAATGAATCTACCGGTGAAAACGCCATTTTCTTTGCCAGTAAAGGAAGGGGGGCTTCCGTAGAACTTTTTAAGTATTTAGAGGGATTGGGCCTCAATGCCAATGTAAGCACAAAAAAGGGAGAAAACCCACTGCATAATTTAGCCGGTTCATCAAAAGACATCAAGGTTTTTAAATATTTCGAAGAAAAAGGTGTTGACCCGAATGCCGTAGATGAAGAAGGAAATACCCCCCTTTTAAAAGCTGCGGCGAGAAACGAGCTTAGCATTGTAAAATACCTGGCCGAAAAAACAAAGAATATCGACCATTCGGATAGCAAAGGACAAACGGCTTTGGCCATGGCCCTTCAAAACAACAGTGCCGATGTTGTGTCTTACTTGATCACCAAAGGCGCCGATGTTCAGCTCAAGGACAACAAAGGAGACAATCTTGCCGCCTACCTTTTCGGTAGCCGGGGCAAGCCACGTGATTTCGATGCCAAGGTAGCCGCATTAAAAGCCAAAGGTTTTGACTTTAAACAATTACAAGCCGATAATAGCTCGGTATGGCATTTGGCCGTTTCGAAAAACAACTTGGACCTATTGAAAAAAGTAAGTGCATTCGGTGCGGATATCAATGGCAAGGACAAAGATGGAAATACCCCATTGCATTATGCGGCCATGAAGACCGAAAATGCCGAAATATTAAAGTATTTGATAAAGAACGGTGCAGACCTTAAGTCCACTACCGAATTTGGTGAAACTGCACACGACTTGGCCAGTGAGAACGAACTGTTGGCCAAAAACAAGGTAAACCTTCATTTTTTAAACTAGTATTCCATGAAAAATATTGTAATAAAGGCCATTGGAGCCCTAGGTTTGGTATCCGCAATCTTTGTATTGTCTTCTTTTATTAAGGAACCGGAAGTACGTTACAAATGTATGATTCAAATGACCAACTACACGGGCGAAAAGGCCTATGTCGTGGTTTCGTTGATCAATCCTGAAGGGAAATACGAAAAGACCCTATACATTCAAGGTGACGATAAGGAATGGTTTCCCGATTTAAAAAACTGGTGGAACTTCAGCGATGGTTCCGGTGAAAATGTAGATGCCCTTTCAGGTGCTACAATTGGAAACGGTGAGCGAAACGTTATTTCTTTAGGCTTTAACGCTTCGCACATGGACGCTGGTTATAAAGTTCGTTTTGAGTCCGCCGTAGAAAACCAAGAATATTACGCCGTAGATGCGGAAATTGAATTGAACTCGGCCACCATAAAGGATAAAGTAAACGGCAAGGGCTACATCCGTTATATTAGAATGGTACCTAATAGATAGTTTTTATGATTGTATCGGTATGGAGGTATAGCCATTTGGTATTTGCCGTTGCCTCTTCCATTTTTCTGTTGATCGCATCGGTTACCGGTGTTATTCTTGCCGTAGAACCAATTTTGGATAAAATTGAACCCTACAGTGTTTCCGGGGCCGATGAACTTTCATTGGCCGAAACCCTAGAGCATATCAATAAAAAATATGATGAAGTATTGGCCGTAAAGCGTGACCGAAACGGTTTTGTTAGCGCCACGGCTATCGTAGATGGAAAGAACGATGAGTTTTACATCGATCCATTTACTGGTGAAAGATTGGGGAGCCTTATTCAAAAAAAGTCCTTCTTTCAATTTGCCACCAACCTCCACCGCTCTCTCTTTTTGAAATCCACGGGACGTTTCCTCATTGGCTTCGCCTCTTTTCTACTCATTCTCATCAGTATTTCGGGCATGGTGCTCATTGCAAAGAGACAAGGGGGCTACAAGCAATTCTTTGCGCCTGTTGTTCGCGAAAACTTTTCCCAATACCACCATGTTGTATACGCTAGATGGACCCTAATTCCGCTTTTGGTATTAGCCCTAACGGGAGTATACCTTTCCTTGCTCCGTTTTGATGTTATACCCGATTCCAAAGTTTCATTGCAAGTCGATTTTGATTCCATTCAAGAGGAACCTATAAGAGAATTCACGCAATTCGAGCTGTTCAAAAACACGCCCCTATCCGAGCTTCTTGAATTGGAATATCCCTTTTCGGAATTTGTAGAAGACTACTATATCGTTCAGTTAAAGGACAGGGAAGTATATCTCAACCAAGTTACCGGGGAGGTTCTTGCCGAAGAAAAATACCCTAGCCTACAGCTCATGTCGTCATGGGCCAGGGTTTTACATACGGGAGAAGGAAGCATCATTTGGTCCATAGTACTCGGCTTCGGAAGCTTGGCCATTCCCTTTTTAACGGTAACGGGCTTTATCGTATACTTCAAAAGGCCTAAAACCAAGATTAAAAATGTCTATTCAAAACACGAAAGTGAATATATTGTCTTGGTAGGCACGGAAGGTGGTACCACGCTTGAATTCGCCCAAGAATTACACAAACAACTATTATCCATAGGAAAGAAAAGCCATCTCGCCCTGATGAACCAATACTCCCTTTTCAAAAAAATGGAGCATTTGGTCGTTATTACGGCCACGTACGGACAAGGGGAAGCCCCGGCATCGGCAGATAAGTTTATACAACTGGTCAAAAAACAGCGACAGAAGCAAGCTTTTGATTTTAGTGTCGTAGGCTTTGGTTCGACGGCCTACCCCCACTTCTGTCAATTTGCCTACGAAACCCATACCGCTTTAGAGGCCTCCGATACCAGTACGGCCCTACACGAGGTCTTTACGGTTAACGACCAATCTTTTGAATCTTTCAATAATTGGTCTATGGCCTGGTCAAAGAAAATGGGACTATCCATTCATCTGGAAAAACCGAAGTTGTTCAGCAGTTCAAAACCGGCATCTACCTTTAAGGTCATCCAGAAAGCCGAACTTCCCGAAGAGGACACCTTCCTTTTAAGCCTTAAAAACCTGAATGGATCAAGACCTGTTTCAGGTGACCTGTTATCGGTAGTACCCAGCGAAGGGGCCCGTGAGCGCTTATATTCCATTGGCAAGGTAAATACCGACACACTGGTAATCAGCATCCGAAGACACGACAAGGGCCTATGTTCCAACTACCTGCATCAACTGACGCAAGGCGAAAAACTCACCGCTACCGTAGTAAACAATAGGAATTTCCATTTTCCAAAGCACGCCAAAAAAACCGTGTTTATCGCCACAGGCACCGGCATTGGTCCTTTTCTTGGAATGATACAGGAGAATATCAAAAAAAGAGAAATCCATTTGTATTGGGGAGCGAGAACAAAAGATTCGTTCAACCTCTATAAAGATTATATCGAAGAGGCCATGCGAGAAGGTAAATTAACCGATTTTAAAGCGGCCTATTCCCGTCAACAATCTGAAAAAATATACGTTCAAAACTTAATCCAACGAGATAAGGATTTGTTTTTAGACGTCTTAAAAAACAAAGGATGCATTATGATCTGTGGATCTATAGCCATGCAAAAAGAAGTACTGGAAGAACTGCAACTGCTAAGCCATGAATACTTGGGCAAAGACCTCAGTCATTACCAAAACCGCAAGCAGATCAAAATGGATTGTTATTGATCCGCGGAAGTTGAATCCACGAACACGAAGGGGTCTATTCGGTTTAGGTCTTTTGCTTCTTTTTTCTAGCTGCCGGAAACAATACATTGTTCAATATCAAACGATACCCGGGAGAATTGGGGTGTAGTTCCAGTTCCGTTTTCGGGTCTCCCACCCTATGTTGGTAGTCTTCCGGGTCATGCCCACCGTAGAAGGTAAAGAAACCTTTTCCTTTTACACCATGAATGTAACGGGCTTCGCCATTTTGTTTGTTTTCTCCAAGCACCAAAACGGTCGGTTTGATCTCTTCCCTCGTAAACGAGGTGGTCTGCCCCATAAAACCTTTGACCAAGGCGGTGTGGTTTTGACAGAGCATGGTGGGTACGGCATCCCATTTTGCGGAGAAGTCCATTAAGGAAAAATAATCGTATTCCTTAGATACATTGCCTCTCTTACTGGTCATATCTATGGATGAAAATTCGTATTTCAAGGGATTGCGCTCCAGTGTAAAATCGGTAAATGCAAAAGTTCTATCAAAATTCAATTTGCTTTGATAGTTTGCATCGCTAGGATCATTGTCGAACATAGGTTCACAAATATCCACTCCCTTGGCGGAAAGGGCTATATCAAAACTATCGGTAGCCGAACACATGGCGAACATAAAGCCTCCCCCGATAACATACGCCCTAATCTTTTCGGCTACGGCGCTTTTCTCTTCGGAAACTTTAGAAAACCCCATTCGTTCGGCCAGGGCCTCGGCCTCCTTCTTTTGTTCTATATACCAAGGTGCCGCCCGATAAGCTCCGTAAAACTTGCCGTACTGGCCGGTAAAATCTTCGTGATGCAAATGCAGCCAATCGTAGAGCGCCAGTTTATCACCCAGCACCTCTTCATCATAGACCGTTACATAGGGAATTTCGGCATAGGTCAAGACCATGGTCACCGCGTCGTCCCAAGGTTGGTTTCCCTTAGGGCTATAGACAGCAATCTTAGGGGCCTTCTCCAAAATGACCGCATCTTGATTTTTGGAAGGACTACTTATTTCGTTCAGTATCCCTTCGGTTTGACTATCGGACAAAATTTCGAAGGAAACCCCGCGTATCTGACATTCCTTTCTAATGACTTCCCCATCGGGCAACAAAAAAGAACCTCCCCTATAATTTAGGAGCCATTGCACCTTCTGCTGTTTGGAAAGCACCCAATAGGTGATACCGTATGCCTTGAGGTGGTCTTTCTGCCCTTCGGCATCCATAGGGATCAGAATGGCAGAAGCGGAAACCTGCAAAACACCTACCAAGATAAAAAGAGTAGACAAAAGCGATTTTACCATATTTCTAGCACTTTGATTTTTTCTAAAGATACTCGAAAAAGTGCGCTTTTTATGACCGCCCAAGTTAAAGCTATGAAAAAACTTGTTGAAAGATCTTCAATTCAGGCCTTAAAACGGAACATCGTTATCGTCATCCGGGTTCAAGTCGTTCATAGAACTACCGAAAGCCTGATTGGCATCGGGCAGGTTCTTTGTAATGAACGGATTGTCTTCGTTCTCGTTCATTTTAGACTGAAACTCAAAGGGAGAATCAAAGTCATCAAGGTTATCGAACTTACCGAGATTACCGATAAACTTCAGACGAATGTTCTCAAGTCCACCGTTACGGTGTTTGGCCACGATAAATTCCGCCTGTCCTTGTGTCGGGCTTCGTTCCTCATCGTCCCATTCATCGATTTTGTAGTATTCGGGACGGAAAATAAAGGATACAATATCCGCATCCTGCTCGATCGCACCCGATTCACGTAAATCGGAAAGCAAGGGTCTTTTACTGCCCCCACGGGTTTCAACCGCACGGGATAGCTGTGACAGTGCAATAACCGGTATGTTCAATTCTTTTGCCAAGGCCTTGAGGTTACGCGAAATGGTCGAGATTTCCTGTTCACGGTTGCCTCCCTTTCCGGTACCACCGGCCGTCATTAGCTGTAAGTAGTCAATTATAATGATCTTGATATCATGCTGCGAAGCCAGACGTCTCGCCTTGGCCCGTAAATCGAAAATGGACAAAGACGGGGTATCATCGATAAACAAGGGGGCCTTTTCAAGCGCCTTTACTTTTACGTTCAACTGTTCCCATTCATGCTTCTCCAGCTTTCCTGTCCTCAATTTTTCCGATGAGAGTCCTGTTTCCGAAGAAATAAGACGGGTGATCAACTGTACGGAAGACATCTCACAAGAGAAAAACGCAACGGCTTGACCACCGTCTACCGCAATATTCCTCGCCATAGACAAGGTAAGGGCCGTTTTACCCATACCGGGACGTGCCGCTACAATGATCAAATCACTGGGCTGCCAACCCGAAGTCAGTTTATCGAGTTTATCAAATCCGGTAGCGATACCGCTCATACCTTCTTTGTTGGAAATCTCCTCAATTTTTTTCTTCGCCTGAATTACCAAATCCATAGCGGTTTCGGCAGAACGCTTTAGGTTGCCTTGGGTAACGTCGTAAAGCTTAGATTCCGCACTGTCCAATAAATCGAAAACATCGGTAGACTCATCATAGGCCTCTTCAATGATTTCGTTGGAGATTTTAATAAGGCTACGCTGTATAAACTTCTGAAGGATGATTCGTGCATGAAACTCGATATGCGCCGAAGAAGCTACTTTTTGCGTCAATTTTATAAGGTAGAAATCACCCCCTACGGCCTCTAAACGACCATCTTTCTTCAATTGTGACGAAACGGTTAATAAATCGACCGGTTCCGAACTTTCAAACAACTTAAAGATGGCCTCATAGATGTACCTATGGGCATCTTTGTAGAAAACATCAGGATGTAGAATATCAATAACTTCATCTACGCCCTTTTTATCAATCATCATAGCACCGAGCACAACCTCCTCTAAATCAACAGATTGTGGCGGTATCTTACCTCGCTCCAAGTTGATCAAGGTAGATTTATCAATTTTGCGACCTATGACCGGATTAATTTTTTCCATTGTACGAAAATATGCAATTAAGTGACTAAAAAAATGAAGTATAATTCACAGGTAATGAACATTGCCCTGTTAATAAGTTACGATTTTATGTTGATAACAAAAAAAATCTGAAGAAAGTTTCCTTCAGATTTTGACCGGCTTGTGAAATGCGCCCGTTAACCGTTAAAAACACCCATTTGAGCGTACTTATCCATTCGGGTTCTGACCAATTCTTTTGGGGATAACTTTTCCAACACCTCAAATTGGGCCACAATTTTATTCTTGACGACTTCAAAAGTCTTTTCACGATTGGCATGGGCTCCACCCGCGGGCTCACGGACAATTTCGTCGATCAATTTCAATTTTTTCATATCGGTAGCGGTAAGCTTCAATGCTTCGGCAGCTACTTCCTTATACTCCCAACTTCTCCAAAGAATGGAAGAACATGATTCGGGTGAAATTACGGAATACCAAGTGTTTTCCAACATAAGGACCCTATCGCCTACTCCTATGCCCAAGGCGCCACCAGAGGCTCCTTCACCAATGATGACCACTATAATGGGCACCTTTAAACGCGTCATTTCAAGTATATTACGGGCTATCGCCTCGCCTTGACCACGCTCTTCCGCCTCAATACCGGCAGCACCACCAGGTGTATCGATAAAGCATACGACAGGTATATTGAATTTTTCGGCAGATTTCATTAAGCGCAAGGCTTTGCGATACCCCTCAGGGTTTGCCATACCGAAATTCCGGTATTGCCTGGTCTTGGTATTGTATCCTTTCTGTTGACCGATGAACATAAAACTCTGATCCCCGATTTTACCCAAGCCCCCTATCATTGCCTTATCGTCCTTTACATTTCTATCGCCATGGAGCTCTAAAAACGTATCGCCACAAATGGCATTGATATAATCCAAGGTATAAGGTCTATTGGGATGTCTTGACAACTGAACCCTCTGCCAAGCGGTAAGGTTCTTGTAGATTTCCTTTCGGGTATCGGCCAGTTTCTTTTCAATCTGCTTACAGGTTTCCGATACATCAACATCGCTTTCTTGTCCGATAATCATGCATTTGTCCAACTGCTCTTCAAGCTCTTTTATCGGGAGTTCAAAATCGAGATATTCCATTAGTAGTGTAAAAGGTTTAGTTTGATAGGCAAATATAGAACTTTAAGCTTATCCCTTGAAGGGTTTTTTAAACCTTCTCCGATTTTTCAATATCCCATTGGCCAGAACCGTCAACAAGATAATGCCTCCGCCCAAATAGAACAGGGGGTTCATTTTTTCCGAATCCCCTAAAATCAAAAAGGCCAAAACGATACCGTAGACCGGCTCTAGATTAATGGTAAGCATTACGGTATAAGGACTTATAAACTTTAAAATCTTCACCGAAGCAATAAATGCATAAGCCGTACACACGGACGCCAAAATGAACAGATACAATAAATCATCGGATGACAATTGAAAAAATTGGGCATTAAAACTTCCTTGAAAGGCCAAAAAAATACTGAGCAGGCCCACCCCGCTCAATAGCTCGTAAAAAGAAATGACCGAAGGCCTCTCTTTCTGGATCAACTTTCCGTTGATCATTGAAAATAGGGCCGAAAGAAAGGATGACACAAGGGCGATCATAATACCGTAAAGATATTGGGTATCGACCTTAAAGATCATATAAAGGCCCAACATCACCACGATACCGAATACGACCTCATACCATATCATTTTTCGCTTATACCAAAACGGTTCGATCAAGGCCGTAAAAAAGGCACCCGTAGACATCGTGGCCAATGCTATGGAAACATTCGACACCTTTATGGCCATAAAGAAGGTGACCCAATGCAGGGCGATTACAATTCCCGCACCTATCAAGGCCAGAAGCATTTTAGGACTCACCTTTAAGGAATACCGCTTAGCGAACAGGTAGAAGAATATCAGCACCGCCGCCATAAGCATACGGTACCACACCAAAGGCATGGCATCAAGGGTAATGAGCTTGCCCAAAACCGCGGTAAAGCCCCAGATAAAGACAATAAAATGTAAATGCAGGTAATTCTTCAGCTGTGCCCCCATGCCTTTTTATAACTATCGTATTATCGTTTGGCCCTCTGCAGCAATACTACCGCGAGAATACCAAAAAGCATGTTCGGGATCAATACTGCCAACAGGGGAGAAAAACCCGATTGTTCGGCAAGTGTTCCAAAAACCTTGTCAAAGAAAACGAACACAAAGGCCACTATAATACCAAAGGCCAGATTGATCCCCATACCTCCCCTTCGTTTTACCGAGGAAACGGCCACTGCTATAATGGTCAGGATAAAGGCCGTTATCGGCAAGGCCCATCTCTTATATTTCACCAGAACGTAGGCATTGATATTGGAAGCCCCTTTGAGCTTCTGATCTTTGATAAAGCGATTGAGCTCAAAAATATTCTTGGTTTCCGCGGCATAGGACACGGGCGTAAGGTCACTTATATTAAAGGCAAAAAGCGTGTCTAGACGGCGCTTGGTCTCCACTAAGGCCGTATCGTTATAGATTTTTCGCTTTTTATACGTGGTGAGGCGGTAGACACTGTCTTTTTCCACCCATCTGATATTGGCCGCCGATATCTTGAACTTCAATTGGTTCTCTTTATCAAAACGTTCAAAGGTAAAATTATAGCCGATTTGGCGCGCAGGGTCAAAGCTACTTACGTAAATGAAGTCATTTGCATTCAATTGCGTAAAGATATTGTTGGTCACCCGGTCTTGTTTTCCCTTTTTCAAATACTTGTATTTGAATTCATTGAAGCCCTTACTGGCATTGGGTACAACAAACATCCCCATGATAAACATGATAATGGCTATGATGGATGCCCCAATAATATAGGGCCTCAAAAACCTGGAATAGGAAACCCCCGAACTCAAAATGGCAACGATTTCCGTATTACTCGCTAGTTTGGAGGTAAAGAAAATAATGGATAGAAAAAGAAAAATTGGAAACAGTAGGCTCCCGATGTAGATCGTAAAATTTCCAAAATAGACAAGTATCTCATCCAATGGGGCCTCGTTGGCCTGCATTTTTCCTATCTGTTCGGCCAAATGGGCCATGATACCGATAGGGATGAATAGCAAGATCATCACCGAAAAAGTGACCAAATATCGCTTAAGTATATATTTATCTAATATTGTAAGCACTACAATCGTTTATCCATTTGTTTCACCATACGGTCTTTCCATTCGGTAAAATCCCCCGCTAAAATATGCTTTCGAGCTTCACGAACCAACCAAAGATAGAATCCTAGGTTGTGAATGGTGGCAATTTGCTTGCCCAAATACTCCTTGGCCACGAACAAATGGCGCAAATAGGCCTTTGAATATTCGAGGTCGACAAAGGTGATCCCCATTTCATCAACGGGAGAAAAATCGTCCTCCCATTTTTTGTTCTTTATATTAATCGTTCCATGGGCCGTAAACAACATTCCGTTTCGCGCATTTCGCGTAGGCATTACACAATCGAACATATCGATCCCCAAGGCAATGTTCTCCAAAATATTGATAGGCGTACCTACCCCCATCAGATATCTTGGTTTGTCTTCGGGCAATATTTCGCAGACCACCTCGGTCATGGCATACATTTCCTCGGCGGGCTCGCCAACGGACAGGCCACCGATAGCATTACCTTCGGCCCCTACCCCGGCAATATACTCGGCCGAGCGTTTTCTTAGATCGGTATAGGTAGAACCTTGTACTATCGGAAAGAATGCCTGTGAATAATCATATTCGAAGGGGGTCTTTTTTAAGTGCGTTATACAGCGCTCCAGCCACCTGTGGGTCATATGCATAGACCGTTCTGCATAGCGATAATCGCATGGATAAGGCGTACATTCGTCAAAGGCCATGATAATATCGGCCCCTATAACACGCTGTATTTCCATCACGTTTTCCGGTGTAAAAAGATGGGTCGTACCGTCGATATGCGACTTGAACTTCACCCCTTCTTCCTTTATCTTACGGTTTCCCGAGAGGGAATACACTTGATACCCCCCACTGTCGGTAAGGATATTCCTATCCCACCCCATAAACTTATGGAGTCCCCCGGCCTTCTTTAGAATTTCCGTCTTTGGCCGAAGGAAAAGGTGATAGGTATTTCCCAAAATAATATCGGGATTGATATCTTCCTTCAATTCACGCTGGTGCACACTTTTTACCGAAGCAACGGTACCTACCGGCATGAATATGGGGGTTTCTATTACGCCGTGATCGGTAACCATGGTTCCGGCACGGGCTTTACTCTTAGGGTCTGTATGGTGTAAGGTAAATTTCAAAATATTATTTATGGGCGCAAAGATAAACAACTGCCTAGCATAAAAGCCCTAAGGAAAAAATAAAGTTTGTCCAAAACCTGGGTTTCCGACTACCGAAACTAACTTTTTCACCGCCATCGCCTCTCTCTTTCAATAAATTCCGTCCAAATAAACGGCTCTAGCGCAAAAGGTTGCCAACTGTTGCTTTTATCACTCTTTTTTTGATTTGAGGGCAAAAATAAACAAGGTGCGATTTGTATTCCCAAAAGATTGCGATTACATTTGAAAACTACTAAAAACGAACATTTACAAATGGCAAAATTAGACGAACTACAAGATATCGTAGTACAGACCCGAAGGGATATTCTACGCATGGTACACAAGGTAAATTCAGGTCACCCAGGGGGTTCTTTGGGCTGTACCGAATTTTTGGTCGCGCTTTACAATGAAGTAATGGACCTTAAAGAAGGTTTTGATATGGACGGTAAGGACGAAGACCTTTTCTTTCTTTCAAACGGCCACATCTCACCTGTTTTTTACAGTGTTTTGGCAAGAAAGGGATACTTTCCCGTGGAAGAATTAAATACCTTCCGTTTATTGAACTCCCGTCTTCAAGGACACCCGACTACCCACGAAGGCCTACCAGGGGTTCGTGTAGCATCGGGATCTTTAGGTCAAGGAATGTCCGTAGCAATCGGTGCGGCATTAGCCAAGAAATTGAACGGAGATAGCCATTTGGTCTATAGTCTTCACGGTGATGGCGAATTACAGGAAGGCCAAAACTGGGAAGCCATTATGTATGCTGCCGGAAATAAAGTTGACAACCTGATCTCTACCATAGATAGGAACGGACAGCAGATCGACGGCCCTACCGAAGAAGTGCTTCCTTTAGGAAACCTAAAAGAGAAGTTCGAAGTTTTCGGATGGGATGTTCTTGAAGTAGCCGAAGGCAACAACCTTGAAGCCATAATCAATGGGCTGAACGAGGCCAAGAGCAGAACAGGAAAAGGAAAACCAGTATGTATCATACTAGATACCATGATGGGCAACGGTGTAGATTTTATGATGCACACCCATGCATGGCACGGTAAAGCACCTAGCGACGAGCAATTAGCGAACGCTTTAAGCCAAAACCCAGAAACCTTAGGTGATTATTAAAATTCCGAAACTATCTTAAAATTTTAGCTTTCCGCCTCGGAAACGACAAAAACTGAATAAAATGACAAAATATATAGATCAAGGAAAAAACGATACTAGAAGTGGCTACGGAGACGCCATGACCGAGTTGGGAAGAACCAACCCTAATGTAGTAGCCCTTTGTGCCGATTTGGTAGGTTCTTTAAAAATACAGCCTTTTATTGACGAGAATCCCGAGAGATTCTTTCAAATAGGTATAGCCGAAGCCAACATGATGGGTATCGCAGCCGGACTCACCATTGGAGGAAAGATTCCCTTTGCCAGTACATTCGCCAACTTTGCAACAGGTAGGGTTTACGACCAGATCCGTCAGTCTATCGCCTACTCCGGAAAGAATGTAAAAATATGTGCTTCGCACGCTGGTGTAACCCTTGGTGAAGACGGTGCCACCCACCAGATTTTAGAGGACATCGGTATGATGAAAATGCTTCCGGGCATGACGGTCATCAACCCATGTGACTACAACCAAACGAAGGCCGCTACTTTGGCCATCGCCGAATATGATGGACCTGTATACTTGCGCTTTGGCCGACCAAAAGTAGCCAACTTTACCCCCGTCGACCAAAAATTCGAAATCGGCAAGGCCGTAATGCTAAGCGAAGGTACCGATGTAACCATAGTTGCCACAGGTCACTTGGTATGGGAAGCTTTGATCGCTGCAGAAAAACTGGAAGAACAAGGAATTTCAGCAGAGGTTATCAATATCCACACCATCAAACCCTTTGATGAGGAAGCGGTGTTAAAATCAGTTAAAAAAACAGGTTGCATCGTAACTGCCGAAGAGCACAATTACTTGGGCGGACTCGGAGAGACAGTGGCCAGAACCCTTACAGTACAGCATCCTGCACCTCAAGAGTTCGTTGCAACGCAAGATACTTTTGGCGAAAGCGGTACCCCAGAACAACTTATGGAGAAGTACGGACTAAACAATAAAGCTATTGAAAAGGCCGTTTTAAAGGTATTGAAAAGGAAATAACAATGGTATCGTTTTTGATACTGTTGTGGTATTAAAAACGAGAACATATGAGAAGAACACTCCTTACAGCGGTTTTTGCTTTGGTAAGCATCGCTGCATTTTCGCAAAAAGATTTGGTTGAAATCGGTGTAAAAGCCGGCCTGAACTACAGTGCCAATGGAGACTATTTTGAATCCATTGGGGATGCGGCCAGAGACCCTGACCGAAACATGGGATACCATTTGGGATTATTTGGAAAAATCGGTATAAGCCGTATTTACTTCAGACCCGAATTGATGTACACCAAAACAAAGTCCGATTACAACGGAGACAAGTTCGACATCAGTAAGTTAGACATGCCTTTGTTGGTAGGTATCAAGGTTATCGGTCCCTTACACGTATTTGCCGGACCTTCGTTCCAATATATCCTAGATACCGAATTTGACGGTATCAGTATAGACGATATTGAAAACGACTTTAGTGTAGGCGCCAATATCGGAGCCGGTGTAGACTTAGGCAAGTTGGGTATCGATATCCGGTACGAGAGAGGCTTTAACAGCAACGAAGCTACCTTTATCAACACCAACATAACCGAGCTAGGTCCAAGTCGCGTAGATGCGAGGCCTGACCAGCTGATCGTTAGTTTGTCTTTGACTTTATAAGGAAAGGAACAGATATCATAAAAAGAAAGCCCGAAACGCATGTTTCGGGCTTTCTTTTATACTGACGATAAATAAATTATCGCTTTTCTTATTATTTTGTATCGGAATCCAGATAATCCGGTACAGTATCGCCATCGGCATCAGGAAAAGTAACATTACCCTCTCCGTCCACTTCAATTTCATCACTTGTCAACGTTCCGTCATTGTCATCATCACTGTCTTGGTGATCAGGCAATCCATCACCATCGGTATCATCGTTGTTTAAGTTCCCATCATTGTTCAGGTCCTCCATGATAGACGGCACGCCATCCCCATCATAATCGGTATCCTTTACAAAAACACCCAACTCCAAAGTAAAAACCAAAGGCGAATAAGTCGGAATCAAGACACTAGGCGTACTATTATAATAAGCCAGACCCGAAGGCATGATTACCATTCCCACTCCCGGATCACTTATCGTAAAGGTACCGTCCTCGTTCTCCACAACCGCTCCACCAGAATTCAAATGGGAGACCCCTTCTGCATATCCCCTTAAAAATTGAGGAAGATATTGCCACGAATAACTATCCGTTCCATCAAAGCGTGTTCCATCCAATAATGTCCCCTCATATTTCACAAAAGTAGAATCCGCTACTGTAGGAGATTCCCCGACCCCTTCCTTTGCTACCAAATAGTAATAGGTGTGGGACAACTCTTCTTCCCCTTCTTCGGTAGTGGCCGACACTTTTACCGATTTTGATTTTACTTGATCGATCAAGGGAATCACATCGGTATCGCCCTCCTCTATTTCCATCACTTTGATCTTATAATCAAAATCTTCGGATGGATTTTCAAATTCGGCATAATTGTAATAATGCGTTTTAAGATATTCCTGAATCTTAACTTCATCTTCACCCAAAACCTCGGTCAGAGGTCTTGGGGGTTCTATCGTGACACCGCCATCATCGTTATTACAAGACCATAGTACAACTACCAACGCCGACAAGGCAACTATTCGATTCATTATCATCAATTCATTTTTACAGCCGGCAAGATACAATTTTCCCTTATTTTTGTAGAGAGCCTTAACAAAGATTTTTAATAGTTATGCGAATTGACAAGTACTTGTGGAGTACCCGTTATTTTAAGACCCGGAACATTGCTTCTACGGCCTGTAAAAAAGGTCAGGTAAAAGTTAACGACCAAGTGGTCAAACCTTCCCGCGAGGTCTACCCTATGGACAAAATAATAGTACGAAAAGACCAGATCAACCTTCAACTTACGGTTTTGGACACCCCGAAAAGCCGGGTCGGTGCCAAATTGGTCGATATTTATAGAAAGGACACCACCCCAAAAGAGGCTTTCGAACATAACGAACTTTTAAAACAGGCCAAGGAACACTACCGAAAGAAAGGAACGGGAAGGCCCACCAAAAAAGACCGTCGCGATATTGAAGAGTACTTAGACGACCCGGAAGCCGCTCCCGACGATTTTGTCCAAAAAGAATAAAAACAGGCAGGTTTGCCCTTGGTTGGCTATCTTTGAAATGAAAATACCCGTTTATGGAAAACAAAATACTTACGCACCAGCAGATCCAATATAAAATAGAACGTATTGCCTATCAGATTTACGAGGCCAATGTTGAAGAAAAGGAAATTATCATAGCCGGCATTGATGGCGGGGGACTCAATTTTGCAAAAAAACTGCAGAAGGTGCTAAAGAAAGTCACCGATGCCGAAATCACACTCTGTAAGGTTATGATGGACAAAAAGAACCCCTTGCGAAGTGGCGTAAAAACCTCGATCCCGGAATCGGAATACCAAGACAAATCCATTGTTCTGGTCGACGATGTACTAAACTCGGGTACCACGCTCATTTACGGCGTACACCATTTTCTAAAAACCCCTGTCAAGCAGCTCAAGACGGCGGTACTGGTCAACAGAAACCATAAAAAATATCCTGTAAAAGCCGATTATAAGGGCATTTCCCTATCAACCTCCTTACAAGAACATGTACACGTGAAATTTCAGTCCAAGAACGACATGGTCTACCTAGACTAAGGCTACCTTTATTTCTTCCACAATATCTTTTACGTCTTTGGTATCGCAGGTAATGACCTTGTGGGCCTGGCTGTAAAATTGGTTTCGTTCGAACAGGTGCTTACCGATAAACTCGGGCAGCTCGTCTTCGGCTATATTCTTGACCAATGGGCGTTCGTCTTTCTCTTTTAGGAGGCGCTTGGTCAATTCAGAAATCGAAACTTTTAAGTAAAAGGTATTCTCTGTCTTTTCGATAATCGATTTCATATTATCGCCATAACAGGGGGTTCCGCCACCGAGGGACAGCACAAAACCCTCCTTTTGATCAAGCACCTCGTTCAGGTATTGATGTTCCTTTTTTCTGAAGTAGAGCTCTCCCCTTATTCTAAAGATATCTGAAACCGACATATTTTCGGCCTGCTCAATATAATGGTCAAGATCTATGAATTCCAAGTTTCCTTTATGGGCCAATATTTTACCAATGGTACTCTTACCACTACCCATATACCCTAACAATACTATTTTCACAATTTTATTTTGGCGCAAAAGTGGCTTATTTTCAGGGGATTTCAAAAAAAATTAAATTTATATAAAAAAGGGCTTGGAAAATAAAGTAATCGACTTATATTTGCACCCGCATTAAGGGAATCAATCCTGTATATGTTTGACCTGGTAGCTCAGTTGGTAGAGCATCTCCCTTTTAAGGAGAGGGTCCTGGGTTCGAGCCCCAGCCAGGTCACCAAATAAATAGTAGCCTCTTCAAAATAAAGAGGCTTTTTTATTTAAACACCTGAGCTTATTTTTTTAACAGAATACGCTTTCGTTCTTTACTTTTTTTGACCTGGTAGCTCAGTTGGTAGAGCATCTCCCTTTTAAGGAGAGGGTCCTGGGTTCGAGCCCCAGCCAGGTCACCACACCGGATATCCTCCGTGAGCAAAACCTCGTAAATCACATGATTTTCGAGGTTTTTTTGACTTGGTTTTTACCTAAACTGAATCTTAGTGGATCATGACCAATTGTTGTGTTTATGCAAAAATTGTCGTCAATCTGTAAAGGAAGAATTCTACATTTTTCACCCCTCTGAACTGTGGCCTGAACGCTTTAATTTTTGCGTTGAAGGATTCCGCAGAAGCATTCGTACTTCTATTTATAAAATAGTTTAGGATCGACCTATAATTGAGTGATATCGTATTGGCAATGGTATTGAAGGGGATCATGACCAATTGTGTTTCGGAATTTATAAAATTGTTGTGGAATAAATCCGATCGCCCATCGACTAGGCTCCCTCCCGCGCTACTTACGCTGTGGAGCCTACCTTAGATATCGAACTCGGTTCCATTGGATATCTCCTTCAGCACAAAATAACTCTCCAACACGCCTATATTATCGATCTTAGACAGTTTGGTCCTGACGAACTCATGATAGCCCTCAAGGCTTTTCAAATGAATTTTCAGGAAGAAATCTACCTTGCCTGCCATGTGGTAACACTCTTGCACCTCCTTTAATTCCTTTATCTGCTTTTCAAACGTATCGATAAACCCCTCATTGTGATACCGCAATGAAACCATGCAGATGGCACTTACGTGTTTCCCCAATTGTTTTTTGTTTAAAAGGGCCACATACTTTTTTATAAAGCCCCTTTTCTCCAAGCGCTTTATTCGTTCATAGACCGGAGAAGCCGTCATATGGAGCGATTCGGCTATTTCCTTGGCCGTCCGTTTCGCATCGACCTGCAAAATCCGTAAAATTTTTAAATCTATCTCATCGATCGTTTCCATAGCAGTTAAAATTACTGGTGAGCTCAATACATTCACCTCTATAAAGGAAAATATATTTCATATTTATCAATATAAAGCTAAAACTACTTATTTTATTAGTATTTAAAGGTTTTATTGTGGCAAAAATACTTGTTTACATAACTTTATACTTATTAATATAAAGATATGAGCAAGCAAAAAATTTTGGTTACCGGGGCTAACGGTCAGTTAGGGACCGTGCTTAGCAAGGCCCTAATTGAACGATATGGCAATGATTCGGTCATCACTTCAGACCTTAGGGATAAAGCTAATTCCCCAAACGTTCATGAAATTTTAGATGCTACCGACACTGCCGGTCTCAAGCGTATTATCACTACCCACGGTATTACGGAAATCTATCATTTAGCGGCGGTTCTTTCGGCCAAGGGTGAAGAAGATCCCATTCGCACTTGGGAAATCAACCTTAAAAGTCTGCTTTCGGTTCTAAGTGTCGCGGCCGAACATATGTTGAACAAAGTATTTTTCCCTAGCTCAATTGCCGTTTACGGTGGTGACATCAGAAAATGGGATACGCCCCAAGACGCCCCATTGAATCCTTCTACCGTTTACGGGATAAGCAAGGCTGCGGGCGAAAACTGGGCCAATTACTACTTTACCAAATACGGATTGGACGTGCGTTCCTTAAGATACCCTGGCATTATCGGGCATGAATCCCTTCCCGGTGGAGGCACCACCGACTATGCCGTCGATATTTTCCACAAGGCCGTTCAAGGCCAAAAATTCGATTGTTACCTGCACGAAGATGCCACACTGCCCATGATTTATATGGACGATGCCATTAGGGCCACCATTGAACTTATGGAAGCCCCTAAGAACTGTATCAGCATTCGAACTTCCTACAATTTACAAGCTGCCAGTTTTAGACCAAAGGATGTCGCAAAGGCCATCAGAAAGTTCTATCCCGATTTTCAAATCGACTATAAGCCCGATTTCCGACAAGACATCGCCGCTAGTTGGCCTTATTCATTAGATGACAGTAAAGCCCGCGAAGATTGGAAATGGCGCCCACAATTTCAATTGAAGGATATTGTGGCAGAAATGATTTCGGAATTAAGTAAACAATACACTAAACAAGGTTATAAGACATGTACGACAATATAAAACAACAGTTTCAAGAAGAACTGGACTCCCTTGAAGCGTCCGGACTATTTAAAAAAGAACGTATCATCACTACCCCGCAAGGGGCCTGCATCGACACAAAAGACCACACAAATACCCTCAACTTTTGTGCGAACAACTATTTAGGGCTTTCTGCCGACCCAGATGTCATTGAAGCCGGTATAGATGCAATGATGACCTATGGTTTCGGACTTTCATCGGTACGCTTTATCTGCGGGACCCAGAACATACACAAAGAACTGGAACAAAAGACGGCGGAATTTTTAGGTATGGAAGATTGCATCCTTTATGCTGCCGCATTCGACGCCAACGGAGGCGTATTCGAACCGCTACTGTCAAAAGAAGATGCCATCATCTCTGACGAATTGAACCACGCCAGCATTATAGACGGCATACGCTTATGCAAGGCCCAAAGGCACCGCTATAAGCACAACGACATGCAGGCCCTTGAGGAGGAACTAAAAAAAGCCTCTGGCGCAAGACGAAAACTTATCGTCACCGACGGGGTCTTCTCTATGGACGGAACTATTGCCCAACTAGATAAAATCTGTGACTTGGCCGAGAAATACGGGGCCATGGTAATGGTAGACGAATGCCATGCCACCGGATTTATTGGGGAAACCGGAAGAGGAACCCATGAGTACAAAGGTGTAATGGGCCGGGTAGACATCATTACCGGCACCTATGGAAAAGCCTTGGGAGGGGCCTCGGGAGGTTTTACGGCCGCCAGAAAGGAAATCGTAGCCCTATTGCGACAAAAGTCGAGACCTTACTTGTTCTCCAACACCCTTGCCCCGGCCATTGCAGGGGCTTCTTTAAGAGTTTTGGAACATTTGGAAAACTCCAATGAGCTTATTGAAAAACTCCGACAGAATACGGAGCAATTCCGAGCTGGAATGACCCAGGCCGGCTTTGACATCATACCGGGCACACATCCCATTGTTCCCGTAATGCTTTACGACGCGAAGTTGGCGCAGCAGTTTGCCTCAAAACTTCTAGAGGAAGGAATTTACGTGATAGCCTTCTTTTATCCCGTGGTACCCAAGGAAAAAGCCCGTATACGAGTGCAACTTTCCGCATCGCACACGCAAGAGCAAATCGCTAAGGCCATAGCCGCATTTACCAAAGTGGGCACCGAACTCGGCGTATTGAATACGCTTGTGTAAAATACCATGCCCTAGTTGACAACACGGGGGGGGGGTGTTTCAATAAATTCCGCGTAAATTTAGAAGATGAAAAGAAAATACTACCTAAAGCCCATTTTATACGCCCCCCCCTGTATCACCCCTTCGATATTTGCTAAAACCTCGCTCGAATATCGGTCGTTTCCCCAAGGTCTTAGCTTTGCAAGTGACTGGCAAAACTGGCCCAACAGAAATTGGATAGGATCGGAATTTTGGGGGAATCGACTGCAAGATTGGAATAGGACCGGGAAGGCCATCGTTGGTTCGATCTCTTACGTCAAGGAAGGGCCAAAAGCGTTCTAGGCATTACCGACGACAGCAAATTGTTGTTGCCGCTTCCCGCCAGTCAGATAGCTGCAGACCCCGCACTTATTCAAAATCCGGGATACTAAAATAATCAAGGAAAAGCAGCTAAGACGACACGGCCAAGAGGTCTTACCCCTTACCCTCCTCCACCCTTGCCCCATGCTCACTTTTCTCTTCAATGGACGTATCAAAACCATTAAAAATAGCCAAGGCATGCCTTGGCTATTTTTTTATACCCTATTTATTCCTCTTTATTCCTCCTTGAAAAACTTTCAACAAATCCCATCACAAACCCATAAATCATTTCTTCTGATTTTCAATATATTAACGATTTCACCGCTCACTTTCTCTATTTAAAATTTACCCCGTATCGGTCCAAAATTCATCACCTGGGGAAATTCGCCCCGCATTTAAATTGCCCCTGTTTTCAACACACCTCCTTAACCATTGACAATTAAGCAATTACACTCATCGGCAAAAGCATTTCTTTTATAGGCATACTCTTTGACGTTAGTACTAATTCATCCGTAAAGAAAGCGGAATAGCGCCCTTAGCACCTAGTTTTTTTTTAGGAAACACCCTTGACAGACGGAATGCCAAGATGAAGATGGAAATGAAGAACAAACAATACCCCATTGTAAGGCGACCCTTGAAATCGTTATTCCATTCCATACGTAGTTTGCTCCTATTTCAAACAGTGGAATTCACGGTCGTACCTATAAAAAGAATATCGATTCTCGTCCCACTGACCAACTAGATCGTCATTCATACCATTCCCATTGAATGACTTGCAAGTGAACTTTGAAACAAAGGGCCGAAACGCCACAGTAATAATAAAAATATAAAATTATGAATGTATCACAACCTTTTTATGCGCACGAACCCGATAGTCGTATCATGATGGAAAAAGATAAGGTAGAAATTTCCGGTTGGACGGAACACCTTGAGTTCATAAATGAAGAGTTAGACTACCTAATGGACATTGAAGACCGCATGCTCAACAATTCACAGTTGTACCAACAACTGCAAGAATTGCAAAGAGAAAACCGATCACACATCGGAAAGCTCTACAAATACAAAATGAACATTGGCAATATAATCGAATGTGATACGGCCGAGTGCGACGCCTTTTATCTGCATAAGCACGAAGCGAGTCGCAAATTATACCTTGAACATGTCAAAAAATACAGAAGCATTAAAACACAGGTATTATCACAAATTCTTTTACACGCAAAAACCTAGATATTCAAAATGATCAAAGGTCTTAAAACTAAGATTGCCCCTCCCGATAAAACATCGGGAGGATCAAAGGCCCCAAAGACATATCGGGGCCCGAAAGCTGCCCGATCGCCGAGCACGTCCATTTAAAAACAAAACAATTAAAACAACAATCATGGGAAAAAAGCTACTATTACCAACCGATTTTTCAAAAAACTCGTTGAACGCTATGGAATACGCCATTCAACTCTACAAAAATGAGGACTGCGATTTTTACATTCTCAATACGTACGCCAAAGATTCCCATAGCCTAGATAGTGTTGCGCTCTTAGATCCCGACGAAGCCTTCAATAAGCTATCGGAAAATAGGTCAAAACAAGGTCTTGGAGATATATTGACCCATTTGACCTTTGAAAACGACAACCCGAAACATCGCTTCCACGTTATGTCGCGCCCTTATCCCTTCTTAGATGCCGTAAAAGACGTGGTTAAATCAATGCAAATCGATATGCTGGTCATAGGGGCCAAGGGCATGACCAATAGACGGATGGGCAAGTATGGCAAAACCGCACTTTCGGTGATAGAACAAATCAGAAACTGCCCTGTTTTGATCGTTCCAAAAAATGCCGTTTTCAACGAACCCAAGGAAATCGTATTGGCGACCAATTTTAAAACCGATTTTAACCCTAGCGAAATACGACACTTGGCCGAAATTGCAAAACTCAGCAAATCTAGCATTCAAGTACTAAGCTTAGAAGATCCCGATTCGTTAAACGATAGGCAAAAGGCAAATAAAAAGCTGTTGAGCACCTATTTTGAAGATATCGACCATACATTCAATACCGTACGCAACGTAGAGATGCCCACGGCCATAAACTGCTTTGTGGAGATCAGACGCAGCCATATGGTAAGCTACATCAACAAGAAGCGCACTTTTTTACAAAAGATGGGCCTGGGCCAACCCGCACTGGGCAAGTTGGTATATTTTGAAAATGTCCCGGTTCTGGCCCTAAACGACAAATAGAAAACCAAGGCCCCAACCTCACTGATACATCCACCATCAAGCATGTCCTTAGCAATTGGTTATAGTATTTCAAATACCTGTCATTTATTTCACGTATTCGCTTTCTTAGTTCTTTCTATGGCTTAATTTTGCAAACGGAATTTCTATAAAGAAATATATGGAAGAAGGTTTGCATACAATTCTATATGATTATTTGTTAAAAACGGGAATGAGCGAAGGCGTCGCATCGTACCTGAACTTGTTGATCGTATTGGTAAGCTCATTAATTTTAGCCTGGTTTCTAGATTTGATAATCTGGCGCGTTTTGCGTAACCTATCCTTACGGTTCGCCCGAAAGTCGAAGACCAATTTCGACAATTTCTTGGTGATGAACAAGGTGCCCCGTTATGTGGCCCATATCGTTCCTTTGACCATCTTGTTCAAATTCTTCCCCTTTGCCTTTTTTCATTTTGAATATGGCGGTATTGTCGCACTCAAAATATTACAGATTACCTTTGTTATATTGACCCTGTTTATAGTCAAGAGTCTCTTTAGGAGCACGAACGACTATCTAAAGACCAAGCCACGGTTTCGCGATAAACCTATGGATAGCTACATCCAGGTCTTTATGATCTTTGCATGGTTTGTGGGCATCTTGACCATTTTTGCCATCATTACCGATGTTTTGATCTGGAAGTTTTTCACCGCCCTTGGTGCCGGCTCCGCCGTAATCTTGCTCATATTCAAAGATTCTATCTTGGGTCTGGTTGCGAGTATACAGGTCAGCATTAACGATATGGTGCGTATTGGCGATTGGATTACTTTTGAAAAATACGGTGCCGATGGTAATGTCAGTGAAATCACGCTCGCCACGGTAAAAGTGCAGAACTTTGATAAGACCATCACTACCATTCCCACCTATGCCTTGATCTCCGATTCATTCAAAAACTGGAGGGGCATGGAGAATAGCGGTGGTAGACGAATGAAGCGCGCCTTGGTCATCAGCCAAAGAAGTATTCGCTTTTTACATCCAGAAGACATTGAATCCTTTAAAAACATCGAGCTTATACGAGACTACCTGAGTACGCGAGACGAGCAGATTACTTCGTACAATACGGCCAACGGGGTAAATAAGGAACTAGCCATCAATGGAAAAAATCTCACCAATATCGGCGTTTTTAGAAAGTATGTGATCAATTATTTACAGAACCACCCTGCCGTAAACAAGGGAATGACCTTGATGGTACGACAGCTAGCCCCCACCACGCAAGGGATTCCATTGGAAATCTATGCCTTTAGTTCTGACAAACGTTGGGAAAACTACGAATATATCATGGCCGACATTTTCGACCACCTCTTTGCCGCATTGCCTTATTTTGATTTAGAAGTTTTTGAACTGCCTACTTCTTTACAAGGAAAGGAGCCGAATGTGTCTTTTTCCTAATCCCATGAACCGGTACATTTTAACAAACCATATCCAACACCTACGACAACCTATTATTTTATCAGTCTCAAACCAACAGGGACAGCAAGGATACCGTTACAAAACCGGTTATGGCCAATAAGGATGTCATCACTGTCCAACTTCCAAACGTCTGCTTTTCCGTCAGTCCTAAATATTTACTCACTAACCAAAATCCACTATCATTTACATGGGACATCATTGTGGCTCCAGAAGCAATTGCAATTACGATAAGGGCCTTTTGAGGTTCTGAAATGGTATCTGCCAAAAGTGGTGAAGTAAGGCCCGCAGCCGTAATCATAGCCACTGTGGAAGACCCCTGTAAAACACGGATCAGTGCAGCGGCGATAAAAGCAAACAACATAATACCCACTCCCTGCTCCGCAAAATATTGAGCTAACATTTCACCTGTTCCTGTATTCACGAGCATTTGCTTAAAAACCCCACCTGCGCCCGTTAGCAATATAATAATTCCCGCGGGGCCCATGGACCGGGTCGTGATGTCCAATAACTTCCCCCTTGTAAAACCTCTCCTTCTACCTAAGGCATACCACGCAATGAGGTTCGCTATTATTAAGGCAGAAAATGGATGTCCGATCATCGCCAACCATTCCAACATATTTTTCGATACAAACCGTTGATTAAAAAGGGGGCTATTTAATAGGGTATTTAAAACAATCAATACAATAGGAATAGCTATTATTCCTATTATCAGACGTACGGAGGGAAAACTATGCGTTACCCTATCCCCCATTTCCAGAGTGGGGGCATTCACATGAATTTTCTTCGCAACATACTTCGCAAATAATGGGCCGCATATGATCGCGACCGGAATGCCCGTTAAAAAACCGAAAAAAATAACCCATCCTAAATCGGCCTTTACAATATCGGCAACCGCAACCGGCCCCGGTGTTGGCGGAATAAATGAGTGCGTTATGGCCAAACCCGCCAGCAAGGGGATACCATAGAGCAACAACGACTTACCTGTTTTGCGTTGAAGCGCATATACCATGGGCACGAGAATAATAAATGCTACATCAAAAAACACGGGAATTGCTACAATAAAACCAGTTAACATTAAGGCCCAAGAAGACCTTTTTTCGCCAAATCGAAGCAAAAGAAACCTTGCCAAGGCCTCCGCACCTCCCGAATGTTCCAAAATAGCTCCGAACATAGCCCCCAAACCTACCACTACGGCGACGAAACCAAGGGTACCTCCCATTCCGATTTGTATGGTATCTATTATAAGTAAGGGTTTCATACCTGACAAAACACCGACAGTAATACTAGCAATCAGAAGTGAAATAAAAGCTTGTATTTTAAAACGAAGTATGAGTACAAGTAAGACACATATACCAATGACAACCGAAAGCAAAAGAGAAACATCAATCATAATAAAAACCAATCTATATTAAAAACATATGTAAATAACCGGGTCCCCACCCTGGGCCTGCATTTAGGAGATTGCCCATATAGAACTTAAGAATACCGGGCTACGAGAAAACCTTGCTAAAATAAAAGGTACGAAACGTATGATCCGTACCTTTTAAAGCAAAAACTCAACTAAACTAATAGTCTCCTGTTTCTATTGATCCCACCAGACCTTGGTATCTAGATTGTCTGGGCCCATTCTATTGACGGCTTCATCCAAGTTCGTCTTATTGACCGCAACCTCTTCGGTAGGATATGTTAACCTATTGATGAAATCACCGGATATATCCTGTCCAGCAACGGAATTCGCCGTGAGTTTTGGAAAACCCGACCTTCGAAAATTGGCAAAGGCTTCCGGCCCGTTCATAAAGGATGCCACCCAATATTGGGTATTGATCTGTTCTAAGGCGTTCGCCTCGTCAAATGGGTGGTTCAAAATATAAGCATCTATATCGGCAGGATCTATTTCCATGCTGGGATCGTGTAAGGCCATCTGCTCCATATGGGCGCGCACGCCCCTTTCATAATAACTTGCAGCCTCTCCCGTCACCCATCCCCTAGTGGCGGCCTCGGCCAGCAACAACTGAGTTTGGGCATAGGTAAGGATAAATTGGGCACCATCAGATTTAGCGATTCGAGATCGATCCGCTTGGCTAAAATCATATAAACCAACCAAGCCCATATCATTGGCAACTTCCCCTATGGAAGCATCGGTATTCCCCATAGGCATCCCTACTTGAAGTGCCGGATCATTCGTAGCGACATCCCCCGTTTGATCTGGGCCCGAAGCAGCCCCTACATACCTAACGGAGATAGCGCCCAATCTAGGATCGTTCATACCCGAAAGATAATCTACAAAGACATCCACCAAATAAAAGTTATTTGCCTCCGCCCCATTTAAAAAATTGCCCGTGGCATTTTGATAATTAGAATCATGCCGAATCACAAAATTATCATCATTTGATTCTAGAAGTCCTCCCGAAAAGGCTGCGGAAACGGTAGTCTGTGCCAAAGTTGGATCAACTTTTGAAAGTCGCATCCCCAACCTGAACATTAGGGAATTTCCCAGCTTTTTCCATTGGTCGATATTACCTCCATAAAGCACCTCTCCTTCATAAATATCCGCCGAATCGCTCAATGCGGCAGTAGCATTGGCAATCACTTTAATCAAATCCTTATATATTTCTTCTTGAGCGTCATATTTTGGAAAGGAAATCCCTTCGGAAATTCCCTTTCCCGCTTCAAAATAGGGAACATCGCCATAACTATCCGTTAAAGACATAAAAGCATGGGCCTGAATAATCAATGTCATATTCAGCAAGTTGCTCTTTTCAGGTTGATTCTTTAACTGCGTCACTATGTCGCCAGTGTGTTTAATAACATTTTGGTAGTAATCGTTCCAATGTTTATTGGTCGCCCCGCGATTGTCTTCATTAAAATTCGCTCCGGACAATATTCCTGAATTGGGAGTTACAATTTGCTGCACTATTCCCAAATCGTAAATAAGTTGTCCCTCCGTATAAGAACTGCCAATAATAGCATTGTTCAAAAGAAATACCTGCTCTATTTCGTCACTACTTGGGTCGATCGTGTTCGTATTTAATTCATCAAAGCCGTCATCACAAGAGGCGAAGAAAAAAAGCAATGCGATAACAGTAAGCCGTATATGTATATGTTTCATTTTATTTTGTTTTTATTGTTCAGTAAACTCAAAATCAACCTCCGTTTAAAATTTAACGTTAAGATTAAAGCCCAAACCGCGTGTAGTAGGAACACCGGTACTTTCCAAACCTGAAAGGTTATCCGAACTGTTACCGAAAGAGTCCGGATCTATATTCGGAACCCATTTTTTCAGTATTAGAACATTATTGGCCACAAGGCTCAATTTTACGGTCTTAAGAGGAGAACTTTCAGGTATGAACTTTCTGAAATCATATCCGAAAGTGATTTGCCTAAGTTTCCAGAAGCCTGAATTATAAATTATTGGTTCAATTATCTGTTTCGACCTAATAACTTCCCAATAGTTCTGCGAGGGTGTCGCCACCGTATTGGTTTCACCTGCGGCATTGACACCTTCCCCAATGACCCCCGTATCTCTTCCCGGCAAGGTTTGTTTGTGCAAACCATGTCTAGTGGCGTTAAAATTCGTACCCGAAATCATTTTTCCGCCCAATTTAAAATCTATTAAGAACGATATATTAAAATCCTTGTAACGAAAGTTATTGGTAATACCTCCCACATGCCTAGGCAAAGCACTTCCGAAGAATACAATATCATCGGTCCTTTCCGCTCTACCGTCGTCTGCGAAAATTTGTCTTCCTTCCGCATCCCGTTTAAAACCATAACCTGCCAACTGCCCTATTTCTTCCCCTACAACTTGGTACAAGAAGCCATTGTATACATGCCTCCCCACTAAAATCTGTTCGCCAGGTTCATCGGTCAGTAGTTTGACCACCTTGGTCTTATTCTGCGTTAGGTTTACCGAAGCATCCCATTGAAAATTTTCGGTCTTGATCGGAGTTCCCCTAAACAACAACTCAACACCGCGAGTATTGCTTTCCCCACTGTTCACCAAGGTTTGGTCGTAACCCGACGAATTTGAAATTTGACTGTTCAAGATTTGATCTAATGTTGTTTTGTTATAGACGGCCAAATCCAACCCTAAACGATTGTTGAACATCCGTAAATCGATACCCACTTCAAATTCCTTGACGCGCATCGGCCTTAAATTGCCGTTTGGAAGAACGGTCGTATTTGCACCGGCTACAGGGCTTTGACTGCCGTTCGGCGTAGAAAACAAATTAGAATTGATTGCATATGACAATTGGTCGGCATAGGGTTGTACATCGGTATCACTTCCTACTTCGGCATAGGACGCCCTAAGTTTACCAAAGGTCAACCAATCTGTTTTTATATGGTTCGAGAACACATAACTGCCGGATAGAGAAGGATATAAAATACTTCTATTGTCTTCTGAGAGGGTAGAAAACCAATCATTTCGAGCTGTTACACTTATAAAGTAAGTGTCTTTAAATGAGAAATCGGCCGAACCGTACAAGGAGTTGATAGCACGTTCCAACAAGTTATAAGTGGGTGTTTTCACCCTTCCATTCTCAACTGTGTACAAACCACGAACAACAAAATCCTCTACAAATACACTTGTCAGATCCGTCCTACGGTTCATTTTATTACCTCCCAAGTTTACATCTATTCCAAAGTCTCCAAATTCTTTGTTGATTCTCAACAACACATCAATATTGGTTTCCCTGAACTTTAATGTTTCCTGTGTGTATTCTCCATTTACAAAACCATCGGGAGCGGGTCTTATAGACGCCTGTCCTGTGGGATAGCCGTTATAATCTTGGAATCTTGACCAATAATCTTGGCCCACCCGGCCTTGAAGGGATAGCCATGGGGAAAATTTGTAGTTCAATGCAATATTCCCAAAAACCCTATCGCGTTCTATATGGTTGAATTGCTCTGACAATGTAAAATACGGATTCGTTCTATTTCGAAAACGAGAATAGACATATTCATTGCCATCTGCATCATACCTATTCGCCTTCAAAACATCCAAAGGCATGGAATTGGCCAAATTGGCAATGGAGGTAGTGACCGTATTATCTTGTTGCCCGATGTTTGGTGGGTTGGTATTTTGCTCGTTAGAATAATTAATATTCGTAGTAAAGCTAAATCGGTCAGAAAAATCGTGACTTACCCCCAGATTGATGGTTCTTCTTTGAAATTCATTATTGGGAACAACGCCTTTGCTCTTAAGGTTAGAAACGGAAAGGTTAAAACCTCCTTTTTCACTTGAGCCCGATAGACCAAGTGAATTCGTTACATCTAACCCATCTCGATAAAACTTACGTATCCTATTGTACACCGGCTCATAAGGCAATTCAATTCCATCGAACAAAACTTGTGTTAGACCTGGTTCAAATTTTTCCCCAAAAGACCATTGCCCCGAGGTAGGGTTTTCGGAAGTGGGCCGAATCCCGTTTTCCCCTTGCCCGTATTCATACTGGTAGTCGGTAAAATCCAAAGGAGTATTGTTCATCACATTCATAGTATAGGTAACCCCTATACCACTGCCACTTCCCCTTGTTTTTGTAGTAATCAAAATAACACCGTCTTTGGCACGTGAGCCGTAAAGTGCCCCTGCCGAAGCCCCTTTCAAAACCGTCATACTTTCAATATCATCGGGGTTAATACTGGAAAAACCATCCCCTCCATCGGAAAAAACGCCACTTCTTCTTCCCCCATCTTCTGGATTGGCGCCAAAAGACGTATTATCTATCGGCACACCATTAACTACGATTAAAGGATTGTTAGCACCCGAAATGGAAGACTGCCCCCTAATACGAACTTTTGACGACCCTCCAGGCCCGGTGCTCAATGCCGATATGCTTACACCTGCCACCTTTCCCTGTAAGGAGTTCATAAAATTTGAACTTCTATTTACATTTACTTCTTCGGGATCTACCGATGAAACGGCATACCCTAATTTCTTGGCATCTTTTTTAATTCCTAAAGCCGTTACCACCACCTCGCTCAATACCTCCGAATTTTCACTTAATTGAACATCGATGTTCGTATTTTGGCCTATAGGTACTTCCTTAGCAGCAAAACCTATGGAACTAAACACTAATATTGCACCACTAGAAACCTCTATGGAATAGTTTCCATCAAAATCCGAGGCCACCCCATTTGAAGTCCCTTTTTCCACTACCGAAACACCGGGAATAGGTTGTCCATCAGCGTCGGTTATACTACCTGAAACGGTTTGTTGCAAAATCAAGGAACTGCCCTTGCTAGGCAATCTATCACTTGAAAATGCATTAGCTCGTGTAGAAAACAATGAAACCGTAATCAAGGTCAATAATAGTTTCATCGTCAATTTTAGCTCAGATGATTTGACACTCACGAGCTTAAACTGCTTATAGTTTTTCATATCTTTGAAATGTTAATTATTCGACTAATTTTTTGTTAGTTAATTTTCAGCGAGATGTGCTGGCACACATCTCGTTTTTTTTTGTCTATTTCATTCGCTTATTGTATTAGTATTCGTTTCGGTTAGTTATATCTTTCTTAATAAACAGACCCAGTCTGTATGTGCCATACCTTTGGCAACCGGTGGCATACCTAAAGGTTTCACGGAGCCTCCCGTAATATTTTCAACAGTACCTTCTTGAAGTTCACCTCCATTTAAAGGGTCGAACCAAAGCACCTCAAATTCTCCGGCTGCTTCCGTAAGATCTATTGTAGCCCCTTTTGTATCAGGTAGGAACAGCGCATATACCTTACCCTTTTCCCCAAAACAATAAGCTTCTTCTATATTGACCAAGCCGTGTTCGGGCCGCATGTTCCAATACGGAAGGTTCTCCTCAAAAAATACACGGGCATGGTTTGATATTTGCCATAGTCGATTGCGCTGCCGCCAGTCTTCAGAATTTAAATCATTGTGTGGATGCTTGGCCCCGAAATACCACTCTACTCCCGCCCCGCCGGAAAGTAAGGTACCCCAAAGCACATATTTTCTTAAGCTTTCATGGGTAGGGTCTTCACTATCGAGCACGGCCCCTTGAAACCATTTCCCAATTTCATCCATGGTAATGAGCCATTCGTGTCCCGCTTCCCTTGATTTGTTTTTCCATCTTTCGATGACCTCAGCGGTTTGTTTTCTTTCGTCTTGCTGCAATGAAAGTCCGTCTACATATGTATACCCCACAATCGAGTCTAAAATATCGCTGCGCAATGGGTCATGCGAATGCGTATGTAGCAGTACGGGATGTTGGTACGGATCCGACTCCTTGATAAATTTCGCCATAGCCCTTCTTTGGGCGTCGTTCTGACCTAGGGGAGACCAATCGGCAGGCCCATTTTCCTCGCCTAAATTCCATGTAAGGCCTAAATGGTGGCCAAAGCGGGCCATCAACTCATTGAGATAGAGCCTTCTTAAAGGCCCGGTATCGCCTCCGTCCAATAGGGTCTCGTTCTCCGTTTCTTGTAGTACCACGTGCAACATCATTCCTCTTGACTGCATATGGCGAAAAACGATTTCCCATTGTTCAAGTTTACTTACGTCAAAACGATCTAACTCATCGGGTTTTGTATAAGGCCACACATCCTTACCGTCACCTAAAAGATTCATGGTCAAAAAATAAACCGAATTCATTCCCGTGGAGGCAAGGTAGTTTATAGCTCCGATCAAGGCTTTTCCTTTGCCGTCCTTCCAAGTGGGGTCGCCCGATTTCCAATCGTTCAGATGTAAGGGGTACGAATGGATTTCATCAGTAGTACTTGCTTCTCCATCCTCACTCGAGGATTCTATCCGATAGGTATCGTCAAAATCAACATAGCCCAATAGGTTTTCAGGACTGTTGGTACCGACTTTCATCCAGTATTTATCCGTTCCTTGAAACTTGTAATAGCCTTTGGAAGCTACCAGCCTTCCATGTGCCCTAAAATCAACACCTTCCTTATCAGATTGGATTACTTTAAAACCACCCGTGGCGTTTGAAATAGAAAGTTTTTCCGCCCCAGAAATATCGCCTTTTATAGCGATGCTATCTTTATGGTACAACTCTGCGGAATAGGTCCACTTCCCCAATCGATCCGGTGTAAACCGAACTCTCCAGATATTTCCTTTGTCGGAACTGCTTTCCGAAGCATTCCCATCGGCGGCATAGAAGCCCCTAATGGTATAATTGGTATCCGCATGCTTGAATTCTACATTTAGTCTGTAGTTCAAAAATGGATTATCGCTCGCATTTTCGGAGGTTTGGGGGCCTTCAAAATCGATTTCGACCGTGTGCCATTGTTTACGGATTTCTGTAAAATTAGAATCCATTACGGCTTCCGTTACATTCGTTTGCATGGGTAACCTCAACCTTTCGATGGTCGTTAGTTCCGGTCCACCGCCACGGTTACCACTACCTGCGGCTATATACACATAATCGCCTACAATGGCATATCCGGTGCCGTGACGGCCTTGAATCATTGATGGCCATTTCCGCCATGATCTTGTATTGATGTTATAAGCTTCCACCTCATTGTGAGCCGCCTCATGTGCCGTACTCTCCCCACCACCAATAAGCACCTCGTCATTCCATACGAACGCGGCATTACCAGCTCTTTGGGTGGGTATACCTAAAATCTCGGTAACCTTTTGCCATTGCTTCCTTTGAAAATCGTATACATTGCCATATGGGTTGGTGAGCGCCATATCCTCACCCGTTTTTTTAGATGTTTTACGACCCGCAAAAGCATACAATTTATTGTTTGCCACTACGGCGTGGAAGTGATCACGGGCATCAGGGGCATCTGATAGTGCATGCCATTCGCCAGTCTTTGGGTCATATTCATCTAGCCACGATTGGTAACCGTTCATATGCCCTTTGGTAATACCTCCTACCACATATATCTTATCGTTATAGGAAACCACACCTGCTCCACCTCTTCTACGATGTTCCGGTATTTTATGACCGTAGACATATTCATCTTTTTCCGGATAATAGACAATGACTCGATCCAAGGGTGTTTCATTGGGCCATTTGCCTGTCATGGCCCCGATGATATACACCGCATCGCCCAAAACCACGGGTTGAAAATGGTGTATTTCGATTGGTGTTGGAGATTTGGCCGACCAAGTATTATTTTCGGTATCAAAGACATCCGTAGGGTTGATACGTCTACCTCCTATAAGGAGAATTTGGTTCTTATACGCCACCATTCCCGCCTCGTGCCGAGCCGTTGGCTTACCTTTTGCCTCCACTTTTTCCCATTGCCAAACGTTCGGTTTGGTCGGGGCGCAACTCGTAACGACCAAAAAGCCGAACAGCCCTACAACGATATGATTGATCGCTAAAAAGAAGCCTTTTCTATGTAATTGGGTAATTGTCATTTTGTCGTAATTATTTTTTATCAGTTATTATATCTATCAACTCTTGGTAGGGGATACCGTCATCGGAAAGCAGTCCAAAACTGCCACTTTTATAGTTCCAATTCGCATAGCCAATACCGGTTTCCCCAAACAGGGACACCATGTCTTCATACCACATAAGGGCATCTCGTTTAGGAGCTCCGGCAATTATACCGAACTCACCACAGTACAGTGGCAACCCTAATAATTTTGCTTTTTCAATCGGTTTTTTCCATAAATCTAACAAGGTGGCCTTATCAAATTTTACGCCTACCCATTTTTCAACCGAAGGCTTCACTGCCCCGGGAAGGGTTTGAAATTCCTTTTCAGTGAGAATGATACCAGGGTAATGGACGGGACCCTTATAATTTTTTAGATCCGTCCAACTTGCACCATAATGACTCAACAAAAAAGGAATATAGAAGTGAAAGCTCAACAAAATGTTCTTGTCCCCTTCAGGAACTCGGAGTAGATCAAACGTATCTACCGATTGCCACCTATTGGAGCCTATTACAATGGTTCTTTGGGGCTCAAGTTTACGAATAGCGTCAAAAGCGTTTGCCAAGAGTTCGTTCCACGATTCATCATCATCGGCTACGGCCTCGTTCATGAGTTCATAGGCCAAAAGTGAATTGGGGTATTTGCTTAAGGCTTTCGATAAGTCACGCCATAGATCAAAGAATTTCTCTTGTTCCTTTTTATCCGTCCACAAGGGCTTTTCTTTCGCATTAAAATGATGTGACCGCAGAATGTGAAGGTCTACTATGACCTTAAGCTTGTATTCCACGCACCATTCAATACAGTCATCCAACAGTTGAAAGGCGTCTTGATGTCTTTGCACATTCTCATCCCACATTTGTTCCTCATCGATCGGCAATCTGATATGATCAAACCCCAAGTCCGCAATGGTCTTTACATCCGACTTCGTAAAAAACTTTTTACGCTCCTCTCCCCTCCGATCACTTTGCGACAACCAATGGGCCACATTAGTACCTTTTTCTACCTTAAAGCCATTGGTATTGACATGCTTCTGCACCTGCCCATAAGAAGCTATGGCCAACAGCAAAAACACACCTCCCACTCCGCTTTTCATTATTTTCATATATAAGTCCATAGTCTTCATTTTACCAGCCTTTCTTTTGTAATGCTTCCAATACAACTATCTCATCCATATTAGCATCCATTGTGCCCGCCACCGCGATGGCTCCGACCAATTCGTTTTCAAAATATATGGGATATCCGCCCTTAAGAGGTACGTAAGCTTGGCTGGAGGCACTGTTCAATACCAACATAGGGGTTCGCCCATCGAAAATAACATCTTCCAAATCCTTGGTTGGCCGTCGAAATGCCGCCGATGTAGCGGCTTTACCTATTGCTATGCCCGAAGCACTGCTCATGGTGTCATCTAGACTTTCGAGCATTATGGTATTTCCCCCACTATCAACAATGGCTATGGCTCCCGGTACATTGTATTTGACCGCGGATTCAATGGCGGCGACCATTAAGGATTTCGCCTCTTGATGGGTTATTTTATAAGTTTTTTTCGGCATCTTTTATAATCTGTAGATTTCTTGTCTTACTAATTTCATAAGGTCCATGTGCTTCTCTTCGCGCATCAGCCTCCTATACTTATCTCGATCCAAGTGCTCCACTATATTCCAAATGGCCTTGTTCATTTCGGCATGCTCGGTAAAAAAGCCGACCATATCGAAGATACGGGGGGAAGCATCGGCCGTGAAGTACTTGTCATATCCAAACTCCTTGGCATAGAAGAAAAATTCAACGGTATGTAGAAAGTTTCGCGAGCCTCCTATCAAATCCCAGTCAAACTGCCAATCGTTATCATTAGTATGCAGATAATAATCTACATTGGAACGCTCGCACATGGCAAGTACTTCCGCAGGATTTTCCTTTGCCAAAAGCGAATGACCAAAATCGATAGTGATACCCGTGGCGGAATTTTGGACCTCTTTTAAAAAAACTATGGTCTTTGCACAGCTATCCAAGAAACAGTTCACCCGGGTCTCATTGATCTTATATTCAACGAACAAGGGCATTTCCGGCCTATAATCCGCAGCTTCGGCAAAAGTATCGATCATGTTCGACCAGCCTTTCTTATAGTCGACTTGAAACAGGTTATCGTAACCATCCGAAAGTGGACAAACGGTGACTAAGGGCGCGCCAACGGCAATTGCATAATCTTTGGCATCTTTTATCAATTGGGCCGCACTTTTTCGCAACGCTGCATCCGGTCTTGACAGGGCACCCGGCACCCATTTGGCTTCCTTTTTAATATTGGCGTTTACCGCTGCAAACTCCAATCCCATTTCTTGCATCAGTGCCTTGGTCGCCACGGCTTCTTCGGTTTCATAGGGAAAAACGATTTCAACCCCCGTGACCCCATCAATTTTTTTAACGGTCTCCAAACGCTCACGAAGTCCCGTCGGTTTTTGGTACTCGGAAAAACGATCTTGGGTTTTACTTAAAAAAGCGGTAATTATGCTTTGTTTCATAGTGTTAATAGATATGTGTTTAATATTTATTTTATCGTATCAGGCTCTTTTTCTATAATCGTATCACGAACGATATCCGGATCTGTAAATTGGTCGTTGAGGTCGGTTACCGTAGTAGAAAAAGAATACATTACCGCTCCTCTCGGCCCTGCTTGAAACCAATGCTTTGTTCCGGCCGGAAGTTCCAATTGGTCGCCCGGCGCCATAACAATCTCATTCCGCATGGTATAGCAGTCTTCCTTCCCATCTACTATAAAGCCTTTTTTCATATTGTTTTCTCCAGGGATATAGAAATAGAGGTCCCCACAAATGGCCCTGATAACCTCTTCCTTACCTGGATCATCGCCAACGGTAGGATGCCAATGTTCCGGCTCCGTCTGAAAAGGCAACAACACCAATATCTTTCCCGCAATACGGCCGGTCTGGAACATGGTCAAGATCTGCACCCCCTCTTTCTTAATCCGGTTAAGACCAAAATCAGCCGCCGTCATTTTTTGCTTATCGGCGGGTGTTAACAGTAGACCTGCCGCTTCGATCATCTTAATCGACCTTTGACAGACCTCTTTAAACTCATCGTATTTTATCATGATTAATTTTTTGTTCTATTTTTAATTAATGAAGAGGGGTCTGCGGCTTTATGGCCATCCACATAGGTATGGCCAAAATGTTCAATGCGGCCGCTAAAAAGAAAAACGGTGTATTAGACCCTGTAAAGGCCACCAAATACGGGAATGCCAAAGCCGTAAAAAATGAACCAAGGTTGCCTGCCATATTCATGGTGCCACTAACTGCCCCTGAGTATTCCTTACCTACATCGAGGCATACGGACCAAGAGGGACTCAGCGTCATGTCCGCTCCAAAAACCGCCATGGAAATAAAAATTACCGCTCCCAGCACATCATTCATGTACACGCTGCCGACAAGACCTATGGCCGCCAAGGAAAAGCCAATAATCGCAGGGAGTTTCCTTGACAAGTTCCATCCCCCCTTTTTATAAATGGCATCTACCATATAGCCCGAAACCCAATTTCCCAATGCCCCGAAAAGAAATGGGGCCGAAGAATAGAACCCAGCCTCGACGATGTCCAGATTATATTGGGTCTTTAGATGCGGAAACAACCATGTCAAGCAAAAGAAAAACGTGAAATTACTGCTGAAATACTGGCCCATTAACAACCACATAGCCTTTGAACCGAACATTTTGGCAAATGACAGGGGCACTTTTTCCTTAGGTGCCTTTTGGGTATCCGCCTCTATGAGGGCCAGCTCATTTTCGGACATGGACTTATGCTCCCTAGGAACGTCCCTATACCACCAGTACCACATCAAGGCCCAAATTACTCCTATGGCCCCAAGAATGACAAAGCTCATACGCCAACTGGTCAAGGCAATCAACCATGCAACAATGGGCAGTGCAATGGCAGCCCCCAACCTTCCTCCCGAAAAATTGATTCCGTGGACCAAGCCCCGTTCTTTGACAGGAATCCAATTAAATATAGCGCGGGCCATGCATGGAAAAGCCCCTGCCTCACCCACTCCAAATAAAAACCGCACCACCAATAAGGCCCCAAAACCGAAAACGGCACCGGTCAAGGCCGTAAAAACGGACCAAAGGCCCACCACTGCGGTCAATATTTTTCTAGCCCCAAATTTATCGGCCAGATAGCCCGATGGGGTTTGAAAAAGGGCATACCCTAATGCAAAGATTGAAAGCACCCAACCCATTTGCTTATCCGAAAGACCAAGGTCATTAGCTACAGGGTCTTTAGCTACCGAAATCAATATCCTGTCGAACAATACAATCATGGATAAAATGAACGTACCGAAGACCATACGATACCTTATAGGAAAAAATGAGCTCTTCTTAGTCATTTATCCTTTTTAAGATCAATTGTTTTGTTCTATCCAAGTGCAACTTCGCCAAGGATTCAGCCAAATCGGCATCTCGTTTAGCTATGGCCTCAATCATATCCATGTGCTCTCCGAGCGTTTCATCCGGAAACCTCAACAGTCCAATAGCATCCATACTCACAAGAAGGTTTCCCTGCCTGAACAACCTATGTAAATACTCATTCTGACTCCCTTTTATAATAGTTTCATGAAATTCGGCATCCACCCTCTTATAATCCTCCAAATCAATTTCCCCCTTAAAAAAAGGTTTGAACATATGCTCGAGAGCTGTGATTTCCTCGGCACTGGCCCGCTCGGTAAAAAGTCTGATGGCCACACCTTCGAGTGCCGCCCTACATTCATAGATCTCTACAATTTCTTGATCGGTAAATTCCTTTACAATCACGCCCCTACGGGGAACGGACGCTATGAGCCCTTCACCTTCCAGTATTTGGAGCGCCGTCCTTAAGGGAGTTCTGCTTATACCTAAATCTTCCGCAAGTTTATCCTGCACTATTTTTTGCCCTGGCTTCAATTCCTTCGACATGATCATAGCCCTAACCATTTTGTAGGCCTGATCGCTCAATTCGTTGTTCGCAATTTTTCTCATCTTCTATTTTTTGTATACCGTATACGAAATACCGTATGCGAAGATAGAAAAGAAAATCATTTACACAAGGTCTTTTTTTAATATATCCTCAAAATTTAATGACAAAATCTAGCAAATCAACCAGCGCAAAGCCCATATATTATTGATACCCTAATCACCCTCCCCCCCCTAGCTTAATGGGAAGTACAACAAAAACCACAGTCCCCATCCTCTCGTGGCCCCCTAGGTATATAAAAGGCTTTTCCTTGTCTTCAAATAAAAGAAATAAAGTTTCTTAGTTTTCATCGCCCTTGTCAACATAGAGCAAGATCGCATGCAACCGATGTAGGGTAAAGAATTTTAAAATCGAGATTTTCTAAGTCTGAAACCGCTTGGTTTTCACATCTTGGGCTCAAATGATAATTGACCTCAGGCACCGGTTGGGCCCCACGTCCATTGCGCTCAAAATATTAATGCCCCTTTAAAAGCAATCCAAATATCGACTTTTTGTGTATGTGTAACGAGGAAACTCTAGCTCCCCCCGATAAACCATGATCATTTGAGTTATTTTTTTTTTAGAAAGAAAGACACACTTATGTATTCTAGCATTGCTTCGTTACAGCTTGACCAAGCTCTGCCCCTATGATAATATTTGGTCAAAAAACGCCATACTTCAAAGTAAAATATACCCCTCTGATGCTATGGTAGCTTGCAGGGTGATGGAAGCCAGAAAATGGTCAACTTCATACAATAATGCAATAACTTACGAACGTTTATAAAGCCCATAACAGGCGATACCTCCCCAAGCAAGATTGACAAAAACCACGGCCCAAGCCGAGTAAAAAGCTCCATTGGCTATGAATAGCGCGCTACCCGCTATGTTAAACCAATGGTATATTGGTTGATGGGATAACCACTTCCCCTGAATAAGCATATAATAAGAGAAAAGAAAGCAAAAAGTTCCTACCCAACCTAAGATTTCAAAGTACACACTCATTCTTCTTTATATTCAAAAAGGCTAAGACAGTGGGAAATATAAAGGTCTAGCTGCTTTAGGTCGGCACTGTTCTTCGGGTCGAACATGCCCATATAATAGTAGGACCCATCTACCAAAGCAAATATAATTTCGGTAAGTTCATCAATATTCGTATTGCTAATGATTCCATTTCCATAAGCTTGTTTCAACTCTTCCCTAAGTACTTCGTGCAGCTTTAGAAGGTATTCCTTAAAACTACTGTTGAAAGCTTGGTTTCTATAAATAAGGGCATAGCAACTATAAAATACCCCATCATCAAAATATTGGTCCCATTTTCTTGAAAAAAGATTGTGGATTAAGTCTTCCAAGTCTTTACGGGTTTCAATTTGGCCCTTGTGGTCTTCAAACATGACATATAAATGTTGTTGAAGAATATATTCGTTGAGTCCGATCAATAGCTCATCCTTGGTATTAAAATAATGCATTACCAATCCATTGCTAACCCCCATAGTCTTGGCCACTTTCGCAATAGAGGCATTCTCAAGCCCGCCCTGTTTGGCTACCTCATAAAAAGCCTTGATAATTTCCAAACGTCTAGTAGATCCTAAACTCTTTCTTCCCATGCTTTGGTCTGTTTTATTCTTACTAACAATATTAACGATTTTCGAAAATAAATAAACTGAACGGTCATTCAATTTATTTTGCGATTCGATAACCTTTACTTAATCATTTTTTAATTGAACGCTCGTTCAATTTATTTTTCTTTGGGCCATCCTTAATTCTTCAACTATGAAAAATAGATATTTCCTTTTATTGACCTTTATGCTTCAGTGGACAATGAGTAGTGCGCATTCGCCGATTATTACCGATAGTATTCAAAAGAAAGTGGTTTTTATTATTGTAGACGGCATTTCTGCAGACCAATTAAAAAAGGCCAATACTCCTTATTTAGACCAAATTGCATCCGAAGGCAGCTTCTCCAAGGCATTTGTTGGAGGAGGAAAGAACACCTATTCAGAAACCCCGACCATATCCGCCGTAGGATACAACAGTTTACTGACCGGAACCTGGGCCAACAAGCACAATGTTTGGGGCAATAGCATTAAAGCGCCCAATTATAGCTATCCGACAATTTTTAAATTATACAAAGATGCCAGGCCCCATGGTACTATTGGCATTTTTTCCTCTTGGCTCGACAACCGCACCAAGTTAGTAGGTGAAGGGTTAAAGGAAACAGGAAGCCTAAAAGTAGATTATGCCTTTGATGGTCTTGAATACGATACCATAAACTTTCCCCATGACAAAGAGCGAAATTTCATGAAGCTTATCGACTACACCGTAGCCGACCAGGCAGCAAGGACCATCCGGGAGCATGCTCCCGATGTTTCATGGGTATATTTAGAATTTTCCGATGATATGGGGCATGGCTTTGGGGATAGCGATAGGTTCAACGCGGCAGTTCACTTTGAAGATGGTTTAATAGGAAGAATATGGAAAGCGGTCAAAGATCGAGAAAAGGAATATGCGGAAGAATGGCTATTCGTTGTCACTACCGATCACGGTAGAAGTGCCGAGGACGGAAAACATCACGGAGGACAGACGGACAGGGAACGTAGTACTTGGATAGTGACCAATTATAAGGACACCAATTCTTATTTCGACGCACATACTCCTGCCATAGTTGATATACTTCCTACCATGACCGATTTTTTAGATATCGAAGTACCTGTGGAAACCAAAAGGGAATGGGATGGCGTCTCACTAATACGACCAGTGGACGCCTACGGATTAAAGGCTGAAAAGCAGGGAAGAAAACTGCGCCTGACATGGACTCCCTTATCCAAGGGAGACGGAACAATTTATTTGAGCATGACCAACCATGCACAAACCGGGGGCCAAGACACTTACAAACCCATAAAAACCGTGACAATGGAAAAAGGCCAGATTATCATACCATTTCGAAAAAACACCGAAGGTTTTGGCAAAATAGTATTAGAAACCCCTAACACACAGCTCAACACCTGGATAGTGGACAAACAATAAACCAACTACAAATAAGAATCAGATGAAAATGAAAAACCATTTATTAGTATTGCTTTTTTTGACTCTGGCTTTCAGCGGCTTCTGTCAAGAAAAGATAAAGGGTACCGTACTCGATGAGGAGGGGGTTCCCATGGCCGGGGTCACCGTCTTGGTGAGCGGTACCACCATAGGTAGTACTACCGATTTTGATGGAAATTATAGCATTGGCGCGAATGAAGGACAAGACCTAGTGTTCTCCTATATGGGCTACCTTGATAGAACCGTAAGGATAGCATCAGCACGTACCATTAACGTTGTACTTCAAGAAGATGTTCAAGCACTTAGTGAAGTGGTGGTGGTTGGGTTCGGATCTCAGAAAAAAGTAAATCTTTCCGGTGCGGTAAACAGTGTTTCCGTTGCACAATTGGGTACTCGCCCGATCAATAATGTTACCCAGGGACTTCAAGGTATGTCTCCTGGGTTGAACGTTGATTTTTCCAGTGGGGCACCGGGCGCGGCCCCGAAAATAAATATTCGTGGCTTTACCTCCATAAATGGTGGAGATCCACTAGTATTGATCGACAATATACCTTCAGATGTCTCCTACCTCAATCAAATCGCCCCTGAGGATATAGAAAATATATCCGTACTAAAAGATGCTTCCTCTGCGGCCATTTATGGTGCTAGGGCGGCTTTTGGTGTAGTTTTGGTAACTACCAAAAACGGTAAGGAAGGCAAAACCAACATCAGTTACAACACCAACGTAACTGTTGGCAAGCCTACCGTAACCCCGAATAAAATTGCCGATCCCTATATTTACATGCGCCTGCAAAAAACTTTTTCGGGAAATACCCCTTGGGACAACCAGTTCTTTACGGACGACCAGTGGAAATGGGCCAAAGAACGCAGCGATAATCCTAGCGGAACCATTGGGGCCCGAGTGAACGAAAGCACAGGGATGTGGGAATACATGGGAAACCAAGATTGGACCGATTATTTCTTATCGGGCACAACCTATTCTACTAATCACAACTTGAGTATAAACGGCGGAACGGATAAATTGAATTACTTTGTTTCCGGTTCTTACAACAAAGATAATGGGTCCTTAATCTTGGCCGACGATTATTATACCCGTTCCGGTATCCGCACCAAGTTGAACACTCAATTGAACAATTGGTTCAGTCTAGGGAACAATACCTCCTACATCATAGGAACAAGAAAAAATCCTTCCTACTTCGATATTACCACACTATATAACTTCAACACCTACGAGTATGCGAAAAATCCCGACAGTACTTGGGCCAACACCAATGTAGGACGAATGGCCGCCCAGTTGACCGATGGAGGAAACGAAAATTATCAAACCAGCACTTTCCGGACCAACTTTACCGCCCAAGCGTGGGTTTTGAAAGATATTCTAAAAGTCAATGCTGAATACACATTTGAACAAGAAAACCAAAACTACGATGCGAACTATTCGAAAATACGAATAGGATTTGCCCCTCAAGACATAAGGGAAGAAGGGGAAAATAAAGTTTGGAAGGGGTTTGGTGAAGAAAAATATAATGTGCTAAACATCTACACCACCTTCTCCAAAAGTTTCGGAGACGACCATAATTTGACTCTTTTGGCAGGCTATAACCAAGAAGAATATAGGGATGAGTACAGCTCGTTAAACCGGGCCGGCGTCATTGCGTCATCCCTGCCGACCATTCAATTGGCCACCGGAGATATAGAAGGCACACAGAACATTTATAGTTGGGCGTTACGCGGTGCTTTTTACCGGGCCAATTACACCTTTAAAGACAAATACATACTAGAGCTAAACGGTCGATACGATGGGTCTTCAAGATTTCCCAAGGATAAAAGATTCGGCTTCTTCCCTTCAGTATCCGCCGCATGGAATGTTTCCAGGGAAAAGTTTATGCAATCATTAGACCCTATAGTGAGCTTGCTAAAATTCCGGGCTTCCTATGGCACCCTTGGTAACCAAGATGTGGGCTCCTTCGGTTATATACCCACAATGACGGCAAGAAATGCCGATTATATCATTGGTGGATCTTTACCACTACAGGTCGATTCGCCAGCTTTGGTCTCGGACAACTATAGCTGGGAAACCGTAACCACGCAAAACTTTGGTATCGACTTAGGCCTCTTTAACAACAAGGTCAATGCCACCTTTGATATCTACAGGAGAGATACAAAGGATATGCTCACCCTTGGAAAAGATCTGCCCTCGGTTTTAGGAGCCTTCGAACCTTTGGAGAATGCCGCTGATCTAAAAACCAAGGGTTGGGAACTTTCAATAGGCTATCAAAATAATTTTGGCATCGATAAGCCCTTTGGCCTTAATGCTCGTTTTATATTAAGCGACAGCCGTTCGTATATTACGAGCTTCGACAACCCCAATAACAGTTTGATCCAATATCGGGAGGGAATGGAATTGGGCGAAATTTGGGGACTTACCTCGGACGGATTGTTTCGGTCCCAAGAAGAAATCGATGCGCTTGACGAAACAAGTTTGATTCCGTGGGGCGCCTTGGAAATTGTAGAAGGATGGCCCAAGTATATAGACCAAGATGGAAACGGTGCCATCGAGGTAGGCAGCACGGCCGATGACCCGAAAGATGTAAGCGTAATAGGCAATATGATGCCCCGCTATAGGCTTGGTTTCAATTTGAACATGGACTGGAACAACTTTGACCTGGGCATTTTCCTACAAGGGGTGGGCAAACGCGACTATTATCCCAAAGATTATTTGTATTGGGGTTTTTACCAACAACCTTATGCGGGTGGTTACGACCATTTAAACGACTACTATCGCGCCTCCGATGATCCTGCCGAACTCATGGCACAACATTCAAGCGCATATATCGCATCGGGATTAGCGAGTGCAAATACCGATTCAAAATACCCTGTAGCCCAATCGTGGCTTGCCGACCGCAATTTGGGCGAACGTATAGATGAAGCCAAGGGCTTGGCAATACCTCAAACCGATTATATGCTTAATGCGGCCTATATCCGTTTCAAGAATATCACTTTCGGATATACCATCCCATCCGAGTACGCGAATAGAATGGGTATCTCGTCATTAAGGGTTTACTTTAGTGGCGACAACCTTTTCGAGTGGTCTGAAGTGGCGGATTTCTTTGACCCAGAATCTATATCGGACATAGACAACAGACTGAACCCTGCATTTAGTCCAGGACGTACGGAGACCAGTGGTTACCAATACCCTTACCAACGCAAATACGCCTTGGGCCTAAACGTTACTTTTTAACGCCAAATCAAACTGAAAGATGAAAAACACTAGAACATTTATAAAATCTGCCATATCGATAATAGTCGTTTCTGCCTTTATGGCCTGTAACGACGATTTTTTGGAACAGTTGCCCGAGACAGAAATTGGGGCAGAAAAGTTTTTTAACACGGAAGAAGACCTGGCTATTTATATCAACAGTCTTTACAATTTCCCAGGGATAGAACTGTATTCCGAAGATGAGGCAACCGACAATATGGCGACTACCGGAAACCGTGAGATCAAGACCATTATGACTACCGACGCCAGTTCGACCTCCATAACCAATGGTTGGGACTGGGGACAACTAAGGGATGTGAATTTTTTTCTAGAGCATGTTGGGAATGCTAAAGTTACCGATGAAATCCGTAATCATTACATAGGTGTAGCCCGTTTTTTCAGGGCTCAGTTTTACATGGAAAAAGTAAAGCGCTATTCAAATGTGCCCTGGTATGATTTTGTGCTAGGGACTTCCGATGATGATGCCTTGTTCAAATCAAGTGACAAACGTGAGACCGTTATAGCAAATGTTTTTGAAGACTATCGTTTTGCCTTGGAAAATGTAATGGAAGACACCCCAAATGGGGCAGTAAACAAATGGGTGATTGCCAGCTATTACGGACGCAGCGCATTATATGAAGGGACCTTTAGAAAGTACCATGGCGAATTGGGATTGGAAGCTACCGCAAACGATTATCTACAGTTGGCCCATAAGGTTTCCAAGGAAATTATGGATAATGGTGGTTTTTCCATCTATAATACAGGAAATCCCAATAGCGACTATCATACCTTGTTCGAAAGTCAGGATTTGACCGGAAACCCTGAAATTATATTGGCCAATTATTTCGAAAGGGACTTAAAGAACGCCAGTGACCCCCAATATATGTTCGGAAGTTACGAAGGAGGGCCTGCCCGTGATCTGGTCGTATCCTACTTGATGGACGATGGTGCCTATTTTAGCGAACAGCCGAATACCGACACCATGATGTTTGTTGAAGAATTTGAAAAAAGAGACCCTAGACTTTCACAAACCTTCGCATTCCCTGGCTGGGAGTTGTTTTACACATCTACCTACAGCCCAGGAAACACAAACTATGTACAGGAGTTAAAAAAGAATTTCACAGGCTATCATCAGATCAAGGGTTTCCTTAATAACGCATCCAATGATGTGCGATCTGGAGTAGATATCCCCGTACTACGCTATGCGGAAGTTCTATTGACCTATGCAGAAGCGAGGGCCGAACTAGGCACCCTTTCCCAATCGGATTTAGACATCTCGATAAACGTTTTGCGCGATCGTGCAGGAATGCCCCATTTAACCATGTCCGCCAGTTTAGACCCCTACCAAGCGGAAAAGTACCCACAGGTTTCAAACCCCTTACTCTTAGAGATAAGAAGAGAACGTCGGGTAGAATTGGCATTGGAAGGAAGAAGACTGGATGACCTAAACCGTTGGGCAGCCGGTAAAGCTATGGAAGAAGAACCTGTAGGCATGTACTTCCCCTCTCTAGGCAAATTTGATCTTACCGGAGACGGAATAGAAGATATTGTACTATTAAGTGATTCGGAATTGGCGCCCGAACCCAAGGAAACCAATTCCTTGGGGGCCACCCTAATTTATTATACCACCGGAAACATAGGGAGTATAAGTGCCGATGTGTACTTGACGAACGGAACAAGTGGGCACGTAATAGCCACACCCGAGCGCGGTATTTTTCAAGAGCCCAAACATTATTATCGACCTATTCCGGCGCCCGATATGGCCCTTAATCCAAACCTAGAACAGGTGTTTGATTGGAAGTAATACCGCTCTCAATTAATTATATCCTTTCTAGAAAGAGGTAAACACACCATGTTTTTTTAGCCATTAGAAGCCCCTGAATCAGGGGCTTTTTACTAATGTCATTTTTCTCGTATTTGCAAGACAGGACATGGGTACGTTTTTGACATTTCACAAAACGGTATCAAAGGAACACGCATACAAAAAAGCTTTTATTGCAATCCGAACTCTTGAACAAAACCGTCCTTGACACTCGCTCTCCCGTCCCTATCCGCAACTATTTAAGTTTAGGCCTCTTGTATCATCTCGGTCAAAACTTGTTTAAAAACCTCTACCGGCTGTGCCCCCGTCAGTGCGCTCTTTTTATCGAACACAAAAGTAGGTACCGAAGATACGCCCAGTCCCTGCCAATATTGCTCTTTGGAAGTGACTTCATAACGTGCATTATCATCATCCAGTCGGGCCATGGCCTCTTCTGCATTTAAACCAACGGCCTTTAGCTCTTCTGCCAAGACCGCTCGCTTTGACACATCTTTTCTTTCACTAAAAAATGCCGTAACCAATCGCATTTTCAATTCGGTCTGCTTGCCCTTTTCATGTGCATATTCGAGTAAAACGTGTGCATCACGGGTATTGGCCATTCTCATATCATCAAAATAGTCGAAGGTAAAGCCTAGCTCTTCGCCAAATTCCGTCATTCGCTCTTGAGACAATTTTTGATCTTCAAGTGAGGAACCGTACTTTTCGGTAAGGTGCTCTTGTACATTTTGCCCTTCAGGCGGCATATGCGGATTCAGTTCGAAGGGTTGCCATTCCAACTCGATCTTGTCTTCAATACCCATTTCAGAAATGGCCCTTTCCAAGCGTTTGTAACCTATTACACACCAAGGACAAACTACATCTGAAACCAAATCTATCTTTATCTTTTCTGCCATAATCTATGTTATATCATTAAAAAATAGGGAATCGCCCTTGAAATTAAGGTAGATTCCCTACCTAAGACGATCCTCTCTATAAAACCTTACTAATTTGAACTTGCGGATGCACGTTCGTAAAATTAGGAAGATCTGCCAATAGCTTTTGCGCATTGGCCCCAAACGATTCTTGAAATGACACCAAGGAATCATATAGTAGATTGGCTATCGCCTTGTAGGGCGCATTATCGCCCGAGGTGCCGCTGTTACCAAAGCGACTTTATTCTCGATTGAAATACCCATAATCCTATATTTTTATCCTAAACGTTTTCAAGCTTATGTTTTTAAAGGGAAGAATAAGCCTTCCACATAAAGTGAAAGGCTTAAACATTGCCATCAAGCTTCGTTAACAAACAACATTAGGCAATCTTCTCTTCTTTTTTCCAAGCAAATTTTTGAAAAGCTGTATCAACCGGAGTTTCTGCAATATGGTTTACATAGTTACTGATCACTTTTTGGGAAAGGCCCAAGATGATCTCAAGCAATTGTCGCTCTTCGTAACCGGCAGCGTAAAACGCCTGTACGTCTTCATTTTCAATATGTCCCCTGTTACGAACAATCTTAAGTGTCGTTTCGTGAAGAACCTGTAGTTTTTCAGATGGTAATTCAGTACCATTTCTCAAGGCTTCGGTAATGGCATCATCTACCTTCATCATTTTTGCGATGGCGGTATGCGCCGGCACACAATAGTGACAAGCATGCTCTACATTAATCGTTTGCCATACCACGGTAAGCTCATCATTATCAAAAGATGAGTTTACAAAAAGCTCATGTAAAGATTGGTAAGCCTTTAAAAGACCGGGTGCCCCAGCCAATACCGCATGAAGGTTTGGAATATTACCAAACGCCTTAATGGAATTTTCCAATAATGGCTTGCTTTCTTCGGGTGCTGTTTCTAGGGTGTGATTTGTTAATGTGCTCATAGTTTCAATTTTTATTTATTATCCAATTTATTTCTAAGCAAACGCTTAGTTTAGGTGTAAAAAATTTTATAGGTTCAAAAACGTAATTTCAATGGTGTCCTTGAGTTGGCTTTGGTCGAAAACTTTTGACGAAACTGACAAACCCAACAAACTATTCATCAAATAATTTGATTGCCTCTTTGCTTCTTCCCCGGTTTTTCCTTCCTCTTGTAAGAGGTTATCAATAAACAACTGCTTGATACTGTTGGCAAATTCCATCAACTGCTCCATTATTAAGGGGTCTGCATCGGCCTTGATCTCATTGACCGTATTGGTCACAAGGCAGCCTTTGTTTTTACCGTCTTCTTTTGCAAACTCTAAAAAATCATAGAAGTATTGCTTGATACCTTCCTTACCGTTATTGGACTGGGCCAGCTTTTCGGTTATGCAGCGTATTCTTTTTTTGTAGGCGTTAATACTTTCTAAGAATACGCCCTGTTTATTGCCAAAACTAGAATAAATGGAAAACTGGTTAATCCCCATTTCCTTTTCCAGCATACGTACGGTAGTGGCCTCATAGCCATTCTTCCAGAAAAGGGCCGTGGCCTTTTCTATCACCTCTTCTTCGTTATATTGCTTTTTTCTGGCCAATGGTTCTAAACTAGACGACAAAACTAAGCAGTTGCTTTGATTCGACCAAACAATTAAGAATACTTTGGCTTTGAAGTACAAAAAACAGCTCAAAGGCCGATTCATATGTATGAATACAACTTTTGAGCTGTCTTTAACAAGGCAATAGGGGCCTATCGATAGGAAACCGCGATCTTGGCCAATTGACCAACAATTTTAACCGAGTCTTTCATAGATAATTTAGAACCATCGGCATGGATCCACCTTTTGAGCGGCTGTTCACAAATGATACGTTTGGCCTCTTCCTTTCCGTAGTGCTTTCTCATGCGCATAAATATCTCCACATCAAAAAGCCATTTGGTAATGAACTTTTTATTGAACATAGTAGAGGCTATCTCACGGTCCATAATCTTGGCCCCACATTGGGTATCCTTAAACGGCATACCCAAAATGGTCTGTATGATCAGGTTAATGGTCATACTTATGACCTTTCTGGCCGATTCCTTAGTAATGTTCGCCCCCATCCTACTGATGCGGGAACCGCTGACGATCTTAAATTGTGAAGTTTCAATGGTCTTAACCAAATCGTCAAAATCTCTAAAATCCGTAGAAAGATCGGCATCTAAATATCCCAAATAATCTAATTGCTCATCTTTAATCATATGTAAGATACCCTGGCGCACCGCTTCCGCCTTACCTCCGTTCTTCTCACAATTATATATACTTATATTGGACTCGTTCCCTTTACGAAGTTCATGTAACACTTCTAGGGTTTTATCCGTACTTCCGTCATTTACAAAACATAAATGATATCCTAAATTCTCCTGCGCAAAAGCTTTGAATTCTGGCCCTGACAAACGGTCTTCTTCATTGTAACAAGGAATAACTACACCCACACAATTCTTTTGAAGCATTCGGGCATTATCACTATTAACAGCTTGTTTTTGAACGTCGGGCGCACCTATAATTCTCTTTATCCGTGCAGCCATTTCATCTAAGCTCACAGGTTTTTTCATATAGTCATTGATACCTAAATCAAAACCATCAACAATGATTTTTTCATCAGTATTGCCCGACATAATCAAAATCGGGATATCTGATTTTTCGTTTACCCGTATATGCTCAACTACTTTAAGTCCGGACATACCCGGCATATTTATATCCACTAAAACCAGATCAGGGTGAAAGTCGTTATAGACTTCAATTCCCTGCGCGCCAGAACTGGCCGTTTTAACTTCATATCCTAATTCTAACAATCGCCTTTCAACCGAAAGCAAAATCAGCTGTTGGTCGTCAATGGTTAATATTTTCATGATGGTATACTTTATAAAGGTGTGGGACCTGTTTTTGTTTATGCTTTTGTTTTTTCGTGAGTTAATCCGATGGCGTTTACGTCTATTATCTGCCCTTTCGTTTTTTGCACTTGAATGGCCTTGAAATAATCTAAATACATTTTGGCGATAGCACTCATTGGTAGTGAGCATGCCGCTTCGTAATTCGCCCGGGCCAGTTCGGTTCTATAGGCCTCATCGGTAAGTATTTTTTCTATTGCATCCGCTAGGGATATTTTGTTTTCAGGTAAAAAGAATTCCCCTCTATACCCTTCTTCCTGGACCAGTACGCTCAAGTCGCCCAAATCAGGTAAGGCCACGGCTTTACCATAACTTCCGGCTTGGTGCAATACGCCCGAACTACCAGTGGTAGAGGTATAAGGAAAGACCACAACGGCGCTTTCGCCAAAAATAACCGGCACATCTTCTTCGGCAACGTAGCCCGTAAAACGTATTTGGGGAACATGACTGTAGACTTCCTCCATTTTTTTGAGATATCCCGGCGTATTCGGACTATCCGTTCCGGCGATTACGATTTCAATGTCTTCATTACTTCTATTTCGAATGACCTCTATGGCCTCAATCAGCACCTCGACCTTTTTATAGGTACCGAACTTGCCAAAAGCCATTACCTGCTTGGGCCCGGGGGGCAAGCTAAAATCAGGTTCCGGTGGGGTTTCGAAAGATCCATGGGGAATCAAGGCAATGTTCTTGGCCTTGTATTTTTCCTCTAGAATAGTTACATATTTGCTGATAGTCACCGCCAATATATCGGAAGCCAGAACGAACTTCGTCAAAGTAGTACCGATAAAACCGTATATCTTCTGAAGCAACTTGCTTTTGGTAAAGCCCGCACTGTCCAAATCTACTTGTTCCAAAATATTATGCAGTAAGGAAATAGTGGGTATACCCTTTAACTTGCTCATATAAGGCAACATCAACCCTAAGGCTGCCGGTATCTTTTTGTCCCCGAACTTCAAAAATTGCAGGTTAAAAAGTACGGCATCGGGACTATGGGTTTTAATCGCCTTGTTGACCCGCCATAAATTGGTATAGCTATTAAAATCCCAACACGCTTCAACGGTAATCTTACAACCCTCGCCCTCAAAGGAAAGGTCTTTTGGGTCATCCGTTCTATCGGTCATTAAAATAATTTCGGTGACCTCTTCTTGCAACCTAAAGTGTTTTACAAGATAATATCCGTATTCGGTCAATGTTACTTTACTGGGCGGATATGCGGTTACAATGGCTAATTTCATAGTATATGACTTAAAATTCAAGGCGATTTCATAAAGGGAGCTTATCCCCTCATTTTTGTTTCTTAATTTATTCTTCCCTAGCTTTTTCGGGCGTGCCGTTCCGGCCCAATTCCTTATGGGCGAAATACAGCAACTGAACCAGCAATAGTACCGACATGGCAATAAGCTGCATATGTACCACACGATCAAGGCTCTCATGATAGAGCACTACCAATAAAATCTGCGAAAGCCCTAATATCCCAGAAAGGATTACGGGTACATAGTGGTCTAGGGACAAAAAGTAATAGGCGAAAATATTCGATATGGCAAACAGCGATGTGGCCAGGGCGTACTGCCATAACAAACTAGACATAGCGATATAGGAATCCCCGAACATTAGGGTAATGATCAATTCCGGAAAAAAGTAACAGACCACCACGATACCGGCCGACAATAGTCCTATATACGATACATATTTAAATAATATGGGCGCTGTAGGTTCTCCATCTTTCTGTTTCTGCACGACTACGGGCAACAATAACATCACGAACATCCAAGCCACAAAATACACTACCCTACCTATTAGGGCCAATGAAGCATATAGCCCCGCCTCCATAGGTTCGAAGTAATGCTTTACCAGCAATACGTCACTATTGTTTATGATAATCTGGGTAAACTCGTAACAAGCGGTCAACCAGATAAACTGTGAGACCCGCTTTGCATTATCGGGACTCAACTTTCTAGATTCCTTAAAGGATATGGATGTACTGTCGGAAGGAAAAAGTCCGAACAAAAAAGACAAAAAGATACCCAAGGCTACCAATGTTCCAGGCTCAATATCCAATAAAAAGAGCAAAATCATGGTTAGTAGCAATCGGCTCCACATTTCGGTCTGATAGGTAATGGACAATTTGGCAAACTCTTGTCTACCTTGATAAGCCCCCCTATTGACACTCATAAAAAAATAAATAGGTATACCTAGGCCGAAGATGACAAACATCCAATGGCTATCGGTATTAAAAAGCGATTGCAGTTGTTTTGAAAAAACAAGAATGAGGACCCCAATGACCAGACCTACGATACTGGCCTGACGGTAACTGATGTTTTTAAATACATCCCATTCACGGCCCGAAAAAATAACCGCAAATTTTGCGGTAGCCAACTGAAAAGTCATTCCCATAAAGGACAAGACCAATAATAAGGTTACCAAAAGTGCAGCTTCCGAAAAAGCGGCAGGGCCCAATAGGCGCCCCAATAGCAAATTGTATAGGTAGTTGCCGCCGTTTACCAAAAGAACGCTCCCCATGAACAACTGTTCTTGGGATACTTTCTTCAACATTAGTTTGATGGCGGTCATGGTTCTATTATTAGATTTTATACAAGGTCTTACCCCTTGTATTTCTACTTTTCCATATGACTGATTTCTTTTACGTCAGATGAACATTCTGTTTTTCAAATAATTAGCTAACCCCATTTAGGGTAATCTTAGCATAGTACGTAAACGCCGTTTTATAGAAATATTGTAAGATTTAACTTATAATCGATAAAATGTAGCGTTTCATAGAATTATTTTGCATTTCATAGACAAAATCAATAAAAACGATTCTTAATTTACCCTATCCACGATGCTTTTATCTTGTCTTAGGGCGTATACACAGCATCTTCCACCAATTTTACAGAAGAAGCTTTTCAAGACCATCACCCGAAATTCACCTGCTTTAATATGGTTGGATTCCGATAGGCCGTTTACTCGTACACATTGACAAATTTATCCTCCCATCGGCATCTTTTCAGACTCGAAATTGCTGATTTACACTTAACTGTAGACGAATGGCGTATTGCCTTAGACCAGCAATACCATCGATGAAATACAATATTAATACCTTTACTTTGTTATATTTTCTGACAAATAACCTCAATGCAACGTACCAATGTATTATTGATCTTAGCACTGGTCATAGGTATTGCCTTTCACGGGTCTAGCATTTTCTTCACTCTTGAGACAACTTATGATGCCCTGATCCATCTGTTTTTTGCGGACCATTATGCCAATAGTTGGTTTGAGCCGTGGGACTATCGATGGTACACTGGTTTTACCGTGCAGGCCTACCCCCCATTGGTACATCAATCCATTGGTATTCTTTCCCATATAGGCGGACTCAAATTTGGAATGTTCAGCGTAGCCCTTATCGGCATTGTCCTGTTTATAACGGGGGCCTATCGTTTTGGTCTATTGATGACCGGAGACCGGAAAATAGCCGGGTATACCGCCTTGTTGGCGGTCTTTTCATCGACTTTTGTTGAAACCCTTCATATTTTCGGGCAATTGCCCAGTATCATAGGCCTATCTATCCTTTTACATTCCTTGCCCGAAATATACCTCTGGGTAAAAACCGGAAAATCGAGGTACCTGGCCACCAGCCTTTCTTTGATTGCCGTAACGGTAACCTCTCATCATGTGACGCCCATTTTTGGTATGATTTTCTTTATCTTTCCCTTACTGGGAATGGCGGTAATGGACTCGGCCAGAGACCAGGTCAACAGCTTTAGGGAAGTACGTTTCGGGGTCTTTTTTAAACAATTTAAAAAGCTGTTCTGGCGCATTGTCATTTTCGGTTTTTCCTCTTTGTTCCTTATCGTTACCTGTATTTTGCCCTACTGGATCAATTCAAAGAAAAACCCCATTACCCAAGTACCCATTCCGCATGGTTCAAGGGACAATTTTCTTGAGGTAACCTCATCGGGACTCGTATTCTTCGTTATTCCATGGGGGATTCTCACATTTATCCTGCCCTTTCTTTTTTACCGTTATTATAGCCGACGCTATATCTTTTTCGGATTATCGTTTTCAATGTTGACCCTTTTGGGAACCGGAGGAACCACCCCCCTTCCCCTGAAACTGCTCGGCGAAACGGCTTTTAATATATTGACCCTAGACCGCTTTACGCTCTGGGCCACCATTATGGCGCTACCGCTTTTTGGCGAGTTCGCCTACCGGATGGTAGAAGGCGACCTAAAAGACCGTATTCAGGAAAATTGGGGCCGTGTATACCATCGTATTTTGGGAGGCCTTATTGTGGGCGGTATGCTTTTCATGGTCATCTTTACCATGAGCCTAGGCTATTTTAGGCCATCACAGCCGCAGAAAATAAAGATGCAGCCCATTGTCAATTTTTTAAGCCAAGATTCGCACGACCACTGGCGCTACCTACCTTTGGGCTTCGGCGATCAAATGGCGTGGCTTTCGGCCCAGACCCAGGCCATGACGGTAGACGGCAATTACCACTCCGCACGGCGGCTGCCCGAACTGACGACCAGGGCCATTGAACGCCTTGAAAATTCAAAATTTAGAGGCGTTGAGGGCATCGGCTCTTTACAACAATTCTTGACCGTACCGGAAAAATACAATCTGAAATACATCTTCTCAAACGACAAATTCTACGACCCCATTCTCTACTTCTGCGGATGGCAACGCCTACAACAATTGGAAAACGGTATTATGGTTTGGGAAAAACTGAACGTACCGCCATTCCCTACCATTATGCCCAAAGAAGACGTACATGTGGCCCTAAAGCTCATGTGGGGCATCATTCCCATTCTTACGGTCTTACTGGCCTTTGTCATCAACATTCAATGGATATGGGTCAGGGCATTAAAACTAAAGCCCCTACCACAGGGCGAGTTCGTAAAATACGCCATCGACCACAACAACTTCCCAAAACGATTGATTGTCATCAATCATATCTGGGCCTTCATACTACTGATCGTATTGGGCTATGGCACTTATCTTTTCTACATCAAAAACGTAGATCAGGTAGCCCCCTCAAACGTGGTCGAAGCCTACTATGACGCTCTTGACTTCAAGGAATTCAACAAGGCCTATTCATTTTTGAATCCCGATAGCGATAAAACCATTGCCCAGTATATGCTTGAGGTTTCCGTCACCGATGGCATTCTCAGTTCCTACGCCAAACTCGATTCCTTAGGCATCGAATTTTTACGGCAAAATGACACCAGTGCCCGGGTAAAGGCGGCCACAAGATGGATCACTCCCCTTGAGAGCATTCACAAAGACTACTACCACAGCCTTATCAAAAAGAAAGGAAAATGGTATATCGAGCCTTCATCCCTAGACAACGACCTACCGCCCGACCAATTGTTCACTTCGAACAACACCACTTTTTTCAACCACGGTCGACGAAAGATCACTACCCAGCAGACCCATCATGAAGACGTTCTAAAACAACCCGTTCTTGAAGTGCTAAAGGCCCGGCTTGTACAATACCAAGGGAGCTACAGCATTATCGGCGAGCTTCAGAACGTAGACCATGTTCCTGCGGATGTGGTTATAAAGGGTACGCTGTACAATGACCAGAACAAAGAACTGGCCACTTATAACGCGAAAGATGTAGCCAAGCATAAATTGATGCCCAAGGAGACCACTACCTTTAGAATAGACTTTGAAGGTATTGCCTGGTCATCTACCAAAGACACCTTGCCCCCTACCTTTGACCCAGACCAGTTTACCCCAATGACCTTCGATGAACAACCCACAAAGTTCAACCTGCAATGTGCGGGAAATGTGGCCAACACCGATCTCTATAAACAAGTAAGCCTGCAAGAGCTGGTTTTTGAAGATGATAAAATAAGCGGTACCCTTTTTAACTCGGGCATTCAAGAGGTGACCATTCCCCAGCTTTTAATTTCGTATTACGATAAAAACCAAGAACTCATTTGGGTCGAACACAAATTCTTGACCGATGGGGTGCGCATTCAAAGGAAACGCTTCTTTGAATACAAAGTAGCGTCTTTATCGGATATTAAAATCATAAACAGCAGTCTTACAAACTGCTTTGTAAACGGCAGTCCCAATTCCGAAATCGGAAAAAAGGTGTTTCCCGACAGAAACATATCCCATAGTCAAGACCAACTACAACCCTATTCGGGAGACGGTTTTGAATTCTTAAAATTTGAGTTGAACAGTTATATAGGCAATCCGAAATGACAAGGCATCTTCTACATATCTGTGTTCTTATTTCGACGCTTTTCTTCGGATGTTCCAAACATCCCGAGAAAACAGAAAAGTCGAATGCCACCTTTGAGCTGCTCAGCGAAAAACAAATTTTTACCGCGGGGGAAGCCTTCTCGCTAGACTTTAAAACTTCCGGAAAATCAAATGCCGTCCTTGCGATCAGAAATGCCATAGGTACCACCATCCTTAGCCCTTCGTTTAGCGATGGCATCCTTCAATTTTCCATTCCCAAGAACTTCCATGAAAAATCGGGCCCCTGTTATTGGTCGTTGTTCTCCGATTCCGAAGAGAAAATGAACGGCACGGTCAACATCCATATCAACCCGAGGAAAGGCACGTTCCTAGAATCGTACTTAGGCCCAAGAAGCCTTACTGCAGGCCCTGAGGATTACGCCATGTTCGTTATGGTGCCGACCGACATTTATGACAATCCGCTAAACGACAGCACATCGGTTTTTAGCAAAATCCAATTCCAAGACCGTCAATCCGAAAGCGAATTATTTACCAAGAACCTCATGGCATGGTCAAAGGTACGGCCTCCGACAAAATCGGGACGTATGCTGATTTCCGCAGCTTGTAACGAAACCGACTCCAAGGAATTCACCACCATCGTATACCCTGCAAACCCTATAGATTTCACCACTTCCTATGAGCGAAACCACGAATATGCCGATGGCAACCAGGTCATCACCTTTAAAAGCAGCATTCTTAAGGACACTTACGGAAATATAGTAAGTGATGGCACCTTGGTATCCTTTATCATTACCGATGAGAAAGGGGCCAAACTAAAAGCACAGGGTACCACTCTAAACGGCATGGCCCAAGCACGGCTTTTACACCCAGAACACCAAGCCTCATGGTCTATAGAAGCCTTTGTAACGGGTGCGGCCAAAAGCAAGCTTATAAAAGTTGACTTCAAGGCTTCGGTAACCGATTACAACCTACGGTTCTCCGAAGACCATAGAAGCATCTCCGTGGGGCCGCTAAAAAGTTTTATGAACCAATTGGTACCTGACGGCATGCCCATTTCGTTGACCGTCAAAGACAATAAAGGCAACATTTTAGACCTACTCAGAACCTCATCGATGCAAGGCAAAGGTCAATTTGAACTCTCTCGGGATTTCTACCCGAACGACACCTATCTATTATTGATCAAAACAGCGGGTATAACCAAGACAAAATCAGTAGCACTAAAATGAAAATGAACCGAAACCTATATCGTATTTTCCTACTGGTCACGTTTTTGGCCCTTAACGCCCTCATCCTATTCGGGGTCACTAGCGCATTGACCTATTTGAACACCGGTGCGGATCGTACATCAATGTTGCACCTGCACGAGGAAATATCCGCCTCCTACCTGCCTAAAGTGCAATGGGAAATTGCCCAAAACGAAGGCCGTCCTATGGAAACACAAACCTTGGGCGAAATAGAACGCGATTACCTAAGTGCCTGGCAGGTGCGTAACGCCGCCTATGCCAACAACCTTCCCTATGGCGTGGCCGACTACTATACCGATAGTATGCGTACCGAACTTTTTAAGATTACCGAGCTCAACCTAAAAAATAAGGTTACCCTACAGACCACCACACTTGAACATCACCCCAAATTGGAATTTTACAGTACCGATGGTAAGCTTGTGGTCTTCACCGATAAGAACGTCTCGGCCTATGAAGAAGTCTACCAAAACGAAACCTTGGTCGCCAAACGAAAACTATTGTCCGATTACAAGGTAATGCTGCTCTTGGAAGATGGCTTTTGGAGGGTGCGCCATTTGGTAGAAAACACCTTGCCCAAAACGGAAAAACAGACCATCCCGAAGGTGCAAAACCTTAAAAATTTTCATTTTAAGGGAATTAACTACTACCCTCAAAACACCCCTTGGGATATGTTCGGGGATAAATTCGACATCTCAATAATTGAACATGACTTTAAGCTCATGGCCAAAATGGGCATCAATAGCCTACGTATTTTCATTCCGTACGAATCTTTCGGGAAAGAACATGTGGATCAAGAAAAAATACAAAAAGTAAAACTGACCCTTGATATGGCCGAAAAAAGCGGATTGGACATCATGCCTACCCTCTTTGATTTTTATGGGAATTACAGCATCAACGATTGGACGATGACCAACCGCCATGTGGAGCAAGTGGTAGAATCCCTAAAAGACCACAAGGCCATTATTGCTTGGGACGTCAAGAACGAACCCGACCTTGATTTTGAATCACGGGGCAAAGAACGGGTGTTGGCCTGGTTGGAACAGACCGTAGAACGTATTCGTTCAATAGACCCTGAGCGGGCCATTACCATAGGATGGGCAAGTCCGGAAGCCGCCGTTCACCTTAAGGATCAACTTGAGCTTGTCTCGTTTCACTATTACCGTGGTGCTTCGGAATTTGAAGCCGCCTTTACTATTCTAAAAAACAAGGTCACCGATAAACCGCTGTTGTTACAAGAATATGGATATTCTTCCTACGACGGTATCTGGAACGCGTTTTCCGGTTCCGATGAAAAGCAAAAAGCCTATATAGAAACCATTCAAAAGGTCGTGGAAAAAGAGAAGCTATCGCATATGATATGGACACTCTACGATTTCAAGAACATTCCCACTTCCGTAGTAGGCCGCCTGCCTTGGCGAAAAGTACAGCAACGCCATTTTGGCCTACTCGATTCACAGGGAAGAAAAAAACCGGTGTATGACATCTTTATAAATAAGGGGCTAGAATAACAAAGCGCTATTTCGCTTTTACTTTTCGGGTAAAATGCTTGTGTGATCCGAGGAATTTCGCAAGGGTTCCCACCTAATAAAATGAAGTTTTCCCAAAAGAGAAAAGGCGTTAAAAACACCGACTAAACACCTATAAATGAGATACTTTTCTCATTTCAAACGGCTTAAAACAACTATCACAACATTTATGATAAAAGCACCAATAAATAAAATTTATAACCGTTATACCCTTGTGGTAAAAAACTTACTTTAATGTTAAAACTATATACGCTCTGTTTATTCCTGTTCCTTTCTTTTTACGGAATGGCCCAAAATCCGCTTCAACCGGGTTTCACCTTGTTGGAAAACGGCAGTTTTGAGCAAGCGGAGACTTTCTTTGAAGGTTATCTTTCCGATGACCCAAAGAACAAAACCGCATTGATCTGTTATGGTCGTGCCGTAGGCCTAAGTGGCGAGCCCGAAAAGGCCACGGAACTGTTCGCCGACCTCTTAAAAGAATACCCTGGTGATTTTGAAATACAGATAAATTATAACGAATCTTTTCTCTGGGATAAAAAATTCGAAAAGGCAGAACCCCTTTATGCCGAACTCGTAGAAGCCTACCCAGAGAATTTTGGCGCCGTACTAGGGTATGCCAATACGCTAAGTAACCTAAAGAAATATAAAGAAGCCTTGGAATGGGTAGAAAAGGCCCTAGTGATCCAGCCTGGCAACCCCAGTGCCAAAACTTCGCGAAAATATATGCGTTTGGGGTATGCCAATGCCTATGTCAATGCCCAAAACTACAAGAAGGGAGAAAGCCTATTAAAGGAAATTTTTATCGATTTTCCCGAAGACAAAGACGCTTTGCTCAATCTTGCCAACCTCTATTTGATTACCAAGGAAGTGGACCAGGCCAAAGCCACCTACCAACGCCTTGCCACCTCATCAAAAGACTCGATTACAGCGCTTAACGGCATTGCCCTTGCCGAGCATATAGGCGAGAACGACAAACAGGCCTTGGTAGTTGCCACAACGGCAAAGAAAAAAGCCAAGACATTGGGCGATGAAGCCTTAATGGAAAAGACCTACGACCGCTATGTTCAAGCCCTGATATGGAACCGAAAATACAATCTGGCCAAAACCGAAATCACTACCTTGGAAACCAAGTATGCCGATAAAAACTGGTTATATGCACTCAAGGCCATGCACGGCCTATATACCGGCTCACCGAAAAAGAGTGTCGCCAATTACGATGCCATTTTAAAAAATGACAGTGCCTCCTTTGATGGCAATCTAGGAAAGGCCAATGCGCTTTTTGCAGCAGACCGCATCGTTCCCGCGTACCAAGCGGCCTTTGGAACCCTAAAGATTTTCAAGGACCAAAAAGATGCCATAGGTTTTATCGACAAGTTAAACATAAGCTTTACCCCTACGATAGACGAACACTTGGCCTACACTTTTGACAACGGTAAGAACGTTGCCATATCCACCAATACTACGGCCACCGTTCCCTTATCAACCAAGTTTAGCACCAACCTATCCTATAATTACAGGACTACGGAAAATACAATAACCGACAACAAGGCAAGTTCACATGTACTTTCCGCCGGTTTCGATTACAAATTCCTTCCAAAAACCACTTTTAAGGCCGTAGCAGGCCTGAACAAGTCCAGCTTTGACACAGAGGACTACACCCAACCCGTAATCGATGTAAAGCTCTTATTGCAACCTTTCAAGCTGCAAAACCTTGAACTGGGGTATAAGCGCGAGATCCAGAACTTTAACGCCGACCTGATCGAACGTGAAATCATCATGAACCATCTGGGCCTAAACTACAACCTGGGTACCAACTTTAATCTGGGCTGGTATACCCAAGCTATACATACCACACAAAGTGACAATAACACCCGCAACCTTTTGTTCACCTCCCTGTACTATAACGTGTTGCGCAAACCGGCCCTTAAGGTCGGGCTGAACTACCAGTACCTCTCTTTTGCGGAACAATTGCCTACCATTTATTTTAGTCCTGAAAAATACCAAGCGGTAGAGGTATTTGCCGATCTGCGGGGCGATATAGCCAAGAACACACAATATATGATGAGTGCGGCAACGGGCCTACAGCAGGTAGAAGATGACCCCAATACCGTAATATTTCGGGCCGAAGCTGGTATAACACATAAATTTTCGAAGCGTTTTAGCGGTAATTTATACGGAAAGTACAGTAACATAGCATCGGCTACCGCGGCAGGATTCGAGTTTACCGAAATCGGATTAAAGCTAAAATGGCTGATTACCAAAAAGCCCCTGTTTTACAAACGCATAGTCCAATAACAAAAAAAAGACAATCCGCTAAGATTGTCTTGAGACAAAAAACACATTCCCATAAACCCAAAATTCATATGGGAAGGCTTCAAAGGGCTTTCGCCCCGACTATGGTTCTTTTTTTGGAAGGTTTACATAAGTCCATTACGCCTTACACATTATATTCCTACTAATTCCAGATACTCATCACGGCCAAAACGATACCGATGATAACCGACGCAAGCACACCTATCAGACGTATAGCGGCCCCTTTGTTGCTTAAGATGTATAAGAGATTTGCTTTCATAGGTAGATGGCTTTAATGTTCCCTACAAATTTACATCAGTTCTTTCTAAATAAGAAAGCCCTTACGATGAGTGACGAGAACCTATAGATGAACGGTACAAAATTGTAGAAAGGACTTAAACCAGGTTCAATCGTCGCATAAGTTCGGGACGATTTGATCGACTAATGGGAATTACCATCTTCTTTATCAACACACTATTGTCTTCAATATCGATGATTTTCGAAATATTGATGACATAAGATCTATGAATTTGAAGAAAGATCTGATCGGGGAGTTTCTCCTTTATTTTTTTTAAGGTAGTATGTACGCGGTATTCTTTGTTTTCAGTAGTTACATCGATATAGTCACCATTGGCCCGGATGACCAATATCTCGTTAAAGTGAAGCTTTATCAAGCGTTTATCGATATTGACGTACAAGTCTTCAGCCTTATCTAGATGCGTATGTTTTTTTTCCTCTGAACCCTGATCTGGCCTATCTGTCGTTTTACGGGTGGCATTTTTAATCTTGCCCATAGATTTCACGAAGCGTTCAAGGGTAAGGGGCTTTACCAAATAATCGACTATGGCCTCATACTCATAGGCTTCGATAGCAAATTCGGTATCTGAAGTAATCAAGACTATTTTAGGCGGATTCTTTAAAGTTTGAACAAAATCGACCCCAGAGAAACCGGGCATGTGTATATCCAAGAAAATAACATCGACGGCTTGACGGTTCAGGAATTTTATGGCATCTATGGCATTATCAAATTCTTCGACGACATTGAGGTCAGAAACCAACGAGCAATGGCGCGCCACTATTGCCCGTGCCGTTGCTTCATCGTCTATGATAATGCAGTTCATGCTTAAATCGTTTTTAAAAAATCTTCTATTTTAACTAAAGTACAATTAAAATCTGAATCCATTTCCGTCTTTCCTGTGCGTAATTGTTCTTCGAATACGACGGCAAAGCGATAGGCTTCCTCCATACTAAGGATGTTGAACTTATGTTTCAACTTGTGAACGATATCGGCCGCCTTGTGGGTTTCATTGCTATCTATATGGTCTCTATAGGTGGCCATTTCCACAGGAAACTCATCTTTCAGGATGGATATAAATTTCTCTTCAAATTCGACATCGTCACCCGACAATTCTTTTATATACTTTAGGTTTGGCTGTTCCATACTATCACTTTTTTAGGGTAAAGGAAAAAGTTGTCCCTTTGTCTTCTTTTGATTCCACAGCAATCTCACCTTCATAGAGTCTTACTATTTTTTGTGCCAATGCCAGACCGACCCCTGCCGAACTATCGTTGTTATCAAGCTTCTTAAACATCTCGAATATAGACGACTGGTGCTTCTCGGGAATTCCTATTCCGTTATCGGCGATCGCAAATTCATAGTATGCGTCATTATCTAAAAAATCGATTTGCACCAATCCTCGATCGCGATGTTCCGTGGCCGCAATTGCATTTTCTATCAGATAGGTAAACACCTTCTCCAATAGGTTTTTCTCTATATATATCGTGGGAAAATTACGTTTATATCTAAGGCTAACGTTTTCTGGTATAGATATATTACTTTCAACCTCCCTTAATAACGCATTGACATCTACATTGCTCTTCGATTCCATATTTTTACCGATGGTGGCATGGGTCAGAATACCATTGATCAAATTATCCATTTTGATCAAATTCTTCGATGCAAGCTCTATATTACCGATACTTTCTTGGCTTAAGTTTTCCTTATCGGTATCAAGCACCCAACTCAATAGGGCACTGACGTTACGTATGGGCGATTTAAGATCGTGCGAAACCATTTGAACATAATTATTGAGCGATTCGTTCTGGGCCTCTACATCATTGAGCAAAAGGGTTTTTTCTTCGGTAATCTGGGCAATCTCTATCGCGAGATGGCTAATATGTTTCGCCAGTTTCTCGGCATCGAATTCCGTTTTCCGCAACCCTAAGGTCTGTTCTTCATCACCAAAATGGACATTAAGGCTCGCTATGGCATCTTCAAGTGATTCCAAGATTTTTTGTTGTCTGGCCGCTTCTTTGGTCAATTCCCTATTTGCTTCGAACAATTCTTCCGAACTGATGGTGGTCGCCCTTTGTATCATACTCAACTTCTCGTCATAATTTTCATATGACCTTTCTACGGCAGCCAGAAAATCTTGCAACTGGGCGTCTTTTGCAAGATGCTCGGGCAATTTTTTTCTTAGTTGTCTTTGTAGGAGTGAGTGCATTATTCGCTGAACAAGGTTAAGGTCATGGTCTGATTATGTAATTTACAGGACTCTTCCCCTGCAAAGGGAGCCATCTCACCATAGGAGTAGAATCCGGTAACAGCGGCTTTGTCGCCAATGACCGAAATCACCTCTTCCACTTCTTCTTCCGTTCTTTGGTCCATGACCAACTTCCTGCCGACACAGCTGACAAGAATGGCCAGTTCAGGAGCCGTTTTTCTATCGTTCATAGCATATTGAGCGGCTATATTAGCCGCTTCGGCTATATCGTCGACCGTAGACATCATCAACTGGACCCTTGATCCTTCGGGCACATCGCCAGCCAATGTCATGGTATTCATTTCTTCGTCTATGGTCAATATGGTACGTACAATGGGGTTATCACTTTCGTTGACCCGTACACTCAAAGGAAAGAGCAGCGCCGAGGTCGGCAATTCTTTTGCCTTCTCACCCAAATATCTTTTATACAGGTCTAGGGCTGGCTGACCGTCCAACTCATAGAGTACGTTGTTTTTAGATTTGGTAATAATACGCTCTGGACCAAAGGGAGTCCATCCGCCATAATTGGCACTAGAGATCTCAAGCGATTCCCCATAAAAACCAATAGCTACTACTTCCCCCTCTTTCGGTTTTTCGTTGTAAGAGGCCAAAGTTCTTTCAAAGCGGTCATCATCACCACATAAACCTCCCGAGAGGCTGGTTTTGTTCAGGGCATCACTTTGAAAACCATTGATGAGGGCACTACCGTTTACCGTACTGCCTTCCGAAACCAAGAACACATGTTTTAATCCTTCCTTGGGAAATTCATCAAACAGCGATTTTCCCAATGTATAATCGTCGGTAATGTCCTTTACATTCTTCGATTTTACCAAAAAATGACTTTTTTCAAACGCAATGGCCGTCACTGTTACCGTACCTTCCAACACCGATTCGCCTACAATTTCACCGGACGTACTTCCAAACACAAGATGTCCTTCCGGAAAAAGCGTGCGCACCTCCTCGAACATAGCTTCGTTTTCTAGGGCAAAGCGATTGCCGAAGACCAATACCAAAGGCTTTTTCAATTGCTGGTCTTTCCCGAATTGAAACTCAAAAGGGCGATTTGCCTGTTTAACGGCCTGTTGTATTTTCATGTTAGCTTTTTAAGTCGGTTAATTCTTTTTTAATGGTAAAGTGAAATTCGGTACCCATACCTTTTTCACTTTCTACCCAGACTTCACCTTCATAGCGATCGATAATTTTTTTCACGATGGATAGCCCGATGCCCGTTGATCGCTCATTGGCACCTATAGATTGGAAAATCTCAAATATTTTCTTGTGGTATTCCTTAGGGATGCCCACGCCGTTATCTTTTACGGAAAACTGCCAGTGGGTTTTATTTTCATTGAACAACACTTCCACTAGTCCTTTTTCCTTTTCAATATGCACTACGGCATTGGAGAGTATATTTTGGAACAATTGGTGGATTTTGGTACGGTCTGCAATAATGGTAGGTAGTACTTCAGGAACAACAAGGGCCACATGTTCGGGGATATAGATACTTTCCTTTATGCTTTCGATAACTTCGTTCAGGTCTACCTTAGAGTTGTCGAGCGCAGAGTTATTTGCCGTAGAATACTCGAGAATACCGTGTATCAATTTATCCATTGATGTTACTTTCTCTTGCATTAGGGTCAGGTTTTGTTGTCCTGCCTCATCAAGAACATCCCTATAATCCTCTTGGATCCAAGTGGCCAAGGCACTTATACTCCGTAAGGGCGATTTTAAATCATGGGAAACAATATGCGCATATTCCTGTAAACCTAGATTGCTTTGCTCAAGTTCCTTTACCAGTTGTTCTTTCTGTTGCTCTAACAATTTTTGCTTGGTTATATCTAAATGTACGCCTACCGAACCAATCATCTTATTGTTGTGATCATAGCGCGGTGCCCCACTGACCAACCAATGCTTCTTTTTGCCATTTTTATCAATGACCTCTAGCTCATATGAATCGGATTCGCCCTCAATCCGTTTTTCGTTTTCCGCCTGTAAGACACTTTTGTTCTGCACACGCAGTATGTCACTTCCCTTTTTACCCAAAAGCTCTTTTTCGTGAAACCCGCTCATGGTACAGAAGCTTTGGTTCACCAATTGTATGATGTCATTATTGTCTACTTCGACCAGGCCAAGGTTCATATTGGCGATGATATTGGCATACTTCTTTCGTTCGCTGTTCAAGCGTTCTTCGGCTTCACGTTCCCTAGTGATATCTTCGATCATGGCCAAAATGTACTTGAGCTTTCCTTTGGCATCCCTTACCGCACTGACCGAGGTCTTTCCTAAGATACAGCCTCCACCTTTTTTCATGTATCGTTTAATACTGGTGGCCTTGTCGATTTTACCTTCCTCCATTTGCGAGGCAATTTCCTTGGAATGCATCCCTTCGACATCTTTAGAAAATGTATGGAGTTCCATGTTTTTAAGCTCTCCTTCGGTATACCCCAAAAGCTCGGTAAAAGTAGTGTTCGATTTTATGATCTTTCCCTCAACACTCAAGGCTATGCCCAAAGGAGAGTTCTCGACAATGATATCAAGCTGCTTTCTTTGTTGCCCTAGTAGCTCCTTGATTTCCATTTCTTGGGTAATATCCCTTATGATTCCTTGGGCCCCTACAGGTTCTTGCTTTGTATTGTAAATTAGGCTGCTGTTAATCTCTATCCATTTTTCATCACCGTTCTTGACGTAAATTTTAGATCGATAGTTTTTAAGTGTGCCTACTTCTAAAAGATATTTAAACGATTCGGCCGTGTATTGTATATAATCCCTATGCACAAGACTGTTCAGGTTGACTGCTTCCTTGGCATTGTCGTATCCTAAAAATTCTTTGGCGGAAGGGTTCATCTTAATAACGTTGGCCTCGAGATCCATAACCACATAGGGATCTATGATATTCACGAAGACACCGTCTAACTCAGATACCTTTTCACTTAGGAGATTTTCAAGCTTGCCATTGGCCTCCTTTAACCGTTGGGCGGTTTCATAGAGGTCGGTTGATTTTTGTTCAAGGATTTTTTCGGCCTGCTGTCGGGCCTTCTTTTGCCGTTCTAAGGCCCTTTTGAGAAGTTCTACTTCTTTACTACTATCCATTTTGAACAATATCAAATTTGACCTCGGTTCCGTCTTCCTTCAACAGGTCGTAGGTAATGGTGGCCGTACTTCCAAAATGTTCAAAAGCTTTTTCTATTAAACCGTGCGCCAAGCGGTATAGTCCCCTAGATGAAGAATATACCATTGATATTTTATTGTCGGTTTTATCAAGGATTTTAAAGGTAGGAAGTTCGGCATCGGGGTAGAGCTTTTTTACATGCACATGTATATGGTCTTCTATACAATAAAGAAGCCCCAAGGGCGTGTTGTAATTTTTGATTACTTCAGGATGCGAATTGGCCAGCCCAGAAAAAAGGTAAAGTCCAAAGGCATAAATCAGATCACCGACGGGAATCTTCGTCTCTTCGCTGAGGTTGGTAATAAGAGTTACCATCTCATTGAAATCATAAGTCCCCACAGACGTATAAACACCCTCTGAGGGCAAATGACCATTTTCAATTATGTTATCGAGAGTCTCTAGGCCGAATTTAGACTCGACCATTTCCAAGAACTCTGTAAAGACTATACCTTTCATACCTTTAAATTTACTCATTAAAAGTAGGAAAAGTAGTATACGATAAAGAATTTTTGTTGTGAAATCCTAATATTTGTTACCCTTTGACCAATTGGTTGATGTCCCAGTATTCAAGCACCTTATGTAATTTCGATTGGTACTCCTCGTATTTTAGGGGTTTTATCACGTATCCGGCAACACCTACCTTATAACATTCCAACAAATCGGCCCTATTTTCAGAGGTCGTAAGAATTACCGTCGGCAAGTATTTAAGAACGGGATCCGCCTTTAAAATAGTCAGGAATTCTATCCCGTTCATTCGGGGCATATTCAAATCTAAAAGTATAATATCGGGCAATTCATCGCCAGATCGTAATATCTCAAGTGCATCTTCGCCGTTTTTGGTTTCGATGATATTATGTTTAAGTTCAAGCTTTTTGACCGTACGTTGTAATTTCATTACTTCAATGGCATCATCTTCAATCAGTAAAATATCCATAGCTCAATAATTTAAGTGAACTACAAATTTTCATTTTTAAACTTCAAATAATGACCGAGAGTAGGCGAATGACGCTTAACTGTAGACGAATGGTTATTAAAGTATGACGAGTATTTTACCAAAACACGCCGTTTTTGACCGTATGGCCCTTCTTCCCAAGCCCGAACCAGTGGCCGAACACCCTGTTCAGGCTCCAAAAAAAACATCAAAAATACGGTGCAACATGGTATGTAACAGCAAATTACCCCACCATAATGCGCTAATTTCAAAACTTCTTTGAATAGATTATATATTTTGCAGATATTTGCATTCTGATTTTCGAACAAAGCGATACTTATCGGCCTTTCGAAAATTTAAATTGCGCACGTGGCGGAATTGGTAGACGCGCCAGCTTGAGGGGCTGGTGGCCATTAGGCCGTGGAAGTTCGAGTCTTCTCGTGCGCACCTTAAAAAACCATCGACATTTCTTGTTGATGGTTTTTTTTTATACTTAACTTGTCTTATTCCTTTATCCTGTTACTTTTTTTAGCAAATGAGCACCTTTGCGCCCTATGGGCTCAATAAAATTCATTAGATTTGTTTAATGTTTACCAAAAAAGAATGAACAATATAAAAAAATCATTTAGCATTCGCGATTTAGAAAACCTCTCGGGCATAAAGGCCCATACCATCCGCATTTGGGAAAAGAGGTATAACCTGTTATCGCCTGAACGTACCGATACCAATATAAGAAGGTATAGTTTAGAAAGCCTGCAAAAGCTGCTGAACATCACCCTGCTATACAACAATGGCTATAAAATATCAAAGATTGCGCATTTTGAGGAAGGAAAGATCCCTCAATTGGTAACCGATATCACATCAAAGAGCCACACCGAAGACTATATAGCCAACACCTTTAAAATGGCTATGATAAATTTCGACCAGGCCCTTTTTACCCAGACCTACAACAGCTTGCTTGAAAAGTATACGTTTAGCGAAATTTTTAGGGAAACCTTTGTTCCCTTGCTCAATGAATTGGGTATTCTATGGCAAACCGACACCATTAGTCCCGCCCACGAACATTTTGTGGCCAATCTCATCAAACAAAAGATAATTCTCAAGACCGAGGAAATGGCCGGGGTACAAAGTGTGACCAAGACGCCGGTGATCGTACCTTATTTACCCGAAAACGAAATCCATGAAATAGGACTTCTATTTTTAAACTATGAAATAGTTTCAAAAGGCTATAAATCGATTTATCTAGGCCAAACCGTTCCCTTAAAAAACTTACAGGAGCTGATGAAGACCTTTGAAGATGCCCATTTCATATCATACTTCACCGTATCGCCGACCAAGGATAAAATTGAAGAATACGTAGCGGAATTTGCCTCCCTTGCCAGCGATTACCCCCAGGCCAAACTTTGGTTATTAGGCTACCAAACCCAATACTTAGACCCACACAAATTGCCTTCGTGCATCAAATTATTCAGTTCTATCGACAAGGTAATAGAACAGTTATAAAATTAGTGCCCATCCATCCATGAAGAAAACAATCATCATAATCGGCTCAGGTTTTTCATCCCTATCGGCGGCTTGCTATTTGGCACAGGCAGGGCATGACGTAGCCGTATATGAAAAAAACGATATGGTCGGTGGAAGGGCGCGTCAACTAGTAAAAAACGGATTCACCTTTGACATGGGTCCCAGTTGGTATTGGATGCCCGATATTTTCGATAAATTCTTTGGCGACTTTGGAAAAAAGGTTTCAGACTACTACCAGCTGGACAAATTGAGCCCGGCCTATAAGATTTTCTTTGCCGACGATCAGATTACCATCGGTGACTGCATGGACAAGATCTGCACCGAGTTTGAACGCATAGAGTCCGGAAGCGCCAAGCATTTAAAAGATTTTATTGCCAAGGCCCAAAAGAACTACGATATCGCCATTAACAAAGTAGTATTGCGCCCAGGACGATCACCCTTGGAGCTTATAACCCCTGAAACGGCATTGCGGGTCGATCAATTTTTTAAGACAATCAGTGGGGAAGTCCGTAAAAAATTCAAAAACAAGAAGCTGATCTCTACCTTAGAGTTTCCGGTATTGTTTTTAGGGGCAAAACCCAACCAGACCCCATCGTTCTATAATTTCATGAACTACGCCGATTTCGGCTTGGGCACATGGCACCCGAAAGGCGGCATGTACGAAATTGTAAAGGCCATGAAAAATTTGGCAGGGGAGCTGGGCGTTACCATAAATACCGGGGCAACGGCCCTAAAGATAAATGTAGAAGGCCATACGACCATTGGTGTAAACATCAACGGAAAAGATATCGCCGGCGACATTGTGCTCAGCGGCGCCGATTACCACCACTCAGAATCGCTACTCGAACCGGAATACAGGCAGTACTCGGAGAAGTACTGGGACAAGAAGACCTTTGCCCCCTCATCATTATTGTTTTATGTAGGTTTTGACAAAAAGCTTAAAAACATAGAACACCATAATCTGTTCTTCGATACCGATTTTGAACGGCATGCCGAAGAAATCTACGACCGTCCACGTTGGCCAAAAGCCCCCTTGTTCTATGCCAACTTTCCTTCGGTAACCGATGCGAGCATGGCGCCGGAAAATTGTGAAACCGGTTTTTTTCTAATTCCCATCGCTCCAGATCTGACCGATACGCCCCAACTTCGCTCACAATACTTTGATATTGTTATAGATAGATTTAAGGAACGTACCGGTCAAGACGTAAAAAATAATATTATCTTTAAAGAGTCCTTTTGTGTAAACGACTTTGTTGAACAATACAATTCTTACAAAGGAAACGCTTACGGAATGGCCAATACCCTGAGTCAAACAGCTTTTCTCAGACCTGGTCTAAAGAGCAAAAAGGTCAAAAATCTTTACTTTACCGGCCAGTTGACCGTCCCCGGTCCTGGGGTTCCCCCGGCTTTAATTTCGGGTAAGCTCGTCTCCCAATTGATCAATAAGAACGCCTAAAAGCCAAGATTATGAAAGCCCTATTCGACAAAGTCTCTTATCAGTGCAGCAAAACGGTTACGGAATCGTACAGCACATCGTTTACATTGGCCACAAAAATGTTATCATCATCGATAAGATCTGATATCTACAATATCTATGGCTTTGTTCGCTTTGCCGATGAAATTGTCGACTCCTTTGACGAATACAACAAGGAAAAGCTCTTCAACCAGTTCGAAGCAAGTATGAAAGACGCCTTGGAGCAACGTATTAGCCTCAACCCTATTCTTAATTCGTTTCAACATACATACCACAAGTACGAGATACCGTACGAACTGGTGGCCGCCTTTATGAAAAGTATGCGAATGGACCTATACAAAAACGTGTACAGAACCGAGGAAGAATACAGGGAATACATTTACGGTTCGGCAGATGTAGTGGGTCTTATGTGCTTGAAGGTATTCGTAAAAGGCGATATAGATAAGTATAATAGCTTAAAGGAAACCGCAATGGCATTGGGGTCCGCCTTCCAAAAAGTAAACTTCCTACGCGACCTTAAAAGCGATTACGAAGACCTGAACCGGAGTTACTTCCCCAATACCGATCTGGCCATGTTGGACGAAGCCTCCAAAACCAAGATCGTAAATGAAATAAAAGCCGATTTCCAACTGGCCTACAAAGGCATACTTCAATTGCCGAACGAGGCCAAGTTCGGCGTGTATACCGCATACAAGTACTATTATAAACTATTGAAAAAACTGCAACGGACCCCTTCGCTCGAAATCAGAAAAGTGCGTATACGGGTGCCCAACTATGAAAAATTTGGTCTTTTGGCCAAATCTTACGTAAACTACAAATTGAATTTGGTATAGCATGAAAACAGTAATCTGGATAGCCCTATTTTTAGGAACCTTTTCCTTTATGGAATTTATGGCTTGGTTTACCCATAAATATATCATGCACGGTTTTTTATGGAGCCTGCACCAAGATCACCACAAAAAAGACCATGACTCGTGGTTTGAAAGAAACGATACTTTCTTTGTTTTCTACGCCATTGTAAGCATGGTACTCTTTTACTTGGGCGCCCAAACCTCCTTTTGGTACGGTTGGCCCTTGGGTTTTGGCATTTTAGCTTACGGCATAGCCTACTTTTTAGTGCACGACATCTTTATCCACCAACGGTTTAAAATGTTCAGAAATGCCAACCATTGGTATGCAAAGGGCGTTAGAAGGGCCCACAAAATGCACCACAAACATTTAGGAAAAGGCGATGGGGAATGCTTCGGTATGCTCGTCGTTCCCTTTAAATATTTTAAGAAAAATTCTTAAGCCCTACTCCGCGATGAGCCGATCCAAGAGTTTTCTGATTTCCGCTCCATTCCAATCGACCACACCGTTTTCGGCCATGATGATCTTACCTTGCCGGTTCAAAATATAGGTAGTGGGAATCGTTTTTGATGCAAATATTTCTGGTATTGGACTTTCCGCTAGGTAAAAAGGCAAACCATACCCTTTCTTTAATTCAAAACTCTCGACCTTGTCCGACCCTTCCTCGCTCACCAACATAAAACTGACCCTATCGCCATAGTCTTCAAAAAGCGATTTAATATCGGGCATTTCCTCTAGGCACGGTTTGCACCAGGTAGCCCATAGGTTTAAGAAAATCACTTTTCCTTTCTCCTCCTTAAAAACATGAAGATTCCCTTCTAAATCGGTTACCGCCCACTCGTAGGTTTCTTCGGGAAGGGTCTTTTCGGTTTTAAGTTTTATGGAAGTATAGGAAACAAGCCTTCCCGCAAAAGCCCTCAATCGAGGCCCAAGGGATGTAAACATAATTAAACATACTGCAATCAGCAGTATACCTATGACACTGTATTTTAAATAAGGCTTCACGCAGTACTAAAAAAGAGATTCCAACAATTGGGTTACCCTATCGCTATCCCAGTCATGCGTTCCTTTGGAATCTACTACAATAGCGCCGTTTTTATCAATGATATACGTGCCTTGCACCTTAGGTATCTCAAAGGGTGCATCGGCCCCTACGATACGGTAGGTTACGGGAAAAGTGTATTTATTCTTCTCCATAAACTCCTCCACGGGTTCGCGCTCTTCATTGGTCACGATATAAAAATCGACCTTATCGGAATAGGCATCGTACAATGTCTGTATCCCTTTCAGTTCAGCTGCACTTGGAGTATTCCAAGAGGCCCAAAAATGAACGAATACCACCTTGCCCTTCGACCGTTGAAAATTAAAGAAGTCCCAATTCGCATCTTTAAGCTTCCAATCGTAGGTATTGATTTCCTTTCGATCCGCTACATGAATAATTTCCGGGGGAGACGCAAACAAACGCATCAACCAAATCTTCCCCCAATAGCCTACAGGGGTTACGAAAAATGAAAGTACAAACGCTATTATAATGAGCGTAAAGAAAGTTTTTCGTTTCATAGAACAGTTTAGAAAGTACTAAAACTAAAAAACTCCCGCTAAATAACGGGAGTTTCTAGATACTATTTCAATTGCGGTTATGCCGCATTTTCCTTTTTGATCACATTTAGGGCAGAGCCTTCTTTGAACCAATTGATCTGCGCATCATTATAGGTATGATTTGCCTTGATCACATCTTTGCTACCGTCAGCATGAACCAATTCGATGGTCAATTGCTTATCTGGAGCAAATTCAGCGATATCCAAGAAGTTGAAGGTATCATCTTCCTGAATTAGATCGTAATCGCTTTCATTGGCAAAGGTCAAGCCTAACATACCTTGTTTTTTAAGGTTTGTTTCGTGAATACGGGCAAAAGATTTCACCAATACCGCAGCTACACCCAAATGACGTGGTTGCATGGCCGCATGCTCACGGGAAGAACCTTCTCCGTAGTTATGGTCTCCCACAACAATGGTCTTGATTCCCTTGGCCTTATATTGACGTTGTACATCAGGAACACCTCCGTACTCGCCGGTAAGTTGATTCTTGACAAAGTTTGTCTTTTTGTTAAAGGCATTCACCGCACCGATCAAGGTGTTATTGGCTATATTGTCTAGGTGACCACGGAAACGCAACCATGGACCTGCCATAGAGATATGGTCCGTTGTACATTTTCCGAAGGCCTTGATCAATAGTTTAACCCCTTGTAATTCCTCTGGTTGAATAGGAAGGAAAGGCTCCAACAACTGTAATCTTTCCGATTCGGGAGAAACTTTTACCTCAACGCCCGTACCATCTTCATCAGGTGCCAAATAACCGGCATCTTCCACTTCAAAACCTTTGACCGGCAATTCTATACCCATTGGTTCATCTAGTTTCACCTCTTCCCCATCTTCATTGATAAGGGTATCGTTCATCGGATCAAAATCCAACTTCCCTGAGATAGCGATTGCAGCTACCATTTCAGGAGAACCTACAAAGGCATGGGTATTCGGGTTACCATCTGCCCTTTTAGAGAAGTTTCTGTTAAAGGAGTGAACAATGGTGTTCTTCTCTTCCCCTTTCAGGTCACTTCTATCCCACTGACCGATACATGGCCCACAGGCATTGGTAAATACGGTAGCTCCCAAGTTTTCAAAAATCTGGAGCAATCCGTCACGTTCTGCCGTATATCTGATCTGCTCGGAACCAGGGTTGATACCGAAATCGGATTTTGGTTTTATTTTCTTGTCCACTGCCTGTTTGGCAATCGATGCCGCACGGGTCAAATCTTCGTAAGAAGAGTTGGTACAGGATCCGATCAATCCCCATTCTACGTTTATTGGCCAGCCGTTCTCTCTTGCCTTCGCTCCCAATTCACCTACCGGAGTAGCCAAATCTGGTGTAAACGGTCCGTTCAAGTGTGGACGCAACTCGTCGAGGTTGATTTCAATGATCTCATCAAAATACTGCTCTGGGTTTGCGTATACTTCAGCATCGGCAGTCAGGTATTCCCTAACCTTGTTGGCTTCATCGGCCACTTCGTTTCTACCGGTAGCCCTTAAGTAACGTTCCATAGAATCGTCATATCCAAAAGTAGAAGTGGTCGCCCCTACTTCAGCGCCCATGTTACAAATGGTACCTTTACCTGTACAAGAAAGGTTTTTAGCCCCTTCCCCGAAGTATTCTATAATAGCGCCGGTTCCCCCTTTTACGGTAAGAATGCCGGCAACTTTAAGTATTACGTCCTTTGCGGAAGTCCAACCTGAGATATTTCCGGTTAGTTTAACCCCGATAAGTTTCGGGAATTTCAATTCCCATGCCATACCGGCCATTACGTCAACTGCATCTGCCCCTCCGACACCGATAGCAACCATACCAAGTCCACCTGCGTTTACCGTATGTGAATCGGTACCGATCATCATTCCTCCAGGGAAGGCATAATTTTCAAGTACGACTTGGTGAATGATACCTGCGCCCGGTTTCCAGAAACCGATTCCGTATTTATTGGAAACGGACTCCAAGAAATCAAAAACTTCGGCACTAGTGCTGTTGGCGGACTTCAAATCTGCAGCAGCCCCACTCTTTGCCTGAATAAGGTGGTCACAGTGTACCGTAGTAGGCACCGCCACCTTGGGCTTCCCGGCCTGCATAAACTGCAAAAGGGCCATCTGTGCGGTGGCATCTTGACAGGCGATACGATCTGGAGCAAAATCCACATAATCTTTTCCCCTTGTAAATGCTTTGCTAGGGTTTCCGTCCCATAAATGGGAATATAAAATCTTCTCCGAAAGGGTAAGCGGTTTGCCGACAATTTCACGTGCTTTATCAACACGTTCGGCCATATTGGCGTACACCCCTTTGATCATATCAATATCAAATGCCATTATCTAATCTGTTTTAGGTTATTGTAATCCCGTAAAATTAATAAAATAAGAAGCGTAAATAAAACTTTTGCCGTAGGATTCCCACCTTTTTTAGAAATTGATCAGTAGATTGCCCTTCACTTACACTACCAATGGGAAGAAAGGCAGAAAACTTTAGAATTTACAGCAGATATGTTAAATTTCGGCTACAGTAATTTTCCGATCAGGGTTTCTTCGGAAATACCCTCGGCCTCGGCTTTGTAATTTTTTATGATACGATGCCGCAATATACCCGTAGCCACTGCCTGAACATCCTCGGCGTCAGGAGAGTATTTTCCGTGTATGGCCGCATGCGCCTTGGCCCCTAGCACCAAGTTTTGGGAAGCCCTTGGCCCTGCACCCCAATCAATATATTGTTTTACGTAATCACTGGCCGTTTCAAGGTTGGGACGTGTGGAGTTTACCAATTTTACCGCATACTCAACAACGTTATCGGGCACCGGAATACGACGTACCAACTGTTGCACCTCGAGTATCTCTTGTGCATTGAACAAGGCATTGACGGTTACCGATCGATCGGAAGTCGTACTTTTTACGACTTGGATCTCTTCGGCTATGGATGGGTACTTCAACTCTATGGCGAACATAAACCGGTCTAACTGCGCTTCGGGCAAGGGATAAGTACCCTCTTGTTCGATCGGGTTTTGGGTGGCCAGGACAAAATAAGGAAGCTCAAGCTTGTGCTGGTGGCCCGCAATGGTCACAGCCCTTTCCTGCATGGCCTCCAACAAGGCCGCTTGCGTCTTGGGCGGTGTTCTGTTGATTTCATCGGCCAATATAATATTCGCGAATATAGGGCCTTTGATAAATTTAAAGTTTCGATTTTGGTCTAAGACCTCACTACCTAGAATATCACTAGGCATTAAATCGGGCGTAAATTGAATCCGTTTAAAATCGAGTCCGAGCGTCTGGGCTATGGTATTCACCATCAAGGTCTTTGCCAATCCGGGAACACCGATCAACAGTGAGTGCCCTCCGGTATAGATACTCAAAAGAATCTGGTCTATGACCTCGTCTTGGCCCACTATGACCTTGGCGATTTCTTGTTTGAGCGCCTTATGTTTTTCTACCAGTCGATCGATCGCCTTAACGTCTGACATGCAATCAGTCTTTTATCCAATTGTTTGCAAAATCGCAGTCCCTATTACTATCGTTAACGCTAATATAGGTATCATCTATATGTTCGTCCATCCATTTTTTTATGGCATTGTACTGCTTTTCCGTTTTGGCCAATTGCTGGATCTTGATGTAATCTTTGGCAAAGTCGGCCACGTGCTCGTCGTAGCGGTTGGTTACCTTCAAGATTTTATACTTGGGACCTCCTCCCCTAGGATCTTCCTCTAGAATCGGATATGAAATTTCATCATCTTTAAGGTTACGGACCTGATTGTAAAGGGTCGGGTCCATTTTGGTCAACTCAAAACGCGAGTCAAAATTGGTAGGGTTTCGTAAAAGACCACCATCAAATTTGGTTTCTTTTTCGTCTGAAAAATTAAGGGCCGCTTGGGCAAAGGTATACTTGCCCTCCATTATATGCTTGCGAATGGTATCCAATTCCGTTTTTACCTCGTCTAAGGCTTGTTGGGAGATTTTTGGTTGTATCAAGATATGGCGCAAATCCAATTCTTGTCCCCTTATTTTTTCGATGTAGATAATATGGTAGCCGAATTGGGTCTCAAAAGGCTCTGAAACCTCGCCCTCCCTCAAGCTAAAGGCGACATCTTTAAAGGTCTTATCGAATCCGGTATCTTTCGTGATACTGTAGAAGCCTCCTTTTGATTTCGATCCTGGATCTTGTGAATACAAAATGGCCTTAACACTAAAACTGGCATCATTGTCCTCTACATCGGCCTTGATTTCGTTCAGCTTATCGATAACGTTCTGAATTTCTTTCTCTGTGGGCTTGGGTGCCTTCACAATTTGGGCGATTTCCATTTCAGCTCCGAACACCGGGCGTTCATCTTCAGGAATTTTATTAAAGAACTGACGCACCTCTTCGGGTGTAATCTCTATTTTTTCAACAATACTCGACTGCATCTTCTCCGAAAGCATACGTAGCTTGTTGATTTTATTGATGTCTTCACGAAGGCTAGCCTCGTCTTCTTTCTTATAGAACTTCAACAGCTTTTCCATAGAACCGGTCTGTTGTACGAAAGATTGGATTTGACGATCCGTAGTTGCGGCGATTTCGTCATCGGAGACCAAAAGACTGTCCTGTACGGCTTGATGCGCATACAAACGATCCTCCATCAATTTCCCTAAAAGTCCACATCGGGTAACATCGGCCGTAGAGACGCCTTGACTTTTTAAGTCAATCAGGGTCTTTTCTATATCCGATTCCAGAATTACATAATCGCCTACTACGGCGGCAATGCCATCTAGCTTTATTTTTTTGAAAGGTTTGGCCGAATCTTTTTCAACGACTGCCTCAGCCTCTAATGCAGGGGCTATGGATTCGTCTTCGCTTTCGGTTGCTTCCTCTGTTTCTTGGGCAAAAGACATTCCCGTCAAAAACAGACATCCCAAAATTATGGCAAACTTATTCACCTTGCCCATAAACTTCAAATTCCTTTTTTCTAATAGCCTCATCTATAATTTCTGTTTCCAGTTTTCGTAAATAATCGAGTTTTCTCCTGCTCAGTAGTACCTGCTTGATCGTGGGTTCTATGTATGATAGCGGAGCGACATCATTAACATCCCTTACATCGGTAACCTTTGCCAAATATACCCCGTTTGCATCCTCCAACTCAAAAAATTGTGATTTTTTTAGGTGTTTATTCGCATTATCGAAGGTTAAGGGCGGTATTTCTTCAATGACCCTTGTGGCACTTACCCATATAGAATCGTTAAAATTCAGTTTTTTGAATTGTACCCCTATGGAGTCGAGATAGCTTATATCGTCTTTTTTAAAACGTTTCAATTTGCTGATAACGTCGTCTTTGTTCAAAAACTGCGTAGGCAATTCCACAAACCTCAACCTAACGATTTTCTCTTTTAACTTGAAGTTTTCCTTTTCCTTTTCATAAAAGCCCTTCAACTGCGAGCTGGAAACCACGGTATCACCGCTCTGATGTGCCAAGGCTTCTTTGTAGGCCCTGGTATAAAGGTCGGTGCGGTAATCGTCTACCAAGGCATCGTACTCCGCTAACTTGTCTTCCGGCAAGTTTATCTTCGCCTTGTCCAACAGCAATTGCTTCGAAGCCCAATTATTGATATAGTTCATTACGAAGGAAGCGCTGTCTTCTTTGGATATCCCTTTGGCCAACAATTTATCTACCTCGTCGCGATAAAGATAATTTTCGCCCACACGCGCTATATACTCCGGTTCATCTTTTTTAAAAAAAGAACCACAACCGACAAGAAACGTAAGAACTACTGTAACTGCCGAGTAACGAACCAAGTAGCACAAAGGTATTTTTTTGAATTCCATTGGGCAAAAATAACAAATCCGTTATGGTGGACAATAGCCCACAAAGGTCTTAACAAGATTTTGGTTTTTAATGTAACCAAAAACCTACACATACTGTACCATTCGTGAAAAATGCCCGTAGATAATCCATTATATTGCCAAAACGATGGTACTTTTGCCCTAAAATAAGTTCTGTTAGAACGATCGACAGCATTCATTATGGGCAGAAAAATAAAATTGATTTGGGACTTTAGAGGGCCTACCGCCGAAAAAACAGCGGAGCACCATGTTATTCACCTAAAAGAATACATAGCCATAGAAAAAACAAACCTCAATATTACCGGCCATCAAGATTTTGGCCCCATGCACAGTATTGCGTATATGGTAGTGGACGAATCTGAAATGATTCCGGTAAGGGACGTCCTTAAACCCCATCGTGGTGAGGTTTATACGGAACCGACCGACCAATAGTACGTTCTAGCTTACGATTTAAGGAAACTATGTTCAAATCATCTTTTTTAATCGGCATATGCTTTTTGTTCCTTTTTTCATGTGCCCCAAAAGAGCCGGAAAAAAGAAATGCCCCCCTCGAGTTTGCCTTGGGCAGCGACCACCCCAAGATCAAAAGGGTAATGGATAGCCTCGCCGCCTATGAAGTACAGATACGATACACACAGATCCACAGAAAGGGAAGGCAAGTAGATTTTACCGATTTTGATTTCCAGGTCGATTCCAGCAACTATTTCTACCCTGCCAGCACGGTAAAGTTTCCCATTGTGGTAACCGCCCTAGAAAAACTGAACGAAACCAAGACCCTTGACCTAAACACCAGGTTCTACGTTGAGGGCGATTCCGTTGAAAGCACATTTTCCGAAGCCATTTCACAAATATTCGCGGTGAGCGACAACCAAGCGGCCAATCGGCTGATCGATTTTCTCGGTCAAGATTCGATCAACCATCGATTACACAAAAGGGGCATTTCCCCCGTACGGATTTGGCAAAGACTTGATGACCCAAACGACAATGTAACCACCACTCCCTTGATCGTTTACGAAAACGACTCAACAACTACGATGCGTTCGCCCCTTATCAGCGCCTACCCCCAACCTTTAGACCTGCAAGGCATTCGAAAGGGAATAGGTTTTTATGACGAAGAAGACTCCCTCATTCAGGAAGCTTTCGATTTTAGCCTAAAAAACTACTATCCCATAAGCGCCCAACACGATTTGTTGAAACGCATTATTTTCCCTGAACGTTTCGATTCCCTACAGCGGTTCGCCCTAAGCGAAGGGCAGCGTTCCTTTTTACTAAAAGCGATGCACACCGTACCCCGACAAGCAGGCTACGACCCTACAAAATATCACGATGGGTATGGCAAATTCTTTATGTACGGCGATACCACGGAAGAAATTCCCGAACACATCGAAATATACAACAAGGTAGGCTTTGCCTATGGAACCCTTACCGATTGTGCCTATATAAAAGATGCGAAGAACAAGGTTGAATTTATGCTCACCGCCACCATCCTCGTGAACAAAAACGGCATCTTTAACGACGATACGTACGAGTACAAGGAAATAGGCCTTCCCTTTTTGGCCGAATTGGGAAGACAGCTCCATGCCTATGAGCTCATGCGCCGTAAACAAGAATAAACCGTAAACACATATACAGGGGAAAAAACACCATTCTCCCCCCTGCCGACTACCAGACCTCATTTCGTCGATTTTCAACCAACGCTTTCTTTCACACATCAATAAAATCTCGAGTTGAACGTTATCTAAGATAGTTCAGTACGTGTTTGGCCCATATAGGCCCTGCATACCTAAAACTACAGATTATGCCCAACCACCAAGACCGGATCGACCAATTAAACCAAAAGCTCGAGCTACTTCTTAGCAAACAGGAAGGCTTTGCCAAAGAGCTAATGTCGCTCTACAAAGAAATCGAAGCGGTCAAAAAGCTTCGCCCAGAAGACCTAGTTCCGGAAAAACCCGTGGAAGCCCCCGTCATTAAAGAAACCCCGGCTTCCATAGAAGCTACGGAAAAGGTCGTACCCCTAACGCCCGACACCCCTAAAAAACCTCTTGATAAAGAGCCTCCCAGTATAAAAGCCCCAATTCCGAAAAAACCTAAAAAAGAAAAAAGGAAGTGGAATCTTGAAAAATTCATCGGTGAAAACCTCATCAGTAAAATCGGCATCGTCATAACGGTGATCGGTATTGCGATCGGGGTGAAATATTCTATTGAGAACGGTCTGATCAGTCCCTTGACCCGTATTGTTTTTGGATACTTGGCCGGACTCGGACTTTTGGGCTTTGGTATCAAGCTCAAGGCCAAATATGAAAGTTACAGTGCCGTTCTGGTCAGTGGCGCCTTGGCTTCGCTATATTTTATCACTTTTGCCGCCTATAGTTTTTACGGATTATTCCCCCAACTGATGGCCTTTGCCCTAATGTTGGTATTTACGGCATTTGGTGTTGTAGCGGCATTGAATTACAACAATCAGGTCATTGCCCATATCGGACTCGTTGGCGCCTATGCCATACCCTTTTTATTGAGCAATGATTCGGGTAGTACATTCACCCTGTTCTCCTATATGGTCATTATCAATTTAGGTATTTTGACAATTTCGGTGAAAAAATATTGGAAAGGACTATTCTATTCGGCCTTTGGTTTCACCTACCTGATCTATATATCGTGGCTCTCCTCCTCTTTTAAGATCGATTCCGATTTTCTCATGGCCTTTAGTTTCCTAGGTATATTTTTTATCATTTTCTATGCATGTTTCCTAGCCTATAAACTTATTCGGCATGAGGTATTCTTAAAAATAGATGTCGTTCTCCTGCTCTTGAATTCCTTTGCTTTCTATGGCATAGGTTACGGCCTTTTAAACCAACATGAGACAGGTGTTGAATTCTTGGGCCTATTTACATTGGCCAATGCCGTTGTTCATTTTGTGGTAAGCGTGATTTTATTCAAGAAAAAATTAGCCGACCGTAATCTTTTCAATCTGGTAACGGGCATGGTGCTGGTATTCATTACCCTTGCCATACCCGTACAACTCGACGGGAACTGGGTAACATTATTATGGACGCTTCAAGCCGCACTGTTATTTTATATTGGTCGCACAAAGAATGTTATTTTTTACGAATACCTCTCATACCCACTAATGTTATTGGCTCTTTTCAGTCTAACGCACGACTGGAACATAGGGTACATATTTGAACGGCGCACGGAGACACCGCTCCAACCCATCTTGAACATTTACTTTCTAACCTCTGTATTGTTCTCGGCCGGATTTGGTTTTATGTACTGGATAATCCGAAGGAAGCCTTTGCCCGAACCCCAGCCGGAAGCATCGCGTATCATGTCTTTTATTGTTCCTATTATCCTCCTTTTTGTCGCCTATGTTTCGTGCTATTTAGAAATCGAATATTACTGGGACCAATTGTACAGGGCCTCCGAAGTAAACCTAACCCCCAATAACGATTATGGGTACGGCAATTACAACTACGACCTGAAGAACTTTGGGGCCATGTGGCTCTTCAACTTTACGTTTCTATTCTTTGCCCTATTGGCCGTTCTGAACATCAAAAAAGTCAAGAACCGCGTATTGGGCGTTGCCACCTTGGCCTTTTGCATGTTAATATGGATGGTCTACCTTACCGGAGGGCTATATATTCTAAGTGAACTAAGGGAAAGCTATATCAATCGGGCCTCATCGGAGTATTATGAAATCGGTGCATTCAATTTGGGTATTCGCTATGTATCATACGCATTTTACGCCTTGAATTTGATTGCCGCCCTCAAGCTTGCAAAACGTAAATTCATAGACCTGAAGATGAACATCGGCATTGAAATCATGGTACATCTTTCCATACTCTGGATCTTGAGCAGTGAACTCTTGAACCTGATGGACCTTGCCGGCTCCGAAAAATCGTACAAACTGGGACTCAGTCTACTTTGGGGTACTTATGCGCTGTTCTTGATCGGCCTTGGCATCTATAAAAAACGAAAACACCTTCGTATCTGCGCCATTTCCTTGTTCGGCATTACTTTGGCCAAGCTGTTCTTTTACGACATCGCCTCATTAAATTCCATATCAAAAACCATTGTTTTTGTATCGCTAGGTGTACTCTTGCTTATTATCTCATTCCTTTACAACAAATACAAAAATCAAATTTCTGATGAAAGTTAAAATGAAGCTTCTTGTTTTTATCGGATGCTGGTTTGGCTGTTCCTTTGCCTTCGGCCAACTCCCAAAATACGAACATCGGCAAGAGTTAAAGAACATCACGGAGCAATGGCATAAGATTTCCTTGCCCCTATCCGTTCTTGACCGTTCCAACCCCGACCTATCTGACATCAGGATTTATGGCCTTACCGAAAACGATACCTTGGAAGCGCCATACGTATTGAATATTGGTTCAGGAAAACACACCAAACAAAAGGTAGACTTCAACCTATTGAATACGGTTTCGAACGCAAACGGATTTTATTATACCTATGAAATCCCCACAACCGAAAGCATCAACGAACTGGAACTCGAATTCGATACCGACAATTTTAATTGGATGGTCGACCTAGAAGGAAGCCAAAACCAAAACGATTGGTTCCGGATCTTAGAAGACTACCGTATCCTTTCCATAAAAACAGGCCAGACCGATTACCAGCATACGACCTTGACCTTTCCTTCAAGCCAATACAAATACTATCGCTTGCTTATAAAGAGTCACAAATCCCCAAAATTAACCCGGACCAAACTGAATCTAGACAGTTCGCTCAAAGCCATTTACGACAGTTACCCGGTTACCTTCATGAATATTGACCAGAAGGATAAAAAAACGATAATCGATATCGACCTGAACCAAAGCCTGCCTTTGAGCTTTTTACGCTTAAACCTAAAGGAAACGGTCGATTATTACAGGCCGGTGACCGTAAAATACGTTCAAGATAGCATACAGACCGAAAAGGGATTAAAATACCGTTACAAGGAGCTATACAGGGGCACACTGACCTCTATCGATACTACAGGCTTCAAATTCAACAGTACCAAAGCCCAAAAATTGAGGGTCATCATAGAAAACAACGACAATAGGCCCTTACAAGTAGAAGGAGCCAACATAAAAGGCTATCGGCACGAACTCATTGCCCGTTTCGACGACAAGGCAAAATATTATCTGGCCTACGGAAATAAAAAAGCCCGGGCACCCAAATACGACATTATAAACATTGCCTCGCAAATTCCCGATGATGCACCCCTACTTGCCCTAGGCAAGGTAGAACACACTCCAAAGGCAAAAAAGACCAATCGGGCCCTACTTGAAAACAAACTTTGGTTATGGATGGTTATGGGCTTCGTTATCGTAGTTCTCGGATGGTTTACACTTCGTATGATGGCCAAGCGCTAAAGGCATATCTAAAAAATGTACGCGCAAACCGTACGGTGAAAATTGACTAGTATACCAAATTAAGATCCCTTAAATTTGCGCTACAAAAACAGGAAAGCGTGCAAGAACCGAAACAGACCCGAATCAACAAATACCTTAGTGAAGTTGGCTATTGTTCGCGCCGTGCCGCTGACAAACTAATCGACCAAGGGCGTGTCACCATCAATGGCAAAGTTCCTGAAATGGGTACAAAAATTACCCAAGGTGATGAAGTACGCGTTGATGGCGAATTGATTTCCGAACCAAAGGAAAAGCCCGTTTACCTAGCTTTTAACAAACCCATCGGCATTGTCTGTACTACCGATACCAGGGTAGAAAAAGACAATATTATCGATTTCATCAATTACCCCAAGCGGATTTTTCCGATCGGTCGTTTGGACAAACCCAGTGAGGGCCTGATTTTTTTAACGAACGATGGCGATATCGTAAATAAGATCCTTCGGGCGCGCAACAACCACGAGAAAGAATATTTGGTAACCGTAGACCGGGCCATTACCGCCGATTTTGTAAGGAAAATGGAAAATGGGGTGCCTATTTTAGACACCATAACACGAAAATGTAAGGTTGAACAAATCGGCAAATACGAGTTTAAGATCATCTTGACCCAAGGTCTCAACCGACAGATCCGTCGTATGTGCGAATACTTGGGCTACAACGTACAACGCCTGAAACGCGTACGCATTATGAACGTAAAACTTGACATACCGGTAGGGAAATGGCGAGACCTTACCCAAGCCGAACTCGACGAGATCCATCGTTTGGTCTCCGAATCGGCAAAAACACATTAGGCCGCCCCGATCCCTATACCAAAACCCCAGTTTCCCGAAGCACCGAATAACAAAAATAGGTCGACAGAAGCCTAACCTTGACCAAAGCATTGATCGGAACGCCCAACGAAATAGACTTTACCGATGCCATAGTCTGTTTATTTGAAATGGATCTGCCTAATGAAACAGTTTAAAGACATTGACCCGCTTACGGTTGCTAAGCATCCCAATTTGATAGCGACATTACCCGATAAAACAGATGTTAGAAATACGTTTTACTTTTTGTTAATAGGTGATTATATAATAATTTCAAATGCAAGGCATGTTACGTATAAGAGTAGGGGCGAAAGCAAGTGGCTCCACTATCAAATTGAATTCCCAAAGCATGGCTTGAAGTGGTTTCTGAATACGTTAGAGGATAAGTTTTTCAAAACAGAGGCCGAAGGAGGTCTACCCAAGGGCACGTTTAATTATATCGGGACGGTTAATGGTGAGCGGCTGAAACTGAGGCGCGCCTTTAATGCTGATAGCAATGGAGGTGGTGGATACGCGTTCATTACACTAGACAGAAAAGAGCCAAATAGTGTCTGGTCTAAGTCCTATACATTCTCGGACTCACTTTTATTTGAGAATGGTATGATCGACACAATGAAAGATATTGCCACTGAAATAGATGAGGGAAAACTTTAGTCGGCAACCACCACAAAAAAGAACATTTGGTAAACGTAGACCGGGCCATTACCGCCTATTTTGTAAAGCGAATTTTGTAAAGAAAACGGAAAATACCCCCTTTCTACACACCATAACACAAAAGTGCAGGGTTGAACAAGTCGATAAAAACACATGAATTCCCCCTGCCTTTCTTGGCCCCAACCTGCCCTTCTTAAAAAGGAAACCACCCCAGCTAATTCCGTGTGTTAAAAACCCTATATATCCCATTAAAAATCACTATATTAGGGAGAAGCGAAAGCTATAACCCAAACTCACAAAAAATGATACGGAAACACGATATTACACGCACTACATTCCGATCTGTGGCCACGGCCTTGGCCGTATTGGCCCTATTTGCAGCACCCCTGTCCGCCAGCGCATTTTTTCAAGACCCTGTCGAACAAGAGGAAGAGGCTGAATACAACCTTTACAAAGGCGAGGTCTTGGATGCCAGTTCAAAAAAACCATTGGTATTCGCTTCCTTATCCGTAGAAGAATCGAACATCAGTACCATAACGAATACCGAAGGGGAATTTTCCCTAAAAATACCAAGTGACCTGACCCAGGCCAACATCACGGTATCCTTCTTGGGTTACAGCACCCAATCCATCCCTTTGAGCCAACTAAAAGAAGAACGCAACAAAATTCTTATGGTGCCCTCCGTACTTAAATTGAACGAGGTCAATGTGGAAGTACCGAAAGATGCCGAAAGCCTTGTTCGCGAAGTACTAAAAAGTAAGGGGGAAAATTATTTTGACGACCCTACCCTTATGACCGCTTTTTACAGGGAAACCATAAAAAAACGAAGAAAGAACGTTTCTCTCTCTGAAGCTGTGGTCAACATTTACAAAACGCCTTATACCTCACTGAAAAAAGATGGTGTAAAGCTATACAAGGCCCGTAAAAGCACCGATTACAGCAAGCTCGACACCGTTGCCCTAAAACTACAGGGCGGCCCTTTCAACGCCTTGTTCATCGATATAATGAAATACCCCGAATATATCTTTTCACCGGAATCCTTAGACTATTATACATTCCGGTTCGACCATTCTACCCGGGTAAACGACAAATTGATCTATGTGATAAGTTTTGAGCAGCTTCCCGAGATATTAGACCCCTTGTACAAGGGTCAATTATACATAGACGCCGAAAACAAGATACTCACCAGTGCCATTTACAGTCTCAACATCACCGATAAGGAAATGGCGGCACGAATGTTCGTCAGGCGAAAGCCAAAAAATGCCAAGGTATGGCCTACGGATGTTGCCTACAGGGTCGATTATCGCGAAAAGAATGGCAAATGGTATTACTCTTACAGCAATGTTCTCTTGGAGTTCAAGGTCAATTGGGACAAACGTCTCTTTAACTCGGTCTACAGCATGACATGTGAAATGGCCGTTACCGATTGGAAGAAAAACATGATGGAAGATTTTCCAAAGGCCAAGGATAGAATTAAGACGTCCATTATTTTAAGTGATGAGGCCATAGGCTTTGCCGACCCAGACTTTTGGGGGCAGTACAATATCATTGAACCCGAAAAATCGATTGAGTCGGCCATCAAGAAAATTCAACGGCAATTGCGAAGGGCCAGTTCGGATGGAGGCACTTCCATTCCTTAGAAAGGATAAGAACCACATATATAAAATCGGCCAAATGGTCGATTTTTTTATGATTCTATTTAAATTCACCCTATAAACACAAAGTATATGGGCAATAGAAGACAGTTTATAGGTTCGGCCTTAGGAGGTGCCATAGCGGCACTCCTTCCCAATGTAGGTATAGCGAATAGTATTCCATCGACCTACCCCGAGACGATTCGACCGAAAAGGTTAAAGAAAGGAGACACCATAGGACTAATCGCCCCGGGCTACGCCATTGCACCACCGATCTTGGAGGAAGCTAAGAAAACGCTAAAATCCATGGGTTTCAAGCCCTTTCACACCAATCGCATCATAGGAAATTATGGATATTTAAGCAACACCGATGAGGAACGCGCAAAAGACCTTAACGAAATGTTCGCCAACCCAGACATCGATGGTATACTTTGTGCAAGAGGCGGTTATGGCTGTACCCGGATCATGCAGATGATAGATTACGAAACCATTAAAAAGAACGGCAAAACCTTTATCGGTTTCAGCGACATCACCGCCCTACTGAACGGCATCTATCAAGAAACGGGCCTCGTAACCTTTCACGGGCCGGTAGGCAGCACTTTGAACGACCCCTATAGCATTAGGCAATTAGAAAAGGTGGTAATGTTCCCAAGAGCTCCCTTGTCCATACAAAATGTAGAACTATTGAACCCTGAATTACGTACGAACCCCGAGTTCGAACGCTATACCATTACCGAAGGTATTGCCACGGGAAAACTCGTCGGAGGCAGCCTGACCCTTATCAATGCCCTAATCGGCACGCCACATGAAATCGACTTTACCGATACCATTGTTTGCATTGAAGATGTTGAAGAAGCCCCATATCGGATAGACCGTATGCTTACCCAATTGATCGAGGGCAGCACGTTTAAAAAGGCCGCAGGTATTCTTATCGGTGTTTGCGCCGGTTGCAACGCTTCGACCAATCCGAAGTCCTTTTCTTTAAAGGAAGTGATCCTAGACCGGATCAGGCCTCTTGGCATCCCGGCAGTCTATGGCATGAGCTTTGGTCATGTTGAGAACAATTTCACCTTCCCGATCGGAATCACGGGAAAAATGGATGCCGCAAAAATGAACCTACAGCTATTGGAGAAAGCTGTTATTTAACCCGTAAAAACATAAAAAAAGCGCGATGTCAAACTCAAAAGCTTGCATCGCGCTCTTTATGTCAATATGCTAAAAAATCAATTCGCTACCTCACTAATAAATTTAAGTCGGTATAAGCGAAGCTCTTCGTCTTCATAGTCGCCATCAAACTCCTTCATCGCCTCTTCCAGGTCATCGGTTTCCGCTTCTAAAAAATAGTCATGGATTTCTTCCTGCTGATCTTCATCGAGCACCTCGTCGATCCAATAATCGAGATTCAACTTGGTACCACTGAATACGATCTGTTCCATTTCCTTTAACAGCTGCGAAATTTCAATTCCCTTGGCCGATGCAATATCACTTAACGGAAGCTTGCGGTCTACATTCTGTATAATGTAAAGTTTTAAGGCAGAGTTGGCCCCTGTGCTTTTCACCACAAGGTCATCGGGCCTGATAATTTCATTCTCTTCAACATAGCGGGAAATAAAATCAACGAAGGGCCTTCCGTATTTACGAGCCTTGCCCTCTCCTACCCCATAGATATTCGTAAGTTCTTCTTGTGAAATCGGGTATTTGGTGGCCATATCCTCTAGGGAGGGGTCTTGAAAGACTACGAACGGAGGCACTCCCAACTTATGGGCCTGGCTCTTTCGCAATTCTTTTAACCGCTTCAACAGGTTCTCATCAGCTACGCCTCCTTTTGCGGCACTAACGATGGCATCGTTACCTTCTTTGCTATAGGCGTGGTCCATAGTCATCATAAACGACTCGGGCGCCTTTAAATAGGCCTCTCCACGTTCTGTCACATGAAGAATACCGTATTGTTCGATTTCCTTTTTCAAAAGGCCAGCCACCAAGGTTTGGCGAATTAAGGCCATCCAGTAGCCCTTATCCTTGTCCGCACCAATCCCGAACTCGGGCTTTTCATCCGTTTTATGGGATGTAATCAGGGCGTTGACCTTACCCAAAAGAGTCCTTACGATTTCTTTCGATTTGAATTTTTCGTGTGTCGCCTTTACTACCTTGATCAGCTTGACAACGTTCTCTTTAGCCTCTTGCTTTTCTTTGGGGTTTCTCGTATTATCATCCATATCTGCCCCTTCTCCGTTGATCTCGTCAAATTCCTCCCCAAAATAATGGAGCATGAATTTTCTGCGTGACATTGAAGTTTCGGCATAGGCTACTACCTCTTGCAACAGGGCATTACCGATTTCTTGTTCGGCAACAGGCTTGTTGGACATAAACTTTTCAAGCTTTTCTATATCCTTATAGGAGTAGAACGCCAAACAATGGCCCTCACCGTCGTCCCTTCCGGCCCTTCCGGTTTCCTGATAGTAACTTTCAATACTCTTGGGAATGTCGTGATGTATAACAAAGCGCACGTCGGGCTTGTCAATACCCATACCAAAGGCTATGGTTGCCACCACCACATCAACATCCTCCATCAAGAACATATCTTGATATTTTGAACGGGTCTTGGCATCAAAACCGGCATGGTAGGGTACGGCACTTACGCCGTTTACCTGCAGTACCTGGGCCAACTCCTCAACCCGCTTTCTACTCAAACAGTAGATAATACCCGATTTTCCGGCATTCTTTTTTACGAAGCGAATAATATCGGAATCTACATTGGCCGTCTTGGGCCGTACCTCATAAAAGAGATTGGGCCTGTTAAACGAAGCCTTATAGGTTTGTGCATCGGTAATCCCCAAGTTCTTAATGATATCTTCTTGTACCTTGGGTGTGGCCGTGGCCGTCAATGCTATTATGGGTATATCGTCGTCCAAACGGTTGACAATGGTTCTCAAATTTCTGTATTCGGGCCTGAAATCGTGGCCCCATTCAGATATACAATGCGCCTCGTCTACTGCGATAAAAGAAAGCTTCACCGACTGAAGAAAATCGATATAGTCTTCTTTGGTCAATGATTCGGGCGCAACATAGAGCAACTTGGTAATACCGTTCGTAATATCCTCCTTTACCTGCCTTACCTCTGTTTTGGTCAAAGAAGAATTAAGTACATGGGCAATACCGAACTGATCGGACACTCCCCTAATGGCGTCTACCTGATTCTTCATCAATGCGATCAACGGCGAGACCACGATAGCGGTACCATCTTGCATTAACGCAGGGAGTTGGTAACAAAGTGATTTACCTCCGCCTGTGGGCATAATGGCAAATGTATTGTTACGTTCTAAAATATTGGTGATAACGGCTTGTTGTAGACCTTTAAATTCGGAAAAACCGAAATGTTTTTTTAACGAGGCGTGCAGATCCGTTTCTTTCAAAACTTTTTTATCTTTTGCCATATGTCGTAAAAAACTTTAGGAATCTGTGTCTCAATTGCTCAAAAATCATAGTTTTCTTTACGGGGGACTCTAATTTATTCAAAATATATTTTAAGGTATTAAATTAGCTATACGTCAAGATTATGTAATTTTGTAATCTTAAATATAAAACAAAGTTTTAGAAACCGTCCGTGTTTTAAGATTGTTTTATTCAAAATGAGGGTATTTGTCGTTTACAAGCCCCTTAAAAAGAACAAATTTAACCTATTTTACACTTTGAACGATAGCAAAGCTATTCTTGCGATAGCAAAAAAAACCATAGAAACCGAAAGTGCTTCCATCAATCATTTGGGCACTTTATTGAACGAACAGTTCTCCGATGCCGTCAATTGCATTCTTGAATCTAAAGGAAGGGTCATTGTTTCGGGCATTGGCAAAAGCGCCATAATCGCGTCTAAAATCGTAGCCACCTTAAACTCCACAGGAACACCTGCCATTTTTATGCATGCCGGCGATGCCATTCATGGTGACTTGGGCACTATCCAAGAAGAAGACGTGGTAATCTGTATCTCAAAAAGTGGTAGCACCCCTGAAATTAAAATGTTGGTCCCCCTAATAAAACGGGGAACGAACAAGCTGATAGCCATGACGGGAAATATCGAGTCTTATTTGGCCAAGGAAGCACACTTTGTTCTCAACACTTATGTGGCCAAGGAAGCCTGCCCTAATAATTTGGCCCCTACGACCAGTACCACGGCACAACTGGTTATGGGAGATGCCCTGGCCATCTGTCTTTTAAAGATAAAAGGATTTAGCAGCAAGGATTTCGCCAAATACCATCCTGGCGGATCTTTGGGCAAAAGGTTATACCTCAGGGTTTCCGATATTGTAGGCACGAACCAAAAACCCCAAGTACCCATTGATGCGGACGTAAAAAAGGTCATTGTCGAGATCTCCGAAAAAATGTTGGGCGTTACGGCGGTTACCGAAGGTGACGACATCGTAGGTATCGTGACCGATGGCGACATTAGGCGCATGCTCAACAAATACGATAACATAAGCGGCCTAACGGCGCGTGATATTATGACCTCCAACCCCAAGACCATTTCGGTAAACGTTTTGGCCATTGAAGCCTTGGAACTGATGCAAGAAAAGGGCATCTCACAATTATTGGGTGTAGACGGTAAAAAATATATGGGTGTTGTACATTTGCACAACTTGATCAACGAAGGTATATTATAATGGCAAAGCAGAATACGAAGTCTCCCGACGAAATGTCGTTTTTAGATCACCTAGAAGAATTACGATGGCATTTGATACGATCGGTCTTAGCGGTCGTCATTATAGCCACTGGGGCGTTCGTGATGAGCGGATTTATTTTCGACACCATCATTTTCGGACCGTCTAAAATGGATTTCCCAACCTATCGCTTGTTTTGTGACATAGCTACCTACCTAGGTTTTGACTCGGCCTTCTGTGCCGATAAGCTTCCGTTCACCATTCAGAGCCGGACCATGGGCGGACAGTTCTCAGCCGATATCTGGACGGCCATTTGGGTCGGCTTTATTGTAGGCTTCCCCTATGTACTGTACGAGCTGTGGAAATTTATAAGTCCGGGACTCCATCCCAACGAAAAAAAGCATTCCAAAGGCTTCATCTTTATTGCCTCTTTTCTTTTTTTCATGGGCGTATTGTTCGGTTATTACGTGGTAGCCCCGTTATCTATCAATTTCTTGGGCACCTACCAAGTAAGTGAAATCGTTCTCAATGAATTTGACCTTAGTTCGTATATCAGCACCGTAAGAACGGCGGTAATAGCCTGTGGGGTACTTTTTGAACTGCCCATTATCATTTACTTTTTAACCAAGGTAGGCATCGTAACCCCTGAAATACTGAAAAAATACAGAAAGATAGCCCTAGTCGTGGTACTGATTCTTTCCGCCGTAATAACCCCTCCAGACGTAACCAGTCAGATCATTGTAGCGGTACCGGTGTTGATTTTATACCAAGTAAGTATTTACATCTCAAAAATAGTATTGAAGAACGAAGCCAAACGCGAGAAAAAGGCAAAGGAAAAAGGGTTAAAGAAAACGTAAATATACGGCTGTTTCAAAAGTTTCCCGTTTCTTTAGTACTTCATTAGATGTACCAAAGGCCGATGGAACCTAAAACAAGAAACCATAAAAATGAAGTTAAGAGCTGAAAATATAATGAAAGCCTACCGGGGCCGAAAAGTAGTAAAGGGTATTTCCTTGGAAGTAAACCAAGGGGAAATCATTGGCCTGCTCGGGCCTAACGGTGCCGGAAAAACCACTTCTTTTTATATGATCGTCGGTTTGATAAAGCCCAACGGGGGAAAAATATATTTGGACGGAACCGACATTACCAACTTCCCCATGTACAAGAGGGCCCAAAACGGCATCGGTTACTTGGCGCAAGAAGCTTCCGTTTTTAGGAAGCTGAGTATTGAAAAGAACATTCTTAGCGTGCTACAGCTTACCAAGCTTAGCAAAAAAGAGCAACTCATGAAAATGGAGTCGCTTATTGAAGAGTTCAGCTTGGGCCATATCCGTAAAAGCCGTGGCGACTTACTTTCGGGTGGCGAACGCAGGCGTACCGAAATAGCACGTGCACTGGCTACCGACCCAAAATTCATTCTATTGGATGAACCTTTTGCCGGTGTAGATCCCGTGGCCGTAGAGGATATTCAGCGTATCGTAGCCCAACTAAAGGACAAAAACATCGGGATACTCATTACCGACCACAACGTTCAGGAAACCTTGGCCATTACCGAAAGATCCTACCTTATGTTCGAAGGTGGCATCTTGAAATCGGGAATACCCGAAGACCTGGCCGCGGATGAAATGGTACGTAAGGTTTACCTGGGGCAAAACTTCGAATTGCGTAAAAAGAAACTCGATTTTTAAGACCTGTTCTTTACGGCATCTACGTTTGCTACCAAAGAGGCGACCACATAAAACACAATGATGCAAGGAACGGCCAAAAACTTCAAGGTCAACAAAAGCACGGCACTAACGATCAAGAAAATATAGCGCACGGCATTGTCCTTAAAACTCCATGTCTTAAACTTTAAGGCAAATAGCGGAATGTTGGCATTCAACAGATAAGTACTCAAGGCCGTTATAAAAATCAAGAACCATTGATTGAGAATAATACCGTTTAAGGCATCATTGTTCTGATACTGTAATATTAAGGCCAAGGAAAGAATCAAAAGGGCATTCGCCGGAGTGGGCAGCCCAACAAAGGATGAAACCTGGTTTTCATCGATATTGAACTTTGCCAGGCGATAGGCCGATCCTAGCGTAATCAAAAATCCTAAAAAAGGAACATAATCGGCCAAATAGAGAAAAGAAAATGAAACACCGTCGCCCGTATGCCATCCTCCTCCCATAGCCATGGCCAGTAACTGATACATCACAATTCCGGGAACGAGCCCACTGGTTATCATATCGGCCAAAGAATCTAACTGAACCCCCAATTCGCTCTGCACCTTCAAAACCCTTGCGGCCAATCCATCAAAAAAATCGAAGAAAATCCCTAAAAAAACAAACAACGCCGCCATTTCGAGCTGGTTCGATACCGCAAAAACCGTAGCGACACATCCACAGAAAACATTCAACAACGTAATCAGGTTGGGAATATACTTTTTCATATTATCATTTGCTTTTGCGTAAAAATAACACAATTTAACATCAATCAGGTCAGACCATAATTTATTCGGATATTTGCCGAACAAAAATTCTGCAAAAACAGAAATGCCTTTGAAAAAATTACTTTACATATTACTTTTCGGCTTTTCGGTTTTGGGCTTTGCCCAAGCACCTGAATTGACGCCCTTATCAAAAATAAGCGTTGTAACCTGTGGCCCTGGATCCGAACTGTATTCCACCTTTGGCCATAGTGCCATTCGCATTGAAGACCCTAGTTTGGGGATAAACGCCGTATACAACTATGGCACCTTTGACTTTACTACGCCCAATTTCTATATGAAATTCGCGCGAGGCAAACTCGACTACAGCCTGGCCAGACAAAATTTCGCCTATTTCTTAAAAGAGTATGAGTACGAAAACCGATGGGTAAAAAGTCAAGAATTGCAATTAACCTTGGCCCAACGACAGTCGCTTTTTAATTTTCTCGAAACCAATTTCCTTCCTGAAAACCGAGATTACAAATACGATTTTTTCTATAACAACTGTGCTACCAAAATTTGGGACGTTCTTAAGGAAGTCTATGGAGACGCCCTGGTTTTTGATGAAAGCTACCTAAACGAACTGTACACCCATCGCCAACTGATACGCCAAAAGGTCAAGATCAATTCATGGGCCGGTTTCGGTATAGACTTGGCCCTTGGCTCGGTAATAGATGATGTTGCCACACCTAAAGAACATATGTTCTTGCCCGACTACATCTTGAAGCAACTGGAGGTTGCCCAATTGAACGGTCAATCTTTAACGGCCCGCCCCAAGGTTTTACTAGAAGCAAAAGACCAAGATCAAGGCTCGAGCTTTTTGGTTTCACCAGAACTATGGCTCATCGTATTTCTGGTCGTAATATTGGTTTTAACCTATTTCGACTTTAAGAACAATACGCGCAGAAGGTGGCTTGATTTCATCCTGTTCTTTAGTACGGGCCTTATAGGCGTACTCATCTTATTTTTATGGTTCTTTACCGACCATAGCGCCACCGCAGGCAACTACAATTTACTATGGGCCTTTCCGTTCAATTTGTTCATCGCTTTTGTGGTCGCCTTAAAAAAGGGACCCAACTGGATTGCCAAATACGCCGTATTACTGGCCGGGCTCATTCTGGCCTCCGGCGTATTCTGGATGTTCGGGGCCCAAGAATTTTCACCCTTACTATTGGCCGTATGGGCCGCCCTTATCGCACGATATTTATTTTTATTCTGGTCGTATCACAAGCCAAAAATCGCATAATTGCATGAACCTACTTACAGTTGAGAATATTTCAAAATCATATGGTGAACGTGTCTTGTTCAACAACCTTTCCTTTGGAATCAATAAGGGCCAAAAAATTGCCTTAATCGCCAAGAACGGAACAGGCAAGACCTCCATACTTAATATTATGTCAGGACTCGACAGTCCTGATTCGGGTCAGGTCAATTACAGAAAGGGCATACGTGTGTCATTTTTGGACCAAGAGCCCAATCTTGACGGCAACCTGACCGTAGAGCAAACCATTTTTGCTTCGGAAAACGAAATCCTAAGGGTGATACACGCGTATGAAAAAGCGCTCAAAAACCCAGAAGATGCCGATGCATACCAAGTTGCTTTTGAAGCGATGGACCGTTTCAACGCCTGGGATTTTGAAACCCTTTACAAGCAGATTCTGTTCAAACTGAAGCTAGAAGACCTCGATGCCAAGGTAGGCTTACTCTCCGGAGGGCAAAAAAAGCGTTTGGCCCTGGCCGACGCCCTTATCAACAAGCCCGATCTTTTGGTCCTTGATGAACCTACCAACCATTTGGACCTTGAAATGATCGAATGGCTTGAAGAATACTTCGCAAAAGAAAACATGAGCCTGTTTATGGTAACGCACGACCGCTATTTTTTAGAACGGGTCTGTAACGAAATCATAGAACTCGACAACGGCCAACTGTACCCTTACAAAGGCAACTATTCATACTATCTAGAAAAAAAAGAGGCGCGAATCGAACAAGAATCGGTAGAACAGCACAAATCTGAACGTCTCTTCAAAAAAGAACTGGAGTGGATGCGCAAGCAGCCAAAGGCCCGTACCACAAAATCAAAATCACGTATAGACGATTTTTCGACCATAAAGGAAAAAGCAAGCCAGCGCAGAAAAGAACACGAGGTTCAGCTTGAACTAAACATGGAACGTATGGGCAGCAAAATTCTAGAGCTGCACAAAATTTCAAAATCCTACCCCGACAAACCGATACTCGATAAGTTTGAATATAACTTCACCAAAGGCGAACGCGTAGGGATCATCGGCAAGAACGGTACCGGAAAATCGACCTTTCTTAACATTGTCACCGGCTCGGACCAACCCGACTCGGGCAAGGTGGTAGTAGGCGACACGATTAAATTCGGTTACTACACCCAGAAAGGAATCAATATCAAAGAAGGCCAAAAAGTAATTGATGTCATTCGCGATTTCGGCGATTTCATTCCGCTGAAAAAAGGAAAGCAGATCTCGGCCCAACAGCTTTTGGAGCGCTTTCTCTTCGACCGAAAAAAACAATACGATTTTGTCGACAAACTCAGTGGTGGCGAAAGAAAAAGATTGTACTTGTGTACGGTTCTGATCCAAAATCCGAATTTCTTGATTCTTGATGAGCCTACCAACGACCTTGACATAGTAACCCTGAATGTACTCGAAAGTTTTCTTCTGGATTTCCCCGGATGTCTTATCGTGGTTTCCCACGACCGTTATTTTATGGATAAAATAGTAGACCACCTTTTTGTCTTTAGGGGCAATGCCGTAGTCGAAGATTTCCCAGGAAACTATTCGGACTACCGCTCCTATGAAAGCAGCAAGGTGCTTGAAGAGCGTGAGGAAAAGGCGAATATCAAAGAATCTACGGCCAACAAAAACGTTCAAAAACAGAGCAGTTCAAAGAGCAAACTCTCCTATTCGGAACAAAAAGAATACAAAAACCTTGAAAAGGACATTCAAAAATTAGAAGCGAAAAAAGTAACGGTACAAGACAAATTTGCCGACGCTGGCCTAACGGGCGAGGAAATCGACAAACTTTCGATTGAACTCAAGGAGATCAACGAAGCCATTGAAGCAAAGACAGAGCGTTGGTTCGAACTATCGGCACAGATGGAAGATTGATCGTTGCACAAAAACAAAATGGCACCTGGCCGCACTGAGGGAATATGACTACCGGCAATACCGTACAGCAGCTGTTGAAGTATTTTAGATTTTTGACCTCGGCAACGAATCAACACGGGGTACACTCCCCTTTCGTATACGCCTACGTCACCAAATGTCTCTATAAAAAAAGGCCGTATCACGTGTCTAAGTCACTGAAGGTCTTGTTAAAAAGCACAGCCTATTTCAACGCGGAACGCATTATGTACCTAGGCGATGACGGCCCATGCAAAGCCCATGTTCTCGAGAATTTTCCCGATATCGAAATGGTTTCCGAGGCGGCCGACATAGTGGTTCTGCCGAAAAACACCCCCTATGATTCGGTAAAGGACTTTTTATCCCATGAGAAAGCCAAACATAACGATACCATGCTCTTTTGTGACGCCCCCCATGGATCACCCCAAAATGAAGCTATCTGGGAAGCCCTAAAAGCGCATCAAAAAGTAACGGTCACCATTGATATGTTTTATTGCGGCGCCGTTTTTTTTAGACGGGAACAGGCCAAGGAGCATTTTAAGATTCGGATTTAAACGCTATTTTTAGCACAAATTACATTTATGTACAATAATTCCATATATATTATTCTCGGGGTCGTAGCGGTCATATATATCGTAATTTCAATGAACAATCGCCGTATTGGTAAAGACCGAAAATCACGGAGGTTTATGGATGGCTATGAACGGAAAGCCGAAAGAAAAAGGGACGAAGACCAAAAGTAGGCTCCCGTAGACATCCACAAAAAAAATACAGACCGGCAAATACATCCCACATGAAAATATACACCAAAACTGGCGATAGCGGCACCACGGCCCTTATTGGAGGCACACGGGTAATGAAACACCATATCCGTATAGAGAGTTATGGTACGGTAGACGAACTGAATTCTTGGCTCGGCCTGATACGCGACCAAGATATAGATTCGCATACCAAGGAGATCCTGGCCCAAATTCAAGATAGGTTGTTCATCATTGGGGCCGTCTTGGCGACCGACCCCGACAAGGCCGTCCTAAAAAACGGAAAAAAAAGGCTGAATATCCCTGAAATCGAGGCATACGATATTGAACTCCTAGAAAATGAAATCGACACAATGGATGCCGACCTGCCGCAAATGACACATTTTATACTTCCTGGCGGACACACGACCGTGTCATACTGTCATATTGCCCGAACCGTCTGTCGCAGGGCCGAGCGAATGAGCACACTTTTATTCGAAAATGAGCCTTTTGACGAAAAATTATTGTCATTTTTAAATCGACTTTCCGACTACCTATTCGTACTGGCACGAAAATTGTCAAAAGCCTTAAAAGCTGACGAAGTAAAATGGATTCCTAGGGATAAAACGAAAGGCTAAAAACGGTGATTTTAAAATATTTATCGCTCTTTAGCTTGTTATTCTCTAATAATTTGTTTAATTCTTCGTTATCAAACTATTAAAAGAGAAATAAAGCGGATAAAATAGCCGTAATTACTTGGCTATGTGTTTATAAAAATTATTTTTGCAAAAATTTAAAATCGAACAACTAAAATGTATTGGACATTAGAACTAGCATCGTACTTGAGTGATGCGCCCTGGCCGGCGACAAAAGACGAATTGATAGATTACTCTATCCGTACCGGCGCGCCGCTAGAGGTCGTAGAGAACTTGCAATCTATGGAAGAAGAGGGTGGCGAGATTTACGAATCTATCGAAGAAATCTGGCCAGACTACCCTACTGAAGAAGATTATCTCTGGAACGAAGACGAATATTAGAAGTATTACGTTAATTGAAACAAAAAAGTCTCTATCGAGGCTTTTTTTTTATGTAATTTTGGCAGGCAACTAGGTAAAATGCGTACAAACTTCAAACTGGAATGCCTTTTGCAAGGTTGCTGCAAATGGTAATTTAACGGAATGCCCTGCCGCGCATAGCATCTCAAGAAGCGGTCTAATGCTAAACAGTAAAAAATGAGTTTTTTAAATTCTATATTAAAAGTATTTGTAGGTGATAAATCGGAAAAAGACGTAAAGGAGCTACAGCCTATAGTAGAACAGATCAAGTCTTTTGAAAAGGAGTTGGAAACAGTAAGCCACGACGAGTTGCGCGAAAAGACCCGAACCTTTAAACAGAAAATTGCCGAAGACATCAGTGAGTTCACCAAAAAAATTAGCGAACTCGAAGAAGAGGTCAAAGCTTCCTCAGACATTGACAAGAACGAAGATATATATGCCGAAATCGACAAACTCAAGGAAGAGGCATATAAAGTAAGTGAAAAAACACTTGACGAAATCTTACCGGTTGCCTTCGCCGTTGTTAAAGAAACGGCCAAGCGCTTTGCCAACAACACAACCCTAAAGGTCACCGCTTCTGAATTTGACCGCGAACTATCGGGGTCAAAAGACTATGTAAGCCTTGAAGGTGACCATGCGATCTGGAAAAACTCATGGAACGCCGCTGGTAAAGAAGTCACTTGGGACATGGTACATTACGATGTACAGTTGATCGGCGGTATTGCCCTTCACCAAGGTAAAATTGCCGAAATGCATACCGGAGAAGGTAAAACTTTGGTAGCTACCCTTCCCCTATACCTAAATGCCCTAGCAGGTCACGGAGCACATTTGGTTACCGTAAACGACTATCTAGCGAAAAGGGACAGCGCATGGATGGCTCCCATTTTTGAATTTCATGGCCTATCGGTCGACTGTATCGACCACCACCGTCCCAATTCAGACGGTAGAAGGGCCGCTTACAATGCCGATATTACCTATGGTACCAACAATGAATTCGGTTTTGACTACCTAAGGGATAATATGGCCCACACCCCTAAAGACTTGGTACAGAGACCACATCATTACGCCATAGTCGATGAGGTAGATTCGGTATTGATCGATGATGCCCGTACCCCTTTGATCATTTCAGGCCCGGTACCCGAGGGAGACCGTCACGAATTCAACGAACTCAAACCAAAGGTTGCCGATATCGTTAGCAAACAACGACAGCACCTTACAGGCGTGCTGGCCGAGGCCAAAAAGCTGATACAGGAAGGCAACACAAAAGATGGTGGCTTCTTATTGTTGCGTGTTCACAGGGGATTGCCAAAAAACAAGGCCCTTATCAAGTTCTTGAGCGAAGAAGGTATAAAGCAACTCCTTCAAAAAACCGAGAACTACTATATGCAAGACAACAATAGGGAAATGCCTAAAGTGGACGAAGACCTATTGTTCGTTATTGATGAAAAGAACAATCAAATAGAACTTACCGAAAAAGGGGTTGACTATATCTCAGGGGAGCAAGACCGAGATTTCTTCGTCATGCCCGATATCGGAGGGGAAATAGCGAAAATTGAAAATCAAAACCTCGATATTGAAAAAGAAGCCGAACTTAAGGAAGAGCTCTTTAAAGACTTTGGGGTAAAGAGCGAGCGGATCCACACCATGAGCCAACTCTTAAAGGCCTATACCCTTTTTGAAAAAGATGTAGAATATGTAGTGATGGACAACAAGGTGATGATCGTTGACGAGCAGACCGGTCGTATTATGGACGGTCGTCGTTATTCCGATGGACTTCACCAAGCCATAGAAGCAAAGGAAAACGTAAAGATCGAAGCCCTTACACAGACCTTCGCCACGGTTACCCTGCAGAACTATTTTAGAATGTACAACAAACTCGCAGGTATGACCGGTACGGCCGTTACCGAAGCGGGTGAATTCTGGGAAATCTACGAGTTGGATGTTGTGGAAATACCTACCAACAGACCAATTGCCCGTGATGACAGAAACGATTTGATCTATAAGACCAAACGTGAAAAATACAATGCTATAATCGAAGAGGTCACCAAGCTTTCACAAGCCGGTAGACCTGTATTGATCGGTACGACTTCAGTAGAGATTTCCGAGTTGCTATCGCGAATGCTTCATATCAGAAAGGTTGAGCACAACGTACTGAACGCCAAACTTCATAAAAAGGAAGCCGATGTGGTTGCCGAAGCAGGTAAGCCCGGAGTCGTGACCATTGCGACCAACATGGCAGGTCGTGGTACCGATATTAAGCTAACGGAAGAAGTTAAAAAAGCAGGTGGTTTGGCCATCATCGGTACGGAAAGACATGATTCAAGACGTGTTGACAGACAGTTAAGAGGTCGTTCCGGTCGACAAGGTGACCCTGGTAGTTCACAGTTTTATGTGTCTTTGGAAGATAACCTGATGCGTCTTTTCGGTTCGGACCGTGTAGCCAAAATGATGGATAAAATGGGCTTGGAAGACGGTGAGGTCATTCAACATTCCATGATGACCAAATCGATTGAACGCGCACAAAAGAAAGTCGAAGAAAACAACTTCGGTGTTCGTAAACGTCTTTTGGAATACGATGATGTAATGAACGCCCAGCGTGAAGTGGTCTACAAAAGAAGGCGTCACGCATTGCAAGGCGAGCGCTTAAAGGTCGATATTGCCAATATGGTCTACGATACCTGTGAGGTAATTGCCGACACGAACAAGGCGGCAAACGATTATAAGAACTTCGAGTTTGAACTGATCAAATATTTCTCGATAACCTCTCCGATTTCCGAAGCAGATTTCGGTAAGATGAGCGTACAAGATATCGCCAACAAAGTCTATTCGGAAGCCTATAGATATTACCAGGACAAGATGGAACGCAATGCGGCCACGGCTTACCCTGTGATAAAGAAAGTATACGAAGACAGTGCCAATAAGTTCGAACGTATTGTAGTGCCATTTACTGACGGTATTAAAACACTCAACGTGGTTACCAACCTCGAACGCGCATACGAAAGTGAAGGAAAGGAACTGGTCACCGATTTTGAAAAGAACATCACCTTGGCCATTATCGATGATTCTTGGAAAACGCATTTGCGTAAGATGGACGAGTTGAAACAGTCGGTACAATTGGCCGTTCACGAACAGAAAGACCCCTTGTTGATCTATAAATTCGAAGCCTTTGAACTCTTCAAGGAAATGATAGACAAAGTCAACAAAGAAGTAGTTTCTTTCTTGTACAAGGGTGAACTTCCCAGTGAAAACCCCAACCAGATCCAAGAAGAGCGAAATGTTCGCAGGCCTAAGGAAAACCTTCAGACCAGTAAGGAAGAAATTCCGAACAGCGATGAGCTAGCGGCCCAAAACCGTGCTGCAGGACAAACCCAGGGACAGCGGCCCCAGGTTACGGAAACCATTGTACGCGAACGGCCAAAAATTGGACGTAACGACAGGGTTACCATTAAAAACGTAATGTCAGGCGAAAGCAAAACCGTCAAATACAAGCAGGCGGAACCCCTTATCGAAAAAGGCGATTGGGTACTTACGGAAGAATAAAACCTATCAAAACACCATAATCTACGGCAACTTAGCGATAAGTTGCCGTTTTTTTTGTCCGATAAACGAGTAAAACGTTGGTTCAGTGCAATTGTATCTACTATTGCAGGGCTATGAACAAATAGACCCCAAAGGTAAATTGCAGTAAATTAAGCAAATACACCTTATTTTTTGTTCAAAAACTTAACTTCGATAAATATTGATGTCGTAAAAACCTTGGTTGACCATATTATTTGAAGTGTCGTCTATCACACGCGGGTTCACTTCTTTTTTTTGAAAAATGGCAGACCCAAAACATGTACATGCGAAAGCCAAAGAAAAGTCTGAATAGAATAAGTGACAAGACCACATTATTACTTAAATTTAATTATGTATCGTCTTTTCTTAGCTTGGCCATAGGCTTAATCTGTACCTATGCCTTTGATATGCACGGTACCATACCCTATGTTTTCTTCTTCTATTCGGCCTCGAATTTATTGAACGTACTGGCCTTCAACAAGCACAAAAACCTGATGGCCATGGCGATATATACCTCCATCATCTCTTTCTTGGGCACAGTTGTAATCACCCTGTACAGCGGGGGAATCAATAGCCCGTTTATTTTCGTATTGGGTCTTGTCGTCCTTGCAGGGTATATCTCTACACGTTGGTTCGGTACCATTTATCTGTATCTTATCATTAGTACAATTGTCTCTATCTATTTAATCGATTATGCCGATTTCGACTTTATCGAAAATGAAGTGCCGGAAAACGTACGTGACCTGTTCAGCCTTATAAGCGTGTTGTTTTCCGTTTATCTTTTAGGTGGCGTATTCGGTAAAAACCTTTTAAGTACCCACCATCGCCTATATCGCTCTAAGGCACGTATTGAAAAAAGTATAGACGAGAAAGAAAACCTTTTAAGGGAAGTACATCACCGCGTAAAGAACAATCTACAAACCGTTTCCAGCTTATTGAGCTTGCAGGCCAGAAACACACCTAACGAACAAATAAAAGCCTTGGTCAGAAGTAGCCAAAACCGGGTAACATCAATGGCCATGATCCATGAAATGCTCTACGTTAGAGACAACCTTTCAAAAATAGAATTCGGGTCTTACGTTAATGAACTGACCCAATACCTTTTAAGAACGGTTGAACGAAATGACCAAAAAATAAAAGTCAACCTCAATATTCCTGAAACTTTGTTAAGCATAGACACCGCTATTCCATTGGGACTACTGATCAATGAAACGGTCACCAATTCCATAAAGTACGGTTTCAAAGACCGAAACGAAGGCGAAATAAAAATAGAACTTGAAAAACGGGACCAAGACTGTTATGTACTGAAAATTAGCGATGATGGCTTAGGGTATGCCCTAGACCATGACTATAAAAACTACAATACACTAGGTCTAAGACTAGTACACAACTTGGCCAGGCAACTTCAGGGAAACATGGAGCGTATTCCTTCGAAAAAAGGCACGAAATACAAGTTAGTATTTCAAGATATTACGGATCAATTTAATCCGTAAACCTTATATTCGCTTAGCGTTTTAACTACAAATTATTTGCGATTGCTCTAAAATAAATTTTTCTGTCCTTTTATGACAGAAAATTCGGAATAAAATTGTAGATTTCTGCTGCAACCCCATTTTAACCATTTCTTAAATACCTCTACACCAGAGTATCTTCTTGATAAAACCATATCAAGCTAGAGTATTCTTGTATACAAATATTTTATTCCGCTACGGTCGCAATTAGTGTAATAATGTCAATTAAAAACAAGTTTCAAAATAGGATCGACAATCAGACGAAGTTGCTGTTCAATTTCGCCTATGCATCATCGGTACTCTCTTTTGTCTTGGCCTTTGTGGTCATATATGCCTTGGATATAACAGGACATATCCCTTTATTTTTTTTCTTGTTCGCTATATTGAACCTGACCAATATCTTTCTCTTTAAAATTCACGGTAATCCCCTTATAGGGGCATTTACAAGTTCATCTTTATCCCTAATTTGTGTGGTCGGTATTTGTATCTTCAGCGGGGCGATCAACAGTCCGTTTATATTTGTTCTAAGTATCATTATTTTAGGAGGCTATATTTCGGGACGTTTTTTTGGCAAGGCCTACCTCGTACTGGTACTCCTTATAATTGCGGGCCTATATGCCGTGAGCGAGTTTACGATCGTCTCCAACGAAGTCCCTGAAGAATCGAAAGACACCTTTAGTCTACTCAGCCTGCTCTTTTGCATTTATCTTCTCATTGGTGTTTTTGGAAAGCATCTACTAAGAACACACTCAATCTTAAAACAATCAAAAAATGAGATAGAAACGGGTATCACAGAAAAGGAAATGCTTTTAAGAACGGTCCACCATCGTGTCAAAAACAACCTACAGACGGTGTCGAGTCTTTTAAGCCTTCAATCTAAGAACACCTCTAACGAAAAAATAAAAGAGTTGGCCAAAAGCAGCCAATACAGAATCAATTCAATGGCCATAATTCATGAAATGCTGTACATGCGAGACAACATTTCAAAAATAGCTTTCAGGCCATACGTAAGGGAACTCACAGAGTTTCTTATAAAATCGGCCAATGACAAAAACCTTGACATCAAAGTGAATATCGATATGCCCGATGTTAGTCTAGGTCTCGATACCACTATTCCCTTAGGCCTCTTGATCAACGAGGCCGTTACCAATTCCTTGAAATATGGATTTCCCGAAAACAGCAAAGGAGAAATAAGCATTCTCTTAAAAGAAGACGAAAAAGAATCCCAGAGTTACTTCCTTGACATTATCGACGACGGCGTAGGCTTTCCTAAGAGCATAGACCATAAGACCACCAACTCTCTCGGCCTGAAGCTCATGCACAACCTAGGACGCCAGCTAAGGGGCTCTGTGTCACGTATGACCACTGACAAAGGCACGGGCTACCACATCATCTTCAAGGACCGGGAGCGCCATTTTACCGGCATCAATGGTTGATGAAGCGTAAATAACATCCTTTAGGGTTGTTTCCCATAAATCTGTATCTTTAGGAAACCATAGACCAAAATGAAAAACTCTCGCCGAAAGTTTCTGTCATCAGTCAGCATGCTCGCCGCCACTACGGCATTACCCCTAGAGGCATTCGCTTTTAATGCCTCTAAAAAACTCTCCGTTGTCTTGGTAGGAACCGGAATACGGGGTATTACTTTTTGGGGAAAAAGATTGATCGACCAATATTCAGATATCATCGAATTTGTGGGCCTTTCCGACATCAACCCCAGTAGGTTGGCCTACGCAAAAACGTATATAGGAACATCATGTCCTACTTTTAGCGATTTTGAGGAGATGGTCAAAACTACCCGGCCCGACCTTGTTATCGTCACCACCAAAGACTCTACCCACCACCAGTTTATTATCAAGGGATTGGAAATGGGGTGCGACGTGCTCACCGAAAAACCACTGACCACCGATGAAGCCAAATGTCAGTCCATTTTAGAGGCAGAAAGAAAATCGAAAAAAAACCTTATTGTCGGCTTCAACTACCGATGGAGCCCCTATGCCACCAAAATAAAGGAACTCTTGATGAACAAGACCATTGGCGACTTGGTCTCCGTAGATTTCAATTGGTACCTCAACACCTACCACGGCGCCTCCTATTTTAGGCGATGGCACGGCAACATGAACAGTAGTGGCTCTTTATGGGTGCATAAGGCGACCCATCATTTTGATTTACTCAATTGGTGGATAAACTCTGAACCTGAAGAAGTATTCGCCTATGGCGATTTAGAGTTCTACGGCAAAAACGGACCGTTTAGGGGAGATAATTGCCGTAGCTGCCAACATAGTTCGAATTGCGATTTCCACTGGGACATCAACCAGGATAAATTCATGAAAGCGTTGTACGTTGACCATGAGCATGAAGACGGTTATATACGAGACAATTGTCTCTTCAGAGAAGACATAGATATCTACGATAAAATGTCGGCCCAAGTAAAATATGCCGATAATACCACCTTGAACTATTCGCTTACCACCTACTCCCCTTTCGAGGGCTGGCGTGTGGCGTTCAACGGCACAAAAGGTAGGATCGAAGCTTCTCAAGATATCCCATATTTTAAAGAGAGTACCATTTCCGAAGCAGAAAAACACCAAAAAGAAATGACACAGACCGACCAAGAAGATCTTTCTTTTGAAAGCATCATCGTACACCCGCTTTGGCAACCACATCAAACCCTAGCCGTACCTATGGAAAAAAATGGTCACGGCGGTGGCGATAAACGCCTACAGGACAAAATTTTCAGAACCTCCGATATTGACGACCCCTACGGCCGTACGGCCGGCATACGTGATGGTGCCATGTCTATTCTTATCGGCATTGCGGCAAGACGCAGCATCGAAAACAAAAAAACAATTCAGATTTCAGAACTGACCGATTTAAAACCAAGAAAACAGCGATCATAAATGTTAAACATAGCCTTTAAGTGGTAGTATTACACCTACTTTTTTGATAGATTGCCAAAACCTATTTAGATTTACCGTGGAAAGGGAAGATTTTTCTTAAACTTTTACCGGTTTTAGATAAGAAAAACACGAATCTTATATGCAGCAGGATACCGACCTAGAAAAACGCTTGAAAACCAAAGTTAGACTAGTTTTAAAAATCAATTACTATTCTTCCGTTCTCTCGCTTATTTTTGCCGCGCTTTGCTATTTTCTTCTACATATTACCGAAGTTATACCTTACGCCTTTCTTATTTTCGGCATTCTAAACCTCTTCAACACCCTACTCTATAAGTACCACAAAAATCTTGCCCTCACATACAACATCGTTTCAATGATGACCTTGGCCGGGGCCAGTGTAGTAACGTTATACAGTGGGGGAATCAATAGTCCGTTTATTTTTGTGCTAGCCCTTATCGTCGTTGCCGGCTATGTCACCACCAAGGCTTATGGCTCGCTCTACCTCAATCTCAACCTCCTCATCATCATCTTGATATACACCCAAAATGTTGCCGATTTCAATTTTGTGGAGAATGTGGTACCCAAAGAATCCGAAAATCTTTTTGCCTTTCTCAGTGTATTGTTTTCAATATACCTCTTAGGGGGAGTTTTCGGAAAGAACCTCCTGCACGCCCACCATAACCTATATAAGACCAAGAATGAGCTCGAAGAAAAGATTCGCGAAAAGGAAACCCTTATCAAGGAAGTGCACCACCGGGTAAAAAACAACCTACAGACCGTTTCAAGTTTGCTCAGCCTTCAATCTAGAGGCATAACCGATAAAGATGTAAAGGGCCTATTGAAAAGCAGCCAGAACCGGGTAATTACCATGGCCATGGTTCATGAAATGCTCTATATGAGGGAAGACCTCTCTAAAATAGAATACAAATCATATGTACAGGAGTTAGTGGAATACCTCATTCGGTCGATTAAAGGAACCAGCTCCAATATTACCTTGAACATCGATATACCCAATATCAAATTAAATATAGATACGGCCATACCCTTAGGGCTTCTGATTAACGAAACCGTGACCAATGCCCTTAAATATGGTATAGTCGACGATAATAAAGGCGAAATAAACATTAAGTTAAGAAAAGAAAAAGAAGATTACCTGATTCTTCAAATGGGCGATAACGGAAAGGGGTTCCCTGAAGAAACCAACCACAAAAACTCCAACTCACTTGGTCTAAAACTAATACACAACCTAACCCGTCAATTACAAGGTTCGCTTATGCGCGACTTAAGTCGACAAGGCACCCATTATACGATTAAATTCAAGGAAATCAGAGATCAGATGTCTAATGTGACCTAATCGCATTCTTCTGTTGAACCACCATCCTCGACCTCTACTTTCAAGGGTCGTAAGATTCCTTTCGTTTTAGGAAACAACAAGACATTGCAAAAGACTAGCGCAACAACGATTAAAGAAATGAGTACTATCATAGGAATGGGATTGGGGCTTTTTCTTTTATTAGAAACTTCCGTGTGTTATTATAAATAAGCTAAGCCTTAATTTCTTAAGCCATCTTAGCTTTGTTCCTTTTTGTAGTAAAAGAAAGCGCCTTGGTTACCCTAGCGTTATCCCTTTTGTACAAACGGGCAACTTCCAAAGTGTTTTCCAGACTAACTTCTTCCGTAGCAGTCTCGGTAACGATCGTCATTTCAACAGTGTCTATTTTAACCTCTTCAGTCGATGTTTGGGCTTGGGCGGTCAATCCGATAAAAAGAACAAAAATTAAAGTTGCGATAGTTTTCATGACTTGTGCGTTTATATACATAAAACGCCCAAAGCCCCATCCTGCCTAGGTTTCATTCGCTGAAAAACCCCATATTTTCGGTTAGCTGCACAACTTCGGTTCAAGTGTAAAAAACCACCGATGAATGTAATCGACCTACAAAACAGCTTATCGAGATTAAGTGTTTTTAATCGGAAAAGAATGCATTCCCCCCTCGACAGATATCTCTATTTGGCCAATATCACAATTAGTTTCGTTCTAATATGTTTGCCATACCCCCATCCCATCAATAAAGTGCCTAACGATTATACTGCAATGTGATACATATTATATGTGAATTCCCTGTGGAATTATTCCCAAGACATCCCTATAGTTATATCTAGGCCGTACCAAGTCAATACGACTTTGTTCTATCGTGAGTATTTGCCACAAACAATTACCTAGAGAAATAGAAAAGTTATAAAAAGCCTAGGGAGACTGTTCTAAAAAAATATTGCTATGTATGTTGATGGGTTTGTAGATAAATAATCGATTAAGCCATTTTTGCTTTGTTCCTTTTTGTAGTAAAAGAAAGTGCCTTGATTACCCTAGCGTTATCCCTTTTGTACAAACGGGCAACTTCCAAAGTGTTTTCCAGACTAACTTCTTCCGTAGCAGTCTCGGTAACGATCGTCATTTCAACAGTGTCTATTTTAACCTCTTCAGTCGATGTTTGGGCTTGGGCGGTCAATCCGATAAAAAGAACAAAAATTAAAGTTGCGATAGTTTTCATGACTTGTGCGTTTATATATATAAAACGCCCGAAGCCCCACCCTACCGAGGTTTCATTCGCTGAAAAACCTCTTATTTTCGGTTAGCTGCACAACTTCGGTTCAAGTGTAAAAAACCATCGATGAACGTAATCGACCTCAAAAACAGCTTATCGAGATTAAGTGTTTTTAATCGGAAACAAGTGCTTCCTAGAACTGTAGATTCTTCATTTTTTAATACCGCCACACACCTACTGTTTTTTAATTCTCCAAAAACCATGACTCGATGGTATCCATTCATATCTGATCAATCGCCGTAAGCTCCTCCGATTATTGTAAAAGTCTACAAGCTATAAGAAGCCCTTACATTCTAATATCCCCTTTATCATATTATCGAGAATCTTACAACGAAACCCACTGATTTTCAGACATTGTAATATTCCACTTACACAAAAAAGTTGGACTAACGATCAAGTCTCATCTTTTGTCGATTATTAGTTAATATTATTGTTCTGAGGCCGCCTTTTGAATATTTTGCAGCCACTTTTGAAAAAGAAAATGAATTAATTTAAAATCACTGAATTATGAGACGTAACTTACTAACAAGGTTAGTTCTGTTTGCCATGCTATTCGTGTCTTTCGTTATGGTACCGGTAGCATGCAGCAGCGATGATGGAGGAACTGGCACAGAACAACAACCCGAGCCAGACCCGGACCCAGATCCAGAACCCACTCCCGAAGCAGACCCAACAAATTCGAACACAACTTTAAACGCCACTGCTGCGGCCCATTCCGATGGAGTCAGTACTTCGACGGTAACAATCAAACTGGCGGATGCCGACGGAAATTTACTTAAGGCTAGTGGAGGTACCGTAGTATTGTCGGTTACCGGTAATGCCACCGTATCGGAAGTAACCGATAACGAAAACGGGACCTATACGGCAACAGTAAGTAGTGAAGACGAAGAAACTGTAACTGTATCCGCCAAGTTAGATGGCGTAGACATTACAAGCACTGTAGATATAACCTTTAATCCCGACGAATCGAATCCTGCACAAGAGGTCGCCCAGTCAACGGAGCCGCTTGGCCCAACCCTTCTTAGAATCAACTGTGGAGGCCCAGAGGCTACTTATGAAGGCAATCTCTTTTTAGCGGACCAACATTTTGACGGTCCTACCGAAGCCTATACCAATCCGCTTTTCACTGAAGAAGACACGGATATGAATGCCATCTTTTTAACGGAGAGAATCAGTGACAACACTAAGGTAAAGGGACCATTTTCCTATAAAATCCCTGTTACAAACGGCAGCTATACGGTTAAACTTTACTTCGCTGAAATCTATTGGGGCCTTGATAACCCAGAAGGACTAGAGGGCGGTGTCGGCAGTAGAATCTTTAATGTTACAATGGAAGACACTGAAGTTTTTACCGGATACGACCTTTACAAAGATATCGGAGCCGGAAAACCAGACACCCGTATGTACGATATTGAAGTTTCAGATGGTGAATTGACAATTACTTTTGAAGCATCTGTCAACAAACCTAAAGTTTCAGCTATAGAAATTTTAGGTACTGGAAGTGTCGAACCATAAGACACTCCCATCCCTATTAATAAGGCCTGTCCGATTTTTTCGAACAGGCCTTATTTTTTTGCCTATTTTTATTTTTAAGTAAGTTCTTCCCGTTTTTAAGAACTAATAATAAAAACAACAATGAAAATTCTAAAATTATACCTTTTGGCCCTTGGGCTTTCCCTTACCACTGCTTGCCAATCGAACAGCAATAAAAAAATCGCCCCTACAAAAAAAGAGGGTGTAAGCGAATTGACGAGACTCACGCCCCAAGACCTTGATACATATGAAACTGCATATTTTGCAAGTGGTTGTTTTTGGTGTGTTGAAGCCATTTTTGAAAGCGTAAAGGGAGTAAAGGAAGTGGTATCGGGTTATTCTGGGGGCACGGAAAAGAATCCTACCTACGAACAAGTTGGAGGAGGGATGACAAGCCACGCCGAAGCCGTTAAAATCTATTACGACCCAAAAGTCATTTCGTTTACGGCCTTGGTCCAAGTGTTCTTTGGTTCGCACGACCCAACAACCTTAAATAGACAAGGTCCCGACAAAGGGCCGCAATACCGTTCAATTGCGTTTTATAAAAACGACAAGGAAAAGCAGGTTATCGATGGGTATATACAAGCCCTAAAAGACCAAAACGTATACGACGGCGCTCCGATAACTACTGAAGTAGTCCAGTTCACCAAGTTTTACGATGCAGAAGACTACCATCAAGATTACGAACGCAAACACCCGAACAATCCATATATCACCAATGTATCGGTACCGAGATTAAACCGCTTTAAACAGAATTTTAAAGCGTATCTAAAAGAAGATGTCCATTGATCTGAGTAATTCCATTGTTTCAGGAATCGTTTCAAATTGCCTTTGCCTGTAAGAGCTGCAAGGCTAGTAATTTTAAAAAGATTTTGTACTGACGAGATTTCGTCTTCTGTTTTTTAAGTTTATTCCATTATAAGGACGAAAGAAGTATTCCCGTGTTGCAAAAAACCCATAATTTTGCAATAATTTTAATTCGAGACACTTGAAACAAGTTACGATACAGACAGAAAACATCATCTTAATCGTATTAGATTATGGTGCTGTTATTCAAAAATTGCTAGTAAAAGATAAGGACGGAAACTATACAAATGTAGTCGTTGGCCTTGACTATCCAAGTGCCTATCCGCAGGACAAAAAATTTATGGGAGCTTGCGTTGGTCGCTATGCCGGACGAATTTCCAAGGGTGGTTTCGTCATTGACAGACAGAACTACCCATTGCACAATATAAACGGGGTTCACTTACACGGAGGAAAAACAAGTTTTGCCCAAAAGACCTGGAAATTCGAGGAAGTCAACAATGGCCCTGAACCATTCGTCAAACTATCGTATTTCAGCAAGCATCTTGAGGAAGGCTACCCTGGCAACCTAAAGGTGGTCGTGACTTATAAACTATCGGGCAACGCCTTGGTCATCGACCATCAGGCCATTACCGATCGTACCACCGTAATAAACCTCACCAACCATTCGTATTTTAAGCTCGATGACACCGATTCTCTGGCCCACTACAACCTGCAGCTTAATTGCACCCACTATACGGAAGCCACCCAAGACAAGTTACCCACAGGCCAATTTGTTCCGGTAAAAGGAAATACGTACGATTTTCTTTCTGAACGTCCCATCGGCAACACGCGATTCGACATTCCCTTTGCCATTCACCCCAAGACAAATCTGGCGGCACGGGTTTCGTCAAAAAAATCAGGCATCAGTATGACGGTCAAAACCAATCAACCGGCCCTTATCGTCTATACTCCTCCTGAATTTACGGGCATATGTTTCGAGACACAGAACTTTCCCGATGCACCGAACCAACCGAGTTTTCCGAGTGCCCTGTTAAGGCCTAACGAAAAGTACCGCAATATCTCAAAGTATGAATTTGCACTCATATAAAGAAAGCCCTAAGAGCAATGCTTTTAGGGCTTTCTTCGTATTACAAGGCCAATCCTATTCCTCTACCAACAAATTCAGTTCCACCGTAATATTGTCTCTCGTGGCCTTACTGTATGGGCATATTTCATGGGCCGCATTGATCAAGTCTTCCCCTTTTTGCTTATCTACCGTAGGCAACAGGCAATCTAAAGTGGCATCGATGAAAAAACCATCTTCATCCTTATTAAAACCAACAATAGCGGTTACACTAAAATCACCTAAATCGTCAACATCGTGCTCTTTGGCAACTGCCTGAAGTGCCCCTGCAAAACATGTCGCATAGGCCGCTGCAAATAGTTGTTCCGGGTTGGTAGACTTTCCATCCGTATTACCTTGGGCATCCGGCATTTTTATATCTAGGTCTAGGGCGCCATCGCTACTCTTTACGTGACCTCCCCTACCTCCGGTATTCGTTGCTTCTGTTTTAAAAATAGTTTTCATTACGTAGAATTTATAATTACACCATCAATTTAAGCCATGAATTTTTATAAGAAGATTATAGGTTATTAAATTATTGTGAAAAACATCTTTACTATTAAAAAAAGAAGGGATTACACACCTTATTCGTAACTTAGGTGAACCAAGACCGAATCATGAAACTATTAAAACGCTTACTCATCGGCATTGCGTGCGTCGGGCTACTTTTCGTTTTTGTAATAGGGCCCTATATGCGTAGACAGACCAAAAAGCATAGCCCAGAAAAAACGGCAACGTACACCCAGAACGGCATAGACCTACTGGTACGTTACTCCAGCCCTGCCAAAAAAGACAGAATCATTTTTGGCGAACTTGTCCCCTATGACGAAATTTGGCGTACAGGAGCGAACGAACCCACAACTTTCACTACCTCTACCGATATACTTGTAGCGAATTACCCTTTGGCCAAAGGCACCTATTCCCTATGGACGAGACCTGGCCGCCAGAGTTGGTCGGTCATATTTAACAGTCATATTCCCGACTGGGGCGTAACGGTCTTAAGTGGAGGAAAGAAGACGACCAGAATACCTAAGCACGATGTCTTAGAGGTAGAAATACCCACAGAAGAAACAAACCTGCCAATAGAAAACCTAACGATAGATTTCGAGAGGCAGAATCAACTATTTCTCGGTATTTCATGGGATAGAACAAAAATTAAAATACCTATTTCAAAATAACTTGAAACCAATAAAAAATACAGATTCCACCCATATTTCCGATATACGGAAAAAAAGGAAAGTTGCCCTGGACCCGAAAACATTGGCCGATGCCTTACAGCAAGGCGACAAAACGGCCTTGGGCCGAGCCATTACCCTAGTCGAAAGCAACCATCAAAAACACTATGGGCAGGCCAATGCCATCATTAAACAATGCTTAAAGCATAAGAACAAGAGTATTCGCATTGGTATTACCGGTGTACCAGGTGTGGGAAAAAGTACTTTCATTGAGACCTTGGGACGGTCATTGACCTCTGCAGGGCATAAAATTGCCGTATTGACGGTCGATCCCACAAGCACGCAAAGTAGGGGCAGCATACTTGGGGACAAAACCCGTATGGAAACCTTGGCCAAAGATTCCAACGCCTTTATCCGTCCTTCGCCCTCTGGCCTCTCACTTGGTGGTGTAGCCCGAAAGACCAGGGAAAGCATCGTTCTTTGCGAAGCCGCAGGCTACCCTATTATTTTGGTGGAAACGGTAGGTGTAGGACAAAACGAAACTACCGTACACGGAATGGTAGATTTCTTCCTCTTGCTCAAATTGGCCGGTGCCGGAGACGAGCTACAGGGAATTAAACGAGGAATCGTTGAAATGGCGGATGCCATAGTCATTAACAAGGCCGATGGCGACAACCGCCAAAAAGCAGAGGCGGCCAAAGCAGAATTCAAAAACGCCCTTCAGTTGTACCCACCGAAGGAAAATGGCTGGATACCAAAGGTATTGAGTTGCTCGGCATTGAAAAACGAGGGAATCACCGAAATTTGGACAATGATAGAGCAGTATGTCAAAGACACCCGAAAGAGCGGGGCCTATGAAGAAAAACGCAAACAACAAAACGAGAAATGGCTGTATGAAGCCATTGAAGAACGGCTAAAATCAGATTTTTTTCACACTGGGGAGATAAACAAAAACTTAAAAAAATACACCGAAATGGTCACCGCAAAAGAAATCAGTCCGTTTCAAGCGGCCGAAGAATTGATAAGCATTTTTAAAACCAGCTCTTAAATAATTCACTTAATTTGCCACAAACTTCACCTGCCCCATGAATTTGGTAACAACATCACCGCTGTCTATTGTCATCCCTATATTTAACGAGGTCGACAATATTGCCTTACTTACGAAGAAAATACACGAGAGCCTAGAAGGTTATAACTACCAGATCATCTACGTAGACGATTTTTCATTCGACGGTACGCGAAAGGCTATTAAAAACATGAAAGATGACCGGGTCCACCTTATCAGCCTCAAAAGAAATTACGGCCAGAGCTTGGCCTTGGCGGCCGGTATCGACTACGCACAGGGCGACTATATCATTACTATGGATGGCGATCTGCAGAACGACCCGAGCGACATACCCAAAATGCTGAAATACATAACGGAAAAAGACTATGACGTGGTTACCGGTATACGTGAAGAAAGGAAAGATTCCTTCGTAAAAAAAATCCCCTCGAAAATAGCAAACTCACTCATTCGTCGTACCGCAAAACTTGATATCAAAGACAATGGTTGCGCCCTTAAAATTTTCACCAAGGAAATAGCAAAAGACCTGAACCTATATGGTGAAATGCACCGTTTCATTACCCTATTGGCCCATTTTGAAGGTGCCCGCATCAAACAGGTTCCGGTAAAACACCATGCACGGCACGCAGGAAGCTCAAAATACGGCCTAGAACGCGTTTTTAAGGTAGTAGCCGACATTATGTTACTATTGTTCATCAGAAAGTATTTTCAGCGCCCTATTCACTTCTTTGGTATTTTTGGATTTGTACTTATACTTATTGGTATTGCCATCAACATGTATCTCCTCATCGTAAAATTCGGATTCGGGGAAGATATAGGAACAAGGCCCTTGCTTACTTTTGGTATGATGTTCATACTGGCCGGCATTCAATTGTTTACCATAGGCATAGTAATGGAGCTCTTGATACGTACTTACTACGAATCACAAAAGAAACGTCCCTACAGGATAAAGAGCATTACCATAGCCGACCAAGTTCAGCCGTAATCAGCAAAAAATTATCACCGCAAGTGGATAAGATGCATTTTTTTTAGGTTGCGTTTTCGTGTCGACGGGTTTAGGAACCCCATCGTAAGCATTGATATATTGTAGTCGTTCTCGATAAATTGTTGGTCCCAATCAAGACCGGCATCCTGCACCCTTCGTAAATCCTTATCGTTTACGTATAGCCAAATATCCTTTTTCTCCTGTACGTTCTTTAAAGACGTATGCTTTACACGTTGACGGTTGTAAAAATCAAGGGCCCAAGTATTAAAGTCCGATATCCTATAAATTCGATCTACCGGAATATTCTCATCCGCCACCACTTCTGCCATACTAGACCCGGCTTGGTACAATAGCAAATTAGGGTAAAAATGAAGGTTCATCACCGAATTCAAGAGTAATGAACTATACACCGATAGGGTAATTACACGTAAAAAACGAGCTTCCCTTTTTAAACAGAAATATACAATAATGCCGCAAAGAACGATTAAAAGCCCCCATGCCAGTAGGCTTTGGAATTCAAAGACGTAAAAACAAATGAACAATACCGCCGTAAATACCACGCTCAAGACAAAGTATTGAGCTCCCAAGAAGATCGTCAAGATTTTCTTATTATCAACTTTAACCAGATCAATTATATAAGAAGCGGTCAAAACCGCAAAAAGCGGAATTACGATATTCAGGTAATGGGGCAGCTTAAACTGTGAAAAACTGGCCACCAAAAAGAATATGGCGATGGTGCCCAAGGTCATGAATTCATATTGGGGATGATAAGCGAACCTTAGTTTGAATAGCGCCTTGACCCGAGATCCGACGGCAACCACTGCAGGAATGGTCCATGGAATGAACACCCAAAGAAATGTGTGAAAAAAGAAAAAATAATCGCTAGAAGTCTTCCCCATGGCACCTCCGCTACGCTCTAGACTCTGTTCCAAAAAAATAAAACGAATGCCACTATGACCCGTTGTACCGCGAATGACTTTCTCCGGATGCATATCGAACTGATGGTAGTATGCATAGAGCATAGGGGCAATAGCCATTGCAAAAAAGCCCAGTCCTACAAGGACTTTATAACTAAGGACACGTTGCCATTTATGGGTATATGCCAAATGACATATCAAAGCCGAACCAATAACAAACAGGGCTATCTGCCCTTTTGAAGAAAAGGCAAGGCCAGCCGCAACGGCACCTATGCATATCGAGGCCAATGAACCTTTTTCTATATAGCTGGTAAACTGCCAAATGGCAAGAATGGTAAATGCCGTAAGTGCGGCATCGGTTCGTACATCTATAACAGACAGAACGATCGTTTGGGCGGTCATAAAAATCAAGGCAGCCAACCTTCCCGTATCACGGTTGTAGAGCAACGTACCAAGACCGAAACAACTATATGCCCCGAGCAAGGTTACCAATATAGCGGGAAGCCTATAGGCCCATTCATAAAAACCAAATAGCTTAAAAGAGAATGCCGATAACCAAAAATGCAAATGGGGTTTATCGAGATATTGGGAGCCCCCTTTTATCAGGTTAAGAAAATCGCTCTCTTGCACCATTCGCATAGCCATTACTGCAAATTGGGCCGAATCGGGTTCAAAAAGGGTGACAAACATTCCGGCAACGTAGACCAGAACAATCAAAACTAATAAAAACCTATATCTAAGGTCTGATATCATACGTATATTTCTCAATTGCAAATATATACAACTTTGAAAATAACCAACTAAAAAACAGCCCTATTACAGCCCCTGAAAGCACATCCAATGGAAAATGTACCCCAATATACACCCGGCTAAAAGCAACCAAAATCGCCCAAGGTATCAAGAAAACTCCTATGTAGGCGTATTTATGTTTCAGTAAAAAAGTAAAGAAAAAAGCTACCGCAAAACTATTTGCCGCATGGGCCGAAAAATACCCGAATTTACCTCCACACGAGCTTTTTACCAACCGCATAAGTCCATCTAAGCTAGGATCATGGCAAGGTCGTAGGCGCTGTACCCCATATTTGAAGAAATTCGTCAACTGATCCGTAACTAAGATCATAAGGGCTACGGTTATCAAAACTCCCAATGTTTTCTTGGCCCCTAGTTGTTTATAGGTAATAAACAATAGCACGGCATACAAGGGTATAGCACTTAACTTATGGGTAATGAACAGCCAAAAGGGATCCCAAGTAGGGCTTCCCAAATTGTTCAAAAAAAGAAAAAGCTCTTTATCTTGTTGTATAAGTTCTTGCCACATGTCATTTAGTCTTCATATCGAGAGACCTCCCGATCATAAAATTCGGTGGCCTGCTCGATCAGGTTTTTAGCTTCCGATTCAAGTTCTTTTTCATCTTCCGCCGAAAAATCCTCCAACCATTCCACCTCATCGTTCTCTAGATTGATAATAAAGCGTGGGTATTCGGTATGTACTACGAATATAGCAGTCGGATAATCGGTGTTGTCACCTAACAAAAATTTCGGGAATTCCATCTTATGAATTTACTATTAACTTTTTGGTCAAATAATTGAAGCGAAGATACAACATAACGGCCGATGCACTAAGCCCGGTAAGTAACCCTACCCATATTCCTATGCTTCCTAAATCGGTATGTAGGCCCAAGTAATAGCTAACGGGAAAACCAATGGCCCAATAGGCGATAAAGGTGATCAGTGTAGGGATCTTTACATCCTGTAATCCGCGGAGGGCACCTAGGACTACCACCTGTACCCCATCGGATATTTGAAAAAATGCCGCAACCAGCAATAATTCCGCTGCAAGAACGACTACTTCCGTATTATCGGCAATGTTCATTGCATCGTCTAAATCAAGGTACAAAGTGGGAAACCAATGTCTTCCGAGAAGAAATAGGCCTGCAAAAAGTATTTCCAACAGAAGGGTCAGCAAGAATATTGACCGTCCGATCCGGCGTAGCTCCAAAAAATTGCGTAGGCCTTTTTGGTTACCCACCCTTATCATGGCCGCTATACCAAGTCCCATTCCGAACATAAAGGTCATACTGCTCAGGTTAAGGGCGATTTGGTTGGCCGCCTGGGCGTTCTTCCCTAGTACACCACTTAGCCATATGGCCGCCGTAAAGATGGCTACCTCAAAAAACATTTGCAAGGCCGAAGGAAAGCCCAGGTTTACAATTTTTTTGATAACCTTTTTTTCTATTTTTCTAAAATTGAACCCGGTTACGTAATCGTGAAATTTCTTTTTACTCTTAAGAAGGTACCAGATATAGGCCACCATCATAAAGCGTGAGACCAAGGTACCGATAGCGGCACCTACAATACCCATTTTCGGAAAACCAAAAGACCCAAAAATCAAAAGGTAGTTTATAATTACGTTTACCACATTGGCCATAATGGTAGCGTACATGGGATATTTGGTCTGCGAGAGTCCTTCCGAAAATTGTTTGAAGGCTTGAAAAATAATGAGCGGCACCAGTGAAAAAGCTACCAAATCCAAATACGGAACGGCCAAGGCCACCACCTCTTCAGACTGCTTCATGGAGTACATCAAAGGTTTTGCCAACATTATCACCCCAAACAACATCAGGCTAAGGACCGTACACAAGACCAAGCCATGCTTTAGGGCTTTTTTGGCATTCTCCTTATTACCCGCACCATCGGCCTCGGCCACCAAAGGGGTTATGGCCGTGGAAAAACCGATACCCAAGGACATGGCTATGAACACAAAACTATTGCCCAATGAAACCGCCGCCAACTCTGCCGTACCCAATTGCCCTACCATAATGTTGTCGGCCAATTGTACGAAGGTATGCCCTAACATTCCCAAGATTACGGGTACGGAAAGCTTTATGTTATATCTAAATTCTTTAGTGTATTGCTGAAACAAAACTGTTGTCTTTAATCTGAATCAAGTACAAAACGAAGTATTTTTTCAACGGCGTCATTGTACTTGTTCACTGCGTTATTTTTATTGTGCCTGTTTGGCTTCCTCCCAAAAAACATCCATTTCAGCCAAGGTCATTTCCTTAAGCTCTTTCCCCAGTTCCTTGGCCTTTCCCTCCAAATACTGAAAACGGCCAATAAATTTTTTATTGGTACGCTCCAATGCGTTTTCCGGACTGATATTAAGAAAGCGGGCGTAATTGACCATGGCAAACATGACATCCCCAAATTCCGATTCCATTTTATCTTGGTCGTTTATTTTTACTTCCGCTTGTAATTCACCGAGTTCTTCCTGAACCTTTTCCCATACCTGTTCGGGTTTTTCCCAATCAAAACCAACCCCGGCCACCTTGTCTTGAATACGACTGGCCTTTACCAATGCGGGCAAACCTTTGGGAACACCTTCTAAAACGCTTGTTTTCCCCTTGCCTTCTTTGAGTTTGATGTTTTCCCAGTTTCGTTTTACATCTTCTTCACTGGTCACTTTTACATCTCCATAAATATGGGGGTGACGGTTGATCAACTTCTCACATATATTGTTGCAAACATCGGCGATATCGAAATCACCGGTCTCACTCCCTATTTTTGAATAAAAGACAATATGAAGCAACACATCGCCCAGCTCTTTCTTAACCTCTTCAAGGTCATTTTCGAGAATGGCATCACCAAGTTCATATGTCTCTTCAATGGTCAAGTGCCGCAAGGTTTGCATGGTCTGTTTTTTGTCCCACGGACACTGCTCACGAAGCTCGTCCATAATGGTCAGTAAACGGTCAAATGCCTGAAGTTTTTGCTCTCTCGTATTCATACCCGAAAATTTCGGTAAAAGTACAAAGACCCACCTTTTAACGTGTCGAAAATTTAGAGTATTTTAGGAGTCTTTACCAAGATTTATCCATACCCAGTTATGATCTACACCAATAGAAGAAATTTTGTAAAACGGTCGAGCCTCGGCATTACCGGAAGCCTTTTACTACCCTCCATCGGTTTTGCCATGCCTAGCGGTGAGAAATACGGGGTACAGCTCTACACCTTTCGCAACGAAATGGCCAAAGACCCTAAAGGCACCCTAGAACAAATTGCGGCCCTTGGCATAAAAAAAATAGAATCGGCGCGAAGCAAGGCGGGACTCTACTACGGCTTATCGCCAAATGAAATGAAGAATACCTGCGATAGTTTGGGCATGCAACTCTGCAGCGGCCACGTGGCTCTGGATAAGGATTTTGACGATACCATGCGGCAAGCCGTTGAATCGGGCCAAGAATATGTAATCTGCTCTTCCCTCCCGAGCAAAGGCCAAAACATCGGGAATTACAAAAAGGTAGCCGAGGCATTCAATAAGGCCGGAAAAGCCTGTAAAAAATTAGGCTTGAAATTTGGTTACCACAATCACGAATACGAATTCGAATCCGATAAAGGCGAGGTACTTTACGATGTTCTTATGGACAATACGGATCCCGACCTTGTTCATATGGAGCTAGACTTGGGCTGGGTCGTCGTTGCCGGAAAAGACCCCTTGTATTATTTTAAAAAATACCCCGGACGCTTTCCCCTATGGCATCTAAAAGACATGAACATGCACGAAAAGATAAGTACCGAATTCGGTAAGGGCGGCCTTGATATAGCCACATTGCTACAGCACAAATCAGACTCGGGCATAAAACATATTTTTATAGAACAAGAAGAATATGCCAGTACACCTATGGAAAGCATGAAGCACAACATGAAATTTCTAAAAGCACTTTAAACATGAAAAACATTAGAATACCCTCCCTTTTATCGGTCTTCGCCGTTTTGGCGCTCTCTTCCTGCAAGGCACAACTCAATACACCCAAAGGAATTATCGCCCAAGACGCCCAACTGAGCTTGGTCTCGGAGGAATATGAATTTACCGAAGGGCCTGCCGTTGACAAAAACGGCGATGTTTATTTTACCGATCAGCCCAATGACCGTATTGTCAAATGGGATGCCAGCACCAATACGGTTTCCGACTACATGAAGCCCTCAGGACGGTCTAACGGACTCTATTTTGACCATGAGGGCAACCTTTTGGCCGCTGCCGATGAAAAGAACGAATTATGGAGCATTGCCCCAGATAAGAAAGTCACCATGCTTATAGCGGATTACGAAGGAAAAAAGCTGAACGGCCCCAATGATCTTTGGGTCGATTTAGCAGGAGGAATTTATTTTACGGATCCCTTTTACAAAAGATCTTGGTGGGAACATACGGAGCCGGAACAAACTGCCCGAAGGGTGTATTACCTCCCAAAAGGAAGCACCGTTCCAAGGATAGTTGCCAACGGATTTGAACAACCCAACGGTATTATCGGTTCGCCGGATGGCAAAACACTTTACATAGCCGATATTGGCGCGAAGAAGACCTTTGTGTATACTATTGATGCCAACGGAAACCTTTCCAATAAAAAATTATTTACCGATATGGGCTCCGATGGTATGACCTTGGATAACCGCGGCAATGTTTACCTAACCGGTAAGGGCGTTACGGTATTCAATTCAAAAGGCGAACAAATAGAACATATCGATGTACCGGAAAGCTGGACGGCCAACGTAACCTTTGGGGGTGCTGAGCAAAAAACACTTTTCATTACCGCCATGGATTCGGTCTACACCTTAGAAATGACCGTTCAAGGCGTACGGTAAACCGTAAATTTTCAAAATCAAAAAAAGCCATTTCACGAATTTGTGAAATGGCTTTTTAAATTAAGAGTAAAAGTGTATTAGGAGTAAATCAGTTCCAACCGCCGCCCAAAGCACGGTATACATTAACCACGCTGCTCATTTGTTTTTGCTTGGTCTCTATTAGTTCAACCTTGGCTTCCAAGGCATCGCGTTGGGTCAAAAGAACCTCCATATAGTCTGCCCTAGCCGACTTAAATAGTCGATTCGAAATATCGATAGAGGCCGTAAGGGCTTCTACTTCCTTCGACCTTAAATCGTAACTTTTTTCCAAATTATCGATTTTGGCCAGCTGGTTAACGACCTCAACGTAGGCGTTCAAAATAGTCTGCTCATAATTATAGACTGCCTGCAGCTGTTTGGCACTCGCTCCATAGTATGCCGCTTTTATGGCATTCCTATTGATCAAGGGGGCCGTTACATCGCCCACTACCGAATAGAGTAGGGATTCGGGTGTTTCCAATAGGTACTTGGTATTGAATGACTGAAAGCCCACACCGGCGGAAATACCCAAAGAAGGATAGAAACGGGCCTTGGCGACTTTCACATCGAGTTTTGCCGCCATCAGATCCAGTTCCGCCTGTTTAATATCGGGCCTATTGGCCAATAATTGCGACGGAAGTCCCAAATGTACCGTTTCAGGCACCAAGTCTTCGAAGCCTTGATATTCCCTTTCAATAGGTTGCGAGTAACGCCCGAGCAAAAAGTTGATCCTGTTTTCGGTCTGTACGATTTGCTGTTGCAGTTCAAACTGTAAACTCTTGGTATGCAAGACTTCGGCCTCAAACTTCTTTACCGCCAGCTCGTTTACCTTGGCGGCCGCTTTTTGAAGCTTAACAATTTCCAAAGCGTTGCTTTGAATATCAATATTCTGCTTAACGATAGCCAATTGATTGTCTAAAGCCAACAATTCATAGTATGAATCGGCAATTTCGGCAATGAGATTGGTCACCATAAAATTACGTCCTTCGATAGAAGACAAATAACGGGTAACGGCTGCTTTTTTGGCATTTCTCAATTTATGCCAAACATCGATTTCCCAACTTGCCTCGGCCCCGATCAAGAAATCTCCCAGGGGTTCGGGAAATTCTTCGCCCGGACGTATATCGGTATTGGCATCATTGGCACCTTGACTGGTATAGCGCCCGACTTTCTCTAGGCCGGCACCGGCCCGTAGGCCTACAAAGGGAAGATACTCTCCTTTCTTTTCCCTTACTTCACTCTTGGCGATAGCAATTTCCTGTAAAACAATATTCAGTTCCTGGTTATTGGCTAGGGCCGTATCTATGAGATTACGCAAATGGGGATCCTTAAAATATTCGCGCCATGTAACCGTAGCCGTATTGGTCGAATCCTGCGAACCGTTATAACTTTCCGGCACCGCGGTATTCGCCGTTTTTTGCAATACGGCGGGGCTCTTACACGATGAAAACGTAAGGGATAGACATGCTATACCCAAACCCATATATATTATTCTTTTATACATTTCTCTAAATTTCGTTAGTGGTTTATTTATCCGCTATAGACTCTGCCAACAAGGGATGTTTGGGATCGTTATCAACGTAATCTTCCGACAATGGGTTTTCATCTTCGTATTTGATCAACTTGCGTTTCGCCGCGATTGTACCGAAGATGTAATAGAGTCCGGGTACGACAATCACACCGAAGACCGTACCAACGATCATACCTCCGGCAGCCGCCGAACCAATGGTACGGTTACCGATGGCCCCAGGACCGGTAGCTAAGACCAAGGGAATCAATCCTGCTATAAAAGCGAAGGAAGTCATCAAAATCGGCCTAAAACGCTCTTTGGCCCCGGCAATGGCCGCTTCAAGAACCGAAAGTCCCTGTTGGTGCTTCTGAACGGCAAACTCGACGATAAGGACTGCATTTTTACCTAGAAGTCCCACTAACATCACCAGCCCCACTTGGGCATAAATGTTATTCGACAGTCCCATTACCTTAAGCAATATAAACGAGCCGAAGACACCGGCGGGCAATGATAGAATAACGGCTAAGGGCAATAAGAAACTCTCATACTGTGCGGCAAGGATCATATAGACGAAGGCCAGTACGATCAAGAAAATGTACAATACCTCGTTTCCACGTCCCACCTCATCTTTTGAAAGTCCGGCCCAATCGATACCATAACCACGGGGCAATACCTCTTCCGCCACTTGTTGGATGGCCTCAATGGCCTCACCACTGCTGTAACCCGATGCAGGGGATCCGTTTATTGAAGAAGTCGTATACAGGTTATAGCGGGTAATTTCATTCAGCCCTTGTTTTTTCTCCATTTTCATAAAAGCCGAATACGGAACCATCTCGTCATGATCGTTCTTTACGTACATTTTCATAACATCGGCCGGCAACCTTCTAAACTCGGGCGACGATTGCACATACACCTTAAAGAAGCTACCGAAACGTACAAAGCCCTGTTCATAGGTACTACCGATCAATATGGAAAGGTTGTCCATGGCGTTGGCAATGGATACCCCTTTTTGCATGGCGAGCTTATTATCGATTTTCAACTCGTATTGCGGATAATTTGCAGCGAAGAAGGTAAATAGACCCGAAAGCTCTTTTCGCTTTCTCAGTGCGGCCATAAACTCATCGTTTACCTTTTCAAACGCCTTATAATCGCCCGAATTCGTCTTGTCCAACAAGCGCAAGGCAAAGCCACCTGCCGCTCCGTAACCGGGCACTGCCGGTGGTTGAAAGAATTCAATGGTAGCCCCGGGAATATCCTTTGCCTTCTCCTCAAGCTCTTCTATGATCTCAACGGAAGACATTTCTCGTTCCGACCAGTCTTCAAGGTTGATGAGACAGGTTCCCGCATTGGATCCACGTCCCTCTGTCAAGACCTCATAACCCGCCAAGGCCGATACCGACCTGATGCCGGGTATCTCTTCCGCTATCTTCTGCAATTTACGGGACACCTCGTTGGTCCGCTCAAGAGTAGAGCCCGGAGGGGTTTGTAAAATAGCGTAGATCATGCCTTGGTCTTCATTCGGGATAAAGCCTGTCGGCAAGGTCTTACTCGTAAAAAATATACCCGCGCAAAAGGCAATCAAAAGTCCAAAAGTTACCGTCCGCCGGTTAACGATCAACTTAAGAAAGTTGGTGTACTTGCCCGTCAGCTTTTCAAAACGATGATTAAACCCGTCTAAAAACCGGTTCATCAGGGTTTTCTTTCTGGGTTCCCCATGATTATTTTTCAATATCATCGCACAAAGTACCGGGGTAAGCGTCAAGGCTACGACCCCTGAAATAACAATGGATGTGGCCATGGTAATGGCGAACTGTCGATAAAACACACCCACAGGTCCGGTCATAAAAGACACCGGAATGAACACAGCGGTCATCACCAAGGTAATGGCGATAATAGCCCCACTTATTTCGTGCACCACCATCTTTGAAGCCTTAAAGGGAGAGAGATGGTCTTCTTCCATTTTTACGTGTACCGCCTCGACCACCACAATAGCGTTATCGACCACGATACCAATGGCAAGAACCAGGGCAAAGAGCGTGATAAGGTTAATCGTAAGTCCGAACAGCTGCATAAAGAAAAACGCCCCGACCAAGGAAACAGGAACCGCTATGGTAGGAATCAAGGTAGAACGCCAATCGCCCAAGAAAATAAAGACCACTAAGGCCACCAAGACAAAGGCTTCCCCAAGGGTGTGTACCACCTTGTCTATGGAGGCGTTCAAGAAACTGGAAACATCATAACTGATTTCGTAATCCATCCCCTTAGGGAAATTATCGCCTTTGATCTCTTCCAATTTAGCCTTAACCGCTTCAATTACATCGTTAGCATTACTTCCTGCAGTCTGTTTTAAGGTAATCGCTGCAGATGGGTGCCCGTCTAAGTTGGAATAGATATCGTAAAACTCACTTCCCAAATTAACATCGGCTATATCTTTCAAATACAGGATTTCACCATCAGGATTCGATTTTATGATAACATCCTGATATTGCTTCGGCTCGTTGTACCTCCCTTCATAGGTCAGCACATATTCCAGCGATTGTGAGCGTTTACCCGAACTACGGCCCAATCTACCGGGCGAACCTATAATGCTCTGCTCTTGCAAGGCTTCCATTACTTCTTCCGTAGAAACGTTATAGGCCCGCATTCGGTCGGGTTTTAACCAGACCCTCATGGCATATTGACGACTTCCCAATATTTTTGCCAGGCCTATACCTTTTATCCGCTTTAATTCCGGCAGTATATTTACGTTGGCATAGTTGTAAAGAAACTTTTCATCGGCATGTTCATCCTCGCTATACAGGTTTACGTACATCAACATATTGGGCTGAGCCTTTGAAATAACGATACCTTCACGCTGAACCAGTTCCGGTAAGCGACTAGTGACCTGCTCGATACGGTTTTTAACGCTTACTACGGCTTGGTTGGGATCTACGCCCAAGTCAAAAATAACCTGAATGGTAGCTTCGCCTGCACTAGTGGCATCGGATGTCATGTACTTCATACCGGGCGTTCCGTTAATGGATTTCTCCATTGGAATCAGCACCGAATTGACCAATACCTCGGCACTGGCCCCTGGATAGGCTATACTTACGTTTACCCTTGGTGGTGCAATGGATGGGAACTGTGATATGGGCAGTGTCTTGATGGCGAGCATGCCCAAGAACACGATGAACAGTGATATCACAATGGACAACACTGGTCTTTCTATAAATTTGTTAAACATATTCTTGCTATTTTTTTACGTTAGATTATTCAGAGTAAAGTTCTAGATGGGCGAGAACCTCATCGGGCTTTTCAAACTCGTAGGATATCTCATCGTTATCCCTAACCTTACGTAAACCTTCCAGCAAAATTTTATCGCCCTCCTTCAAGCCTTCGCTTACGGCGTAAAGGTCTTGCATATCGGCGCTAATGGTAATTTCTTTTGACACGACCTTATTGGTATCGTCCACTACAAAAACATATTTTTTATCGAGCACCTCAAAGGTGGCCTTTTGCGGAATGATCAATGCATCTTTCAATGGAACCGACATAAGCACATTACCCGTTTCACCATGTCTAAGCAATCCATCGGGGTTCGGAAAAGTGGCCCTAAAGGGAATGTTACCCGTTTCATTGTTGAAATCGGCTTCGATAGTCTCTACGATTCCCGGATGTTCAAATTGCCTGTGATTGGCCATCAGCAAGTTTACCGTAGCCTTGCTATCATCCTTTAAATTCGTTTTATAATCTAGGTATTCGGGTTCTGAAACATTAAAGTACACCCACATTTTTCCATTGTCGGATAAACTGGTAAGCAACTCCCCTTCTTCAACTAGACTACCCGGCCTGACAAGAAAGCGGTCGATTATACCATCAAAAGGAGCCCGTATTTCGGTAAAGCCCAAATGCACCTGTGCCAAAGCCAATTCCGCATTGGCCTTGTCGAGCTTGGCCTTATCCATAGCCAGTTCGTTTTGTGATACTATGTTACTATCTGCCAGCGATTTGGTATTTTCATATTCTATTCTTGCCACTTCGGCTTCCGCTTGTGCCTTTTGCTGCTCCGCCCGATATAGTTTGGGCATAATTTGAAAGAGTAACTGGCCTTTCTTTACGAACTGGCCTTCATCGACAAACACTTTTTGCAGATAGCCCCGTTCTTGCGACCTGAGTTCAATGTGTCTTATAGACTGTATTTGACAAACGTATTCGTTAATTATGGTGGTATCTTTCTTTAAGGGGCTGGTTACCAAAAATTTTGTTTCCGATTCTTGGTGTTTTTTTTCCGATTTACAACTTGAGTGAAGCAATAGCACAGCCAAGCCCATGAGCATGAAAATTCTTCTCATAACTTAATATTTTAGTTTTGATAATGGTTTATGATGATGTGTTACAACATCGAAAATGATTGTTTTTCAAGTGCATTGTTCCGCATCGCACTGAAAAAAGAAGACAGCATTCGGCTTATAGTCACGACCGAACCCGATTTGAGATATCACAGTCGAAAAACGCTGAATATGAGGTGAAGGGACTTATACGTAGATAAGTAGGTAAAGTGTTCGTAAAACGAAAATTGCTTCTTTACCCGGTCAAAAAGGTAAGTAGTTCGATAGAAAATCGAGAAAGAACACAAAAAGGAAACCTTACTCGATTGATTTTTTAAAACGGTAGGTTCGCTCTCTTCTTCCTCACTATCGATACATTCCACCTTATGGCTGCGATGTTTTTCGGTGGAAGAAGAGCTCAAAATTGCTTGTTGCAACAATCCATCGACACTTATATCGACCGTGTCAGCATCGTTGGAATAATTCCCATAAATGAAAAAACCACCTTCAACAAGTGAATTTGCAACGCTTTGATTGCAAACACCTATCAGAAGTACAAAAAGAGATAAAAGATATTTAAGCACCTTTTTTTTCATCTGGAAGCAAAACTAGTACACGACCCTAATGTGGACAACATGTCTATCTTAAATGTTTGTTAACACAGACTTTTAATTCGTTATAAGCAGTTAAAGCCCCTTTTACCGACGAACTAAAAATAAAAGTTCCACTTTTTTTAAATATCTTTCGGTCAGACCATTTCACTTGTTGGTCTTTATTCTTTAAACCAGCCCACTATGAAAAATATATTCGACCCCACAGATGTTCAAGAACTTGTTTCGCGCATCAACAACCTCAACCCCCAAAGCCAGAACGAATGGGGCAAAATGAATGTGGCTCAAATGATGGCCCACTGCAATGTGGCCTACGATATGACCTATACCGACAAGTACCCGAAGCCTAAAGGCTTCAAAAAATTTATGATCAAACTTTTTGCAAAAAATATGGTGGTAGGCCCCAAGCCTTACAAGCGAAACCTCCGCACCGCACCTGAATTTTTGATTGTCGATGAACGCGACTTTGAAATGGAAAAACAAAAACTAATCGCCTATTTGGAAAAAACACAACAACTGGGTGCCCCTCATTTTCAAAACAAAGAATCGCATGCTTTCGGGCCACTCACTTCCCAAGAATGGAACACTCTTTTTTATAAGCATTTAAACCACCACCTTCAGCAATTCAATGTTTGATTTTCCTTTTAGGGAAAAAATCTCAATATCAATCCATTAGTTACTTAAGGCTTATTTAATATTGACACCCCACGCCCTCAACAAGCGTAAAATTTTGTTTTTTTAGTATCTTTTCACCAACTAAACAACTCCACTATGATCGTTTACCTCTATGAATTTATCGGCACCGCCCTGCTTATTCTCATTGGCAATGGCGTGGTCGCCAACCTAGTTTTAAAAGGAACCAAAGGCCCCGACACGGGTTGGACAGGTATTTCCTTAGCCTGGGGTATTGCCGTCTTTATTGGGGTATATGTCAGTGCCGATGTAAGCCATGCCCATATAAATCCCGCCGTAACCCTGGCTTTGGCCGTAGCGGGGAAATTTAGTTGGCAATTGGTTCCCGGTTATATGTTGGCACAAATTTTAGGGGCCATGATGGGGAACTTTATGGTTTGGCTCAGTTACAAAAAGCACTACGATGCAACCGAAGACCAAGGTGCCATACTGGCCACCTTTTGTACCGCTCCGGCCATTAGGAGTCCTTTTTGGAATTTTGTTACCGAGGCCATAGGCACGTTTGTCTTGGTATTCGGTGTATTTTTTATCGCTGGTGGCACATTTGGTGACGAACCGATTTCACTCGGTTCCTTAGATGCTTTACCCGTAGCCCTCTTAGTAATGGGCATAGGATTTGGTCTTGGGGGACCGACAGGTTATGCCATTAACCCCGCGCGTGATTTTGGTCCGCGACTTTTGCACGCCATCTTGCCCTTAAAAGGAAAAGGAAGCAGTGATTGGGGTTACGCATGGATCCCAATTGTAGCTCCATTATGCGGTGCCGTTGTAGCCGCCTTGACCTATTTGGCCATTGCCGTTTAAACCGTAATCCATTACCCCTATTGTTAAGTGCCATAAATAACAACAGCACATGAAAAAACTTAGTCTCGTATTTTCTTTCTTGATCATTGTTCAGATCAGCTTTGCCCAAGAATTTATAGAATTGCCCTATGAAGAGAGTACGACCGTGAAATGGGAGCATCAAGAAAAACAATACTTTTCGGAGATATGGAAAACAGAGGTGGTCACCAATGTATCGGTTCCCACCCTTCAAGTTTTTCAACCTAAAAAACCTAACGGAACTTCTGTTATAATTGCTCCTGGCGGCGCCCTGTACGCCCACAGTATCAATAGCGAAGGTAGAGACGTTGCCAAGTGGCTTGCCGATAAAGGCATAACCGCATTCGTTTTAAAATACCGCCTTGTGCCCACGGGCCAAGATGCCGTTCAAGAATATAGCACCGAAGGCAAAACCGATCCATCCCGTATAACCGAAAGAATAGCGGCCGTTTTCCCCTTGTCTATTGCCGATGGACTTTCAGCCGTTTCATATGTTAGGGAGAATGCAAAAAAATATCAATTAGATCCAAACAAAATAGGCTTTATGGGTTTTTCGGCTGGAGGCGCCGTGACCATGGGCGTAGCTTATAACTACAAAGACAAAGACAGACCCGATTTTATCGTTCCTGTATATGCATGGACAAGTGCCTACCCTGTTCAGGAAGCCCCGGAAAATGCCCCAGATATGCTTGTTATCTGTGCCAGTGACGATTCATTGGGCCTTGCACCCGGCAGCATTGAAATATATAATTCTTGGATCAAAGCCGGTCAACGGCCGGAACTACATATGTACGCCAAAGGCGGCCACGGCTTTGGCCTAAAAAAGCAAGGCTTACCGGCCGATCATTGGATACAACGATTTTATGAATGGTCCGTTGCCCAAGGAATTACCTCAACTTCTAATTAAATTCAAATGAAAACATCCCTTATCATATTCCTTTTAGCGAGCTTTTCCCTACATGCCCAAAGTGCCTTTAATAAAGAGGTAAAGGCCATTGTACAAAAATACGACAGCCTTTATGATGCCTCACAAGAGAGTATTGTGTTTACCGGAAGTTCCAGTATACGTGTCTGGAAAGACCTTCAAGAGCGCTTTCCCGAGCATCAGATCATCAATTCAGGATTCGGTGGCTCGCAGGCTATAGATTTACTTCAATTTACCGACGAGCTTATTCTACGCTACCATCCCAAAAAAGTTTTTATATACGAAGGGGACAATGACATCCAAAACAAAAAAAAGCCAAAAGATATTATTCGCACCATAACAGCGATCAAAGACAGTATCTTTAAGGAAAACCCACAGACCGAGATTGTTTTTATCTCCGCAAAACCGAGTTTGGCCCGATGGAAACTAAGAAGGAAATATAAAAGGCTGAACCGAAAGATGGAAAAAATGACATATACCGACGGCCGTTTGCTATATGTCGATGTCTGGAACCCTATGCTCGATGGCCGAAAGGTGAAGCAGGATATTTTTGTGGAAGACGGCTTGCATATGAACCCTAAAGGATATGAAATATGGTATTCCGTGTTAAAAGATTACCTCAACTAGACACGTAATACCCCAAACCCATAAAAACTACTTCGATGAAATCTAACTTGATCAAAGCATTGTTTATCAGCTGTATTTTCGTGGCACTATGTTCGTGCGAACCAGAAAAAAAGAAACGCGTCTTGAACCTACCGCAGACCGATTTGGCCATGGAACCTATGATCCCTATGCCGATGAAGGTCATTCCTACGAATTCAGGCTTTGCCTTAGATAAGTTTACCGCCATATACACCTCGGAAAACGCCGATGGTTTTCCCGAAGTAGGTCGATTTCTTTCCGAAAAAATACACGCCAAGACTTCCTTGGATATCCCCGTAAATACGGAAGATACTCCAGAACGTGAAGGCGTTATCTACATCAACCAGTCCGACAGTTTAGAATTGAACGCCCCCGAGGCCTACCAACTGTACATCACCAAAGACTCCATAATTCTAAATGCGAATACCTCAACAGGTGCTTTTAGAGGGGTACAGACCATTCGTCAAATCATACCGGAAATACCGAACGATACCGTAGCTCCGTACCAAGTATGGAACATTCCCACTGGGAAAATTACCGACAACCCCGTTTTTGAGTACAGAGGAAGTATGCTCGACGTAGCCCGTCATTTTTTTAGTGTAGAAGATGTAAAAAAATATATAGACCTTCTCGCCTACTACAAATACAACGTCTTGCATTTACACCTATCCGATGACCAAGGTTGGCGTATTGAAATCAAATCATGGCCCAAACTCACGGAAGTAGGAGGAAGCACCGAAGTAGGAGGAAAATCAGGAGGATTCTATACGCAAGAGGAATATAGCGATATTGTCAACTACGCAGCCCAACGGCATATGACCATCGTACCTGAAATAGACATGCCAGGACATACGAATGCAGCCTCCGTTTCATACCCCTTCTTAAACGGAAATGGGAAAGAAGTAAAACTATACACGGGTATGCGAGTTGGTTTCAGCACCTTCGACACAAGAAAAGATACTACCTATGCCTTTATTGACGATGTAGTACGCGAGATTTCCGCCATAAGCCCTGGCCCCTATTTTCATATCGGTGGAGACGAAAGCCATGTTACCAAGAAAAAAGACTATGTGTACTTTGTTGAAAAAGTAGAAAAAATTGTGCAGAAATACGGCAAGCGGATGATCGGATGGGATGAGGTTGCTACCGCAAATATAGACTCCACCTCAATTTCCCAGTTTTGGTCAAGCAAAGAAAATGCCGACCTAGCCGTAGAAAAAGGAATGAAAATTATTATGTCTCCGGCAAAAAAGGCCTATCTCGACATGCAATACGACAGCCTATCTAAACACGGACTGCACTGGGCCGCCTATATCCCCACGGATACGGCCTATGAATGGTCTCCCGAAACCTATGAAGGGGTACCCCTGGAAAACATTTTAGGCATTGAAGCCCCCTTATGGTCAGAAACCATTAGTAACATTGACGAACTAGAGTACTTGGCATTTCCGCGGGCCATAGGTTATGCCGAATTGAGTTGGTCAACGCCCGAAAACCGCGATTGGGAGAAGTATAAAGTCCGTTTAGCCCAGCAAGCCCCTTTCTTGGACCGAATGAACGTAAAATACTATCCCTCTCCATTAATCGATTGGAAAAAAAGCCAATATACCTATAAGGAAATCAAAAAAGATTGACCCAATTTAAATAGAACCAGCTTACCCAATTGAAAGCAAAAAAATTGAAAATGGAAATGAAGTTAACATTCAAGTTTCTTTTTTTCCAAATTCAAAAGTAGGCGTTGTAAAACATCAAAATTCACGGGCTTCTCCAAATACTCATAGATATCCTTAAAAGTGGTCGCCTTAAACCTATCTTCCGGTCTTCCCGATGAAGTGGTTATGATGATGGGAATATTTGGACACAAACCCAGTCTTTTTTTAGCAGCAAGAAATTCCCAACCATCTAAAATTGGCATATTTATATCCAATAAAATTAGATCCGGACAATCGTTGCCCTTTAAATAGTCTATGCCCATTTGGCCATTGGTTACAATGGCTATATGGTACAGCCCTATTTCGTTCAACTTGGTTTCGGTAATAAAGTTGGTAACATCGTCATCTTCGATAATCAATATTTGAATCATTTTCATGGATTTTACTTGTTGCTAAAATTGGATCTTAAATTCAGTTCCCTTGTTCACTTGACTTTCGACCTCGATTCCCCCCCCGCTTTGGGTAACTATCGAATGAATAATGTAAAGGCCTATTCCCAAGCCTTCAACGTGTGTGTGCATTCTTTTGAAGAGTCCGAAAATTTTATCCGATAAAGCAGGATCAAAGCCCAAGCCATTATCCTTGAAACTCAAGTGTATCTTACCATGAACTTCCTTCGCCGATATTTTAATGATAGGCTTTCGCTTAGGATGTCGATACTTCAGGGCATTGGACATAAGGTTCTGAACAATACTCTCTATGTGGATAGGACTATATTTAAGAGATGGACAGCCCGAGAAGTCTTCCTTGATAATAGCCCTGCTTTTGATGATATCTTCTGAAAGGCCGGCCTTAACCTTGGCCACCACCTCGGAAAAAACCACTTTTTCGTGATTCCCGTTAAAATTGGACTTCACCGCAATAACTTCATTCAAAGCCCTAATTTTATCACACATAATTTTCGTCACCGACTGCATTCTGACAACTATGGGAGACAGTTCATCAGAAATAGGCCCTGCCTTTAAAAACATTTCAAAAAGGCTTTTTAAATTGGTAAGTGGAGCCCTCAGGTCATGCGCGGCCACATAGGAAAACTCTTCTAACTCTCGGTTCTTCCTTTTTAAGTTCACATTCACATCCTTTAAAGAACGCTGTGCTATTTTTAGTTGATCTATGGTGTTACTCAAGTTGGTTATATCACGAGTAGAAATCCCCAAATAATCTCCAATCTTGAAGGCTTTGACCATCCACTTATACTCAACATTGTCCCTTACGAAGGACAGTTCATCATATCCCGCCGGAACTCCCGTCTTAAGTACTTCTTTGTATGCATCATAACGCTCCGTACCTTTTAGATATGGAAATATGTCCAATAAATTTCTTCCTATAAAATTTTCTTTAGCAATTCCCACTGTAACTATGGATGCTTGATTAGCGTCCACAAAATTCATTTGGTCATCAAGGATAACAAAAGGAGAATACGCATTTTCAAAAAAGGCACTCTTTAAATCATTATTAATTGTAGTAGTAGGTTTCATCATATTTTTCTTGTTTGGGACAAATCATCAGTGACTTACACCACTAATTTATAGCCCTTTAGAACAAATAGTCGTTAGAAGAAGGTATAAAGCAAAAAGCTAAGGGTGAGTAACGATTAGTTGTAGACGAAAAACATTCAACAATGTCAAAACACAACACAAAACCCTAATAAACAGCTATTTAAACCACACAAGATTGTTATAAAAAAAGACAGCTATAACTCCCCCCTTCATTCTTGCCTTTTTAAATGTCGCATTGAAAAATATCAGGTATGGATACGTATGTGATCAAAAACCATTGATCATACAGGCATCTGGAATATTTGGGATTTGGGCACGCTATAGGTTATACCGAATTGGTATTTTATGCCCCAACCGTGATTGAAAGAAATATAGAGGAATATGCCTTGAAACAGGCAAGTATACACCAACACTTTTTGAGGCACTACTGCCCTTTAGTCATTTTTACTGGCGTACTTGGTCTCCAATAATAGCTTGGTGGCGTTCCAGAACTCAATGGATGTGGGATTAGGAGATAATGAATTTTCAGGATTTTCAAAAAAGGTGCCTACCAATAATTTTAAATATTGAAGGTTGCTGTTCTCGGCCTTGAGGTGCTCGAAAGCCATACTCCAGCTTTCAAATTCCCTATTGTGGATCTTGCTTTCCGACAACAGGCTTACCTCTCGGTTTCTAGGGTCTTTCTTGATTCTCTCAAAAAGCTCTTTAACAACGGTCTCTTCACCTTCTAAGTATTGCACAAATCGGTCTTTATAGAAAAGCAAACAGCCCGTAATATTGTTGCGCTTATTGAAATCTCTCGCCCTTTCGAGCAATTCGTGAATTTCATGTGTTCCAAAATCAATATTCGCAATAGACGTATATACTAAACAGAACATGTAATTTGGTCGTATTTGGATTGGCTAGTTACTAGCTAAGGTAACGATAATATAACAAAGAAAATATGGAAAAAACTGTAATTCAGATAATTACAATATATTCTCTCAAATAAAATAAGTTTTATCTTACATGTTGATATTTGCATTAAATCGAGCCTATCAAAGGTCAAGAATGCAAAAAACCCTCGTTCAGAGGGTTTTATATTATAAATTACATCAGCAGGAAAACTTATTCTTCTTCAGTACTTTCTTTCTTATCCCCTGCAAAATCGGTAATACCATTATCATGTAGTATGTTGTACCATTGTATTACCTTCTTAATATCGCTGGCATATACCCTATCTTCATCGTAGTTGGGAAGAATTTCAAAAAAATACTCTTCCAACTTAATTTTTTCGGCTTTATGGGCAATTGAAGTTTTACCTCCCTTTTCCTTCACCTGTATCTTTAGGAATACTTCCCTTAGGGGCAATTCCTCATCCAAGGTATAAATTGCAATTTCAGACAGAATGCTTACGTTGCTTCGCATTCCAACGGTGATGCGTTTTTTATCGATAAGCGATTCAGCTACGAATCCCGTACGGGTTTGGGTGACCAATTTGTAAAGGCCTGGTTTACCTCCTATGGATAAGATTTTATCTAAACTCATATAAAAATTTACATTTTAGGAGCGCAAATATTGCACTTTTCAACGGATTACGATGAAATTTTAACGTCCTTTTTTTAGGTTTGGAAAACGCATGCGGTAATCGGCCCTAATGTTCCCTTTAGAAATATTGGTCAATTTGCTCTTTAGCATACGCTTCTTTAAGGTCGACAATTTGTCGGTGAACAATATGCCTTCGATATGGTCGTATTCGTGTTGAATGACCCGAGCCAGAAGTCCATCATAGGTTTCGGTATGCGCCTTAAAATTTTCGTCAACATAGCTTATGGTCACCGTATCCTTTCTCTTGACGTCTTCATGAATATCAGGAATACTCAAGCATCCTTCACTAAAGGCCCACTCATCACCCGTTTCTTCTTCTATTTGGGCGTTTATGAATACTTTTTTGAATCCGTTCAACTGCTTCTGTTCTTCTTCAGAAAGGTCTTCATCTTTTGAAAAAGGAGTAGTATCGACGATAAACAAACGGATAGGTAGCCCTATTTGCGGAGCGGCCAAGCCAACACCATTGGCGTTGTACATGGTCTCCCACATATTTTCTACAAGTTCTTTCAGCTTCGGATAATCATTGGGTAGGTCGGTACCTACCTTTCGTAATACGGGATCTCCGTACGCAACAATTGGTAAAATCATTTATATCTTATTTAAATAGGCTTGTAGGATAATCGTTGCGCTGATTTCATCAACCAGTGCCTTGTCTCTACGTTTTTTCTTTTTAAGGCCGCTATCGATCATGGTCTGAAAAGCCATTTTTGAGGTAAAACGCTCGTCTTGGCGTTCTATAGGAATTTGCGGAAAAACCTTGGCCAAACGATTTAAAAATGGAACGATCAAGGCTTCCGACTCGCTTGGCTCATTGTTCATCTGGCGCGGTTCGCCCACAATAAACCTATCTACCTTTTCTTTCGATACGTAATCTTTTAAAAAGTCTACAAGTCCGGCAGTAGGCACCGTCGTTAAACCAGAGGCAATCAGTTGTAACTCATCGGTAACGGCGATTCCCGTTCGTTTCTTTCCATAATCCAAAGCCAACAATCTTCCCACCCTCTCATTTATTTTTTGCAAAAATAACCTATAAATTGTTATAACCGTAAATTTGAATCCCGAAATCATATTTGAGCCCGTATATTTGCACTTTCAAAAAGACCTTGGTGATCATAAATCACTAAATGGCCTATGAAATACTAAACAAAAATTGGCATGTAGCGCAGCGTTAGCGCCATCGATAACATTTAATTCTACAAAAAATGACCGAGTTAAGAGAGACCATTGAAAAAGCATGGGACAACAGAGAACTTTTAAAAGAAACGGCTACCCAAGACGCCATCAGAGAAGTCGTAAACCTTCTGGATCAAGGTAAATTACGTTGTGCCGAACCAACGGCAGACGGATGGCAGATCAACGAATGGGTAAAGAAAGGTGTTGTTCTTTATTTTCCTATCCAAAAAATGGAAACACTTGAAGCGGGAATTTTCGAATACCACGATAAAATCCCCTTAAAGCGAGGTTATCAGGAGAAAGGTATTCGCGTGGTACCTAACGCCGTTGCCCGTCATGGCGCTTACATTTCTGCCGGTACCATTTTAATGCCTAGCTACGTAAATATCGGCGCTTATGTAGACGAAGGCACCATGGTCGACACATGGGCTACCGTTGGAAGCTGCGCACAAATAGGCAAAAACGTTCACCTCAGTGGAGGAGTAGGCATTGGCGGGGTCTTAGAGCCATTACAAGCAGCCCCGGTAATCATAGAAGACAACGCATTCATAGGATCTAGATGTATTGTAGTAGAAGGGGTTCGAGTAGAGAAAGAGGCCGTATTGGGCGCTAATGTGGTTCTTACGGCATCGACCAAAATTATAGATGTAACCGGTACCGAGCCCGTAGAAATGAAAGGTAGGGTACCTGCCCGTTCAGTTGTTATACCAGGGAGCTATACCAAGAAATTTTCCGCTGGCGAATTTCAAGTGCCTTGTGCTTTGATCATTGGCACACGAAAAGAGAGTACCAATAAAAAGACCTCTCTAAACGATGCTTTGCGCGAATATGATGTAGCGGTTTAAACGTGGTATAAAGGTTTTTTTTTTAAAAACATAATTTTTTTGTTTTTTAATTGTTATAAGAAGGTGGTAGTTTAATAAAGTTCGGAAACGCAACCCTTTCCGAACTTTTTAATCTACTAAGAAGAAGACCGAACCCTACCCAAACAAATTGCAATGATAAAAGAAAGAGAAAAGTTATCGGCCCTAATTATCACCTACAATGAAATGGGATACATTGAAAGGTGTATTGAGTCAGTTGAATTCGCTGATGAAATTATCGTAGTAGATTCTTACAGCACCGATGGTACTTACGAATATCTTTTAGCTCACCCTAAGGTCAAGGTCATTCAACACCCTTTCGCGAATTTTACTTCGCAAAAATCCTATACCTTAAAGCAAGCTACCAATGATTGGGTTTTGTTTTTAGATGCCGACGAAGTTGTCACCGAACCATTAAAGAATGAAATTAAAGAAGTTCTGAACGGCAACACGGAAAATGTAGCTTTTTGGTTTTATAGAAAATTTATGTTTCAAAACGAAGCTTTAAATTTTAGCGGATGGCAAACGGACAAAAACTATCGTCTTTTTAGAAAAAGTAAAGCAAGATTTTCTGATAAAAAAATTGTGCACGAGACCCTAGAAGTAAATGGGGCATCTGGTATTTTTAATGAAAAATTAATCCATTTCTGTTATAAGAACTATGAGGATTACAAACAGAAAATGCTTAGATATGGTAGGCTCAAGGCTAAAGAGTCGTTCTACCGAGAGAAAAAATTCACTTACCTATTAATGATGGTTAAGCCTTTTTGGAAATTCTTTAATCATTATCTTTTACGCCTAGGCTTCCTTGATGGTAAAAAAGGAATTACAATATCGTACTTAAACGCCTTAGGTGTTTTGGAGTATTGTAAAGAATTAAAACGTCTGGAAAAAAAGAACGAACTAGCATATTATTTGGTAATGCCGTAATGTGTCCATACTAATTTTCTATTTCTGGTCTCCCTTCGTATTTTAACATTCTTGGCAATTGACTCAGGGGTTTTATACCCTCGTTTGTGGTCTAAGTGCACACATACCGCACTATATCTTAGTTGTTTGGATTTTATTCCAAAATTAAAGAGTCGTTCTCCCAACTCCCTATCCTGCCCCCCATATTGCATACGTTCATCGAAACCGTTAACATTCAGAATGTCTTTCTTCCAACCTGAAGAGTTATGACCATTCCAACTGGCTTTAGTAGGGGTTATTATATTCAACATTCTAGACATCAAACCTTTAGCCGTTAACTTATTGTTTTTAAATGTCTTCGGAATACCTTTCTCTTTCAACCAATTAATATCAAAACAACTTTGCGCCTCTATATCTTCCTTGGTTATTAATTTTGAAATATTCATTGGCAACATGTAATATCCTCCTGAAATAAAGTAACCATGACTCTTATTCAGATAGTGTACATGCACAAAATCTTCTCGTGGTATACAATCCCCATCGGTCATGATAATATATTCCCCCTTACAATTTACCAGAGCCTTATTAAGTATTCTAGACTTTTGAAAGCCATCATCTTCCTGCCATACATGTACTATCGGATAAAAGACCTCTTCCCTCATTAAATCAATGAGGGCTTTCGTTTTAGGACCCGACCCGTCATCTGCTATAACTATTTCAAAATTCTTATAATTCTGACAGTTAAAACCCCATAACACTTTTTGAAGCCACTCTTCGGCGTTATAGGTACTGATAATTATAGAGATTTTTACACTTTCATCTACATTGGTATTCATAAGCTCAAAAATAGTAAACTACAAAGATATATCTTTGTACTATTCAATAATGTATTGCTATGCTAAGAAAATTATGGATAGGACTTCAGAAAAAACTAAAATTTTTGCCCCCACCAACATATGTTAAAGCATATTACGAATATTACGTAGGAAAGAAATTAGATTTAGAACGGCCTATAGAGTTCAACCAAAAAATACAATGGCTCAAAGTTTACTACAAAAGAGACCTTTTAACCCAACTAGTAGACAAATATGACGTTCGTGAATATGTCAAGGACAAAATTGGCGAGCAATACCTTAACGAACTTATCGGTGTTTATAAAAAACCTAGTGAAATAAATTTTGATGCCCTTCCCCAACAATTTGTCATAAAGGCCACACATGGCTTTCATTTTAACATTTTGGTCAATGACAAAACAAAACTCAACAAAAGAAAAGCCAAGCTATTACTCCATAAGTGGATTCGCAAAAACCAATATTGGCGTGGCGGGTTAGAATGGGCTTATAAGAACGCCGAGCCCAAAATAATCGTTGAAAAATATCTAGAGGAACTGGGCAAGGAAGATATCAACGACTATAAATTTTTCTGTTTTAACGGAGAACCCAAATTCTTGAACATAGATACAGATCGCGGTAGCACATTAAAACGAGCCTATTATGATATAGATTGGAACAAACTACCCGTTAGGCGCGCCCATATTCAACAATTGGAGGATGACCTCCCCAAACCTCCCAATTTTGAAAAGATGATAGAAGTTGCACGAACTTTGGCCTTTGATTTCCCCTTTGTACGTGTTGACCTCTATAACCTAGATGGGAAAATTATTTTTGGTGAAATGACATTTTACCCTGGGGATGGCAGATTAGACTTTTTCCCTGATGAATACAATACCATTTTCGGAAACTATATTAAATTACCAGAACCAATTTTATAGGCTTTGCTTAAATGTGTAATTTATGAAACTCATCAAAGAACTACCGATCTCCATTTACACTACGGTCAAACTCTCTTTAAAAAAATTCAATGTATCGGATTCGGGCCATCACAATGAAAGGACTGTACCGGTAATTGTTTCCTTAACCTCAATCCCTAGTAGATTGAACACCCTTCATTTGGTCGTAAAAAGTATATTAAATCAGTCTATGCTGCCCGAAAAGATTGTTCTTTGGCTTAATAACGACCTTAAGAATGCCATTCCTAAAAAACTTAAAGCTTTAATTGGTAACAGATTTGAGATACGGTTTTCTGATTTAACGTCATCCCATAGAAAGCTGATACACTCCCTCGTTGCATTTCCGGAGAAAACAATTATCACCATAGATGATGATTTAATGTATCGAAAGAATTTGATCGAACTTTTATACAAGGAACATCTAAAGGCCCCAAAGCATATCATAGCCAATCGCACCGTAAATTTAAGCTATGATGAAACGGGAAACCCAAAACCATTTAGACAATGGAAGAATTCTAAAAAAATGAATGATAAAGTAATGGTCCCTATTGGTGCATGGGGTATTTTGTATCCGCCAAACTCCCTGCACAAAGATGCTACCGACCTGGATAAGTTTATGGCCTTGACCCCAAAAGCAGACGACCTTTGGTTTAAAGCTATGGCCCTTTTGAAGGGCACACTATCCGTAGAAGCAACCCTTAGACCCAAAGACCCGATTCCTATTGGAAATACCCAGAAGGTATCACTTAAAAAAATAAATTTGGGCAAAGACCTAAATACCAAACAATGGGCACAGCTTGAGAAGGAATATAATATTAGAAGTATAATTTTTGATAAAAATGCAAAAGGAGATAGACCAAGCCATTAGCGTCTTACAACAAGGCGGCCTCATTCTCTACCCCACTGATACCGTCTGGGGTATTGGTTGTGACGCTACCAATGAGTCGGCCGTAAAGAAGATATACGACCTAAAGCAAAGGGAAGATAGCAAGGCCCTAATTTGCCTGGTAGCCAATGATGCCATGCTCGAACGAACCATAGAAGAGGTTCCCGATCTGGCCTATGATATCATGGACCTTTCTACCAAACCCACCACTATTGTCTACGACAATCCCAAGGGTATTGCCAAAAATTTGATCGCCGAAGATAATACCTTGGCCGTACGGGTAGCTTCCGACAAATTTTGCCGCTACCTGATCAACAAGTTCAAAAAACCTATTGTTTCTACTTCTTCCAACATTTCAGGGCGCCCAACGCCTAAAAGTTTCGGTGAAATAGACAAAGTTATTTTAAAAGGTGTAGACTATGTGGTAAATTTGCAGCCCGAAGAAAAAAACGCGGTGCCTTCTGCCATCATCAAATTGAGTAGTGACGGTACGGTAAAAGTAATACGCGAATAAATTTGATGTAACAAAATATTGGGCCTTATTTGTTATTCGTATTTTGGGCAGCCAACTAAAAATGAAATCTTTGAACTATAAACAAGCGCTTTCAAATCCAGTTTTCAAAATCGTTTCACAAGCTGCCGATGAATTGGGGGTGGACTGCTATGTTATCGGAGGATTTGTCAGGGATTATTTACTGCAAAGAGGCACTCCAAAAGATATCGATATTGTCGCCGTAGGAAGCGGTATTGACCTCGCCAGAAAAGTAGCTTCCTTGCTTGAAGGAAAGCCAAAGGTGAGTGTTTTCAAAAATTTCGGCACGGCCATGTTGCGCCACGGTGAAATTGAACTGGAATTCGTTGGAGCCCGAAAAGAAAGCTATCATAGGGATAGTCGTAAACCCGTAGTAGAGGATGGCTCATTGGCAGATGACCAAAACCGTCGTGATTTTACGATCAATGCCTTGGCCCTTTCCCTAAATCCAACTGATTTTGGGGAGCTACTGGATCCTTTTAACGGTCTTGCCGACCTCGACAAAAACATTATACGAACTCCCCTAGCTCCCGGAATTACATATTCCGACGACCCCTTACGCATGATGCGGGCCATTCGCTTCGCCACGCAATTGAACTTTAAGATCGAAGAAAATTCCCTCCAAGCCATTACGGTAAACAAAGAGCGGATAAAAATCATATCAAAAGAGCGAATCGTTGATGAACTCAACAAAATATTGGCCAGTAGCAAGCCTTCCATTGGCTTTTCCCTATTGCATAAAACAGGACTCCTGCCCTATATCCTTCCTGAACTGGTCGCATTACAGGGAATAGAGGAAATAGAAGGACAACGCCACAAAGACAATTTTTGGCACACCTTGGAGGTTGTTGACAATATTGCAATAACTACCGATAACCTTTGGCTGCGTTGGGCGGCCCTATTGCACGATATCGGCAAGGCTCCGACCAAGAAATTCCATAAAAAAATAGGATGGACTTTCCACGGACACGAGTTCGTTGGATCTAAAATGGTCTACAAATTATTCAAACGGCTGCGGATGCCCTTGAACGACAAGATGAAATTCGTTCAAAAAATGGTTTTGATGAGCTCTAGGCCAATCGTTCTATCCGAAGATTTCGCTACGGATTCAGCGGTACGCCGCCTCGTTTTTGATGCGGGGGAAAACGTAGAGGACCTAATGACCCTTTGTGAAGCCGATATCACCACAAAAAACCCAAAGAAACAAAGGAGGTATAAGAACAATTTTAAAATTGTCCGCCAAAAAATAATCGAGGTAGAAGAACGAGATCAAATACGTAATTTTCAACCCCCGGTGAGCGGTGAGGAAATTATGAAAACCTTCAACCTTAAGCCTTCAAAAGAAATAGGCATTATCAAAGAAGCCATTAAAGAGGCCATTTTAGAGGGCGAAATCCCTAATGAATACGAGGCTGCAAAAGAATTTATGCTCGCAAAAGGTAAATCTATCGGACTTACACCGGTCTAAATTTGTTGTAAGACCTTCTTTTTCCCATTGAAATACAATAAAAACAAAACCGTATCGTCTACTCCATTTCCTATTTTTTTTTAAAAAAGTGAAATCGATAAGCGCATCGATTTATTTTATCAATCGACGATTACAAGACTCCTAAACGGGAAAAATAAATATCTTTACCGAGATAGATACAACATTATCTTCTTTTTATCCAAATAAAAAGTCATGAAAAAATTCCTTCTGGCCGTACTCATTACCATTTCTTCATTAAGTGGTCTAAGTGCGCAACAAGACGCCCACTATACACAGTATATGTATAATACCATGGCCATCAACCCTGCTTATGCAGGTTCTAGGGGTGTTTTCAGTATTGCCGGACTACACCGCTCCCAATGGGTCGGAATAGAAGGAGCTCCCAAAACCCAAACCCTTAATTTTCACACGCCGGTTTCCGAAAGGGTCGGTGTGGGACTATCCATAGTCAATGACGATATAGGAAACGGCACTAGTCAAGAAACGTATTTTGACGGTGTTTTTTCATATACGGTACCTATTACCAGGGAAGCAAAACTTGCCTTCGGGCTAAAGGCAAGCGGACATGTACTGAATTTAGATTTTAGTAAACTGGCCAACTATAACGATGAAGTCGCCAGTACCAGCCTGACCAATATCGACAGAAAATTTTCACCGAATTTTGGCGCTGGGGTATATTATTACGACGAGAAGTTCTATATCGGTTTCTCCGTTCCAAACTTTTTGGCCACCAAACATTTCGATGGCAATGCTACAAGCTCATCCTTCTTGGCCAAAGAACGTATGAACTTCTATTTAATCACGGGCTACATATACGAATTGAACCAAAGGTGGAAGTTTAAGCCCACTTTATTGCTCAAAGCCGTAAATGGCGCCCCCTTACAGATCGACCTATCCGCTAATTTTATGTTCAACGACAAATTTATCTTGGGAGCGGCCTATAGATGGGATGCCGCGGTGAGCGGTCTTTTTGGTTTTCAAGCCTCTGACCAAATATTATTAGGCCTTGCTTATGACCGGGAAATTTCAGAATTGGGCGGTTCTAGGTTCAACGATGGCTCGTTTGAAATAGTGCTCAGGTATGAATTCCGATCTCGATTTGGAAGAAGGGCCATAGCTCCAAGATTCTTTTAAAAACTTAAATTATTCTATATCTTTTCTAAGATTGTTTCAAGGGGTTAAAAGCCCTGAAATTCACTTATTTATTCCAAAATACCTGCAATACATCCCTAAAAAAAGGTATTTCATCGAATTTAGCCTACACTTCACGGGTCTTATACATCTAGTTTTCCCCTGTATACAACATATAATTTGTCAGGTCTTACCATCACCCTAATTTTACAACATAACGTTGTAAGTCTTTATCTACAGCATCAAACGTGATATTTTTTTAGACTTTGTAAAATATATTCCCAATTGGCGAATCGTTTTAAACATTTTTTCGGGGCATTACTACTATTACTGTTCGCCCAAGTGGTAAGAGCACAGCAGACAACAAATTGGACACCGGTATCATCTTCCGTATGGGAGTCCGTAACCAATGATAGTTTGGTACGTGTCGAAGCTAGGATTTCGGGTGGTGCTTCTATTGATGGTACCGGAGAAATGGGCTGTACCAGTGATGATACTTACAGCGAAACGAATGTCTTCGAAGAGCCTTCCTTGGAAATATCCGCCAGCTCATATGCTACCGGTACTATTAGTTTCTATTTCTTTGATGCCGTAACCGGTGATCCCGTATATATTGTGAAACCCATCCTACACGTAGACAAAGTAGGAACATTTGCCGTCGTCTCCTTAGTTGGAAGAAGTGCCACAGGGAACTTTGACCTCACCAACGGCACTTGGACGGAACTAAGTTCCAATGGGGACATCTTTCAATCTACCCCTACTCAATTTAATATCGACGATACTGCCCTGCTGTTCAGTGGTGGCGGAGAATGTGGGGATGGAGAAAATACTGGAACAGGTGGAGGTAGTTTACAAATTGAACAGGTCACACAATCCATAGAGATGGATGTCGAAGTAACAGGAGGATTACTTTCCATACCCCTATTTACTGCATACGATGAAGTAGAGTTCATTCTTACCAATCTGATTATTGCCGACCCTAAAGTCGAAACGACCAAAACAGTGGTCGAAAACTTTAGCGACCCTATCAGTACCGGAGATACCGTAGATTATACCATTACGATAGAGAACACAGGAAATACTACCCTTGACAATATAAGTCTAACGGACACTTTTTCCGATATAGACACAAACCCTTTGACCCTAACAAGCGGACCTACGTTCGTCAGTGCCTCCGAAGGCTCGGCCGAAGGCACCCTCGAAGCTGGTGAAACGGCAACCTATTCGGCAAGCTTTACCCTTAACGCACCGGTCTTGGAAGTGGGAGGCGTGGTAAACCAAGTAAGTGTTCTGGCCGACAGCCCATACGGAACCAATGATGTAAGTGATTTGTCGGATGATGGTATCGATACGGATGGAAATACCGAAAACGACCCTACAATCAGCTATTTTCCAACGACTACGGATGATACTGCTTCGGTTTGTGAAGAAGGAAGCATTGACATTGACGTACTCGCCAATGATGATTTTGGGGGAAACGGAGCTTCATCCGGAAGCATCTTTATTATTAGTCCTGCTAGCGGGGGAACGGCTGTCGTAAACGACAATGGTAGCCCTACTAACCCTACGGATGATTATGTCACCTATACCTCGTCTGTCGGTTACACCGGTTCGGATAGTTTTGTTTATGGTATAAGTGATAGCAAAGGATATACCCAACACGCCACCGTTACGATCACAGAACAAAAAGCTCCCAATGCAGGTACCGATGGGGCCTTGACCATATGCGCGGGAACCACAGTATCAGAATCACAACTATTCGCACGACTCAGCGACAACCCCGATTTAGGGGGAACGTGGTCGCCAACACTAGCAGGGGCGGGTACCTACACCTATACCGTAAGTGCTACTTCACCCTGTACCGTGGATGACACATCCGAGGTCGTGGTGACCGAACAGGCGGCACCCAATGCGGGTACCGATGGAACCTTGACCATATGCGCGGGAACCACAGTAACAGAATCACAACTATTCGCACGGCTAAGCGACAACCCCGATTCAGGGGGGACATGGTCGCCAACACTAGCAGGGGCGGGTACCTACACCTATACCGTTAGTGCCACTTCACCCTGTACCGCATCGGATACGGCCGAAGTGGTGGTAACAGAACAGGCGGCACCAAAAGCCGGAACCGATGGAGCCTTGACCATATGCGCGGGAACCACAGTAACAGAATCACAACTATTCGCACGGCTAAGCGACAACCCCGATTCTGGGGGAACATGGTCGCCAACACTTGCCGGCGCGGGTACCTACACCTATACCGTAAGCGCCACTTCTCCCTGTACCGCAGCGGATACGGCCGAAGTGGTGGTAACAGAACAGGCGGCACCAAAAGCCGGAACCGATGGAGCCTTGACCATATGCGCGGGAACCACAGTAACAGAATCACAACTATTCGCACGACTCAGCGACAACCCCGATTCTGGGGGAACATGGTCGCCTACCCTAGCAGGGGCAGGTACCTACACCTATACCGTAAGTGCAACATCACCCTGTACCGTGGATGACACATCCGAGGTCGTGGTGACCGAACAAGCGGCACCCAATGCGGGTACCGATGGGACCTTGACCATATGCGCGGGAACTACCGTAACAGAATCACAACTATTCGCACGGCTAAGCGACAACCCCGATTCTGGGGGAACATGGTCGCCAACACTAGCAGGGGCGGGTACCTACACCTATACCGTTAGTGCAACATCACCCTGTACCGTGGACGATACCAGCATAGTTACCGTAGTGGAACAACCTGTTCCCGATGCAGGTTCCAACGGAGCATTGACTATTTGTGCGGGAACTATAGTAACGGAAGCAGACCTATTCGCGCAACTTGGGGGATCGCCCAACAGCGGCGGGACATGGACTCCTGCCCTAGCAGGCGCAGGAACCTACACCTATACCGTTAGTGCTACTTCACCATGTGCCGTAGATGATACATCCGAAGTGGTGGTAACAGAACAAGCGGCACCAAAAGCCGGAACCGATGGAGCCTTGACCATATGTGCGGGAACCACAGTCACCGAAGCCCAGCTTTTTGCACAGCTAAGTGACAATCCCGATTTAGGGGGAACATGGTCGCCAACACTTGCCGGGGCCGGAACCTATACCTATACCGTAAGTGCCACTTCACCATGTACCGTGGATGACACATCCGAGGTCGTAGTGACCGAACAGGCGGCACCCAATGCAGGTACCGATGGAACGCTCATCATATGCGCAGGGACAACCGTAACCGAAGCCCAGCTTTTTGCAACGCTAAGCGACAACCCCGATTTAGGGGGAACATGGTCGCCAACACTAGCAGGGGCCGGAACCTACACCTATACCGTAAGTGCCACTTCTCCCTGTACCGCAGCGGATACGGCCGAAGTGGTGGTAACAGAACAGGCGGCACCAAAAGCCGGAACCGATGGAGCCTTGACCATATGCGCGGGAACTACCGTAACAGAATCACAACTATTCGCACGGCTAAGCGACAATCCCGATTTAGGGGGAACATGGTCGCCAACACTAGCAGGGGCCGGAACCTATACCTATACCGTAAGCGCCACTTCACCCTGTACCGTGGATGACACATCCGAGGTCGTAGTGACCGAACAGGCGGCGCCCAATGCAGGGACCGATGGAACGCTCATCATATGCGCGGGAACTATAGTAACAGAATCACAACTATTCGCACGACTCAGCGACAACCCCGATTTAGGAGGGACATGGTCGCCTACCCTTGCCGGCGCGGGAACCTATACCTATACCGTAAGTGCCACTTCACCATGTGCCGTGGATGATACATCCGAGGTCGTAGTGACCGAACAGGCAGCACCCAATGCAGGGACCGATGGTCTATTGACCATATGCGCGGGAACTATAGTAACAGAATCACAACTATTCGCACGGCTAAGCGACAACCCCGATTTAGGGGGAACATGGTCGCCTACCCTTGCAGGGGCCGGAACCTACACCTATACCGTAAGTGCTACTTCACCCTGTACCGTGGATGATACATCCGAGGTCGTAGTGACCGAACAGGCGACACCCAATGCGGGTACCGGTGGTCTATTGACCATATGCGCGGGAACCACAGTAACAGAATCACAACTATTCGCACGGCTAAGCGACAACCCGGATTCTGGGGGAACATGGTCGCCTACCCTTGCAGGGGCAGGTACCTACACCTATACCGTAAGCGCCACTTCTCCCTGTACCGCAGCGGATACGGCAGAAGTGGTGGTAACAGAACAGGCGGCACCAAAAGCAGGGACCGGTGGTCTATTGACCATATGCGCGGGAACCACAGTCACCGAGGCCCAGCTTTTTGCAACGCTAAGCGATAATCCCGATTTAGGGGGAACGTGGTCGCCTACCCTTGCCGGGGCCGGAACCTACACCTATACCGTAAGTGCCACTTCACCCTGTGCCGTGGATGATACATCCCAGGTCGTGGTGACCGAACAGGCGACACCCAATGCAGGTACCGGTGGTCTATTGACCATATGCGCGGGAACCACAGTCACCGAGGCCCAGCTTTTTGCAACGCTAAGCGACAACCCCGATTTAGGGGGAACGTGGTCGCCTACCCTTGCAGGGGCCGGAACCTACACCTATACCGTAAGTGCTACTTCACCCTGTACCGCAGCGGATACGGCCGAAGTGGTCGTGACCGAACAGGCGGCACCCAATGCAGGTACCGATGGTCTATTGACCATATGCGCGGGAACCACAGTCACCGAGGCCCAGCTTTTTGCACAGCTAAGCGATAATCCCGATTTAGGGGGGACATGGACCCCTACCCTTGCAGGGGCCGGAACCTACACCTATACCGTAAGTGCCACTTCACCCTGTGCCGTGGATGATACATCCCTTGTCGTGGTGACCGAACAGGCGGCACCCAATGCAGGTACCGATGGAACGCTCATCATATGCGCAGGGACAACCGTAACCGAAGCCCAGCTTTTTGCAACGCTAAGCGATAATCCGGATTTAGGGGGAACATGGTCGCCAACACTAGCAGGGGCCGGAACCTACACCTATACCGTAAGCGCCACTTCTCCCTGTACCGTGGATGATACATCCCAGGTCGTAGTGACCGAACAGGCGGCACCCAATGCGGGGACCGATGGTCTATTGACCATATGCGCAGGGACAACCGTAACCGAATCACAACTATTCGCACGGCTAAGCGACAACCCCGATTTAGGGGGAACATGGTCGCCAACACTAGCAGGGGCCGGAACCTATACCTATACCGTAAGTGCCACTTCACCCTGTACCGTGGATGATACATCCCAGGTCGTAGTGACCGAACAGGCGGCACCCAATGCAGGTACCGATGGAACGCTCATCATATGCGCAGGGACAACCGTAACCGAAGCCCAGCTTTTTGCAACGCTAAGCGATAATCCCGATTTAGGGGGAACGTGGTCGCCTACCCTTGCAGGGGCCGGAACCTACACCTATACCGTAAGTGCCACTTCACCCTGTACCGTGGATGATACATCCCAGGTCGTGGTGACCGAACAGGCGGCACCCAATGCGGGGACCGGTGGCATATTGACGATTTGTGCGGGAACCACAGTCACCGAGGCCCAGCTTTTTGCAACGCTAAGCGATAATCCCGATTTAGGGGGAACGTGGTCGCCTACCCTTGCAGGGGCCGGAACCTACACCTATACCGTAAGTGCCACTTCACCCTGTACCGTGGATGATACATCCCAGGTCGTGGTGACCGAACAGGCGGCACCCAATGCGGGGACCGGTGGTCTATTGACCATATGCGCGGGAACCACAGTCACCGAGGCCCAGCTTTTTGCACAGCTAAGTGACAATCCCGATTTAGGAGGAACGTGGTCGCCTACCCTTGCAGGGGCCGGAACCTACACCTATACCGTAAGTGCTACTTCACCCTGTACCGCAGCGGATACGGCCGAAGTGGTCGTGACCGAACAGGCGGCACCCAATGCAGGTACCGATGGTCTATTGACCATATGCGCGGGAACTATAGTAACAGAATCACAACTATTCGCACAACTCAGCGACAACCCCGATTTAGGGGGAACGTGGTCGCCTACCCTTGCAGGGGCCGGAACCTACACCTATACCGTAAGTGCCACTTCACCATGTACCGTAGATGACACATCCGAGGTCGTAGTGACCGAACAGGCGGCACCCAATGCAGGTACCGATGGAACGCTCATCATATGCGCAGGGACAACCGTAACCGAAGCCCAGCTTTTTGCACAGCTAAGTGACAATCCCGATTTAGGGGGAACATGGTCGCCAACACTTGCCGGGGCCGGAACCTACACCTATACCGTAAATGCAACAGCACCTTGTGCCACAGCGGATACGGCTGAAGTGGTCGTGACCGAACAGGCGGCACCCAATGCAGGTACCGGTGGTCTATTGACCATATGCGCGGGAACTACCGTAACAGAATCACAACTATTCGCACAGCTAAGTGACAATCCCGATTTAGGGGGAACGTGGTCGCCAACACTTGCCGGGGCCGGAACCTACACCTATACCGTAAGTGCCACTTCACCCTGTGCCGTGGATGATACATCCCAGGTCGTGGTGACCGAACAGGCGGCACCCAATGCAGGTACCGATGGCATATTGACGATTTGTGCGGGAACCACAGTCACCGAGGCCCAGCTTTTTGCACAGCTAAATGACAATCCCGATTTAGGGGGAACATGGTCGCCTACCCTTGCAGGGGCCGGAACCTACACCTATACCGTAAGTGCCACTTCACCCTGTACCGTGGATGATACATCCCAGGTCGTGGTGACCGAACAGGCGGCACCCAATGCGGGGACCGGTGGCATATTGACGATTTGTGCGGGAACCACAGTCACCGAGGCCCAGCTTTTTGCACAGCTAAATGACAATCCCGATTTAGGGGGAACATGGTCGCCTACCCTTGCCGGGGCCGGAACCTACACCTATACCGTAAGTGCCACTTCACCCTGTACCGTGGATGATACATCCCAGGTCGTGGTGACCGAACAGGCGGCACCCAATGCAGGGACCGATGGAACACTCACAATTTGTGAAATTGACTCCTTTACACAGGCCGACCTTTTTGCTCAACTGGGTAATTCTCCAGATACCGGGGGAACTTGGACGGACAACGGAGACGGCACCCATACCTATACCATAAGTGCCACATCACCCTGTACCGTAGACGACACCAGTATTGTTACCGTAGTGGTTCAACCCACTCCTGATGCTGGTTCCAATGGCGTACTAACCATTTGTGAAGGAACAACAGTCACCGAAGCACAGTTGTTTGCCCAATTGGGCGGAAGTCCTGATTCAGGAGGAAGCTGGTCACCTAGCCTAGCAGGCGCCGGGACCTATACCTATACCGTACCCGCGACAACACCTTGCACCGTAGACGATACCGCAAAAATTACAGTATCCGAACAAGCAGCTCCGGATGCCGGAATCAATGGAACGCTCACCATTTGCGTGGGAGAAACAGTTACTACAGCCCAGCTATTCGCCCAATTGGGTGGCAGCCCTGATTCTGGAGGAACATGGACACCTGCCCTTGCCGGTGCCGGAACCTATACCTATACCGTACCCGCAACAGCACCTTGTGCCATGGACGCTACCGCAGAGGTTGTCGTGACAGAACAGGCTTTACCGAACGCGGGTACCGATGGCACACTTACCATTTGTGAAGGAAGCACCGTAACCGAGGCTCAGTTATTTGCCCAATTGGGCGGAAGTCCTGATTCAGGGGGAACATGGTCGCCAACACTTGCAGGGGCCGGAACCTACACCTATACCGTAAGCGCATCGACACCTTGTACCGGGAATGACAGCTCAGAAATCGTCGTAACCGAACAGACTTTACCGAACGCGGGTACCGATGGCACACTTACCATTTGTGAAGGAAGCACCGTTACCGAGGCTCAGTTATTTGCCCAATTAGGAGGAAGCCCCGATACAGGGGGAACATGGACCCCTTCACTTGCAGGTGCCGGAACCTACACCTATACCGTTGAAGGGAATGCCTGCGAGGATGCGACCGCTATCGTAACCGTTACCGAGGAAGTGGAACCGAATGCCGGAACCGATGCTACACTTACGATATGTCCAGATACCACAGTTACCGAAGCCCAACTCCTTTCACTTTTGGGAACAGATGATAATCGAGGAACTTGGAGCCCTAATCCCGATGGTGCCGGTGCCGGTGCCGGAGTGTACACTTATTCCATCATGGGCAATATCTGTGGTGGCACCTCGACCGCCACGGTTACCGTTACTATTTCCAACCTGGATTCAGATGGGGATACTATATTGGACTGTAAGGAAATGACAGATGGAACCGATCCTTTTGACGATTGCGATTCTATAGGAGGCAAACCCTTACCTAGTAGTGATTGCGACAATGACAATCTTACCAAAGAAGAGGAAGAGGCATTGGGAACCGACCCTACCAACCCCGATACGGATGGAGACGGTGTCATTGACGGGCAAGAGGTAACCGATGCCACCAATCCTTTAGACCTTTGTGATTTTCTATTGGCGAGCCAGACCCTTACCCCTACAAACCATTGGAATATCGCCGATTGTGATATGGACGACCTAACCAACGAACAGGAAATAGATAGAGGAACCGACCCCACCAACCCCGATACGGATGGTGACACCATTAACGATGGCCAAGAAGTACGGGACCATACCGATCCCCTTGACCCTTGCGATTCAATCGGTGGGACCCCTCCAAGCCATATTGCATGCGAACTTTACGTAGAATTAGACTTGGTCAGGCCTGGGGATATTTTAAACGGCAGCTTTAGAATTATCAATATAGAGCGTTACCCCGACCACCAAGTAGAGATATACAACAGATGGGGAATCTTAGTTTGGGAGTCTTCCAAATACGACAATAAGAACAATGCCTTCGACGGTCTGTCACAAGGAAGGATTACCATTACCGAAAATCAAAAACTACCCTCCGGAGTCTATTTTTATAAAATAAAGTATGTAGCTAAGGGCGAGGATAAAATGAAAGAAGGATATCTCTATTTACAGGACTAAGGAGAATAAATAAACATGAAAAGTACAATAACAAAAATCTTGTTTTTACTCTGTACGATGCCATTCTGCTTCGGCCAACAAGACGCGCAATTCACTCAGTACATGTATAATACATTGTCAGTGAATCCGGCCTATGCAGGTTCTAGGGAGGCGCTCGGTGTTTCTGTATTGCATAGATCGCAATGGGTTGGCCTTGATGGGGCCCCTAGCACACAAACCTTTAACATTCAAAGTCCTTATAAGGATAAAATGGGATTAGGACTTTCCATTGTTCACGATGAGATAGGAAACAACACCAACCAAAACACAAGCTTCGATGTTGCTTTTTCATACAGCGTTCAGACCTCTGAGAAATACAAACTCTCTTTCGGGGTGACAGCTGGCGGACACTTATTGAACGTTGATTTCAATAAGTTGCGAAACTACAGTGCAAGTCTCGCGCCCTCGGTAGAAAACGAACTGTATAAAAAGTTCTCCCCCAATATCGGTGCCGGGGTTTACTTTCACTCCAACAAGTTTTACGTGGGCCTCTCGGTGCCCGGTCTGTTAGAGACCGAACACTTTCAAAACCCTGATGACGAAGGTTCCGTAATAGCTTCCGAACGAATGAACTTTTACTTGATTTCCGGATATGTCTTCGACCTTAACCCTACTTTAAAATTCAAGCCTGCATACCTTATAAAAGCGGTCGCCGGGGCCCCACTCCAAGTTGACCTATCCGCTAATTTCTTGATCAATGAAAAATTCACCTTAGGAGCGGCATATAGATTAGATGCGGCAATAAGTGCCTTATTCGGGTTTCAAATGGGGAAAAAACTCATGCTCGGGCTGGCCTATGACCGCGAAATATCGGAATTGGGCGGCACCCAATTCAATGATGGTTCTTTTGAAATATTCCTTAGATATGAATTTATCAAGAACAATAAAATTGACCTAACCCCAAGATTTTTCTAAAATGAGCATCCTGCCAATACATAAGCTAGTTCCGCTTCTTTTGCTCTTTTTGGGTGCTTACGGCCATTCCCAAATAAACAAGAAAGAAGGCGACACTGATAATTTTGACCACTATGCCTATATGCAAAATATTGAATCATATCCATCCCTATTAAAAAAAGGATATGACGAAATTACCATTTATAAAAAGCTGGGCAATGCCAATTACCACAACGCCAACTATGACGTAGCCACCTTCTGGTACGAAAAACTTCTTGAAAACGATGAGATCGCCATCTCACCCGACTACCTCTATCGCTATGCCCTTGCCCTTAAATCGATAAAAAGATATGAAGACTCGCACCATTGGATGGAAAAGTTCAAAAAGATAAAGAAGAATGACATCCGCGCCAGTCTTTATGCCGACAATACGGATTATTTAAAGGAAATACAGATTCCAAAAGAACAATACACCATAAAAAACCTGATCGACCTCAACTCTGAGGAATCTGATTTTGCCCCCTCATACCTTTCGGGGAATTTAGTCTTTACCACGGCCAGAGATCTCGATGTACAGACATACAATAAATTACCCTACCTTAATTTATACCAAACGGAAATTAAGGAAGATGGCCAAACAGGAAAAGCTTCGGGACTTTCAGAAACCTTGAACACCAAAGCCAATGAATCTTCTACCGCGTTTTCAAAAGACGGCAAAACGGTTTATTTCACTAGAAACAACTTCTCTAAAAAATCGTTTAAAAGAGATAAAAACGGAATAAGTAGGCTAAAAATATACAGGTCTCGGCTTACCGATGGTACTTGGAGCGAACCGGAAGACCTTCCCTTTAACAACTCTAATTATTCGGTAGCCCACCCCTCTTTAAGTAGTGACGGTACCAAGCTCTATTTTGCATCCGACATGCCCGGAGGTATGGGCGCATCTGATATTTATGTAGTGGATATACTATCCGATGGCAAGTTCGGGGAGCCCAAAAACCTAGGTAAACTTATCAATACGGAGGAAAAGGAAACTTTTCCGTTCATTTCCGATTCGGGTATACTGTACTTCGCTTCCAATGGACATCCGGGCCTTGGAGGTCTCGATATCTTTAAAATAGACATCAACAAAAACGATAAGGTCTCCAATATGGGAAGCCCCATTAATAGTCCTGATGACGACTTTTCACTGGTAATGGACGCATCTGGCGAAATCGGCTATTTCGCTTCAAACCGAAAAGGGGGTATTGGCAATGACGATATTTATATCTTAAAGCGAAGTGATTCGGATTGTTTCACCTTTATTGAAGGTATCGCCCGTGACAAGGACACCGATAAGCCCCTGGCCGAGACCTTAATAGAAGCATTTGCCCATGACGGGGAAACCCTGTCGCAGACGGTAACGGCTTCGGATGGTTCCTACACCTTACGCATACCCTGTCAAAAGGAACAATACCAGCTGTCAGGCACCAAGGAAGGTTATGAAGCGTCCAACCTATATATGCTCACCCCTAAAGACAAAAAACAGGTTCAAGATGTCCATTTAGAGCTAGAACAATCGACCAAGGTGGCCGATTTAGGTTCCGACTTGGTCAAACTCTTGGAGCTCACTCCCATCTATTTTGACCTGAACAGTTCTTACTTACGGAAAGATGCCTATGCGGAACTGGACAAGGTAGTCGATTATATGAGTAAAAGACCCGATATAAAAATAGCCGTAGGTTCACATACCGATAGCCGGGAAGGGGATGCATACAATTTATGGCTCTCTAGGCGAAGGGCCATGAGAACGGTCGAGTATATTACATCGAAAGGAATCGACCCCTCTCGCATTTCAGGTAAAGGCTATGGGGAAACCCAATTATTGAACCGATGTGCCAACGGTGTCAAGTGCTCGGAAAGTGAACATCAGCTGAACCGACGTTCTGAATTCATCGTCATAGAAAAATAAGCTTTTCCTCTATAAGAAATAGCGGAAGAAGGGCCAAAATTCTTCAACTAGTCCTATTTTTGCACAAAGGAAACACACCTATGCAAAAAAAATTCAGACAAGTTGCGAAAGTAGCTTTGGTTCTCGTGTATTTCGTCATTATTGCCGGTGCCGTAGTACGTATGACCGGCAGTGGTATGGGCTGTCCGGACTGGCCCAAATGTTTTGGACATTATATTCCCCCGACAGAAATTTCAGAGTTGCAATGGCAACCCGATACCCCATTTAAAAAGGGCCAAATTATCATTGTTGACCAAACCCTTCAAGTTGCAGTGGAAGATTTTAATACCGGTTCTTCCTTTGACCGGTCGAAATGGAAAACCTACACAAAGCACGATTACGCCGAATTTAACGCTGCCCATACTTGGATCGAATATATTAATCGTCTTTTCGGGGCCTTGGCCGGTTTAGCTACCCTTGCCCTAGCTATTTTCTCGCTCAAGCTGTTGAAAACGAACAAAAAAATAACCTTTTTATCTTGGTTGGTGGTCTTCGGAATGGGATTTCAGGCGTGGCTGGGTGCCACTGTAGTCTATTCCCTTTTAGAGCCTGTAAAGATCACCGTGCATATGGTCATGGCCTTGGTAATCGTAGCGTTTATCCTCTATATTATACATGAGACCAAGCCCCTGGCCGAACGACCCAAAACGCATAAAAACATAGTACCGCTTTTATGGCTTGTATTGGCCTTGACCACAATTCAGGTAGTATTGGGCACCCAGGTCAGGCAATTTGTCGACGACCGTATAGACCTCCTTGGCGAAGCGGCAAAAGACCAATGGTTGACCAATGCCAACTGGCAATTTTACGTACATCGGACCTTTTCCATAATAGTTGTCTTTCTCAACCTATTATTGGCACAACGCATCTACAAGTACAAACTTCATTTTTTAAAGATCAATTGGGTATTGGCCTTTTTGTCCATTGAGGTCATTTCGGGCATTGCCATGTATTACTTTGATTTTCCGTTCGGTTCACAAACGGTTCATCTTGTATTGGCAAGCTTACTTTTTGGGGTTCAGTTTTATTTGCTTTTAGAGGCTTTAAGTGCCAAAAGAAGCTATAAATCTTCGTAACTTTGTCTTCCCTTAAAAATTGCGGTTATGATTTATAAGATACGTGTCATTTTAGATGCCCAAGAGGATATTTTCAGAGACCTCGAAATAGAGGCCAGTACTTCTATGGAAGAGTTTCACAATGCCATAGCACAGTCTTTTGGCTTTTTGGGCAATGAAATGGCCTCGTTTTATACCTGTGACGAAGAATGGAACCAAGACGAAGAAATAGCCCTTTTCGACATGAGTGAAAACGGGTCTGACGTTCGTTTGATGAACGAAACCTTCTTAGAGGATGTCATGACCGAAGAGAGTCCGAAACTTATCTATGTCTACGACTTTTTGAGTATGTGGACATTTTATGTCGAACTCGCCGATATTGTTTCCTATGAGGCCGGTATAACCTACCCGAACCTGTTGTTCAGTTTTGGGGAACTTCCGGAAACCCCTCCGGAAAAAAACTTTGAGTCGAAGCCTACCTTCGATTTCGACGATACCTTTGAAAATTACGATGATTTAGATTTTGATGAAAACTGGAACTGATATTTTCCTAAAATAGCATTCCCTTTCATTACATTTCATCCTTCTGGACGTACGACACGTACCCAGACCTTTCTAAAATTAAAAAAACTATAGACATATGATTAACCTCTACCCTACCCAAATCGAAACGATTTCCCTGCACCGAGTGGGGAACAAGAATAAGAGTGAAGGTATTTTTCTTTCCGAAGAACCCTTCTCGCTCAATGATGAGACCACTGGTCTTTTAAAAGAGTATTTCTTCAAGCCTTTCCGCGAAAAAGAGGAGAACTATTTTAAATTGACGAATGATGTAGATGTAGAGTTCAACGAACTTTACAAGATCGTTTCCGCCATATTCGACGACCCGGAGAGCATGCATGCCAATTCGAAAAAAATTGCCACCCACCTTTTCGAACAATCGAACCACCCACATATTAAGAGCGGAGAGGTTTACGTGGCCCATTTATCAAACGTAATGCTCGACAATGTCAAGACCGAAGCCATCGGTATCTTTAAAAGCGAGCTTAAGCACGACTTTCTTCAGTTTGAAGAAAGGGGCAACAACCTAGATATCGTTATTCAACAAGGTATCAATATAAATAAGCTCGACAAGGGCTGTCTTATTTTTAATGTCAATAAAGAGGAAGGATATAAAGTACTTTCCGTAGACAGCAACCGCTACGACACCAAATACTGGCTCGAAAACTTTTTGGGTGTCGACCCCTTGGCCGATGAGAATTTCTACACCAAAAACTACTTGAAATTTTGTCAGAATTTCGCCAAAGACGTGGTATTACCTGCCGAAGACAAACAGCAAGAAGTGCTTTTCATGAATCGCGCAGTCAACCATTTTGCCAAAAACGATGCTTTTGAAGAGACCAATTTTTTAAACGAGGTACTCGAAAACCCCGAATTGGTGCCCGAATTCAAACATTACAAAGAAGAAAAAGGCCCAAAATACAGTATTGAAGATGTCTCCAATTTTGACATTGCCAACAAAGCGGTTTCCGATGCCCGTAAAAAGATAAAGAACGTCATCAACCTTGACACCAATATTCAGATAAAAATGGATTTTATCAACCCTGAGTCGGCAGAAAAATTTGTTGAAAAAGGGTGGGACGAAGAACGTCAGATGTACTATTACTTGGTATACTTCAACAAAGAGGAAAAAAGCTAGTACAAAATTGTTTCTTATCAAAAGCTATCGATTGCCAGTGCACTCGATAGCTTTTTTTTTTTTAGATTTTTATTCGGTGTTCTATAATCTGTTTCATACTTACATCTTCGTAATTACGGCGTACAAAGTTCAAGGCCAGATCTAATACTTCCCCCATAGTTTTCGACTTTCTGAACTGCTGATCTAGCGTAAGTTCATAAATCTGCTCACGCAACATTTCAATATTTTCCTGGGTAGAAATAGTGTCTTTTTTCCCAATAGACCGCAATCGTTTTATACGTGCCCCCGAACTCAATATTCTCTTGGCTACGATCGATCTTTCCTCTAGTTTATACTGATCTACGGAATCACGCTTCAACTTCTTCCTGACCAACTCTACCATTTCAAAGTTCTCCTTAAAAAATTGAGGTCGATAGACCTTTAACTTTCCTTCAAAACACTGCTGGTCGAAATCTATGGCCCGTATGCGGTAGACAACATGATCAAAATCGTGTACAGGAACAATAACGTAATTATAAGATCTCATATCACCCAATAAGCGGATCATACAACGCTCATTGAACTTTACGAACTCTTTGGCCAATTGTGATTTTTCCGACTCGGTACAATTGGGCAACATATCCTTAATAAAAACATCACCGGGTATACCCGCTATGTGCTCTTCTATGAGCGTATCCTTATAAACCAAAAAATTCAGGTTATAAGGCGAAAGCATGTGCTCCAGTTCAAGTCCGTATATCCGCGACGCATCGGTTTTCTTTACATAGAAATAGGTGAAGTTATCGTTGAGAATATTTCTTACCTTGATTCGAAAAGGCTTTGAGTTTCCGAAGGTGCAAAAATCGACGGCATCTATATTAAGGTATTGGTGAATATTATTGCTTCCATCGGAATGTAGAATGGAATATACCTTTTTTAGGCTATTATCTATTTCAATCCTATCGAATTCAGAGTAGTAGACCCTGACCCACAATGTATCTTCATCATCCGCATCATAAACGACAACCGACCCTGAAAACCGCAACAAATCTTCATAAAAAATAGGGATCTCAATTTTTCGGCTGTAATGCTCTAAATATTGGTCCAATTTTTTACACACCGGATAGGCCGGCTTTTTTTTCGACATTAACCTCTCTTCTGACATACTATCAATTTACTTACAAATTAGGCAATTCTGCAAAATAATTTAAACCTAAAAAACAGGTTTTGCACTTAAAACAACAGAATATATACGATTGCCAACATTTTTTTAGCCATGTTATCAAAGTACGTTTTATTTGTTTGTTGTTCCACATCAAACCATCCATACCGATGATTAATTTGCTTAAACCATACCTTAAAGTAGTTCTTTTCTTTTTAACAGCGTTTAATGCATTTTTAGGTTTCTCCCAATTGAGCGACCTGCATTACCTTCCCCCATTAAAACAGGGGCAAAACAACCAAGCGATACAGCAACAGGCTATTTATCTTTCTACGCCTGAGCCCACCTCTTTTACGGTAAACGCCTATAGGGGAACAAGCGGTACTCCGATTGCTACTTTTAATATCAATAATGTTAGTCCGGCCGTTTATACCTTGAGTAACGGTGACAACAATATCACCTTAGTTGACAACAATCACACCGGAGTGGTATTGGACGATGCAGGCCTAAGGTTTGAATCGCCTAGTGGTAACCGATTTTATGTCAACTATCGCGGTGTTTCAGCGGCCCAGGCAGCATCTCTGACCTCCAAAGGTAGAGTTTCTATGGGTACCCGTTTCAAATGGGGAGGCTTGCCCAACCTTGGTTCACATAGTTCAAAATCGAACACCTTGGGCATTATGGCCACCGAAGACAATACCACAGTGCGTTTATACGGCTATGATCCCCGATGTGAATTCCGCCTACAAGGAGATCCCGATGGGCTTACCGACGATTCGTATACCATAACCCTAGATGCCAACGAATCTTTCGTATTCGAAACGGTTTTATCGGAATCTACCGCCCATGTAGACGGTTGGATCGGTGCAAGCATAGAAGCCAATAAAAATATAGTTATCAGTAATGGTGGACTTAACACCGGTAGACAGGCCGGCAACAGCAATAGGGATGCTGCCATCGACCAACCCGTGCCCGAAAATAGATTGGGCAAGGATTATGTTTTTGTTAGGGGAAATGGTACCAATTCGACCGAATTCCCCTTGATTATAGGTATTGCCGACAACACACAAATATTTGTGAACGGTAGCGCTACGCCTATTGCCACTATAGACAATGGCGAATATTTTGAAATTCCCGGCACCTACTATTCCAGTAGCTCGGCCGGAGCCAATATGTTGGTAACGACCTCAAAAGATGCCTATGCCTACCAATCAATGGCCGGTGGTAGTGCAGTTTATACCCACGGACTTAACTTTGTTGCCCCGGTAAACTGTCTCTTACCCGATGTAATGGACAACATTCCCGACATCAGAAATATAGCGGGCACTACGGTAACCGGAGGTGTTACCATCATTGCCGCCACCACCACTCCTGATGCCAATATTTCCGTAACCGATGGCAGCGGCCCGGTTGCACTGCCGGCTTCGACCCCGGTGGCGGGATCTACCGACTGGAAAACGATTTTTATACCCAGCCTCACCGGAAACGTAAGCGTTCAATCAACTGGCCCTATTGCGGTCGGATTTTTTGGTTTGAATGGTGCACGTGGCGTGGCCGGTTATTTCTCCGGTTTTGACACCGTACCTGTCGTTGACCTAGGTATTCGCGGAGGAAGCGGTTGCTTTGTAGGTTCCGAAATTTTTGAGGCTACGGGAAATTTTGATGCCTACCAATGGTTTGGGGACGGAGTATTGATTCCCGGAGCAAATGGTGAAAGCTATGCCCCTTCCGTAGCGGGAGACTATTTCGTTAGAGGTACCAAAGGACCGTGTACCTACGATTCCCAACCGATATCGGCCTATTATTGCGACCCTGATGTCGTGGTGAACAAAACCGTAGACAAGTCTGAAATCGTGGAAGGCGAAATGGCAACCTTTACCATAAAAGTCAGAAACCTTGGTGTTGGCCCATTGACCAATTTAAGAATTACGGATGATATTCCCGCAGGACTGAGCCTTGTAAATGCACAGACCATAACAGGCACTTGGAGTGGTAACACTTGGAATATTGGAACCTTGAACGGTGGTGAAACCGCATTTTTGACCCTAGAGGTACAAGCGGATGAAATCGATACGCTGCCATTGCTAAGTTTGACCAATACAGCATATAACACACAAGATCAACCCGACACCAATATTACGGACGACAACCCCTCTGCCCATATCATCGTTCATAATGATTTTGACAAAGACGGTGTAATCGACATTGTTGACCTTGATGACGATAATGACGGTATTTATGACGAGGACGAGTGTGACACACTTTCCTACAACATTACTAACGGCACCCCGGTTACCAGTAACCTAATGAGTCTCAACAACTATTTGGTACTCGACGTATTTTCATTGGACAACTCGTTCTACTTAAGCATCAATGGGAATGATATTGCCGGGGAAATACAATTTGAAAATGGTGCCGGAGGGAATTACGCCCGCTTTTTAGATGGCAGCATACATGGAACAAACGGCAATTCGAGCATATGGACCGTAAGTGGCTCCAACGGTAATCCCGTAATTCGGATTGTAATCGACCAAAGCGGTACATTCGAACTATTTGGCAAAAGGACCACTGGTAGTCCCCTTGAACCCATGGTTCTTGACACCCCGCCCAGTACCATTGCCTGGAACCCCTCTGGAAATAATACCGTTACCATAGACCAAGATGTAAGGGGCCCCACCAATATGCGTGGCGTGCTTTTAACGGCCGGTTGTGATACCGATGGTGACAATTACCCCGATTCATTGGATTTAGATAGTGATGGCGACGGTTGTAGTGACGCCAACGAATTTTACAAAGACGACACCGCAGATGGCGGCGACGGTGGAGAGTACGGCACGGGAGTACCTGTAGTCGACCCTATCGACGGAACTGTAAATGCAGCTTCATACACCCAAGTCTATGCGCCTATCATTGTTTTAGGAAATACTTCAGAGGAACTTGGCGGAACAAACATTAACGGCCAAGACCTGAACTTGGGAGACACTTTTAACTATGTCATCCGTTTTCAAAATACAGGTGATGACGATGCCACCAATTTTACGATAAGAGATGTACTTCCCGACAACGTAACTTTAGACAATGTAGATTATAGTGATGCCCCAGGGGCTTCGCATACCTACGACCCCAATACGCAAACCATCAGTTTTACCATTCCTGATGATTTGGTGCAGATTGGCGACCCGGAGTACAAGATCAAAATAACGGTTTCCATTTCCGGTAATTGTTCCGAGTTCGTTGCCGCCTGTGCATCGCAACTTGAGAACCAGGCCTATGCCACTTATACCGGCACGGTGAACACCAATACTTTTTCGGACGAGGACGGCAGTAACCCTGCAGGAGCCTGTACTACTACATTGGAGGTTGCCACCAATAACGTAGCCAATGCGCTCACCAACTGTAATCTAGCCAGAACGGTCCTACTTTGTGGCGATAATGTAACCCTTACCGCCGGTTCCGGTTTTACCACGTACAACTGGGCAATTGATACTAACAACAACGGACAAATCGATTCTGGGGAGACCCTACCCAACAGTGGCGACCCAAGTACTTTTACCGCCACCACAGTAGGAAACTACATTGTTGAAAAATCAGGAGCTGCCGGATGTTCCGATCATGTGGAACGAATCACCGTAAATCGTTTTGGAACGGTCCAGACCAACCCTATTATCGATTACTTCAATCAAGTCAATAGTGATTCCAACCCCGATAATGACATTCAAGGTGAAGTTGTAGAATGCTCTATAGACGGAAGTTTGCTGCCCAACATTTTCCTTTGCGGCATCAATGACAGTGCTTCCATCCAATTGGGGATCACTGATGCACAAAGTATAACATGGCAAAAATTGGACGAATCAAGTTGTGGGGCCGTTAGCGATAAATGCGCCAACACAAACAGTACATGTAGCTGGGAGGTACAGACGGTACAAAATAATTTTACAGTAACCGAAAGCGGAAGCTTTAGAGTGGTTATCGCGTATGAAAATGGATGTTTCAGCCGATTCTATTTCAACGTTTATCAAAACACCTTGGATTTCGATTATACCCCTTCGGATATTATCTGTAATACCGATGGCTCCATACGTATTACTGGTGTAGGTAACGGCTATGGTTATCAATTGTACAATGTATCGAACAATACTATAGAGGTTCCATTCAGCGCGGGACAAGGCCCTGATTTTAGCATTGCCACTAGTGGCACCTATAAAGTACAGGTTACCCAACTCGACCCTGCTACGGGAGCCCCTATTCCGAACGGTTGTGTTTTTGAAACCGAGGATATAGGAATTCAAGAACGAAACTTTCAGGTCAACCTAAGCAGTACCCCAGCGGATTGCGACGAACTTGGAACCGTTGCCGTACAAGCCTTGAACGTTTCACCTACTTACAGCTATGAGTTGTTCTTAGATGACGGCAGTAATGGAGGTAGCGGCTCGTTCATTCAATCGGAACTGGTCGTCAACGACAATACGCACACCTTTACTGGTGTTGCCCCGGGCGATTATATAGTGGTCACCAGCACTACGGATGGTTGTACCGACAGTCAGACCATCACCGTGGATGAAATTCCACAATTGCAACTGACCGCTGCAAACCAAGAGAATATTACGTGTACCGCAGGTGTTATCAACTTGACCCCTTCGGGCGGTACCACAGGCTATCAATATGCGATTTGGAGTAAGGACGGCATCGCAAATTACGCCGATGAAAACAGTATCCCCGATACGGATTTTACCGCTAACTCGAACTTTTTATTCGGTTACCGGGGAAGTCCCGCTACATATTTCCCCAACGAAGATGGCGACTATGTTTTTATTGTTAAAGATGACAATGGATGTTATGGATTCTCCAATATCGTACATATGGACGATGTGGGAACCGTTAGTATTTCTGCCACTAACACCGATATTGTTTGTGCAGACTCATCTACCGCGGTCTTGACGATAAACGCTTCGGGCGGTACCCCTCCCTACCAATATAGTTTGGATGGAGGCACCACCTACCAAAACGAAAATTTCTTTAACGGCCTTGCTAGCGGCAACTATACGATTACTGTAAAGGATTCAAGCGGTACGGGCAGCAACGAATGTGTGGCTTCCATAGACTATGAAATCGTTCAACCGTTTAGACTTACAGCATCACCGGCTATCGTAGAAGACGCTTCTTGCAATCCTTCAGGGGCCTTGATCAAAATTTTAAATGCCAATGGAGGGCAATTGCCTTATGAATATAGTTTTGATGGAGGTAGTTCGTTTCAAGCTACGAACGAAAGAAGGCTTTCTTCGGGCACCTACCAATTGGTACTTAAGGATGCCTTGGGCTGTACCTTCAATATGGAAATCACCGTACCGAACAGTCCGACCGACCCCAGCTTCGACAGTGACGTCACCTATAACTGCGATGGTAACGGCGTTATTACCATAACCCCGTCGAACACCACGGACTTTGAATATACCTACCAAATCGACGGATCGGACAATTCGCCAGTTGACAGTAATATCTTCAGCAATATAACCCCTGGTACGAAAACCGTTACCGTAGGCTACACAAGCACCTTGGCCGCCAGTCAAAGTACCTTGTTTTTCGAAGATTTTGGCACGGGTATAAGCACGGCCATCGGAGAAATCGGGCCTGGCTATTGTTTTGAACCGCAAAACGGTAGTGCAACCACCTGTAACCTTGGTCCTGCAGGCATTTTGGTCAACGGGGAATATACGGTCACCACAGCGGTTACCAACCCCAACACCTCATGGAGAACCCCTAACGACCATACCGGACTATCGGATGGCAGATTCATGGCCATAGGGGTAAGTACCTCAGCGGGCAGCAACAATATCTTATGGTCTAGGTCTGGATTGGAAGTCCTCCCCGACCAAGACATTACCATATCTTTTTACGCCTATAACCTATTAAAAACCGGTGCTTTGGGCAACGACCCTGAAATTCTTGTAGAGCTTGTAGATGCTTCAGGAACCCTTATTAGTAGCACCGCCACTACGGCAATTCCTAAAAATAACAATGCCGATGATTGGCATTTAAGGGAGGTTACCTTTAATCCTGGAGCAAACACTAGCGTTGGTGTGATATTACGCACCAACTTGGATAGCGACTATGGAAACTTCTTGGTCTTGGACGATATCCAGGCCTCCCAGATTCCTGAACTATGTAAAAAAACCCAAGACATCACGGTTTCCGTAGAAACAGGAAAAGCCTTTGAAGTGGCTATATTGGGAAGCACTAACCCTACTTGTAACGGCAATACAAACGGAAGCATCCGTTTTGAAGTCAACAATTTCGACCCTGCCTTCGGCTATGAATATTCTTTGGACGGGGGTACGAGTTGGATCGCCGAAACTACCTCCCCAATTACCACCCCTGCTACACTGGGCGATGGTACATATGGAATAATGGTTAGAAAAGTAGATGACAATTCATGTACGGCAACTTCGGCCACATCGGTAACCCTGACCGCTCCAGCGGCCATAGTACCCAGCCTACAACAAACAGCAGAATATACATGCCTCAATACAGGAGCTACATTAGAAGCTTCGGCTACGGGTGGTACACCAGGTTATGAATATCAATTGGAAGATACTTCGGGCACCCCTGTTGTAAGCTATCAAACCAGCACCATCTTTAACAACGTGGCCGACGGCGATTACCTAATTCGTGTCAGGGACACCAATGGTTGTGAAGTACTTTCCACTGTTCCGGTAACGGTTTCCGCTCCCGAAACCATAGATTTCGATATCACCTATACCGAATGCTATGACGGTGCAAACAACGCTACCATTACCGTTGATGTCACCTCCGGTAATGGCGACTACACCTTCAGTCTAAACGGCGGCGGCTGGGTTACCCCGGCATCGGCTACCCCTACCACCTATACCTTCTCGGGCTTGGCCAACGGAACATACACTATTGATATAGAGGATGCTTATAGCTGTGGACCTGTACAAAAAAGTGTTACCATTAGTCCGCAATTGACCGGCAACGCCACTTTACAATCGGACAAAACATGTACCGACGATGCCGAGATCAACCTCAACATCACTGGTGGTTCGGGAAGCTATACCTATGAATGGTCCACTTCAACGACGGGACCATGGGATGCTACCGGATTTACCGCAGATACTTTTTCTACAAGTACTGCAGGCACCTATTACTTTAGGGCCACCGACACCTCAACCCCTACGCCGTGTACATTTGTTACCAATGCCGTAACGGTTACGGAAGCCGTTTCCCCGGCAATAACAACTATTACCCCGACCCACCTAACCTGTAACGGAGACAATACCGGTGCCTTGGATATCGACATCGATACTTCCATAGGTTTAGCACCATACACCATCAATGTGTACAACACGACTACCTCAACGGATTATGGCGAGAATACCACGAGTTTGGCCGCAGGTGATTATACGATTACCGTAACCGATAGTAAAAATTGTACCATAACAGGAACTACGACTATTAATGAGCCAACTATTATAAATCCGAATATTGTATCTACCGATTTACAATGTACGCCTACTGGCACAGAGTTGGGTACGATTACTATCGATGCCACTGGAGGTACTGCAACGTATACCTATAGGGTCAATAATGCCGATTTTAGCGTTTCTGAAACTTACGACACTTCTTCGGGCACCAATGACCATACCTTTACCGGTCTGAATTTTGGAGAATATACGGTTACCGTAACCGACCATAATGGTTGTGAAACCGTGAGCTCGGTTACGATTGCCACAGGTCCGGATATTTTGATTACGACCCAAGGCGCCTCTGGTTGTACGCCCGGAAGTGGGGAAATGCTAGTGGAGGCCCAAGCTTCTACAGGCCCATTGGGAGCCGGTTCGTTCTATTTCGCCGTATTCCCGGCACCTCCGTATGATCCTAGCGATCCCGCTTGGTTCCCGGAAGATGCGGTATTGGACAACAGCTATAATTTTACTGGCTTAACACCGGGTGTAACCTATACCTTTATTGTACACGATACGGATACCAACTGTGAATACATGCAAGAAGCTACGGTTCCGGTTTCTACCAGTTCCAATTTAACTTCTACCATAGACAGTACAACACCGATTACGTGCTTCGGCAGTTCCGACGGAAAGGTTGAGTTTACCATTTCGGGTTACGATGCCACTACCGTTGGCTATGAAATTTTCCATTACGCAACAAATACAAGTACCGGAATAACCGGAAGTATTTCAGGTGCTGTCGGAGGCCCCGAAACCGAAATAAAAGACCTTCTGCCTCCCGGTGAATTCTATATTCTGTTCACGGAGACGGACGGGACCAATACCGGTTGTGTAAATACTTCGGACATCTTTGTAATCGAACAGGCCCCTACCCTATTGGAAGTTTCCGCTACGGCCACTAAAAACGCCAACTGTAACGAAGATGGTACCATTACAGCTTCGGGACGCTACGGGGTGGGTCCGTATGAATATCAATATTTACCCGATACGGCTACGGCCCCGACCACAACATCAAGCGGATGGGAAACCGGTACCGTGAAAAACGTTGCCGCAGGTGATTATATCGTCTATATTAAAGATGCCCATGACTGTATCCAGCACACTTCGGTTACCGTAGGCTTTGATACGGCCCCTGAAATTGATACGATCGTCATAAGCGACTATTGTGTGGCTGAAGGCAACTATTCCGTAGAAGTGACATTGACCACCCCAGATACCGCTCCGTACAACATAAGTGTGAACGGCGGTGCCCTACAAAGTGCCAATTTTGTTGGTGGGGTTTACACTGTTACGGGATTAAGTTCCTCCACTTCGCCACAATCCATTTCGATATCCGATGTAAATGGATGTGGTAATTCGGAAAACTTCGATATAGCGCCTAAATTCCAGGCTACGGCACAGATTACCAAGTTATTGGATTGTAGTGGCAGTCCGAATGCCGAAATTACGATTACCGCTTTTGACGGCTACGGTTCCTTTGAATATGAAGTTTCCGGACCGGTCAACCAAGCAAGAACGGCAATACCCGGTCCTGCGAATACCATTGTTTGGGATGGGGCTTCAAGCGCAGGAACATATACCGTTTCCGTTTATGATACCAACACTCCTTTATGCAACCCAATTACATTCACCTTGGAAGTAGAAGATGCCGTTGTACCCAACTTTACGGCAACAGCGACAGATGTTACTTGTAATGGAGGTACTGACGGTGCAATAGCGATTACCGAAATAAATAATGGCATTAATCCTTTGTTATATACCTTAAGTCCCGCCAGCGCAACATTCAATACTACGACAAATAGTTTTGAAGGCCTTGCTGCCGGCACATATGACGTTCTTGCAACAGGAACAAATGGCTGCACAACAACCCGTACTATTGTGGTTGACGAACGCCCGGCCATTACTTTCGATACACCAGTTGTAGATCAATTTGGCTGTACTTCCGATAATGCGGTCAACAATGCCCTAATCACCTTGGACGAGGCTTCCCTGTCAGGTGGCAGCAGCACCTATTCCCGTTACGAGTTTGAAGATGTTGCAACAGGTACTATTTTACAAAGTGGATTAAGCCCGACATATACCTATACGGATTTTGCCGGAGGTAGTATTATTGTCCGTGTATTCGATGATGCCGGGTGCTCTGCAGAACAAACTGTTACCATAAACGCCTACGATGCCTTGGTAGATGCTACCATCACCGTAGATAGGGACATAAGCTGTATCAACAGTGGCGAAGACATCAGTATAGATGTTAGCAGCACTTTTACCGACTTTACGTCCAACCCTGGCAACTATGAGTTCAGGCAATTACCATCTGCCACATACCAAGCTTCGAACCAGTTCTTGAATTTGGCCGTGGGCACCTATACCTTTGGTATTCGAAATATCACCACAGGATGCGAAATTACCCGAACCCATACTGTCGAAGAACCCAATACTTTTGATGTCGTCGTTGAAAAGCTGTCCGATGTAGTCTGTCATGGCGATAACGGCAGCATACGATTGACCCTCGTAGACGCTACGTATACCACAGGATTCTCATACTATATCTACGACACCAATGACACCCCTGCGGACCGCTCAGACGACGGACCAGCGGTAATCACGGGTAGTTCGGTCAATGTAGGGCCTACCCCGGTCATTGCCGTACCTGCCGGAAATTATTTGGTAGAAGTGGTACAAGATGATTTACCGAATTGTAGTCAAGTCCGTTCGTTTACCATTACCACACCAAGCGCACCCATAACCTTGGCAACGATCGATACGGAAGACGTAGGTTGTACCAACGATCTTGGTAGTGCCAATATCGTACCCCTAGGAGGCGAAGCACCCTATGACATTATCTTGACCCATAATGCCTCAGGCACCTCGTACACGGCCAACCAAGTACATAGTTTCCTTTTCCAAGGATTGGGCGCCGGACAGTATACCGTGGAAGTAACCGATAACTTAGGTTGTAACCCGACTTTCGCCAATGCCTTCGAACTCGTCGTACCCGACCCGATTACGGCTACCATTTCAAGTACGACCTTGCTGTGTATTGGCGATACGGATGCCTCCGTCACGGCTGCGGTAGCCCCAAGAAATGTAACCACAAATTACAGGTACATTCTCAACACCTATGCCGATGCCACAGGTACGACCCTATTGCAAACATCGAGTTCGCAAACCACCAGTACCTTCGACAACTTAAGGTCCGGTTTCTATAGTATCACCATTTTAGATGATATGAACTGTAGCTTTGAAACCGCTGTTGAAGAAATTGTCGAACCTACCGAAGTAGGGGGACAACTGGTTACGGCACAGCGATTGACCTGCCTGTCCGATGCCGAACTGCTATTGACGGCTTCGGGTGGTACCGCTCCCTACATGTGGAGTACGGATGGAACTACCTACAATGCCATGAACGAAACCAGTGGACCGAACAGTCATTTGTTCACCAACATAACACCTGGTGTTTATGAGTATTACATTCGCGATAGTTTTAATTGTGTCTCCGTACTGACCAACAGTGTTACCATTAATCCGATAGAACCGCTACAGGTTTCAATAGACGATTCGGCCGCTACGGTCAACTGTAACGGACAAAGCACGGCAGCCATCGAGGCCGAGGCCGAAGGCGGATTGGGCAATTACCAATACGCCCTTTTCTCCGATGCCGCACTTACCAACGAGATACGGGCGAACCAAGCATCAGGCCTGTTTACCGACCTGCCAATGGGAAGCTATTTCGTAAGGGTACAGAGCGAAGATTGCGAGCTGGTTTCCCAAGAAATCCGCATAGACGAGCCAGCGCCTTTAATGGTCAACACCGAAATTAACAATGTCACCTGTAACGGTGCCAATGACGGTAACATCGTGGTGAACATGACTGGCGGAACAGGTACCTATCAATATGCCATTTCCCCGAACTTGAGTCGGTTTAGCAATACCAATGTTTTTGAAGAACTGGCCCCAGGTGATTATACCATTATTGCACAAGACTCCAACGGTTGTTTTGAGGTAATCGACGCTACCATAACCGAACCAACGGTACTTGAAGTAACTGCTACCGCATCACCCGAGATATGTGTAGGCGAGGAAAATGGAGCCATTGAATTGACCATTACCGGTGGCACGGCCCCATATAGCACACGCTTGGCCACAGAAGCCGATTTTGTTCAAGACCGTACCAGTTTGACCGGTTTGGCGGCTGGATTCTATATCATCTACGTTCAAGACGCCCAAGGCTGTGAAGAGAATATCTCGGTAACCATAGACCATGGAGTCAACCTAGGAGCTTTTGTACAACCCGTCTACGGATGTAACGGCAATACACCTAACAATTACGTGAATATAGTTCTTGATGATACGAGCATAGAAAAAGACGTGCTGTTCGGCCTAGACACCACCGATCCATCTGAAATGCAACTGAATCCGTTCTTTAGGGATCTCGCTCCTGGTCCCCATTACATTGCCATTTCACATGCGAACGGCTGTATGGCGACCTACGAATTTGAGGTAGAGTCGTTCGAGCCATTGAGCCTAACGGTAGAACAGACCAATATCAATGAGATTACCGCAACGGTTAACGGTGGTAGGGAAGGATATACCTATTATTTCGGTGACACCAACAATGGTTCCGATAATGTCTTCTATATTACCAAAACGGATACCTACTTGGTTACCGTAGTCGATGAAAACGGCTGCGAGACTACCGAAAGTATCTTTATGGAATTTATAGATATCGAGATTCCTAATTTCTTTACGCCTAACGGAGACGGTGCCAATGATATTTGGAAACCGAAAAACATTGAAATATTCCCGAATATCTTTATCAGCATCTATGATAGATACGGTCGTACCGTATACCGGTTCAAGGACAACCAAGATGGTTGGAGTGGAATTTACCAAGACTCAGAGCTTCCTTCTGGAGATTACTGGTACATCATTAAATTGAACGGTGAGGCCGACACAAGGGAATTCGTCGGACATTTCACCCTCTACCGATAAGCACAATCAACTAGAAAAAAGGCAGTTACAATAGTAGCTGCCTTTGTTTTTTTACCCTTAACAACTATAAACAAGGCTTTGACAACTAATATTTGCCAACATGCTGCAATTTGAGTTGATTTGACAAACATTCATTCGCTAGCGCTTCAAAATGAGACTAAAGTTATTTTCGTTTATACTCTTTTTTATGGTGTCTGCCGCAGGGTTTTCACAGCTGAGCGACCTTCATTATCTGCCGCCATTAAAACAAGGTGGCAACAACCAAGCTGTTACGCAACAGAGCATTTATTTATCCACTCCGGAAACCACGGCATTTCCCGTTAACATATATCAAGGCACGTCTACCTCAACATACTCCTCTACTACCCTATCCAAAACTACACCTCAAGAAATCGTATTGGCCAATGGGGACAATAACATTACCATGATGGTAAATGATAGTACGGGAGTGGTTCTTACAGGTGGCGGATTACGATTGGAAGCTCCAGGCGGCCAAAAATTCTACGTGAACTACAGAGGTAGGTCCGGTTCACAAGCAACTTCCTTGACCAGTAAAGGAAGGCAGGCGATGGGAACCCATTTTAAGTGGGGGGGAACCCCGAATAAAGGAACTCAAGGAAGCCTGACAAATTCATTGGGAATAATGGCTACCGAAGATGGCACTACGGTAACAGTTTCAGGATATGACCCAGGTTGTGAGTTTCGGTTAGGCAATGATAGAGACGGAATAACTGCCGATTCTTACACCATTAATTTAGACGCCAATGAATCTTTTGTCTTTGAGGCCTATGTTGGTGAAACTCCCGCAAATGCCGACGGCTGGTTAGGAGCTGACGTGATTTCCAATAGCCCTATCGTTATTAGTAATGGGGGACTTAACACAAGTGTTAGGACCGGTTACTCGGGTAGGGATGCTGCAATTGACCAACCGGTACCCCAGAATAAACTGGGAAAGGAATATGTTTTTATTAGAGGAAACGGTACCAGTGAAACAGAAATACCAATTATTATCGGTACCCAAAACGGCACCAATATCTATGTCAACGGAAGTACCACCCCTATTGCCACTATAAATGATGGGGATTATTTTGAGATTCCCGAAAGCAATTACTCGGTTTCTTCCGCAGGAGGAAATATGTACGTAACTACCTCAAAGGATGCCTATGCCTATCAACTAATGGCAGGGGCAAGTGCTATTTACACCCAAGGCTTAAACTTTATCGCCCCCGTAAACTGTTTGTTACCCGATACGGTAGATAATATTACACATATAGAAGATGCCGCAGGAATAACCATGACAGGCGGGGTAACCCTAATTGCCTCTACTTCAACCCCAGATGCCAATATTACGGTAACGGATGGTAGTGGACCGGTCGTCCTACCCGCCCCTTCCACAGTTGCAGGAACAAGCTTGTGGAAAACCTATTATGTTGCCGGCTTAACCGGAGATGTAACCGTAGAATCAACGGGACCAATTGCTGTTGGATTTATTGGTTTTAGTGGTGCCAGAGGTATTGCCGGATATTTTTCAGGCTTTGATACCGTACCGGAAGTAGACTTACAAGTTACAGGTGGCGGTTGCTTGCCCAATGCAGAGGTGGTCGTTGTCGACCCCAATTTTGACGATTACCAATGGTTTGAAAACGGCGCTTTGATCGCAGGTGCAAATAGTGCCACATATACACCAACCAATGCAGGCGATTATTACGTACGGGTTACAAAAGGAGGCTGTTCCTATGATTCGCAACCTTTGACCGCTTACTATTGTGAGCCCGATATCATTCTAAGAAAAGATGCCGACCAAAATACGGTTACCGAAGGAGATACGGTCACTTTTACGATTACGGTCGAAACCTTAGGCATAGACCCGGTCACCAACCTAGTCTTGACCGATGTTTTACCCCCTGGCCTAGAGTTCATTTCCTCTTCCGTATCCAAAGGAACGTTCACTTATCCTGATTGGAATGTTGGAGGTATGACTTCCGGTGACCTAGAAACTTTGACTTTGGTCACTAGGGCCAGTTTAGCCAATATCTATATGACAACTGCGAACTATACGAATACGGTAAGCAATAGCCAAGACCAGGTCGACTCCAATATCACTACGGACGACCCTTCCGAAACCGTGACAGTGAACAGGAGTAGCCCCACTAACGTAATAACGAATAGAAAAATCACCTACCGCGTAAATAGAAATTAATATTTTTATGTAACATTCCATAAGGTATCTCGTCAAGTACTAAGTAATCCATCTAAAAAACACTTGACGTGAGCACCATTCTAACCGTTAACCATCTCACCAAAAAATTCGGGTACCTGACCGCCGTCAAAGACCTTTCTTTTACGATTGAAAAAGGCAATGTCTACGGTATTCTAGGCCCTAACGGAAGTGGAAAGTCTACTACACTGGGCATTGTTCTCAACGTCGTGAACCGAACCGAAGGAAATTTCGAGTGGTTCGATGGTTCTTCAACGACCCACGAAGCCTTAAAAAAGGTCGGTGCCATCATTGAAAGACCTAATTTCTACCCGTATATGACAGCGGTCCAAAACCTAAAATTGGTCTGTAAAATAAAAGAGGTGGGTGAAGAAAAAATAGAGGAAAAGCTAGAACTTGTCGGATTGCTCGACCGTAAAGACAGTAAGTTCAGAACCTATTCCCTAGGAATGAAACAACGCTTGGCCATTGCCTCTGCCCTACTCAACGATCCCGAAATATTAATTCTCGACGAACCGACGAACGGACTCGACCCCCAAGGTATTCACCAAATACGGGAAATCATAAAGAAAATCGCTTCACAGGGCACGACCATTTTATTGGCATCGCACCTGCTTGACGAAGTCGAAAAGGTCTGTAGCCATGTTATCATCTTAAGAAAAGGAGAAAAATTATACTCCGGTCGTGTAGACGGCTTGTTAGCAAGTCACGGTTTTTTTGAACTAAAAACCCATGACCTCGACAAATTAAAAACCTACCTGGAAAAGCACGCAAGTTTCGGACAAATAAAATTGGAAAACGGCCACATCACCGCCTTTTTAAAAGAAGAGATGGATGCCGGCGAACTTAACAAAACCCTTTTTGACCAAGGTATTGTACTATCTCACCTAGTGAAAAGAAAAGAAAGCCTTGAAGAGCAATTCTTGACCTTGACCAAAAACCAATCCAACTAAAAGCCATGACTCGACTCTTACAAATAGAATTCATAAAATTGTGGAACAACAGGGCCAGCAAAATCTTAATCCTCTCCTACTTTGTACTTCTAAGTTCCATTGCCTTGGTCGCCGCGGTTAAATTCGATATCGGACCGATAAAGTTTCACTTGGCCGAACAGGGGATTTTCAACTTTCCCTACATATGGCACTTCAACGCTTTTATAACCGCATTTTTTAAATTGTTCCTGGCCATTGTCATCGTGTCCATGATGGCCAACGAATACAGCAACAAGACCATTAAACAGAACTTGATAGACGGACTTTCAAAAAAGGAATTCATTCTATCGAAGTTTCTCACCGTCATCTCCTTCGCCTTGGCATCAACGGTCTTTGTATTTGTAGTGTCCCTTATTTTAGGGCTTATCTATTCCGACTTTAACGAAATCGGCATTATCTTTTCGGGATTGGAGTTCCTCCTTGCATTTTTTGTTAAGCTGGTCGGTTTTTTCTCTTTCTGCCTCTTCTTGGGCATCTTGGTAAAAAGGTCGGCTTTTGCATTGGGGTTTCTAATCCTGTGGCAAGTATTTGAGACCTTTGTACGCGGCATCATCAGGTGGCGTTTTTTTGATGGGGAGACAACCGATTTTGTTATGGGCTTTTTTCCCCTAAATGCCATGTGGAACCTGATAAAGGAACCCTTCTCCCGATTGAGCGCCGTACAGACCGCCGTCAACCAAATGGGAGAGGAAATTGTTCTAAACTATCATGTACATTGGTACGAAATACTTATTGTGTTGGCATGGACGGCCATTTTTATTTACGGTTCTTATGCCCTTTTGAAAAAACGGGATTTATAAAAGCTAATTCTTAACGTTTTCTACCGGTAATCCAGTCGAAATAGGTCGTAGTTTTCTAGTATTTATTCCTTCGAATTATTGGCGACCCACCCTTTCGATTATATTCGACCTTGGAATATAATTGAACACGATGAAATTCTTCTTTACGGTAATTTTTATTTCAAGCTTTTTCCGCGGCATTTCCCAGCAAGCAAATGACTGTATCGATGCTATTGTTGTTTGTGGAAATAGCGATATTCCAGATTACATATCCCATTTCATTGTTGCTTGTCCCTTCAATCCCCATTCGTATTGAAGAAGTAAGCATTGAGGAATCCTTCGGCAACTATATCGTTGAGATAGAAGTACGTGAAGATGGAGACTACGAGTATTCCCTTGACGGGAAAAATTACCAAGACGAAAATAGGTTCAACAATGTAGAAACCGGGTTTTATACCATCGTGGTACGTGGTAAAAATGGGTGCGGTATCACAGAAAAGGAAATCTCGGTCATTGGATTCCCCAAGTGCATTACCCCCAATGGCGATGACACGAACGATAGATGGCAAATAACCGGTGTCATCACCCATTTTGAAAACCAGGCAATCCACATCTATGATCGCTACGGCAAACTGGTAAAGCAAATTTACCCCAACTCTACTGGCTGGGATGGATCTATGAACGGCCAGCCCCTTCCGTCATCGGACTATTGGTTTAGGATCAACTTAGAGAATGGCAAAGAATTTAAAGGCCATTTTACCTTAAACCGATAAAATGGACCACTCATAGAATTTATACTAGAACAAATATTTTGGCTTTTATAATAGCTTTCCTTCAAGTAAATACTACCCTTCTAATTACGAAGTAGGCCGGGGAAATAACACCGAAAAATCACGAAAACTACCTGAAACCGATTATTGGTACTTGTTTCAAAGCTCCGATTCGGGCAAAACCTATACAGGTCATTTTTCAGTACTCCGATAGATGCACGGAATATTTGAATTGAACCCCTTTAAATCACACTTCTTTTGTAATTTTAAGGAATGAAATTTAAAGTAGTCTCAGAGTTCAAACCGACGGGCGATCAACCCCAAGCCATAAAACAACTTGTTGAGGGAATGGAAACCGGTGAACGCTACCAAACCCTTTTAGGGGTAACCGGTTCGGGTAAAACGTTTACCGTAGCCAATGTTATTGAACAAGTACAGCGCCCCACCTTGGTGCTCGCCCATAACAAAACCTTGGCCGCCCAATTGTACTCGGAGTTCAAGCAATTTTTTCCAGAAAATGCGGTGGAGTATTTTGTTTCGTATTACGATTATTACCAACCGGAAGCTTTTATACCCTCGTCCGGACTGTACATCGAGAAAGATCTCTCCATCAATGAAGATATTGAAAAACTACGTTTGAGCGCCACCTCATCCTTGCTCTCAGGGCGTCGTGACGTTTTGGTCGTGGCCTCCGTCTCATGTCTGTACGGTATTGGAAACCCTGTGGAATTCCAAAAGAACGTCATCTCCATCAAAAAAGACCAAGTGATCGCCCGTACCAAGTTCCTACATCAATTGGTGCAGAGCCTATACTCAAGAACTACCGCCGATTTTAGAAACGGTAACTTTCGGGTGAAGGGCGACGTTGTGGATGTCTTCCCCAGCTATGCGGACCACGCCTTTCGCATTCATTTTTTCGGGGACGAAATCGAGGAAATAGAGGCTTTTGACCCGTTTAACAACAACGTAATCGAGGTTTATGAGACTTTGAATATCTACCCGGCCAATATGTTCGTTACTTCTCCTGATATCCTCCAAGGTGCTATTCATCAAATTCAGGAAGATATGGTAAAGCAGGTAGACTATTTTAAGGAAATAGGGAAACCACTTGAAGCAAAACGCCTTGAAGAACGCACAAGTTTTGATTTAGAAATGATTCGTGAACTGGGCTATTGTTCCGGAATAGAGAATTACTCCCGTTATTTGGACGGCCGAGAACCCGGAACCAGACCTTTCTGTTTACTCGATTACTTTCCCGACGATTACTTAATGGTCATCGACGAAAGTCATGTAACCATACCACAAGTACACGCCATGTACGGTGGTGACCGTTCAAGAAAGGTGAATTTAGTGGACTATGGTTTTAGGCTTCCCGCGGCCATGGACAACCGCCCTTTAAAATTTGAAGAGTTCGAGGCCTTACAAAACCAAGCCATATATGTGAGCGCAACCCCTGCGGATTACGAACTACAACTCTGTCAAGGGGTGTTTGTAGAGCAAGTGATACGGCCAACGGGACTCTTAGACCCTATAATCGAGGTGAGGCCCAGCCAAAATCAAATCGATGATCTTGTAGAAGAGATTCAAGTACGTGTCGAAAAAGACGAACGTACCCTGGTTACCACCTTGACCAAAAGAATGGCCGAAGAGCTCGCCAAATACCTCACACGGATAAATGTTCGCTGTAGATACATCCACAGTGATGTAGATACCTTAGAGCGCGTAGAGATCATGCAAGACCTTAGGAAAGGTATTTTTGATGTATTGATCGGGGTGAACCTGCTTCGTGAAGGATTGGACCTACCGGAAGTTTCATTGGTAGCGATCCTAGATGCAGACAAAGAAGGTTTTCTACGTAGCAACCGATCACTGACCCAAACCGTGGGAAGGGCCGCAAGGAACCTTAACGGAAAGGCCATCATGTATGCCGATAAAATTACCGATAGCATGCAGCAGACGATTGACCAAACCAACTACCGAAGGGCAAAACAAATTGCCTACAATACAGAACATGGAATTACCCCAAAGGCCCTGAATAAAAGTTTGGATAGTGTGCTGGCAAAAAATTCCGTATCCACCTACCATTTTGAAAAAGAAGAAATGCGGGCCGCGGAACCCGACCTCGATTACCTGACCAAAGACCAAATCGAAAAAATGGTCCGTGAAAAAAGAAAGGCCATGGAAAAAGCCGCCAAAGAACTCGATTTTATACAAGCGGCAAAACTGAGGGACGAGATAAAATCACTGCAAGAACAAGTCTGATTCCCCTATAAAAAGCAAAATGTCACAAAAACTAAACAACTTACATATAATCTTTACATAACAATGACTAAAAAACTGATTGAAAGATAGGTAACTACAATTTTTAGACAAGACTAAATCGTATTTTTCCTATAAAAATCCATTAATTTCACACCCTTTCCGATTCCGATTTTTATCCAAGAAAAACAGTTTATATTTATTGAATTCCCCCCTCCCATCCGAAGAGAACAAGCGAGGAAAAAACGGTAATTTAGAACTAATTCCAACAGAAAAAAAGCCCTTTAGAAAAATCTAAAGGGCTTCTTCAACTAACCAACCAACTAAATAAAACCCGATCTAAATCGGAATTATGAAAGGTCAAACCACGAAGGTCGGACCCAACAAACCACCGTTTATTTTAGTTCAATAACACGCTTTGGTTTTGGCAAAGCTTCTTCTTTTTTGGGCAAGGTGATTTTTAATACCCCATCAATATACTCCGCCTTGATCGCTTCGGAATCGATAGTTTCCGGAAGGGTAAATGCCCTCTTAAAAGACGAAAACCTAAACTCACGACGGGTGTAATTCTCCTCATTTGTTTCTTCCTCCTTCTTGATCTCGGAAGAAATAGTCAATAAATCGGCATCTACTTCAATATTAAAATCCTCTTTTTTTCGACCAGGAACCATCAAATCGAGCTCAAAATTCTTTTCATTATCCTTAATATTTACTGCAGGTGAACTGGCCGCGACATTTTCCATACCTCCAAACCAGTCGGGTTTAAAAATATCGTTCATCAAAGAAGGAAAAACCAGGTTATTTCTTTTTACTATACTCATGACTTCAATGTTTTGTATTAGACTTTTAATTTGAACTGTTATAAACAATTCACGTACCAAGCCTCTTTAACTGACTTTTTGACATTTATTTAACATTTATAACGGTCAAATTGTCATTTTTAAACATAAAACACGTGTCAAAGGGATAGGTTAGAAGGGTTACTTCCCATATTATATACCCGATAATTGCCTAGCGATTGTGGTCGGAAGTTTAATTTGTAATACCTTGTCAAAAATTTTTGACAATGGACAATAACGATGTTTTCAAAAAGCTTAGAGTAGCCCTCATGTTGCGCGATGATGAGATCGTAGACATCTTAAAACTTGTTGATTTCAACATTAGCAAGAGTGAATTGGGTGCTTTTTTCAGAAAAGAAGACCACCCCAATTACCGGGAGTGTGGGGATCAAGTTTTACGTAATTTCTTGAACGGACTAGTTATCCACTTAAGAGGAACGAAGGACAACCCAAAAAACCCTGGCGAGGTACTGATGAAGAAACCCGTAAAGCCCTTGAAACAGAAGCGCCCGGACTTCAAGACCCAACAGCAAAAACGGATAAACAAAGATATTACCAACGTAAAATACAAGAACAAAAAAAAATCCTGAGTCCGATAATTAATCGGGTCTCAGGATCCATATTTCTTCCAACAACACAGCTTAGCGGGCTATCCGCACCGGCAAAGTATAGGTCCTGCCTGCCTTATACCCTTGCACAACTACCTTTTTAGCCTCAAGTCTTTCTTCCACAAAGGCCTTTACAACCTCGTTATCGGAATCGATCGCCAATATTACGATCTCTTGACGTTCATTCAACGTAAAACTCACACTTGCAAGCTTATCGACCTCTTGGGCGGTCAATTCGTTGTCACTTAATAGCTCAGCTATTTGATAAGCCAGACTTCCTGAAGGTTTTTCACTCTCTTTCCCATTGGCAAAAAGACTACCGACCGATAGTAGCATTACAGCCACCCATAGTAAACTTAAATTTCTCATGATTTGTTGATTTAAATGATTGATGATATACCTTAAAGACGACGGAAGTATACGATCGTTACCCAAAAAACGGTTTTTAACGTTTTATTACCAAAAAACATCATCATGGGCTCATTTTTATTTAAGCGCTATTGGCAGTACCACCAAGCAATGGTCGATTATCCTTCAAAATCTATATGTCGGCTCATTTTCTCCTCCACCGATATAAACGACTCTATACCCCTTATCCCTTCTATAGTAAGTATAGATTCTTGGTAAAGGTTACGATAGTGGAGACTATCTTTTGCATGGACTTTAATGAATATATCGTACTTACCCGTACTATGGTGAATTTTTACCACCTCCCGAATTTTAGCAAGCTCTTCCATAACCGTTTTGTACAAAAAACTCTCACGTAGGTAAATCCCCAGAAAAACCGTCATTTTATACCCCATCTTACTATAGTCCAAACTCAGGGTAGCCCCCTTGATTACCCCCATATTCTTCATCTTTCGGGTTCTCATATGAACCGTTCCCGGAGAGATCCCGGCCCTTTTGGCAACCTCGGTATACGGCATCTGTGCGTCGTCGGACAACAAGGTCAATATTTTGTGATCTACTCCATCAAGTTTATCTCTCATTTGTAGTATTTTTCGCGGTTAGTATTTGCCTCATTTCAGGGCTCAAAGCCTGACAATCAACTTTATTGATTAAAAAATCTTTCAATTTAATTTACCAAATAGATGATTTTAGTAAAAATAGTTTAATGATTTAAAAAAAACAGTTATAATTCACTAATAAAAGGCGTTTTTTTATAGATATAATTAAAAATTGACCATGTCAAATTTTGGATGCCATAAAAGTGATTTCATAAGACAATTTCTACTAATTGATAGATTTTAAACCACCGAAAAACAAAATCTGCCATATCGGTTAAAATTGGCCAAAAAATTATCGATTCGTTAGACAATACGTTTGTAACCTACTAAAAACCAGTATTTTCAAACCATTTCACATTTTTTTTTGTCAAAAACTCACCCTAATATTGTCTTGTCGTTAGGTCACAGAAATTGACAATCGACACCGTTAAGTATCCGGAACTTTTCTTTTGATATGCATTTGACCACCGTTCCCCCATGAGTAGGGCAAGGTGAGGTCGGACAAATGAATACTGTTTAGTATCAACCAAAACACGTACTTATGAAGAAAGCTCTAATACTATCATTCCTCTTGTTAAACTGCATATATGTATCATTTGGCCAAGAGCAGACTATTACCGGTACGGTAATCGACGAAGAAGGTGTTGTACTACCCGGCACCGACATCATTATTAAAGGCACGACAAAAGGGGCCACTACAAATTTTGACGGGGAGTATACCATAGATGCCCCGGCCGATGCCATTCTTATATTCTCATCATTGGGTTACGGCACCAAGGAAATACCCATAAACGGACAGACCACATTAAACGTCACCTTGGTTATGGCGGCGGAACAACTACTTGAAACGATCGTAATCGGCTCAAGGGGACAACCCAGAACCAAGCTAGACACCCCGGTGCCAGTAGATGTCATCGACATAAAAAAAGACGCCATCAATATGCCACAGCAAGATCTTTCCCAAATGTTAGCGGCTTCGGCCCCTTCATTTACGGCATATACCAGCGGTGGAGGAGACCTTTCGTCTTTCGTTAGCCCACCAAGCCTCAGGGGATTGGCGCCTAACCAAATGTTAGTATTGGTTAACGGAAAGAGAAGGCACACCTCGGCCATCTTATCGGCATCACAGACCGGTACAGCTTCTAATGCCGTAGATATGAAATTTATACCTTCCATTGGCATTGACCATATTGAAATACTTAGGGATGGCGCTTCGGCCCAGTACGGCTCCGATGCCATTGCCGGGGTAATCAACGTAGTTACCAAAAAAGGAACCGGTGAATTTACGGGAACCCTTACCGTTGGAGGCTACCCGAACAAGTCCCCCGACTTTAGCGATTCTGACCTAACCGATGGGGAAAAAACCTTGAACAGATCCTCGGGCGATTGGGACGGATTCAACTTTCAATTCGACGGCAATTACGGTGTAGGTTTCGAAAACGGAGGCTTCTTTAACGCATCAGCTTTAATAAGCCAATCGGAACGTACCATACGCCCCACAGTTCTTGAGATAGACAGAGCCCCCCTTTACAGCGACAACTATTTGAACAATGAAACTACCGATGTTAGCGGTAGACCCGTAATAACCAACCCAGAACTTATTGCCGCCCAAGCAAACGGTGACGCCGCAGCAATTGGCTCATTAACAACTGTAGAAGGCCTCATGGCCGCAAGGGATATTGAACAGGTAGACGTCTCCACCTATTCGGGACAACCTGCAAAAACCCTCATCGGCTTTGGCTTCAACCTTGAAAATCCCTTGAGTGAAACCACGGATTTTTATGCTTTTGGAGACTTCGGCTACCAATACTCAGATGCCTACAGCTGCTTTTACAGAAGGGCCGGACAAGCAGACCGAACAAGTTACGACCTATACCCGAACGGATTTAGGCCACAGATTTACACCGACCAATACAATCTTTCCTTATCCATGGGTATCACAGGTAAACTAGGTGATTTCGATTTTGACCTGAGTAACAGTTTTGGTATGAACTCCGCCAAATACGGAATGTTCAATACCTGGAATGCCAGTATAGGAACAAGTTCCCCGACCGAAATGAACCTAGGTACGCACAGCTTCGCCCAAAACACCATCAACCTAGATTTCAATAATTATTACGATGATATTCTATCTGGGCTTAACGTGGCCTTTGGTGGGGAGTTAAGAGTAGAGAATTACTCCATAGTAGCCGGTCAAGAAGAAAGTTGGACAGCAGGCACCGCAGGCGTTGTAACAGCTACACAAGACAACCAAGCCCTCGTTGGTCCCGACGGTTTCCCCTTGGAAGACCTAAACGGAACCCCAATTGTTGACGGCTCTGGAAATGCGGTCGTACTTCCATATGCAGGGGTAAGCCAGGAATTGGTGAAAAACTACGCTTTGAACTGCCAGTGCTTCAGAGGTTTTGCTCCGGAAAACGAAAGTAACACCTACCGTTCCGTAATGGCGGCGTATTTAGATATGGAATTGGATGTTACGGAAGATTTCTTGATTTCAGGAGCCGTTCGTATGGAAAACTTTTCCGACTTCGGAAATGTAATGACCGGCAAAGTAGCTGCCCGCTATTCCATCGGCGATAATTTTGCCTTTAGAGGGTCTTTCAGTAGTGGCTTTAGGGCACCATCCCTTCAAGAATTAAACTATTCGCACAGTTATACCTTTTTCATCGGCCTACAACCATTTGATGGCACACTCTACCAAAACAGCAGTTCTGCCGCAAGAGCCTTAGGAGTAAACCAGTTACAGGAAGAACGATCAAGAAACTATAGCCTAGGCTTCACTACCAAAATCGGAAAACTGAACCTTACGGTCGATGCCTATAAAATTGACATATTCGATAGAATTTTCGAAACCGGGGAATTTGACGCAGGTCAAGCCCCCGTACTCTCCCCGATCATAGGTAGTGGTCTGGCCAGTTTTAGAATAAATGGCGGTGACATCAGCACTAAAGGGGTTGAAGCCGTAATGAACTACAACACCAATCTTGGAGCGGGACGATTAGGCGTAATACTATCGGGAACCTTTAGGGAGAACACATTCGAAGGCGTAAACCTACCTGACCTGAACACCAACCTAACCGACGAAGAATTGGCCGACAATTATGTCAACCGCAGCCTTATCGGTCAATTCGAAACCGGAACACCAAGTAGTAAAATTATTGGCACACTCAATTATTCCATTGGCAAGTTCTCGGCCATGTTAAGAGGTACACGCTTTGGCTCCGTTCAAACAAGAGACAACATCCAACGTACCTTACTTGATGGCAGCACTGGTTATGCCGACCAATTTTTTACACCTGAATTTACCACGGATATTGGTATCACTTACAACTTTACCGACAAAATCAGCTTTACCGTTGGAGGGAACAACATCTTTAACGAATATCCTGAAATCATAAGGTACGAGCTAAGAACCTTCAACCTGTATTCCAACTATCAGCAAGGGTCATCAGGAGCCTACTACTTTGGGAGACTGAGCTTTACACTATAGTGACGAATATTTGGTAAAAATCTTAAAACAGAGAATTATGATAAAGTATATAAAAAACATTTTAGCAGCACTAGTGGTTACGGCAAGCTTGTTTTCATGTGAACAAGAAAGACTGGATCCTGTTCTCACTACTGCAGAAGGAGGTGGCACCTTGAACGAATACATGGCATACACGATTGAATCTACCGATCCGTCAGGGTCAAATGTAACTGGTAGAGTCGTTTTTTATAAAACTACTCTAGACCAGACATTGGTACAGGTTTCTCTGGACAGCCCGGAGTTCAGTGCACTCTATGACTCAACTGATCCTTTTGAAATTGTTTATCCTTCAGCAATTATGGAGGGAGCTGTTGGCACAGAAATTACAACAATGATGACCCTGTATGACGTCAAGATTTTTGCAGAACAATTTGACGAAGATGATACACAGTTGGATACAGATGACTATGATCGTGATGGAGATACCGAGGAATACCTTCCTCTCCTTAATTTTTATGCCGAATTTGGGGAAAACAAGTTTTATGTAATTGACGAAGCTGGTTTTTATGAAGGTATTTCGGAAATGGATTCTCATATCAACATATACGATGTTGATGGGACTACCATTATTGCGTCAGGTGATTTAGGCTTAAACGCAGAACCTGTGGAATCAAATTGAACTTAAACTTTTTAACTTAAAACACATATTATTATGAAAACATTAGACAGAAGAGCTTGGTTGAAACGAGGAGCACTTACAGCTGCCGGGGCAATAGCTGCACCGTATTTGAGTTATGGGGCATTTGGTAACGAGCCAGTGACCATAGATGCTCAAGGCAATCTTCCATATACTCCCTTTTTTAAAGAGTATTTGCCTTATGATGTAGACAAACCTGTTGAACTTCTTGCAAAATTAAACGCCAATGAAAACCCTTACGGACCATCTCCTATGGCAGTTGATGCTATGCAAAAATATGCACCAAAAGGTAACAGATATGCCTGGAAGGAGTTATATACACTCATAGATAAAATTGCAGTATTAGAAGGAGTTGAAGCCGAAACTATTATGATGGGGCCTGGTTCTTCTGACCTTTTAGAAAAAACTGCGATGGTATTTTTCCAAAATGGAGGAAATATTGTTTCTGCAGACCCTTCATACATGTCATTGATAAAAGTAGCTGAAGCTACAGGAGCAACATGGAAGCCTATCAAACTAAAAGATGATTGGTCTCATGATTTACCAGCTATGGAAGCTGCCATCGACGCTGACACAAAATTGGTATACATCTGTAACCCGAACAATCCAACGGGAAGTATGACAGACCACGAAGAACTTATTGATTTTTGCTCTAGGGTTTCTGAAAAAGTTCCAATTTTTGTAGATGAAGCCTATTTAGGATTTTTAGATGATGCTGCTAAAAAAAGTATGGTATCTCTAATAAACGAAGGCAAGAATGTAATGATTGCACGTACTTTCTCTAAAATTCAAGGTATGGCCGGCTTACGTGTAGGTTACATGGTTGCTCAACCAGAAACATTGGCTATCATTCAAAAAATAACAAGAGGTGGTATGGGTATTTCATTACCATCAGTTTATGCTGCAATGGCAAGTATGGATGATACTGAATTTTCAAACAAAACAAGAAAATTGAATTCTGAATGTAGGGAGTATGTTTATTCTGTATTAGACGGAATGGGTTATAGCTATGTACCATCATCTACAAGTTTTATAATCTTTCCTATTGAAATGGAAGGAAAAGCATTCTTGGAGAAAATGACCGCAGAAGGTGTTGGCGTACGCGCCTTCAGCATTATGGACAAAAATTGGTGTCGTGTGAGCATGGGTACCATGGAAGAAATGAAACTCTTCACTACGGCCCTACAAAAGGTACTGGCATAATTATAATGGCCAAGAGCCGAACGTAAAACCAACAGACTTGATGCTTTTATGCTCGGCTCCCAATAGGCCTTTCTCACTTACAGACTAAACAATAACCTTAAACTGCTTACTCATGAATTTCGCCCTTCAAAACACTTTAGAACTATTACTCATAATTGGTTTGGGCTTCCTACTACAAAAAAAGGTAGCGAAACAGGATTTAAAAGGGGTTAAAGTACTCATACTCAGTATAGCCCTGCCCGCTGTGATATTCGTTGCCTTATTAAAAATAAAACTTGACAGCTCACTTTTAATATTCCCTGTACTGGCCCTGGCATTCAACTTGATCATGCTGGCCGCATCAAAATACATACTCGGCATATCATTATCAAAAGAGCAAAGTGCAAAAAAGCGCACGATAATGATGTTGCTCCCCTCATTGGCACCCGGACTATCCTGCTTTCCTTTCTTGGCCATATACCTAGGTGACGATTCTTTGGCATTGGCGGCACTGGCCGATGTGGGCAATAAAATTTTCGTACTTATTATGCTCTATATGCTCGCCATGAACTGGTACCATCTTCGTTCGGCCCAAGAAGGCAAGCCTTCTACTTCAAATAAACTAAAAAGTCTAGGCCTTTCACTGCTCAAAGAACCCATCAACCTTGTCTTGATCGTTGGGCTCCTCCTTTTGGCTTTCGGGCTAAACCTCGATTCCCTACCACTTTTTCTAAAAAATACGGTGTTAAGCGTGAAGACACTCATGACGCCTTTGGTGTTATTGTTCATCGGCATGGCCGTACGTATAAAATCCGGTGAATTCGGACTCATCCTATCGCTTTTGGTACGCCGATCGGGCATTACCTTCCTTATCTCAGGTATATTCGTATTATTGCTTCCCACCTTAGCGGCCCCTCTGGTTCTTTTGTTGGTAGTATTCCCCCAAAGTGCCTGCAGCTTTTGGCCCTTTGCCCATATGAGCGCCGTTAGCAGCATGGAAGAGAACGACCAACAGACCGAACCGACCTTCGATATCAACTTTGCCGTAAACATTTTGGCCTGTTCCCTTCCCTTCTCCACTATTTTGGTAATCGGCATATTCTCGTTTAGCGAAGTATTTGTTAGCCCGCTTACCTTATTGTTGATAGGAGCTGGTATGACCATAGTCTCGTTTCTTCCATACGCCATTAAAAAAGTCAAAAGAATCGAAAGTCCCGAAATATCAGGACAATACGGCACATATGTTGGTCTTAACACCAATCACAGGTCATCGGAAGAAAGTTAAAAAAAACTCTTTTAGCCCCAAATGGTTCGTTTTCCTTAATTTAAGTTATTTTCACTGGGGCCTTTTAAAAGTCGCCCCTGCATTATTTAGAGTCACATTTTAATCTTAAGCCCCCGTTCACTATGAAAATAGGCATCCCTAAAGAAATAAAAAACAATGAAAGCCGGGTGGGTATGACCCCCGCAGGTGTTTACGAACTTACCAAATACGGCCACACCGTATACATCCAATCCACTGCAGGCGAAGGCAGTGGATTTTTTGATAACGACTACAAGAAAGCCGGGGCCCTTATCTTAGACACCATAGGCCAAGTCTACGGCATCAGTGAGATGATCGTAAAAGTAAAGGAACCTACGGAGGTAGAGTACGCCTTGGTACAACCACAACAGATTGTATTCACCTATTTTCATTTTGCCTCTAGCGAAGCCTTGACCGAGGCCATGATCAAAAGCAAATCGATATGTATCGCCTACGAAACAGTGGAAGACGATGAAGGCACCCTACCTCTATTGACCCCCATGTCTGAAGTAGCCGGTAGAATGGCCATTCAACAAGGGGCCAAATACTTGGAGAAGCCCGTAAAGGGAAGAGGCGTTCTTTTAGGTGGTGTACCCGGTGTAGCCCCAGGCAGGGTACTGGTCCTCGGTGCAGGAATAGTCGGTATTCAGGCCGCAAAAATGGCGGCGGGACTTGGCGCCCACGTCACTATCTTGGATATCAACATGAAGCGTTTGCGTTACGTAAACGATGTAATGCCCCCTCATGTGGTCACCGAATTCTCGAACGAATTCAATATCAGAAAGCATATCAAGACCCACGACCTGATTATTGGTGGTGTATTGCTAAAAGGAGCGAAAGCCCCCAACTTGATTACCAAGGACATGCTAAAGGAAATGCGCCCAGGAACGGTTATTGTCGATGTGGCCGTAGACCAAGGAGGTTGTGTCGAGACCACGAAACCTACCACGCACGAAGACCCCATATATATTATAGATGATGTTGTACATTACTGTGTGGCCAATATGCCGGGAGCAGTACCACATACCTCAACCATGGCCCTGACCAATGTAACCCTACCCTATGTCATTAAACTGGCCAACCTCGGATGGCAAAAGGCCACCGAAAAGGATGCCTGCCTACAAAAAGGCCTGAACATCGTAGAAGGGGAAATCGTTTATGACGAAATCAAGGAAGCCTTTCAAATCTAAACTTAGGAATACCCAATAAAAAAACGGCCACTCTAAGAGTGGCCGTTTACGTTTCCAAAGAATGGAAAACTATTTTTTTGCTACTTCTATCGGAATACGATAGACTACACCTTGTTCAAACGAACCCTTTGCAAGCCGCTCAAAATCAATTGCACTTCTAATATATTTATCCAATTGGGCATTATCGGTCTCAATGGATAAAATTCTCAAGTAATTGCCTTTATCAACGGCCACACGTACTTCGGCCTTGGCACCTCTAATGTCATTTGGCACCTCGTATTCACCAAGCATCTGGTAAATTTGGGAAGTAAGTACCTTTGAGATTTTAGGTTTGTGTTCTACAGGGGTGTTGGCCATACCGTAATTGATACCCAACGCCATTACCAAGACCAAGGTATAAACTGCTTTTTTCATGATATTTTGGTTTGAAATGTAAAAATCCGTTCGCTAATTCAAATTAAAGATATCATAAAATAGAGCACGCATATTCACAATTTACCAAATTTTAACACTACAAAACATTAATGTCATAAAACAGGTGTAAAATCTAACGATATGTTAGGTTTTGGCACGACCTAAAGCTAGCTGATTCTTAAAAACGGTCGTATGTAAGCGCCAAGGAACGAAATGCAAGACATAAAAAAGGGGCGATATGAATATTCGCCCCTTTCCTTAAATTATATCGTATTGAATACTAACTCAAAACTTCCTTAACCTTATCGGCAGCTTCCTGAAACTGAACGGCTGAGTGTACGGCCAAACCAGAGTTGTCGATAATTTCCTTGGCAAGTTCCGCATTAGTACCTTGTAGTCTAACAATGATCGGCACTTTGATAGCGTCACCCATGTTCTTATATGCATCAACAACACCTTGTGCTACACGGTCACAACGAACGATACCTCCGAATATGTTGATAAGGATGGCTTTAACACCTTCGTCCTTTAAGATAATTCGGAAAGCTTCCTCTACCCTTTTAGCATCGGCCGTACCACCAACATCCAAGAAGTTAGCGGGCTCACCACCTGCCATTTTTATCAAATCCATAGTTGCCATTGCCAATCCGGCTCCGTTAACCATACAACCTACGTTTCCGTCAAGGTCAACATAGTTAAGGCCTACTGCACGGGCTTCTACTTCAATAGGGTTCTCTTCTCGCAAATCACGCATTTCGGCATATTGCTTTCTGCGGAAAAGCGCATTGTCATCGATAGACACTTTGGCATCTACGGCCATAATCTTATCATCCGATGTTTTTAACACAGGGTTGATTTCGAACATACTGGAGTCACTCTCTACATATGCTTTGTACAAGGCGGACACGAACTTTGTCATCTCTTTGAACGCCGTACCCGAAAGACCTAGGTTAAAGGCTATTTTTCGTGCCTGGAAAGGCAAAAGACCTGTAGCAGGATCAATCTCTTCGGTAAAAATAAGATGTGGAGTGCTCTCGGCCACCTCTTCGATATCCATTCCTCCCTCAGTAGAGTACATGATCATGTTTCTTCCGGTCCCCCTGTTCAAAAGTACGGACATATAGAACTCATTGGTTTCGCTATCACCTGGATAATAAACATCTTCGGCGACCAAAACTTGATGTACCTTTTTACCCGCTGCAGATGTCTGCGGGGTAACCAGGTTCATTCCAATAATGTTTCCTGCAATTTCTTCTACTTCCTTTAGGTTTTTGGCCAATTTTACACCTCCACCTTTACCACGGCCGCCCGCATGTACCTGGGCCTTTATTACGTGCCATCCGGTTCCGGTCTCTGCAGTCAATTGTTTTGCAGCCTCAACCGCTTCCTTTGAATTATGGGCCACTATACCGCGCTGAATGCGCACACCGAAACTGGCCAAAATCTCTTTTCCTTGGTACTCGTGAAGATTCATATATTAAGGTATATTTAGATTCGAAAGCAAAAATAGCAAACCCACGGCATTTAGACTAATGAATTATGGAGTTAGTTGCTTAACAATTTTTGAAGTTCCTAAGGAGTCGGATAAAATTCAGGTATATAACGAAGCAAAACACTTCGTTTAACTACATGAATTTCAATTTAAAACTACGATTACAAATTGAAGTCCTTAAAATCCAATGGGTCGAAATTCTTGAAGTTCCCGTTCATTTCAATAGTTTTCTTCGTACGGTTCACCTCGTTCAACATAGCAATCGTAGACTCCAAATGCGATTGCATAAAAAGCATGCGGTCACTTTCCCTAGGCATTTGTAAAAGCTCGTATTCCTGCTCGAACGAGAGTCCCATTTTATGCACCAAGACATAACTGTTGAACTTCTCGAGAGGCAGGGGCGCATACGACACGCCCATAAGGTCGTACAATCGATATATCTGGTCCAGTACCGTTTTTTTTAAGGCCTTATCGGCATCGTTTACACTGTCAAGAAATTCTACGGTACCGCCAGCGTAGAGCTTGCCGGGCATCTGGTTCTCAAAACTCAATATTCGGAACACTTGACGACCGACACAGGTCACATCCATCTCCCCGTTGTCATAAGAGTTGACTATCTCCACCAATTGTACTTCGGTTCCATAGGTCATACCGTTATTGATATAAACCGGGATCCCAAAGGTCAAGGCCTCCTTCCTACAATCGGAAATAAGTTGTTTATACCGGTCTTCAAAAATATGCAGGGGTACGGTTTCCCCAGGAAAAAAAATGGATTGTAAAGGAAATAAGGGCAGTCTCATGATGCAAAATATTTAGGCTAAAAGTACAACTCAAATGAAGAATCACAAATAATAAAATTCAACACATGTTTCAAAAATAACAATTTGTTGTATTTTTTATATTTGTGCTTGTTTTTTTTGCTCATAACGCTTAATCGGGTTAAATTCGCACCAAATACTGAAGTATTATGAATCATACTGATTTGCTCAATATAGCAAAAACCTTTGGAGACCCCGTTTACGTTTACGATTCGGGAAAAATAATCTCTCAGTTTCAACGACTAACAAATGCTTTTGGAAGCGTAAAGAAACTAAAATTGAACTACGCGGCCAAGGCATTGTCCAATGTGGCCATACTCAAATTGATGAATAGTTTGGGTAGCGGACTTGACACTGTTTCCATTCAAGAGGTTCAATTGGGCCTACTTGCCGGTTTCAAACCTGAATCGATAATTTTTACGCCCAATGGGGTTTCCCTGGAAGAGATCGAAGAGGCCTCCAAACTTGGTGTCCGTATCAATATAGACAACCTTTCCATCTTAGAGCAATTCGGCAGCAAACATCCTAATGTACCCGTTTGTATTCGGATCAACCCCCATGTAATGGCGGGTGGTAACTCGAATATTTCCGTAGGCCATATTGATTCCAAATTCGGTATCAGCATTCACCAGATTCCGCACTTATTGCGCATTGTAGAGGTGACCAAAATGAACATCAACGGAATTCACATGCACACCGGAAGCGATATTCTTGATATCGATGTATTTTTATACGCTTCGGAAATCTTGTTTGAAACCGCCAAAAACTTCAAGAATTTAGATTTCATAGACTTCGGTAGCGGTTTTAAAGTACCCTACAAAGAAGGCGATATCGAGACCAACGTAGAGGAATTGGGCAAAAAACTAGGTTCGCGCTTCAATGAATTCTGCAAAGAGTACGGTAAAGAATTAACACTTGCCTTTGAACCCGGTAAGTTCTTGGTAAGCGAAGCGGGTCACTTTCTGGCCAAGGTCAATGTAGTGAAGCAAACGACCTCAACGGTTTTCGCCAGTATAGATTCTGGGTTCAACCATTTGATCCGTCCAATGCTATACGGGGCTACGCACCGTATCATCAACATATCCAATCCTACGGGCAGGGAGCGCTATTACTCTGTAGTAGGCTATATCTGTGAGACCGATACCTTTGCCAGCAACAGAAGGATCAACGAAATAAGCGAAGGCGACATTCTTTGTTTCAAGAATGCAGGAGCATATTGTTTTACCATGGCGAGCAACTACAACTCCAGATTCCGTCCGGCAGAAGTACTGTGGCACGAAGGCAAAGCGATCTTGATCCGAGAACGCGAAACCTTTGAAGACCTCGTCAAGCACCAAATCGACGTTAAAGACCTTTTCGCTCAGAAAAAGGAAAAGGCCCTAGCAAAATAAAGATCAGGTATTTTCGTTAGTTTTGGTATAGTTGTTAGACTAACCATTGAAAAAAGTAACATGAGAGTATCTGCCTTGAAAACCATCCTTTTTGTTTTTATGGGACTATCGGCCCTAACCCTGAGTGCGCAAGAAGTACAATGGTTAAGTTGGAACGAGGCTGCCGAATTGGTGGCTACCGAAAAAAATCCTAAGAAAATATTTATCGATGTCTATACCGACTGGTGCGGTTGGTGCAAGAAGATGGACAAAGATACCTTTCAAAATTCAGAGGTCGCTGCCTATATGGCGGAGAACTTTTACATGGTCAAACTTGATGGTGAGGGCAAAGAGCCCATAGAGTTCAAGGGAAAGACCTACAAGTTCGTTCCCTCTGGAAGAAAAGGCTATCACGAATTTGCAGCAGCCCTAATGCAGGGACGGTTGAGTTATCCGACTACGATTTTCCTTGACGAGGAAATGAACATGCTTTCGCCCGTGCCCGGATATCAAAAACCCGAGCCTTTCTTGAGTATTGCCAGATACTTTGGCGACAACATTTATAAAGAACAAGACTGGAAGACTTACGCCGGAGAAGGAAAGTAAAGAACCATAACGATAAGATTGTATAAAACCCGATACCACTTCAAACGGTATCGGGTTTTTTTATGCCTTAAAACTTAGATACCCTATCTACTTGTATTCGTTTTTACTTTTGAGTACTTTCATTTTCCCATAGCAAATCGCGAATTTCAAAAGTTCATGAAAATATTCTTTATCGCAGCCCTTACCGGCTTATTCCTCTTTTCGTGCAAAGAGCCCAAAAACCATCTGCCCGAGTTGACAAACGGTGTTTCCTTGGAATTGGCAAATTACAGAAAAGACCAAGTTTCCGAGGTCGAGTACCGACTCAAGTTTCAAATTCCAGCAGAAAAGACGGCACCTATTACCTCCAAACTCCTTCTGAGCTTGCAAATTTCAAACCTAGACGCGCCTTTATATTTAGATTTCAAAGAAGAAAGCGACCATTTAAAATCGATTCAAGCCAATGGGCAGACCATTCCAATCGTCCATCAAAAAGAGCACATCTCCATAGCTGCCAAGCACCTCAAACTTGGAAAAAATACCATAGAAATAGCATTTACGGCCGGCGAATCTTCACTGAACCGCAATGAAGACTACCTATATACACTCTTAGTACCCGACCGTGCGCGAACCCTCTTCCCGTGTTTTGACCAACCGAATATCAAGGCCACCTACTCCATGGAAATTACCGCACCCAAAGATTGGGCCGTGCTCTGCGGGGCGCCCGAAATCAAAAAAGAGGAAATTAACGGATTCAGCAAGCACTATTTTGGCCCGTCGGACCAAATGAGTACCTACCTATTTTCTTTTGTAGCCGGCAAATTCAAAACCACCCGCAAAAATCCGGGTAAATTCGACATGACTCTATTATACAGGGAAACCGACGATAACAAGGTCGCCTACAGCACCGATACGATCTTTCGTCTACACCAGCAATCCATATCCTTTTTAGAAGACTATACCCATCATCCATTTCCCTTCCAAAAACTCGACTTTGCCGCCATCCCCGGGTTTCAATACGGCGGAATGGAGCATGTAGGAGCAATTCAATACAAAGAAGAAGCCCTATTTCTCGACACGACTTCCACAAAAAACCAGAAACTGCGACGACTAAAACTTATAGCGCACGAAACCAGTCATATGTGGTTCGGCGATTTAGTCACCATGAACTGGTTCAACGATGTCTGGATGAAGGAAGTCTTTGCCAATTTTATTGCCGATAAAATAGCGAATCCGGCCTTTCCGGACATCAACCACGACCTTTCATTTATGACCACCCATTACCCTAGGGCCTACAGCGAAGACAGAACCCAGGGCTCAAACCCAATTCGCCAAAAACTCGACAACCTCAACAATGCAGGTTCATTATACGGAAGCATCATCTATAGCAAAGCCCCGATAATGATGCGACAGTTAGAAGCCCTTATAGGAAAAAAGGCTTTTCAGGAGGGGATACAGGAATATATTACAACTTACAAGAACAGCAATGCCGAATGGAGCGACCTTGTTCATATTCTTGACGGTAAATCGGACATAGACATTGAAGAATGGAGCGAAGTATGGGTGAACAGTCCTAGTCGCCCTATATTTCACGAACAAATTGTCTATGATGCCAACCAGAACATATCTTCCTTTGAAATAAGTCAGACCGCCGAAGACAACAGCTACCATGTATGGCCCCAAACCTTTGAACTGACCTTGGTCTATAAAGACAGTCTACAAAAGGTTTTAGTCGATATGAACGGAAGCAGTATCAACCTTCCCGAAGCCATAGGTAAGCCAAAACCCATATCGATCATTTACAACTCCAATGGCATGGGCTATGGGGTTTTTCCTATCCACAACACAAAAACCGACCTCACAATCGAAGATGACGTAGCCCGGGGCTATATGTATATCAATACTTATGAGAACACTTTAAACGGTGCCCTCTCCCCTACAACCTTACTGGATTTTTTCGGTCAAAAACTAGTTAGCGAAAAAAATGAGCTATTGGTCAATTTACTTTCCGGCTATACGACCACTATCTTCTGGAAGTACCTTAGCCCAGACGAAAGAACAAGGTACCAACCACGGCTTGCCGATCAACTTTGGTCGCAGTTGCAGTCTGAACTTCCGGCCAATATTAAAAAAAGTCTATTTTCAACTTTTGGCTCAGTGGCCTATTCCGAAGAATCGAAAGAACAATTGTACCAAGTTTGGCACAAAGACCTCCTTATACCCAACTTAAAGCTCAACCAAGACGATTATACAAAGATGGCAATGCGATTGGCCCTATTCGGCCATTCCGATTCTAAAAGCATTATAGAGCAGGCTAAAAAAGCCATCGACAATCCCGATAAACTGGCGGAGTTCAACTTCCTTCTCCCTTCCCTATCGAAAGACAAAACCGTTAGGAATCGTTTTTTCGACTCCCTTACAGACGAGGGGAACCGACAGAAGGAATCTTGGGTCTTGCAGGCCTTGGCCTACCTGAACCACCCCTTGCGCGCAAAGGAAAGACTTGTAAATCTAAGGGCGAGCCTTGATCTATTGGAAGAGATTCAAAAAACAGGGGATATTTTCTTTCCGAAAGGATGGCTCAGCAACACCATCGGCAAACACACTTCTGCCGAAGCCTATACTATTTTAAAGGAATTCCTAAGTGACAACCCGAATTTAGAACCTACATTGTTGGGCAAGCTGATGCAAGCCTCTGACGATTTATACCGGGTACAGTCACGAAATAAAGAAGAAAAAGAATAAAGTTGCGGGGAGCGACCGCCCCCCGCATAAACTTACCTACTATAATTAGGTGATTCTTTGGTAATGGTCACATCATGAGGATGGCTTTCGTTAATACCACTAGCGGTAATCTTAACGAAACGACCGTTTTCTTTTAAGGCATTGATATCCTTTGCCCCGCAATATCCCATGCCGGCACGAAGCCCCCCTACAAATTGATGGATACTTTCATAAAGTTCCCCTTTGTAAGGTACGCGACCTACGATACCTTCTGGCACCAGTTTTTTAATATCATCTTCCACATCTTGAAAGTAACGGTCTTTACTACCTTCTTTCATAGCTTCAACAGAACCCATACCTCGGTACGATTTAAATTTTCGTCCTTCATAGATAATGGTTTCCCCAGGAGATTCTTTAGTTCCTGCCAATAGGGACCCTAACATAACCGTATCGGCACCGGCGGCGATAGCTTTTGGGATATCACCAGTATAACGGATTCCACCATCGGCAATTACCGGAACACCGGAGCCTTTGATGGCGGCGGAAACTTCGAGTACAGCCGAAAATTGAGGAAAACCTACCCCTGCAACTACACGGGTGGTACAAATGGAACCCGGTCCGATACCCACTTTTACGGCATCTGCCCCAGCTTCAACCAAATATTTGGCGGCCTCGCCCGTAGCAATATTACCTACGATAACATCAAGGTCCGGAAATTTCTTTTTTACTTCCTTTAAAACAGCCACCACACCTTTGGTATGGCCATGGGCCGTATCAATAACTACGGCATCTACACCTGCATTTACCAATGCCTCCGCCCGATCGACCGCATCGGGAGTTACCCCTATGGCAGCCGCTACGCGCAACCTTCCATACGTATCTTTATTGGCTATAGGTTTCTGGGTAAGTTTTGTGATATCCCTAAACGTGATAAGTCCCACTAACTTATTATCCTTATCGACTACCGGTAATTTTTCGATTTTATTCTCTTGAAGAATGTCTTCGGCCTGCTCCAATGAAGTACCCTCACTCACCGTAACCAAATTTTTAGAGGTCATTACCTCGGAAATCGGACGGTCGTTGTTTTTCTCAAAACGAAGGTCCCTATTGGTAACGATACCGATCAGTTTGCCTTCATCATCAACTATGGGGATACCACCGATACTATACTCCTTCATATTCGCCTTGGCATCACGCACAAAAGAATTCAAGGGCAATGTAACCGGATCGATAATCATTCCACTTTCTGCACGCTTTACCTTGCGCACCTTTACCGCTTGTTGCTCGATGGTCATATTCTTATGAAGCACCCCAATACCCCCTTCTTGGGCAATGGCAATGGCCATACGCGACTCGGTAACCGTATCCATGGCGGCCGAAACAACCGGGACATTGATCGTAATGTTACGCGTAAACTTGCTTTGAATATTTACCTCTCTAGGGAGGACTTCTGAAAAGGCGGGGACTAGGAGTACGTCATCATAAGTGAGACCTTCTCCAACGATTTTGTTTAGGTGGGCTTGCATAGCAATTAAAGATTTAATTGCGTGCAAATGTAGTGAAATTAATTTGTTATTCAGTCTATTGACCTAGGGGAATATGACTAAAACTATTTACTCGGAAATTGCCCACAGGCTTTGAGGTGATATCCCCATAAAACGAAAATGATCTTACCTTTTTTCGTACCCACATCCTGAAAAACCCCAAAATACCCCCTTGAAACCCTTTGCAAGCACCCTACAATTTGAACTGAAGCGTTGTATAAAATGTTCTCGGTTCGGATGGAATAATACCTGGCCCCGGGTAACCTGTAGCCCTTCGGGTAAAATATGAATTATCTAAAAGGTTATTGACGCCCGCTTCCAACTTCCATTTTTTATAGGTGTACGAGAGCGAGAAATCTAAAATATCATAGGCAGGAATCACCCCTTCTATCCCTCTTTGGTTATCATTTACGTCTTGTGGCGCATTGGTAGCATCGGTAAACTGATCGGCAAAATAAGTATACTGAAGGCTTCCCAAAAGGTTATCATAACCAAAGTTTAATCCCGTCTTAAGATTGACTTTTGGAATAAACTCCACTTCCTTGCCTTCTACATTGTTTCGTTCGGAAGAAAGGTATTCCGATTTAGTAATGGCCACATTGGCAAAGTAATTCAATTTCACTTTTTCCGATTGCGGAAAGAAGGTTTCCTTTAAGCTCCAGTTCGCAAAACTTTCCAAACCATAAATAAACGCGGTACCTATATTGCCTCTTGCCCTTAATAATCTTCCCGTTGAAACTTCTTCTCCGGCCGCGTTAACCTGGGTTTCCTCTTTTAATATTTCTCCTAGCCTATTATCATAATAGAGCCCATATATACTTATGTCATACGATAGCGCATCTTTAAATCTTCCCCTGGCACCAAAGTCTGCGGTAAAGCCATCTTCATCTGAAATATTTGAATCTACTTGAAAAGAAGGATTCACCACCCGTATATCACTGAAGGTTACGGAACGGTAGTTTTGCGAAAAATTCCCGTACAATTCTACACTAGGTGACAGCTTATATGTTGCTCCAAGTCCCAACAAAACAAAGGTTCTATCAAAAACCCTATTATCCTCTACCTCCCTATTTAGCAATGGATTATCCGCCAAGTCTAAGGTAATCTCTTGGTAACTACCTATACTTTCTGTTTTAATATGCTCCAAACGAAACCCAGGAGTTAAAGCTAATTTATCTGAAAGGTTGAATATGTTCTCCCCAAACAAAGCCACATTGAAGTTCGGGAAATTGAACTGAGACTGTCTTTCGTAGTTTGGAAAACTGGCATCGGCAAAATTAAAATCGGCATCCGCAGCTGCAGAGCCCGGTCCTTGCCTTTGGTCATTATTTGTTTTATAAACTTTAGAACCTAATAAAAGGGCCGATTCGGTACCCGCCAAATTATACCTTGTCAACACCCTTGCTTCTGCACCCCAGTTGCTAAAATCATCGATTAACAATTCCCGTGGTCCAGTTGTAATATCATCTTGGGAAACCCTATTGGTACGAAAACCCAAGGCCCTACGCGAGGCATTCAAACCGAAAATATTGAGACTAAAATCTGTCTTTGGGGAAAAGGCGTGATCCAAACGAAACGAATATAGTCTCCAATCTACTTCGAACCAGTTTCTTTCACGATTACTAAACCTTGGGTCTTCATAAAATTGGGCATCGGTCAAACCACCTGGTTGCTTCGCTAAATAATGCAAGAAAGTAGTCTCTAAGCTTACTTTGGTTTTATTGGAAATCTCGTAAGCTAAATGTGTGAAATAGTTCTTGCTGTTAAAATTTGAATTCGGGCGGAAGCCATTTCCATCTTTATAGCTGAGATAAGTATAATAACTGAATTTACCCACCGTACCACTTAAACTATTGAAGCTTGTAAACAGATTGTACGAACCGACGGTCTGACGGGAAATAAGTTCTATCTCCTTATTCGGATTTGGTTTTTTAAACTTAAAATTGATCAAGCCCCCAAATTGAGACCCGTATTGCAAAGAAGCCGCACCACGTACTACTTGAATTTCCTCAAGCGCTTCCGCAGGTGGGGTATAATAACTTTCCGGGTAACCCAACACATCCGCACTAATATCATAACCGTTCTGGCGTGTATTGAAATTAGCCGTTCTATTAGGGTCCAACCCCCTACCTCCAATATTTAGCTGCAAACCGGCATCGCCATTATCATAAATATTTAGCCCCACAACCTGGCTATAGATTTGTCTGGCATTGTTGGCCGCAAGGTTTCCGGTAAGGCCCTCCATAAGCACGACCTCTGTTTTTTTACCGGCATAAATAGCGGTGCCTTCCACCTTTTTTAATTGCTTTAAAGCGAATACCTTTTCCCTTCTTTCGGTCAGAACCACTTCTGAAAGTTCTTGTGATTTTATACGCTGGAGTTGAACACTGAGATTAAAAGCGGAATCAAAGGTCAATTCCTTTTCATATACATCATATTCAAAAGCGAAGACTACTACGGTGTACTTACCTCCGGTAATATTGGAAAACTCAAAATTACCATCGGCATCGGTAGTTTTTAGAAGTTGCACCTCTTTTAAATACACCTCTGCATCTTGAACAGGCTTCCCCTTTTCATCGGTTACGTTACCCGAAATCGTAATCTGCGAAAAGCCGGAAAACGAGGTTAAGAATACTATGAATACGATACTAAATTCCCTTAATTTCATCAGTAAAAGGTATTATCCAACTTTTATGTTCAAACGACTCCCGCTCTTGGGCAAGGTCTACTTTTGGGTCGATGTAGGTAGTACTTAACCTTCCGTTCAAGGCCACGCGGCAATCGACGAATATTTGCACATTTTTGTGTCCATCTTTTTCAAAATGTCTTTTCAGATAGTGTGCATATTCTAATATAAAATCAGGTTGAAAAGACATTTGTTTTTCTTGAAAGGGTGTCAAAAAATCGGAATTATCGACATAAAACCACCTCCCCGAATCTTTGCTCACTACTTTGAACTGGGCATAGCCCGATTTTTCCATAAGCATCACCCGCCAAGAGAAACGATACCCCTCTTCCGTCCAAAACAATTCCCCTGGATACGCCAGGTAGCGCCAGGGCATCAGCAATTGCACCACAAAAAAGACGGCCATTAAAACCAATTTGGAATTCGTTTTAACATTCGAGGCGAAAACCAAGACCTGACCGTTATCAAAGCGATTTTTGTGTATTCGGAAAAGACCACTAACATAGCTCAAGAGCTTATGATGAAAAGATGAATCAAAGAATATTAATGTAGAGACTATCATGACATATGGAAACATGCCTATAGGGAAGAGCACCCGTGTCGTTACATGAAAGACAACCACCATTAAAAAAGCAAAAGGGCGTGTCTTTTTGTACAATAACAGGAATGGAATGGCCAAATCATAACCGGCCCCGAACCAACTAAAAGCATATTGCACCCATTCTTCGTGCAAAAACTGTCCTAAAAGCGGGGTATCGAATTTAGAGGGCAACCAAATTTTCAAGGGCATGGCCTTAAAAAGCCAATCGGAGTTTAGCTTGGCCAATCCCGCGTAAAAATAAACGATGCCCAGCATGAGCTTTATACCATTGACCGTCCAAGCCGGAATCTTCTGAAAGGCTTTTTTAGGGTTTAGCTTGGCATCCAAAGAAAAATAGGCGTTGGCCGGAAGAAAAATCATCAAAAAACCAACGAGGCTAATAAAATAGTAATGGTTGAGATAGGTGGTCTTATCCATCAACTCTATATAGGTAAAGCTGAGAAAAAACATAATAATCGCCATTCTATACCTATAACCCAGTGCCACAAAGATGGCCGAGAGTCCACAGATAATAAATATGAGATAGGTATAAGCTCCCAAGGGTTTTACCCACTCAAAGCCATAATATGAGAAGAAGAGTTTGGGCTGTATATATAATTTTTCGATCCATCCGTAGCTCCAAAACCTTACAATACTAAGCAACATCATCACACCAAATAAAATGCGAAAGACCGCCAAAGGGGCGGCCTCTATAGGGGCTGTAATATGTTTGCTTATGAAACGGTTCATTTTCTAGTCGCCATCCGTATCAACAAAGTCAATACTTACGCTCATGGCCGAAACCATATCCACTTTGAACAAAGGAACAATGCGTTGTACCTCGTCATACGCCAAAAGCATATTTGTGGGCGGCACATTATCTTCAAGTTCTTCACGAAAAGGAGCCAAGGCTTCCACCTTAGTCTTAGCCAAGTCGAACTGTTCGTTGATTAGCTTTGTTAAATCTTCACCATCCTTAACCTCGTTCAACGCATCCAAGTAAGACGCCAGGCTTTCGCCAGATGTCGTTTTTCCATAATGTACGCCATTGAAAAAATCCTGTACAGCCTCAAACCCTTCTATAAAAAGTTCGTTAGAAACATCGGCTTTGTAATAGGCCTCAACATTTTGTGGAAGTACACTTTCCGAAAAAGCACCTATAGGAATTCCCATTTTACCTGCTCTCAAATATTTCTCGTAGTAAAAAATATAATCGTTGATAAACCGGTCTACCGATGCGGTCGAAGACGCACCGTCGTTTGCCACAAAAGTATCCCTATATCCTGAATCCCACTCCGCAAGTACCCCAGATGTGAGACTTGACATATCGGCAATAATGGCTTCTGTATAAGCAATCAGCTTCTCTTTTTCCACTCCATTATATTTTGCCACGATATCCGTATCGGTATCGCCCAAGCCGTTAATTAAATAATCTAAAGCAGGGAAGCCTTTGGCATTTCTGTTGGAAGCAAGGCCAAGATCATAACTTTCCGAAGCTACAAAACCCTCTATTTTTTCGGCATCGGTAGGATAAATATTCATATTCAGGCGAAACCCAACCGTTTCGGCCGGACCTATCTCGAACATAGAAACCCTTTGCCACATTTTATAGGCAGATAACCATGATTCCCTAAAGGCTACAAGGTTGGTTTCGGTAGCATCGGCTTTGAAAGTATCAAATGCCGTTTGCAAACCCGACATTTCATTAGAAAAAGCTTCATAGGAAGGTTTAATAATATTGTCGGCCCAGTTCGCCAACATGGGTCCTCGTTCAAAACTGACCGGTTCCGGATCTACGTCATCCGATGTACCTCCCCCACTATTATCCGAGCTGCAGGCCCATATCATTGTGGCCACGGTAAATAGGGCAAAAAACCTCCTCATAGCTTATTTTTATTTATTCTAATTAAACAAAAGTATAAAAAGCAGCCTGTTATCACCTAACAGATACTGCTTTTTTTTAAAACACTTAAATTTTAATATTGCCCTCGCCATTAGTCAGCGGCCTGGGCCACGGTAAATCCGAAGCGTTCGGCGATATCTTCCGAAATCTCATCTATGGTTTCCGCTTTTAAATCCCACAAGCCATTGGCGCCATCATCCATCAATTCTTCCAAAAGCTCATCAGATTCGGCTTTTGAAAAATAAGGGGCGTCCGTACCCGGCTTTCGCGTAAAACGCAAACTATAGATAAAACCATAGGCTTCGGACAATGCGTGAAAAGCACTTGCGTAATTAGGCACCTCATCTGCTAAAGTCGCTTTTGCACGCTGCATATAAAACACCCCCCTAACAGCAGGTACTAATGATATTTTCTCTCGAATAATCTCAGCTTGGGCATCACGTACCCCATAATCTCCCGCTACAATGGCAGCACGCCCTAATTTAAAAGCTTGAAATATATCATCGGCTATTCCGGCGAAATCGGCATCCTCTTCAAGTTTCCCTATGTATTCGTTCAAAAAACTATCGGCTCCCAGATCGGCATTGGGATCAGAAGCATCGGCATTCAAGCCATATACATAACCATAGGCCTCATCCCATTTATGTTCCATATTGGTATAAGACTTGCCCTCTAATACCGTTCCGGCATCGTTATCGGTACGATTGGAAGATTCATCCAACACCGTTGGACTCAAGTAGTTGTTAAGCGCCTGGTCGGTCATCAGGGCCCCTATCAAGCCTTTGGCGAACAATTGGTTGTACTCAAGACCTTTTGCGTTTACATAACGTATTTTTTCACCGTCGGCCAATTGACCTGCAATTCCCGCAGCCGCGGAAACATTCCAATTGGCAAAAACTTCATTTACCTGGCCTTCTATCCATGACTCAAAATCGGCACGGATAAGGGTTTGGTCCGTAGTATTGGCATAAAAATAATCTACAGAAGCCGCCGTCTTACTACGTAAATTTTTATCCGAAGCATTTAAATCAGCATCCTCAAAATCGGCCGCACCATCATCATGGGCGAACATGGCCTTCAAACTTTCGGCCGTATTACTTTCATCCAAAAAATTGGTCAAAAGCTCATGGGCCATTTTAATACGCGTGGTCTGACCACTGAAACTTACGGTAGACTCGCCATCGCGCTCAAAAGAATAACTAACCGGATTATCGATTGTTATAGTTTCGTCCATTCCTGACGCATCATCATCTGAACTACACGATGTAAGGACTATTGCCGAACTAAGGGCCAATATAAACAGGGCTTTTTTCATTATGAAGGATATATGTTTATTTAGACTTGATTTAAATTGAGTGGCAAAGATAACACATGGAGCTTGTCTGTGCAAAATAATTTTTATTTATTCTAAATAATAACACCCTCATTGCCTTTGCCGCTCCTAGAGGAATAAAATAGGGGATAAAAATTTGGGGTATTTTCACTCTATTTATAATTAATCTAAATAAAAATACTATTTTTGATTCAGAATTTAAGGCGCATACCCCTCCCTACCCCAAGGAGAGGATAGGCTTGATCAAAGTAGCGTATAACATAAAATGTTCACCCCAAAATATCTAAAAATTACACTATGGACGACATTACCCCCATATACCACAACCCCTTTGGCGTTGCATTTCAATGGAAAAGAAACTCGATAAAAGACACCAGTAAGATACAGATCGTCTTTAGGGACACAGGTCTCTTATTGACCGAAAAAGAACTCGTACAGTTTCAAAAGAACATTGAGTGTACGATGAACAGCAATGCCCTTTGCAAGGATTGCCAACAACATGAAACCTGTAGGTCGCTACTTTTAGACACTCCCGCACCACAGATTACCTTGGCCATGAACCTAAAAGAATTGAACGCCGTGCACGACTTGGTCGAAGGCACCCTATTTCAGCTTAATTTGGATAGTTACCTGAACCGAATGTGTGGAGGGAACGAGAACTAGTGATACTGCGAAAACAACTCGGTAGCCTTATTGTATGCAGCTTCAAAAACCATCCAATTGACTCCGCTATCTACCTTTTCCGCGGTAAAATACGAAAGCATCTGCTCGGTAGGCATGTTTCCGGTAAGTTCATCTTTGGCCATCGGGCAACCTCCGAAGCCCTGAATCGCCCCATCGAACCTACGGCAACCCGATTTGTAGGCGGCATCTACCTTTTCATGCCACCGACTCGGTGTAGTATGCAAATGGGCACCAAATTCAATATCGGGATACTTGGGAATCAAATTTGAAAACAGGTACTTGATAACCTCTGGGGTAGACGAACCTACGGTATCGGAAAGCGAGAGTATCTTAGCCCCCATGGCACTCAATTTTTCGGTCCATTCCCCTACTATATCCACATCCCACGGATCTCCATAAGGATTACCAAAACCCATTGATATATACGTCACCACTTCTTTTCCCGAAGCGTCGGCAATATTTAATATTTCTTGGAGTATTTCTACCGACTGATCTATGGTTTTATGCGTATTACGCATCTGAAAATTCTCGGATATAGAAAAAGGATACCCCAAATATTGAATCTCGGGGTGCTGCGACGCCTCTTGGGCCCCTCTAACGTTAGCCACGATACTCAACAATTTACTCTGGGTCTTCGACAAGTCCAATTGCGATAATACCTCGGCGGTATCAACCATTTGTGGAATGGCCTTGGGGGACACAAAACTCCCGAAATCTATGGTATCGAAACCACAACCCAGCAAAGCCTGAATGTACTTTACCTTTTCGCCGGTAGGAATAAAAGGTTTGATACCTTGCATGGCATCCCTAGGACATTCGATTACCTTCACCTTTTCCATCATGTGCTTACATTTCTTATGAGGCAGCAGAAACCACTCATAAAACTAATCAAAATTAGCATTATTTATCCGATACCAGAATATAGACCGCAATACCAATAAAGACAATGATTTGTAGCCATTTCAGATAAATTCCCATTTTGGGCTTTGATGTAAAATACGACGAAATACTCCCCGAAAGCACCGCTATTAAGCTGAAAACTATAAAGGAAACGAACATAAAGACCAGCCCCAGCACATAGAACTGAACTACGGTACTCATATCATCGCTAAAGAGAAAACCGGGAAAGAAGGCCAAAAAGAAAATAGCAACCTTGGGGTTTAATACATTCATGATAAACCCCTGCCTAAATAGCTCCCAGAGCCCTTTTTTAGGTACCGAACCTTCGGTCAAACTTAGCGAGCCACTACTTTTAAACACCTTGTACGCCAGATAAAAGAGGTAAATGGCCCCCAACAATTTAATTCCGAAAAAGAGGGTATCACTTTCCTTGATCACCATTGACACCCCAAAGGCCAACAAACTCGTATGCACCAGACAACCCGACATGAGTCCCGCCGTAGTAGCCAATCCGTGTTTTTTACCATTGACCAGACTTTGCATCAATACATAAATATTATCAGGACCCGGCGAAATGGACAAGGCCACGGCGGCCAACATAAAAGTATAGAGCGTTTCGTAATTCATTTTTAAATTATTCAGTATCACTGTTCGTTCCCGAACCAATAAATACACGATTTTTGGGGCGATTCCGGCAACGCGCCGCTAAAGTAACGACTCTTTTTTATATCTTACCGACCGTTTAGTTTTTTTGAGAGGCTTCCCTCCTGTCTTTCCTTAGGTTATACGTATGTAGCATTATTGCCTTTTTTAGTATAAAGTATGTATTGAATTACAGAGAAACGACTATATCATGAAACAAAGTTACCTTACACTCACCTTATGTCTCATTTTGTTCGCCTTACTTTCTATGGCCTTCAAAAATAGGACCGCCCACCAAACCGATCAATCTATCAGCATGCAAGAAGACAGTCTGCTACGTCATGTAGTTTTATTCAAATTCAAACCCGAAACCACGAAAGAAGACATCAAAAAAGTTGAGGAGGCATTTACCGCCCTACCCTCTAAAATTCCACAAATCGTGGGATATGAGTGGGGACTGAACAACAGTCCTGAAGGATTAAACCAAGGATTTACCCATTGTTTCTTCCTTACCTTCAACAGCGAGGAAGACCGTGCCGTTTATTTGCCCCACCCCGACCATAAAGCCTTTGGCGACATTTTGGGACCGCACTTAGACGATGTGCTCGTTGTAGATTATTGGGCCAAATAAGATCAGTATTACCTTAAAGTCCAAATAAATTTTATTGCCTCTGCTTTTTAAGAATGGCTTTATTGATTCGTTTTATCAAGGCCGGTCCTTCGTAGATAAAACCGGTATACAATTGAACAAGGTCTGCCCCAGCTTCTAATTTTTCGAGTGCATCCTCTTCGGAATGTATTCCGCCCACACCTATTATAGGGAAAGCTTTGTTGCTTCTTTCCGCTAAGAACCGAATCACTTCGGTGCTTCTTTTGGTCAATGGTTTTCCACTCAAGCCACCCGTTTCACTAACGAGCGAAGCATCCGATTTTAGATGTTCTCGCCCAATGGTCGTATTGGTCGCAATAACACCATCTATTTTAGTATCGCCAACAATAGCGATAATATCCAAAAGCTGGTCGTCCGTAAGGTCTGGGGCAATCTTCAATAGAATCGGCCTTTCCTTTGCTTGTTTCTGCCGTGCCAGTTTTGTGTTTTCGGATTTCAGTTCCAGCAAAAGGGCGGTCAAAGGTGCTTTATCTTGAAGCTCGCGTAGGCCAGGCGTATTAGGTGAACTTACATTGACCACAAAGTAATCGACGTGATCAAAAAGCGCATCAAAACAGATAAGGTAATCTGAAACCGCATTTTCATTGGGTGTAAGCTTATTTTTTCCAATATTGCCTCCAATGAGTACTTTGTGCTTCTTTTTCAATCGCCCTACGGCATCGGCAACCCCCATATTGTTAAACCCCATACGGTTGACAATCGCCTGATCGGGCTTCAGCCTGAACAATCTCTTTTTAGGATTTCCCTCTTGGGGTTTGGGCGTTAAGGTTCCTATCTCAACAAAACCAAATCCAAAATTGGACAACTCATTGTAGAGCTTGGCATCTTTATCGAAACCCGCCGCCAGACCTACCGGATTTTTGAACCGAATTCCAAAGACTTCCTTTTCCAGACGTGGGTCCTCTATTTTATAGATGGCCTCGAACAGGCTTGAAAAACCAATTTTACAAAGAAAACGGACTAGAGAAAAGGTAAGGTGATGGGCTTTTTCGGCATCTAGCAAAAAAAGTAAGGGCTGAAGAATAGACTTATACATGAGGGTATATAGAATTTGCGCAAAAATACAAACTTACCCCCTAGTACAGGCATAACTTACTACTATTTTTATATGTCGGGACATGGAACATGTCTTAAAAAAAGACGTGCCCCGCCTCTTAGATTCTTAATCTTCCCCTTCAGGGATTTCATAATTTTTAGGAATTACCTTGATAGGTATCCTTATAGCTTCATTACAGAGTCGAAGATAACGCTCATACTGTTTTGAATTGAAGAGCGACAAGAGTTTTTTATCACTGTCGTAGGCCGCCTGTACCAGCTGTTGCTGCAATACCTTGTATTTTTCCGCCAATTTAATGAGGTCTTCTTCGCTGCTTTGCGGATGTTCGGCCAACAGCTTTTCTATTTGCCCTTCAATATCCTTGGTCTGCACCTCCAGTTCGCCTTGTAGGGCTTCCATAGTGCTTATTTGCTCTTCGTTCAATTGAAAAATAGTTTTGATGGCCTCATTGTTCTTTCCACCTATATCCAATGTGCAATTTTGGGCATTTACCGATGTAAAAAGCATCAAAAATACCATTGAACCGTATAATTTTCGCAACATATACCTCTTTTTAAAATTTGAATCCATTTATATAAACACCATTTTAAGTGAAAAATTATACTTCTTCTGTGTATGACACCCCTAAATAAAAAGAAAGACCGTTCTTTCGAACGGCCTTTCCCTATATTATTCCTTCTTTTCAATACTCTACTTCAAAGCGAAGCTTACACGGGCAAACAAGAACCGTCCTCCAATACCGAACTGTTGCGCCCTACGCGACCAATCGAATCGGCCATCACTACGGTTATTGTATTGATCTTCGGCCCTATCGGGGTAGATATCCAATAAGTTATTGGCCCCTATGGTCAAGGTCAAGGCATCGGTAGCCTTATACCCAATGGAAAGGTCGGTCACCACCTTGGTTCCAAAAACCTGTTGGTTGGCTATGACCGTAGTCGCTTCGGTAACTTCCCCAAAGTATACGTTTCTTAAGAACATGATCCATTTATCGGAGGTAAGGCTGTTGGAAAGGTTGATTTTCGTACGTGGTACGGCCTCTTCCAGATACACTCTACTATCTTCTGGAAAATAAGTATTTACAAGACCCGCATCTTCTAACACTTTTGATGAATTAATATCACCTATTTGATTCGTTTTAGATAAGGTACCCGCCAAATCGGATTTCAATCTCCAGTTATCACTTAAGTTGGCCGTATGCGTAAACACTACATCCAATCCACGAGATTCGGTATTGATCGCATTTGCAAAGAAGGAAGCAGCTGTAGCATTTGCCTGACTTAGCAAATTATCCAATTCAGTTCCTGTACCCGGGCCTTCAAATTGACCTGTATACACTACCCTATCATTAATTTCCACATAATATCCATCTACAGTCAAGGTTAGGTTTGCATCTGGAATCTTGGCCGTAAAACCAACACTTATACTACTTGAAGTTTCTTCCTTCAATTCAGGAATACCCAAAAGTTTAGCGGCCCTACTATCATTGGCAAAGGTACCTACTTCTTGTGGGTCGCCATTCTGATCAAAAATAGTAGATGTAGAGTTGAAGTTTATCTGATGTAAGGAAGGAGCCCTAAAACCCGTATTCCCTGCAGCCCTAAGGTTTATATTATCATTGACCTTATAACGTGTTGCCAATTTAAAATTGATGGTAGAACCAAAATCGCTATAATTCTCAAAACGTGTAGCAAAACTAGCAACGAATTTTTCTGAAAAATCCGCTTCTAAATCAATGTAACCGGCAACACTACTTCTTCCTCTAGACAATTCATTCGACGGTCCAAAACCAGGAAAAACCTGTGATCCACCAGGTCTAGATTCCCCGAAGAAATCCGTTGGTACACGTACATCCGAATTTGGATTTGGTATTGTTTTTTCCTCTCCATCCAACACGGGAACACCAGCAGCATCCCTAACAATATCATCATAAGGATTGTTTATATTCCCCGTACCATCATATTGCCCATAAGAAGCTGGTTCCCCAGCCACTATATCGTAATTTTCGACACGGTATTCCGCTCCAAAAGCCACATTCAATCCAGACAACGCATCTTCAAAAAAGCGGGTTACGTCTAAATTGGCCGTATTCTGTGCAAAAGAAAATCCCCCTGCATCAAAAAGGGTAGGTGATGCATTTTGCATGGATGCATTAAAGGTATTTCCGATGGAATACAGAAAAGAGTTCTTTCCGTAGGTATTGCTCAAGTCCACATCCCATTCATTGATCTTTCCTTTAACACCCACCGATAGCGACCTGTCTTTAATAGTTGAATTGATTTCTGGTAAAAATCCGTTCATATATGCAGGTGTATATGTCCTGCTTTGATTGGGCAAACGATAAAAACCTGCTGAATTACCCGTTCTTGAACTGATACCGGCAAAAGAATATACCTCAGTTCCGCTATCATCTAAAGGCAAGGAAAAGTTGGCAAAGATACGTCCACCTCGTAAGGCCGATTGCCCTACCCTCATATTGTAATCACTACGTTTTTGACCACGTGCAGCAAGTTCGGCATTCGTAGCATCAGCTCCCAAAATTGGCCGAAGCTCTTCTTTGGTAGTCGCTCCATTCAAATCGATTCCTGCCTGACCGGCATACTGAATCACATCAGAAACATCATCATCAAGTAAATTGATCAAATCATATCCATCACTATTAGCAAAGCGCTCGACCACATTGTACTGATTAAAAATTCCACCTTCCCACTCCTTCATCCTACTATAATCTTGACGTACGTCAAAATCACCAGAAAAGTTCAAGAAACCTCCGTTCTCACCTAAGGGAACACCATAACTAGCAGCTATGTTGGTCGTAGCCCCATCTACACCGCCTGTTTGATCATTGGCGTTCTTGGAAAAATTAGCACCAGAGGTAACCGACATGTTCAATTCGTTCACACTCTTGTTCAAAACGATATTGATTACCCCCGCTATGGCATCAGAACCATATTGGGCAGCTGCCCCATCCCTTAAAACTTCAATACGCTGAATGGCGGCTGCCGGTATAGCATTTAAATCGGTACCCACACTACCACGTCCGAAAGTTCCGTTTACATTGATCAAAGAAGAGGTATGTCTTCTTTTACCATTGATCAGTACCAAAACCTGATCAGGACCCAAACCTCTTAATGAAGCCGGATCAACGTGATCCGTACCATCTGAAATAGTCTGGGTGTTTGAAGTAAAAGAAGGTGCTACATAATTCAAGATCTGATTTAAGTTCACCTGTGGGGCAACACTGTTCAGTTCCTTCATACTAATTACATCTACCGGAACCATACTCTCGGTAGCCGTTCTGTTCGGGTTACGCGACCCCACGATAATAACCTCCGACAAGGCTACTCCCGAAGATAATTGGATCTTCATTGTACCCGACTGGGCCGTTACTTCTTTGGTCTCATAACCGATGTAAGAAATAACCAGCTTATCGCCAACCTCCGCATTGATCGTAAACAATCCGTCAAAATCGGTGGTGGAACCTGTCGTCGTTCCTTTGACCACTACGGATGCACCGGGCAGTGGGCCATCTTCATCTGAAACCGTACCTGTGATTTGAGCACTTCCAATAGCTATGCACCCAAAAAACAGCACATAGCATAAAAAATACATTCTTTTCATAATTGATTATTGGAGTTAATTCTACCATAAGTTAGGCATTTTCCAACATTCACGTAAGAAATTCACTAAAAAGATAGTCTTAAAACAGGCTTCGTTTGTATCTAGTAAACCCAATTTTGTACTTTTGATTCAAAAACATTTTAGATGCAGCATATCATCGATCGCTTTTTGAAGTATGTAAAAATCGATACTCAAAGCGACCCCAAATCAAAGACCACGCCCAGCACCGAAAAACAATGGCATTTAGCAGACTTACTCGTCGAAGAATTACTGGAAATTGGCATGGAGGAAGTTTCCATCGACAACAACGCCTACATTACGGCCACCTTACCGAGTAATCTCAACATTGAAGTGCCTACCATAGGCTTTATATCGCATTTTGACACTTCTCCCGATTTTACGGCTACAAATGTCAATCCGCAAATTATCGAGGATTACGACGGCAAGGACATTGTACTGAACGCCCACGAAAACATTGTACTCTCTCCCGATTATTTCGAGGATTTACTGCAGTACAAGGGCCAAACCCTCATCACTACGGACGGAACCACCCTTTTGGGCGCCGATGATAAGGCCGGAATCACCGAAATTGTCACGGCCATGGAATACCTTATCAACCATCCGGAAATAAAACATGGAAAAATCAGGGTCGGTTTTACCCCCGATGAAGAAATCGGTCGTGGGGCACATCATTTTGACGTTGAAAAATTTGATGCCGATTGGGCCTATACCATGGACGGAAGCCAGATTGGCGAACTAGAATTTGAAAATTTCAATGCGGCCAGTGCCAAGGTGATAATAAAAGGAAAGAGTGTACATCCGGGATACGCCAAAAACAAAATGGTAAACGCCATAAGCATCGCCAGCGAATTTCTTGAGATCTTACCCCCGGAAGAAACCCCTCAAAACACCGAGGGACGCGAAGGCTTCTTTCACGTACACCACATTCAAGGCTCAATAGAACATGCCGAATTTGAGCTTATCGTACGTGACCATGACAAAGACCATTTTGAAAAGAGAAAACAACTACTTCGCAATATCACCGATAAATTAAATTCAATTCACGGCAATTGCATTACCCTCGAATTAAAAGATCAGTATTTTAATATGAAGGAAAAAGTAGAACCGGTATACCACATCGTAGAAATAGCCAAGGAGGCCATGGAAGCCATGCGCGTAACGCCCATCATCAAACCCATACGTGGTGGCACCGATGGCTCACAGCTCAGCTATATGGGGCTCCCATGCCCCAATATTTTTGCCGGCGGGCACAACTTTCACGGAAAATACGAATATATTCCCGTAGAGAGCATGATAAAGGCCACCGAGGTCATCATCAAAATCTGTGAACTGGTAGCCAAAAAAGCCGTATAACCACAAAGCTTATCTTAGGGAAGTCAACTTACTGCACTTCCCTAATGGATATAGCCGAAAAAAGTAGAAGCCTACTACACCGAAGCACATCATTTAAAAACGGTGTCGCCCTCTTGTGCCAACTCGTTTTGAAAACCGATTTAGAGGAAACCTATAAATGGAATTTTCCGACCTATACCTTGGACAAAAAAAATGTGTTGGCCATTTGCAAGTTCAAACACCACTTCGGCATCTGGTTCTTTAACGGGGTCTTTTTAAACGACCCCGAAAACCTTCTTGAAACTGCACAAAAAGGAAAGCCCCTAGCCATGCTCCATTAAGGTTTTTTTTTCGAAAAAGGAAATAAACCCCACTACAAGCAGCGTGAAGACACTACATGCATTACAGAAACCCTACGTGAAAAAACAAAACTAAATCGACTTGACAAGATTTTGCCGATGATTAGCAAAGACAAAGGCTTGAATGACCTGTTCAGTAAAAACATCCTAGCCCTTCCCTGTTTTATATGTGGAAGCCCTATGGTTTAGAGCATAGGTAGTTTCCAGCCATTTTGATAGTTGGCCGTAATCAACTTATTGGCCTCCTCTTCCTTAAACTTTCCGGAAGCCTCGTCCCAATAGATCCGGTTGCCCGTCTTAAAGGCTACGTTGCCCATATGCGATACCAAAGCGGCATCATAGCCAACTTTAATAGGGGCATTCAATTTAGAACCATCGCGACTCTTTACTGCATCTATAAAATTTGCCGTATGCAAATCCAATCCACTGGCATTGCCCTTGTCATAGGAGACAGCTTCCATTTTAGGGGTACCTTTCTTGCCCCATCCGGCAAATTCTTCCTCAGGTATCACTTCCCAACCGTTCCGATCAACGACCAAAGTGCCGTTATTACCAATAAAGGCTATACCGTGGTTACGTCCATAATTCCCCCCATCAATACCCGTAGCATGTTCCCAAAGAATTGAAAAGCCATCGTATTCAAAAACGGTCTGTAAGGTATCCGGGGTTTCGGAAGCATCGTTCGGATAGGCGAATTTTCCTCCTAGGGCCATTACCGACTTAGGCGTTCCCGCCTTCATTCCATATAAAGCATAATCCAACAGGTGCACGCCCCAATCGGTCATTAGGCCGCCCGCATAATCCCAAAACCATCGAAAATTGAAATGAAAGCGGTTTGCGTTGAAGGCGCGCTCCGGTGCCGGTCCCAACCACATTTTATAGTTTACGCCTTCCGGCGCGGCAGAATCGGCTACGACGGGCACAGGTTTCATCCAACCCTGGTAGGCCCAAGCTTTTGCCAAACGTATATTGCCCAATTTGCCCGAATGCACAAAATTAATGGCATCGACAAAATGGGGCTGACTACGCTGCCATTGTCCGATCTGCACCATTCGGTCACTAGCGCTAACGTAGTTTAGCATTATATTCGACTCTTGAATGGAATTGGCTATAGGCTTTTCACAATAGACATCTTTTCCCGCCATCAAGGCATCGGTCAACTGCAGGCAATGCCAATGGTCCGGCGTACCTATAATGACCACGTCAATGTCTTTATTCTCAAGTAGCTTACGATAATCGCGATACCACAACGGCTTTTTAATCCCTGCCTTTCCGAGGTCTTCCGTCCTAGCCTTAAGAACAGCTTCATCTACGTCGCAGAGTGCCATCACATTGGTCTCGCTTATTTTCAACATAGACGTCAAATCGCTAAACCCCATACCCTTGCAGCCAATAAGCCCTACATTGATTTGATCGTTCGGCCCCACCTTTTTACGCAGCGTGGCCAACAGCTCCATGGGAAATAAAAATGCCGCGCCCGAACCTGCCAAGGCCAAGGAACTTTTCTTTATAAAATTTCGTCTATTATGGTACATCGATTTTGGTTGTTTTGTTCAAGAGATGAATATACTAATTTACCCTAGCATAACGACCAAAAAAAACACCGCTAATTGCTTAGCGGTGTTTAATATGTACTACAATGTACGTTTACTTCTTTTCGGGAGCGTTCAGTTTTTTGCTCAGTTCCATTGAAATCGCAGAACGATCAAATTTTAATTTACCGGCCATGGTTTCAAGAATACACGAAGAATCGCTATCGTTCAAATCCATAATCTTGCCGTGCAAACCACTTTTAGTAATTACCCTATCGCCTCTTTTTAATTCAGCCGCGAATTTCTTTTCATCTTTCTGACGCTTCATTTGCGGGCGTATCATAAAGAAATACGCTACCACAAAAATCAATATCATCGGAAGAAACTGTCCTATATCACCCATATTTATTTAGTATCTAATCTATTATTATTTGGTTGGTCCTACCGGAGCAGCCCCTTTAGGGTTAACAAAAGCTTTGATTCGCAATTGCTCGGTTCCTTTTTCGGTATTGGCATTTACAGTAATCGTTTTGGTAACCTGGTTCTGGCCCGATCCGTTGAACTTCACTACCAATTCCCCTTGTTCTCCTGGTGCGATAGGATCTTTTGGTGGATTTGGAACCGTACAACCACAAGAACTGGTGGCACTGGTTATGATCAACGGGGCATTACCCGTATTTTTAAAAGTAAAAATGGTTTCTTGTGGTGTACCTTGTTCAATGGTACCAAAGTCATGCTCAGCTTTCTCAAACTCCATTACCGGAACCTGCTTACTGGCTTCATCGCGCTGTGCAGCCTCGGTAACATTATCTGATTTTACTTTACTCGACGCATTTTCTTTACAAGAAACGAACGCCAAAAGTGAAAATATACTTAAGGCAAAAATTGTTTTTTTCATATCTCTAACTTTAGTTTAAAGGCAAAATTAATCATTTATTTTAAATGAGACCCCTACCCATTTTGTTAAGCTTTCCATCCTTTTTGTATTCTTTTACAAGGTTGTCTAAAATTCCATTGATAAAAATACTGCTCTTAGGGGTAGAATACTCCTTGGCGATTTCCAAAAATTCGTTAATCGTTACTTTTTCAGGTATGGACGGAAAGTTTAGAAGTTCGCATATGGCCATTTTTAAAAGTATGGCATCCATATCGGCAATACGGTCCTTGTCCCAATTGGGCGTCTTGCCCTCTATCTCTTTGGTCAACTCGGCATCTTTGAGCAAGGTCTTCCGCAAGAGTTTTTTGGCAAAATCCAAATCTTCTTGATCCTTCAGCAAGCGAGGCAAGAAATACGAGGTGGGATGGTCGGGCCTGACCTTTCTTAGCATTTTAAGGATAAAAGTGTTTACAATAGGAATATCATCTACCCAAGTAAGATTGTTATCCTCAAAATAGTCGTAAATCTTTTCATCAGGGGCTATGACATCTTTGAACAAGGTAACGACGAACTCTTTATCTTCGGCCCAATTACTGCCTTCAGCCGACATATAGTCTTCATAGGTTGAACTCGCTACAATATTGTTGTAAATGATTTTTACGTACTCTTCGTTCAAATACCAATTTTCGAGCTTGCGTTTTTTCAGCTCTGCCTTCAACGGTTCGTTATTGACGATTTGGGAAAGCAATCGGTTATTTACAAATTTCTTTTGATCGGGAAAGGTATCGGAAGCCGTGGCCAAATATTTCTTTGACGAAATCTTCAATTGCTCGGCCCCTCTTTGGTGAATTTCTATAATAAGGCTCATCATAAGTAGATAGAGCGTGTACATATTATCTATGCTAAACCGCAGAAATTTTTCTTGTTTCTCTAAAGACTCATCTTTAGATTGGGTAATGGCATAAATACATTGCATCACTTTTACCCGTATATGTCTTCGTGTTAGCATTTTAAAGAACTTTTTTGGAATAGTATTGGTTTGACTCTCACGCCGCAAAAATAAGAATAAAGCCCAAAAGACTACTATACAAACCGATGAAACGACAGCTTCATTTCACTTTAATGTTTTCAGACCTCCGCAAAACCTTGTTATTAAGCCCCTTGAAGCCTGATTATTTTTAAAACTTACCGTAAATTTAACGTATATAAAATATCGGGGCCGACGGGCGTAAATCGATATCGAGGCAATATCTTATGGTATTTATAACATTTCGTTTATACCCAAACCACTATCTTTGGCCAATTACATATTTCTTAGCCGAAACCTTTCATGAAGGAACTTGCACACCTAAATAAATACTTTAAAAAATACTGGTCGAAATTATTGGTCGGATTGTTCATTACCATCATTGCCCGGGTGCTTCAACTGGTCATGCCCCGATACGTCAAAGAATCGATTACGGTTATCGAGGATTTCATGAACGATAAGATCTCGGAACCGACCGCCAAGGATTTCCTTCTTGAATATATACTGATCATTGTGGGTGCCGCCCTCTTATCGGGCTTCTTTACCTTTTTAATGCGGCAGACGATAATTAACGTTTCGCGCTATATCGAGTACGACCTTAAAAACGAAATTTTCGACCACTATCAATTTCTAAGTCTAAATTTCTACAAGAAGAACCGCACCGGCGACCTGATGAACCGTATCAGCGAAGATGTAAACCAAGTGCGAATGTATACCGGACCGGCACTGATGTACGGCATAAACACCCTGACGCTCTTTGCCTGTATCATCCCGATCATGTTCATGACGGCCCCGAAACTCGCCGCCTATACCTTAATACCCTTGCCGATATTGTCGGTACTTATCTATTACATCAGCAAGGTAATCCATGAACGCAGTACGGTTGTTCAGCAATACCTCTCTACCCTTTCAACCTTTACCCAAGAAGTATTTTCGGGGGTTTCGGTCATCAAGGCATATGCCTTGGAACCGAACATTAATAACGACCTCAGCTCCCTTGCCCTTGAAGGAAAAAACAAGAGTATGGATTTGGCAAAGGTCAATGCTTGGTTCTTCCCCCTAATGGTCTTACTCATCGGTATTAGTAACATTTTCGTTATTTACATAGGTGGAAAGCAATATATAAATGGGGAAATAGCCTCTTCCGGGGTTATTGCGGAATTCATTCTCTACGTAAACATGCTTACTTGGCCGGTAGCCATTATCGGTTGGTTGACCTCTATCGTACAAAGGGCGGAAGCCTCACAAAAAAGGATCAACGAATTTTTAAAAGAATCTCCTGATATCAAGAATACCGTACTCGAAGAAACGCCCGTAAAGGGAAAAATCGAATTCAGAAATGTAAGCTTTACTTATGAAGACACTGAAATTACGGCCCTCAAGAATATTTCTTTCACCATAAACGAAGGGGAAACGGTAGCCATATTAGGAAAGACCGGGTCAGGAAAGTCGACTATTCTAGACCTTGTGGCCCGACTTTACGATGTGACCTCGGGTGAAATCTTAATAGACGACACCCCCATAGAGCAATTGAACATAAACAGTTTACGCCAAGCCATCGGTGCGGTACCCCAAGACGCCTTCTTATTTTCAGACTCTATAAAGAACAATATTAAATTCGGCAAGGAAGACGCTACCGACGAAGAGGTTATCAATGCGGCCAAAGCTGCGGTAGTACATGAAAACATCGTAGGTTTCACCAAGGGCTACGACACCGTATTGGGCGAAAGGGGCATCACCCTGAGCGGCGGACAGAAACAGAGGGTCTCTATTGCGCGTGCCCTCTTAAAAAAACCCGAAATATATCTTTTTGACGATTGTCTTTCAGCAGTTGACACAGAAACTGAAGAAGAAATTCTGAACAATCTGAAAAAAGCGTCAAAAAATCGTACCACTCTTATTGTCAGCCATCGTGTTTCTTCGGCGAAAAACGCCGATAAGGTCTTGGTTCTTTCCAATGGAGAACTTCTTCAAGAAGGCAACCATAGTGATTTAAACAGTGTTGACGGATATTATAAAGATCTGTACTTCACTCAACTTTCAGAGAAAGAAAACTAAAAAATTGTTGTCGTATTGGCTTTTTTTTTACATTTTTGAAAGATTAACACTATTAACTAGACACTAAACGCGATGAACGAAAAAGATTCAATGGACCAGGAGGAAATTCATTCCAAAGTATTACGGGCAGGTAGACGCACATATTTTTTTGATGTAAGAAGTACCAAGGCAGGAGATTATTACTTAACGATTACAGAGAGTAAAAAATTTACTCACGACGATGGCTCTTTCCACTACAAGAAACACAAAATATACTTATACAAGGAAGATTTTCAAGCCTTTAAGGACAATGTAGAGGAAATGATGAATTTCATTATCGAGGAAAAGGGCTCAGAAGTAATCTCCGAACGTCACCAAAAAGATTTCAAAAAAGAAGAAGAAATTGTCACCAACGGAGAAATGAAGCCTTCGAGTACCGAAAGTTTTACGGATGTAAGCTTTGACGATATTTAAAAAGACTTGCAACCTAAATAAAAAAACGACCACAACATGTGGTCGTTTTTTTATACCTATACCTAGGGGCCTAATTCAATTCCTTCTAACATAGGCCCAGTTATATACGAACAAGGCCAAAATTACGGCTAAGGCCACAAGACTATTACAAAACAGGGCGATACACGTAAACAAGAGTGCATAGTATACAGGATAGGCCAATAAGGAAAATCCAAATCGGAGCGTTCCCATAAACTCAGGTTCCCAAACCTTTGGCTTGGCCCATTTACGCCAGAGTAAGATAACCGGAAAGTTCAGTACTTCAAAAATAGCATCGGCCACGACCCGTAACGGTCCTTTTTTCCTTACTTGATCCGATACCTTTACAGATGGATCCAATCCTTCTATCACCTTGTTCGTTTCAAAAGGATCTAAAAAATCGACATCCATGCGGTTCAACTGCCCCGCTATGTTTTCATAATTATCGAAGTCCTCTATATGTGTCGTCAGTTGTTTCAACCTATCGGAAACTTTTCCCTTCACCCTATTCACTGAAGCTTGCACATCCTTAGGGTCATACAAGGTATTGACCAAGATATTCTTATCGTAGTAAAGGGCTACCTTATCGGGAAAACTAGAATTGCCCCTATAGTTTAGCCCCACGGGCACAATATAGAGTTCCGTTTCGGGCAATCTTTCGACGGCATTGAACAAAATTCGCGTAAAGCCCTTGCTCAAGGGTCTTACGCGGCGTTTAATGTTATGGTTGGCCTCGGGAAACATAACAATGGCATGATTGTCTTTAAATATTTCCGCACATTGGTCAAAGACGGCCTGGTTATTTTTAAGGGCTTCCCTCCCATCCCGTATACGGTAGATAGGAATCATTCTTAAATACGCAAAGAATTTTTTCAAGGTCGGCTTGGTAAAGACATCAGATCGTGTCAAGAAGAAAGGCTTACGATTACAGTCAACAGCAATCAGCAATACATCCAGCAAGGCACCTTGGTGATTGGGCAAAAACAACACCGCTTTGTCCTTGGGCACGTTCTCGAGTCCAGAAACCCTTATTTTTCCATAGTACAAATACAATCCGGACTTGATCCAGACCTTTAGTAATCGATAGCCAATATTTTTCAAGTCAGTTTTTCTGTTTTAATTGGTTTATAACCCCAAAAAGCAGCCAGCAAAAGACCGGACACCAAATGCCAAATTCCCCAAAAGGCAGCCAAGAGCGCCATACCGCCAAGACCATCAAAAAAGGAGAAAATCAAAAGAAGTCCCAATCCCGAATTCTGAATACCCGTTTCTATAGTAATAGAACGCACATTTTTTTCCGATAGGCCCATAAGCTTGGCAAACGAAAAACCCGTTAAAAATGCCAATACATTATGCAATGCCACGATCCAAAAAACGTACATTATATAGTCGTAAAATACCGCTCGGTTATTATACAAGGCCAAAAATACCAATAGTATAAAAAATATCAGCGATACCGTTTTAAGAACTTTCCCCATTTTTTTTGCTAAAACAGGTTTTATATGGTTCAACCAAATACCCAAGACCAAGGGCAGGCCCAATAAAAGCGAGACCAACCCAACCATTTGCCATGGCGACAGGGCCACTTCTTTAAGAATATTTTGGGTAGGCCCATAGAGTCCGCCCCAAAATTGCAGGTTTAAAGGGGTCATTACCACGGCCAATAAGGTAGCTGCGGCCGTAAGACTGACCGAAAGGGCCGTGTTACCGCCCGCTATATGTGATATAAAATTAGAAACATTACCCCCGGGACAGGCGGCGACCATAATTATACCCAAGGCTATACTTGCCACAGGTTCAATACATAAAATCAAAAGAAAAGTAACCAAGGGCAATAGCACAAATTGGCTAAGGAGGCCCGTAAAAATAGCTTTTGGAGTTTGAAAGAGCACCTTAAAATCTTGTACGGATATTTCTAGGGCAATGCCGAACATAACCAGGGAGAGCGAAACATTCAATACCCATTGTGCCTGGGCGTCAAAATTAAGCGATACGTTATCTAAAAGGGTTTCGGTCAATCAATTATGATATTTTGAGTCCGTTGGCTACAGTTGCTTCCGGCTGTAAGAGAACAACGTCTTTACCGTTGACGGCACCCAAGATAAGACATTCACTCATAAAATTGGCAATTTGTTTCTTCGGAAAGTTAACTACGGCAACCACTTGGGTACCCAAAAGCTTTTCTTTTGTATATAGCGTAGTAATCTGCGCCGAGGTTTTTTTAACACCTATTTCCTCACCAAAATCAATATGCACCTGATAGGCCGGATTACGCGCTTCAGGAAAATCATTAACTTCTACAATCGTTCCCACCCGCATATCTATCTTTGCAAAGTCTTGCCAGTTTATCGTTTCGGCCATTATTTCTATTTTTGTTCGTACCAATAAAAATATGAAGGTAAAAATAGATTGTGGTTTGGCAAAGGGACACAAAACACTTTTTACTAATTTAAATCGATAACAACAGAACACCATGGCAAGAACACCAAGCAATATGCTTCCGCTCGGCACGACAGCACCAGATTTCAAGCTTCAAAATACAATTACGGAAGAAATGTCGGCCCTAAATGACCTCAAAGGAAGAAGGGGAACGCTTATCGCCTTTATATGCAATCACTGTCCTTTTGTAAAACACATCAACCCCGAATTGGTCCGTCTCGCCAAGACTTACCAAGATAAGGGTATCGGCTTTATCGCCATCTCGAGCAATGATGTGGAGAACTACCCACAAGACGCCCCTCATCTTATGAAAGCGGTAGCCGAAGAAGAAGGTTACACCTTTCCCTACCTCTATGACGAAACCCAAAAAGTGGCCAAAGATTATGATGCCGCATGCACTCCCGATTTTTATTTGTTCGATGCCGACCTAAAATTGGTATATCGCGGGCAATTGGATGACTCAAGACCTGAGAATGGCATTCCCGTAACCGGAAAAGACCTTCGCAATGCCATAGATGCGCTATTAGGCAACCAAAAGATAAGCGAAGTACAGAAACCGAGTATCGGCTGTAATATTAAATGGAAAAAATAGCGCAGGTTCTTTAGCGGGTCCAGCCCTTTCTTTCCATTAAATTGTATATATGCGCGAAGTGATGCCGCCCGTGCCATGCATACTGACCGATATTCTCATCCAAAGCAATCGCTACACGGCTATCTGGATGAACAAACCTTCGTTTTAACTGTTCTTCGCCAAGGCCTTTTAACAAGTAGACCCATCTACCATGAACGGCACTCAAATGGTCTAATGCCAATTGTACGGGTGCGGTTTTACTGTCAAATAGTTTAGCCCAAGCCTTCTCGTCGTAGGCCTTAATTATGGGGGTGTCTTCCGTCAAGGCCCATTTAAAGCGTATATAACTGTTGTGATGGCTATCGGCTATATGATGTATGGTCTGTCTTACCGTCCACCCTCCCGGTCGATAAGGGGTTTCCAATTGTTCTTCGGTCAAGCCCTCGACCAATAGAGTTAATTCATTGGGCAATTTCTCAAGAACCTCAATCCATTCCTGGATCTGTTCGTGGTCAATTTCCTTCGGACGTTGAAATTTTCCTATCGGATATTGAAGGGCTTCTAGTTCATTATTTTCCATACTTCTAAAAATAGAAAACTTTAATAGATTTTTAACCATTAACCTAAGGTTCTGTTTTTATAATCTACTAAATTTATAGGATTCTATTTCAAACCTAAAAACATTTCAAATGGCAACAATACGATTGGGCGACAAAGCCCCAAATTTTACGGCCGATAGTTCATTAGGCCAAATAAACCTTTACGATTATTTAGGCGATAGTTGGGGTATTCTTTTTTCACACCCTGCTGATTTCACCCCGGTCTGCACCACCGAACTAGGTACTGCGGCCCAGTTTAAAGATGAGTTCGCGAAACGCAACGTTAAAATGTTGGCCTTGAGCGTAGATGGGGCCGCATCCCATGTTGAATGGATCAAAGATATCAACGAGGTTGAAAATACTACGGTAGATTTCCCTATTATAGCCGATGAAGATCGAAAGGTATCAGATCTTTACGACATGATTCACCCAAATGCCGACAACACCCTAACCGTTCGTTCGGTTTTTATCATCGCTCCCGACAAAACGGTCAAGCTAATGATTACCTATCCGGCTTCAACAGGTAGAAACTTCCATGAGCTATTGCGTGTTATCGATTCATTACAACTTACCGCGAACCATAAGGTAGCTACCCCTGCCAACTGGAAGAACGGTGAAGACGTGGTTGTTAGCCCGGCCATTACTACCGAAGACGCAAAAACCATGTTCAGTAAAGGTGTAAAAGAAATTAAACCTTATTTGCGAATGACTCCGGATCCGACGGCATAAAAAAATCGAAATATTGATAAGAGCCATAGAATTTTAACATCTATGGCTTTTTTATGCTTTAATCCCAAATAGGACACCCAAGGCATTCGTTAAAATTTCCTACATTAAATTTGTAGGAAAATAAATTAAAACCCTATAAAACACAGGAGGTATCAAGAGGTTCAGCTCTTGTAAACCAAGGAATAAAACATTTTATTTTACCCCTTTTGGAAAGAAAAAAGATAGTAAAATTAGAACCAAAATTAGGTAACATTCTTACAACTAACCTTAGCATAAACCAAAGATAACTTGGTAAAAATCATTTAATTAAATTTATTAACCTTATCTTCGCGACATAATTTAATTTAATTTTTTTGTATTATGAGTAAAGGAACAGTAAAATTCTTCAATGATTCCAAAGGTTACGGATTTATCACTGAAGATGGTTCAAGCGAAGATCACTTTGTACACATTTCTGGTTTAATCGATGAAATTCGTGAAGGTGACGTTGTAGAATTTGAGCTACAACAAGGTAAAAAAGGACTGAACGCGGTAAATGTGAAAGTTGTAGACTAAGAAAGACGCATAAACTTTTTTTATACAGGCCCTGATACCAATGGTATCAGGGCTTTTTTTTGCCCTTTAGCCAACCTACAATAACTTCGTAATATTTTTCATACATTTGTTTAGGTTTTTTTGAAGCAACCCTTTTAGAATATATGCATCTTCATAAAAAACACTTATCCCCCAATAACCATAATAATTGAAGCGACTATGTTAACTTTTTTCGGTATACTCTTTATACTGTTGGTAGTAAATATCATTTTATTGTTCTTAAGTACCAATAGGGCGAAGAACTCACGATAAGTAGTATCCTACTACCATCATTTTTTTTTAAAAGCTAACTTCATCTATATACCCTGCAAGACGCGAGCGGTATTATAGCTGATCAAAATACCCTTACAAAACTTTAGTAGACTTATTTCCTTTGGAATTTCCCCACTGGGTATGCTCTATGTATCACAATAAAAAAGCCCCGACCGTAAGGTCAGGGCTTTCTTTTATAATATACTTGGGTCTTTTATTTGACCCCCATCAATTCAACATCGAACAATAGGGTTGCGTTCGGCGGAATTACCCCACCGGCGCCGGCACTACCGTACGCTAGATCCGATGGTATCACCAACCTTGCCTTATCACCTACTTTCAATAGCGCTATGCCTTCATCCCACCCGGGAATGACCTGGCCTACCCCCAACTGAAAATCGATGGGCTGATTGCGTTTGTAAGAAGAATCAAAAACTTGACCATTCAACAAAGATCCTTCGTAATGAACGGAAACCGTTTGTCCCTTTTGGGCTTGGGGCCCATCACCTTTTTGGATCAGTTTATATCGTAGTCCACTTTCGGTTTCATCGAATCCGGCGGCAACCTTGTCCAATTCCGCAGCTTGCTTAGCCTTTTCTTCGGCAAGACGCTGTTCTTTGGAAGTTTTAAAATTTTCGAATGCCGCAAGTGCATCCCATTTTTCGGCATCGTCACCTACGCGAACGATTTCAACACTATTTATCTTATCGCCTTGGGCAATGCTATCGACCACATCCTGACCGCTTTGAACGTGTCCGAAAACGGTATGCTTGTTATCCAACCATGGAGTAGGTACATGGGTAATAAAAAACTGGCTTCCATTAGTGCCAGGTCCTGCATTGGCCATAGAAAGGACACCGGGTTCCGAATGGTTTAGGTCGGGATGAAATTCATCGTCGAACTTATATCCTGCGTCACCTGTACCGGTTCCTTGTGGACATCCGCCCTGGATCATAAAATCAGGTATGACCCTGTGAAAGTTTAGCCCATCGTAATAAGGCTCCCCTTTGGCCTTGGCCGTATTTTCTTGCTTACCTTCTGCCAAGGCAACAAAATTACCGACCGTACCGGGCGTTTTATCATGGGTAAGTTTTACTAAAATCTCACCTTTGTCAGTATTGAATTTTGCGTAGATTCCGTCTTGCATTTCTCATTTTTTTAATGAGCGGCAAAGGTACATAATTTTGTCCGGAAATATCCGAACAAGTCCTTTATCCCCGCCTAGTCAAGATTATGATGCAACTCCTCCCTTAAAGGATGTGGACTGCCCCTTCAGACGAACTATTTTCCCGTTATTTATTTGGGGGAAGTCACCACACCGTAGGTATCGAACAGATAGACCAAACTGGCCATAGATGCCGCGCCTAGCTCAAGCTCCCTTTTATTGACGTGTTCAAAGGTGTCATTTTCGGAATGATGGTGCTCAAAATACCTTTGGGAATCAGGTCTAAGCCCGGCCAATACGATTCCGTCATCTTTCAACGGGCGAATGTCGGCCCCGCTAAAGCCTTTTTCAAAAAGATGGATATAATACGGCTCAAAAAGGCTCTTCCAGCTATGAACCTGCTTCAGGTTTTCGTCGGAACAGTCAAAAGAAAATCCGCGAGGCGTAAACCCTCCTGCATCGCTTTCCAGGGCAAAAACATGTTTTTCATTTTTGCCTTTGGCGATTTCAGCATATTTATTACCTCCCCTTAATCCGTTCTCCTCGTTCATAAACAGAACGACGCGGATTGTTCTTTTAGGCTTGTAACCCGTTGTTTTTAACAAGCGAAGCACATCCATACTCTGCACGCAACCCGCACCATCATCGTGTGATCCATCCCCTAAGTCCCACGAATCGAGATGCCCCCCAATGACCATGATTTCATTAGGAAACTCGGCCCCCCTGATCTCACCGATAACGTTAAAGGACTCTACGTCATTGAACTGCTTACAATTTTGCTTAAAATAAAACTTGGTCTCGGAATTCAGCTTTAAGGTAGTACTCAACAATTCCGCCCCTTTGGTACTTATTGCGGCGGCCGGTATGCGTTTTGAAACGGGGGTATCCCCATATCCCATTGAACCCGTATGTGGAAAATTATCTATCCTCAAGTTCATAGACCTTACGATTACCCCCACGGCACCGTATTTGGCTGCCTCTTCGGCCCCAGAATACCTTTGGTCAACGCAGCCTGAATAAGCGGCAAAGGTGCTGATCAAGGTCGGGTCCATGGGTCTATTAAAAAATACGATCTTGCCTTCTATTATTTCCTTTCCTAGAGCCTCAAGCTCTTCAATACCCTGAACCTCTACCACACCAGCCTTTAAACCTCCCAAGGGAGTTGCCACAGAGCCCCCTAAGGCGCATATATTGACATTGGTAGAAAGTCCCGGACTCGTTTCAAAATAGGCGAATTCAGGCGTACCCCTCACCCATTTGGGGACCTTTACCGGTTGGAGCCAAACCCGATCAAGCCCCAAAGAATCTAATTGCGACTTGGTATACTCGACCGCCTGCTGGGCCTGAACACTGCCCGACAGCCTGCCCCCTATCTGATTGGAAAGATAATTGAGCCAATCATAAGCTTTACCTTGGGTAAGGGCCTGATCATATATCTTTTTTATCTGCGCGGCATCTTTGTCTTGGGCTAGAACAGAATTTCCAAAAGTGATGTACAATAATAGAAGTAGACTTATTCGTTTCATTCCTTTTCGTTTTCCAATTCGTTTTTATAAAGGGCCAAGTTAGCCTTTATTTTATCGTCAAGGTCGGGTTCTTTAATGTCTTTATATTTCTTGAGCTCCTCTAAAAGCACAGAGGCTACGACCACCCGGGCAGCCTTTTTATTATCCGCAGGAACTATATACCATGGGGCATGGGGTTTCGAGGTCTCGTTAATGGCGTCTTCGTAACAATGTTGATATTTCTTCCAAAGCTTACGCTCCTCAAGATCGCTAGGCGAAAATTTCCAGTTCTTACGTTGCAGGGCCAATCTTCTTAAAAGCCTTAATCGCTGTTCCTCTTTCGACAGGTGAAGAAAGAACTTAAAGATGATGGTACCGTTTTCGGCAATATGGCGTTCAAAGTTATTGATCTGCTCGAAGCGTTTGTCCCAAAATTCTTGGTCAATATCGGCCACGGAATGAATACCGGGAATATGTTCACCTAAAATATACTCGGGATGCACCCTCGTTACCAAAACGTTTTCATAGTGGGTTCTATTGAACACCCCAAACTTGCCCTTGGCCGGCAATGCTATATAGTGGCGCCACAAATAATCATGCCCCCGTTCTAAGGCCGTAGGCACTTTAAAACTATGAACAACCACGCCCCGGGCATTGAAGTCTTTGAATACCTCACGAATAAGACTGTCCTTCCCTGCCGTATCCATACCCTGCAAACAGATCAAGACACTGTATTTTCCATGGGCGTAAAGGGTATCTTGAAACTCCCCAAGCTCAACCCGAATCTTTTTTAAGTCCTTTTTAAGCTCCTTTTCGCTCCTTCCAAAATCAACATGGGTGGGGCATTTTGAAAGCTCTATCTCTTTATCTACCCTAAACTGGGTCATTTTTGGTCCGTACATAGGTTGAATATAAATATATTTTGTCGTTGAACGGTAGTGAATTGTTAAAAAAAATGACCGTTCAACAAAAGAAGTGTCCGCTTTATCCAAAATATCCAAGGAGCCCTACCATGCATCGAAAAATTTCGTCTGTAAGCTACTGGCGGGCTTAACTTTACATTGTATTAACCCCAAATTTTTACAGCCGAAAATTCCTACTATATGAGGTTATTTTACCGAATACATTTTATCTTCACATTTTTGTTTTTCTCCTCGTTCGCAATGGGTCAAGCCTGCGAATACGCCAATTCAAATATCGGCTACGTCAAAAACCAGACGAACAAAGCACTTTCGATGCACGATTTGAAAATGACAAAGTTTTATACCTATAAAGCCTTGACCGCCCTTGAAAAATCAAAAAAACAAATTAAGGACTGTGGTTGCGAGTACGCTACCGACAGTATGATCGAAAATATAGAGTATTTGAAAAATGCGACCCGAGCAACATCGATCAACGGTGCGCGCATACTGCTCAATAAAGCCCTCGATTATACCCAAGAAAGCTTGGATGCCATTGCCAACCATGATGAGCACGGGAGTATTTACGGGTCGAACAGCCTTGCCATGAACGTCACCAAGACCACAAAGAAAACACCCTACAACGAAGGGGTCGTAGACCAGTCAGAAATACGGGCGAAAATCGACAAGGCCTTACTAAAGTACAAACACTCCTTAGAAAAGGTCATCAATACGGTAGATTGTGCCGAGGCCCGACTCTTTGCACAACGGATTTACGAAAATTGTGAACAAGAACTTTTAAAGCCCAAGCTGTCGGAAGGCAAAAAATACTACAATCTAAAAACCAAGGAGATTACGGCCAAGGCCTTACAAAGCCTTGGAGAGTGCAATCAGTTATCCAAGTAGGAGGTCTATTACTTACTGGCAAAAAGTTTGACATCTTCTTCAGTAACCTCACTTCCGCCCAAGATTATCAATCGTTCCACAACGTTTCTGAGCTCCCTGATATTACCTGTCCAGTCATAACTCTTTAAAAGCTTGATCGCTTTTGCAGAAAAAGCCTTAGGGGCTATACCTTGTTCATTGACTATTTTTTTCGCGAAATGCTCTATAAGCAAGGGAATATCGTCTCGCCTATCGTTCAAGGAAGGAACCTTTATAAGAATAACGGCCAGTCGATGATAGAGGTCTTCACGAAAGTTCCCCTCTTCGATTTCCTTTTTTAGGTCTTTGTTGGTCGCCGCCAAGACACGTACATCGACCTTAATATCCTTATCGCTACCTACGCGAGATATTTTACTCTCCTGCAATGCCCTGAGGACCTTGGCTTGCGCCGACAGGCTCATATCGCCGATTTCATCTAGAAATATCGTTCCCTTGTTGGCCGCCTCAAATTTACCCGCACGATCTTTCACCGCCGAAGTAAATGCCCCCTTTACATGTCCGAAAAGTTCGCTCTCTATAAGCTCGGAAGGAATGGCCGCACAATTGACCTCTATAAACGGAGCAGCGCTACGTTGGCTCTTTTCATGGAGCCAATGGGCCACCAGTTCTTTTCCGGTACCGTTTGCCCCCGTTATAAGCACACGGGCATCGGTAGGTGCCACTTTTTCTATCATATCCTTAATGATGGTGATTTCTTCGCTCTCACCGATCATTTCATAATTCTTACTGACCTTCTTTTTCAAGATTTTATTCTCGACCACCAATTCCTTACGGTCCAGCGCATTGCGCACCGTGGTCAAAAGGCGATTTAAATCGGGTGGTTTTGAAATATAGTCAAAAGCCCCTATTCGCATCGTATTGACGGCCGTATCGAGGTCTCCATGCCCCGAAATCATGATAAAAGGGGTCTCCGGCTTAATTTTTCGGGCCGCTTCGAGTACCTCAACACCATCCATCTTGGGCATCTTAATATCACAGAGCACTAGGTCATAATCATTGTTCTTTACCGCTTCCAAACCTTTAAGGCCATCTTCGGCCTCTTCCAATTGATAGGTGTCGCTTTCTTCGGAAAGGATCTTTACCAACACCCGTCTGATCGCGGATTCATCTTCGATTACTAATATTCTAGGCATAATATCTTGAATTTAGAGTCCTATTCTAAACCCCGTTCTAAAGTATAGACTGGGATTATCGTTTAATGTAAATATATCATTTCTATCGGCATCTCTCAACACCCCGTCTTGAAACACCGTATGACCGGCATAGGCATAGATAAAGGTATTTGCGGCGAGCCTAAACTGATACCCCACGGTTACCAATGCGGCAGACGACGATACCGACGAGGCACTAACGGTATTCGGAAGCACTATATTATTCTGAAGATTTACATAGTATCCGTCAAAAATAAATTCGGTTTGAAACTGATGCCTTTCCTTGAGGTGGAATTTCATTCCGGTCTTAGGTATTCCTACTACAAAGCTCCAACTTTTGCTAAAGCGTCTTTCATAATAAAAAATAGGTAGGGGGATACGAAGGGCCACCGTAGAATTATAGGCCACGCCCAACACCAAAATCATAGGCTTGTCTATGTTTTTCTTTTCCTTAAAAAAGCCGACCGTGGCATTCACCGAAAAATCACCATTTTCCAAAGGATTGGTCAATGTGGATGCCAAACGTGGGGTAACCACACCGATAAAGCGCCAATTAGGATTGAATTTCCAAACGTACGCCATGTTAAAATCCAAGACATGGAACTGCTTCAACCCCGCACTACTGAAGGGAAGCTCCCTTTCCAAATTATAGGCCAAGCGGTTATATTCGGCCCCTAAAATCACGTTGTTCGAATCGCGCACCTTAATGGGAACGTTAACCAATAGCTTCATTCGCGACAACTCGGCATCGGAATCATTTCTTGGCATCAACATATATTCGGCCCTGATCACATCAGGTGTTTGTGCCAAGCCTACAAAAGACCACAAAAAGAAAAAAATGGTACGGGTAAGGTATCTAATACTTTCCTCCGGTTGAACTGATATCACTATTCTAAAACGGCTTTTGTTGGATTATATGTATATCTCTCTGTGGAAAAGGTATGGAAACAGCGTTCTTTCTAAACTCAGCGTCTATCTTGTACCGTATTTCACTTTTTATCCGAGGATCACTAAAACTATCGGTAATATAGAAGTTCAAAGAAAACATCAAGGCCGAATCGCCAAAATCCTCAAAAATAACGAAGGGTTTCGGACTGTTCAAAACCCCACTTTGATCTTCCGCTATATTTTTCAATATTTTTGTCACCAATTGTATATCACTTCCATAGGCCACCCCTATACGAACTTGTTCACGTGTCGTTTTGTGGTTCTGGGTATAATTGTAAATGATATCGCTTATAAACTTGTGATTGGGTATAATGATTACCTTATCATCTCGGGTTATGGCCCTTGTGGTACGTAGCTTTATCTCAAAAACCTTTCCCACCTTACCATCGACCTCAATAATATCGCCCACGTGCAACGACTTGTCGATAATGATAAAAATGCCCCCAATGATATCTTGAAAAAGTTCTTGAAGTGCCAGACCAAGTCCGACGAACAATGCAGCAGACGCCGTTAGCAAGAGGGTAATATCAATACCCGCAGAGCTCATTGTCAGCAGTATGACCACCAAGTAAACGACATACCTGATAAATTTGAAGACGCTAACGAACTTCAACTGATCTTCTTCCTCCATTCGCCTGGTTATAAGCTTACGCATCCATTTCAGGATATAACCTGTAGCAAAAAATGCAAGGGAGAGCAAAAGCAAAAGACCAATGGTAATATTGATGGTGTTTTCACCCTCGCCAAACCTAATACCCAGGTTGAGAAATTCTTTGATGGCCCCCCAGATATCTTCTTCTATAATCTCTTCTACCTTACTTTGTGTGTCTTGTATCATGTTCAATACCTTAACCACTTGAACAGTTCCTTATAGGTCGGTTTTTTACCGTACATAAGAATACCTACCCGATAAATTTTGGCCGCTAGCCAAACGATACCTATAAAAGTAGCAATTAATAGGATAATACTCGTCACCAGTTCCCAAATAGGAACCCCTCCTTCCCCTATTCCCCCAGGTAAGCGCATCAGCATAACTATAGGTGAGGTTAAGGGAAAAAGCGAAAACCCCACGGCGATGGGGCCATGTGGATTACTGAATACCGAAAAGAAACCTACGTAAATAGCCAACATCAGAGGCATGATTATCGGAAAGATAAATTGTTGGGTATCGGTCTCGTTGTCGACCGCCGCACCAATGGCGGCATAAATAGAACTGTAAATCAGATAGCCCAAAATAAAATAGATCAAAAAGAAGGTAATCAACATGACCCAAGGTATCTTAAAAAGTTCTTGGGCATACAATTGCATGGTATGGTCTACCGATGGCATAGCCGGCCCCATATTGGGTGCTACCGACACCCCGGTATTCAAGGCCGACGGGTCAATATCGAATACGGCAAACGATATCAATAACAGTATTCCGGCAGAAACAATCCAAATAGCGAACTGTGTAATACCGGCCAAGGAGGTACCTATGATCTTGCCCAACATCAACTGAAACGGCTTCACCGAAGAAATGATCACTTCTATAATACGGCTCGTCTTCTCTTCTATGACGCTACGCATCACAAAGCCGCCGTATATAATAATGAACATCATGATCAGATAACCAAAGCCGCCTCCGATAAAGGCCTTGAGTTCGGTAATGCCCTTAAGATTGGTTTCTCCGCTGAACGTAGCCGTATTGAGGTCAAAGTTGGCATCCATGGCCGCATAATCTGCCGCTGTAATGCCCAACTCCTGCAAATACCCTTGGCGCAAGCGTTCTTGAAAGGTATTCTCCAAGCGCTGTACCACTTGGGTAGGCGGGGCATCGGGGGTGAAAAAAAACGCGCCCTCGGTCACAGCCTTTAAACTTGTATCCCTAGGAATGTATAACAACCCATCAAAACCGAGCCCCGCTACGGAGTCTTTTGCCGCCTCTAGGGAAATATCCCTAAAATCAACAAATGAAACGGTTTCCGATCCCACAAAATCGTTTGAAAAAAAATCGCTTTCGTTAAGGATGGCTATAACACGTGATTCGTTATCGTTCACTTTGGTCAAATACGCGATGAGAATCACCATGGCGACCATAAGTATCGGACTCAAAAATGTCATTATTACAAAGGACTTATTCCGCACCTTGGCCAAATATTCCCTTTTTATAATAAGCGATAGTTTATTCATGCTCCCCTCCCTTGCTTTGTACCGTTTGTATAAAAATTTCACTTGTAGACGGAATGGTCTCTACAAAATGGTTGATGTTGGCCTTGGTCGACAAATAGGTCAATAATTCACGTGAATCATTGGTCGGCAATTGAAGCGTGAGGTCCAATTGATTTTCCTCTAGGTCGATTTGCGATGCGTTGATGGTAAACTTGTCGCCCAGTTCTTGCAAAAGCACTTCGGCTTGCTCGGTTTGCAATCCTACCTTAAAGATATTGTTCTTATATGCCTTTTTTATATCGGACAACTTACCGTCCAGTATTTTTTCAGAGCGGTGAATCAGTGCAATGTACTCGCAAAGTTCCTCTACCGATTCCATCCTATGTGTAGAAAATATAATGGAGGTACCATTCTCTTTGAGCTTTAGTATTTCATCTTTGATAATATTGGCGTTGATGGGATCAAAACCGCTAAAGGGCTCATCAAAGATCAAGAGTTTCGGTTCGTGCAATACCGTAACGATAAACTGTATCTTTTGGGCCATGCCCTTAGAAAGCTCTTGAATTTTCTTGTTCCACCAATCCCCTATTTCCAAACGCTCGAACCAAAATTTCAACCGTTTTTTTGCTTCGGCCTTCGATAAACCTTTTAATTGTGCCAGATATAAGGCCTGTTCGCCCACCTTCATACTCTTATACAGTCCCCTTTCTTCCGGCAAATAGCCAATTTGGGCAATATGCTCCGCCTTCAAAGGTTGTCCGTCAAAGAAAACCTCGCCTTGATCAGGGTATGTAATTTGATTGATAATACGTATAAGGGTAGTCTTTCCGGCACCGTTAGGCCCTAAAAGTCCATAAATACTATTTTTAGGAATCTCTAGAGAAACTTTGTCTAGAGCCGTATGTTCCCCAAATTGTTTGGTGACCTCTTTAGTGACCAAAATATTGTTCATGCACGCAATTTTGTCAAAGATAGTTTTTTGTCTTTACACGACATTAGCATTGGTCTTAAAAACAAAACCCACCCTTATAGAATAAGGATGGGAAAAAAATTGCTATGAAAAAGAAAATTAATATTGGTAATCCAATATTAAACCAAATATACGTTTTTTATTTAAAACTCAATAAAATTGAATTAAGAGAACATATCTTTTACTTTTTCAAAGAAAGACTTATCAGATTTCTCAGGTTTTGGCACAAAATTTTCATTGTTCTGCATTCGCTCGAAGAAGTCTCGTTGTTCTTTATTGAGTTCTTTTGGCGTCCAGACATTTACATGCACCAGTAGGTCACCGCTACCATAGCCGTTAATACTGGATATACCCTTACCCCTTAATCGTAATATTTTACCCGATTGGATCCCTGGTTCAAGTTTAATACGCACCTTGCCACCAACGGCATCAATTTCTTTTGATGTACCTAAAACAGCCTCGGAAAAACTGATGTACAGGTCATAATGCAAATTATCCCCTTCACGTTTTAGCGTAGCGTGATCAATGGTCTCTATGGCTACCAACAAATCACCGGGAATACCATTACCGGGAGCGTCATTACCCTTGCCCGGCACTTTTAACTGCATCCCCTCTTCTACCCCTGCAGGAATATTGATTGCTACGGTCTCTTCGGAAACTTTCAGGCCTTGAGCATCGGCGTCGCTCGGTTTTTTGTCCAATATCTGACCACTACCCCCACAAGTGCTACAGGTAGCTGCGGTCTGCATACGTCCTAAGATGGTATTGGTTATTTTGGTAACCTGCCCCCTACCGTTACACGTACCACATGTTTTATAGGTAACGCCACTGGCCTGAACTTTTCGTCTGACCTTTACTTTCTTTTCAACGCCATTGGCCACTTCATCAAGGGTCAGCTTAACACGAATGCGCAGATTGCTCCCCTTGACCCTGCGCTGGCCACCGCCTCCGCCGCCAAAGCCACCGAAACCACCTCCACCGAAAGCACTACCGAAAATATCGCCGAATTGGCTAAAGATATCATCCATGTTCATGCTTCCGCCACCGAAGCCTCCAGAACCATCAAAGGCCGCATGGCCAAACTGGTCGTAACGTGCTTTTTTGTCAGGATTGCTCAGCACCTCGTAGGCCTCCGCAGACTTCTTGAACATTTCCTCCGCCCTAGAATCACCTGGGTTTTTATCAGGGTGAAATTCCAAAGCCTTTTTTCTATATGCTTTTTTTATCTCCGCTGCACTGGCATTTTTACTGATGCCAAGTATTTCGTAATAATCTTCCTTCATCCTTTTCTTTTAGTTTCCGACCACCACTTTGGGGTGACGGATAATTCTATCGCCCAGCTTAAATCCTTTTTCGACTACATCAACAATCTTACCTTTGAGCTTTTTGTTCGGCGCGGGAATCTGTGTAATGGCCTCGTGTATTTCTGCATCAAACGCATCTCCCACCTCAGCATGAACTTCCTCTAAGCCCTTTGATTTTAGGGTTTCACGGAATTTCACCCGAATCAATTCCACTCCTTTGAACATTTCCTTGTCCTCAGATTTGGCCATCTCTTTCAAGGCACGCTCAAAATCGTCCAAGACCGGCAACAATGAAATAATAATTTCTTGCCCCGCTGTTTTGAACAGGTCCATTCTTTCTTTTGAAGTTCGTCTTTTGAAGTTTTCAAACTCCGCGAACAAACGCAAGAATTTGTCTTTCTCTTTTGCAAGATCTTCCCTTAACTGTTCTTCTACACTAAGCTCTTCTTGCATATCTTCTTCTTGTTCTATATCGTTCGCAGACTCTACTTCCGTTTGTTCCTCTTGATCAACAACTTCTTCAAAGTCTTCAGCTTTTTCTTTATCGCTCATTTCTACTTGAATTTGAATTCTCGTGTTTTGGTTGGCAAAAGTACTGCCATTTCTTTAAAAATGTCAAAATGTCACCAAAAAAAGACGGTCCTATGGCCTTCATGACCGACTAGCTTACTTACCACAAACCACACCCATACGCCCTAAAACAAAAAACACCTGCAAATTGCAGATGTTTTGAACGTTAGTATCTTAGAACCGTTTAGGAAACATATTCTTTATTAAAGGTTTGCATACCTGACGCATCGGCACATTCGGCACTTTTATAAATACCTTCAAGGGCAACGCACACGTTGGGATATTCAAAACTAAAACCTTCTTCTTCTATTTTTTTGCAACTGACCCGTTGACTCGCAAAGAGGATGTAGGACATTTTACCCAGCAACAATCGCATGACAAACTTTGGGATGTTGGGCAACCAAAGCGGCCTATCAAACACCTTGGCTATTTCTTTTACCAACTTGGCATTGGTAACGGGATTGGGACCCACCCCGTTATAAACTCCGCTCAGGCCATGCTCCAATACAAAAATGAAGATACGGGCCAAATCGGAAATATGGATCCATGACTGCCATTGCTCCCCACTGCCGAATGCCGCGCCCAAGTAAAGCTTGACCGGTTTGGCCATTTCGGGCAGAGCACCGCCCTTACATGACATGACCAAGCCTATCCTTACCTTGGCTACACTGAACGAAAAACTTTTGAATTTATCGATTTCCTCTTCCCAAACTTTTACAACCTCCCCCAAAAAACTATCATCTACCGCTTTTTCTTCTTCGGTATAGTATCGGCTTAAGGAATCTGGATAAACCCCGATAGCCGAAGCCGAAACAAAAGAAAGAATATTTTGATGGTCTACTTTTTCGAGTGCAGAATGCAAGGTTCTCAAAGAATTGACCCTGCTCGAGATAATTTTTTTTCTATAGGCTAAAGTCCACCTCTTCGATATACTGGCGCCGGCCAAATTAATAATGGCCGTAACCCCCTCAAAGCACTCAAGGTCTATCTCGCCCTTGTTAGGGTTCCAATAAAAACCTTTATAATCTGGCTCAGAGGCAATTTTCTTCTTACTTGTCGTCAAATAATTTACGGCAATATCATTTTTATGACATTGCTCCACAATTGCACTGCCCACCAGACCTGTCGCTCCTGTAATCAGTATTCTCATAAGTCAAAGATATACGATCCCAGCACCACCTACACCCCATTTAATTCCGATTTAACACTAAACCACGCCTATATGTTAAGAAAATCCGATATAGCACATTTCCTTAACTTTTAATTAAGTTCCCTAGCTACTTTCGCGCCCTTAACATCTCCCTTTTTCCGGGTGGACCAGGTAGTCGTTCCACCTCAAAACCAACAGCTTGCATGGCTCGCCTTACACTGCCCTTGGCGGCATAGGTGACAAGCACCCCGTCTTTTCGCATGGCCCTGTACATAATGGCGAATATATCCTCGGTCCACAGTTCAGGTTGAACACGGGCCCCGAAGGCGTCAAAATAGACCAGATCAAAAGCGTTTTCATCTGTGATATCGGCAAAAAACTTCTGCTCCTTCCGAAGCATGAAGTCATTAGAAATATGAATGTCGCATCCCCAATCCGAGTTATGCATCCGTTTGAAGTCATTTTCATAGGCCTCGGCATCGAGTTCCCCTATATAATTGAGTTGTGCCATTTCCACTTCGGAAACCGGATAGGCCTCTACCCCTGTATACCTTAGCCGACCACCGTTCTTTTCAGATTCGATATACGTTATTAGGGCGTTAAGTCCCGTACCAAAGCCAATTTCCAAAATGGAAATATCCTTTCCGGCAAAGAGGGCCAGTCCGTGTTTTATAAAAACGTGATAAGCTTCTTGTACAGCACCGTGCTTTGAGTGGTATTGCTCGTCCCAATCGGTAATCTGAATGGTTTTGGAGCCATCACCGGTAGTTATGATCTTTCTTTCCAAATCAGTGTTTTTCTATCAAGACCCCGTCCGCCTCAAAACTATAGATTTTCTTGGGCTCGGTAATCTTTTCTATTTCCTCCTTTGGCATACCGGCATCTTTGGCATAGTGTCTTTGGTCCTCTACGCTCATGGCCTCGACAAAAGCATAACCATTGACGGCTACTTCCTTTCCTTGAATATCCTTGGGCATAAAAAAAGCATAGTCCTTAAAACGTACCATGGTCTCTTTTCCATCTTCCAAGGCCAATTTCATCCAGCAGCCTTTCACCTTACAAACATCGGTAACCGTAGCCTTGAACTTTGTTCGCAGCGTATCGTTGACCTTCAATTCCTGAAATTTTTGCGCCATTTCATCGCTTGACAATAGGTCATTGGGTTCCAACCGCTTACCTATCACCTCATAGCCGCCATTCCCTGACACAGCCTTTTCATGTTCTTGGCCTTTGCAAGCAAAAACAAGCGCAAAAACCGCAAGTAAAATGTTAAATACACGCATTTCTGACAAAAATTAGATGAGTAGTGCAAAACTGGACATTTTTAAACGAAAAAAGAAGAACGAATACGGATAAATCGTTAATTTTAATCCTTTAATTCAAAAGTTATGAACTCGACCATGCAAAACATCAGCGTTGAAAAGGTAAAAAAATCAAAGATCGAAGAAGTAGATTTTAACAATCTTGCTTTTGGTAGCGTATTTACCGATCATATGCTGGTCTGCGATTATAAAGATGGCGCCTGGGAAACCCCTAAGGTAATCCCATATCAGCCCATCAGCCTTGACCCGTCGGCAAAGATATTTCATTACGGGCAGTCTATCTTTGAAGGCATGAAAGCCTACAAGGACGACAACAACAAAACATGGCTCTTTAGACCCTTGGAAAACTTTAAAAGATTGAACATCTCGGCAAAACGTATGGCCATACCCGAGTTGCCAGAAGAATTTTTTATGGAAGGACTAAAGACTTTATTGGCAGTGGACAACCAATGGATTCCACAGACCGAAGGAAGTTCTATGTACATCAGACCTTTTATTTTCGCTTCGGGAAATGGCTTTCACGCCTCTCCTGCCGATGCCTATAAATTTATCATCTGCCTTGCGCCATCCGGTTCATATTTCTCAGGAAAGGTCAAGGTACTTATTGAGGAAAAGTACTCCCGTTCAGCCAATGGCGGAGTCGGTTATGCCAAGACTGGCGGCAACTATGCGGGTCAGTTCTATCCTACCCAATTGGCCGTAGCCAAAGGGTACAGTCAAGTTGTTTGGACAGACGACCACAACCACGAATACATTGAAGAAGCCGGTGCGATGAATATTTTTATCCGCATTGACGATACCCTAATCACCGGCCCTACCAGTGACCGTATATTAGATGGTATTACACGAAAAAGCATCCTTCAACTTGCCGAGAAGAAAGGCATAAAGACAGAAGTTCGGAAAATTACCGTTACCGAGGTTATCGAAGCCGCCAAAAACGGAAGACTCAAGGAAATGTTCGGTGCAGGTACCGCAGCGGTCGTTTCCCCAATTTCAGGATTCGGATACAAAGGAGTCGATTATGACTTGCCCGAGCTTGAATCAAGCTTCGCTTCGCAAATAAAGAAAGACATTACCGATATTCAGTATAACCGTGCCGAAGACCCCTTCGGATGGAGGGTAGGCCTGTAAAAAGCAGGACTTTTTTACGGACACCTATCACTATGAGGATACATAAAAAACGGTCGACCATAAAAATGACGATCGTTTTTTTATACTTTAAAGTCCTTTAAGTTTAGTTTTCAAGTATTTTGGAGATATTGGGCTTAAAATAGTTCGGCCCTTTGAGCACTTTACCATCTTCACGGTAAATAGGCTTTCCATCGGCCCCCAGCTTACTCATATTGCTGCGCTGTATTTCATTGAACACTTCTTCGATCTTATGCTGCATACCATGTTCTATAATGGTACCACAGAGGATGTAGAGCATATCGCCCAATGCATCGGCAACTTCTACCAGATCGTTATCATTGGCAGCCTCCAAATATTCTTTGTTCTCCTCGTCCATTAAATTGAACCTGAGCAGGTTTTTTTTCTCTCCTAAATCGGCCCGCATGGTTTTCGATACCCCCAGTCCGAAAGAAGTGTGAAAAAGTTCGACGGCACTTATTTTGTTTTTCATCTATAGTTGTGTTGATTTAAAAAATAGTTTCTGCCAATAATAGCGTAATTTTGCCCAAAAATAAAGAATATGTTCTCTACCGGACAAATCGTTTTTGCCGCGCTATTTGCGATTAGTTTTATCATAATCATCTTTTTAGCTTACAAAAAAGACAAAAAATTACACGCAAAGAACTACAAAGGCGTAATATGGGTAGGTGTTTTATTTATAACCTTCATAATTATCCTACTCTTTCTTAAGCATTTCCTTAAAAATTAAGACAAATACTACCACTCCGTTAAAAGTGCGATTTTTAACGACCAAAAACCGTTTGTTTGCGTATAATATAACAAATGGCGTAATTTTGCGTTATGTATTCAAAGGGGGTAAATTATGATGACTTTTTTTACAATACTTTTAATATTAGTAGGAGCTAACGCATTGTTTATGGTATTCAGTTTAAACAGCGTATCCAGCGGAGGTAAAAAAACTGAGGAAAACACATCAAAAGATGTGTCTTCTAAAGTATACCCTTTAAACAGTCTGTCTTCCAAATTCAAGAAAGCGGTTTAACCAATAACTCGAACGGGTACTGTTCATCTGATAAATTATTTACGTAATTTGCACCGATGAAACAATTGTTACTCGTATTCTTTGGTGGTGGCATAGGTAGCATACTTCGCTATCTAGTTTCCAAATCACTCAACAATTACTTTCAACATTTCTTTTTAGGTACTTTTTTGGTCAATGTTCTCGGCTGCCTATTGATCGGCTTCATTCTAGGACTCTCCCTTAAGACCAACTATTTGACCCCGAACCAAACCCTCTTATTCGCTACGGGTTTCTGCGGAGGCTTTACCACTTTTTCCACATTTGCATTTGAAAAACACTCGCTTTTAAACTCAGGCGAGCTGACCTTTTTCTTCATTTACCTGATTTCCAGCATAGTAATTGGAATTCTAGCGGTCGCACTCGGCCTTTGGTTATCAAAACTTATATAATTAAGGTTTTTTCAACCAAACACACCCCTCTTTACTAAAAACCTAAAGTTTTAAGCAAGCAAACTGTTATTATTAACCTATCTGGTAGATTTTATCGATTTTTCTAAATATTCCTTCAAAAAATCGTAAATCAGATGGCTAAATATGCATTTTTGATTGTTTTTAATTCAATACCCCCAAATTTTAAGGGGGTATAATTCCTATAAACATAAAAATTAATACATATACCCCCAAATTTTATGGGTGTTAATTCTTTTAACATACATTTGTTTCTCTAATTAATACAACTATTATGAAACAAATCGAGGCAATCATTAGAAAATCGAAGTTTGACGACGTCAAGAAGGCGTTGCATCAAATAGAGGTCAACTTCTTCAGTTACTGGGATGTAACCGGAGTCGGAAACGAAAAGCAAGGTCACGTGTATAGGGGAATCTCTTATAGCACGAGCGACATTCAACGAAGGTATCTTTCTATAGTAGTATCGGATGAGTTTGTGCAGCGTACTGTCGACACCATTCTTGAAGCAGCCTACACCGGCAATGTCGGTGATGGAAAAATCTTTGTTTCAGAAATCATTGATGCTTATAGAATAAGGACCAAAGAAAGCGGGCAAGCCGGAATCAACTAAAAACACCAATAACTAAACTTTAAAAAAATGGACGCAGGATTATTTACAGCAAATAACGTTTGGATGATGTTGGCTACCGCCTTGGTATTCTTCATGCACACCGGGTTTTCCTTTTTAGAAATCGGTCTTACCAGACAAAAAAATACAATAAACATATTATTTAAGAACATCTTTATTATTACAGGTGGACTTTTACTTTACTACGCATGGGGCTTTAATATGATGTACCCCGGTTTCGAAGAAGGATCCTCAGGTATATTCGGATTCGCCGGCTTCGGTATTGCCGCCCCAGAAAACGGAATGACCCCAGAATACGCCGATGGCGGTTACACTTGGTGGACAGACTTCTTATTTCAGGGTATGTTCGCAGCTACGGCAGCAACCATAGTATCCGGTGCCGTTGCGGAACGTATTAAAATCGGTGCCTTTATGATTTTTACCGTGATTTACGTAGGATTTGTATATCCTATAGTAGGCGCCTGGAAATGGGGCGGTGGTTTCTTGGATTCATGGGGTTTCTATGATTTCGCAGGTTCTACATTAGTTCACTCTGTAGGAGGCTGGGCCGCATTGGTCGCTATCTTCTTACTAGGATCACGTATCGGTAAATTCGATGAAAACGGTAAGCCCAAGGCCATACCGGGCCATAGCATACCTATGGCAACGGCAGGTGTACTTATCCTTTGGTTAGGATGGTTTGGTTTTAACGGTGGCTCTGTACTATCCGCCGACCCAGAATTGACTTCCTTAGTATTGGTTACCACAAGTTTAGCAGCAGCAGCAGGTGGCTTCGGAGCCATGATCTTATCTACCATATTATACAAGAACCTCGATTTGACCATGTTCCTTAACGGTATTCTTGGTGGTCTTGTAGGTATCACGGCAGGGGCCGACCTAATGTCCCCCAACGAAGCCGTAGCCATCGGGTTCTTAGCCGGCCTACTAATTGTTCTTGCCGTTTCCTTGGTTGACAAATTAAAACTAGACGACCCTGTAGGTGCCGTTGCCGTTCACTTGGTATGTGGTATCTGGGGAACATTGGCAGTAGGTATCTTCGGAGCCAAAGCCGGAGGCGAACAATTCATGACGCAGCTATATGGCGTGTTGATCATAGGTGTCTTCTGTGTCGTATGCACATTTATCATCTTAGGAGCCTTGAAGTCGATAATGGGACTGAGAGTGAGCAAGGAAGAAGAGATTGAAGGCCTTGACATTCACGAACATGGAATGGATGCCTACCCAGATTTCATAAACGAATAAGCATATTAATTAGAAACGGAGCGTTCTGCCAAACGCTCCGTTATATAACCCTTTCAAAATCTTTACAGATTCCAACTAATCATCCTACAACAGGGATAACTAAATTAAATTCAAATGAAAACGATTACAAATACAAAATACGTAAAAAATCTATTTTTCCTAGCATTGATGCTTTTCTCTGCAACTGCTGTTGTTGCACAGGAAGAGGAAGAAGAATCAAAGCCAAAATTTTCTTTCAGTGGTTCTGTTGATGCCTATTATAGAGCAAATTTAAATGCACCTAACGGAGAAGATGCCCAAGCTCCAGGAAGCTCATTCGCTAACCTACCGGGATTTGCCTTAGGTATGGCCAATGTTATTGGTGCTTACGAAGGTGAAAAAGTAGGTTTTGTTGCCGATTTGGTTTTTGGCCCAAGAGGAACGGATGCCATTTTTGCTTCTCCAATGTATTCTTCTACCGGAAACATCGTTAACCAGTTGTATGCTTACTGGAACGTAAGTGATGCCGTAACATTAACCTTTGGTAACTTTAATACCTTCTTAGGTTACGAGGTTATCTCTCCGGTTGCCAACTTTAACTACAGCACATCTTACTTGTTCTCATACGGTCCGTTTTCACACACGGGACTAAAAGCTGATTTTGCTTTATCTGATGATTTCAGCTTAATGTTAGCGGTAATGAACCCAACTGACCTTACAGAGTTCAACCCAACAGGACAATATGCTTGGGGTGCTCAGTTAGGCTACAGTGGTCAATACTTGAACCTTCTTATTGATAACGGTTCTTACGAAGTAGATTTCACAGGTGGTTTTGACCTTTCCGATACTTTCTTCCTAGGACTGAACGCCGCTTATTTTGATGGTGACGAAGATGACGGTGTTGGTAGCTTTGCAGGTTTGGCTGTTTACCCACAGTTGGCCACTTCCGATACTTTCTCAATAGGTCTAAGAGGTGAGTATTTTGCTGAAACCGATTCCTTTGGAGCAGTTGGTGGATCAGATGCTGATGGTGACGCAAGTGTATTTGCTGTAACCCTTACCGGTAGCGCAACTATTGGTGACCTGATCATCAAGCCGGAATTAAGATTAGACAGTGCTTCAGAAGAAGTATTCATTGACAATGATGGAAACCCAATTGGAGGTCTTTCTTCTTTTGTGTTGGCTGCGGTCTACTCTTTCTAAAAAAGAATTATAATGGTTAAGTGTTTATAATTTAAAGCTAATTCAAGTAAAGGCCCCGACGTTTAACGTTGGGGTCTTTATTTTTTATGAGGTTCAAAAGCTTTTACCCCGGCACGAATCTCGGTATCCAAATTATTCACACTGGGTACAATAGGGCAAGAGAACTTTTTATTATAGGCACAATACGGATTATAGGCCTTATTGAAATCAATAACTATAGTATCACCATCAGGTATGGTCAAATCGATATACCGCCCGCCTGTATAAGTTTCCCTTCCATTGGTATTATCGGTAAACGGCAAAAACAAATAATCCCCATACTTCTCTTGCTGCATCAATTCCTTGTTTTGATACACCTCCAGCTGCCTGTTCTTTCCATTTAAGGTAAAATGGGCGATACCATAAACGGTCTCCTCCGAGGCATCACCTGTAGTACTGGGCATCATAAAGGGCAATGCTTCGGGAGTACGGACAAACTTGGCCGTTACAATATAATTGGTATCGGGAGCAAAGAAATCCAAAGCCTCAAAATCCTTTCGATAACGGTCGGGTAAGGGCGACGTTTCAGGGTTTTTAAATTCTTCGTTCATTTCTTTCTGATAATCCAAAATAGCCTGAAGCGCATCTACCTCTACCAATACTTCGCTTTCTTCCAATGTATCGTGATACTTTTTATCGGTCTTACACCCAAAAACCCCAAAGAGAAGAATCAAAACTAGAATTCGCATATAGTCAATTTTTGCAACAAAAATACAACAATAAGTGATTAACCTAATTGAACCGATTGTACATTGCAGCTTAAAAAAATTAAAATGAAGCCACTTTATCCTATCTTACTGGCACTAATCGTATTCTGTTCGTGCACCTCACCAAAAGAAAAAGCCGGACCAAAAGCAGATTCGAAAAGAATTTCACCCGAAATTTTACCCCATCGTTATAACGTAGCCTTCCTTATGATGGACGGCACCTTCAATACCGAACTAACAGCTCCCTTCGATATTTTTCAGCATACCAAATTCAGAAAAAACATCAAGGCCATGAATACCTTTACCATAGCCAACACCTTAAACCCCATTACCACTTTTGAAGGCATACGCCTATTACCCGATTTTGACTACACCAAAGACGAATTGCCCCCAATAGACATTCTAGTAATACCAAGCGCAGAACACCATTTGGATATGGACCTAAAAGATACCGTAATGCTCGATTTTGTGCAAAAAACAGATCGCTCGGCCCTATTTATGACCAGTCATTGCGATGGCGCTTTTGTTTTGGCCAAAGCTGGTGTGCTCAAAGGAAAAACCTCAACGACATTCCCCAGTGATATCAAAGCCTACAAAAAAATGTTTCCTGATTTAAAGGTCGCCGATAGCGTTCTCTTCGTTCACGATGGAAAATACATTACTTCTGCAGGAGGCGCCAAAAGTTTTGAAGCCGCTCTCTATTTGTGCCAGTACCTATACGGAAAAGAAGTTGCCGACGCCCTGGCAAAAGGTTTAGTAATAGATTGGAATCTTGAGAAAACCCCACACCTCATAATAGACTGACCCCTCTACTCTTCAATAATGTTATAGCGTGCGCTTTTAAGGTATTTTTCCACCAGTTCATTAAACTCCGGTGTTATACGGAGTAAAGCCGTATTTTCAAGGGAATAGAGCTTGCTACGATCGGCATAACCTTTCTTCAACAACTCCTCCAGATAAAAGAGCGCCGTGCCATAGTCATCGGTTTTAGCCGCATAGGATATAACCTTGAGGTAGCTCTCATAATTTTCAGGCTCTACGATGGTCTTTAACATCCATAAAAAATTGAGAGCCTCGCCATCTACGGGATCTTCGACACTTACTACATCTATATTATCAGAAACCAAGGCTTTGACATAGCCCTCCAAACGTTTCCCCATTTTTTGCTGCAGCACCTCTGAACTTCCCTGAAACTTCTGCAATTCCTCCATTTGATACTTCCACCACCCCAAATTGTTATAATTATAGGTCAGAATATCTTCCTCCAAGTAATAATTATAATCTTCCTTTATCAAACCCTCTTTTAAAAGCAGTGCATTCTGGGTTCTATTTTGGTTCTTGAACAATCGACTTTTACGCAAAATTTTCCTACTTGCCTTTATAGAATCCAAAGCGAGGTAAGGCTGGTACAACTCGGTCATTTCCTCTAAAAGATTATCCGCCAACAAGGGCCTATTGGCCGTGTACAACCTATTGACCTTTACAAAATCAGAGACATAGTTTTCATCAATAAAGGCCTGATCTTTTTCCACATTGCCTTTTGCCATAGCCACTAGGGTCAACATTTTAAGGGCAGCGCTAAGCTCCTTACTGTCGGGCCACTCATGCCCCCCGTCAAAAACCAACAACTGATCGGGAAACTTCAACCGGTTCAAAATCTTTTCAACCTTCAACATTTGCGGGTACCTAAAATCCTCATCACCTACAATTCCAATAAAATGAAAGGGATTTCTACTCGTAAGCACCTCTACATTGGCGATTGAAGCCCCACAGGCAACGACCCCGTCTACCCCCTTGACAAAAGTGGGCACCAAGGTGGAAAAACGGCCTCCCACATCAAAACCGCCCGTATAGACACGATCTTTATGAATGGGCAACATAGCGTTCACCGTGCTGAACATTCTGCTCGCGGTCACTATATTTTTAGAAATGGACAAGGTATCGCTAATATTGTTGGAAGCAGCAAGAACGTAACCCTGTTCCTCGGCCGCCTCGCTGAACATTGCCAAGGCCTGTCTGCCCCTACCGTTCATATCGAAAACGAAGATCACCGGCCAAGGTTTCGAAAGTTCAAATGACTTGGGCAAATAGAGGGCAAAGGTTTCCGCTATCGTATCGTTGACCGCGATAGAATCAATTACCACCCCTTTTTTCAATTTGATATTCTGGCCCACACAGGTAAAAACGACCCCAAAAGCCAATAACAGTAGTATTCTCTTCATAAAAATAGAATCATCAAAAATCTAGCCAAAAAATAACGGCATTCATCCGATATGCCAAGCTCCATGTACCACAATACACCTACTCGCCTATCTTACCTATCTCCACTCCTTCGGAGTAAGCCACTTTAACACCATTGCTGCTAAAGGCCTTCTTGATAGCTTTATTGGCATTAAACGTTACCTCCCAAAAGTCATCGGGCAACACGTATGGCCTTACAATTAATCGCACGTTGTGCGAATCAAAATCTAAAATACCGATTTCAGGTTCGGGCTGGGGAAGAATTTTTGAAACTTCCTTTAGCGAGCTTGCCAACACCTCCCTTACCTTGGGAAAGCTTTCTTCATAAGGCATGGTAACCTCAAGTTCCAACCTGATCATACCCTTTTCCGAATAATTGGTCACCACCGATTCGGTAATCATTGAATTGGGAATGATCAATATTTTATTGCCCGGCGTCAGCACATCGGTACTAAAAATACCGATTTCCACTACCCTACCGAACTTATCCTCTACCTGGATCCAATCGTTTACCTTAAACGGCTTTAACGTCAAAATCAAGATGCCCGAGGCAAAATTTCCCAAGCTACCCTGTAAGGCCATACCCACGGCAAATGCTGCCGCGGCCAGTATCGCAAAAAGTCCCGTAAGGTCTGCACCGAGCACCGTCGCTATAACAAATAGAACCGTTCCCTTTAAAAGCACCCCCACTATCGATGACAAAAAGGGACGCAAGGTTTCCGAGAAACCCGTTCGTTCCAACGCTTTTCTTACGAGGTCGACCACTTTCGCGGCCACTTTAAAGCCGATCCATAAAATAATTCCGGCCAAGAAAATTCGAGGTATATAGAAAACCGCCTTATCTATTGCGATTTGAGCGTACTCATTAATTTTATCCAAATCCATAAATTAAAATTAATAATTAGCGAGCGTTCTCCTACAGAAAGTTTGTGTTTTTATTAAAAATCACAAAAAATTACAGGTATAACACGGACATATACAAGGCAGCGATTATCTTTTTAGGGAGAAATGGCTCTTAAACTCCTTTCGCTCCCCATCTTTGGTATATTCTATCCTGAACCAATAATCATTCGAAGGGGCAGCACCACCGTTGAACGTACCGTCCCATGCAAGATTCCCGCTCAATTGACGCATCAGCATACCGTATTGATTATAAATCGTCACCTCGGGGTTTTCCATTTGGGGAACATCTACAATAGACCACGTATCATTGACCCCATCACCATTGGGGCTAAAGAACCTCGGAAAATCGACGACCATAAACTCCTTTGAAAGCACGCTACACTTGTACGCATCGGTTATGTACGCCGTATGCTCCCCCGCCGACAAGCCCTCAAACCTAGTATCGGAAGTAAAATCAAGGCCATCTACACTGTAGAGATAATCCCCGTCCCCTTCGGCTATAATATCGATCGTGGTATTCTCGGCGAAGGGATCCGAAACAAAATCAATTTCAAACACTTTCGCACGAGGAGAAACAAACACCCGGGCAGCCAAAGAAAATTCACACCCCAACTCCATATTTTGAAGTTGCACAATATAAGTACCCGCTTCGCTTGCCGTAAAAGAAGCATCGCTAGCATCGGCAATCTTGTTTTCAGGGGACAACTCCCCTCTATACCAAGCAAAGCTGTATACCGATGTGGATAACCCCGTATCCAAAACCGGCAAGGGTTCAAGGGTTTCCCCGTCAGCCCCCAAACACAAGACATATTCCTCTTGAAGCTCAGACCGGAAATCAATTCCCAATAATTTCAATTCAAACGTCGCAATTTCGTAACAACTATTTCCTGACGATATTCGAACAAAGACCGTTTCGGAAGCATTGCTCAATTCATACGCGGTCGGATTCCCTATAGCATTTTTAAAAGCCCGTGCATCTTCTTCCGACAAGTAGTAGGTAACCTGATAAATTTTAGGGTCTTGCCCTCCCAATATGAGTTCAGAATTAACAGTAAGGTCAACGACCTGCTTACCCGTGGCATCGACATCACAAAAATTCAAAGAAACAGGGGGCGACATGATTTGAGGCGGTAGAATAAACTCAAGTGTCAAGCCTCCGTTGGCGACGCAAGATGTGGAAAACCCCACATCTACACTAAACTTCCCACTTTCGGCAACATCAACCTTGGACAACCCGGCCCATTCGACCCGCTCAACTTCATCTTTATACCACCTATAATCACTTACACCTTGAGCGGTCGCATCCAAAACTATCGTCTCTCCAATACACATTGGATTACCATCTTCCACCGTTCTATTTTCACCTAGATCAGCCCCTAAAGTAAAACTTCCCGCCTCCAGAAATACCGCCGAATCTACCTGCGAATCGCGGTTATCGGCAATCACCAGTTTTATATTATAAGCATCGCCGGGCACCACTTTTGATTCAGCCGTAAAGCTTTTGGTCTGCCCATGAAACGATATAGCCGAATTTTCATCGTTTATCTTATCAAAGTATTCAAGATTACGCGGCAAGCATTCCTCATTTACCCCTGGCCTTATCGTGGTTACCCTAACGGGAAGTTCACTATTCGGAATAACCGCCAAATTTTTGGAGACCCCTTTTGAGTCGGTCAAGATAAAAGCGAAGACATCGCCAAAAACACATTGAAAGTTCTCTTGGTATTCTTCGGAAGCAAACAGGAAATTGAAAGTGATACGGTCCGCATACGGAACAAAATCAAATTGAATGTAAGAGGCGTTATAAAGTGCGTCAGAATTAGTAATGGCCCGTAAATCGTCGTCACCGGCCCACGTTTCGCTACCAGAATCATGGATATCGACATTTGGGCCTTCGGCCAATTTGGCACGCCCCGTACTAAGAACAATACCTTCCTCGTACGGAAAATCGGTGCCATTGGCCTGAAAATAGCCAATACCGTTCAAACCTTCCGCAGACCCGGTTTTTGAACTATAATTGGATGTTTCCGCACAATTACTATCCACCAAGATATCACGAACCAATTCTTCCACCGAATATGTGGTATCATCGACGCGTATTTGGGCCCATAGCCCAAAAGAAGACAGCAGCATTGCCAAGAATCCCAATTGTTTCATTTCGTACAGTGTGTCCTTCCGAAAAAACGGAAAGCTAAATATAAGGAACTCTTAAATAGCCCACACCACGAATTAAAGACCAATTGCCAAAAAATAGGTTACATTTTTAAAAAGTGTTCTTCCCGATAGGCGCACTTGACACCACATTGGAAAGGATAATATGGGTACGTGTTTCCCCATACTGAATCAGCTTATCGATAAAGCGTTCCAAATGAAACTGATCTTTCAGCACTACCTCCATTACAATGTTCTCGTTACCCGTAATCCTGTAGCAGTTCACTACCTCTTTATAGGTCTTCACCATCTCTAAAAAGGGTTTTAATTTCCCCATAAAGGCCCTAAGGGTAATAATGGCCTTTAAATGATGTCCCGTCTTTGCATGTGACACTTTAGTAATATATCCCTCTATAATTCCCAGGTCTTCCATCTTCTTGATTCGCTCCGCCACTGCCGGTGCCGTTAAGCCGACTTTCCTTCCGATATCGGCAAAGGTTTCACGCGCATTTGCCTGAAGACATTTGAGTATTTTCCAGTTTAAATCATCTATATTCATTTTCGTGTCTAAAAGTTATAAAAACCTTATAATCTAAAGCTAATATATGAAATCACTTTCGATTCTAAAGATAAAAGTTCGAAACTGGCCGTAACTTTATGAAACAAAATTGCTAGTAAAAGAAAAATGTCTTACAAGAATCTTCGCGACATACCCGTCTATAAAAAAGCGCTAGAGCTCTGCCATATGAGTAGGGAAATTGCTTCGTATGTTTCTTTGAACAAAGACCTTCTAAAACTCTACCAATCTAATAGCCATAGGGATAGCATTGCCGATTCACTATTGACCGATGCCATTCTGATACCTAAGAAGATTGCCTTGGCCGAAATAAGCGGTTGCCATATCGAACGGATGAGGAGCGCCAGCTTTATCAATATCATGATACGAAACATTAATTCGTATTGTACCGGTCTTGAAAAAGATGGTGTAAAGGAAAAAGAATACCTTAATCTACTGCGAAAAGAAATCAAAAGCTTTAGACGTTCGTTTAAAAAGTGGCGAAGTTCATTTCCCGATGGAGGCTCCAATTACTGGAATTAAGTCCCTGTACCCCATTTTGTTTTAAAACCCGAATTATACTAAAATTGTTAGTTTAAAGTTCTAATTTTGAATTTTTAAACTATCGATTTTGAAAACGACCATTCTTATCCATTGTCCCGATCAAGCGGGAATCATAAGTGCTGTCACGAATTTCATACATCAGCACCATGGCAACATCATATATTTAGACCAACATGTCGACAAAGAAGCAAATGTTTTCTTTATGCGTCTTGACAGTGACTTTGACCTTTCGACGTTTTCCAAAGAAACGTTCAAGAAGGAATTCCAAAAAGAACTAGCCGACCGATACAACATGCAATGGAGCTTGCATGAAGCCGGCATAAAGCCCAAGATGGCCATTTTCGTATCAAAATACAATCACTGTTTATACGACCTTTTAAGCCGGTTCAACTCTAGTGAGCTCGAGGTGGAGATTCCTTTCATTATCAGCAACCACCCCGACCTTAAGCCTATTGCCGAACAATTTGACATTCCGTTCTACCACATACCCGTAACCAAGGACACCAAAGCCGAAGCGGAGACGAAACAATTGGAACTACTAAAGAAACACGGCGTAGACTTTATTGTTTTGGCGAGGTATATGCAAATTGTAAGTCCGAAAATCATTAGTAACTTCCCCAATCGTATTATCAATATCCACCACTCGTTTCTTCCGGCATTTGCGGGAGCCAAACCCTATCACGCAGCCTTTAAACGCGGTGTCAAGATCATTGGGGCCACCAGCCATTACGTTACCGAAGAACTCGATGCGGGCCCGATCATAGAACAAGACGTTACTACGGTAACCCACGCCCATAGCATCAAAGACTTTATCGCCAAGGGCCGTGATCTTGAAAAAATCGTGCTTTCAAGGGCCGTTAAACTACATATTCTAAGAAAGACCATGGTCTACAACAATAAGACCGTCATTTTTTCGTAATATAATTCGAACCATAAAAGAAAGTAAAGGCGTACCCATTTGGGTAGGCCACACTTTTATTTTTCCTAATAGATAAAAAAGCAGCTATGAAAAAAATATTTCTCTTATTTCTCGCATTGAACCTAACGGCCTGTGGCGAGCTTCAACAAGTTATAGACCAATTGCCCCAAGGACAAACCGCCCTCGGCAATGACCAAATTGCCGCCGGCCTACGACAAGCCCTTGACAAAGGGATCAAAAGCCAAGTGAGCAAGCTCACTCAAGAAGACGGCTTCCTAAAAAACGAAGCCGTAAAGATTCTTTTACCCGAGGAACTTCAAAAAGTAGATAAGACCCTTCGCGATATCGGACTTGGAAATTTGGCCGACGAAGGCTTAAAGGTAATCAATAGGGCCGCTGAAGATGCCGTAGGTGAAGCTACCCCTATTTTTGTCGATGCGGTAAAAGGTATCACCTTCAATGACGCCAAGAACATTTTATTAGGTAGTGACGATGCCGCCACCCAATACCTCACCTCGGCCACACAAACCCAACTCTACGCCAAATTCAACCCCGTCATCAAAAATTCTTTCGACAAAGTAGGTGCCGATAAGGTATGGAGCAACCTCATCTCAAAATACAATAGCATACCCCTTACAAAGAAGGTAAACCCTGATTTGACCGACTATGTTACCCAAGAAGCACTCAAGGGCGTTTACACCATGATCGCGGTCGAGGAAAAAGAAATAAGAAACAATGCCGCTTCGCGTACAACCGATCTTTTAAAGCGTGTTTTTAGCCTTCAGGATTAAAAAAAATATTTAGCACAAACCTTACAATAACTTGAAAATTAACCCGTTAAACTTCATAAGAAGTCTTCAAAGACAACTTATCCGCGACCTTTGATCGAACACCATAGGTTTAAGATTAAAATATTGAATATTTTGAGTTAGTAATTTTTGAGTTAGTTAGTTTAAAACCGGTGGGAGCACCGGTTTTTTTTGTGCCTTTTCCACAGAAAAGAACATCGCCCCCGATTTCAAAAAATAATGGATTTCTTGACAATTTAGAATCTAATACCCCCTATTGACATCGGAAACAAAGTCAATAACAAAGCGATTGAAGAGTTGCGGCTGTTCTACGTTCACTACGTGCCCGCAATGCTCAATGGTCAACAAGCTCGACTGAGATTGTTTTTGGACCATTTTCTTGACAGAAGGTAGAAAAAGATAATCTTCACCCCCCATCACATAAAGTGTAGGAATATTTACATCGCCTGCCCTGAAGAAACGCAAGAGCCTATTGATTTGCGAACCCATCTTGTACCATCTTACAAATTCCTTCTGATACATTCGCTTGGCCTCCCTCACAAAAAGTAAGCGCGACTCTTTATGGTTTCCATCCGGCATGATGGCAAACGTAAATAATTTATAGAGCCATATATAAGGTACCAAGGACTTAAAAAGCCCTCCAAAGCCCATTAAAATCCTAAATCGCATATCCAACCGGATAATAGCCCCACCCAAAACCATGCTTTCCACACGATCGGGATGTTTCTCGGCCAAATTTCTTATAAGCACCGTACCCAGGGAAATACCGATAAAATGTGATTTTTGAATTTTCAGATAGTCCAACACCTCTAAAATATCCTCTGTAATATAATCAAAGGTGTATTTATCGTCGAAGGCGTCCTTTAGACTCGGTTTTGAATCACCATGCCCCCTAAGGTCCAACAGTAAAATATTAAAGTGTTTCTTAAACTCCCTTAACTGTTTGTACCAAATGGAAGAGCTGCCTCCGGCACCATGTACGAAGGTCACCCAAGAATCAGACTCTTGATGCAGATATGTAACGTAATTTAACAAAGTGTTCTCTCGATTTTTCCAATTAGGAAACTTTGCAATGTATTAAATCTTTTGATCCAATATTAGGCACGGCCCGAAATATAATCCACACCGCCCTTAAAAAAACGAAAAACGCAACAAAAGGGAACAAAAAACAAGAATCTGATTATCAATGCAATACAAAACAATCAAAAGATCGGTAATACTACATCATTTTAACAAAAAACAATTTGTTAAAACCACAAGAAAATCAGAGTTATTAACAAGTACACCACAAGATTCTCAGCGAGCACATTGAGTAATTGTAAATAAATCATCAATTCATCTTAATTTTTGCTATATACAGCGATTATCGACATCCAAAGACGATTTCCGTCCGTATATTTGTTGTAAAGGATTATAAGATTATGGAAAATCAGTATTGCAAAGTAGGAACAGTTACCCCAATCACTTCAAATAGAAACGCGATTTCTCTTTTAGAGTACCAGTATCAAACTTTTTTGAGCAAGGCAAGCGACATGAAATATACCGATGCCAAATTGGTAGAATTTTTTGAGCAAAAAGCCCTTAAGATTCAAAAAGTTTTAGAGAATATGATCAAGTAGTTTCAACTGAAACTATAGCAGTTCGGCCATTTGACGTTGTAACTCTAAGGCTTTGTGCCTTGCCGCGTCAGCAAAATCCGATTCTGCCGAGGCGTATATGATACCTCGCGAAGAATTTATAAGAAGGCCTACCTTATCGTTCATTCCATTTTCACAGACATCCTTTAGACTACCCCCCTGTGCTCCCACTCCGGGAACCAGCAAAAAACTATCAGGTACGATTTGTCGTATCTCCTTCAGGTATTCCGCCTTGGTGGCACCGACCACATACATTAAGTTTTCGGAATTCTCATAGGACTTTGAGGTCTCAAGAACGGTCTTGTACAATTCCTTACCATCCACCAATTTAGTTTGAAAATCAAAGGCACCCACATTCGAAGTCAGGGCCAACAATATGGTATGCTTGTCCTTAAAGGCCAAAAACGGCTCTACAGAGTCTTTTCCCATATACGGGGCTATGGTCACCGAATCAAACTGTAAGTCCTCTAAAAAAGCCTTAGCGTAACGCGTAGAGGTGTTTCCTATATCCCCCCGTTTGGCATCGGCAATTGTAAATTGCTCGGGGAAATTTTCATTAAGGTAGCGGATAGTCTTCTCCAAGGCTTGCCAGCCCTTGATACCATAAGCCTCATAAAATGCAATGTTCGGCTTGTACGAGACACAAATATCGTGTGTCGCGTCAATTATCGCCTTATTAAAGGCGAATATAGGGTCTTCCTCTTCCAGCAGATGCGACGGCACCTTTTCCAAATCGGTATCTAGACCAATGCAGAGGAAGGATTTTTTCTTATAAATCTGGGCAACAAGTTGTTCTGTAGTCATAGTATCGCTACGGCTATAATTAAGATTCTTGAAAATTTAGGACGGCTAGAAAATCTCGGAAGCTTCTTTTAGTTTTTCGGTATTTTCTACAAAACTCAACTCATCGATTATCTTTTGGATATCGCCATCAATAATGTTCTGTAAATCGTACAAGGTAAGCCCGATACGGTGATCGGTAACCCGTCCTTGCGGATAGTTATAGGTTCTAATCTTTGCCGAACGGTCACCACTACTTACCTGGGAATTTCGCTTTGCAGCATCTTCTTCCTGTTTTTTGGCAAGTTCCATATCGTACAAACGTGATCGCAACACCCTAAAGGCCTTGTCTTTGTTCTTGTGCTGTGATTTCTGGTCTTGACATTGCGCCACCAATCCGGTGGGAATATGCGTTAAACGCACCGCTGAATACGTAGTGTTTACAGACTGCCCACCAGGTCCTGAAGAACAGAAAAAATCTATTCGAACGTCTTTGGGGTCGATTTGCACATCAAAATCCTCGGCTTCCGGAAGCACCATAACGGTAGCCGCACTGGTATGCACCCTACCTTGGGTCTCGGTCTGCGGCACACGTTGCACTCGGTGTACCCCCGCCTCAAATTTTAAAGTTCCATAGACATCCTTGCCCGTTACTTCAAATTGAATTTCCTTATAGCCCCCACTGGTACCTTCGCTCAAATCGATAACATTGGTCTTCCAACCTTTGCTCTCACAATATTTAGTATACATGCGAAACAGGTCCCCTGCAAAAATACTGGCTTCATCACCACCTGTTCCGGCCCGAATCTCGACTACGACATCTTTGGCATCTTCCGGATCCTTGGGAATAAGCATCAACTTGATTTCCTCCTCCAATTGCGGAAGGGCTCCTTTAGCTTCCTCCAACTGCATTTTGGCCATTTCCACCATTTCGGCGTCACTGCCATCCGCTATAATTTCATCTGCCTCCTGAATATTATCCATAAGCTCAACGTACTGTTCACGTTTCGCCACAAGCTCTTTTAAATCGGAGTATTCTTTGGTCAATTCCACATAACGTTTCTGGTCCGAAATAATATCGGGCTGGATAATAAGGTCGGAAACCTCATCAAAACGCTGCTTAACTATATTGAGTTTATCTATCATTATCTTACATCACTTGTGCCGCGAATTTACGACAAATTTGCACATTTATTGATATCCCTAAGGTTTTCGGTAAAAAGAGGAATAAGCCCTTAGGCCTAGTTGTTCAACAATATACCGCTGCTTTTATGCACTTTATTGGCGTCGTCTACCAAAATAGCCTCGGTATCCCCCAATTGGTTGATAAGGGCAAGACCCTCTTTTTTGCCCAGTATATAGACAGCGGTAGCCAAGGCATCACAAATTTCGGCGCTTTTGGCAAATATGGATACACTATTGATTCCCGTTGAAGGATATCCGGTTCTAGGATCGATGATATGCGAATACTTCACCCCGTTAAAAACAACATATTTTTCATAGTTCCCAGAAGTGGCCACAGACGACTCAACGATAGGCAACCAGGAGAAGATTTTCTCTTCGCTCAGCGGATTGGCTATACCAATAAGCCATTTTTCCCCCGTAGCCTTCGTTCCCCAAGTAGTAAGGTCGCCAGCCGCATTTATAATACCCCCTAACACCTGCTTTGAAACCAAAAGCTCTTTGGCCTTATCGGCCGCATAGCCTTTTCCTATGGCCCCAAAAGAAATTTTCATGCCTTTTTCGGCCAGAAAGACCGTTTTTTCGGCCGGATCTAGGATAATTTTTTCATAGCCGACTCTTTTTACCGAATTTTCAATTTCCTTCTTACTGGGCATTCGAACCATAGAGCCGTCAAAACTCCATATTTCATCCATAGAGGCAAAGGAAATATCGAAGGCCCCATCGGTAATTTCCGAAAGTTTCTTGGCCCGTTCTATCAGCATAAACATTTCGGCACTTACCTTGACCGGTTTAATTCCCGCATTGGCATTTATCAAAGAGGTTTCCGAATCAGGTTTCCAAGAAGAAATCATATTTTCAATACGCTGGATTTCGGCGGTAGCCTCGTCTATATTGATATACCCCAAGTCTTCGTTGGCGGATACCACCGTAATATCAAACCGAGAGCCCATAAGCTCCATCGCCCTGTGCACGGTTACCAATTTCTTATCTTGGGAAAAACCAATAGAGAAGAAAAAAAAAGAAAGTACATATAATACCGCCCTCACTTATAACATGGATTTTAAATGCGCAACATATTCTTTTGGAGAGAGTTTTAGATAGCCGGTCTGCCCTAAGACCTCTTCTTTTTCCGATAGAAGAACCACTAAGGGAAAGTGCCCCCGTGGATTGAACTTTTCGGCCAACTCTTTATTTTTCGCACTGAGTTCAGCACTAAGTTGATTTGCTTTTTTCCTTGGAAAATCGGCCTTATAAAGTATCAGGTCGGTTTGGGCGAATTTTTTAAACTCGTCCGATTGCCAGATAGTCTTATCCAGTTTTATGCAAGGTGCACACCAATCGGAGCCCGCAAAAACCAATACCATTTTCTTGTTGTCCTCTTTTGACAAAGCCAAGGCCTGCGTATAATCTTCCTGCCAATCTTGGGCAGAAAGGGAACTAGCCAGAGCAACAAAAAACAAAACTATTATCTTTTTCATATTAGGTCTAAAACAAAATCAGTGCCACTTATTCAAATACGCGTAGCATATTATCGTTCAGCTCGGTCTTAAAAATTTTCAATGGCTTCGAGGTCACCCCTTCCACTTTTTCGTATATCGGTGTTCCGTCTTGTTCAAAACGCGACCCGTGTACGTCACAATAAAATATTCCTCCGTCTACATCGGCAAAACGTACCTGCTCATACCCTTCATGGCTACAAACCTGGCTCGCCGCCACATATTCACCTTCTAAATTCTGCACAACGACCACCAAATTTTTCAATACGAATCCGCCTTTTTCGGCAAGTTTCGCATTTTCAGGGGCACTTAAGTCAATGGTAAAATCTACTCCGGTAGGTACCGGGACATTACCGCCGTCTTCATCTTCGCTATCCGTAGAACAAGCATGAAGACATGGAAAAGCGATAGCAAAGGCTGCACTAGCCCCTAGACTTTTCAAAAACTGCTTTCTTTCCATAATACAATTGTTTACTATAGAAAACGGCAGATTGAAACGATTCGTATACCCTAATATACAAACTTGCCATAAGGACTCTCGATGGTCAGTTTTTTAGCGGAATGCGCCTCGACCCTTCCAACGATTTGTGCATCTACCCCAAAACCCTTGGAAATAGCGATAAGATCATCGGCCACCGATTCATCGGTATAGATTTCAAGACGATGTCCACAGTTGAAGACCTGATACATCTCTTTCCAGTCGGTACCGGATTGTTCTTGAATCAATTTAAACAGCGGTGGAACCAGAAAAAGATTATCTTTTATAACATGTAGTTCATCGATAAAATGTAAAATCTTGGTTTGCGCACCACCACTACAATGCACCATACCATGAATATCTTGGGAAGTATATTTACTTAATATTTTCTTTACGATGGGCGCGTAGGTCCGGGTTGGCGATAACACCAGTTTACCCGCATCCAAGGGCACATTTTCATCTACCTTATCGGTTAACTTGACATTGCCGGAATATACCAAATCATCAGGTACGGAAGCGTCAAAACTCTCAGGATATTTCTCGGCGAGATATTTGGAAAAAACGTCGTGCCTAGCCGAGGTAAGGCCATTACTGCCCATACCGCCATTATATTCCTTTTCATAGGAAGCCTGGCCGAAAGAAGCCAAACCTACGATAACGTCACCGGCCTTTATATTGGCATTATCTATAACATCTTTCTTCTTTAAACGCGCAGTAACCGTTGAATCTACAATAATGGTACGCACCAAATCACCCACATCGGCAGTTTCACCTCCGGTAGACCGAATAGTAAGACCATGCTGGGCCAAATCGCCAATAAGCTCTTCGGTACCATTGATGATTTCCGATATTACTTCACCGGGAATCAAGTTTTTATTTCTCCCAATAGTAGAAGAAAGCATAATATTATCAGTAGCACCCACACAGATAAGATCATCTATGTTCATAATAAGTGCATCTTGGGCAATACCTTTCCAAACGGATAGATCTCCCGTTTCCTTCCAGTACATATAGGCCAACGAAGATTTTGTTCCGGCACCATCTGCATGCATCACCAAGCAATAATCCTCATCATTCGTTAAATAATCTGGCACAATCTTACAGAACGCTTTTGGAAAGAGTCCCTTATCAATATTCTTTATAGCATTGTGCACATCTTCTTTTGAGGCAGAAACACCTCTTTGACTGTATCTTTCACTGGTAGATGAACTCATTATTACGGCTTTTTGGCAAAAATAAGGTATTCACCGAATAATCATCGCTTGACAAAAAAAACTTTCTAAAAGTTCTCAAGTAGATTAAAATTTGTGATAAATCCCTCCGCCCAAAACCGCTCTTTTAGGCACATTAGTTCCTGAAATTGCCGAAGTGTAGTTAGCTAGCACTCCAAACTTTTCGGTAATTTCAACTATACCCTTTATGCCATAGGCAACATATGCTTGATCATTAAGATACAACCCTGTGGCCAAATTAGCTTCCGGAAGTATAACCTCTCCGTTTTCAAAAGAAGTTGAAAAGTCAAGAAAACCAATGATCCAAAGTCGTTTTATGGATTTTACACCAGCTTCAGCGCTAGCTCTAAAATTTGAACTATAGTCATTAAAACGAATATCAACACCTGTAGATGCCTGAACAAAGAAATTATCATAACCTCTACCAATATTCAGTTTTGGAGATAATGTAAATGTATCATAACCACTTCTAAGTCCGGATGCCTCAAAATAGCTTCCGGTATTGGCCTCAAAATTAAGCTGTCCGGAAATCACCCACTTCTTATTATAAAGTTGATGTTTTACACCAAGGACCAAATTACCCAAGGCCGCTTCAGAACCATCAGAAGTAATGGGCACACCAGCTGTAGATGACACCGCATCGCCAGCTTTGATCATTTTAATCGGCAGACTCAAGAGCACCGTCGTCTTATCGAAAATACCGTATTCCCCAAAAAGTTGAAGGGTGTTATCGGTGATTTTTCGCTCGGTCCTATAATCGGGGTTTCCGTAAACACCCGAATAAGCAGCTATGTTATAATACGATAACTGAACGTAGGCTTTGTTTTTCTCCTTTGTCCACGCTCCTTGGGAGAAAAGAGAAACAGAAAACAAAAAAAGCAGGGTGAAAAGATATTTTTTTAAGGTACTATGCATCTATAGAATATTTTAGATATTCTTTACTTAGTATACCTTTTCACCACTGCCTTACATCACTTTGACCAGTAATAAGGTCTTTTACCTAATTTACGGGCAAGCCAACATACAAACCATCACTACTTGATAGACAACAACTCCCGATACTTGACCAAGGGCCAATAACGGTTATCCACAAGCATTTCCAGCTTATCACAATGCATTCTTATTTTTTCAAAATACGGCTTGACATCGTCACTGTACGCAAAGGCCTTTTTTTGGGTATCGGTCAATTTATTGGCTTTTCTACGGGCATCCGTCATCGCATCTACCTGTTTTTTAAGTTCGGTAATATGCTCGGCGATCTGCTCTATAATACCCGATTGACCATCGGTCAGTTTTCGATGGGCAGCCCCATAGATCTCCTTGAGTCCCAATACATTCTTGATCAAGATGTTCTGATATTCTATTACCGATGGGATAATATGGCTATAGACCAATTCGTTCAACACCCTACCCTCTATCTGTATATGCAAGATATAGGCTTCAAGCTCTACCTCTTGCCTTGCGGTGACCTCTTTTTCGCTCATCACCCCCATAGAGGCAAAGAGTTCCAAGCTTTGCTTTGAGGTCAGCACCTGAAGGGCGGCCGGAGTGGTTTTATTGTTGCTGAGTTTTCTGCGTTCCGCTTCTTTTTGCCAATCTTCGCTATAACCATCACCATCAAAACGAATACGTTTTGAAGTCTTGATATACTCCCGCAAAACATTGAATACGGCCTCATCCTTTTTAAGGCTCTTTTTATCGACAAGTGCATCTACCTCTTTTTTAAACTCCCGCAGCTGCTTGGCCACTATAGTGTTCAAAATGGTCATCGGTTTGGCACAGTTCGTTTTTGAACCTACGCCCCGCATTTCAAATTTGTTTCCGGTAAAGGCAAAGGGGGAAGTCCGGTTGCGATCCGTATTATCAAGTAGAATTTCGGGTATTTTACCCACTACGTTCAATTTGAGCTCAGTTTTTTCCTCAGGGGACAACTTTCCTTTGGAAACACCCTCCAATTCATCCAAAACATTACCCAACTGCTTACCAACGAATATCGACAAGATTGCCGGAGGCGCTTCATTGGCGCCCAACCTATGGTCATTGCTCGCCGAAGCTATAGACGAACGCAACAGCTCCTCATAGGTATCTACCGCCTTAATGGTATTGATAAAGAAGGTCAAAAACTGAAGGTTCTTCATGGGCGTAGACCCCGGACTCAACAAATTCACGCCCGTATCGGTCGCCAACGACCAGTTATTATGCTTACCCGAACCATTGATGCCGGCAAAGGGTTTTTCATGAAAGAGCACTTTAAGGTTGTGCCTATCCGCAATGCGGTCCATGACATCCATCAAGAGCAAGTTATGATCTACCGCCAAATTAGCCTCTTCAAAAACAGGGGCCAATTCAAATTGGTTCGGCGCCACTTCGTTATGCCTTGTTTTAACAGGAATACCCAGGCGCATACATTCCAGCTCGAGTTCCTTCATAAAATTAATGGCCCTCAAGGGTATTACCCCAAAATAATGGTCATCAAGTTGTTGTCCCTTTGCGGCCGAATGCCCTACCAAGGTTCTCCCCGTCAGACTTATATCGCTACGTGAATGGGCCAATGCCTTATCGACCAAGAAATATTCTTGCTCCCAGCCCAAGGTAGCGTTTACCTTGACCACGGTTTTATCAAAATATTTTGCTACGGCAGTTGCCGCCTCATCTATGGCATTAAGGGCGCGCAAAAGTGGCGCCTTATTATCTAAGGCTTCACCGGTATACGAAACAAATATCGTGGGTATACAAAGTGTCGTATCGTAAACAAAAGCCGGACTGGTAGGGTCCCATGCGGTATAGCCACGAGCTTCAAAAGTGTTGCGAATTCCACCACTTGGAAAGCTTGAGGCATCAGGTTCCTGTTGCACCAATTGGCCACCCCCAAATTTCTCCAAGGCCCTTCCATCCGACATTAGATCAAAAAAGGCATCGTGCTTTTCGGCAGTCGCCCCCGTAAGCGGTTGAAACCAATGGGTATAATGCGTAGCCCCCATTTCTATAGCCCAGGTCTTCATGGCCTCGGCCACTTGGTCAGCTATCTTTCTATCTATTTTAGATCCCGAGAAAATTGCCCCCTGCACGCTTTCCAAAGCATCTTTGGTAAGGTACTGTAGCATGCGCTCCTTATTAAAAACATTGTTTCCAAAAAGCTCGGAACGTCGCCCTTTTTCTTCAACACCTACACGCTCTCTTTTCCGGCTTTCGGTCATTGCATCAAATCGCTGTCTCGACATAGTATATACTTAAAATTTTCGGCTAAAATAGCAATTAACGAATTAATAATAAAAAGATAAAATAATCAACTTACCACAAAATACCCCTCAAAAAATAGGGCTATCCTAAATTATACTCAATTTTTTGATATTTACCCCCCTAAAAATTAGTATAATTGAGTAAAAAACATATTTTTGTTCGTCTTTAAACGTAAAATTAACTACCGTAATTATGAGCAAAACTAAATTAGAATACATCTGGTTGGATGGATATTTCCCAACGCAAAACATGCGTAGCAAGACTAAGGTCGTAAACGACTTTAGTGGTAAATTGGAAGATTGCCCTATGTGGTCTTTTGACGGAAGTTCAACAAGACAGGCAGTCGGCGGCGATTCGGATTGTTTGTTAAAGCCTGTTGCCATCTTCCCTGACCCCGCAAGAAAAGATGGTTTTTTGGTAATGACCGAAGTACTTAATGCCGATGGAACACCTCATGAATCTAACGGAAGAGCTACTATCGATGACGATGATAATGATTTCTGGTTCGGTTTTGAGCAAGAATACTTTATAATGGACACCCATACCCAACTACCTTTAGGTTTCCCTGTTGGAGGCTACCCTGCCCCACAAGGCCTTTACTACTGTTCGGTTGGAGGTAAAAATACACATGGCCGTCTAATGGTCGAAGAGCACGCCGATCTATGTATCGCTGCCGGACTTAACTTTGAAGGAATCAACCAAGAGGTTGCCTGTGGCCAGTGGGAATTTCAATTGTTCGCCAAAGGAGCCAAATTGGCCGGTGACGAACTTTGGGTTGCCAGATACCTTTTAGATAGACTATCGGAACAATATGGTTACTATATCGAATACCACCCAAAACCATTAGGAAAAGACATGGACTGGAATGGTTCGGGTATGCACGCCAACTTCTCTAACACTACTTTAAGGACTGCAGGTTCAAAAGAGGTTTACGAAAAAATATGCGAGGCTTTCAGACCTGTAGTAAAAGAACACATTGCCGTTTACGGTGAGTTCAACGACCAACGTTTGACCGGTCTTCACGAAACCGCATCGATCCATGATTTCAGCTACGGAATTTCTGACCGTGGTGCTTCTATCCGTATTCCTATCGCTACTGTTGAGAGTGGATGGAAAGGATGGTTGGAAGACAGAAGACCAGCTTCTAACGGTGACCCATACAAAATCGCCGGAAGAATCGTTAAAACGGTTAAATCTGCCGATATTTAATTCGATCTAATTTTTTTGTTGTTAATATAATGTAAAACGCTCGAACCCATAGGTTCGAGCGTTTTTCTTTACATCTAGATTACATTTTAGCTTCCTACCAAGGACACACTACACGAAAAACCCCTACAAGCCCAGCTAGTCATCCTTCTTCCTTTAACTTACACAGGATAACACCTTGCATCCATATTCGCGGACCAAAGCCATCAAATCGGCTTAAACAACACAGGAAGCACCAAAGCCCGTTTCCTACCAAACCTAGAAAGTCGGCACCATCTAAATGAAGGAATAAAAAAAATAGAAGACATAAAAGCTCCGAACCGATGCACCCTAGGCAACGGTCAGATACACAAAGACCACGTAACAGGTCAGAAGGATCAAGCCATCGCGCCAACCCAAGCGTAGCCCCTTAGGAAAGAATACCAAGGGAAGAATCAGAAAGGAAATGCCCAACATCCAAAAAATATCGTTGCTCAACAAACGCTCATCGACCACTTTAATCGGGGTTATTATAGAGGTAATCCCTAAAACCGCCAATAAGTTGAAAATATTCGACCCGATAAGATTCCCCAAGGAAATGGCTTTTTCCTTCTTAATTACCGCTATTACGGAAGCAGCCAATTCAGGAATACTGGTCCCTATAGAAACCACGGTAACGGCAATGATCCGCTCGCTTACACCAAATATCTTGGCGGTACCCACCGCACCGTTAATAAGGAGCTCAGAACCACCCCAGAGGGCCGTACCCCCTAGCCCCAAAAAGAGCACCAACTTATACAAAGGCAAAGGCAAATCATCTTCAGGGGCCTCATCTTCCACCGCCTGCTTTTGAAAACGGAGTAAATACACCAAAAACAGGAATAAGGCTACGACCATAATCCCCCCTTCATACTGTTGCAGTTCCCCGTCAAAGAAAATAAAAGCAAAGAAAAGCAATGAAGCGGCCATCATAACCGGCCAATCGGTAGTATAAAAGGTTCTTCGAACATCTATCGAGCCCATAAGAACGGTAACGGCCAGTACCAAGCCCAGGTTCGCTATATTGGATCCCACCACATTCCCCAAAGCCAAATCGGGAAACCCATCAAGAGCGGCCTTTACACTTACAATCAGTTCAGGCGCCGAGGTAGCAAAGGATACTACCGTCATACCGATAACAATTTTCGGAATACTCAATCTTAAGGAAAGGGCTACAGCCGATTTTAAAAGCCAGTTACCACCTGCTATCAAAAGTATCAGGCCAAGAACAATAAAAATAAAATTCTGCATGTATCGGTTTCAGGGAATTAAAGCAAAGATATGCCAAGATTTTAATTAAATGGTGTCTTTATTAGGCCTTAGCCACGAGAAAAAAGTACCCCTTGAAAATGAATTGCGCCAAAAAACATCATTTTCGCGCAAAATTATGCTTAAAAAAGAAAATCGTCTTGAAAAAGCCTCTTAAAATGTTACTTATTGATATAATATAAACCTTTTTTAACTTCAATAAATAACACAAATGAAGACAATATTTTTAAATTATAAACTTAATCCGTCTTTTCACTTATAAAATCGTATTTAAATTGAATAATTCTCATCATTTCGCTTGGAAACGAATATTTCTTTTAATTATCTTGATTAGATAATCGATTATTATCAACTATCTATTAACCTAAAACCCCCTAATTATGATTACACTTGCAAAACTTCTGTTATTACTCTTAGTATCGCTGATCACGATAGTATCGTAAGTTGAATCATATAGGCCTATACAACAAAAAAGACCGCTAAATAGCGGTCTTTTACTTTTAAATCAATAAGTTAGTATTTCCAAAGAACCCAACCATGAAACAATCGTTTTTCAAGTTACTTGCCCGAGTAAACCGATTACTTCTGCCTTCCTTTTCTAAAAAGCAACTTGACCTTTCAAAAGCTTCAAAATTTCAGATGGCTGTAATCGGGTGGCGTTATTTTGTGACCATCCGTGCCTTGGGTCAATAATTCAAAAGGGCTTTTACAGGGGTTCCCCCTAATTTATCCCTTCCCTTTAAAAAATCGAGTTCGATCAAAAAATTACATTGAACGATTTCACCTCCCAAACGTTCGACCAGGTTACAGGTAGCCTTTGCCGTACCGCCTGTAGCGAGAACATCGTCGTGAACCAAGACCTTTTCCCCCGCCAAGATCGCATCGCTGTGCATATCCAAGGTATCGGTGCCATATTCCAAATCATAGGTTTGGCTAATTTTTTCCGATGGCAGTTTATTCGGTTTACGAACAGGAACAAAACCCGCGTTTAGTCGTTGGGCCAAAAGAGGTCCGAAGAAAAAGCCCCGGCTTTCCATACCTACCACCTTATCTACACCATGCACTCCCACCATTTCCACCAGACGATCAAGCGTATACCGTATGGCCTTGGCATTTGCCAACAGTGGTGTTATATCTTTAAAGACTACACCCTGCCGCGGAAAATCCTCAATATCCCTAATAAAGGTTTTTAAATCCATTTAATAAGTAACTTATATTTTGCCGTAAATGTAAAAAGAAATATATTTGCACCCCGTTAGGTAAAAAACTGGTTTAAACGAGTTTCTTTTTTGTTTCCGTTCGGAACACCCTAACAAAAGCACTTTAATTGGTCCTGTGGCGCAACTGGATAGCGCATCTGACTACGAATCAGAAGGTTACAAGTTCGAATCTTGTCAGGATCACATCAAAACCCCTTGAAATGGATGTTTCAAGGGGTTTTTTATTTCCGATTTCCTCTTTATCCTTTTCCTAAAAACAAAACGCCCTTCATTTTTATTTCCAACATGTTTTGTAACTCCGATTACATTTCCCTAATCTCTTTCGCCCTACCTTTGCATAAATTTTTTCTACATGGACAGCATACTTCAACCATGGCCTTGGTACGTTTCAGGGCCTTTGATTACTTTCGTAATGATCTTTCTGATTTATTTCGGGAAGACTTTTGGCATGTCATCAAATCTAAGGACCCTATGCAGCATAGGGGGTGCCGGAAAGTATTCGGACTTCTTTAGATTCGATTGGAAGGCCCAAAGATGGAACCTGACCGTTGTACTAGGTGCGATTATCGGGGGATTCATAGCCGTAAACTTCCTTTCCGACGGCTCGGCCATCGACCTCAATCCGGAAACCATCAAAGACCTACAGAAATTGGGCTTTAACGATGCAGGAAGCACATTGCTGCCGGGAGAAATCTATGATTGGGACAATGCCCTATCGATCAAAGGCCTGGCCATATTGATCATTGCAGGTTTTCTAGTCGGTTTCGGCACACGCTATGCCGGTGGCTGTACTTCCGGCCACGCCATTACAGGCCTGAGCAACCTACAACTACCTTCATTGATAGCCGTTATCGGATTCTTTATAGGCGGACTTTTAATGACACATCTATTACTACCCTTAATCTTTGCATAATGAAATTTATAAAATTCTTATTCGTAGGCATATTCTTTGGTATCGTACTTGTCAAGTCCGAAGCCGTATCATGGTATCGCATATATGAAATGTTCAAATTTCAATCGTTTCACATGTACGGAATCATAGGGTCTGCCGTAGTACTGGGCATAATTTCCATTTGGGCCCTCAAAAAATTCAAGGTAAAAAGTATAGAGGGAAACGAAATAAAACTCATGCCCAAAGACAAGAGTTTTATCCGTTATATTTTGGGAGGTAGTATTTTTGGGTTAGGATGGGCGCTGGCAGGAGCTTGTCCCGGACCAATGTACATTCTTTTAGGAACCGGAGTCTACAGCATGCTTATAGTCATAGCAGCGGCCGTATTGGGCACTTTTATGTATGGATTGCTCAAGAACAAGCTACCGCACTGACCCTTACACCTTTACTTAAACTATACGATTTCTGCACTAAGGCCCGCTTCCAACAATTTGCTGCAACGGGGCTCTAGGTCTTTATACTCGCCTGTTTTAACGGTACATTTGCCCTTGTAGTGTACGATAAGCGAGCATTGCTCCGCCTGAACGGGCGTATGATCGCATACATCTACCAAGGTCTCAATGACATGGTCAAAAGTATTGACCTCATCATTGAAAAGAACAATTTCGTTTTGTTTTACTACCTCTTCCTCTAGTAGTAGTTCTTCCGATACTTTTTCTTTGAAACTCATAGTGATCAATTTAAAATAGTATACCTCTTCTAAAATACATATTTTACGGCAACCCAATTATTTTTTTGCAGATTTTTTTCAAACTTTAACCCTGCTTTTAGACAGGTTTCCGAAATCAAGGGAATATCCTCTTCATAGAAACCACTTAAGAAAAGGGCTCCATTTTCCCTTAAGTTTTGTGCATACACCGATATATCGGCCAGCAGTATATTTCTATTGATATTGGCCAAGATAACATCGTATTTCCGCTCTCCCAACAAGGACGAATCCCCTTCGAAAACCGAGATATGGCTACAGTTGTTCCGTTCCACATTTTCCTTGGCGTTCAAATAGCACCAATTATCGATATCGATAGCATCGATATGGGCCGCCTTTTTCAGAGCCGCCAAGATAGCCAATACGCCGGTTCCACTACCCATATCAAGAACGTCCTTACCCTCGAAATCATTTTCCAAGACAAATTGAAGCATCATATAAGTGGTCTCATGATGCCCTGTGCCAAAGCTCATTTTGGGCTCTATCACAATATCGAACGCTACATCGGGCTTCTCGTGAAAAGGCGCTCGCACCACACATTGGTCGGCCACTTGAATCGCTTCAAAATTCTTCTCCCAAGTCGCGTTCCAGTTCTCCTGTTCTATTTCCTTTATAGAAAAACCGACTTCAAAAATCGGATTGTCCAAGATTTCAACCGTTTCCAAAATGTTCTCGTTCCAATCTTCCTTTTGGATATAGGCCAACACCCCTTCTTCGTTCTCAACAAAACTTTCAAAGCCTGCTTCGCCCAGTTCGGCAATCAAAATATCGGAGCCGGGCTGCAAAGGGCTTACCGAAAAATTATATTCAATATATATAGTGTTCGACATCTTGTTGTCTTTTTATTCGTTGTTGGTCGTATTTACTGGCGTTCATTTACAAAAAACCACCGTATACCCTCTTTTTACAAAGGATCAATATTCAGTATGAAATGAACAACCCTTTCCGTTTTTAGGGAAAGGGTTTATAAAATCATTGGTTTCTTAAAGACCTAAATCGCCTTGATTATAGCTACAAAATCATCAGCTACCAAAGAAGCGCCTCCGATAAGTCCACCATCAACATCCGGTTTTCCGAAAATCTCTACCGCATTGGCAGGTTTTACACTACCTCCGTATAAAATAGAAACATTGTTGGCAATTGAAGCATCATAGGCTTCGGTAATGGTCTTGCGAATAAAGGCATGCATTTCCTGCGCTTGTTCAGGAGAAGCGGTTTCTCCGGTACCGATGGCCCAAACCGGTTCGTAAGCCAATACAATTTTCCCCCAATCGGAAGCTTCCAAAGAGAAAAGTGCATTTTTCAATTGACTTTCGACCACCTTGAAGTGGTTATCGGACTTTCTATCATCAAGCTCTTCACCAAAACAAAACATCACTCGCATATTCTTTGCCAAAGCTGCCTTTACTTTTTTGGCCAATATTTCATCTGTTTCACCAAAATAGGCCCTTCTTTCAGAATGTCCTATAATAACGGTATCAATGCCGATATTCAACAACATGTCAGCAGAAATCTCTCCCGTATAGGCACCACTTTCGGCAAAATGCATATTCTGCGCGATCACCTCTATAACGGACGAATCTAAAGTACGTACGGCAGCTGCCAAGTTAACAAAGGTAGGGGCAACCATAACCTCGGCTTGCGTATCGGGCAATTTGGCGGCCAGTTCGGTCAACAACGCCTCTGTCTCTGCCAAGTTTTTATTCATTTTCCAGTTTCCTGCAACTATTTTGCTTCTCATTTCTATGTGTTTATGTTATATGCGTTCAATTTGAATTTATAGGCTTCGCAAATTATTCAAAAACCAGTTCATCCAAATCATTATAATGTACTTTTTGTTCAATCGTCCCCTTATTAACGACCAACACCGCCGGATTGGAGCGTACGATCGTCTTTAGGGCGGTCTCGTCGGTAAAATAAAATTCGAAATTCAACTTATGGTCTTTGATCAATTTACCCGTCTGCTGATCGTTAGAGGCCGACATACCAATAACGTGGTAGCCCTTCTTGATCGCCTTATCGGTCACTTTCTTTACTTCCGAATACATATCCTCATTGGTCTTTTTTAGATCGTAGGCTATAACCATGACCAATTTAGGTTCTTGCAATAAGGAATCGGCGTAATTAACACCTGCTTGTTCTATGGTAAAATCGTGGATCGGCGGCTCGTAACCGGCCTGTACCTCTGTAGTCTCCACATCAACAAAATCACCATCGACCTGCGGATATTCGCCTTGCGTAACGATTACCTTGTCTTCGCCATTGACCTTAAAACGCCAGGCATAGTCATAAATAGCCTTTGGGGCATCTTCGGGCACCGTCATCCCCTCAACAATGTTGGCCCCGATCTTATAGGGCCTAAAATCAACGACAGGCAAGTGGTTGAGTACATAATTACAGTACAAGCCACAGATGACTACCGACGTCAAGGTAACCACGCGCAAGGTATTGGCGCCAAAAATCGGTTTTATATATTTTCTACCTACAAAAAGAACCACGATAAGCACCAAAAGAACAATATCTTTGGAAAACGACTCCCATGGTGTCAGTTTAATGGCGTCGCCGAAACAACCGCAATCGGTAACCTTGTTGAAATAAGCCGAATAAAAGGTAAGAAAGGTAAAGCCGATAATCATAAGCAGTAAACTCCACACCGTAAATTTTACCCTAAAGCCGACCAAGAGCATAACCCCCAACAGTACTTCAAAGATTACTACAAAAATAGAAATGGCCAAAGCATGCGGCTCAAAGAACGGAAGATCCAAAACCCCCTGACTAAAGTATTCCTCTAGCTTAAAAGAGAAACCTACGGGATCGTTCAACTTGATAAAACCACTGATGATAAATAAGACACCAACAAGTATTCGGCTAAGGCCCACTATATATTTCATACTATCCTTTTGTATTTTCGTCGAGATGAATCATGGCAAAAACAGCATAATTGACCATATCTTGGTAATTGGCATCAATGCCTTCGCTCACCAAGGTTTCCCCCTTATTGTCCTCTATCTGCTTTACGCGCAATAATTTTTGTAAAATAAGATCGGTCAATGAACTCACCCTCATATCACGCCAAGCCTCTCCATAATCGTGGTTTTTGTTTTCCATCAAGGTCTTGGTGACACCGGCATGCTTATCAAAAAGGGCCACCGCCTCTTCGGTAGTGAGATCGGGCTGGTCTACCACTCCCTTTTCCAATTGAATCAGGGCCATAATCGAATAGTTGATAATACCGATGAACTCTGAGCGTTCGCCTTCATCAACTTTGCGCACTTCATTTTCTTGAAGGCTTCGGATGCGCTGTGCCTTAATAAAAATCTGGTCGGTCAAGGAAGGTAATCTTAAGATACGCCAAGCACTACCGTAATCTTTCATTTTCTTTTCAAAGAGGTCTCTACAGATTTGAATTACCCCGTCATATTGTTCGGAAGTCTTTTGCATGGCTATCCTTTCTAATTTGCGTAAATTTCACTCAAAATTTTGAATTGTTCAAAGTTCGTGTTTTAAACTTGGTTAATCAAGGGATACCGCTTCAACTTTATCATATATGACCCTAAATTGCAAAGGCCGCTTAATCGACCTCTCTACCCCAAAAGTAATGGGCATTCTAAACCATACGCCCGATTCATTTTATGACGGCGGAAAATATCGCGATAAGAACGCCATTCTAAAGCAGACCGAAAAGATGCTGAACGATGGCGCCACCTTCATCGATGTCGGCGGTTACAGTTCGCGCCCCGGGGCAGATTACGTAACCGAAGAGGAGGAACTCAAACGCATGCTTCCGCTGACCCGACTCTTGCTAGACCACTTTCCTGATATTATCTTGTCGATAGACACGTTCAGGAGCAAGGTGGCATCAGCATGTCTCAATGCCGGTGCGGCCATCATAAACGACATTTCGGCAGGCAAGCTCGACCCCAATATGCTACAAACGGTAGCGGAGTACCACGCCCCCTACATCATGATGCACATGAGGGGCAATCCGCAGACCATGCAACAACAAACGGCATACGACAATATTTTGGTCGATATCATTGCCTATTTTTCGGAACGAATTGCCGCCGCAAAGGCCTTGGGCATGATCGACCTTATTATCGATCCCGGTTTCGGTTTTGCCAAAACCCTATCACAGAATTACGAAATACTTCAAAAGCTTGATCTTTTCCAGACTCTAGAACACCCTTTATTAATAGGGATCAGTAGAAAGTCGATGATTTACAAAGTACTTGAAACCGACGCAAAAAACGCACTCAATGGTACAACCGCCCTTCACATGGCCTCATTAATGGGCGGAGCCAATATTTTAAGGGTTCATGACGTTAAAGAAGCCTATGAATGTGTTAAACTTGCAGAACGATTAAAACCTGAATAAAAATTTAAGGGATTTTGCTAATTTTACAAAAACACCTCCGATATTGGATTTTCTAGATTTTTTAGAATTTAAGGTTACCGACGTTCTCGATATTTTTCTGGTAGCGGTGCTGTTGTACTACATCTACAAGTTGGTACGGGGCTCCGTAGCCATCAATATTTTTATTGGCATCGTTATCGTTTGGGGTTTTTGGAAACTCACCGAACTTCTCGGCATGGAAATGATCAGCAGCATGGTCGGTGCCTTCATGCAAGTAGGATTGATCGCCTTGATCATCGTGTTCCAGCAAGAGATACGGAAATTTCTTTTGATGATCGGTTCGACCAATTTTGCCAACAAGCGAAACTTCATCAAACATTTTAAATTTTTACGCCAAGACGGTGCCAGCGTTAGCGTAGATGTCGATGCCATTCTTGCCGCATGTAAAAAGATGAGCTCAACGAAAACAGGGGCCTTGATCATTATAGAACGGAACAACTCCCTCGATTTTGTACGATCGTCAGGAGACAAAATGTACATAGAAGTGAACAAGCCCATTCTAGAGAGCATCTTTTACAAGAACAGTCCGCTCCACGATGGTGCCGCGGTCATTGAGAACAACTATATCGTAGCCACCCGCGTTATCCTTCCGGTCTCGAACGAAAGAAACATTCCGCTTCGTTTCGGTCTTCGCCATAGGGCCGCTGTCGGGATTACCGAAAAAACCGATGCCTTGGCCCTGGTCGTAAGTGAAGAGACCGGGAACATATCTTATATAAAGAATGGGAAATTCACCGATTACGGCAGTATAGACGAACTTATCGGAATCATTAAAGACGACCTGATAGAATAACTAGGCCACTTCTTCGGCAAGAAACTGGGCTTCGTAAAGGTTTTTATAGTATCCGCCCTTCTTCAGCAATTGTTTGTGCGTGCCCGTTTCTACAATCCTCCCCTCATCCATCACAATTATCTTATCGGCCTTTTTGATTGTGGCCAAACGGTGTGCAATAATGATCGAAGTCCTTCCCTCGGTTATTTTTTCCGTAGCCCTTTGTATCAATTGCTCCGAATAGGTGTCTACCGAAGAAGTGGCCTCGTCCAAAACCAAAATACTAGGATTGCTTACATAGGCACGCAAAAAGGCTATCAATTGGCGTTGCCCGCTCGATAACATAGTACCCCTTTCCTTTACGTTATAGTTATAACCGCCCGGAAGACTGCTTATAAATTCGTCTACCCCGATTTGTTTGGCCGCCGCTACTATACGGTCAAGGCCGATCGATTCGTTCTTAAGCGATATATTGTTTTCTATTGTATCCGCAAACAGGAACACATCTTGAAGCACGACCGCAATTTTCCCTCTCAAGGAAGCAAGACTAAAGTCCTTTATATCGATTCCGTCTATCCGGATCGTTCCGGAGTTGATTTCATAAAAGCGATTCAACAGGTTGATGATTGTAGATTTTCCGGCCCCAGTGGCCCCCACAATGGCCACTGTTTCCCCTACTTCGACCTCAAAGGAAATACCGTGTAAAACCTCCTCATCCTCCAAATATCCGAAATGGACATTTTCAAACTTAATATTGCCACGTACATCGTCTTTTACAATGGTACCGACATCTTGAATATTGCTTTGGGTATCCAATATCTTGAACACCCTATTGGCCGCCACCATACCCATTTGCAGGGTATTGAACTTATCGGCGATTTGCCGCAACGGACGGAAAAGCATATCGATCAGCAGAATAAAGGCGAACAAAGTACCGAGTTCTTCCTTGGAAAGGTTAGATACATTTTGAAGCCCCCCGTACCAAACAATGAGTCCCACTGCAATAGACGAAACGATTTCCGCAATCGGGAAAAAGATAGAGTTGTACCAAACGGTCTTCAACCACGCATTTTTATGTTTTTCATTGATGACCCTAAATTTCTCGCTTTCGATTTTTTCACGGGTAAAGAGCTGAACGATTTTCATACCCGTAATCCGCTCCTGCACAAAAGAATTGAGGTTGGAAACCTGTAATCTTACTTCGGCGAAAGCCACCTTCATGGCCTTCTGAAACAGACGTGTCGCATAAAGGATCAAGGGCAAGATGGCAAAAACTATGAGGGCCAGCCTCCAGTTCATTATCAGCATTACCACCGCGGCCACCAACATTTTCAACAAATCGGCAACGATCACAAAAAATCCTTGGCTAAAAATCTCCCCGATCCGCTGCATATCGGCAACGGCACGGGTAACCAAGACCCCTAGGGAAGAGCTATCGAAATACTTCATCCGAAACCCCAACATATGTTTGAAAAGGTTGATCCGAATATCTTTGATGACCGATTCGCCCAGCCAGTTGGCATAATAGTTAAAGGCAAGTTGGCAGCTTACCTGGCCGAGCAAGACAACGCCCATAGCGATGGTCAGCCACAGTAATTTTTCTTGATCGCCCACCTTAATGGCATCATCGACAATCTTTTGCACGATGATCGGTGTCATTACCGCAAATGCAGAAAGCAAAATAGCCGCAAGGGCCACCCCGTAAAAGGTCAACCGATAAGGTCGGGTATGCGCCAATAAGCGTCTGAACAATCGAATATCAAATGCTTTTCCCGAATTTTTATCCATGCTTTTTCGTAATCTTTTTGGGGTATAAAACAGAGGTCAAATATAGCCCTTTTGCCGGTACCGATGGGCCGGCATTACTTCTGTTCTTGCTATTTATGATTGATTTAACATCGCTTGGGCCTATTTTCTCCATCCCTACTTCCAGGAGCGTCCCCACGACCGCGCGCACCATATTTCTCAAAAAACGGTCGGCGGTTATGGTAAAGACGAGCCGGTCATCCTTCATTTCCCAGACCGCTTTTTTAACATCGCACAAATAGGTTTTTACATCGGTATTCGATTTTGAAAAGCATTCAAAATCTTCAAACTGCAAGAGAAGTTCGGCCGCTCGGTTCATACGATCTATATCCAACCGATGTTTTACGTAGTGTGCAAAGTCGGTATAAAAGGGGTTCTTCTCCTGCACCACCCAATACTCATAGCTTCGTTCCTCGGCATCAAAACGGGCGTGTGAATTGGCGGGCACCTCAAAAACATCGTGTACGGCAATTTCTTCGGGAAGAAAAGCGTTCAACCGATACACCAGGCGTTGCAGGTCTTCAATCCCCTCAACATCAAAATGGGCGTACATTTGCTTGGCGTGCACCCCTGCATCGGTCCGTCCGGCACCGACCAAGGCCACAGGCTCTCGCAACAGGGTAGAAAATGCTTTTTCAAGAACCTCTTGCACCGTTATGGCATTCGGCTGGTTCTGCCAACCGTGATAGTCCCTGCCCAAGTATGAAAATTCAACGAAATATCTCAACCGAAACCTTTAATTTTGTGAGCCTCAAAGATACTTCTCTTTGACCAAACAGAACAATGCCCCTAAAAATATTGATAAGGCCGAAGCCATTTTCCCTAATTTTCACAAGACCATATGACCAAAATTCTATTGCTTTCCGACACCCATTCACATATAGACGACACCATATTAAAATATGCCCGTCAGGCGGATGAAATATGGCACGCAGGCGATATTGGCAGTTTAAAGGTAACCGACACCTTGCGAAGTATTAAACCCCTAAGAGCCGTTTACGGAAATATTGACGACCATATCATTCAAAAGGAATTTCCACTGAACGACCGTTTTTTCTGCGAAGGCGTAGAAGTACTTATGACCCACATCGGCGGCTACCCTCCAAAATACAATGGCAGGACCCGTGACATCATCAAGGCCAACCCTCCCAAACTGTTCATTTGTGGACATTCGCACATCCTTAAGGTCATGATGGACCAAAAGCTTGGCGTACTCCATATGAACCCGGGGGCCTGTGGCAAACACGGCTTTCACCAGGTGCGTACCATGTTACGGTTTGTTATCGACGGAACGGATATAAAGGACCTAGAAGTTGTAGAACTCGGAAAACGATAAATAAAAAAACCCGGTAACTACTCCGGGTTTTACGCACTAATACTACTAAGATGTTAGGTTTATCGTAGACGATCAACAGATTTTACAAGATCCTCATCCTTCTTGATAGCCCTATTGGCAAGGACCAGAAAAACGATAGAAATAATAGGAATCAGCATCCCAATACCCTTCTCCGAGACCGAGATCTCTCCGGATAAATTTAGCGACCGGTAAACGAAAAATCCTAGTAAAAAAAGATTCAATATCATGTTCAATCTGTTCATCACAAATTGATTTTTCCTGTTTTTGAACATCACTATGGCAATAAGCGCCAATAATGACGAAATATAAAATGTAAGCGAAATAAAGATTTCATTGCTCGCAAAAATCTCGTTTCCTTCCTCATCAGACCAGAGATTCACCCAGAACGGCAGTACTCCCGCCACCAATACAACTATGAGCAAATAAACTGTTTGTATTCTTTGAATCATTGCCTAAACTCCATTTTACTCTACAAAAATACACGTCTTTTTGAAAAAAATCGATGTCACAAGCAAAATAATTCGTAATATTGTGAGATTATTAGTTATTACACTTACCTATTGGGAAATCTTTCCCTCGTAATACTCAGATAACAATTCACTTCTTATCAATACAAGAGACGTATAATTTATATCCTACTTAATGTTTGAAATTTCAGATTTAAAAGCAAAAAAACTGCCTGAATTGCAGGAAATTGCCAAAGGCCTTAACGTGCCAAAGTTCAAAACCTTAAAAAAGCTGGACCTTGTTTATCAAATCTTAGATGTACAAGCAGCCAATCCTAAAGTTGTAGCAGAAGTAACTGCTCCAAAAACAGAGGAAAAACCCAAACCTAGAGCACGTAAACCAAGAACGGCAACCGAAACCAAGAAACCGACAACCAAAGCTTCCGCTCCCGATAAAAAGGAAAAGGCAGAAACCTCGGAAAAACCGGAAAAACAGGAAGCTACGGAAGCGGCACCAGCGTCAACGGCACCACCTACCGAAGTCAAAAAACCTCGCCCAAGACCGGTAAAGACCAATTCCGGCCCTGCAAAAAGGGAAGCTAAGGGCAACCCACAGCACAAGAATCAAAATACCCCCAGCGGTAACTCCAACAATCCCAATAGCAACAAGAACCAACGTCATCAAAAAACGACCTATGACAAAAGTAATTTTGACAAGGATCTAAAAAACAGGTACAAAGAACCCGAATTTGAATTTGACAGCATTATAGAAAGCGAAGGGGTTCTAGATATCATGCAAGACGGTTACGGGTTTTTACGCTCTTCAGACTACAACTACCTATCATCTCCCGATGATATCTATGTATCGCAATCACAGATCAGGTTATTCGGACTTAAAACAGGGGATACCGTTTTAGGAAATGTAAGACCTCCTAAAGAAGGTGAAAAATATTTCCCCTTGATCAAAGTCAACAAAATTAACGGAATCGACCCCCAAGTGGTGAGAGACCGGGTTTCTTTTGAGCACTTGACCCCACTTTTCCCTCAGGAAAAATTCAACTTGGCGGACAGACAAAGTAATATCTCTACCAGAATCATAGATTTGTTCTCCCCTATCGGAAAGGGACAAAGAGGTATGATCGTATCCCAACCAAAAACGGGTAAGACCATGCTATTGAAAGCGATTGCCAATGCAATTGCCGCCAACCACCCAGAGGTATACCAAATCATCTTATTGATAGACGAACGCCCCGAAGAGGTAACCGACATGCAACGTAACGTACGTGGCGAAGTCGTTGCTTCCACCTTTGACAAAGAAGCTACCGAACATGTACGCGTAGCGAACATTGTTCTGGAAAAAGCGAAGCGTCTCGTAGAATGCGGCCATGATGTCGTTATTCTTTTAGATTCCATTACCCGTTTGGCCAGGGCCTACAATACGGTACAACCTGCTTCCGGTAAAGTTTTGAGTGGTGGTGTAGACGCGAATGCCCTTCACAAGCCTAAACGCTTCTTTGGAGCTGCCCGAAACATTGAAAACGGTGGCTCACTCTCTATCATCGCGACCGCCCTTACGGAGACCGGTTCAAAAATGGACGAGGTGATTTTTGAAGAATTTAAAGGAACAGGTAACATGGAACTTCAATTGGATCGTAAGATATCAAACAGAAGGATTTTCCCTGCCATCGACCTTACCTCTTCAAGTACAAGACGCGACGACCTGTTATTGGACGAAAGCACTATTCAGCGTATGTGGATCCTAAGAAAATACTTGGCGGACATGAATCCTGTTGAAGCCATGGAATTTATTGAGCAACGCATCAAACAGACCAAAAACAACGAAGAGTTTTTACTGACTATGAATCAATAAGTTTTTATTGATTTAAGTAAGATATCAAATTTACAGCATCCCGAATTCCAGTCTACAATCTGGGATTCGGGATTTTTTTTGATTACGCCCCCCTGCATTTCCCTAAAAAAAAGCAAAAATTACTACTTTTCCCACCTATTAACAGTTCAAAGATTACGGATTTCCATAAAGGACGGTCCAATTATCCGTTTTTTCGGATATCTTTATAGCGCAAAAATTTTCTTCCCCCGAATTTTATGTAAAAAAGTAGAACTTAAAAAACTTACATTATGAAAAATTCAAAACAAGCCGCGCTTACCTGCGCCACATTCCTTCTTTTCTTGATTTTTACGGGATGCCGGCTAGACGAAAAAGCGCAACCCTGCCCCGATTGCCCTTGTGAGACCGTTTTAAACGACAATTACAACAACGGAATCATACTTCCCACCAAAGCCCACAAACTCTACGAAAACTACAAAAGCAGACGCGTAGGCCTCATAGAAAACTACGAATGGGCAATGGAAGAAAAAGACAAAGACCCCAAAAAGCCTTCCAAAGGGAAAGCACAGGCACAAAATGCCGCAACGGAAAGCAGCAGCGACGATTCCAAACCCGGAAAGTTCAAAGCGGCCCGTTACGTATCTTACGATTACAAGGACCTAAAAGCATACTTGGCCTACATCGAGAACGAAGCCAAACTCTCAGGTGAAGAATTGACCACACTAAGGTTCTATTTTGCCAATTACGCGGATGAAAAAAAATACAATGATGGCAAACCCGTAGTACACCCCAGGCAAAATACGATCATGATGTCTCCCACCATCAACAAAAATGGAGGCGACCATATGTTCTTTACCGTAGACGGCACCGATGGCAAACGGGAAGTAGTGCTTTTAGACAATGAATTCAACCCTATAGGGCCGCGAAAAAGCACAGAACAAACACCTAACACAAAAAACGAAGCTTCGTTTTTACCCGGTTTTTTCACCGCTTCAAGCGCACCTTTCTATGCAGAGCGAAGCACCACAAAAAACGAAGGCCACTCGTACTAATATTTCGATGTATTCTTTAAAAAAACTGCCCTTTGATAGATTTTATTTTACTGAACTCGCTCATTCCCATTTACGCGGCTACTGTAGGCTTGGCATTGTTTAAGTATCCTAAATATTACGAATCAAAGCTTACGTATCTGCCTATTATTTTTATTTACACTTTTCTAAATGAACTGCTAAGTTATCTTTTAAACAATTATCAGGAGGAGTTCAGTCTAATTTCAATCGAGACCTATCGCAATTATAAATGGCTTATATACAACACCTACATGTTGGTGTTTTTTCTATATTTCTACTATGTATTCAGGTTCTATATTGATGACCCCAAACACAAAAGGAATATATATTATGGAGGTATTTTCTTTTTAGTTGTCTGCCTGATAAATGCATTCGTCGACAACTTCATTAAATTGCCGCAAGTATACGCCTATGTTTTCGGGGGAATTATACTCGTTTACAGTACTTTAATGTATTTAAAAAAGTTTTTCACCATCGATTTACTTTTTAAAACAAAAGAGAATCTTTTATTTTGGTTAAGCAGTGGGCTATTCATTTTTTACGCTGGCTACCTTCCTATCAAAGTCATAAGGTATATTCATACAATTCATGAAACACCGACCCCACCAATTATCAGAAGGATCCATTGGTCGTTGATCATTATAAGCTACCTATTCTTTGTTATCGGTTTTCTAAGAATGAAACGGAGAATGCCCAAATAGGGCAAAGCGCGATACATAGAAACAAAAAAAACCCTGTCGTAAGTTTTACGACAGGGCTTTTTTAATAAGTTTTAAATCTTACAAAGCAGCTACGTGCTTGGCCAATTTACTTTTTAAGTTAGCCGCCTTGTTATCATGAATGATATTGCGTTTCGCCAATCTATCGATCATACTAACAACGCTAGGCAACAAAGCTTCAGCTTCCTTTTTACTTTCTTCACCACGCAATTTTTTGATTGCGTTACGTGTAGTTTTGTGCTGATAGCGATTACGAAGACGTACTGCTTCGTTTCTTCTGATTCTTTTTAATGCTGACTTGTGATTTGCCATCTTTTTCTAACTTGTTATAATTTTTTAAAATTCCTCTTCCCCAATCCTCATCGAACCTTTTGTAGCCCGTAGGGGAATCGAACCCCTGTTACCAGGATGAAAACCTGGCGTCCTAACCCCTAGACGAACGGGCCAATACATACTCTCTAAATACGACCCTGAACTTTAGACTTTACAAACCCTTATTAGGGGTTTATCTATCGTTCATTTGTATTTTGTAGCCCGTAGGGGAATCGAACCCCTGTTACCAGGATGAAAACCTGGCGTCCTAACCCCTAGACGAACGGGCCATTGCCTTACGCAATTGCGGATGCAAAAATACAATTATTTTTAACTAACGCAATAGCTAACATAATTTTTTTAATATGCTTTAGCAAAAAGTACTCTTTTTGACGATAATTTTCCCGTCACCATGCACTTTCCCTCTTTGTTTTCAGTACCTAAGGGGATACATCTAATAGTTGCCTTGGTCTCTTCTTTTATTTTCTCCTCGGTTTCGTTGGTTCCGTCCCAATGCGCGGAAATGAATCCTCCTTTTTCCTCCAAGACCTTCTTAAACTCCTCGTAGGTATCGACTTCGGTAATATTATCCTCCCTAAAGGAATGTGCTTTTTGATATATGTTCTTTTGAATATCCTCTAAGAGAAATTCAATTTTAGCCACAACATCGTCCATAGGAACGATTTCTTTCGTCAACGTATCCCTTCGGGCCACCTCGTAGGTACCGTTCTCTAGATCACGCTTCCCTATGGCCAAACGAACCGGAACCCCTTTCAATTCATATTCATTGAATTTAAAGCCAGGCTTATGGGTATCCCTATTATCGAATTTTACCGAAATGCCTTTGACCCTTAATTCTTTTACCAAGGGAGCGACCTTTTCAGAAATAGCGTCCAATTGCTCCATTCCCTTGTAAATAGGAACGATAACCACTTGTATAGGAGCCAATTTTGGAGGCAAGACCAAACCGTTATCATCACTATGGCTCATGATCAAGGCCCCTACCAATCTGGTAGAAACTCCCCATGACGTAGCCCAAACATGTTCTTGCTTCCCTTCCTTATTAGCGAACTTAACATCGAAGGCTTTGGCAAAATTCTGTCCTAAAAAGTGAGAGGTACCGGCCTGCAATGCCTTTCCATCTTGCATCAAAGCCTCGATACAGTAGGTCTCTATAGCTCCCGCAAAACGCTCGCTTTCCGTTTTCACCCCTTGAATGACCGGCATGGCCATATGTTCTTCGGCAAATTCGGCATAGACCCGCATCATTTTTTCGGCCTCCTCTATTGCTTCGGCCTCGGTAGCGTGCGCAGTATGCCCTTCTTGCCATAAAAATTCGGCAGTTCTAAGAAACAAACGCGTACGCATTTCCCAACGTACCACATTGGCCCACTGGTTGATCAACAAGGGAAGGTCTCGATACGATTGTATCCATCGTCTATACGTATCCCAAATAATGGTTTCAGAGGTAGGCCTTACAATAAGCTCCTCTTCCAATTTGGCATCGGGGTCTACTATAATACCGCTACCGTCCTCGGCATTCTTCAAGCGGTAGTGGGTCACTACGGCGCATTCTTTGGCAAAACCTTCAACGTGGCTCGCTTCCTTACTCAAGTACGACTTGGGTATGAACAGCGGAAAATAAGCATTTTCATGCCCCGTCTCCTTAAACATCTTATCTAGAGCGGCCTGCATCTTCTCCCAAATGGCAAAACCGTAAGGTTTGATTACCATACAACCACGAACACCTGAATTTTCGGCCAAGTCGGCCTTCACTACGAGCTCGTTATACCATTTGGAATAATCCTCGCTGCGCTTTGTCAAATTCTTACCCATTATATTTAGTTTGGCACAAAACTTGTGCTTATGTTAGCAAAATAATTGGGTAAAACTACTTATTTTTACTATGTTCAACAATAAAAAATTGCACCCATGATACATTTACCATCCCGCAGTAAAATCCATCACATTGCACTTTGTACCGTAATCGGCATTGTTGCAGCATCTTGCGGGTCGTACCAATCGGCCTCGTACTATGACAATGACGGAATTTATTCCAGTGACACCCAAGTCAGTGTAGAGCGCCAATCTAGGCCACAACAGCAAGAAGAACAGAATGAGGACAATGTGTATTCCGAATATTTCGGACAGCAGGCCGACCAATTCGATCAAATGCTCGAAGGTGAAATTTTCACCGACATCGACTCTTATTCCAGTGAATCGGCCCAAGACAGTATTTCACAAGGCCAGTTGACCGATTATTACAAAAACGACAATGATTATGCAGGTTATGCAGGATGGGGTGACAATGCGACCAGTGTAAACATCAACATTTACGACAGTGGATGGGGTTACGCCGGATACGGATGGGCTTCGCCATGGATCGGATGGGGCGGCTACTATGGTTATGGCGGTTATTACAACCCTTGGAGAAACCGATACAGCCCTTGGGGATGGGGAGGTTACGGAGGTTACGGATATGGATATGGCGGATTCTACGGCGGCTATTACGGTTACCGATGGGGCGGCTATGGCACTTGGTGTCCTCCTTACGGATACTATAGTGGATACAACAATTATTCGTACAGAAACCGACACTACGCGTACAACCGCGGCAGAAGAGGTTACTACAGCAATACCAATGCCATTTCAGGAAACAGTGCAAGATATACAAGAACCGCGGCGACAAGCCGAAGCAGCAGGGCTACACCTAGATACTCTGCCAATGGTTCGTCTAGCAGGACAAGCCGAAGCTCGGCAACAGGCACTTCTAGAAGCTATAGCAGCAGCCGATCGTCAGCAGCTTCAAGAAGAAGCGTAGGTGTCGACCAAAACCGTTCGTACAGAACGAGCCGAAGCACCAGGGCTACCCCTACGTACAATTCTTCATCTAGAAGCAGCACTTACAAACGTAGCAGCTCTACCACTCCCCGTACCTCTACCTACAGCAGGAGTTCGGGTACAAGATCGAGCAGTGGCAGTACCTACAAAAGCAGCTCAACGCCCAGAACCAGTACATATAGGTCGTCAGGCTCAAGTAGAAGCAGCTCGAGCAGCGGAACCTACAGAAGCTCTAGCAGCTCTTCGAGAAGTTCAGGAAGTACAAGATCTTCTTCCGGATCAAGCTCTAGATCATCTTCAAGTCGTAGAAACTAAGTCCAAAATCAGAATAAACTTACTCTAAATTTGCTAGGAATGAGAAAATACATAACATTCATAGGGCTGTTGGCATGTGTTGTCGCAAGCGCCCAAAATATTGACGACGTCTTACGTTACAGTTCCGAAAACATTCAGGGTTCGGCCCGATTTCAAGCCATGGGAGGCGCTTTCGGATCACTGGGAGGCGATTTATCGGCCCTCAACATCAACCCCGCAGGTAGTGCCGTCTTCAACAATGGCCTATTCTCCGTATCGGGAACGAATTATTCCAATAAAATCGATTCTGACCTCAACGGTAGCTTAAATTCAACATCTTCCAATAATTTCGACATCAACCAAATCGGCGGGGCTTTTGTATTTAAGTCTACGGATGCCGACAGCCCTTGGAAAAAACTGACCTTGGCCCTTAACTATGACTTGGTTCAAAATTTTGATTCCCGTTCGGTTACCCAAGGAAGAAGCAACCAAGGTGTTGACAATTACTTCCTAGATTTCGCCGAAGGCATTGAATTGGACCCCCTAAAGTTAAAAGCAAACGAAACCCTCGGTGACGCTTATTTAGCCATAGGCGCCACGAACGGACTCAACTTTGCAGGCCAACAGGCATTTTTAGGTTTTCAAGCAGGTATTATCGAACCGGTTTCCGATACCGAAGACAACACCAGCTATTTTTCAAATGCCGATTATGACGATGTCAACCACGATTTCCGTCAAGATATCACAGGATACAATAGCAAGTTCACCGTAAACGGAGCAACGCAATACGGCGACAACCTTTACTTTGGAGCCTCATTGAATTTTCACACCCTCCGTTACGAAAGATTGAACAGGTACAGCGAAACTTTCAATGAAAGAGGAAGTGGCACAGCTAGGTACATCGATTTTGACAACCTACTCGTAACCGAAGGTTCCGGCTTTTCCCTAAGTTTGGGAGCTATTGCCAAGGTCAACGATTTCCTACGGGTAGGAGCCAGCTATCAATCCCCTACCTGGTATCGTCTGACGGACAATTTCTCTCAGGGAATAGATTCAAATTTCCCCAATAAGGAGAGCAGTTTTCAATTTTTCAACCTGAATTACATCAATATATTCGATTACCAGATCAAGACCCCCGGAAAACTTACCGGAAGTATTTCCGCCGTATTTGGTAAAAGCGGACTTATAAGCTTTGATTATGGATACCAAGATATGTCGAATGCCCAACTAAGACCTACCAGCGACGCAGGTTTCGCCAATGAGAACACTTATATTTCCGAAACCTTAGGCGCCGTTTCAACCATTAGGGTCGGTGGCGAATACCGAATTCAGCGCGTAAGCCTTAGGGCCGGATACCGCTATGAACAAAGCCCTTACGAAAGTGGTGACATCATAGGTGATCTTACAGGAATCTCAGGAGGACTAGGATACAGCTTTAGAAGAAGCCGATTAGATTTGGCCATTAGTCGAACCGAACAAGATAGATTGCAGTACTTTTTCGATACCGGAATCAATACTGCTGCATTGTTAAACAACGTAAATACAAACGTTACCTTGGGCTACACCCTGAATTTCTAAGGAAAGTATTTCTGTATCGATTTGAAAGTCCGGCCTATGTCGGACTTTTATCGTTTTAGGGCAAAATAAGACTTGGTCAATTTAGCTACTTCCATACCGTTTTCCGATTCTGAATATTCGAGCCTGAACCAATATGTAGACGATGGCAAAGGTCTTCCGTTCAGTGTCCCGTCCCATTCCGAATTGGTATCCAACTGAGCCAAGAGCTTACCAAAACGATCAAAAATGAACACCATTGGATCAGCCAACTCTTCTATTCCCTTAATATTCCAGGTATCGTTGGCCCCGTCATTGTTCGGAGTAAAAAATTTGGGATAACCTATCACCAAAAACTCGGTAGGTTCACTAGTACCACATCCGTTCTTATCGTTGATTACCACGGTATTTACTCCAGGCGGAACATCGTTAAAAACCGGATCATCTTGAAATTCACCCTCATTAATGGAATATTCATAATCACCATCACCATCAACAAAAATCTCGATATTGTTCATGTCGGGATCTAACGATAGGTTCGAGTTCAATGTTTCAACACGATCAAGCACGGGTATTCCGTAGAAAGTAATCAGAATATCATCATAAATATGACCTCCCGCAGTGGTTGTAATATCGACAAAGTACCTTCCTGAATTCGGACTTGGCACGTTTATCTCGGTCGCCGACGGACCCGAGCCCAAAGGTGCGTCTACCGTACCATCGTCATCATAGTCAACAGACCAGGCTACATTGGTAAAGTCGGGACCTGCTGGGGAATTCAACATACTCAAGGTAATATCCGGATCACCTTCACAAGCGATGATATCCAAGCCCAAAAACTCATCACGCAAGGTACAATCCAAAGCCGTATCCTTATCGGCCTGTACCGAGCTCCCCGTAAAGGTGAGCATAAAAGGCTCTGGGTCGCCATCAAAATTGGTATTGAAATTATTGATCAAGATATAGTACATCTCACCTGCCCTCACATCTAAGTACTCATCGTAGGTATTCAGGTTTTGGGTGGTAGAAGGCACCCCTTGCTGTCCGTTTTCAGGGTTGACGCCCAATCCTGTAAATCGGGTATTGTTCACTTCGTAATTACAACGAATAGGGTCGACCGCTCCGGTAGTAATATCGGCACAATCGACATCGGGCCCATAAACGGCAAAATCCCATTCGGCCGTAGGCGATCCCGAACCATTGACCGGCAGCGCCTCAATATCAAAACCCACTTGGCCATCGGTACCTGCCCTAAAGACAAACCACGAGGTATTATGTTCGATATTGGCTTCGCTAATACTTCCTTTTTCAAGACATCCGGTTTCGGTAATGACCTCCGGATCAAAATCATCTATAGCTCCGGTGCCATCGGCATACCCCATAATTGGGGCGTCGGCACATACAGGAATAGCGGTTCTGCAGTCAGCTGAATTTTGTGCTTGAATTTCTGTGGCATAAAAGAACGCAACACAGAGTACTGATAGTAAAAAGCGCATAGGTAAAGGGGCTAAAACAATATAATTAGATAACTCAGGAACATTGATTTTAGTATGTTTAAACAGAAAAAACAGGTAGTTTATCGATAAAATGCCACTTGCCCCCCAAAAAAAATATGGCTAGCGTTTCAATGAAAAATGGTTGTTGATATACTTGGCCGTTACTGTCTGCCCCCTAGCATCAACATAGGTAAGTTTAAACCAATAATCGGATTCGGGCAAGGGCCTACCTTGCCAATAACCGTCCCATTCAGGATTTGACGGTTCCAACTGGGCCAAGAGTTTGCCCATGCGGTCAAAAATAGAGATTGATGGCGAATTCAATGTTTCAACCCCGACAATACCCCAGATGTCGTTGACTCCGTCTCCGTTCGGGGTAAAAAATTTAGGAAAGCCCACAACCACAATTTGCTCACTTACGGCCCCACATCCTTTGGGGTCATTCACACTTACCGTATGCATGCCCGGGCTCACTTGATAAAAAGTGTTGCCCGTCTGATACGCCCCTTCGTCCAATCGATATTCATAATCGTCCGATGTATCGACCAAGACCGTAACCGTATTATCATTTTGAAGATCGTTGATTTCAATTCCGGTAATTTGTGGCGGCCGTGAGATATAAACCGTTACATTTTGGGCCCGACTGCAACTCAAGCCCGATTGCGTATGGGTGACAGTAAGTTTATATTCGCCCGCTTCGGAAACCGTAAGATTCGGTGTAGTCTCCCCCGTACTCCAGAAATAGCTATAATTGACATTCGGCGAGGACGGACCGATAACGACCCCGGTATTGGACTGACACAAAAATACTTCCGATGGAAAATCGATGTCGGGGGTCTGTAAATTGACCAGTTCAAATTGCTCCGTCACATCAAAACACTTTGAATTCCCCACAGATGTGAGTCGCACATATATCGTTTGGGAACCCGTTGGCACCTCGTATTGTTTGGGCAAGGCATTTGCCCCGTTCGTCGCATCGGGGAAAGAAGCGTGATAACTCACCACAAAATCGTCCGGTGACTGCCCTCCAAGGGCCTCCACATCCTTTTGAGACAAATCGTAGACGGATAGGGACGAACAAGAAGCATCATCGGAAACCGCTCCGGTAACGGGTCGTTTGGAAAAATGCACCTGAACTTCACTAATAATCGTTTCACTCGGACGTACGACCTCCACCCTATAGGTTGCCGAGGCATCAACACGGTACACGGCATCGTGCTCCCCTGCAATTTGGGTAAAACCGCTGCCCGTATCTACGTACCAATTATAGGTAGTCGCTCCTGAGGTCGTAGCGTTTAAATCGACGATATCACCCTCACAAACCGATTGTGGCGGCCCTAAAAGGTTATTTATAATGGAACAATCCAATGCGTCATAAGGGTTTGTAACGAATATGTGCCCTGAAAACTGAATTGAAAAACCCGAATTATTGTTACTGAAATTGTTGATCATAAGGTAGTAGTCCTCCCCTGCGGTAACCTCTAGCCAATCTTCATACTGTACGTTTTCGGTATCGCCGGTAGGATCCTCCCCTACCCCTACAAATCGATTTTCATCTTGATTGTCGAAAAAATTACATCGTATGGGCTCCCCTAAGTTATTACAGTCATTGGATTTGTACAGGGCAAAATCCCAATCTTCAAGTGTATCGATCCCTATATCAAACCCTAATTGTCCGGAGGCCCCGGTTCTAAATCGGTACCAGGCCGAATTCGATTCAATGGCCCCGCTCAAGGTTTGCTCTAGGCACCCACTGGTCGCCGCGCTATCAAAGTCATCTATCCCGAATCCAGTGGTCCCCCCATTGACGGGAGTATTGCTACAAATAGGAACGGCATTGCCACAATCTGGGGAAACTTGTGCCCTTACGACGCTCGTACCCAAAAAGAACAACAAAGACCACACGATGATAAAACGACTCATTTCAACAGGTTATACCTTAATAGTATAAAAGTACCTTGTTGATTTTCTTAACACCAATTTATGTTGTGTATCAGGACATATAGAACGTAAAGTGCCATATTATGTATATCTTTGCACCTCGTTTTACTTAGCACGAAGTGTAATGTATCGAAACTTTTTAAGACGAATTGGGCATTAGAAATGCCAATAGATATAAGCAGATGAAAATTGACAGTACTTTGGAAAAGCAATTTGAAGATATGGGAAACGACCACGTTTCCGCATCGGAAGATACACCTCTACGTGAAGACGCGTTCGTGTTGAGCGATGATGAGAAGATCAAAAGAATACAAGGAAGCATACGAGAAGTAATGCTGACTTTGGGCCTAGACCTTGATGACGACAGCCTCAAAGGCACCCCGAACCGAGTTGCCAAGATGTTCGTAAAGGAAATTTTTGGCGGACTTCACCCCGACCGAAAGCCTAAATCATCAACTTTTAGCAACAAGTATAAATACGGTGAAATGTTGGTAGAGAAAAACATAACGCTCTACTCTACATGCGAGCATCACCTTTTGCCCATAGTAGGCCGTGCACATATCGCATACATCTCCAACGGAACGGTAGTAGGCCTCTCTAAAATGAACCGCGTTGTCGATTATTTTGCCAAAAGACCGCAAGTTCAGGAACGATTGACCATACAGGTCGTTAGGGAGCTACAAAATGTTTTGGGAACCGAAGATGTTGCCTGTGTAATCGACGCCAAGCACCTTTGTGTGAATTCCCGTGGCATACGCGATATCGAAAGTAGTACGGTAACCGCTGAATACGGCGGCAAATTCAAAAACGAAGCCGTACGCCGCGAATTTTTAGACTACCTTAACCTGGATACCACTTTTTAATAGCGCAAGCCTAACATGCAATTGTACCAGCAACAAACGTTAAAGATTTACAATTCCCTTTCCGGTAAAAAAGAAATTTTCAAACCTTTGAACGAAGGCCATATTGGCATGTATGTCTGCGGCCCAACGGTCTACAGCAATGTTCACCTGGGCAACTGCCGTACCTTTATGTCGTTCGATATGATCTTTAGGTACTTGAGACATTTGGGGTACAAGGTGCGCTATGTACGTAATATAACCGATGCCGGCCACTTAGTCGACGATGCCGAAGACGGTGAAGATAAAATTGCAAAAAAAGCAAGGTTAGAGCAGTTGGAACCTATGGAAGTCGTACAACGGTACACCATAGATTTTCACAATATTTTAGAACAGTTCAATTTTTTACCGCCCAGTATAGAGCCAACGGCCACCGGGCATATCATCGAACAGATAGAGATCATTAAGGAGATTCTTGAAAAAGGACTTGCCTATGAGGTAAACGGCTCGGTCTACTTTGATGTGAATAAGTTCAACGAAAACCACGATTACGGCAAATTAAGCGGCCGGAAATTGGAAGATATGATTGCCAATACCCGTGAATTGGCCGGTCAAGATGAGAAAAAGAGTCCACAAGACTTCGCACTCTGGAAAAAGGCCGAGCCACAGCACATCATGCGCTGGCCTTCGCCATGGGGAGATGGTTTCCCCGGTTGGCACCTCGAGTGCACGGCAATGAGCACCAAGTATTTAGGAGAGACCTTTGATATTCACGGTGGTGGTATGGACCTGAAATTTCCGCATCACGAATGTGAAATAGCACAGGCGGAAGCCTGCTATGGCCACTCGCCCGTTCGATATTGGATGCACGCCAACATGTTGACCATGAACGGCAAGAAAATGGCCAAATCAACAGGGAACAATATTTTGCCCGGTGAAATATTTACCGGTGAGAACAACATTCTTAGCAAGGCCTTTTCTCCTTCCGTAGTTCGCTTTTTTATGATGCAGGCGCATTACACCAGCATATTAGACTTGAGCAACGATGCCCTTTTAGCATCGGAAAAAGGATTCAACCGCCTAATGGACACCCTTTCCGCCATGGAAGGATTGGAAACCGGATCAAGTAGTGATTTTGACGTAGAAGCGTGGAAGCAGCAATGCTACGACGCCATGAACGACGATTTCAATACACCTATTCTTATCGCCAACCTTTTTGAAGCGGTCAAGCATGTAAACCTGATCAAGGAAGGAAAAGAAAGCATTACGGCAAACGACAAGGAAACCCTTGCCCACACCTTCAACACATTCGTTTTCGATATCTTGGGATTGGAACAAAAAGGAGGAAGTACCGAAGATGCCGGAAAGCTTTCCGGCGTGGTAGAACTATTGATCGAACTTCGAAAAGAAGCTCGTGAAAATAAAGATTTTGCTACCTCGGATAAAATCCGTGACCAATTGGCAGAACTTGGCATCCAACTAAAAGACGGTAAGGAAGGTACCACTTTTAGCCTCTAATTTTTTTTACGGCACTACAATGGTTCGCTCTGTGCTTTTGCCTGGTAATCACTAGGCGAAAGATGCTGTCGCGCCTTGAATACGCGGTTAAAATACGAGCGGCTTTCAAAACCACATTCCAAATAAACGTTTTTAATGCTTCGCTTTTTGTCTTGTAGAAGGCCTACTGCCAGTTTAATCCTTTCGTTATTGATAAACTCTATAGGCGAAATGCCCAGTTCGATCTTGAATACCCTATAGAAGTGAGAGGGACTCAAGCAGGCCTTACTACTTAAATCCTCTACGTTTAATGGCTCGTGAAGATGCTCCCTTATATAACGTATGACTGTAGCCAACCTACTATTACTACTGAGTTGCAAGGTCGAATTTGAATAAATCTTACGCTCATTGGTCTGTAATATGCGTATGATCAGCTCACGCAACATATTGTCAACGAAAAAATCTTTGGAAGGGTGATTTTCGGTAAACAAAAACAAAAGCCGCTGTAAAATCTGAAAAATACCCATGTCATTTACAAAATGGAAATTGTAATCCATCAGGCCCCATTCGCTTCGATCATGCTTTGGCATGCTCTCGTTCATCAGTTGCAACACCTTGTTTATTTTATCTTCGGAAATGGCCAAGGCCAAGCAACGGGTAGGTTTTTTACGCATTGCTTCCGGAAAATCGATACACATGGTCTCATTTGAAGGAAGCACCAAAGATTCCCCCGGCAAAAAATCGAAAGATTCATAATCCCTTAGATGCATTATTTTTTTCCCTTCGACCATACTCGCCAAAACCGGCTGGTCAAACTTCAACAACACCCTTTCGGCCTGCCGATGTGTCTCAAACACATGTAAGGCGGCATTATTGAGCGTATACGAGGTTTGGTTTTCGACCAATGATTCCAGCTTTCGGTTCGAAAGAAATTTATCCGACAATCCCAACATAACAGAACAAGTATCAAATTTATTTACTAAACACTAAGAAATATACAAAATAAGAGGCTACAAAATACCAATTTAACAAAGAATGATAGAATCCGTCACATCAAAGGTAGAATTGGTCAGACAATTGGCCGTCAACTCCACTACATTTAGAAAACTATTTATATACATCTGACAAACAGGTATATAATAAAGAATATACTTATTAACTTAACTCCTTTAACCATGAGCACACAAACAGTTGAACACAATCTTCTTCAAAAGCCAAAGTTCAAAGACCAATATGAAAATTATATTGGCGGAAAATGGACAGCACCAGTAAAAGGCGAGTATTTTGACAACCTTTCGCCTGTTGACGGCAAGGTATACACCAAAGTAGCACGCTCTACTTCGGAAGATATTGAATTGGCCATCGATGCCGCATGGAAAGCCGCCCCCGAATGGAACACTTCTTCGGCCACTACAAGAAGTAATATGCTATTAAAGATTGCCGACGTCATGGAGCGCAACCTTGAAGCCCTTGCAAGAGCGGAAACCTGGGACAACGGTAAAGCTATTCGTGAAACCACTGCGGCCGATATTCCTTTGGCCATAGATCACTTCCGTTATTTTGCAGGTGTCATCCGTGCCGAAGAAGGTTCGGTAAGCGAATTAGATTCGAACACCGTAGCCCTGAACGTTACGGAACCCCTAGGTGTGGTAGGACAGATTATCCCATGGAACTTCCCCCTACTTATGGCTACCTGGAAGTTGGCCCCGGCCTTGGCGGCAGGTAACTGTGTTGTTTTGAAACCTGCGGAACAGACCCCTGCAGGAATCATGATCTTAATGGAACTTATTGACGGCATCCTTCCCGCGGGTGTATTGAACGTAGTGAACGGTTTTGGGGCCGAAGCAGGGAAACCCTTGGCCTCAAGCCCAAGAATAAGCAAAATTGCATTCACCGGAGAGACCACTACAGGCCAGCTCATAATGCAGTACGCCTCTAAAAACATCACGCCCGTTACCTTGGAACTTGGAGGGAAATCACCTAACATTTTCTTTGAAAGCATTATCGATGCCGATGACGATTTCTTTGACAAATGTTTGGAAGGTGCGGTAATGTTCGCATTGAACCAAGGGGAAGTATGTACCTGCCCCTCTAGAATGTTAGTACAAGAAAGCATTTACGACCGCTTTATGGAAAGGGTCATCGAACGTACCAAGGCCATTAAACTAGGGCACCCCTTAGACCCAACGACCATGATGGGGGCACAGGCCTCAAACGACCAGTACGAAAAAATATTGAACTATATCAATATAGGCAAAGACGAGGGCTGCGAGGTATTGACCGGTGGCGAAGCCGCATATAACGAAGGCCTTGAGGGCGGCATTTACATTCAACCTACCATTCTCAAGGGCAACAACAAGATGCGGGTGTTTCAAGAGGAAATTTTCGGACCCGTTGTTTGTGTCACCACTTTTAAAGATGAAGCAGAGGCCATAGAAATTGCCAATGACACCTTATACGGCCTTGGCGCGGGAGTCTGGACACGTGACACCCATCAGGCCTATCAAATATCAAGGGCGGTGCAAGCCGGACGCGTATGGGTCAATTGCTATCACTTGTATCCTGCACACGCTCCTTTTGGCGGATACAAAAAATCGGGTATCGGTAGGGAAAACCACAAAATGATGTTGGCCCACTACAGACAGACCAAGAACATGTTGATTTCATACGACAAAAAGGCCATGGGCTTCTTTTAAGATGAAAACACAACGCGTTTTAGTTTCGGATGAAGCCAAAGAGGTCATTGAAAAATTGAAGCAAACCCATGGTAAGCTCATGTTCCACCAAAGCGGTGGATGCTGCGACGGGTCTTCACCCATGTGTTTTAGCGAAGGTGAACTCATACTCAACGAAACCGATATTTGGCTTGGCAATATCGCCGATTGCGACTTTTACATGGCCAAAGACCAGTTCGAGTATTGGAAACACACGCAATTGACCATTGATATCACCGAAGGAAGGGGAGCCAGTTTCTCTTTGGAAATCCCCTTAGGTGTGCGCTTTGTGGTAAAGTCAAGATTATTTTCAGAACAGGAAGCCCTTGACCTTCAACCCGTGCACCAAGCATAAAATTCATAACACGATTCAGTGTCACTAAAATCCGCATTTTTAAATGCGGATTTTTTTTGGACCCGTTCCATACTTCCGGACAAGGGTATTGGTTAAATTGTTGTATTTTTACATCCTTAAAACCCATCGTCTTGGCATTATCCCTAAAAAAAATAATGATAGCCCCTTTCGTCTTTTTGGTCAGGTTCTATCAAGTCGCCATCTCACCATACATCCCTGCAAGTTGTCGTTACTCCCCAACATGCTCACAGTATACCCTCGAGGCCTTAAAAAAACACGGACTTTTTAAAGGAGGATGGCTGGCCATTAAACGAATTTTGAGCTGCAACCCCTGGGGAGGAAAAGGCTATGACCCAGTACCTTAATAATTTAAAAATAAACTAGGGGCAATTGAGGGGGGAAGAATCCCCGAGAGCTTTCCCTCCTTTGACGTCAATTTTAAGGACAGCAAGGCATATCGGCTGTCTATTTTATTATCTTAGTGCTCTTAAAACTACTTCTCATGTACTTTTTAGGTATCATTTGGAATCCGAACGAAACACTTTTCACCCTCGGTCCGTTACAGATAAAATATTACAACTTACTTTGGATTACCGCCTTTGGTTTAGGTTGGTATATCATGAAGCGTATTTTTACCAACGAGAACAAAACGGTAGAGCAGTTAGATTCGCTCTTTATCCACACGGTTCTTGCCACCATGTTGGGTGCGCGGCTTGGACACGTATTTTTTTACGATTGGCCGTATTACCAAAACCACCTGCTCGAAATACTTCTTCCTATTCGCGAGAATGCCTCGGGCCAGCTTTTCGGTTTTATCAACGGTTATGAATTTACCGGCTTTACAGGCCTTGCGAGTCATGGCGCCATTATAGGCGTACTGATCGGAACCTATCTTTACCAGAAGAAATTCCCCGACATGAAAACCCTTTGGCTACTGGACCGTATGGTCATACCGTTTGCCATTGGTGCCTTTTGTGTACGATTGGGCAACTTTTTCAATTCAGAGATCAATGGAAAAATCACCGATGAATCTTTTGTTTTCGCTACAAAGTTCATTCGCGATTCCGATGATATGCACCCCTCCAAAGCCTTGGCGATTACACAGGAAAAAACGGTAAATGCCGCTTATGCCGCACTGGAGAACAATCCGAAATTTGCCGAACAATTGGCGCAGATTCCATACCGCCACCCGGCACAGTTGTATGAAGGGGTGGCCTATATTTTTGTTTTTATCCTTCTCTATTACCTTTACTGGAAGACCGATAAAAAAAATCGCTCAGGATATCTTTTTGGCCTGTTTTTAGTTTTGCTTTGGACGATTCGTTTCTTCGTAGAATTTGTAAAGAAAAGTCAGGGTGGTTTCGAAGAGAGCCTCGGGCTACTTTCGACCGGACAGTGGTTGAGTATTCCGTTTATTTTTATCGGACTCTACTTTATGTTCCGACCGATAAACAGCAAATCGTAACCCATATTAATTATCCATACACCCAAAAACATTGGATCAGGGCTATACTAAAACAAAATAGCCCCTTCCCCAACTATCGAATTTAAGCGCTACCAAAATGAAGCACATTAAAATCAGTTTGTACCTTATCTTAACGGTATTTGTTTTTCATTCCTGCAAAGAAGAGAAGAAAAAAGTTGTCAAAGCAGAGCCTGTAGTCTTTAAAAAAGAAGGCGAACTTTCTATTTTCAAGCAAAAAACGGATAGTTTGATTGCTTCCTTTGATATTGAAATCGCAGAGAGCGAATATGAAACCCAAACTGGTTTAATGTATCGCAAAAGCATGAAGGCCGACCGCGGGATGTTGTTTATCTTTCCGGAAGTGTCCGGGCATTCGTTCTATATGAAGAATACCGAGTTTCCTTTAGACATCATTTTTATCAAGGAAGACATGACCATTGCCAATTATCACGAAAACGCCCAACCTCTGAACGAGTCGAGCCTACCTTCGCAAGGGGCGGTACAATACGTACTTGAATTGAATGCCGGTCTTGTTCAAAACTTCGGGATACAGCCAGGTGACAGTATTGCCTTCAAAAAATTATGATTGCAAATGGATTTACTTTTGGAAAAGGAAACGACCGAGCGATTGCTATTCCGAAAAGTACGTCCCTCCGATTTTGAAACCTGGTTGTCCTTTCACCAAGACAAACGTTCTTCCGAGTTTTGGAACGGATTACCATCTGACCCAAACGTGGCCTGCCAACAACAATTCGACCGAATTTTTGAACGCTACGAAAAGCAACTGGGCGGCATGAATGCCCTTATCTCAAGATCGACCGGAGACTTTATCGGTCTGTGCGGACTGCTAAAACAGACCGTAGACGGTATTGACGAACTGGAAATAGGCTACTCCATTCTCCCTAAATACTGGCAACAAGGCTACGCTACCGAGGCCGCCCTGCAGTGCAAGTCCCATGCTACAAAGCATCAGTTGGCCCCTTCTTTAATATCCATAATCCATATAGATAACCTACCGTCTCAAAAAGTAGCTATTAACAATGGCATGCATTTGGAGAAAACTACGACATACCATAATAACCCCGTATATATTTTTAGAGTGCAATTATGACACGGAAACACTGGGGTATATTTACGGCCAATACATCCCGTACAAGTGAGTTAATTAATAAATAATCTCAAATTCCACTGTTTTAAAAAAACTCCACGTTTTCCAATTCCATCTTATCTGAAAAATATTGCAGTTCATCTAGACTTTTGACAAAAAAAAGGGATGTACCGTATCTAATTTAAACCGATTGTATATCTTGTAGGACTTATCTTGATAAAACAAGAGTCTATCCATTACGGTTTTGTTTTAAAGGAATTGTTAGTCCCCATACTGGAAAATGAAGAAGTATCTTAAAATCCTAGCCTCCTGTTGTTGTCTGTTTTTAATAGTACTGGCCTGTACCAAAGAGGTCGGTCTTATTACCGAGGTAGATTTCCAGCTTGTAGAGCAACACACCGAAGAAGGCTATGTAAACCAGGGGCTGCCCACCACCTTTACGATCGTCCCGGAAGAGGTACTGGAGAACTACGAATATACCATCACCTATGAGATACTCGACGGCGAGGGCCATTTCAAGGATATGGACGGCAACCGCGTGGAATCAGGGAAGGGGTGGCCCGTATCTGAGGGCCTTTCCGTGCCCTTGGTGTACATGGGCGGCGAAACAGGTGAGCACAGGGTAAAGATAACAGGGTCGGACAACTTTGGGTTTTCAGATGAGATCGAGGTCATGTACAATCTGAGCGATGTTCCTGCGGTCTGGGAGGCTTCTAGCGAACTCTCGGAGATCCAACTGGAAAAGCCGATAGACCTATCCCTTTTATTTGAAATTGTAGATGCGGCAGAGGACGTTGAGTATGAGGCCATGTATGGGTTCGGCTCAGGTTCGGGAAGCCTTGAGGCATCAGAGGAGAACGGTTATGTGCCCAACGGGGAGTACAGTTCCATTCTCCCCGGTACCTATCCACTTGTCTTCACGCCTTCGAAAGTAGGCCCCCAGCAACTGGTCTTCACCCTGCGCGACAGCAACGGACAGGAGATCGAGGCCGGTGTGGACTTCAACGTAGTGGAGTTTATCGATGTCATTTCCATTGCCTTGGTAAGCCAGGATACGATCAAAATGAAATTAGGGGACGAGATACCCCCTGCATTCACCTTCGACCCGCCCAATGCTACCGACCAGGAAGTGACGGTGGTGTCCAGTGATCCCGATATCGTATTTATCGACGGGAACAACGTATGTATCGCCGTAGGGTTGGGTACAGCGCAGGTGACCGTAACCTCCGTTTCGAACCCCCAAGCCAGCGATACGGTCACCGTAGAGGTGACCCCCCCGGACAGGGTCCCGGTAACGGGCATCACGGTTTCCCAAGAGGATTCCGGAGCCATCGGAGCGCAGCGCCAACTGACGGCAACGGTCCTTCCCGAGAATGCAACGGACCCTAGTGTGGTCTGGTCCTCCAGTGATGATGCGATAGCGACTATAGACGCGAACGGTCTTCTGACCGGTCTTTCCGCGGGAACGGCCACGATAACCGCCACCTCGGTCTCCGACCCGGAAATCAGTGGCAGTGTACAGATCGAGATTACGGGCATCTCGCTACAATCGGCGAACGATATCGAGGCCTTCGCCCTGAACGGACAGATCGAGACGGCAACGATAGATACAGAGGAACATACCGTTTCGGTAACGGTCCCAGAGGGTACACCGTTGAGCGTGGCACCTATCATGTTGACGGTATCGGAAGGGGCCACCGTAACGCCGGGGCTCCTACAGGAACGGGACTTCAGTTCCCCTGTGGAATATACGGTCATATCGGGCAATGGCACGGCACAGGTATGGACGGTAACGGCCAAGGTACTGGTACTGCCCGTTGCGGGGGATACCGATATCACGGCCTTTGGACTTCCCGGGCAGAACAGTTCCGACATCGATACCGAGAACCATACGATAACCGTCAACGTACCCGACGGAACAAATCTTAACGTCGCCCCCCAGGTACTGGAAATCTCCCCCGGGGCGACCGTAGCACCGGCCATCGGCCAGGTCCGGGACTTCTCAGGGGCCGTTACCTATACGGTGAGCCCCGAGACGGGAACGCCGCAGGTATGGACGGTGAACGTGACCGTATCCCAGCCAACGGGGAGTGACAACGCGATAACGGGTTTTGCGCTGCCCGTTCAGAACAGTGTGGCCATAAACGATGTGAACCATACCATAACGGTGAACGTACCGAACGGAACGGACCTGAACGTAGTTCCCTCCCAATTGGATATTTCCACTGGGGCCAACATCGAACCCGGTCCGGCCTCGCAACAGGATTTCAGCCAGCCCGTGAACTATACCGTGACCGCCGAGAACGGCAACCCACAGGTCTGGACCGTGAACGTAGTCACAGAAACCAGCAACGAAAAATCAATTGACAGTTTTGTAATCAACGGGATATCCGGAACATTCAACGGTACGGATATATCGGTGACCCTGCCTTTTGGAACGGATGTAACTGCGCTGTCCCCTATTATTGAATTTTTTGGACAATCTGTCAATCCAGCTTCTGGAACCTCCACTGACTTCACCAACAATGTAACCTACACCGTAACCGCCGAGGATAACAGTACTTTGGACTATACCGTGAGCGTAACGATTGAAGCGGATACGAACACTGCGCCCGTAGTAGATGTTACCGGTATTACCGATATCACTTTACCGACGAAATCAGTAAACCTTGTGGGGAGTGCTACCGATGAAGGTGGTACGATCGTGAACTACACATGGACGCAGGATAGTGGTCCCGCTGCCACTATAACAGACCCGTCCTCTTCGGTCACCACGGCTACTGACCTTGTAGCTGGAAACTATGTGTTTAGGCTTACAGCCACTGACAACGACAATGACACTGGTACCAATACCGTTGCATTTACCGTCAACGAAGCAACGAACATAGCTCCCGTTGCCGTTGATGATAATTTTACGGTAGCTGAATCCGGTAGTTTGAACAGGCTTGTTTTAACCAATGATATCGACGATGACGACCTAACAGTCAATTGGGTCGGGGGTAGCCCTGCTAATGTTGGACAATCTATTGGCGGTTCAGATGGCGGTCTGTTTACCATAACCGCCGGCGGAAACCTTACATTTGATACAAATGGCGAATTTGACGGTCTTAACGATGGTGATAGCCAGACAACAACTGTTCAATATAGGGCAACCGATGGAAACGCTAATTCCAATACGGCAATGGTTAGCGTAACGGTAACAGGTGTTGATGATCCAAATAATAATCCCAAGGCGGTTATCGAGAGTAATACCGTAAGCGGTACAACACCACTTTCCGTAAATTTCAAAGGGGACCAATCTATTGATGACGATGGCTCCATAGTCTCATATAACTGGGGTTTTGGGGAAAATAACCAAACAAGTACATTGGCAAATCCAACATATGAATATATAAGTCCCGGTGATTATATCGTAACCCTAACAGTTACGGATGATGATGGCGCAACGGATTCCGAAACCGTAACGATAACTGTCAGTGAACCAGTGAATGAGTCACCAACGGCAGTAATTTCTACCAGCGCCACAAGTGGCACGACACCTCTAAGTGTTGATTTTACGGGGGACCAATCTATTGATGACGATGGTTCCATAATCTCATATAACTGGGATTTTGGGGAAAATAACCGAACAAGTACATTGGCAAATCCAACATATGAATATATAAGTCCCGGTGATTATATCGTAACCCTAACAGTTACGGATGATGATGGCGCAACGGATTCCGAAACCGTAACGATAACTGTCAGTGAACCAGTGAATGAGCCACCAACGGCTAATGCAGGTCCCGACCGGACCATCACCCTGCCTACGGGTTCCGTTACATTGGACGGCTCCGGAAGTAGTGATACGGCCCCTGGTAATATTGACACCTACGCCTGGACACAGGTCAGCGGTCCCACAACCGCGAGCATAGTTTCCTCGGGCAGTGCGATCACATCGGTAACGGGATTGAACGAAGGAAGCTATACCTTTAGGCTTACCGTGACCGACAATCACAACGCAACGGCTACCGATCAAGTCACCGTTACGGTAAACCCGTCAACGATATCATATGATCCTCTTACAGGCGTTTATAAGGCGCCAGCTGGGTCAAGAGTTACAGTTACACTTAGGTCAGATGGTACTGGTAAAGGAAATGCGACTGTATCAGGAGGTGGAGGTTCAGCAGGTACTTCATGGAACGGACGAGATGAGACTGAAGAATTTAGCCAAATGGATACTTATGAATTTACAATGCCGCCAAGTGGACGCGTAACTTTTTCGTCCAATCATAGACAAATATTTGGTAGTTCGAATTCGAGAGTTATAATTGGTAATAATCAAGGACCCTCTAAAGGTTTTACAGTAGCAGTTAACGGTGGTATACCCTGATAATTCTTTAAATTTTTGAAATTGAATTATTTGATTGTGATTTATTCGGTTGTCAATAACACCTCCAATCATTCTTGGAATAAGAAAAGGAACTGGGAAAAAAATCAACTTATATAATTCCAAATATTCTTATACTTCACAAGTAGAGAATAAGCATGTCTTATGACCAGGTTTTCTGGTTTTTCAGGAGAAGGGGCCTCCTTTAGAAGTTGCGTGACATTCCGAAGCTGAACGTTCTCCGTATTAATAAAATTGGATATTCCATACCGTCTAAATATTGACTTCAAAGCTCTATGTTAGTAAGACAGGATTATATTCAATACTTGAGAGCAAGAACACCAACTTACCGAATAAATAATTTCCATAATTCATGTAAACAACATACCTTCCCAAAAAGTAGCTATTAACAATGGCATGTATTTAAAGAAAACTACGACATACCATAATAACCCCGTATATATTTTTAGAGTGCAATTATGACACAGAAACACTGGGCCATATTTACCGGCAACACCTCCCAAAAAGAAGAATTGATCGATAGCCTACTCGAAGGACCGCTTCCTAAGGGTTTTAACGAACTAAAACACCTCGAAGGAAGCCTTTTATCGAAATTGGCCGTCGAGCGTTTTATCGACAAGGAAGACCGTCATGGCAGCAAGATAATCACCTCGGATACCTCGCAAAGTTTAAAATCGATGTCTAGTGGTGAACAGAAAAAAGCTTTATTGAAACACATTCTCAGCACCCAACCCGATTTTATCATTCTAGACAACCCCTTCGACAACCTCGATACCACTGCGCAAGAAGACCTCAAAACGAAGCTGAAGGAAGTTTCGACAGATACCCCAATGATCCAATTATTAAGCCGTAAAACTGACTTATTGCCCTTTGCCAACACCTTCGCCAAACTCGAGGGCAAGGATCTGGTTTTTAGCGAGACCCTAGAGACCCTATTGAAGCAGCAGGAAAAACAAGTTTTTGCCGATGACATTCCCCTACCCATCGATTCGTACGAAATCGAAGGCGAAACATTGATCGAATTAAAAGGCGTCGGGGTGACCTATAGTGAAAAACCCATTTTACGCGATATCGATTGGCAAATCAAAAAAGGGGAATTCTGGGAACTACGAGGCCGTAACGGTAGTGGAAAAACTACCATATTATCAATGATAACCGGGGAAAACCCAAAAGGATACGGACAAGAACTCTATATTTTCGGCCGTAAGAAGGGCACCGGGGAAAGCGTTTGGGAAATTAAAAAGCGCATAGGGTATTTTACGCCCTCCATGACCGATAAATTTACCGGCTACCATTCAATCAACCATATGATCATATCGGGCCTTAACGATTCTATCGGGCTGTACGTACAACCCACCGAAGCGCAGTTGCGCGTGGCAAAGGAATGGTTACAACTTATTGGGTTATGGCATATGAAAGACCAACTTTTTCACGACCTATCAATGGGGCAAAAACGATTGATTATGTGCGCCAGGGCTATGATCAAACACCCTCCGTTACTTATTCTCGACGAACCTACCGCGGGTCTCGACGATGAAAGTGCCGCCCTTTTTGTAGCCTTGGTGAATAAATTCGCCAACGAGAGCAATACTACGGTCATTTTTGTCTCGCACCGAAAAGAACCCGGACTAGAAGCCGAATTCATCTATCAGTTGGAAAAATCGGAGACCGGATCAACAGGTCGCATACTGACTTCTTAAAACCAACTCCCTCTCCATTACCCGAAAAAATTCCTATAAATACAAAAGCCGTTTGCAGTAGCGAACGGCTTTTATAATCAATTGAGTTAGTTAGTTCTTAACTCCTCAAATATAGAGAAATTTATTTTTCTGCCTCGGCATCATCCTTAACCAGGCCACCTGCCCTTGCAGTTTTGTTCAATGTGTCATACATCACCGGCGTAGCGATAAACAATGAAGAATATGTACCTACAATAATACCTATTATCATAGCGAACATAAATCCTCTAAGCGATTCCCCTCCGAAGGTGAATATGGCCAACAATACTACCAAGGTAGTCAAAGACGTATTCAACGTACGGCTCAATGTACTGTTAAGGGCCAAATTGATATTGTCGCCTCCACGCCATCCTCGCTCTCCTATAATCTCACGAATACGGTCAAAAACAACCACGGTATCGTTCAAGGAGTATCCGATTACGGTCAATATGGCCGCAATGAAGGCTTGGTCGATTTCCATGTTGAACGGCATAACCGTACCGAATAACGAGAAGATCCCCAATACGATCATAACATCGTGAAACACTGCCGCTACCGCCCCTAAAGAGAATTGCCATTTACGGAAACGGAACAAGATATACAAGAACACTACCGCCAAAGAGCCCAAAATGGCCAAGAAAGCGTTATTCTTAATATCATCGGCGATAGTAGGCCCAACCTTTACAGATTGTAAAATACCTATGGATTTATCACCAGAACCAATTTTAAAGCTCTGCTCGCTAATACCGTCTGGAAGGTATTTCTGCAAGGCGGTATACAATTTATTCTGAATCTCGTTATCTACTTCAATACCCTCTACATCTACTTTGTAAGGTGTGGTTATCTTGATCTGGTTGGCATCACCAAATGTTTTTACATTTGTTCCACTACCAAAGACATCGTTCAGTTCGGAAGCGATTTCAGAAGCGCTAACCGCCTGCTCAAAACGCACTTGATACGAACGTCCCCCTATAAAATCGACCCCTTGCTGTAATCCGTTGGTCAATAAAGTGAAAACACTTACCCCTACCAATATAGCAGACAAGATATAGGCCATCTTTCTTTTGGAAAGAAAATCGATATTGATATTCTTGAAAAGATTTTTTGTCAATCCAGTTGAGAACTCAAGTGTACGTCCCTTACCGTCAATATACCAGTCTACCAATAGACGAGTGATAAATATGGCGGTAAACAATGAAGTTACGATACCAATAAGTAAGGTTGTTGCAAAACCCTTGATCGGACCTGATCCGAAGATAAAAAGGATAATTGCAGTAAGACCCGTGGTAATGTTAGCATCGAGAATAGAAGAAAGCGCATTGCCAAAACCATCGGCTACGGCCAAGGACTTTCCTTTTCCTTTAGCCAACTCTTCTTTTATACGTTCAAAGATCAGTACGTTCGCATCCACCGACATACCAATGGTAAGAACGATACCGGCGATACCCGGCAAAGTCAATACCGCACTTAAGCTGGTCAAGACCCCGAAAATCAATAGAATGTTCAACAACAAGGCTATATCGGCAAAACCACCGGCCTTACCATAGTAGAAAACCATCCAGACCAATACAATGGCCATGGCGATCATAAACGACATAAAACCACTGTCAATAGCTTCTTGACCCAAAGATGGACCTACCACCTCTGACTGAATGATCTCAGCCGATGCCGGTAATTTACCAGCACGTAATACGTTGGCAATATCCTTTGTTTCGTTAACCGTAAAGGTACCCGTAATCTCAGAACGACCTCCTGATATAGGTCCTGAGGAAACACCAGGGGCTGTATATACTTTATTATCCAATACAATGGCAATACCGGTTCTGTTGTTATAGGCATCACCCGTAAGTTTCTCCCACTCCTTTGCACCTTTGGTATTCATGCTCATAGTAACCGCAGGCTTCCCGTTCACGAACTCATCACGTGCATCGTTCACCACATCACCACTGATTCTTGGAGTACCGTCCCTGTTTGACTTTAAGGCATATAGTTCAACTATTTCAGAACCTTCGGTAGGTCGCTCCCATAAAAACTTGGCAAATTGCATACTAGCAGGTAGCAATCTCCTAATTTCTTTCATTCTTAGGTAAGAACCGATTTCGGCCGTATCTTGAATAGCGGCAACACCAACAGCATAGCTAGGCGCCCCTAATTGGAATTTATCGAACAAGGGATTACGCTGACCGGCAATATCCAATGAATCTTGGGAAACGTCGGAAAGAAGTGAATCAAGTTCAGATTCCTTTTTAACAGGTTCGTCAGCCTCATCGGTATCGACCAATGATTTTAGCTTTTCGTTAGCCTGAAAAAAGAAGCCTTGTAGCTCAGGGTCGTTAGGTTGGTAGGTTTCCCAGAACTCAAGTTGTGCCGTACTGGACAACAAGTCTTGTGCACGGGCGATATCCCTGGCACCTGGCAATTCCACCAAAATACGTCCTGAATTACCCTCACGTTGAATATTGGGCTGTGTTACACCAAAACCATCGATACGCTCACGAAGTACTTCAAAAGCCGATACGATAGATTCGTCAATTTTTCTTCGGATGATAGGCTTAACCTCATCATCGGTCATTTGAAAATTAACCTCGCCGCTCAACTCTTTATTCGCAAAAATATCGGGAGACGCTAGTTTTGTATCACCCTTTATTTTGTCAAATGCATTGAAAAAAAGCTCGATAAATGTATCGTCACTGTTTTTGGAAGCCGCTTCAGCGTCAGCCAATGCCTTGTTGAACACGGGGTTTTTGGTATTGTTCGCCAACCCTTTCAAGATATCCTTAACGGAAATCTGCAAGGTTACGTTAATCCCCCCTTTAAGGTCAAGCCCTTTGTTCAGCTCTTTTTTCTTAGCTTCATTATAATTGGTAAAACCAAGTATCGACTGATCTCCGATCGAGTCTAAATACCTAGCTTCTAATGCTTCACGTTTGGAAACATAATTCTCTTCAGCATCTGAAATGCGGCTTTCCGCATACCTTTTTGCCTCGTTTTCTACCTTACCACCTATAAAAGTATAGGATAGCTGATAGATACTTACTAGCCCAAAGAGTAGGGCAAAAAGCTTAATAAGTCCTTTATTCTGCATTGGTTATGTGAATTAATTGCGTGCTTTTTATAACAGCGTGCAAATATATGATTTTCCCATAGGAATTGACAATATATTTAGAGTTATTGTAAAATGAAAACATCTGCCCCGGAAATTTTTCCGGAACAGATGTTAGAGTTTCATAGGACTGAGCGACTATAATTCTAAAAGCCCGTTGGTCTTTTTAACACCTGCCGCGCTTTCCTGCATTTTCGCCTTTTCAGCTTCGCTTAAAGGAATATCGACTATTTTTTCGATACCGTTTTTACCCAAAACAACAGGTACACCTATACAGATATCGTTAAGGTCGTATTCACCTTCCAATAAGGTAGAACATGGAAAAATCTTTTTCTGATCACAAGCAATAGCCTGTACAAGCCCAGAAACGGCAGCACCTGGTGCATACCATGCACTCGTACCCAACAACTTCGTCAAAGTGGCCCCACCGACCTTAGTATCTTCGGCCACCTGTTGTAAACGGTCTTCAGACAAGAATTCGGAAACACGGATACTGTTTCTTGTAGCGTGCGAAGTCAACGGGACCATACCCGTATCACTGTGCCCACCTATTACCATACCATCAACATCGGAAATCGGAGCTTCCAATGCTTCGGCCAAACGGTATTTAAAACGTGCGCTATCCAAAGCACCGCCCATACCTATAATTTTATTCTTTGGAAGACTTGTAGTCTTGTGTACCAAATAAGTCATAGTATCCATAGGATTACTTACCACGATCAAAGTCACATTAGGTGAATGCTCGACAAGGTTGGCCGACACCGTTTTTACGATCCCTGCATTGATCCCTATCAATTCTTCACGGGTCATCCCTGGTTTTCTCGGGATACCGGAAGTAATTACGGCAATATCACTATTGGCCGTTTTAGAATAATCACTGGTTACACCTGTAATTTTGGTATCGAAACCGTTTAACGATGCGGTTTGCATCAAGTCCATTGCCTTACCTTCAGCGTATCCTTCCTTGATATCCAACAAGACCACCTCAGATGCAAAATTTTTAATGGCTATATACTCGGCACAGCTTGCACCTACTGCTCCTGCCCCTACTACGGTAACTTTCATTTGTTATGGTTTATTTATTATTAAAGACTTTTTTTTCGACCTTTTGATTTGATACCAAACCAATTACACCTGACATTAGCTGTCAAAGAACCGATTTAGACCGATTAGAAACCAAATTTTCAAAAGGGTTTCCAAAAATAAACAATCTGAAAAGAAAACTACCGTGAAAAGTAGGTTAAATGGCAGAAATATCTTCGACGAAATACTCGGTGAAATGCACTCCTGTTAAAATTAAATGCGCTTTAACGAAGAATAAAGCCTTTTGTTGCCATACGTCGAATTATAGCAATAGGAGTTTGCAATTGGCCGTTCTTAAAGTATAAAATCCCCTAATCACCAAAAAAAACATCACAATGAAAAAAGTCTTTTCATTATTATCAATAATAGCCATCATTCTCGTCAGCAACTGCTCACGGATTCCCGAAAACGACAATCCCGTAATCGGTATTTGGTCAGATATTGAAGTGGCTCCGGCCAGTACCACCGCAAAGTCACAAACCGTACGAAAAGAATGGATATTCAACGACGCCTACTTAGGTCGATACCACCGAAAAATAAACGGCAGCATCACTTTTAAGACCGATTTTAAATGGAGCTACGAGAATGACAAATACATTATATCTTATCCTGGAACGGACATGGAGGACCAAGTGCTTTCGATGAAATCTTCGGAAGAAGGCAATACCTTGGCCGATGCCATCGGCAACGTAATAGCCGTTCGGGAATAACAATTTTACTAGGTTTCAAATACGCAAAAGCCATATTCTTAAATGAATATGGCTTTTTTAATATCCTACCTTCCGCTTCGACCGAAATATCCGCACAGCTGACAAACGATGGGCCCACCCATATTCGAGTCCATACCCCATAATCATAAGACGGAGGCCGCCATGGTAAGCCACAAAAACACAAGCCTGCGACAATAAATAGCCGCCCCAATAACTCGAGAAAGCCTCAAGGCACGCTTACCCCCTACCGAACCAAGGTAATGCCGTCACATCATCGGTAAACTTCCTAAAACCCCATCCTTTTTTTCCATACAGCAGAACGAACAAGGTAAGGGGACCCCAAAATCGCATCCAAGGTTTTAGGAGTATGGCAATACCCCTAAAACAGTTCGTCCGCCAATTGGCGGACGAATATTTGTTGTAAAAGAAACCGAATTCCTATGCGTCAATGTTCGCATAAACGGCATTCTTCTCGATAAACTCCCTACGAGGAGGAACTTCATCCCCCATCAACATGGAGAATACCCTATCGGTTTCGGTTGCATTGTCTATCGTAATCTGACGCAAGGTCCTAAATTCAGGATTCATGGTAGTATCCCACAATTGTTCCGCGTTCATCTCACCCAGACCTTTGTAACGTTGAATACTTACACCTCCACTGTAACTATCGGCGATTTCATCACGCTCTTTGTCAGACCAGGCATAACGTTTCTTAGAACCTTTTTTCACCAAGTACAATGGCGGGGTCGCTATATAAACGTGCCCACCTTCTATAAGTTCGCGCATATATCTAAAGAAGAAGGTCAAGATCAAGGTTTCAATGTGACTACCGTCAACATCGGCATCACACATGATTACCACCTTATGGTAACGCAATTTCTCTAGGTTCAACGCCTTACTATCATCTTCGGTACCTATGGTAACCCCCAATGCGGTATAAATGTTTTTTATTTCCTCGTTTTCAAAGACCTTGTGTTGCATAGCCTTTTCAACGTTCAGGATCTTACCCCTCAAAGGCAGGATCGCCTGAAATTTACGGTCACGGCCCATTTTTGCCGTACCGCCCGCAGAATCTCCCTCAACAAGAAAGACTTCACATTGTGTGGGATCTTGTTCGGAGCAATCCGAAAGTTTCCCGGGTAGACCACCTATACTCATAACGGTCTTACGCTGTACCATCTCACGAGCTTTGGTAGCGGCGTGACGCGCCTGCGCGGCAAGGATTACCTTTTGTACGATAACCTTGGCATCATCAGGATGTTCTTCCAAATAATCGGACAACATTTCAGAAACCGCTTGGGAAACCGCCGAAGATACTTCCCGGTTTCCTAGTTTAGTTTTTGTCTGCCCCTCAAACTGAGGCTCGGCCACCTTAACGGAAACGATAGCGGTAAGACCTTCCCTAAAGTCATCACCCTGAACCTCGAATTTCAACTTCTCGAGCATTCCCGAAGCATCGGCATATTTTTTCAAAGTAGTCGTTAGACCCCTTCTAAAACCCGAAAGGTGCGTACCCCCTTCATGTGTATTGATATTGTTTACATACGAGTGCAAGTTTTCGGTATAACTCGTATTGTAGATCATGGCCACTTCAACGGGAATGTCGTTTTTCTCGCCTTCCATTGAGATAACACTCTGGATCAACGGTTCACGATTGCCATCTAGGAACTTAACAAATTCCTTAAGACCTTCATCCGAATAAAAGGTTTCGGAAAGGAATTCACCTTTCTCGTCTTTTTGCCTTCTATCGGTAATACTGATAGTCACACCTTTGTTCAAGAACGAAAGCTCTCGCATTCGGTTCGCCAAAGTTTCGTAACTATACTCTATGGTTTGCTGAAAAATTTGATCATCGGGATGAAAGGTTACCATAGTACCCCTTTCTTCGGTCTCACCGATACTCTTTACCGGATACAGCGCCTTTCCGCGTTCGTATTCCTGCTCCCAGATCTTACCATCCCTATATACGGTAGCCTTCAACCTATCAGAAAGGGCGTTCACTACGGAAACACCCACCCCGTGAAGTCCACCGGACACCTTATAGGAATCTTTATCGAACTTACCACCGGCACCGATTTTGGTCATTACCACCTCAAGAGCGGAAATACCTTCCTTCTTATGCAAGTCCACCGGAATACCCCTACCGTTATCACGGGTCGTAATGGAGTTGTCTTCGTTTATGATGACACTAATTGTATCACAATGACCGCCCATAGCTTCATCTATGGAGTTGTCAACCACCTCATAAACCAAATGGTGAAGACCTCTAACGCCTACATCACCGATATACATGGATGGACGCATACGCACATGCTCCATTCCCTCAAGGGCCTGGATACTGTCCGCCGAATATTGTTTTTTGTTTTCTTCCTTATTTGCTTCTTCGCTCATAAAATTAACTGGTTGTTAAACTTAATTTTTGGCAATCTCACAAATATACGCAAAACCCCATAGAATATAGGGTTATGACACAGTTATAACCCCTAAGTTATCAACAAAGATTGTGGAAAATTACAATTAGGGAAAACCGCCTTGAACTATATGGTTTTAAAGCCTATGTTTCCCTGATTAAAACCGAAGAAATCAAGGTTTCGAACACTCCCCACAGGCCTCATCTTTTGCGCCCCTTAGACCAAGACCTGTCCCTGCCGGACATATAACTGTAAATAAAAAGACCTGCCGGCATTTATAGCGCAGCAGGTCGATTTCCTAGCTAATTAAACGATTATTGATCTAACCCCTTCTAATAGGCGTCATCGTGAACGTTTGCCACGGCCCTACCGGATGGATCGTTCATGTTTTTAAAAGCTTCATCCCACTCAAGGGCAATTTGCGTGCTACAGGCCACCGAGGCTTCCTGAGGAACACATAGGGCAGCTGCATCGGATGGAAAGTGCGATTCAAAAATAGAACGGTAGTAGAATTCCTCTTTCGAAGTCGGGGTTTGGACAGGGAAACGGAACTTGGCGTTGGCCAATTGTTCATCGGTCACTTCTTCGTTCACGATTTCCTTTAAGGTATCGATCCAACTGTACCCTACACCGTCTGAAAACTGTTCTTTTTGACGCCATGCCACGCTTTCGGGAAGCATATCCTCAAAAGCCTTTCTCACCACCCATTTCTCCATACGTTCGCCATTGATCATCTTGTCTTTAGGGTTGATACGCATGGCTACATCTATAAATTCTTTGTCCAAGAAGGGCACACGGCCCTCAATACCCCATGCCGCAAGCGATTTGTTGGCACGGAGACAATCGTACATATGCAATTTGCTTAGCTTACGTACCGTTTCCTCATGAAATTCTTTGTCGTTCGGCGCCTTGTGAAAGTAAAGGTATCCTCCGAAAAGTTCATCGGCCCCTTCGCCGGAAAGCACCATTTTTATCCCCATAGACTTGATTACCCTAGCCATAAGGTACATAGGTGTAGAGGCCCTAATGGTAGTTATGTCATAGGTCTCTAAGTTATAGACCACATCCTTGATAGCATCTAAGCCTTCTTGAATGGTAAATTTGATCTCGTGGTGTACCGTACCGATATGGTCCGCCACTTTTTGGGCGGCCGCCAAGTCAGGGGAACCTTCAAGACCTACGGAGAACGAATGCAACTGAGGCCACCAAGCATCGGTAGTGTCACCGGACTCGATACGTTTCTGAGCGTATTTTTTGGCAATGGCCGAAGTAACCGAGGAATCAAGCCCCCCCGACAACAACACACCATAAGGCACATCGGACATTAACTGACGGTGTACCGCCGCTTCCAAGGCTTCCTTGATCTCTTGAATGCTTGTTTCATTTTCCTTTACGGCATCGTACTCCATCCAGTCCCTTGAATACCATCTTTTGAACTCCCCATCTTCACTGCTCAAATAATGTCCTGGAGGAAAGAGTTCTATTTTGGTGCAGGTGCCTTCCAAAGCTTTCAATTCCGAAGCTACATAGAAAGTACCGTTCTGATCCCATCCGATATACAATGGAATAATTCCCATATGGTCACGGGCCACAAAATAAGAATCGTTCTCGGTATCGTAGATGGCAAAACCAAATATACCGTTCATCTCATCAAGGAAATCGGCTCCCTTTTCTTGGTAAAGGGCCAAAATCACCTCACAATCGGATTCGGTCTGAAAATTATACTTTCCGTCGAATTGCTTTCGCAATTCCCTATGGTTATAGATTTCGCCGTTAGCGGCCAAAACCAATTTATTATCTTCACTGAACAAGGGTTGCTTACCTGAAGCTGGATCAACAATGGCCAGACGCTCATGGGCCAATATGGCCTTCTCATCTGCGTAAATACCACTCCAGTCCGGGCCACGGTGACGAATTTTCTTAGACATCTCCAACAACTGGGGCCTTAAAACATCTGAACTTTCCTTTAAATCAAATGCACATACAATTCCACACATAACGCTTTGTTTATTTCTAATTTGAAAGCAAAAATGCAACTAAACTTTCATTTATAAAACACAAACACCACTAATGATTTCATATTAACACACAAAAATACATTTAAACTCAATTATATTATTCTTTTGGCCGATTTCCTTTAAAAATCATCTTTTCTGTAAGTACTACCAATTTTAACGACTTTTTAATTGATTTTACCTTGAATACTAATTAGATTTATCACAAAACAAACACAATTATGAAAAAAGCACTTTTTGTAGCCTTTATGGCCCTTACGATGACCGTTTCAACCGATGCTATCGCACAGAAATTCAGTGGGTTGGACAAAAGCCCGATGGATATGGCTTCTTACCCTACCGATTACAAGGTTTCCGAAAAAACGGTACGTATCATCTACAGCCGCCCACAGCTAAAGGGTCGTTCGCTATCTGAACTTGCCCCTGCAGGAAAAGTATGGCGCACCGGTGCCAATGAAGCAGCGGAAATCACCTTCTACACCGACGTAGTTTTTGGCGGAAAACAAATCAAAGCGGGATCTTATTCCATCTTTACCATACCCGGGGAAAGCGAATGGACCGTTATTTTGAACAAAAACTTGAATCAATGGGGTTCCTATTCGTATGATGAAAGTGCCGATGTTGCACGTGTTAAGGCACCTAGTTCGAAAGATTCGAATTCCTTGGAAGAATTCTCCATCGCCTTCAAAGAAGCGGGAGCTGGTTTTGAAATGGTAATGGGCTGGGACAAAATCCGAGTGGCCGTTCCGATCGCCGCAGCAAAAATGTAATTGCACCTGAACCCTATAATAAGAAAAGCCGAAGTAAATTACTTCGGCTTTTTTGTTTTTAATGTAGTCGTTTTCCGTTCACAAAGGTCTGTTCCACCTTGATTTCCGGTACTTTTTCTATGGGTACTTCCATAAGATTATCGCTATAGACGACAAAATCGGCAAACTTCCCCACTTCTACACTACCCTTCTCATCTTCCTCAAAGTTGGAGTAGGCCGCCCATAGGGTCATTCCCTTTAGGGTTTCCTCTCGGGTCAAGGCTTCTTTTATCCGATAGCCCCCCTTGGGGTAATCCTCCAAATCTTTTCGGGCCACCGCAGCATAGAAGGTAAGAAGGGGATTCACCTGTTCCACGGGAAAATCGGTACCTAGGGCAATGGTTCCCGCTTTATCCAACAAGGTCTTATAGGCATACGCCCCTTTTTCGCGTTCCTCCCCAATTCTATCCTTAGCCCAGTACATATCACTGGTAGCGTGCGTAGGTTGTACGGAAGGAATAATGCCGTTCTTAAAATAATCGAAATTTTCAGGAGATATAATCTGTGCGTGTTCTACCTTCCAGCGCCTATTTTTCTGGCCTTTCAGCGCTTTTTCATAAGCCCTTAAAACCACCACGTTGGCCGAATCGCCAATAGCATGGGTGTTCATCTGGAAATCGGTTTTGGCAATAGATTGGGCAAGATCCTCTATTTGGGACACCGGTGTAACCATGGCCCCAAAATGACCGGGCATATCGGAGTAAGGTTCCCGCAAAGCGGCACCCCTCGAGCCCAAGGCCCCATCACCATATACTTTTACCGAGCGCACATTCAAACGTTCGGTCTTATAGGGTTTGCGTTTTAGATAGTACTCTAAGTTACTTTCCCATGCGCCTACCATAGCATATACCCGAATGGACAGGTCTCCGGTCTGATGAAGACTGTCGATGAGTTCTATAGTCGACCGATCAAGTCCCGCATCGTTTACCGTGGTAAGACCATAATCCAAACAAATACGTTCGGCGTCTTTTAGGGCCTTGGTTTGGCTGGCCCGATCCCCACCGGGGATTACGGCATAGACCATATCCATAGGGTTGTCGACCAACACACCTGTCAACTTCCCGTCTTGTTTAACAATTTCACCGCCTTCGACCTTGGTATCAACACCAATGCCCGCCCTATCCAATGCCTTTTGGTTGACCAAGAGCGCGTGCCCATCGATTCGTACTAAGGCCACAGGGGTATCGGGAAACAGGGCATCTAGTTTTTCCTTGGTCGGAAATTCCTTTACTTCCCAATCATTTTGGTCCCATCCACTCCCTAGAATAAAATCTTTCGGCTGGCTTTCCTGAAAGGCCTTGACGCTTTCAAGCACCTCATTATAGCTCTTGGTACCGGTCAAATCGACCACCTGTTGTTTTTGCCCTAATCCGAAAAAATGACAATGGGCATCAATAAGCCCGGGAGTTATCGTTTTCCCTTGGGCATTTACTATATTATCGGATGTATATTTTGCTTGGATTTCCGCAGAAGTTCCTACGGCTATGAATTTTCCGTTTTGCACGGCAAAGGCTTCGGCCTTGGTAAATCCACTATCTACCGTATAGACATTGGCATTGACAACAATTAAATCCACTTTATCCTTGGCAGGTTGGAACGCCAGAAGACATAGACATACCAAAAGCAATATATTTTTCATAACCCAGTGTGTTTTAACCCTCTAAATGTACACATTATTCGGTTTACTCCTAGGTCACTTAAAATTCGAGAGTACTTACATCACTTTCAACCTATCGGCCTTTATGCTATACGTGCCATCAGGGGAAGTATAGTTACCGGTCAAGGTATCTCCTTTTACGGTGAGTTCCACATCAAAAGTAGCACCTTCATAAGTGAACTTAAAACGAATGGTATTTCCCGACACCTTCACATTTTGACCAAAAACATCGGCTTCCTCAAACTTGACCACTACCTTGTTCTGTCCGTTTTCCTCAAAAATGGCGAGTCCTCCCCTACGATATTGTTCAGGAGCACTTTCTGCGGTATATCCCCATCTACCGTAAATTCCATTTTCTTGCACCGAAGAAACCATGATTTCCATCGCTTCGTCAACAATTGTAGGATGGGCCACACTTAAGTTAGGTACAAGCATAGCACCGGCCAATAAGGCAAACAGATTTTTTTTTATAATTCTCATATCTTCCATGGATGAATTTCGTTAGGCCCCATTCTAAAACGGGCTTATCTAACTAAAACGAACATATGGTCCTTATTATTTTGCAGATCGCGATTTAGGCTTTTCGGCCATTTTCACGTAAATGAGTTTTTTACGCCCTTTGGAATCTTCGCGTCGCTCCACTTCTATTGATTTTATGGAGCTTATCAATGGGGTCAACTTTTGAAAACCATAGTTTCTCGAATCGAAATTCGGTTGTTTTTTCTGTAAAAGACTGCCCACATCGCCCAAAAAGGCCCAGCCATCATCATCGGCCACATCGTCTATGGTAGAGGCGATCAAGCGTATTTCCTTGGCCGTTATCCTATCGACATTACTCTTTGCCGTTTTTTGATTTTTGGCACTGACGGCGTTATCTTCTTCCTCTTCATCCTTTTTAAGGATCTCTATGTAGATAAACTTATCACAGGCCACAATAAAGGGATTGGGGGTTTTCTTTTCCCCAATACCAAAAACCTGCATTCCCGCTTCGCGCAATCGCGTAGCCAAACGCGTAAAATCGCTATCACTGCTCACGAGACAGAAACCATTGACCTTGCCCGAATACAAAATATCCATGGCGTCAATGATCATAGCCGAATCGGTGGCGTTTTTGCCTTGGGTATAGCCATACTGTTGAATGGGGGTTATGGCATTTTCCAAAAGCACGTTTTTCCACTTTCCAAGACGTGGGTTCGTCCAATCCCCGTAAATACGTTTTATCGTGGGGTTTCCGTATTTGGCAATTTCCTCCATCATTTCCTTAACATAGGCCGAAGGAATATTATCACCATCTATAAGTACCGCAAGATTTAAATCCATATTCATTTTCTTTATTGCAAGATACATCGATTCTTTCAAAAAAACGAGACAATGCCACATCGAAAGAAGGGCGTAAACGAATTGCCCCTCATCTTGTCCTTAATTAGGTTTTAAAGGGGTTCTTTGTTAGATTTGGTACATTCAACACCATATACACCTCCATCATGAAAAAATCGGTAAACACATTTTTTGTAACGACCATTTTAATTTTTGTGTTTGCCTTTTCAGAGCAGGCCCAAGGGCAAGACCTCCAATTTTATCAATTAAAAACCTATTTTCTAAAGGACAGCCATCAAGAAAAAGTAGTCGACCAATATTTAAAAGAAGCCTACCTGCCCGCCTTGAAGAGAAGCGGAATCGAAAACGTAGGGGCCTTCAAACCTATTCCCAACAAAGAAGGTTCCGATCATAAAATATATGTACTGATACCTTTTGATTCCCTTGAGCAATTTTTGACCTTAGACGCTATGATCGCCCAAGACAAAAGCTATATCTCGGCAGGTGCCAACTACATTAATGCCTCCCACGACAACGCACCATACGAACGTATCTCCTCTACCTTGATGAAGGCCTTTTCCGAAATGCCGACGATGAAGGCGACAGAAATCACCGGCCCCAAAAAAGAACGGGTATATGAACTAAGGAGCTACGAATCGGCTACCGAGGCCTTATTTCAAAACAAGGTGGATATGTTCAATGCCGGAGGGGAAGTGGAACTTTTCGAATCTTTGGGCTTCAATGCCGTGTTTTATGCCGAAGTTCTGTCGGGCGACCGTATGCCCAACCTTATGTACATGACCACTTTCAAGGATATGGAATCAAGGGATGCCCATTGGGACGCTTTTAGAACCGCTGAAAAATGGCTAAAACTAAAGGCAGAACCAAAATATCAGAACAATGTGAGCAAGGCCGATATTATGCTGCTCTACCCCACCGACTATTCCGATTATTAGAAAAAAAGTATAAATCAAGGCTTGGGGCCGCTGATAACAAATTCGACCCTTCTGTTCCGTTTCCTCCCTTGGGCCGTAGCGTTACTGGCAATGGGCCACTTACCCCCATGCCCCTTCCAAGCCACCCGATTTTTTTCGAGTCCCAACCGAAGGAGGTAATCGGCCACTGCCTTGGCACGCCTTTCCGACAAAGATCGATTGTATTTTTCGTTTCCCACGGTATCGGTGTAGCCATTTATTGAAATATTCAAATTTTTATGTTCAGATAGGAAGGAATAAATTCTATCCACCTCTACCTTGGCCGTTTCAAGCAAGGTAGCCTTATCAAAGGTAAAGAGTACGTCTTCAAAGACATGGGTCTTATCCAGTTCAAAAGGTTTTGATGCCCTACCCACAATAGGGGCATCCGCTTTTACCTCATCGCTTTGGTCTTCCACTACTTCTACCATATCGACATAGTAATACGCCCCTTGTTTGGCATTTCGCTTCGTCTGAAAAAGTCGAGTTCGGGAATTATCCTTAAAGTTCCCCATGACCAAGTACTTCTCGGAGCCTTTTGCCTCAAACCGTGTATGCACCAATACCCAATCTTGGGTATCGGAATAAAAATTGGAATAGCCAATTTCGAGATAGTTATAGACGTTGTTCTTTTCCTGGTACAAGCGTTTTTTAGAAAGTTCCTTTTTTATAGGAAGCGCTATTTTGTTGTTCGAGAAAAGCACCCCGAATTCCTTGACGGCAAAATCGGAACGTTCGGCCAGGCTCACATAGAAGGAGACCTGATACCTAGTCCCTTTGCGCAAGGTCTCGGTCAATTCGACCTGAAAATATTCCCTGTAGTCATCGGGCGCGAACAAATAAAGTCCGGCATAACCTTTTCCGAAGTTTGCAGGTTGCACCCCATTAAAGTTCTTAGGGGTCCCCATTTCTAGGCTACAGCTATTAAAATAATCGGTAGAGCCGGCAGTGGGCGTTGACCAACCTTCTACATCCGTACTAAAGTTACCGAGGTGGCCTGGGCAGTGCAGAAAGCTTTCAAAACTTGGATTAGGAACCAAATTTTGCGACCGTACAGGGAGCGAAATACACACCCCAAGCCAAAGAAAAATCATCTGCCTTACTGAAAATCGGGCCATTTTAGCGCATTTAAATCCACCCTAAAATAGAAAAATAAAAAGTAGTGGATTTAGACGTCCCAAAAATACGTTGCCCATACACGGCAAGCGACAAAGCTATTTTAGTCCAATGAGTCTATATAGGCCTGTATGAGGTCTACGCCTTCCGTATGCAATTCGGAAACCCCTACAAGCGGCATTGACGGACCATAACCGGGATCGGTTCCCACACGGGACCGGATATCTTCTTTGAAATCTTCGATATGGCTTTCCGCATAGGAGGCCTCATATCTCAGATCAGGTCGAAGTCCCTCATTTGAGGGATGGTATCCCCCTGGCTGGTGGCAATGTGCACAATTGACGTCCATATACGCCTTGGCACGCTCCTCAAGCGTAAAAGAATCATCGATCCAATCGGGAAGCCTTTCGATTTCCGTAACCGAAGGTGCCCCAGAAAGCAGGCCTTTATCAATAAAATTCTGTAGTTGGTTTTTACCCTTGTAAACAAAGTTCAAATTTCTCGCTTTCGGACCAATAGGCACAGTAATACTGTTCAGGCCATGACACTGGGTACAATTGACCGAAAACGGCACCGTATACCCTACGGATTGGTTCGCTCCCGCACTATCGATCCAACTTATTTGTACCGTGGGGGCCTCAACACTTAAAACAGCTTCGGTCTGGTCTTCGTTCCATAGGTAATTGCCCATGCTCCAAGCACCATTGACCTTGATCAACACACGCGTTTCAATTATTTTTTTTCCTAGGGATGGGTCTCTTTCATCATTATAATAGAAGAAGGTCTTACTGATTACGGTACTATCCGGAAATACCAAAAGGCCCTCCCCATTGTAGGTCATTTGCCCCCCTTCAGGAAGCGATATGGTCCGAAATTTCTGGGCGTAATCGGTATACAGCGGCGTACTCAAGCTGTATTCGTATGAAGTATTATTGGGAATCAAATCCGCTGGGTTGCCCCTAAATATTTTTAAGTCAGCCAAGGTCGGAAGAAAATCGGCAACGGCATATACCGTATCGTACAAGTAGGGATTGCTACCCGACGTAGCCTCATCACCGTTATTTACACCATCATTATCGCAGTCGGCATTCTTCCATATGGCATGTGCCGCATTGTAACCGGTATAATCTTCATTTTGTACGGGATCACAAGGGTCGTTTTTATCGGTTCCGTCAAGGTCTTCCTGAAAATCAAGAACCCCATCACCATCGCTATCGGTAATTTCGTTCACATAGGGATCCGTACCATTGGCCAGTTCATCGGCATTCGTAATTCCATCAGTATCACAATCGCCACTCAACCAAATACTATTATTGGCATCGTAACCCGTATAACCCGCTCCCTGTTCGGGATCACAAGGATTGCTCTTACTACTGCCGTCGAGAAGTTCATTTTGATCCGAAATACCATCGCCATCGGTATCGATATCGGAAGTAGTAGTCGTATCATCGGAGCCACAAGCGGCAATCACCACCACCAAAGCCAGACTACCCAAACGGGCCACTTTCCTTTTAAAGGAGAAATTAGAAAAAGTCGAAATAGCGTAGGGAGCTATCGATTTACTGAAGTGGTTGCGGAGCATGTTCAATTTTCTTTAAGCAATACTACCAAAAGTAGCTAATCTGGTATGAACCAAAGCGGTCCATAGACGAGAGCCTAAAAAAAATCGGTCGAATACACTTTACCCCATTTCACAAACGGATTACAAATCGAATTTATAGGTCAATCCGCCCATAACCTGCAATCCCTGAACGGGATAGTTCGCCCAACGCTGGTAATTATTATTGGCAATATTCGCCACCTTCAAGAAGAAGGAAAGTTGGTCGTTCCATCGGTATCCGACGTGAAAATTCGCATCAAAATATCCATCTAATGTGATAGGGGTCGCGAAAAAGTCGGCAGGGTTGCCACTGGCCGTAGCAATGGTAGCGACATCATCCCTTTCGCCTACATAAAACAAGTTTGCACCTGCATACCATTTTTCGCCGATTTGATAATCCATAAACAGCGAACTAGTGAGATTGGGCAAGTTCCAAGCGGGGTTATCGGTTTCGGTGTTATAATTAAAGTATTCTACATTGACCCCCAAGGTAAAGTTACGGTTCACATCAACATTCAATTCCCCAAAAGCCCCAATGGTCTTGACATCATCATAGAACACCTCGAACGAGTTACTGTAGTAGTATCCTTTTTCATCCGTTCTTGCATCGTTTCTAGGGTTGAGTTTATAGAGCGCCTTTCTGTTTTCGGTAGTATAACTCAGTTTTGCGTTATAGCTCAAATTAGGCAAAATCTGGCCTTTTAGACCTACATAGGCATCATACTGCTTATCGGTAGGAACAATGGTCAAACTTGGCGACACGTAGGGGTTGTCTTCCACAAAACCAAAATAGGAGTTTTGCATCAAATCTCCCTCTACCCCACCATACAATATGGCCATATCATCCAACAATCTGTACGATGCGGTAACCGCGGGATAGATATAAAAATTACCATCGCTGTTTTCCATATCAAGGCCATACACAAGGTTCACCCCTAGGTTCAAGGAAAAATCCTCGTTGGCCAATGCCAAGCTCGGGCTAATACCTACTTGGAGGTTACTGTAATCTATTCCGGGCGTATTGACGGGATTATTAAGACTGGAATTTTCGAAACTACCGCTCACATAATCGACCTTAGCTTTGATTCCTAGGTTTTCCTCGGCCACGGGAAATGAAAAGCCCGTTTTGAGAACGGCCCTGTTTTCACCGGATTTCACGGCATCCCAAAACCTTCGGTACTCTAGTTTTGCATTTTCAAAGTACGAATCCTCGACATTAATGTGCCCCGATGCTTCGGCCATATAATAATTTTGACGTTCATCGATGGCCTCTACCTCTTCTTTGGTAAAAGTAGCATCGGGAATACCGTACCAATTGTACAATTGATGCTGCGCCCCAATGTTCACGCCCCAATCAAAATCGCTATCGCGTTTGGTATAACTGGCATCCAATTCAGTATTCGAATAAATATTGTCTAGGGCCACACCATCAATATCGCCACGGGAAGAATTATGCCCCAAGCCCAATGTGTAACCAGACTCGCGGTCGATAGTCCTACTGGTGTAAAACTTTCCCATTAAATTGGCAGGGTTGCCCACACCGGCCGAAGCATATGAATTGTACAATACGGGCGGCGGGGTTTTCTTTACGGCAGAAGCCTTACCCTTGGCCGGGGTAAAGGTCGAAGCCACCGGAACCGAAAAAATACTATAGTTTATCTTTTTCTTTTGCAAGACGATGGAATCATTGAGATTGGGCATGGTCTTGATTTTAAAGGCATCGTTGATCGTTGGCGTATAGGCCTTGGTAACGGTAACGGTTTCAGTACCTATATCGTCTTTTTCCTCTTCTTGCGCCATGGCAAATTGAAAGACACCGGTAAGAAAAATAAGGCTAAGCTTTATATGTTTGTGCATTCTGTGTTCTTTTTTGAATTTACACCTGTAAAACGAAACCGGTTCTATAAGGCCCCGTTCAAATTCAATTTTCAATCGTGTTAAATCTATTTTCAATTTCAATCGGTTCTCACTGATGAATTGCTCTTGGCCTCCTTGGCTTTGATGATCGATAATTCACTTTTGGCTTCCGACACAATTTCAGCATACTGGCCGAAGTTGCCGATTACGCTGTCTAAAATATAGGTCGCCTGATATGCATCTCCCAAGGCGTAGAAGTTCTTGGCCATAATGATCAAGCCTTTTCCACCCCATTCCTTATAGCCCGAATAGTCTTTCGCCAATTTCTGGACGGATATGTTCGAGTTCTCATAATCTTGGGCCTTGCTCTTAAAATAGGCATCGTAATAAAGTGCTTCGGCCGCCGTCGCCCCCGAGGCTATTTTCAACACATCGGCGTAGGCCTGTTCAGCCTTGGCCTCATCGCCCGTGGCAATGGCCGAACGCGCTATCATGATCTGTGCATCACTTTTGATGCGGTTATCGATGATCGGCGTGGCCAAAACCTTTTCCGCATAGTCTAAGGTTTTATCGTAATCCTTTTGCTCGTAGTAGCCCTTCATAAGGTTCGACTGGGCAAAGGTTCGGTTCTGCTGAATGTCGGCTTGGCTTTCCAAACGCTGTAGATAAGGCAATGCCGTTGCATAGTCTTGTTTTCCGATATAGATTTCACAAACCCTGGTCAAGGACTGCTCTGCAAACTCACTGCCCAATTTATCGGCAACGAAAATGTAGTAAGGTAATGCCTTCTCCTTTTCGCCCTTTGCAAAATAGAGTTGGGCCAGATTAAAGTTGGCCTTAACCGAATGCAAACCGTTAGGGAATTGTTTGATATAGCTTTCATAGCCTTTTATGGCCGCATCTTTTTTGCCTTCCATATTCTGTTTATCGGCAGACTCAAAAGTGGCATTATCGAGTTCACTATCGCTCACCTCAACAAAATCGAGTTTTTGCACCCATTCGCCATACTCATCTACCCGACCTAAATCTACATAGATCAACTTAGCGGTGGCCACGGCCTGAATCGCTTCTTGGGTATTGGGAAAGTTATGTACAACGGACTTAAATTCGGTCAAGGCCTGTTCGTTTCGGTTGGCGTTATAATGAACCAAACCTTGGCGCATCATGGCCTGTGGCACCAACGAGCTCCCCTTGTATTCGTTGATCAAACGTTGGTAGGTCTGAAGTCCCTGCTGTTCCTGCCCCGTAGAGATCAAGGTATTGGCCAACTCAAAGAGGGCATCATCCTTCAAGCTTGATTTCGGATAGGCCGAAACAAACCTTCGCAACTCTTCGATCTTGGTATCGCGTCGATCTACAAAACCATAGCTGATCCCTTTTTGGTACGCAGCATAATCTTTTTCCGGTCCGGATAGGGAAAGGGCCTTGTTGTAGGTTTCAATGGCCGGCCAATATTTACTCGTTACGAAATAACTATCGCCTAAACGCAAGTAACCATCATATAGTTTCTGTGTATCCTTGGATCCCGCACTCGTAAAATTACCGAAGTACGATATGGCATTACCATAATCCTTCAACTTGAAGTAGGTGTATGCTAAATTATAATCGAGCTCCTTATATTCTTCGGTCGATTTCGCCGCCGGATTTTGTTGAAATTGGATATAGTCTACCAAGGCATCGCCATAGTTATTGAGGGCATACTCCGCCTCGGCTTTCCAATAATTGGCCTTGGCCCTAAAAAGATTGTCTTCGGCACTCGCCAATGATTTTCCTAAGTTCTCGGCCGCAGCTTGGTAATCACCGTTCATGAACAATTCTATACCACGGTAATACGCTACTTTTTGATAGGTAGCCTTGCTGGCGTAGTTTTTATTTTTCTCAAGCAGCTCCATCGCCCCCGCAAAGTTCTTGGAAGTAATATACGAGTCTACCAAAAGCTCTTGCATCTCTTCCCTGTGGGCACTGTCGGGATATTTATCCAAATAATCGGTAATAACTTGGGGAACGGGCTCATAGGCGTTCCCCACTTCATAACTCAAACGGGCATAGTTCAAATAGGCATCCTTTTGGATCTCTTGCGAGAAATCCATTTGGGAAGCGTTTCTAAACGCATTGAGGGCTTCCTGTTTTTTATCTAATTTTAAATAACACTCCGCCAAGTGGTAGTAGGCGTTTTGGGAAACACTGTTGGTACCCCCTATGATTTTATTGAACTGTTGTACCGCATTGGCATAGTCGCCCTGCTTGTAGTATGAATATCCCAAAAGGTAGTAATCGGTATTGCTCCATTTTCCTTTTTTTCCTTTGTAATCCTCAAGGTAGGGGACTGCACTGGCATAGTCCTTTAAATTAAAGTAACTCTCCCCTATGATCTTGCTGAGTTCCGATTTTTCCTTACGGTCGCCCTTGGCCATTTGTTTCTTTGCCAAAGCAATGGCCTGATCGAACTTGCCCAGCTTAAAGTTCATATCGGCCTGATAATAATCCATCTTTTCCTCAAGAATTTCAGGATCTTGAATCTGGTCAAAACGTTGGTTGGCCGTATCGTAATCATCTTGCTGATAGGCTATATACCCCATGTAATACTTGGCCTGAGACCCGTAGACGGGTGAATTTTCAACTTTCTGAAGATAGCTTTCAGCCTGTTTTTGTTTTCCGGAGGAAAAAAGGGAATACCCATAATTGAAATTGAACTTGTCCATCTCTTTTCGGGACAGCGCCCCTTGATCGACCTTATTGTACCATTTCAGGGCATACGGATATTTTCCCGTTTCAAAATAATACTCGGCCACATCCACATAAGCAGAGTTCCTTTTTGTGGAGGTAGGATAATTGGCCACGAAATCTTCCATCAACCTATCGGCCCCGAGCTGGTTCAAACGCACCGCCGCATTGGCCTCATAATAGGCACTGTTAGCCTTGGTCTCTAGGTTATCGGTATTTTCCTTGACCTTTGCAAAGATAGATTGTGCCGCTTGGTATTGCTCATTGTTGTAGAGCGCCAGGGCATCTTGATATTCTTTTTGATCGTGAGTGTAAATTTTAGTTTCTTGGGCGACTCCCATAGAAACCATTCCCAGAAAAGCAGGGATAAAAGCGGTGATTTTTTTTAGCATAGTGTTCTAACTAGAAATATGTATTACCGTTAATTAAATTAATAACGTTGAATATTGCATCTAAGTATGCGATGCTTCTGTTTTCCCCTGATTTAAGCATACCCCATCAATTGATCTAAAGCCACATCAAAAAACAGACCAAAGAAAAAGATTTTGGCAACGACTGACATAGGTTCGTGATTAACTTATTACTTTTATATCAACGTTAAAAAATCAAAGTTCGAGATTTGAAGGGCACGATAAGACCCTTTAACGATTGATTAACAAAATTAAACTTAAAAACCGGTACCCCTACATATGTCAGAAACGATTTTAGAGCTTAAGGATGCAGCTATTTTTCAAAAGGACAGTCTTGTACTGAACGAAGTGACCCTTGATGTAAGAAAGGGCGAATTCGTTTATTTGATAGGAAAGACAGGAAGCGGAAAAAGCAGCTTTATGAAGACCCTCTACGGTGACCTTCCCCTGAAACAAGGCACTGGAAGCATCGTTGGTTTCGACCTCACCAAATTGCGCGAAAAAGAAATTCCGTACCTGCGGCGCAAGATAGGCATCGTCTTTCAAGACTTTAAACTGTTGCCCGATAGGAATATCAACAAAAACCTTCATTTTGTACTCAAGGCCACAGGCTGGAAAGACTCCCATAAAATGAACCAAAAGATCGAGGAGGTACTCAACAAAGTAGGTATGAAGACCAAAGGCTTCAAGTTTCCCCACCAGCTGTCGGGCGGGGAGCAACAACGTGTGGCCATCGCCAGGGCCCTATTAAACGATCCCGAGCTTATCTTGGCCGACGAACCTACCGGAAACCTAGATCCACAGACCAGCGTAGAGGTCATGAAAGTATTGCAGGAAATCCATAAATCGGGCCGTTCCATTTTGATGGCCACGCACGATTATGCCCTAATTCTAAAATATCCATCCAAAACCCTGAAGTGCGACGGGAATAAAATCTTCGAGGTCGTACAGCGAGCCGTATAGCCCCGTCTACCAACTACACATAAAATCACCATATCCTTACAAAACTACAGGGTACGAGCCCCCCTGTTTTCATAACTTTAGGAAAGAAGTCTGCTTTTGGCATCCTTAGGGTGCGGGGCATGGCCATTTGCTAATTTACTTTCTAAAACCTAAACGTTATGCCCCATATCAATTTCGCCTGGTGGAACCTTCAGAACTTTTTCGATACCGATGACGACCCGATTTCGAACGATTTTAGTTTTACGCCTGCAGAAGGTTGGACCGACGCGGTCTTCGACATCAAAAAAGAGCGCCTGGCCGAAGGATTAAATCTCATCTGGCCCAATGAACAGATCGACCTGTTGACCGTTTGCGAAATAGAAAAGGATACCCTACTACAAAGTTTGCTCGACGAAGCCGGCATGAACCACCTCAAAGTGGTATTCGATGCCTCGGGAACAAGTGACCTCAGAGGCATTGATGTGGCCATGGCCTATAACCCAGATAAACTTACGGTAGTCTCAAGAACCTCACATCTCGTTCACCTGAGGTACCGTACCCGTGATATTTTTGAAGTGGTCTTTAAAATCAATGCCACAAACGAAGAATTTGTGGTCATTGCCTCTCACTGGCCTTCGCGAAGTAGGGGACAATATCATTCGGAACCCTTACGTATTGCCGTGGCCGAGCATATCGCTTTTTTGGTGGAAGCCCATACCAAGGTAGATTCAACGACCTATGAAACGCTCCAGGCCAACAACGACCTGGCCGCCGTTCAAGCCAAATGGGAAGGAAAGGTGCTCGTAGTGGGCGATTTTAACGACGAACCTTTTGATCGTAGTGTGGTACAGCATTTAAAAGCTTCTAGGGACCTCGACAAGGTAAAGGGGGCCACCAATGATTTTGACAAATTTGTACACACCTATCAGTATCGGAGTAGGGAGACTTTTTTGTACAACCTCAGCACTACCCTCCTCAACAAATCGTCATCGGGAAATACGGGCACTTATTTTTTAAGCGGATTGTTCGACGGCACGGTGTTCGCCAACCGCTATCAAATGTTAGACCAGCTCGTAGTAAGCCGCGGATTCTTGTCAGGCAATGGAATTAGCGCTGACATAGACACCTTCGATATCATCGACGACCGTACTTTGGCAACGTCTAGTGGGAGGCCTAGATCCTTTCAATACAAATCCAAAAAGCCCAACTATGTACCCAAGGGCTGTTCCGACCACCTTCCCTTAAAATTAAGACTTAACTACTGAGAACCGCTTATAAAACATGCTGTAATCCACCGAAACCGGTATCTTTAAAACCGAATTAAAGATTAGCCGTTTTGGCGGCCACAAGCCTACATCATGATTTTAAAAAAGCAAACCTACAGACCCGATAAGCCAACGAACCCTTTTATCGGGGCACTGCTCTTCCTGATTTCCATTATTTTACTTTTCATTACCGGTCCGATCGGCTTTATATACGGTATATTTCACAGCCTGTTCACCCGAGGGGCAAAAGGCATTGGCGAATACTTATTGAAAATTGCCATTTCCATTGACCAACTGGGCAATGTTATGATGCAACATGTTCTGAACCTTCTTTGGACGAATGAGAACGGCTATAAATTCGGCAATAGGGACGAAACCATTTCGAGTGCCTTGGGCCGTAACAAAAAGTTGGGCACCCTCACCGCTCCCGGAAAACTCATCGACAAAATTCTCGATACCATAGACCCCAACCACTCCCTGAACTCCATCGACTATTATGTAGAGCCTTCCGAAAATATAATAGACCATCTGGGGTGGATACATATTGAAGACGGACAGATACTTTGCTTAAAAAAGGCGGACGAGGACTTTTACTTTATTCCCAAAGGAATACGCACCATAGGCGAGACCGACGCCCTAACCCTAGCCAAGAACACCAAGCGCATCCTCAATATAGAAATTGACATGCCCTCTATGCAATTCGTTGGAATCTTCGAAGCCCAAGCCAAAGGCAAGAAACCGGGTATTTTATCGCGAATGACCTGCTATACCGCCCAATACAAAGGCGAACCTTATACCGACCCAAAAACCAACCAAATAGCTTGGCTAAGCTATGAGGACAAACATCAATTGAGCGAGGTAGACCAATTGATCTTTGATATTCTGCACCAGAACGGTGAGCTTGCCTAAAATCTGTATCTTTAGTTCGCATTCACCAAACCCGTTCTAATGTTCAGATATTTTACCGCCCTGTATCTCGTATTGGGCCTTTCCAACCACCTATCGGCCCAAACCCAAGACAGACCCAATGTATTGTTCATCTGCGTAGATGACCTCCGCACCGAACTGGGTGCCTACGGAAAACACTATGTAAAATCGCCCCATATAGATGCCTTGGCCAAAACCGGGGCCCTATTTACCAATCACTATGTTCAAGTACCTACCTGTGGCGCATCAAGGCACGCTATACTTACGGGTATGCGCCCTTCAAAACCCATCCACCTATCGAATAATTCCATTGTTGAGGAAATTTCGGGACAACCTGAAAAAGAGACTCCGGAAACTTTTATCCATAGATTCAAACAAGACGGATACCATACCGTAGGAATCGGGAAGATCAGCCATTCGGCAGACGGACTCGTTTACGGCTACGAAGCGCAACCCTCAGAGCAGAGGGAACTTCCCCATAGCTGGAGCGAACTTCTTTTTAACCCGGGCAAATGGAAAACCGGCTGGAATTCCTTTTTTGCCTATGCGAACGGAGAGAACAGGCAAAGCCTAAAAAAACAGGTAAATCCTTACGAAGCCGGTGAAACCGATGACCAGGGCTATCCCGATGGTCTAACGGCCGATCTTGCCATTTCAAAATTGAAGGAATTAAAAAAGAAGGGCCAACCCTTTTTTATGGGCGTAGGCTTTTTCAAGCCCCACCTTCCTTTTAATGCCCCCAAAAAATATTGGGACCTTTATGAAGAAAATAAAATTCCCTTATCCCCAAATCCGGATATCCCTGAAAACGTCAACTTAAAAAGCCTGCATGGCAGTGGCGAGTTCAACCAATACGCCCTTGGCGAAGAAAAGGCAGGCCTCGATACACAGGTATCGGATGCCTATGCCCGAAAACTGAGACACGGCTACCTAGCTTCTATCAGCTACATCGATGCCCAAATCGGCAAACTCCATCAAGAATTGAAAGCCCTGGAACTCGACAAAAATACCATTATCGTTATCTGGGGCGACCACGGTTGGCATTTGGGAGACCAGCGGGTTTGGGGCAAACACACGCTTTTTGAAAACGCCCTGAAGAGCACGCTCATCATTAACTCCCCCCTACCTCAACACAAAGCGAAAAAAGTACGTGCCATTGTCGAAAGTGTGGACATTTACCCTACCCTTTTGGATATGTGCGGTATCGACCAAATAAAACCGACCGATGGCGAAAGTTTTGAAAAGCACATAAAATATAATATTCCCGATACCGAAGAGGTAGCCTACAGCTATTTCAGAAACGGGATTTCGATGCGTACCAAAGATTATAGGCTGACCAAGTATTTTAGAAAGGACCAACCTGTCATTGAACTATATGACCATCACAAGGGCAATGCCATAGAGAACAAAAATATAGCCGATAAAAAGCCCAATACCGTAAAAGAATTGATGCCGCTTTTGAACAAAGGCGATACCGGACTGTACAATGCTTCCGAATAAATCGGTTACACGGCCCGATCCTTCGATTACTCTCAAAACTTTTTGTTACTTTGCCCCCAAATAATCTAAAAAAACAAATAATGGAAGTTCTTGGTATAGATGTAGGTGGTTCGGGCATAAAAGGTGCCTTAGTGAACATAGAAACCGGCAAATTGGTTTCTGAACGCCATCGTATACCTACGCCTGTCGGACGCAAGCCGGAAGACATGGCCAACGTTATCGCTCAAATCGTAGCCCATTTCGATTACAAAGGAAAAGTAGGTTGCGGTTTTCCGACCGTAATCAAAAAAGGAATCTGTAAATCCCCTGGAAACCTTCATAAAAGTTGGTTGAACGTCAATGTTGAAAAACTCTTCGAAGAAAAAACCGGATTGGATTTTACCGTAGTAAACGATGCCGATATTGCAGGCTATGCCTGTATGAACTACGGTATAGGAAAAGGCATGCAAGGCTTGGTCATTATGATCACCATTGGTACCGGCCTTGGTAGCGGTGCTTTTTTAGACGGCAGGTTGATCCCTAATTTTGAACTAGGACAAATTCCTTATAAAAAACACAAAAAAATAGAGCTTTGGGCCGCAGGATCTGCCAAAGACCGAGAAGGACTATCCTATAAAAAATGGGGAAAGCGTTTCAACAAATTCTTAAAATATGTTGAATTGCTGGTAGCTCCCGACACCATTCTTATCGGTGGGGGCGCATCTAAAGATTTTGACCAGTTCAAGGAGTGCATAACCATAGAAACTCCGGTCATTCCTGCGGAGCTACAGAACCATGCCGGTATTATAGGTGCGGCTGCCGCAGCCTTTCATACGGTGCCCAAACACTAAAACGCACAACCTTATTAGACAAAAAAAAAGGCCTTGATCAAAGGCCTTTTATAATTTTTGCATCTTCCGGAACCTCGAAGAAGTCCTTGTCGATATCCTTTACAAAATGAATATCGGTGATATCGATTTGAGTGATATATTCGCCGGGCATACCCCCTTTAACCGTCCAATGGGTTTTGAGTTCCTTAGGCAACAATACCCCGCTTACATTGACCAACTCCCCTACTTCCATGAATTTTTCAGGGTTGTGCCCACCATCCTTAAAATAGGCCGGATAGGAAACGATATAGCGATTGGCCGTCAACAAATGTGTTTCTTTATCGAACTGTAGAATGTAATAATCATCCGGAGCATCTCCCGTACCTTCGGCAAAAGTTACTTTTACCACCTCGTTCACTTTGTTCTTATACTTTGTTTCGGGCAGTAACTCTAGGTGTACTCCCTCTCCATCCAAGACAAACGGATGTCCGAAAAGGTAAAGGGGAGTCAGGGCCCAAAATCGGGTATCATAGGCAAAGGCCGTAGAATCTTTGGCCTGCACCCAAGCGGTGGCCCCATCCCAACCGAATTTTGCGGTACTATCGACGACACTGGTGTGCACGGCCTTATTGCGCCATACATCTACCACCTGATAACTGTCGCGTTGTGTACTCCCGTCTAAGGGCTGGTAATTAAAACGAAAGGCCAAAGCCCCGTTACCGTACCAGTTTTTGAGTCCGCCATGAGCTTCCATAGCTGCCCAGACCACTTTGCCCGCATCTGTTTTTTCAAGTTTGGCCTTAGCCTTTTCCACACGCTTGTTGATCCAAGCCTCGGGTATGGTATAATCGACTACCTTTTCTTCCTTGGCCGTATCCACCACTTCCTTCTTGGCCTTCGGTTTCTCGTTACAGGCCGATAATAAAAGGCCCGCCAATAAAAATCCTGCTATTCGAACATTTAATTTCATAGACATTATTTTAGATTAAAAGCTATAGTCGCCCAAATTTACCCCTCCTTTCAAAAAAGGTAAAAAAAAAGCCCTGAACAACAATTCAGGGCTTTCATATTATGCAATTTTATTTCTTTTCCGATCAACTTCCTTCAGATATATTTTTCTGAGTCGCAGGAAGTTCGGTGTTACCTCAACATACTCATCTTTCTGAATATATTCCAAGGCCTCCTCCAATGAGAATTTGATAGCAGGAACAATCTTAGCTTTATCGTCCGCACCTGATGAACGTACGTTGGAAAGTTTTTTGGTCTTTGTAATGTTCACCGTCATATCATCACCACGGGAATTTTCACCAATAACCTGTCCTTCGTAAATATCTTCACCCGGATCGACGAAAAACTTACCACGATCCTGAAGCTTATCGATAGAATAAGGAATAGCTTTTCCGTTCTCCATAGAAACCAAGGAACCGTTCTGACGTTGTGGAATATCACCTTTCATCGGTTGGTACTCCAAAAATCGGTGGGCCATAATAGCTTCACCCGCAGTAGCGGTCAACAATTGGTTACGAAGACCGATGATACCTCTTGAAGGAATCAAGAACTCACAGATCATACGTTCGCCTTTCGCTTCCATACTGGTCATCTCACCCTTTCTTATGGAAACCATTTCAACGGCCCTGCCCGATACTTCTTCGGGCAAGTCGATGGTCAACGATTCTACCGGCTCACATTTAACACCATCGATTTCTTTAATGATAACCTGTGGCTGACCGATTTGAAGTTCGTAACCTTCACGACGCATAGTCTCGATCAATACGGAAAGGTGCAATACCCCTCGACCGAAAACCAAAAATTTATCGGCACTATCGGTCTCGTTGACACGCAAGGCCAAGTTCTTTTCTAGTTCACGCTCCAAGCGCTCCTTGATATGTCTTGAAGTTACGAATTTACCATCCTTACCAAAAAATGGGCTGTCGTTAATGGTAAACAACATACTCATCGTTGGCTCATCGATAGCAATGGTCTTTAACCCTTCAGGGTTTTCTATATCGGCAACGGTATCACCGATTTCAAAACCTTCAATACCTGTAATCGCACAGATATCACCGGTAACGACTTCCTGAACCTTAAGCCTTCCTAGGCCTTCAAAGGTAAAAAGCTCTTTTATTTTTGATTTTACGATAGACCCATCCCTTTTAACCAGGGCAATTTGCTGTCCTTCCTTCAAGCTCCCCCTTTGTAATCTTCCGATGGCGATACGGCCCGTAAAAGAAGAGAAATCCAAAGATGTAATCAACATTTGTGTATTACCCTCTTTCGGTTCAAAGGTAGGAATATGCTCAATGACCATATCTAGAAGCGGCTCGATGTTTTCAGTCTCATTCTGCCAATCGTCACTCATCCAGTTATTCTTTGCCGAACCGTAAACGGTAGGGAAATCTAACTGCCATTCTTCGGCACCCAATTCGAACATAAGGTCAAATACCTTTTCGTGAACTTCTTCCGGGGTACAGTTTTCTTTATCTACTTTATTGATTACCACACAAGGTTTCAGACCTAGGTCAATAGCCTTTTGCAATACAAAACGCGTTTGGGGCATAGGACCTTCAAAAGCATCTACCAACAATAGCACACCATCGGCCATGTTGAGAACACGCTCTACTTCACCACCAAAATCGGCGTGACCAGGGGTATCGATTATATTGATCTTGGTACCTTTATAAACTACGGAAACGTTCTTTGAAGTAATGGTAATACCACGTTCGCGTTCCAAATCGTTATTATCCAAAATTAGGTCTCCTGTATTTTGGTTCTCGCGAAACAATTGACAGTGATACATAATTTTATCTACCAAGGTTGTTTTACCGTGGTCTACGTGTGCGATGATCGCAATGTTTTTAGTTATTGACATATGTAATTATTTAATAGCAGTCCGCCGCTATTTTGAGCGTGCAAAGATACTGCTATTTTTCTGCGCATAACACAAACTTATGTTATTTTTATCTTGTTGATTTCTAGCAAGTTCACCCCAAATAGGCTCAGAAGCTTTAGGCACTGCCCTTTTCAAGGTAAAAAGGGGGTGTAAAAAAGTGAAATGCCGATCAACGCCGTTTTCCAAACGCCCAACCCACACGTGCCGCCAAAAGCAATGCAAAACCACCGTCATCTTGAGTTTGTGAATAGCCCACACCACCTTCCAAACGGTAGAAGAAACCACGTCTATAGGTGCGTTGCAAACCATAGACCGGACCAACGCCCAAAACACTTTCCGACAACATCAAATTGCCGATCAGGGGATTTTTATCTTGATAGGCCAACAGTATGGCGATATAGTTTCCCGAATTGCCCGAGATATTTTTACCCTTATCCAACCGCCGGTCCATATTGTAATAATAGCGGAGCTGCCCCCTAAGAACCGGATAAATACCAAAGTCGGTATCACAACCACTACAGCCCCTCAGACCAAAGCCCGTAACAAACTCCATGGTAGCGGTTGTATTCCGGCCCAGTGCCTTTTCGTATAGAATGGCAGGCATAGGCAAACCCAATTGTACTTGATGGTCTTCAACATTATTTTGGTTCTGTGCATTCGTAAAAATTGTAAACGTAAAAAGAACGAGTAGGATTCCAGTGTTTTTCATAAGTTGACTCAGGTGTTAAGTACTCCTGAACAATCATCAAATATCAAGCCTAAAATTCATTTTTTTCTAAACAATTTGTAAGAAAAAAACAACTCGACTTATTCGCAATAAAAAACACATACTAACGCCCTACACACCATCGTTTTTCGCTAAGTATCCAACCGATACTCAAATTAGCCACCGGATAAATTCCATCTTCAAACTGCCCCGTGTAATAAGCCGCACCAACATCCACAGAAAAATTGAAACCTGAATTATAGCTGCGCTGTAAACCTGTTACCAAACCCGCATAACCGAAAGCGCCTTTTACCTCTTCACCACCAATTGTGCTAGAACCCGGAAAAAAAGCCGCAACGGCTGGAGCCACATAATTTGCTGAGTTACCATAAATCTGCCTTCTATTTTGTTGCCTTTTTTCAAAGTTATAGTAATACCGATACTGACCGGCAACGGCAGGAAAAAAACCTAATTCCTCGTAAACATTAGCTTTTAAAGGATCTAAACCTACTTGCACACCTACTTTTAAATCAAAAGTAGTATTGGTTCCTAGTGCCATTTCATACTCAAAACCAGGGTTTAATAGATTGACTTTCATTTGTCTCAATTCACAATTTTTGCCGAATTGGGCATTGGCTTGGCAAATGAGTAACAGCAGTAAAAACAAGGGTAGGCATTGTTTAAGATACATGTAGATTTGGTTTTTATACAATCTTATGTAAAGACAACAGTTAGCCCCATAAAATAGTATCTTTGCTCAAAAATTTTCGACGAATGGACTTATCCTTAATTCCTCAAATAAAACATACTGATAGCAATAACTTTTTTTTACTTGCTGGCCCTTGTGCCATAGAAGGTGAAGATATGGCGCTGCGCATTGCAGAACATGTCGTAACAATTACCAGCGATTTAAAAATTCCATATGTATTTAAAGGCAGTTTCAAAAAAGCAAATAGAAGCAGGCTTGACTCTTTTACAGGTATTGGGGATGAAAAAGCTTTAAGGATATTAAGGAAAGTTTCTGAAACTTTTCAAGTACCTACGGTTACCGATATTCATACGGAACAAGATGCTGTTATGGCTGCTGAATACGTAGATGTATTACAAATTCCTGCTTTTTTAGCCCGACAAACGGATTTAGTAGTTGCTGCTGCGAATACAGGAAAAACCGTGAACATCAAAAAAGGACAATTCATGAGTCCGGAAAGCATGAAACACGCGGTTAATAAAGTTACCGAAACAGGTAACCAACAAGCTATTATTACCGATCGTGGCACCATGTTCGGCTATCAAGATATGATCGTTGATTTTAGAGGAGTACCCACCATGAAACAATTTGCTCCTGTTGTGCTGGATGTAACCCATTCGTTACAACAACCAAACCAATCTTCAGGAGTAACGGGCGGTAGACCTTCATTAATAGGTACCATGGCAAGAGCAGGAATTGCAGCTGGGGTAGATGGTCTTTTTATAGAAACACATTTTGATTGCGCTAATGCAAAAAGTGATGGTGCCAATATGCTAGATTTAGGGCTAATGAAAAAATTGTTGACCGATTTGACAGCTATTAGAAAAACGATAAACGGCTTGCAGTAGATCCAGTTGATCTAAACTACATTCTTGTATTGCTTGGGAGTCTTTCCGAAATGACGTTTAAAGGCCGCACTGAAATGGGTTGCGTTTTTATACCCTACCTCTTCGGCTACCTCATAGACCATAAGTTCGGTATTATCTAAAAGCATCTGTGCCTTTTCCATTTTTTTGGCCTGAACATAGACCGTGACCGAGGCTCCGAAAATTCGTTTAAAATCGGCTTTCAAGCTTTGCCCGTTCAACCCGAAGATCTTGCACAGTTCCTGTACCGAAAAGTTTTTGTGAAGGTTGTTTTCCAAATGTTGCTTCACCGCATATACTTTTTTAAGGGACTCCCCCACCCTTGGGGTTTCAGGAAGGGAGCGGAAGCGTATGTAATTGTTGAACTGTTCGGCCAATAGTTCCAAAACCTTGGCTTTTAGAAAAAGCCTATCGGCCGGCCCCTTTATTTGATGTGACTCCAACACCTTTAAAGTCGCCTGTATACTGGGCGTAATGGGCACCATACGCACCTTGTCCCGAAACACCGTAAAGGCCTCATCCTTTAAAAACTCGTTATCCTCTAAAAACGATCGAGACAATAAAACCACTATTTCTTTATAATTCTTGTTTCCGGCAATACGCACAAAACCTTCAAAATTCTGAAAGCAGGTCATATAGCAATCATGACCTTCTTGGTAGAAATCTTCATGCCATGTGGGTTCCGAAAAGATCTTTTGTCCTTTTAACAAAAACGAAAGACGTATACCTTTCCCATTTTGCTTCGGGTAGCAGATCACATCTTTCATGAATTTACAACGCGCAATGACCACCGAAAAGTCCGGAAAGGTTTTACAACTTATCCGCCCCACACCAAATTCAGCCTTGATATAAGCCTTCCAAAGCCGAACACCACACAGCGTACAACCCTCTTTATCCCCCGTCAGATAAGCCGCCATCTTAGCCTCCGAATCGAGGTTTTTCGGCAAAATTTCACAGTTGGCAAATCGCGTCTTTTTTTCTCCATTTGGCGTCATTCCTTATACAATTTCACAACTTACATTTGCATCAAATTTATTTAGACTAAATTTAAATAGCAATATTTTATGAAAAAGATTTACATGCTCCAATTATTCCTCACCTTAACCTTTGGAGCATTTGCCCAGACCGGTTCCCTAGAAGGAACCCTTAGCGTGAGCGACGGAACCCCCTTGCCTTATGCCCATGTGACACTCGTGAAAACAAACTACGGCACTACATCTGACATCAACGGTCATTTTGTTCTAAAAGACGTCCCTTCAGGAGACTATACTTTAAAGATATCGGAACTAGGCTACCAAACCTTCAAAAAGAACATCACTATACAAGCGAACACAACGACCTCCTTGCCAAAAATCGTTTTGGAAGAATTGGTAGAGTCATTGGACGAGGTAGTTGTCAACGGTAATGGCAATAACAAATACATTAACCGCGAACCTTCCACTTCATTGCGATTGAAAACCGAACTCGCCAAACTACCTCAAAACATACAGGTCATTAACTCCGAGTTACTAAAAGATCAACAGGCCACCAATATTATGGAAGGCGTGATCAGAAATGTCAGCGGTGTGACCATGATCGAGCACTGGGGGCATTTTGCCCGTGTCAATATGAGGGGGTTTCGTTTGCCCGCATTCAGGAACGGTATTAACGTTCAAGACACTTGGGGACCTTTATCGGAAGACATGAATACGGTAGACCGTATAGAATTTGTAAAAGGCCCTGCCGGTTTTATGATGTCGGCGGGCGAGCCTGGTGGATTTTACAATGTAGTCACCAAAAAGCCCACCGCCAGTAAAATTGCCGAGTTGTCATTTACTGCCGGAAGCTTCGACAACTATCGCGGAACGATAGACCTAGGAGGCAAACTGACCGACGACGAAAAATTATTGTTCCGTTTGAACGGCATGTACCAAACCTCCGATTCGCACCGAGGTAACGAAGATGCATCACGCTATGGTATTGCGCCCTCGTTAAGCTATCGCTTTTCCGACAAAACCATTATTACCACCGAATTGAACTTACAACAGGCGGAAAGCTTTATCGGCTCGTCTTACGTCTTTGCCCCTACCCCAGATGGTTATGCAAGCCTTGACCGTAACTTTAAATTTACCGACAACAATTATCCGGTAACCGATATTCAAGAAGTAACCTTCTTCACCAACCTCAGTCACAACCTATCGGACCATTGGACCCTAGAAAGTCAATTTGCCTATTTGCGTTATGACCAGGAAGGCAATTCCTTTTGGCTAAGGGATATAGCGGAAAATGGTGACACCCACCGATATATTAGCCTTTGGGACGCCCTCTCTACCGGCAAATACTTTCAGGCCTACCTTTATGGCGATTTTAAAACAGGGGCCATAAACCACTCGGTTCTAGGGGGCTTCGATTACACCCAAAAACATTACCTAGCCGATTTTTACCAAGCTTTCGATATCGACACGGCTACACCTTTCAATATCTACAATCCGGTTTATGACAATACCCCATCGCCCAGTTTTGACCGCTCATTGGCCTTACAAAACAGAAATGGCGGGCAACCCTATATGTATGGGGCGATCACAAAGGCCTATTACGTCCAAGATGAAATCGGGTTTCTCGATAACCGAATTCGCCTGACCCTTGCCGGAAGATATACCCAACTGGCCACCGAAGGCAAAGACGAACAAGACCAAAAATTCACCCCTCGGGCCGGAATAAGCATCGACATTCTACCAACACTTGCCGTATACGGCCTTTACGACCAATCTTTTATCGGCCAAAGCGGCGTAAGCTTTTCAGGTGAAACCTTTGACCCCGTAGATGCCATTGATATTGAAGGGGGACTTAAAAAGTCGTTTTTTGACGGAAGGCTAAAAACTTCGCTAGGGGCCTACCAAATAACCAAACAAAATGTATTGGTCGGCGACCCGGAAAATCCCAATTTCTCCATTCAACTGGGCGAGATACAATCCAAAGGAATCGAATTTGACCTCCAAGGCCAAGTAAGCCCTGAACTGAACGTGGTGCTCAATTACGCCAATACCCATGTTGAGATAACGGAAGACACCAACGCCGAAAACATCGGTAAGAGAATGGCCGGCCATGCCAAGCATGTAACCAATGGCTGGTTGAACTACCAGTTCAATACCTCTTCTTCCTTAAAGGGTTTCGGTATTTCACTGGGTTACCAATACCAAGTTGACCGTTCGTCATGGTCATGGGGTGCGGACAACCAAACCGACTTGCCCGATTACTTCAGATTGGACGGGGCACTATCGTGGAAAAACAACAAATTGAAGGTTCAACTGAACATCAACAACCTATTGGACGAATATCTGTATTCCGGTTCTAACTATGGCACCTATCTATACTGGCAATCAGAACCCGGTATCAATGGACGCCTTACGGTAACCTACAAGCTTTTTTGAGTTGAGTTAGTTTGTTTGCAGTGCCCTTGAACGTGATTTTCGTCAAGGGCACTTTATCCCTTTTTCCTGTAATCTTTAATCCCTATAAAAATGAAAAAAATCATCACCTTACTCGTATTGCTTTTATCGACCTCCCCTATCTTTTCGCACTATTTATGGATCGAAGCCGCACCACAGGGGCAATTGAACCAAGAGCACCAGATAAAAGTGCGCTTCGGGGAATACACCTATGGTGTTATTGAAAAAGTTCAGGGAGACGCTTTTAAGGGCGTAAGCAACTTTAGCTTATGGCTGATCGCTCCCGACGGTACCAAAACCACCCTGCCGATTTCCGCCAAAGACGACTTTTACGCGGCCAGTTTTACCCCTAACCAAAAAGGCACCTACACCTTGGCATTGGACAATAAGGATATGAAGGTATTGGACTTTACCCAGTACGATTTTGGCATATTCAAGCCACAATACCACGCCAAGGCCAAAGTTGTTGTGGACAAAAAACCCGCTGCAATTGCCAAAACCAATGTAGACGGTATTGAAATTATAGATGTCAGTCCTGATCCATATGGGGTTTCGAAGGAAGTCAGTCTTCAATTGCTTTTCAAGGGCAAGCCTTTGGCCGAAAACGAAGTAAGCATCTTTGTCTCCGATCTATGGTCAAAAAAACTGAGCACGGACCAAGACGGAAAGATCTCATTTCAACTGCCATGGCCCACAAAATATACGGTCGAGGCCACCTATAACGAAACCGTACCCGGAACGTACAAGGGTCTTGATTACGAATTCATTTGGCATTGTGCCACCTATTGTATTCCCCTAAAAAAACAATAGCCAAAAACTATGATCACTTTATTGAGTCTACTCTTTTTCCTAGGTTTTTTTCAATTGTACGCCTCTTCCGAAAGGATGCCCCACAACCAACAAATGTTGGGAATCACATGGGTACAACAACACAAGTTGACCGCTAAGGCCGCAGGAAGTTCCCTTGTGGTTCTTTCCCTTCTTAGTACGGGTATCCAATACGGTTGGGGAGCAGGACTTTTACTTGGATCGATCATGTTGATGACCATTGGAAGCCTTACCATATGCATCACCCCCTTACGGGTCATCGGAAGATGGGGCCTGCTGGCCCTGTTTTCAATTTCATTCAGTCTAGAATTACTAATCTTTTAACCCGATGCCGGCAAACCCCAAATACCTCACTACATCCAAATGGCAGCGATTCGCCAAGATAAGCGCTGCCATTCTCGGGGGCTATCTTGTTTCCGTTCTATTCCATTTGGCCTTGGCCGCATGGCTAGACCGGGCCACCGTGCTTATTACCGCTAGCTATACCTTATTCCTGTTGTGGGCGGCCTTGATGATCTTGGGTTTTTTGGCCAAGAACGGCTGGAAGCTATGGGGATTATACCTCATCATTATTCTTATTTGCGGTGTTGCCATCTACATAGGGCAGTCGCTTTACCCCCTAACTACATAAAATTTATGGGCCAAAGAACTTACAACATTTTACTTCACACCCATACGGTGAGCGGCATAGTTATCAGTGTAGCGCTTTACGTCATTTTTTTTGCGGGGTCCTTTTCATTTTTCAGGGACGAGATTGCCAATTGGCAACGCGGCCATAAAGTAAGCATCAAAGACAAAATATCGGTACCGATCGGCCCCGTTCTCGACAGTCTGGCCTCCGAAAAACCTCTACAAGGCAGGGACATTGAATTTCGGCACTATTACAACGAACGCAAAATAAGTGTAAACCTAGGGGCTTCAAAAGACACCCTGTTGTCTGAGACCGAAAGGGCCAGGGCATTTTTTTATTTAGACACCCATGATCTGGGTACAACCGATTATATCGGTAACTATTCATTAGGTGAATTCTTGTACCGCCTGCATTTCTTTGCGCAAATCCCCTATCCTTTCGGGTATTACCTTTCAGGTTTTGTGGCTTTCTTTTTTCTCTTTGCTATCGTTACGGGCATAATCGTTCACTGGAAAAAAATCATTCCGAACTTTTATCTTTTCAGGCCATGGGCCAAGATGAAAACACTGTGGACCGACGCCCATACGGCCCTTGGTGTCATTGGCCTGCCCTTTCAACTGGTCTATGCGGTAACCGGGGCTTTTTTTATGTTGAAGCTCATAGTAGTGGCCCCCAGTGTACTCACCCTCTATAAGGGAGACCAAACAAAAATGTATGAGGAACTAGAATACGGCCATCCCGTATTTGAAGCCGACCATAAGCCCTTACGGCACATTCCGAATATTGACGGGCTCATAGCCGAAACCCAAGAGAAATGGAAGGATTTCATGGTCACCGAAGTACATATTTTCAACTATGGCGACACCAACATGCAGGTTTCGGTAAACGGGCAAATGGACTATAAGAGCAAACTAAACGGCGTCGGCCACATTATTTACAAAGCCCTCGACGGAAGTAGTACGGTAGTCAAAGATCCCACGGGCACCAGCTCGTATCTAGACGGGGTAAAGAACATGCTCTTCAGGCTTCATTTTGGCGACTATGCCGGCTATGGCCTAAGGGTGATTTCATTTATTTTAGGGCTGGTTTCCTGTTTTGTGATCATCTCGGGAGTTTTAATATGGCTTACGGCCCGCGACAAAAAGAACCTTCCGGAAAAGAAAAGACGTTTTAACGAAGGCGTGGTACGCTACTATTTGGCCATTTGCCTAAGTATGTTCCCTATAACCGCCTTCACTTTTATTATGGTAAAGGCCTTTGATGCCGAAGGAAAAACAATGATCTATTACTGCTATTTCTTAGGATGGTTGCTTTTATCGGTTTATTTTATCTTAAGGAAAAACAACGGCCTCACCCATAGGTATTGTTTGTTATGGGGAAGCATTTTAGGATTCTTTGTTCCCATAACCAACGGTATGGTTTCGGGCAATTGGCCCTGGGTCGCCATGGCCGAGGGAAAACATGATATCCTACTGGTCGATTTACTATGGATTTTCCTATCGACTGCAGGGCTATGGGTCTATATGAAATCAAGACAAAAACCAAAAAAAGCCCATCTCAAAAAAGCGAAAACCAAAACCATTTCGGTAGGCTGATCACCTATAAAATTTAGCGTTGCGTACGGCGTATGCTTCCTTTAGGACTTCCGTAAGCACGGAATCGTTAACACTTTCCAATGAAGTATAGCGCAAGGACTTCATGACTTTGCGCCCCTCGGTAATCATAAGTTCTTGGTGAACGGTCAGGTGGGCCGCCTTCCAAAACCCCAGATCAATATAATTTTTGCTTTGGTTCAAATAACAAAAGGGACTTCCATTGATATAATAGAAGGGAATTTTATATTTGAACTTTAAATCGACATCGGGAACGGTTCGCTCAATGACCGATTGCAAATGCAACAAAATACCCCTAAAAGGTTCCGGCTGATCGAGGATGTAGTTTTCTGCAGGGTTCATGGGCTAAAATTCGTAGTATCAACAACAAATATAGTTCCCTCCCGTTCTATAACATAGACTAAATCCCTTTTTTATTCCATGATTCCCAGCGCTTTAAAAAACAATCTGTTCCACAAAAAACTCCTCTTACTGACGGCATTGGGTACGGCACTTTTAGCCCTAAGGGTATATTGGACCCAATCTATCGACTTTACCTTTTTGTTGTGGAACCTTTTTTTGGCCCTCGTTCCCCTTTTTTTATCGAAGCAATTCCTTTTCAATGCACAGGTACAAAAATCAAGGGCCTTACGTATTGTTATCTTGTTCCTATGGGTACTTTTTTTGCCCAACAGCCCCTATATCATTACCGACTTTGTGCATTTAGACTCTGCTAGGCCTACCTTTTGGCTCGACCTTTTGTTGTTTTTTGTTTTTTCGCTAAACGGATTGATATTAGGCGTGCTCTCTATGATGGATGTTTTCAGCTATCTAAGAAAAAGAAACCACCCCGTTCTGGCCAACGCCATCCTACTTTTTGTGAGCTTGCTGAGCGGGTATGGCATTTTTCTGGGCCGCTTTCTACGTTTTAACTCGTGGGACATTGTCACCAAGCCCTTGGTCTTGGCCGAAAGCCTTTTTAACTCCTTGTTCTTAGTCGATGCCTGGTTATGGATTTTTGGTTTCGGAAGTTTTATTTGGGTCTCGTTCTGGGCGCTTAAGCCGTTTTTACGGGGCCATGGCACCTTAACCGTAAGCAACCCGAAAGTTTAAGTTTACTTAATACTAGAGGTAATAGGTTCCGATTCTTGTTGTATAATTTAGCAACATAAATCCACACCATGAAAAAACGGGCCCTTGTAATCCTTCTGATCATATTTCAACAAAGCTATTCGCAAACACATTCGCACGCCGGGGCAAAACCTATGAGCTATCCGGATATCGAGGGTTACAAAACGCTAAAGACCGATTTGCACCAGCACACCGTTTTTTCGGATGGAAAGGTGTGGCCGACCATTCGCGTACAGGAGGCACTAAGGGAAAACCTAGATGCCATATCACTGACCGAACACCTGGAATACCAACCCCATAAAGAAGATATTCCACACCCCGACCGGAACCGTTCTTACGCCCTGGCCCTGGCCGAAGCCAAATCACACAATCTATTGATTGTACACGGTTCCGAAATCACCCGTTCGGCTCCCGTGGGCCATAACAATGCGATATTTATAAAGGATGCCAACCAATTGAATGTAGACAAGGCCGAAAAAGCCTTTTCCGAAGCCAAAAAACAAGGAGCCTTTGTCTTTTGGAACCACCCTGCGTGGTACGCCCAAAGTCCTAAAGGCACCCCAATCTTAAGCGACTTTCAGGAAAAACGCATCAAGAAGGGCGAACTACATGGTATTGAGGTCATAAATACCGTAGATTATTCAGAGGAAGCCTTGACCTTGGCCTTGGAAAACGATCTGACCATTATGGGCACCAGTGATATTCACGGACTCATTGATTGGGACTATACCGAAAAAGGAAACCATAGGCCCATTACCTTGGTCTTTGCCGAAGACAAGACCATGGAAGGCCTAAAGGAAGCCCTATTCGCCGGAAGAACCGTTGCCGTTTACAACGACCTTATGGTGGGCAAGGCCGAATACCTAAAGCCTTTACTACGGAAAAGTATAGCGATCGGTAAAGCGGAATACCGTTCAAAATCGCAAGTACTGGAACTTCAGTTAAAAAACATCAGTAGCAGCGACCTGCTTTTTGAGAACCAAATGGAATACTCCTTTTATGACAGTTCGCCAGTGTTTGAAATACCGGCCGGTGAAACCAAGCGATTGTTGGTAAAAACCTTGGATACCAAGACCGAAATCGTTTTAAAGCTGAAGGCCTTGGGTTGTTTTACCGCACCGAGACAACAACCGATCATTGAGTGGAAGATCGTCATCGATTAGTCCTTTTTTGCCATGGGCGCCATGCCGATTTGTGATTTTCGTAGAGACCGCAATGACAAAGGAAGACCTTTTAATTCTTGGATCAGTGCGACACGTAATCGGACAAATAGGCGTAACGCGCGGTAAGCTTTCCGTTTTTCGTCATTCTTGCCCGTTCTAAGACGCCATCTTTATCTCCATTGAAAAAGGCGGGAATCACGTTTTTTATAAATGCCTGCCCAAAGCCTTCGCTAGCATCTTGTGGAATTTCGCAGGGCAAGTTATCAACGGCCATAACCGCTATGGCCGATTCGTTTTTAAAGTCGGTTTCAGACTCCGAAACGGGATCGTAGCCATAGATGGGGTCCGCAATGGTCGAAGGTCTGATGGTGGTAGCCACGGGCCCATCGATATCGCAGCTTATATCGGCGACTACCCTTATTTTAAAATCACCTTTCTTGGCATCTTCACGGGTAAAAAGATAGGGTGCCCCCTGACCGTAAAAGTGTCCGGCAATAAAAAAATCGGAAACCCGTGCAAACCGGTAAAAGTTACTTTTGTATTCTTCGGGATGGGCAAAAAAGTCGGCCTTATTGCCCCGTACTCCATCTTTACGTTTGTTGTAATCGGAAGCATCTATCTGGCAATACACCGGTTCTTTAAAAGTTTCTTCCAGATATTGGGTAACGTTTACTTTTCTGATATTCATGGCATCGAGCATTTCCCGTGCGCCGTTGCCGACCCTGCCCCTACCCGTCAAGATGATCTTGATGTTGGGCAGCTGTATTTTATTCAGTTCTTGGATCAGTTCTTGCTGATTGGCCAAGTTTTCGGCCTTGGGCAGTTGATACAGGTCGTATTTGAGTCCGTATGTACGGAGTCCGTTATACGCCCCGACAATACCGGCATAGCGACCGAAGGCCACTAGGCGTTGTTCTTTGGCATTGGTAATGACCTCATGGTCGTAGAGTTCTATGTTCTTTTCGAGTACGGCCCGAAGCAAGTCTTTATTGTAGGGCTGTTGTTTGATGGTATGGGAAAAGAAGAAGTATTTTTTATTGGGAATCAAATGGTTGATGGGTACTTCCTTTACGCCCAGAAGCACGTCGCATTCTTCCATTTTGGAAGCTACCTCGATGCCTTGGGCCCTATAATCGTCATCGGAAAAAATGCGGATAGGTGAAGGTTCTACGACAATTTGGGCCTTGGGGTGTTGGGCCAGGACTTTTTGGCAGGCCTGGGGCGATAGTACCACACGGCGATCGGGCGGATTTTTACGCTCTCGAATGATTCCGAACTTCATGATCATGGGCTTTTATAACTTATTGGTCAACTACGGTTTCAAATGTAACTTATGATTGAAGCCTATCAAAACTTTTTTTGGAATACTTTTTGGGGTATCTTTGCCGACCGTGGTGGTTTTTTCCCTAGTGGATTTTTTGCGTTAGGGATAGTAGCGGTTACCCCACAGGCCCTATTGGCTTTTGCGAATTGGGCCGAGGAGTAAAAGCGGATAGCCCGCCCCTTTTGAGCCGAAAGCGAAAAAGGGAAACGCCAAAGTAGTTCTTTGAAAAAATAATAGTAAATAAGGTCCCGACGCTCGTAATACTAGGTCGGGACGCAATTCGACTACGCAAATCGGAGATTTGCTGTCGCGATAAATTGTTTTATGGTCCCGAAGTGAATTCGGGACGTAATTCGACTACGCAAATCGGAGATTTGCTGTCTCATTACGGGGCCGACTGGTTTTGACAGCGAGACCAATGGCATTGTAAGCATGTCGAGCGCTGGGGTACAGCTCGTTAATATCATACTTCACACTTTTAATTGGCGAAAATAATTACGCTCTTGCCGCTTAATCTGAATTATAGTAGGATTTAGCCTCGTTCCGACCAGGTCGGAAAGCGAGATGTCTCTGAACAGCCCTTGTTGGCGGCGGTTCATCTAGAGGCACCAGAAAAGTCAACATAAGGCCACTATTGCTTCGGTAGTGGCACCAAAACCTTAAGAAGCTAAGTGTATATTAGGCCGTTTCCGGTCAGGTATACATCGAAAACCAAGCGGAAACTAAACATGTAGAAAGCTCTGTTATTGCTTGTTTGGACGAGGGTTCGAATCCCTCCGGCTCCACATTTAAACCCCGTAAACCCTTTGTTTACGGGGTTTTTTATTTTGCGTTGACAGAATCGTTGACAATACTATTCAACATCAATAAGTTGTTTCTATTTTCGAATTTAGTATTTTTAGAGTAATTACTACTAAATAATGCTAAGATTATGAACCCATTTATACCACTTATCGCACTGTTATTCTTTTTATCAATTGGCCACGCAGTTCTAGTATCAAAACGATTAAGCCAAGAATTGTCTATTTACCTTATGGGTTATGGTCAAATGTCAGCAAGTATTTCGAAACTCGTTGAAGATAAATTTTCAAGAAGAAGAAAAATTTTCTTTACACTGTTGTTCTTTTTCACGCCGTTATTTCTTTATAAAGTCTTTTTAAACCTCCATATAGAGAATAATATTGTGGCTTTTAGCCTCTTCACAATCATAATTTCAATTAAATCATTTTGTATCTGGTTCAATATCAATAAAATTGGCAAGGAAGACAAACTAAAGCCACATTCAACGGATATATCCAATTTTAAAAATGAGATATCCCCCTCTTTAGAAAAAGATAAGGATGTCTTGAAATTGGATGAACTTAAGCTAGAATCCAATCTAACACTATTTAAAGATTATATAAAAAGTCATAACGAGTTTGACTTTTTTATTCCTGAAACCAAACAGTTTGAACTTTCTAGTTTTAGTTTGAACGGAAGAACAATTTTAAAACAGACCCATGCAAGCTTTTTATTGCTAGTTTTCTTTTTTGAAGAAGTCTTAAAGGATAAGAGTTATTTGAGTGACCTTCCGGCACCATACTATCTTCCTTTGAACGAAGCATTCTTCAATGATAATATTGATTTAGACAAGTCAAATTGGGCGTCATTTAAAAAAAAATATCTTAAAGGTATGGAAATTCATGAGCTCAAAAGCACTGAATTCTATAAGGAATTACAATTATTTCATAATAAACATCAAGTCAAATGAAATAGGTTAAACAAGTAAAAAAATCTATTTTGTCTCTTTGGTCTATTAAACAATAAAATTAATAGACATGAGCACCTACACAGATCCCTTTCTAAGTATTCACAATAAACTAGCTAAACTTACAGAACTAGTTTTGGAGATTAAAAATGCTCCTAAAGAAGATTATTCTACAAAGTACTACACCAGACAAGAAGCTGCCGACATATGTCGAAGCTCCGTTCAATCTATTGATAACTATATAAAGTATGGATGGATTGAAGCTGAAGATTTCGGGCCTGCAAAAAAGTTGATTCATCACTTCCAGATTTTCAACGAGGACAACTCCATCAAAAAATTTAAGTACAAAAGAAGAGCATAAATCAGTTGTTTTATGCTCAATTGAATATCAACTAAAGCATAGAAAACTGATTCTTAGCCAATAAAATATTTCATTTTAAGAGCATGGAATTACGAAATAAGCAGCTTAATCAAGCAAACTTTTTTACTAGAAGTCTTTTCAAGTTAGATAAAGAAATACATAAGGACATTGTTTATCTAATTCAAAGTAAAATAGATTTTTTTGGCAAACCCAAAAGTGTTATTAAAATTTCACTCAACGATTATATTGATGCAAAAAACACTTCAAAAAACGACACATATTCGTTTTCTGAATTTTACAAATTTACTAATGAAGTTAAAAATGTGGGAGGAGCTTTTTACAATAAGATTGAGAGGTCTTTTATCGCATTTAATATCGTGGACAATGTTCAAGTAGATCCTGACAGTCCTGATACGTTAAAGATAGAATTAGCTCGTTTTGGAAAAATCTTCTTCTATAAAGAAAAACTTATTCAGTACATCAATGAAATAACACCCGTAGGAAAAGTTCAAAAACAAAATGGATTTACGCAAATTGAAAACTCTGTATTCAAAATTCGGGGAGCAAGACGAAAAAAATTTTACGAAATACTATCACAATTTAAGAATACCGGATTTTGCATTATAGCCGTAATAGAGCTTAAAATGATTTTAGGATATATAGAAATCATAGACAAAGAATTGAAAACAACTCTAACCCCTGAAGACCAGCTCAAACTTATTTTTATCCCTGAAAAAAACTATGAGTTTAAAGACAAACAACCCAAGTTTAGCTATTTCGAAAGAGACTTCCTAAAGCCAGCAATTCAATGGATAAACTCAGAAAAATGTAAGGATATTAAAGAATTAAGAATAAATAGAAAATTTAAAAAAGGTAGAAGAATATCTCATATTGAATTTCGATTTAAACCTTTAAAGCATGAGCTCAACAAAGAAGAGCTAAGCTGCTTAGAGTTTTTCAAAGGACTTGGACTAGATGAAACTCAAGTCATTTATTTAATTAATAGAATTGGTTCTGGGGAGATGAAAAAAAGATGGATGGAAAACATCCAGAGAAGTACATTCGGCCAAAATCAAACCGCGAAATATTACGATAAAGTTAAACAGAGCGAAATAAAAAACATATCAGGTTTTTTATATAAGAATCTATTTAAGGAGCTAAATAAAATATCATGATTACAACTTTGGTAAAAACTGAAATACTTATTCATCACTCACTTATTAAGGATACAACCTCACCTATTAAGGATGTACCCTCACCTATTAAGGATATGCACTCACTTATTAAGGATGTACCCTCACCAATTAAGGATGCACCCTCACTTTTGATAAAAATCAGCAAAATTTTACCTCACTCATTAAGGATGTACCCTCACCTATTAAGGATACACCCTCCCCCTTCATTAAGGATGCACCCTCACTTTTCGTTAAGGATACACCCTCATATATTTATCTGTGAGCCCATTTACATAAAGGCTTCAGAGCATACTAAAATACTACTGTAAAAAAATGAAAATGGAAAAAAACAGAAGTTAAAACAGCAATAAATATTTGCTAGTCAAAAATAAAAGAAATGAATTGCCAAAAAGCTAAAAAAATAGACATGGTTTCATATTTAAAAAAACTTGGCTTTGAACCTCAAAAGACAAGGGGATATGACAAATGGTACATATCGCCATTTCGAGGAGAAAAAATTGCTTCGTTTAAAATTAATACTAATAAAAACTGCTGGTACGATTATGGTACAGGCTCCCGTGGCACAATAATTGATTTTTTGCAAAAATTTTACAGGTGTTCTATTTCCGAAGTTTTGCAAAAACTTTCAAGCGACACCTTCTCTTTTCACCAGCAACCAAGTTTTAAACACATATACGATACCAAAATAAATATTACTTCTGTAATTGATATTCAGCATTTAGGACTTATAGCTTATTTAAATCAAAGGAGAATACCTTTAAAAATTGCGAGAAAAATATGTAAAGAAGTACACTATTCAAATCATTCAAAAGAATATTTTTCAATAGGTATTGAGAACATTTCCGGAGGATATGATCTGAGAAATAAATACTTCAAATCAGGTTCTTCACCTAAGGATATCTCCATAATTCAAAATGGACATAATTCTCTGGTGGTTACTGAGGGTATGTTTGATATGCTCTCTTTAATGTCGCTAGATAGTTCAATATTACAAAAGGCGGACTTGTTAATCCTAAATTCTTGTTCTTTCGCTAGCAAATTAAATGCCTATACAGACAAGTACAACACCATAAATCTCTATTTAGACCAAGATGAAACAGGCCGTACAATCACTGAAAAATTCGTAACCAAAGAACTCAATTATCATGACTGTTCAAGTTTTTACCAAGGCTATAATGACTTGAACGAATGGTGGGTTAAGCAAAAATAAAAAAATGATTTTGAGTAAGAGTTCAAGATGTGTGTGCTGGGCCCACAATCTTGATTTTTCTCCCGATGGTCGCAAAATAAAAAAAGAACCAATGAAGAAAAAAGAAAGAGTTGTCACCAAGTTCAGAAGTACGATTTACGAGAAAAAGCTTTTGAAAATAAAAGCTAAAAAATCGGGACTCTCCCTCAGTGAATTTTGTTTTAGGGCAGCATTTAATAAAGAAATTACTGCACGCCTTACAGATGAAGAAATAGAAGTATATAAAATGCTTTCAACCTATAGTCGCAATTTCACTCTGATAGGCAATATGTACCGTAAACAGAATCCAAAACTGACTACAGAAGTTTATGCCTTGGCCAAAGAAATAAGAGAACACTTAAACAATTTCAAAAAATGATTGGTAAAGGAAAATCTATCTCACATACTAGTGCCTCGATTGCTTATGGATGGAACCAAGAAAAAAGCGCTATTGTAGTTTTGAAAGAATATTTAGCCGGCAATACCCCTGAAGAGCTAACTAGGGAATTTCAAATCATTCAGGACATGAATGAAAATTGCAAAAAGAATACTCTCAGCTTTGTTTTAAGTCCAACCATAGAAGATGGCAAAAAGTTGAAAAAAAAGGAACTCGGTGACATAGCAACAAAGTTTCTAGCTCGGATGAATTTGAACAACCGTCAAGCTATAGCTTTCGTTCACAAAGACAAAGCACACACCCATATTCATTTGTACGTAAATAGAATTGATTTTAAAGGTAAAGCCTACCTTGACGGATTTATAGGAAAACGAAGCATCGAAGCAGCTAGAAAGGTTGCATTAGATATGAACTTAAAAACCGCTCAAGAAATTCAAGTGAAAAAGCTTAATTCTCTTAAACAAATAAGGAGAGAAATACACAATTTAAACGAACAGGTATTAAGGAAAAACTCGCCTAAAACCCTTGACGATTATATTAAGAAGATGAAACTGAAAGGTATTGATGTAATCCCTAGTATAAACAAGGCTAATAATCTTCAAGGATTCAGATTTAAATATAAAAACATCAGCTTAAAGGGCAGTGAAATACATCGGTCTATGTCCGGTGGAAAAATCACAAATACTATAGCAGAAAATGGTCATATACTACAGAATGGAAGCAAGACGATTCTAATTTCAAACAAAGTGGTTGAAATAGGTGCAAAGTTCGCTACAAATACTAAACAGCAATCCATTCAACAATCAACTAATAAAGGACTAAGTATATAACCATGGCAAAAATTGACGACATAGCGGAATTACTAGTAGAGGAATTAAGCGATTTCAAACTGCAACTGGAAAAAATGAAGCATCTATCCAATGAACTTAAAATGACTCAGCTATCACCAGATATGACCGAAATGAGTTCGATTTTGAATTCGTTTGTAAAAAGCCAAGACACAGTTCTTAGAGAACAACATACTAAAGTATCGCAATTAACTAAAAACTTATCCAAATCGAACCATTATCCAAGATGGTTATTAGTACTACTGAGCTCCGTATTACTATTCACCTTTTGTTTGGTGAGTTATTCAATTTACGAGATAAAAACAAGTTCTGACGCTAACCTTAATAACTATGTTAAAGGTCAAAAAGAAGCAATGCATCACTTTAATAAGTTTTTTGAAGAGAATCCAGAGGCCAAGGATAAATACTTAAAATGGAACACGAACAGAAACTAGGTATGGCAAAAATTATACTAATTACCCATCAAAAAGGTGGCGTAGGTAAAAGCACCTTGACTTTTAATTTGGCACAAAATCTAAGTGAACATTCCAAAGTAGCTATTTTAGACATGGATATTCAAGGAAGTTTGGCTCAAATTTCTAATATGGTAGAGTCTTTTGAAATAACTACGAACCAAAATATCTTAACGGAAAACCTGGAATTGGATTTTGTTTTTGTTGATACCCCTCCGTACCTATCAAAACAACTAAAATCATTGCTACAAGCAGCAGATTTAATTTTGATTCCAACTAAAGCCGGCATCCTAGACCTTTTAGCTATTGATAGCACTATCAGCCTAATAGCAGAGCAAGGAAAAAAAACTAATAGTATGATTGTCTTGAACATGATCAAGCCAAATACCACTCTTACCGACGATATTCTTAAAAGCCTATCAACATATAATATAAAAATAGCTCAAACTAAAATAAGCGACTTGGTAGCGTTCACAAGATCTACCTTGTTACATGGAGTTTTAGACAACAATAAGGCACAAAAACAAATGGATAGCTTAACAAAAGAAGTTTTGACTTCACTTTTATAAATCTATAATTATATAAATATAGAACTGTATAATCATATATAACGATATTATGGCAAAATCAGAGTTTGACAGTTTGATAGCCCAAGCAAGGGCTTCCCAACCTAAGAAAACGATTCAAAAAATTGTTCCTGAAAAAATACAATCGAATAAGGAAAAGCAATTTTCCTTTTATATTGACAAAAACATTTTAAAGCAATTAAAATCTAGAGCCATCGAAGAGGATAGAAGCCTTAAAGCCATCATCAACGAGAGCATTCTTAATTACCTAAAGAAACCAAGGTAGAATTTGGATTCCTTTATTTAAATTTGAACTATTAATAATAAACATTTTTATAAGGAACATATAAAATCATAAAATACAAAAGCGTTTAGCTTTTGATTTGGTTAGGAAAATCGCCAGTTTTTTTAATTCGCCACAATCAAGACTAAGACGCCCACGTTCTGCGTGGGCTGTTCTTGTTTGGCGAATGGGTGTCTGGCGATACCTCCTATACCTACATTTTCAGTTCCACGCTTTTTTTATGGAAAAAAATCACCAGATAGAATTAGTGCTTAATGATAATTTAAGCCTACAAGAACTTGAAATAACGAATCGATACTGGTTTATAGAAGATGGAGTATTTAAAGAAACACCGTCTAATATAGGGAGGGAATTCGGTTTGAGGTCTTTTGAAATTTCAACTATAGCAAGAAACGGTTCCTATTTAAATATTACTCAATATTGTTCTGGTTGCAAATTAAAACAGGAATTAAAAGCTAATTCCATAACCCTAGCAAAGACTTATTTAAAACCTTCATGGACATGTACTACGTGTTTAAAACAAATTGAACAAGCTGAATTCGACAGATTAAAAGATGAAAAGATACTTACCCAAAAAAGAAGGTCTAATAAGTTCGTTCAAGCGACAGAAGAGAAAGCTTGGTATAAATTTACTAGAAGCGAATTAAAATTGCTTATTCAAATGCTACAAGCCCCATCTACCAAACATTTAATTGAAAAATTAATAGAATTAAAGGAAAAAAAATATTGGAGTATTTTGCATAGAGCTAATGAATATGGCCTTGTTGACCTAGTAAAAAATAGTAAAAATTACATAATTCAACATTACCCATTATATAACCTTGAAGAACATGTAAAACCCTATTTGGAAGTATCACAAAAACCTCCGAGTTCAAATAAAGAGGAACATTCAAGGATAAGTTTTAGAATGCTAAAAAACAAAAATCGTAACTCAGTAGATGACCCTTTAAATAATGGAGTTATTAAATTAGAAAATGATGTGGTATTGAAAGCGGGAGAACCACTTTCATACGCTCTTTATGCTAGAGAAAATGGAGATGTTCACCTGTCAATAACCCCTTCAGACAAGATAGTGAAATATAAGAATTTGCCGCGCACAGGAGGCCCAAAGCATAGTGGAGATATCAATAATAAATATAAGTCTTAATCCCTGTAGATATTAAGCTAAGTCAATTGATCAAATCACATAATAGATATTTTAAAAAACTTTATAGGCTTATCTTTTTCAGCCGCACATCTACTGCGATATTAAAATACTCAGGTCTACAACATGATTTAAAATAATAGAATATTACTGTTATTTTGTGTTAAAAATTCTTTCACATAAACATTAAATATTATAAAATAATTTTATTATAACGTAGCATTGGTAAATATGCAATTGTTCGTATAGTTATATCTAAGTATTTATTTTTTAAACACATTGAGGAAACAGAGAGTGTTTTAAGCCATTCTTCGAAAAGAAAGTTGACTAAATTTATTTTCTAATTACTTCAAAACAACTCATAGAATTAATCCTTTACTTGGACTTTAAACGAGTTCAAATTCCTCAGGATTTTTAAATGTCTTTTCTTCAGTTGCTTCATTTAGAACTTCAATTGTATTTTGTCCAGCAATATTAACCCACTCTCGTCTTACTACAATATAAATGTTTGATGCAAGATGTGGTTGAACTCCCGCTTTGTATTTTACTCTATCCCCTAACTGAAAACCCATATCTACACAGTTTATCTGTTTTATTATCAAAGTTTAATTCCGACATTTTTCGATATGAGCATGGAACTCTTCCTTGTCTTTAAAATCGTTACTAGCGCAAAAAAAACAAACAAAGTCCTCTTCCATCTCTTTCATAATTTCTATATTGCTTTCTATGTTCTTTTTTCTTTCGGCCTCGCTCTTATTATTTGCTTCATCTTGTTGTGACAATCCAGATGGCTTCCAAAAGAAGATGTATACAAAAATCAGAACTAATCCAAATATAAAGTAACTGTACAACATTTATTTAGACTTTAGATTAATAATGCGGTCTACGACCATTTTGTTAATTCTTTTGCTATCACTTTGAGAGAACCATTTCATTAATCCATTTTTAAACTTAATAGTTGTGTTACAAGAAATAAGTAAATCCTCTATATTTTTGTATTTTCTAAAAGGAAATCGCTCGTTAAACACCCTGCTAGTGATAAATAATTGAGCTGCTTTCATAGTCATTTCATTTAGCTTAATATATTCGAGCGGTTTAACTTCGATTTGAGATGTAAACTAAAAACTGGCTTATTTAATCCACTTCCCATTATAGGGCCAATGTCGTGTTTGTAATAATCAATTTCAAAATGTTTATAAAATTCTTTATAGTCTTGAGCTATAGCCCTAATTTCATCAAAAATGATTTTAATCTGTTCTTGCGGTCCTTAAAGTATTCCAATTTACAGCTGACTAAGCCGGGTATTATTAATTGCTTCTCATTCATCCTTATATTAAAACTTTCCACTAAGTTACATTTTCCGAATTACATATTTTAGAAAAAAGGGAAGCTAACAACCTTCAAAAAAATATGGTTAGAAAAATCTTATCTTTCTCAGCCGCACAAAATTCTCGTTAAGTCATTTTATTCCTTATCTCGAATCTTTGTTTGCTTCCATGCGATAAGCTTCCCTCGCACTTCATAGTATTAGTTTTGGTAAGATTTGGGTTTTGATTCTAACCTATATTGAATGTTTATAATAACTATTGACTTTTGTACATCAAATACCTTCTAAATTTCTCTTTACGGAGATAATATCGTTAATTGATTTCTTACTATTTGGGCCATTCCATCCACTATTGATTTTTTCCAATAGCCCCTTTTTTAAACCTTCTTTTTGAAGCGTATGAAGTTGAAGCGCATCTTGTATTATTTCATCAATATTTCTATAAGCTCCCGATAATATTAATTTTTCCCTATATACTCCTTGCCTTCCCCTTTTAATTCAATATTCATTTTTTAAATTTAAATGATGTATATCAATTTACCTTCAGATGATTACCTATAATATACAAACTCTATTACGACTACGGATTTCTGTAATTATAGAATTATATAAATGTATAACTTGTGAGAAAAAAGTTTCTTTTTATTCTCATTCTTCCGTTACTTTCGGAAACCAAGCACAATTTTATAATTCATGGCCTTATTTCAGTCTTCAGTTCTTAAATCACACCTTGCACTACTTGACTCTTCGGAAGTTGAAAAAGCATATAAAAAGTATCAAAAATATTTTTGGAACACCACGATTCAAGAGAATATAAAAAGCGCTAAAGAAGAGCAGTACCAAGCAACTTTCTTAAATGAGCTTTTTGTAAATATTTTAGGGTATACTTTGTTTCCAAATCCTAACCCTAACCTTACCACAGAGTTCAAAAATCAGAAAAACGCTCGTAAGGCAGATGGTGCTATTCTTAAAGATGGGTTGGCAATTGGGGTTATTGAGTTGAAAGGCACAAAAACAAAAGACCTAGAGAGTATACGTAAACAAGCATTTGACTATAAGGCAAATCAAAAAGGATGTGTTTATGTTATAACGTCCAACTTTGAAAAATTACGGTTCTACATTAATGATGCTACGGAATTTGAAGAGTTTAATTTATTTGCACTCTCCCAAGAACGATTTCAACTACTCTATTTATGCCTACACATAGATAAAGTACTTAATAACGTCCCCTTAAAAATTAAGGAAGCTTCCATTGTAAAAGAAGAACAGATTACAAAAGATTTTTACAAGGATTACTCACTATTTAAAAGAGAGCTTTACCGTGACTTAGTTAAAAGAAATGCAAGGACAGTTAAGGCCAAGTTAAGTGGGGCGACCCTTCCTGAAAACCAAGAAGATATTTTAAGGCTTGAGAAAAACGTAAAATTGACCTTGTTCAAGAAATCTCAAAAACTGATTGATAGATTTCTTTTTATCTTTTTTGCCGAAGATAGAATGCTATTACCCTCTAACTCCACGCTGCAAATATTGAACAAATGGAAAGACGATTGGGATTTTGGCGATGAACGCCCTTTATACGACCTTTTTAAACAGTATTTTAATTATTTAGACCTAGGGCGAAAGGGAACAGAGAAACGTTCTGAAATCTACGCATACAATGGCGGTCTCTTTAAGCCTGATGCTATTTTAGATGCTGTAGAAATAGATAGTGAAATGTTGCATAAGTATGCGCTAAAACTATCTAACTATGATTTTGACAGCCAAGTAGATGTCAATATTCTAGGTCACATCTTTGAAAACTCACTAAACGAAATAGAGAGCATCAATACCGAAATTGAGGGTGGCGATTTTGATAAACAAACTAGTAAACGTAAAAAAGATGGTGTTTTCTATACCCCAAAATACATAACCAAATATATTGTAGAAAATACGGTAGGTAAATTATGTAATGAAAAGAAAACTGAATTAGGTTTTGCTGAAGAAGAATACTTTAAAGGACGTAAAAACCGAAATAAAACCACCATTGAAAAACTTGTAACCATCCTAGATACCTACCGTGATTGGTTACTACAAATAACCATTTGTGACCCTGCTTGTGGTTCAGGAGCATTCCTTAACCAAGCATTAGATTTTCTTATAAAAGAACACCAATATATAGATGAACTTAAAACTAAGGTTCTGGGTGGTGGATTCCAATTTCCGGATATTGAGAATACCATATTAGAGAATAATATCTATGGTGTGGACCTTAATGAAGAATCTGTGGAGATTGCCAAACTCTCCCTTTGGTTACGTACCGCTCAACCAAGACGTAAGCTGAATGATTTAAGCAGTAATATAAAATGTGGCAATAGTCTAATAGATAGTAAAAGTGTTGCTGGAGATAAAGCTTTTAATTGGGAAACCGCTTTTTCTAAAGTGTTTGAAAAAGGTGGTTTTGACATTATTATCGGGAACCCACCATATGTAAATATGGAGAGGCTAAAAGAAACATCACTTTATTTGGATAAACAAGGGTATCAAACTTTTAATAAGCGAGGAGACCTTTACTGTGTTTTTGTAGAGAAAGGATTTCAATTAATAAAGGATGATGGCCTTATTTCATATATAATGCCCAACAAATGGCTTCAAGCCAATTACGGCAAAGGCTTAAGGGGATTATTCTTAACAAAAAATTTAATACAACTTATTGATTTTGGTGATTTTCAAATTTTTGAGGGAGCAACTACTTACTCTTGTATTTTTACTGCCCGTAATGAAAAACCATCGGAAGAAATTGCTATATCAGTTTTGCAAAGTGCCGAAGCTTCAGATTTCACTTCTAATGTATTACTAGTAGAAGAACGATTTAATCAAACCGAATTAAGCAGTGATACATGGGTGATTTCCTCCAAAAATGAAAGTGAACTTCTTAAAAGACTTGAAGTTTCTTTTAGTTCAATCAATGAATTAAAATCTTACCGAGGAGTTTTAACTGGTTTATCTGAAGCATTTTTAATTTCAGAAGAAACTAAGAATAAAATTACATCAAAAGACATAAACTCCAACGATCATGTTTTCCCTTTTCTTCAAGGTCGTGGATTAAAAGCAAATGTAGCTCCTGAAATCAACTCTTATCTTATTCTATTTGAAAAAGGATTTACAAAAGAAAAATTAGGTGATTGTAGTGAAGATGAAGGGTGGTCATGGATTCATTCTAATTTACCGGGAATAGCCGAATGGCTATTACCTTTTAAAGAAAAAGCCAAAAAACGCACAGACCAAGGGGATTATTGGTGGGAATTAAGAGCTTGTGACTATTACAACCTATTCTTAAAACCGAAAGTAATGTATCAAAAATTTCAAGTAAAACCATGCTTTATTTTTGATGAATCTGGTTTGTATTGTAACGATTCTATGTGGATTATTCCAACGGAAAATAAAGCCCTACTAGGTATTTTAAATTCCAAGATGGGTTGGTGGTTGATAAGAAAATATTGTACTCAAATACAAAATGGAGTTCAATTAATATGGAAATATTTCGGCCAAGTGCCAATTCCTGAGAACTTAGGTGATGTTTTAGAGATCAGCGTAAATAAAATAATCATACATACCCAAGTTCAGAATGATTTAAATTCTAAATTCTCAAAATTCTTTTCTTCCAAATTTAATTTAACAAAACTTTCGCGCAAACTCGAAAACTGGCAAGATTTAGATTTCAACAACTTCATTAAAGAGCTCAACAAAGCCATAAAAGCAACCAATAAGCAAAGACAAAAGGATGCTGAAATAGATTTAGGAGAAGGAGATATAGAGACCACACCCTATGAGGTAATTTCACCATTAACCAATAAAGATGAGTTTGAATGGATGGAGCTCTTTGAGGAAAACAAAAAGAAAGCTCAGGAATTGCAAACCCAAATAAACCAAACTGAGAAAGAGATTGATGCAATAGTTTATGAGTTGTATGGGTTGACTGAGGAGGAGATTAAAATAGTTGATAATCAATAACATATGGACAAAGGAGCTAAATTTTATAAATGTGATTTTCAAGTTCATAGCCCTAGAGATATCGCTTGGACTGGGGCTAGGTTTGGTGTGAAATCTGAGGAAATTGAACACCTCACAGAAGATGAGAAAGAAGACATAATTAAAAAAAGAGAGCAATTTTGTAAAGAATATCTTGACAAAATTAGAAATGCGGGTCTCAATGCTATTGCAATGACAGATCATCACGATGTCACTTTTGTAAAACATTTACGAAAAGTTTCTCTCGAACAAAATGAAACTTTCAAGCTTTTGGGTGAAACAGAAAAGATGATTACAGTTTTCCCTGGTATTGAATTAACTATTTCCAGCCCCCCTAGTCAAGCAATTTTAATCTTGGATTCAGACTTTAGCGATATTCATTTGGATGCAGTCTTGAGTTTCATAGGTATATCCCCAACCCCCCCCTTGCATAGAGAGACGATAGCCACAGATCAAATTCCAGTCGAATTAATTCGAAGTTTCAGTAATCTTCACCTAACACTTGACAACCTACAATATTGCAAAGGGAGATATATCATACTCCCCAATGTTAATAAGAGTGGGCAACATTCCGTAATGAGGAATGGTTATAAAGACCATTACAAGAGTATGCCATGTGTAGGTGGTTATGTAGACAAGGAAATTTCAAGTGATTCCGGTTATTTAAATAAATTGAACGGTGGAGATGTTAATTACGGGAATAAAAGCTTGGGTCTATTTTCTACTTCAGATAACAGATTTGAAGATGGTCGTCACTTCGGAAAATTTTCTACTTGGGTGAAATGGGCAGAGCCAACCGCAGAAGCTATTAGGCAAGCATGCCTTGCAAAGGAATCAAGAATATCCCAATCTTTACCAGAAATTCCTCAAGTATTTATTGAATCTATAGATGTTACAAATTCGAAATTCTTAGGAAGTTTTAGCATTAATTTTAATGAACAATATAACGCACTTATTGGAGGACGAGGAACGGGTAAATCCACAATACTTGAATATACGCGTTGGGGATTGTGTGACCAGACCGTAAGAATTGGTAATTCCGAAGAGTTAAACATCATTCAAAAAAGGCGGGATAATCTCATAAACAAAACACTGAGTGCTGTAAATGGAGAAGTTAGAATAACCATGCTTAAAAACAACATTAAACATGTAGTTAAAAGAAATACCTCAAGCAGAGAAATCCTACTAAAAATTGGCAATGATGATTTTCAAAAAGTAACTGAAGATGACATAAGAAAGGTGTTACCCATTCAGTCTTATAGCCAAAAACAGTTAAGTGATGTCGGGATTAAAACAGAAGAACTCAAACGATTTATAGAACAACCTATCAAAGGTAAACTTGATGGAGTTTCATATAATTTAAGTAATACTAATGTTAAGTTGCGTGAATCTTACAATCGTCTGATAAGAAAAAAACACGCCCAAAGCGAAATCTCAAATTTTAATATTGAAGGGACTTCAATAGGCGGCCAACTTGCAGAAATAAGAGAGTCTCTAAAAGGTATTTCCTCTGAAGACCATTTAATAATTGATAGAAAATCAAAATATGAAATTGAAAAAACTATTATTGATAATACGCAAACGGAATTAGCAACTTTTGAAGAAAAGACTGATGATTTACTAAGTATGCTTTTGCTATATCCCGAACCTATTGATTCGCTATTAGAGAATGTAGTTAATAAAGATTTAATTAGAGAATTAGAATCTATTGTAACAAACAAGTTTGAGAAAATAAATAAAGCAGCCAAATATCTAAAAAGCATTTTTGATGAACCTAACATGAAAGCTTATAATGCTGCTATCCAAAAGTGGGAAGAAAAACAAAGAGACTTCAATGCTCGATACGAATCAGCAAAGAGTAAATCACTTTCTAGTCAAGACCAACTTAATACTATAAAACAACTCGAGGATAGGTTAGCTGAAATTAAAACTACTGTTGCGGAAAGAAAATCAGTTTTAAAAGGGCTTGCCAACCCTGAAATTGATTTTGCTAAATACAAAATTCAATGGAAAAATTTACACATTGAAAAAGCAAAGATTTTAAATACTCAAGCAACCAAATTCAGTGAATTATCAGAAGGTTTGATAAAAGCAGAAGTTACAAAAAATATAAACTTGGGATTATTTAAGGAGAAATTTCGAACAATATTAGAAGGCACTAGAATCCGAGAAGATCGGATCGATGCACTTATAGAATACATTAAAAATCACAATGACCCCATTTTACAGTTTATAAATGCAGTTGATGAACTTAGGCTATTAGCGGAGTTTAGATATGATGAAGAAAACCCAGAAGAATTGCCACCAACACCTATTCTCAACCGAACAGGTTTTACTAATGACCATAAATTTAAAATACTGCATAAGCTTACAACAGATGATTGGTTATTTCTTTCGGTTGCCGAGCTAGATTTTGATCCAGAATTTTACTACATAACAAGCAATGAATTGGGAGATGAGATTCCATTTAGAGATGCTTCAGCAGGTCAGCAAGCAACGGCCTTGTTGACCGTACTTTTGAATCAACCAGGAATACCTCTAATTATTGATCAACCTGAGGATGACATTGACAATAGAGCAATTGACAAAATAATAAATAGTATTTGGGAAGCGAAAAAGAAACGACAACTTATTTTCACTAGTCACAATGCTAATTTAGTAGTTAATGGTGATGCCGAATTAGTCATATGTTGTGATTATAAAGATTCTAGTTCACAAACCAGAGGAATTATCAAAGCAGAAGGAGCTATAGACAATACAATTATTAAATCCGAAATTACTTCTGTAATGGAAGGAGGAGAAAAAGCTTTTATATTGAGGAAAGATAAGTACGGATTCTAAGCTACATTATTACATTAACGCCCCATTCTATTGAAATTTAGAAAATATTTTTCTATCGAATTTGATTCTAATTATTAAATTTAATTACTCTATACTTATGAATAAAATTTACTTTGATGAATCAGGAAATACTGGCCAAGATCTTCTTAACAAAGATCAGCGCGTTTTCTCCTTAGCATCAGTCAATTATAATGTTCTAGAACAAGAGGCAATAAGAGCATTTTTTGGGACGAAAGAAGAAGAAATCCATTTTAAGCAATTAAAGAACAGTGGACCTGGTAGAAAAAAAATTATATCATTTTTGAATAGCTCTTGGATTGATGAAAAATATATTATTCCATATTATGTCAATAAGGAGTTTGCTACTTGTGCACAAATAGTAAACTTATTAATAGAGACTGTATTCCATAATAAAGGCTTTGATATTTACAAAAAGGGTAACCATATAATTTATTCAAATTGGATATTTTATTTCGGTAATTTCAAATGGAACAAACAGATTTTTAAATTGTTCCTAGAATCCTTTGTAGAGATGATAAGAAAGAAAGACCAAAATTCAATCGAAAATTTCTACACACTAACAAAAGAATTATATGATCAAAATAGCGAAACAGAAATACTAGAACCAGTCCTTGAAAGTAAAGATTACATAACATCAATTTTGGATCCTTTAGATCATTATTCGATAGATGTAACGTTTTCAACTTTTTTAGTTTTGTGCGATAAGTGGTCTAAAAAATTAGAAAATAAAATCGATATAAGATTTGATCAATCCAAGCAAGTAGCACACTATTCGAATTATATAAATGAAATGATTGAGCTTACCGCCAAATTGGATAATACCGTTGAAATCGGATTTGACAGTAGAAAAATGACTTTTCCTCATCAAATATTATCTATAGAATTGGTTGATTCTAAAGAAGAATTTGGAGTTCAATTAGCTGATATAATTGCAAGTTCAATCACTTTTGCGTACAACAATGAAGAAAGTAAAATGCAAAAATTTTCAAATCAAATTAAAGCCTCTAGACTTTTTCAATTATCAAATTCTCAATGCATTTGGCCAACAGACGATTTAACCCTCAAAGCTTTAGCTAAAGAGAAAGGAGAAGGTATAAATCCTTTAGGTTTTTTAACCAAAAATTTTCCTCAAGGTTTTAAATAATTACATCAAATATGTCTCATCAAAAACCATTTATCAAACTTAAAAAACATTGGTCATCTAGTTTCATTCCTGAAGATGTTAGAAATTTTGATGAAATCATAAACCGGTTTCCTAAAATGCTCAGAACAATCACCAAAAAATCAAATATTATCGATATATATCCGGTTTTTGGTAAATCGGGAATAGGAAAAAAAAATTCCATAAAACTTTTAAAAAGCAAATTTCCCAAAGTATTTAATGAGGAAGATTTTCAAGGAATATATTTATTTTGGCATGAAAATGAACCCTTCTATACTGGAATATCACGTGGTGTTGTTAAACGAATTCATCAACATATAAAAGGCAAAAATCATTTTTCCTCATCATTAAGCTATTTGATGGGTAAACAATACCATCATGAGCTATTAGGTATTAAGCATAAAGGAACTAGAAGAGAAATGGATTTTGACAAATATTCAAGTCCATTCAAGAAGTTGCTAAAGGAGGAATGTCAAGTATCTATGCTAAAAATAAAGAGTCCTGTGGAACTCTATTTATTCGAAGTATACTTAGCTGTAGAATTAAAATTAAGTCTTTACAATCAATTTAAAACACATTAATAACTTGTACGATTCTATAATTCTAACTAAAATATACTTGCGACAAATTAAAATTCATCTTCAAGAAAAGAACCAACAATACTTTAAAAACTATTAAGTCAAAAAATTAGTATTGAAAATGATTTCGGTAAACCTTTAAAATGTGAAGAATTGGCAAAACATAATATGAGCCTTATCATAGTTTGAAGGTGCAATACAAGCAGGCATAAAGAAATTGAAATAAATGCATCAACACTGAATTTTTCCCTGTTTTTGAAATCTTCAATATGTTGATAACTCGCAACAAACATTTAGGGTGTAGACCACTAATAATGTTAATTTTACATCAAAAATAAACCTACAGGTTGATTTTATGGAAATATTTACTACATTTGATGAGCAAATTAAGGGTATATACCTAGCTCGCTTTGTACGATGTCCTTTCTATAATACACCAGAAACCTATGAAACAGAACTTGATAAAATTCAAGAAGAATTTCAAGACCCTCTCTTCGTTCGCAACTTTATTAAATCAACAGCTTCAGGTTGGAAAAAGGGAGATTACAAGAATGTAGCTCTATCACATTTAGCTTATGATGTTTTAGAGGAGACTGCTGATTTATTTGATAAATTAGATGAAGTCCAGGAAGAAGCTCAAAGTGAAAATTGTTTTGATACCTTATTCGATAATTTTAAAGGATTATCAGAAAAAGAAAATTATGAAGACCCAGGCAGACGCAAAATGTACACCTATGACCATGATTCCTTACTTAGAATATATGGGGTGCTTTTAGGAAACAATTGCCTGATAATTACTGGCGCAGCTATTAAATTAGTTGGTAAAATGCAAGACAGTACGGCTCTACAATTAGAGCTTGATAAAATGAGTTACTTGATAACTTGGCTTAAAGACAACAACATTACAGATACCACAGATTTCTAAACATGACACCAAAAAAAATAAATATTAATAAAATTGCAGTGAAAACCGCTACTCAGTGGAAAGATCGTGCTAAAAAAGACAGGGCCAATCGAAGGCAAATTAGTAGAGCTCAGAAATTTGCATTAGATCTTTTGGATTTTTTAGATGAAAACAAAATTTCTCAAAAAGAATTAGCACAGCGAATGGAAGTTAGTCCACAGCAAGTAAATAAAATATTACGTGCTAAAGCTAATTTAACCTTTGAGACCTTAGATAAAATTGAAGCTGCATTGGGTGTTACTCTTTCATCTCCTACTTTTATTAACAAAAAACCAATTCAATCCAAACCAATTGAACATACAATGACTTTGGTTCACAAAGCTGCTAGAAAACAGGTTGAACCTATTTACAATAGAAATATTGGTTCAACAAAAAATTCAATTTTAGAAACGACTTTAGAAAATGTAGAAAATCTCGCTTTCACTGCGGACCAAATTTAAGCATATGACTTATAACAAACTTGGTTTTGCTTTTGTTGGATTAAAGACTGTTTCATTTGCTCAAATTGAAGCAGCTTATAAAAAAACGGGGGAAGTTGATTTGATTACCAATCTTGCCTTTGGTATAGATGTAAATGACCATACTATAACTTGCTCTACAAAATTCTCATTTGAAAAAAAGAAAGATCAACCTTTTTTAATACTAGAGTTACAAGGCTTCTTTGAAATAAATAAAAATGATTTTATAAAAAAAGTTAAACAATCCGATAATTCTTTTCTGATTACAAAAGATTTAGCAACTCACTTTGCTGTACTAATGTTTGGATCGGCGCGTGGTGTTTTACATGCTAAAACAGAGGGGACTATTTTTAACCAATACCTGCTTCCTACAATGGATGTTAAAAGTATGATTCAGGAAGATCTGGTTCTAAATTCGTCAGATTAGCAACACTACGAAACAATAGGTTTTTTAAATGTTAGACCCATTTGTTTGACTAGATATACAAAACCCTAAATAGTGAACGAGTTAATTTTTTAAAGCACTAAAACTAGTTCCTAAACTATTTTAAAAGAATTAATAGATAAACTAAAGCTATGCCTATAATAACACCTACTACCAATTGAATGGTTCTTAATTTGGCAGTTAATCTCACTTCGACCTCTTCTATTTTTTTAATTACTTTTTCCATTGCTCGCTTAATATTAAAACTTTGATTAAAATCAAGTTATTCTAGCTTTTTTAATGAAACAGGAACAAGTTTATGCCCAAACATTTTTAATACATGGTTAACCTTTTCTAGATTCAAGTTTGTCTTGCCTTGCTCTATTTTCCTAACCACAGTTAAAGCCACGCCCGCCCTATCGGCAAACTCTTCTTGCGTTAGGTTTACCTCCTTTCTACGTTGTTTTACAAAATCGGATAGCTCCTTCATTATATGCAATTAAATATAATTAATAACAAAAACACTAAATTGTATGTAAAGGCATATAATTAAATATTAAAAACTGAATTAATTGCAGTAATTCTGGCTGTATTATCTACTTGGTGATATTGATTAAATGACTTTATATCTGTATGGCCGCTAATACTCATAATAGTTTTGTCTGCAATACCCTTATTTCTCATAATAGTAATGAAGCTTCTTCTGGCTGTATGAGTAGAAATCCGTTCATAGAATGGTTTTACAAACCTTTCTTGAACTACACCTTTAGTTCTTGAATATTCTACATCGTGATTAAGTCCCATCTTTTGGATAACCTCCTTTATAGCATCATTTTGCTTTTGATTAGAAATTAAAGGGAGTCGGTAATCATACTTTTGTAATATGTCAATCGCAATTTGCGACATAGGAATAAGACGAGTGGCCTTGGCAGTATTCTTCTCTTCTTTCAACATAATACAATTTGATGCTGTAATAACCCTCTTGTTTATCAGTTTTAGCTCTCCATATCTCATACCTGTCAGACATTGAAACACAAAGGCATCTTTAACTTTTTCCAGATGAAGACTACCCAATGGTGTTTTATATATTTCAATGATTTGATCAAGACTTAAAACTTCCTCTCTTGTCAATACCCTTTGCGGTTTCTTGAAAGTATTGAAAGTGTTATTATAAGAATAATTATTTCTGTAGGACCATAGCATGAAAGTCTTAAAAAGACCCACATTTCTACTGAAAGTGTTCGTATAATGATTTTTATACTCGTAACAAAAGTCCGTGAAGTCCGTGAAAAAGGTTTTATTTATTTTACTGAATGTAAGCTTGTATTTATAAACTTGCTCAAATTCTTGAAGTAGATTTTTAATGTTCGCATAGCGTTTGACGGTAGACTTTTTCCACTCTTTCAGCTTTGTTTTCTCTTCTGTAAACTTATCGTATACTTCAAAAAAAGAGCTAGCCGTATCTACTCTTTGAAAAATCTTATCAAAATGTTCCTTCAGCAAGATACTATCAAAGGCCTCTTCACTTCTTTCCCATTGAGAAATAATACTTTCAAACTCATTTTCAAACTTTCTCAAACGTCTCGATACCTCGCTCATTCTTCTAGAAACATTTTTTCCGGTCTTAAATGGCCACTTGTTATCAAAATCCCAATGCATGGGTAAAATGGCCTTTTGCGTAGAGTACACAAACTTCTTTTTTTCCTGATTAAAGTAGCAGGAAAACATAATCAAGGTTTCGGTTTTGGACTTGGGTTTTCTGAGGTAAAAAGAATATTTCATAATTTTAAAAAAATTCAATTAATTAATGCGTTGACAAAATCGTTGACAAAAATGTTATATCTGTATACTAAAAAAAGTTATAAACAGACATAAAAAACAGACCTAATCAACTGTTTTTTAGAAACATACACATTAAAATTGAATATCTCAAACTATAAGAAAGAATAGCCTCCGGCTCCACAAAATAAAGCCACCTTCTGGGTGGCTTTTTTTGTTCCGCCTACGGGATTCGAAGGCCAGCGTGCCTTCTCGCCCCTTCGCTAAAAAGGTCTACCAGACCTTTTTTAACGCTCGGGCGTCTCCGGCTCCACAAAATAAAGCCACCTTCTGGGTGGCTTTTTTTGTTCCGCCTACGGGATTCGAAGGCCAGCGCGCCTTCTCGCCCCTTCGCCAAAAAGGTCTACCTGACCTTTTTTAACGCTCGGGCGTCTCCGGCTCCACAAAATAAAGCCACCTTCTGGGTGGCTTTTTTTGTTCCGCCTACGGGATTCGAAGGCCAGCGCGCCTTCTCGCCCCTTCGCTAAAAAGGTCTACCTGACCTTTTTTAACGCTCGGGCGTCTCCGGCTCCACGACACTCAAGAAACCACGACCAAAGGCGTGGTTTTTTTAAAGCTTATAATTAACATTTAGCATAATCGTTCTTGGAAACAAACGCTTACTGTTTTCCACAAAGAAAACAGATGTATATCGATTGGAAATTTGTCTTGCACTGTTGCCCAAGTTGTAAAGTTCGATACCAATTTCAAATGGTGAATCTTCCTTTCTGTAAAAAATCCTTGACTCTATTAGATTAAAATAAGATTGGTTCCGCTGGCTTCTATTATTGTAAAAGTTTTGGTAAATGGAAAAGTCAAACTTCCAATCTTTATAATCATATACAATTGAGAAATCGATATCCGTAGACCAAGTAATATTGGTGAAAGAAGGGTTTTTATATTCCAAGAAGGAGTTTCTGGTTTCAAATTCGATATTCGGGGCCTCCTCAAAATTCGTAGTGAATTCCAGATTGTTATTGATATTAAGGGAATTATTAAATTGTTGTAATCCATTAAATATAGATATACCGTTCCTTTGAAAAAAACTGTTTTCCAGGGATAACTTCCAATACCTACGGTTATATCTCGTGCGAATGGTTGCATCGTATGATACGAAATCTCCATTCAATTGAAAGGGCGAGACGTTAACGTTGATACCATCGGATGAAATGCTCTGGACAATAGGATCTTTATGCTTTCTATACCCCAATTTTGCATAAAAACTTATGCCATAGGTCTTGAATAGTGAAAGGGAAAAAAGTGCCCTTTCATTTACGGGTTGTTCCAAAATAGAATTTCCAAGCACAACCCTGTTGAAATCATCAATGACTCTTCCGCTCAAACGGGATTGAGCGTCGGGGTTCGTGGTAGACATATTGTAGGACAATTTTATACTCTTTTTTTCATCAAAGTTCCATTCAATCTTTCCTATCGGCAGGAATCTAGAGTCGCTAAAATTGCTTACAGATGAAAACTGCTTATCGGTCCAAGAAATATTCTGCAGAACCAAACCAACATCAAATATAAAATTACCTCCAACGTACAATTTGTGTGACAACGAATTGTTCAATTCCGTCAAAAGGTTGCTAAAATCATTTCGGAAACCATCCAAACTTACCGATTCATTTTCGCCAATTACCTGGAAGGCGCTATTTTCAATATTATTTCGATAAATCTTCCCGTTAAGGCCAAAGGTTAACATTCTTGTCCTTTTGGGCCTATAGTGATGCTTTAAATCGAAATCGAAATTTGTAGTTTTTGCGTTACCGATGTCCTTAACTTCAAAACGGTCTGTGCCCTCCAAAACAATCTGTGGAGAGAAAATATTTGTATCGCTACGCCATGAATCCAGCAAGGCTTCGTTATTATTTTCAACGCTGAAACTTGCTGTTGAGACATTATTTCCGGAAAACCATTTATCAGCGGATAGATTAAAAAGCACCTTATCATTCCTGAGTTCATTTAACGTACCAAACTCCCGTAGCTCATCGATAATTTCAGAAAAGTTTGTCCCATCTACATTCAATTGCGACCTGTTATATGAAATATCCGCTTTTACAACGGTATAAAGATCAGGGGTATATTTATATTTCACTTTCCCAAAAAAAATAGCGTTCCTGTCGTTACGCTCATTGGTCTTATTCTCGACTGCCAAGGATGGTTGATAGATAAAATTGTTGGAATCCTGCCTGAATGATTTATCAAGCATTCCCAAGCTAAATATTCTCAACTCACTTTTGTCATCGGGATTGAATTGAAAGTTATAGCCGCCGAACAAATGCTTGTTCCTGAAATAATCTTCGTTCTGAAGGAATTTGGCAGTGGGAGAGTTTAAAATGCTCAAAATAGCTTCTGGACTTTTTTCTCCCTCAATGTTCAAATAGTCCGATAGCGTAAAAGATTTCGATTGGGTGTTGTTAATGTCCCCTATAAAATTATGTACGGTAGTTGGAGAATATTTAAATACGCTGGGGTGAAATCGATATCTTTCCTCATGGCCGACAGCAGCCTCAATGTCTCCAAAGAAAAATCTTTTTTCCCCCTCCTTCAGCACGATGTTCATGACCAAGTTATCTGAGCTTTCAAACTCTTTAAGGAAAGGGGTATCGTTATGGTTCTCGATCATTTGTACCTCCTCCACAACATCTGCGGGAATGTTTTGGGTCGCCATTTTTGGTTGTCCCGTAAAGAAGGTCTTGTTTTCTACCATTACGCCATCGACTTTCTTATCCTTGAAAAAAACGTCCCCATCCCTGTTCACGGAAATACCTGGAAGTTTTTTTAATACGGCCCCCAACTTCCTCTCCTTGCCATTTACAAAGGCATCCGTCAGAAAGGTCGTCGTATCCTTTTTGACCTCTATGGGCGGCGTATAATTTAATATCACCTCTTCAAGCTCTTCAGCAGATTCTTTAAGCGTAAATTCTTTAAATGTATTACTATTGGTAAAGTTGATAGATTCTTTTATAGGCTCAAAGCCTATAAAAGTAATATTCAAGTCATATTGAGTATTGGAAAGGACTTGAGCAGAAAACCTCCCATTTTCGTCGGTGGTCGTAAAAGACAGTGCCTTTAATTTATCGTTGGGATATAGAATAATATTAGCACCTTCAAGACCTTTTTCCTCTGCATCCAAAACTGCGCCGGAGAAAATCAGTTTTTCTTGCGCATAGCATTGCTGTTCGCCAAATAAGACTAAAAACAAGGTGATGGTCGGGAACAGGATATTCTTCGGGAACAATCTTCAAAGTTTTAATCTTCAGTGACTTTTCTGGCCCTTATTTGGAGAGTTCTCTTTTCATCTTCACTGATAAGTCTTCCCGGCTTCAAATCCTTTATAGGCTTTATCCCGCCCTTCGGGTTGAGGCGTATTTCTTTGGCTACGAATATCACATGGCTACGTTGAAGCTGCAATATCAGTCCTGGAAGTCCCCCATAGCCAGCTGGCCCATAGGGTACAGGTATTTCAGGTGTGTACCACGCCTCTATGGTAAATTTAATTTCCGTGTAATATTGAACGTAGTCCATTGTCGCTTTGTAACACGTATATCCGTCAATTTTTTTGGTTTCGTTGTGCAATTCCCATCCCTTCATGCGGTCATCATATGAGACAATGTAAAGGGAGTCTAATATTTTCTTATTGTGGAGCGCTTCATTTGTTTTAGGATTTTGATACCACTTAAAAATTGAGTGGGCGACCCCGGTTGCAATTTTTGCCATGAACTTATCGTGTGGAATATGAGGTAATCCTTCAAAAAAGGAAGTCTCTTTATTGTACCTGAGCAGGTATTCCATATCATTAATCTCCCGTGAGACCTTCATTTTAAAGTCCTTATCCTTCTTCACATTGGGCATATCAAAAAAAATGGATTTGTATACAATCTCGCCCTCCTGCGAGTAAAAAGTTTGCAGGGCAAAGAAAAATAAGATGAAAATAAGGGATTTAGTAGTTTTCATATTCAAGATTCGATTTAAATGATATTTGTTAAATACAAAAAGTGGAACAGTCAGCTTTCCAAACTGTTCCACTTTTAAATGATTAACTCATGCAATGATCGAAGGCCATTTCGTATATTTCATTAATGTCAGCACCCATTGACTCTCCTTGTTCCGCTACTTGGCAAGCATAAGTGTGACAATCGGACGCTTCCTTTTCTTCTACCATATCGGTATTAGGAGCACTAGCAAAAGTAGGTGCCGCTACAAGAGCAAATGCAAATAAAAAAGTTACTTTTTTCGTAAGGTCCATTTCTGGAGAAAAGCGATTATATTTTTTGGTGAACCAATTCTCTTTGTACAAAAGGCTCATTTGGTCAGTAGCCATAAGACCTATTTCTATTTTCGATTGGGGCCATGCATTTGAACACATAACAAATGCAAACAAGACGTGTATGAATGTTTTCAATCTCGTATTAACATTTTAAATATAGACAAAAATAAAAAATAAGTAAGAATTATCTCATAACGTATTAATGTTTTTTGAACACACGTAGTCTTTTTCTTTCATTGACCGTATTTTGGTCTAAAGCTATCTATGAACGGGAAGGGAAGGGCAACCGACAATGCATTTATAGAGTGCTTATGGAGAAGCGTAAAGTATGAGAAAATCTATCTGGCCCCACCAAGTGACAGACTCGATCTGTTCCTACTATTGGCGGAATACTTTGAATATTACAACAAGGAAAGAAGGCATGAATCATTAGCATATGATAGACCGATGGATGTCTTTAAAAAAGCAGCATAAATTAACCTAGGTTTATAGAAAACCTGTCCTACTAATTGGGGAATGAACAGTCATAAAAAAATGGAAATATTAGACATCAAGTTTTAAGTAACTCCCGTCACTAAATTCAATGAATTCAACACCATTGGTCGATGAATATAATACCCTTTGAACTATTGAATTCTCTGTACAAGAATTGAATACATAAACATCCGTGAATTCAAATCCTTTTGCAGAAATGTCCTGTAAAAAATTATCTAGGTCATCCACTATTCCATCGCAATCGTCAACAGCAAACCTTTCATTATTATCATCCGATTGACTAATTAAAAAAAATAACTCATTATTCCTTCCTTTCCTTACCACAATATTAAAACCGACTTCAAGGCCGGATAGCTCTAATGTTGTGAATTCTCTCTCTACATTGGTCGCTGAGCAATCTCCGTCATTGCCCGAATCCAAATTTGTAATCTCGCTTTCTTTTTGAGAGTAATTACCTATAACTGTTTCGGAAGCATCGTTCGCAAAATTGATAGACGTGTCTACGGAAAAAGGAATTAAACCTTTTTCTTCATCGGATAGCAAGTTATTTTCGTCACCGTCGCAGTTGCTACATCCTGTTACAATCAGTAATAGGATAAATGATGTTGAAACGTATTTTGTCATTACAGATATTTTGAACATATTAAAAATATTTTAGTCAGTCACATGAGGCGGTTAGCGTATATGCGAACAATTGATTTAGTTCAGCGGTAGTTACACCAGAGGGCCTACTATTATTAAGTTTATCCCTCCATATATTTTGATATCGAGAACCGTTAAGCGCGGACTGAATGGTTGAAAGGGTATACCCCGAAACATTGTCTATTGGTCTAATCTCTCCTGATGTGTCCACTATTTTGTTTTGATTGCATTGATCTATCAAATCGATTACAATTGGGGTATATTCAGTCATTTAGAGTTTCTTTTTCGCTACATGACAATATGTTAATTACAACTAATACTAAGAGTAGGACATTGGTCTTTTGGTTTTTCATATTCATGGTTAATGATTTCGCCACCAATGTATATATCATTTGGAGTAAAAACCTTACATGGATTTTAATATTTCATTAAACCTATTTAAAGTTTTTCTTAACTTTTTCTCAAGTAAGACATCCGATTACCTAGACATAATTGAAAGAAATCTTCCTTTTGATCTCCTCCCGACAAACAGGTAAACATCGAAATTTGAATTTGATAGAGGTTCATTAAAAGCTCCAAATCAATACATGATTTTCCGATGACCTGAACAAATCCGATGTAAACGGAATCATCGATAACGACCACTCCCAGGGCCTAAAGATGCCCTTTATCACTTCAATGGATTCTTTGAACAGCATCCGGAGACTAGAAATAAATACTTAAAATGGAATACCAACAAAGACTAGGAATGGCTAAAATTATATGTATTAGCCGTCAAAAGAGTGGTGTAGGCGCAAGCCATTTAACTTCTGAATAACTTGAAATTATGAATCGATATGGGCTTGTAAAAGATGGTCTTTTCCTAAAAAAATATAAACAGGGCCGATGGACCTCTGCATATTTGAATCATATCAAAACTAAAAAAATACATTTCTTAGCATATTTAAGACTATCTCATAACCTTGTCCACTTCCACATCAAAAAGTACCTTTGCCCTCGGCTATTCCTTTGTCCAGATTCGGTTACTGATATTCAGCTCGGTTATGAGGTTTTTGATTACGTTCAGGTCGTTATGGATATCTTCGATCGTATTGACTTGTATCTCATCTTCACCGATAATGATGTTTTCAAAGAAGTCTTTGCTCATGGGCGCTATCAAGTAGAGTTTTCCATCCTTTAAGGTCATCGACAAATCCCTTCCCAATCGTTTGTTGAGATTGTCTATAGCTTCTATAATCGAGGGACTTAAAACGTAGTATCCCATTTGGGTGTCTGATGCCTCTACGATATATTTCTTGTTTACAAACCTATTTTCAATACGCAGACGTTTCAATTTCTTTGAAAAATTGAACATTTTTCTGGAAGCGAATTTCTTCTTGGTTCGAATATGTACGGTCCCTTCAAAATTCTTATGGAAATCGGCATATAGGAAGAAGCCTTTGAAGTTCGTTTGAGTCCCGTAAAAAAAGGCTTTTTCGTCTACTTTAACATGGCCTCTGCCCTTTCCGAGGGATTGCTCATGGGAAACCGAATTCTTATCACTAAAATCTAAATCACCAATAGATCCAAAAAAGTCTAAAAAACCAATAATAAAGTCTAAATTAGTTCTGAATGCGATGGCAAATATGAGTCCGATAACAGCCCAACCACCTGGTTTTATACCTGTGGTCTTATAATAGAGCTCACAGAATTCAAATTCAACATTTTCGAGGTTTCCACTAAAATAGTCGTCCCCAAAAAACCAACGTTCCTTTAAGGACGAAAGCAGTGAGGGCGAAAAGAAGTCCGATTCTAAAATATGCGCCTCATCTACAATACCATCAAACCTGTAGTCAAGATCGCTGTATTTCTCTGTGATTATCTCTGGCAAGATATCGAGTTTAAAATCTCTTCTGAGTATTTCCGTATTCTTAAACCTGCCCAGTTGCTTTTTATAGGAACGAATCAGGTAAAAGAAAAAAAACCACCCGATACAACTCGACAAAAACGAGAATTTTGCCATGCCGTACAAAAAACCGGAACCTACATGAAAAATCAAGAGAATAATGAAAATCACAAATGAAACCAAAGCCACCACAAAGGCAAACAGCGAAAAAAGCCCTAAGAAAGAAGCTCCTACCAAGCGTAATTTAGAAGGGGGTTTGATGTTGACCGCTTTGGCCCTTACGGCATCAAAGTGTTCGGAATAAGTAGTCATGAAATTATAAAATAGTGTTTAGGTCGGGATTTCTCCTTTCTTCTTCGTTGGAGATAATGGAAATATATTCTTCCTTAGAAAACCCGAACAATTTGGCCACAATGTTATTGGGAAAAACGGTGATGGAATCATTATAATTCAAAACCGCCCCGTTATAAGCTCTTTGCGAGGCCGAGATTTGCTCGGCATATTCGTTAATACTACGTTGGAGATGGATTACGGACTCGTTGGTTTTCAATTCGGGATAGTTTTCTACCGTAAGGTTAATGCCACCAAGTAAATGCGACAATTCTTGTTCGGCCTCCAACTGTTCATTTCTGTTTTTACTGTTTTGTATCGCCACACGTAGTTCCGCTATTTTTTCGAATATTCCCTTCTCATGCGACATGTACTTTTTTAGAACAGCGACCAGATTCGGCAAGGCTTCAAATCTCTTTTTTAACTGAACGTCAATATTCTTTAACGCAAAATCGATCTGGTTTTTGTTTTTAACAATCTTGTTATAGGTGAAAATCATATCTCTTTTATAATAAATATATTAATACCCAAATAATGAAGCTGTTCACGATGCCGTACAACATCAAGGCCAACCTGAACGGAAACTTCAAGGTTATAAAAGTGGCATTTACGATCTTGGCCCCTATTCCATTCGTATCCCTCTCCCCGGTTTCTTTACCCGATTCCTCCTCATTGGCCATATCTTCATTCTCCAAAGCGGCCTGGGCCGACTTGCTCAAGAATATTTTCTTAAAAATAATATCGATCAACCAAGTAAAAGGCAGGGCAAACCATTTTATCCTTTTCGACAAAACCCCCTTTAAGGTCGGTCTGATCACATATAGCGCCACCCCTTTAAAAACATCGACAAAGGAATATTTTAAGGCTACATTGTTCGTTCGTTGTTCTTTTAGTTTGTTCGCATCGTCATACACGTGTAATGCCGTATCCAATGTAATCGCATATACTTTTTCGAGATCCGATTTTATAGTACTAAAAAGGCGTATTACCGAAAACAGGATCACACTAGGCATTGTAACGACCAGTGCTATTACAAAAAACAAAAAACCGGTAAACCAGTGATAAGTACCATAAACCGTTAAAACAAACAACACGACCAACACCGTAAGCAATACACTACCTACTACCTTGGCTATATATAACGGAAAAAAGACAGCATCCGAAACGGTCTCTACAAGTTCGTCTACCTCATATTTACTATAATCTAGACGTAAATCTTCTATTTTTTCACTACTCACTTCAAGATTACCCATAACACTATATACATAAGAAAATCGATTCAATAATAAGATGATTTTTTCTACAAATAAAGTTGTAATAATCGACTCAATTCATCGTATATCTTAACGACAATTCTACTATCTGAGTATATCCATCATTGATTATTGCGGTTTACCCCTAATATCCAGTCCCAAAAACGCCTTACAAAACAGGGTGATTTTAAAAAGGGTGCAATGGCCCCGATAGAGAAATGGCCCTATAAATTTTGATGCAAAAAAAAAATTCAGTCCTGAAGATGAAGACATCTATGATCAACATAGGGGCCTATACACTTGGCCCGAATTTAAAAGTTTCAGCCAAATCACAGCGCTACTTGAAACATAAAAAACCAGATAAGCATCCACCCCCACTGGTTTTACGCCATTCTATACATAGAAAACAAGGAATTGGTGATTTCCACCTCACTAAAGGGCCTTATTGATTAATATCATATTTTTAATTCCATATGATGCTTAGTTTTGGGAATATTAAGATAGATGTGATATGAGAGGTAGCTCAAATACATTGATTTATGTGATTGCCGGCATAATTATACTTCATTTTGTCGTGGGCTTTATTTGGCTTATTTATAAAATGAACAAAAAGAAAGAGGATTAAATTCGATGTGAACGTAAACTTTATTTTTATTGCTTTTCGCTTTCCTGCGCCTTGATCATCTGCATTAGGTAACACTTTCCGTTACACTCCAATTCGGGTTTATCGGTGTTGATACAAAGGAATTCGGCGATATAATCTTGATTGACAACAAATTCAAGGATAGGAAAGACCGGTCGCACCATGGCAACAAGGTAGAGCAGTGTCAAAAAAAGTGGGGCCAGACGCGTCATTCTCTTTTCAAAGGCCCAAAAATAGCTAAATAAGCTATTCAGAAAAAAGGTTTATTATCATTAGTTTTAAGAAATTGGAGGTGTTTGGGCTATTTTATGTTATTGCCCTTTATCCCTTTTCATTAGAACCAATGTGGGCAGATATGCATCTTCTCCTACCACACCAGGCCTTGGCACCAAAGTGCGTGACCCCTCTACAATACCGACCTCACGCTTATTTGAGCTTATTTCAATATCAAAGTCCCTTAACATCCTTTGCAGTTTTTTAACCACCTCCGGATTTTCATCCGCAACATCTAACGACTCCGCCAAATCTTCCTTTAGATTATACAATTCCCCATTCGTCAACAACTTCCAGTCACCCGACCTGACTGCCGACAAATTTCCCTTTTGTTGATAAAAGAACCGGTCATGGGGTGTTTTTGCACCTACCCTTCCTGCGAGAAGAGGCCATATATCTTTTCCATCAATAACCCGGTCATTGGGCAGGTCTATTTTCGCCAGCCCTGCAAACGTGGGCAACAGGTCGATGGTACCCGTTAATTCATCGCATTCACTTTCAGAAGGTATACGGCCCGGCCACCAAGCAATGGTAGGCACCCTATGCCCCCCTTCATAAACCGAAGCCTTCCTTCCCCTTAAAGGACCTGCAGAAAGGCCTCCAGCCGGTCCGTTGTCACTGGTAAAAAGCACTAAGGTACTTTTATCCAACTTCAAATCTTTCAGTGTTTCTAAAATTTGGCCAACATTCCAATCTATTTCTTCTATCTGTCCTTCCTCGGCAGTTTTAGCATTCGCCATAAATTCGGGGCTAGCCATTCGCGGAGCATGCACAAATGCTTGGGGTATGTAACAAAAGAATGGCTTTTCCTTATTTCTCTTTATGAAGCTAATGGCCTCTTCGGTAAATCGGCTACAAAGTTTGGCCTGTCCTGCCATATCCTCAACTAGGTATTCGATCGTATTTCCCCTCATTACGGGTAGATCAGGAAATTTCCAATTCTTGTTCCCTATCCACATATCACTAGAATAAGGTATTCCGTAGAATTCATCGAAACCTTGGTCCAAGGGCAAAAACCCCGGTTGGTCGCCCAAATGCCATTTCCCAAAGCATCCGGTGACATAATTCTTTGTTTTGAGCAACTCGGCAATCGTAATCTCTTTGGGGTTCAAGCCATGCGGGTCACCAGGGAAGAGCACAATATGATCAGAGCCCCAGTTTAGACCAACACGCTGAGGATAACACCCGGTCATCAAAGAGGCCCGCGAAGGAGTACAAACGGGCGAAGCCACGTAAAAGCTTGTAAGTTTCATTCCTTCCTTGGCCATTTTCACAAGGTTTGGCGTATAGTTCGTAGTCGAACCAAAAGGTGTTATATCGCCATACCCCATATCATCGATAAAAATGACTACTATATTAGGAACTTTTCGGTCTTGTGATCGGACAATAAAAGTTACAAACGATACCGCCAGGGCCAAAATCAACTTAGAATAATTCATATTTATTTGCTTCTAATCTTATTATCGGTATTCTCCCAAACTATTACCAAGCGATGTCAGGGCAAAAAATGGTTCCAAAGTCCCTTTACCTTATCCGGTCTGGACACAAAATCGAATGTTTTTGGACAGTTTTCAAACTGGGTGTAGATAGGAGTATTTTGTATCAGGCCGAAGTCCGCATATTTTTCAGGTGATTTCTCCATCAGTTTTTGCCTTTTATAACGGGTATTATACTGCCAATCCAACTTACCCGACTTCAATATGGGGTACCATGCCAAGCCCTGATGCTCCCGTACTTGGTCATATTCAAAACCATAATCGCGGTCGCACCAAGCACCAAAGGACAAGGCCTCATTAGGGTCGGCACTGATAGTGGCATGCGCCCAGCCAGGGGGAACGATTACGACCTCCCCTGCCATGGCGTGTACGGCATAACACCTTCCGGGATTATCATTTGCCGTTTCCTGCATATAGATAACCGCCTTGCCCGACCAGATTTCATAAACTTCCGGAGTAGACCACCCTTGGGCAAAGGTCGATTGTTGATGTATATGCCCTTGGCTTCTTATAGGCTCATCACCCAAGTTACCCGCGGCATAGATTACGGCCCCGTACAATAAGTGTCTATTTTGCAATAATTCCCGGTGTTCATTCTTTCCGACGTCCATGGCAATGGCATAAACAATTTCAGGACCGTGGCACTTGGGATCCCTCAGACTAGGGCGTATACTGTTCAACGAACGGTGCTCTACCTTAGGTCCGAAACAGTTCTTGCCATATTCAAACCCTAAAGGTTCAAAATGGGGTACAATACCAAAGCCAGGGTCTAGTTTTTCCATTATCGACTTCTTACATATGCCTTAAGCGTGGCGACCTCTAAACCTTCGCTTTCGCCATACGGCCGTATCGTGTATTCTTCCACTGAGGCCGGCACTATAAAGGTTTCCGCATAGTGTACCGCAAATGGTTCAAATAAATGATCAGGACTCTCCACTAAGACTTCCCGACCTTCAACCAAACTCAGTACATTTACCGTTCCTCCGGTACTATGCTTCACTTTAGAAGAGAACCAATGTCTCCTAGTTTCTATAAACTGTGATTTGTGTAAGCCTGTTCGTTCTTCGCGCCACCCTTCCCCTTCTTCCATCGGTTCCACTTGATCTATTAAATTTCCCTTTACCCATTGGGTTGTTCGGTTCCATTCAATATTTTTCTCACCATGAGCCAGGTTTATCGGTCTTGGCTTTCCATCCATTCCCAAACGGCCCCAATCCCATAATTTAAAAGTGAAAATATACGGTGTAGCACTGATTTCCAACACCATGGAGTTTTTTCCGGAACAATGTACCGTTCCGGCCGGAATGGAAATATGGTCGTGCTTTTTTACCGGAAAGGTAGCCACATATTTTTCTGCATCGAAGGTTTGGTTTTCTTCTTGGGCCCTTTTAAGGTCACCGATAAGTTCTTGGGGAGCAACCCCTTCTTTCACCCCTAAATAAATAAGGGCGTTCTCGCCCACATCGAGCATATAATAGCTCTCGTCTTGGGTATAGTCCATATTAAAATGCTCCTTGATATAAGAAGTTGAAGGGTGTACCTGAAAGCTTAGGTTACCACCTTGCATGGTATCTAAAAGGTCAAACCGAATGGGAAACTCTGCGCCAAAACGTTCATAGACCTTCTTCCCCAAGACCTTTTCAGGTGCATAGAGCACAAGGTTGATGGAAGGCATTTCTATGAGGGTATCGTTTATTTTCAGCAATAGGCTATTTTCTTCGGGAACACAATTGAAACACCAAGCATAATTAGGTTTGTCCTTATCCAAATCAAACACTTCCTTCATCCACTGACCTCCCCAGGGACCGGGATCAAAGAAAGGCACGACACTAAAGGGCCTCTTAAGGGCGGCTTCCATTCCTTCGATCATGGTTTCCCCGGAAACCATTTTAGGCTGGTTCTTGGTATGGGTATCCAATACGAAATCGATTTTACCGAATAGATCGGCTTTAAGGGAATCACAGATACGCCAATCGACAAAATATCCTTGCTTGTACAAGCGCATAAAATCCGTTTCACGATTGGCCAAGCCGATATTATCGACCTCTTTTCGCCTCATACGGGTTTGAATCTCCCAACGGGCCATATCTGCGTAGACGAGGCCATCATGGTTTTCTACCAACAAGGAAGCCCCAATACCTATCACCAAGACCGTTCCATTGGAAATTCGATCAATGGCCCTCCTTAAATTTTCGGTCTTACCCCTATCGAAGTAACTATTTAGCCCGAGCTCCGTAATTCTCCCGAATATGCGGTCATCGGTAACATCGGAAAATACCATTTTTGAGATTTCCGCTTCGGTTTTAAAGGCTTCGGAAGATCTTATGATCCTTACGGGACCGAGATGTTTCTCGAGACCGTTCAATATTTCCAGCTCATCTACACCATGATAGCACTCCACCGCCAATACCTTTTTATTTCGGGGGACATTATCAAGTACCGATTTTATTTCAGTGCCTATTTGCCTCCAACCGACATAGCAGTTTTGGTTTCCTGTTATAGGTACGAAAGGAGTCTTATTAAAATTACTTTTCATCATTTAAATTCAGTTTTTTCTCCATATCCTCTAAACTTATGCCTTTTGTTTCGGGCATTACAAACACTACCCAAAGCAATTGCAATAGCATTGACACCCAATAGAATGTAAATATCTTTCCACCCGATTCTTCGGCGAACATGGGAAAGGTCCACGAAATCAAGGCGGCCATAATCCACAAGGTGGAACTCGCCAACGAAACTCCCTTGCCCCTCACCTTGTTCGGAAATATTTCACTTATGAACACCCAAATAACCGTTCCCTGTCCGAAAGCATGTGCCGCGACAAACAGGAACAAGCTCCACATAATAATACTGCCACCCGTAGCGGCCGATGCCATGGCCGACGCCAAATCGGAACCATCGCGCAGGCCCTGTTGCAGCTCATGGACCAATCGAAATTCAGAATCATAGCTATAGAATGTAAAAGCGATGAGCCCAAGACTGACCAAATATCCTATAGACCCGAACAACATTAGTTTTTTACGGCCAAAGCGGTCAATAATGGAAATGGCAAACATAGTCACCGTCAAATTGACCAGGCCTACCCCAACGGACCCCAAGAGGGCGGCACTTTCGCCAAAACCGGACATTCCGAAAATCCTTGGCGCGAAATACATAACCGCATTGATTCCCGACAGTTGGTTAAAGGCCGCTATTGATATGGCCAAGAAAAGCGGTTTATAATACCTTCGTTTAAAAATCGTTTCCCCTTTGTTCCGCTCGTCGGTTTTTAAAGTATTTTGAATTTCGGCCACTTCATCTTCAATACTACCGGAATCGGTTCCTACTTGCGACAATACTTTTTTGGCCTCGTCTACATATCCTTTTACCAACAACCACCTCGGACTGCGAGGTATGGTGAACAAAAACAAAAAGAACAAAAGGGCCGGAAGAGCCTCTACGCCGAACATCCAGCGCCAGGTAACCGCCCCTAGTTCAAATCCGGCAATAAGATAATTGGAAACAAAGGCCAATAGAATGCCCAAAACGATATTGAATTGGGTTATGGCCACCAAGCGCCCCCGAAACTTTGCCGGTGATATTTCCGCAATGTACATGGGTGAGATGACCGATGCCCCTCCGACACCAACACCCCCGACGAACCTAAAAAGAACAAAGGAAGACAAGTCATAGGCCAGCGCACTACCGATAGCCGAGATAAAATATAAAACCCCGATGATCATCAGCAGTTTCCGCCGTCCGTAGGTATCTGCCAATTTCCCGAAGCGCATCGCCCCGACAATGGTCCCTATTAAGGCCGAGGCTATGGCCAATCCGTGCCAAAAGTTTACGGTACCAAATACTTGGCTGAGCTTTTGGTACTCTCCATCGAACAATACCCTGAGTGACTGTTCGGTACCCGATATTACAGCGGTATCAAAACCGAACAACAATCCGCCCAAGGCAGCGACCAAAGTGCATTTTACAAGATATTTCCGCATTCTAGGCTGGAGTATAGTTTCATTCATATTCATCAGAAGTAGTGACCAAGGAATAACACCCTAACAATGCTGCCGTATCAAAATGTTGGGCCTTGCATATTTCAGGATACTCCCCAATCGTCCATAATTGTTTTTTAATATAGGCGTCCAATCTCGGAATGATGTAATCACCTGCCTTTATGACCGAACCGGCCATGATAATTTTTTGGGGATTGTAGGCGTAGATAAGGTTTACCAAAGAGGCCCCCCAATACATGATGCTCCGCTCTAAAATTTTAATGGCAACACTATCGTTTAAGGCGTGGTCTTCAAACAATGCCGCATAATCTATTTTTTCCCTTTTTGCCAATAGACTGGTATGGAATCCCTCGGTTTTTCTGGCGATTCCTGGCAGTGCCCATGTACCGGTTTCACTTTCGACACAACCATTTCCCGGGCAAATGCATTTGCTTCCCATAGGGTTGACCACCATATGACCCGCTAAAATTCCAGCGGTAAAATTTCGCCCCCTTAGCGGTTGGCCACCGAGCACGACCGAACTTCCGTAACCAGTTCCTAAAATCACATAGACCAAGTCTTGCACTCCCTTTCCGGCACCATAGTTCCACTCTCCCATACAGCCAAGGTTTCCATCAACTTCCAGTCTAATTTGCAAGCCGAATTTTTCCCTCGCCCATTGTTCAAAATCAATTTCGACAGCATCTTCATATTTATTATTGGCACAAGACAGTACCGTATTCTTTTTTGAATCAACCAACATCGGGAGCGCCATACCAAAACCGGCAAGATCAAGAAAGCTCAACGAATTGTTCTCCACGAGCTGTTTCGCCATTTGTTCCATCAAAGGCAGATAGGCCCTCATCCCCTTTATAGGCTCAGCCTTAATAGTTACAGAATCCATGACATGACCTTTTACGACAAGCGCCAAGGTAATATGAGACCCCCCAACGTCGGCCGCTAAGACTACCGTTTCTTTAAGCATATTTTAATTTTTAAAAACTATGGAATCGCCATTCGATCCACGCAAGGAACCGAATCGATTCTTAGCGAATAAAAAACACGAATAGAAACCCGTGTTTCCCGAACTAACTAACTCAACTAAGCTGCCAAGATGGCTTTTGAACCATCACCGGCATCTATTTTTAAAGGAAGCAGGTAGACGTATACCAACAAGCTTAGCCATCATACCCCTAATTGTTTTATCTATCAATATTTATATTCATCGAAGCGTTCCGAATTTTTAGGATCGATGGGCCTATAATAGTTATTACTACTAGTACCGGTCTGGGCTACGGCATTCCCTCCTTTACCATGGGTAATGATATTATCGGTAATTACGCAATTTTTCGAATCGTTAAGCCGTACTACGGTCTGGGTCAAAATAGTATGCACTACATTGTTCGAAAAGAGCAGTTGATCTGCGTTATCAAATTGTATAAACGAAAGACCATTGTTCTTTTCATCAATAGTCTTGGTCCGTTTTCGGCTATCAAGGTATTGGGAAATGGTGTTTCCCGTTATGGCCAGGTTACTGGATTTTTTTATATGACAAAAAGCCCCATAAGCGGCGGCACCGGTCGATATCTTCCAATTGTACAAGGTGTTACCGACTATGGTAGAGTTTTCAATATTATCGATTTCGAAACACTTGCTTACATAGGCAAAAGTATTGTTATGGAAGGAAGAAAAGCTAGGGTTTCCCAATACCATTGCCGTCTCAAGGTCGGCAAACAGATTATCCCCGACCATCATTCCTTGCCCGTTTTTATGAAGCCTTATGGCATAGGTCAACTGTCCGAACCAATTTTTATCGATATAGGTCACATCGCTCCCTGCTACATCAAGCCCGACATATAGATCTGTAAAATAACAGCCGGTCACCCTCAATAGCTCGCACTTGGCATGTCCCTTGCCCTTGGGCGGACTTGGCAAGACAATGGCCCGCTGCCCCTCTGCCTCGACATCCTTGTACCGGTCTTTTGACGGGTACCAATGTAGCCCTCTAAAATTCGGCTCATCACCCCTGAAGCGGCTATAGCCATCAGCCGTATTTACCCCGGTGTTGTTGTAACCAACAAAGGTGAGGTTTTCAATTTCAACCTTTAAATTGCGATTATCCCATGGGGTTTCGCCGGATGGAAAAGCCTTGCTCCTTCCGGCATAATCAAATGTAATACAGTTGGGTCCCGTGTCTTTTCCAAACCTAAAAATACTACCGCTTTCAATATTGGCGCCATGAATATCTATTCCCCCATGACCGTGCCCGATCATCTTAACACTTGCGATTTTCAGTTTTACCGGGCCGTTTAAATAATAGACCCCTGGTATGAACGAAAAGGTAGCTGACACATCCTTTATTGCCGAAATCTCATCGAAAATAGCTTGCAGGGCCCTTGAAACATCAACGGTTCCGGTATTGTTCAGGTGATAACTTCTCTTACCCGCATTCGTAATCACTTCTACCGTAGCCATTTTTGATTCGGAAACCCTTATATCCATAGGGTCTTGATATCCCTTTTGGGCACTGACCGTCGATAAAAACAAAATTAACAATGACGATAAAATTAGGGTTCTAGCTGGTTTTTTCATTTTTATGGTTTTTCAAGTATGCAAAAGCGATACCTCAATTATTTCTTTAAAGTAACCAAAAAGGAAACATTCTTTCTTTATTTTATAAACAAGACCTTTAATTATCGGCATCGAGCAAAAGTGTTTCCCGGTTCGGATAGGGGTACAACAAGGATATATTTTGATAGGCATTGGTAGGAACATAACTTTTCAGCGCTTTTTCCTCCACGCCATGTGCCGTCATAGTTTCTTCCGCCTTATCCGTTCTTAAAAGGTCGAACCATCTGTGGTTTTCAAATGCAAGCTCGACCCTTCTTTCTTGGGCTACAGCTTCCCTAAAACTATCTTGATCGGTTAATTCCGCAGATGTCAAATCAGCCAAACCTGCTCTTTGCCTGACCCGGTTCAATAGGTCGAACGCTTCTCCATCGGCCACATAGCCCTGTTCGTTTAGTGCTTCCGATAACATCAGAAGGACATCGGCATATCTGTAGATCGGCATATTGTCATCCATCCAGAACCGAAACGGCCCGGGGTTATTGAACTTTTTCACATAGGGTATATCCATTCCCGTTTGCGGGTTATTCCAAAATCCGATAGAAGCATCCTTTCTAAGGTCTTCGGCCTCGTAGGCCCCGATCATATCATTGGTGGGGGTATTGTGACCGGAATCGGAACCGTTTCCTGCGGCAAACCCAATGATTTCTTCACCCGCTCCCGAATGCTGGGGTACAAAACGGTACATAAAACCACTGGCAAAATCTTCAGATCCCAAGCCTACGGAATATTGAACTTCAAAAATAGATTCAGCACTGTTTTTATTGGCAGCATTCCAAAGTTCCCCATAGTCGGGTAAAAGCGTATAGCCCGTAACGCCATTTAAGGCGGTTATTGCTGCCTCAAAGTTCTTCAAGGTCATCTGCACCTCACCTAAAAGGGTCAAGGCCGCACCTTTTGTAGCACGCCCAATGTCATTGCCGGTATAGGAATCGGGAAGTAAGGCCGCCGCCTTGGTAGCATCGTCAACAATTACCGAATAAACCTCGGAGACACCGACCCTTTCAGCTGTAGCGAAGGCTTGCTCCGTATTGTTTACGGGTTCTAAAACCAGCGGTATGTCACCAAAAACCCTAACCAAATGAAAGTAATACAGGGCCCGGAGAAAATAGGCCTGACCTTCCAATTGGTTTTTTATATCATCGTTCAACACCTCGGTCGTGGCTATATTCGAAAGCAATAAGTTCGCTCGCCCTATACCATCGTAAGACATTCTAAAAATTGTTGGGGGAAAAGTGTTTAATTCGGTAACCCGAAACTCGTCGATCTCAAATTTAGAAACACCCGAGCCATCCAAATTTTCATAAGAGGTATTGTCTGAACGCTGTTCGGCCAACAACCAAAAATTTCCGCCTTTGTACAAATCCCTAAGGGGCACATAAGTTCCGTTCAATGCGGCTACGAACTGTCCCTCATTTTTAAAGAAAGAAGTTGAGCCTAATGAGGTTTCGGGCGCCACATCCAAGAAATCTTCGCTACACCCTAACAAGAAACAAGTTAAGAGCATATATATATAATTACATTTTTTCATGATTACAGAATTTATAGTTTAAAATTTAACCCGATGGTAAAGATTTGTGGCAATGGATATCCACCATAATTGATTCCTTGTTGCAAAGAGCTAGTCTCCCCAAATCCTGCGGTTTCAGGATGACCGTTCTTGTATTTGGTAAATACAAAGGGATTTTGTGCACTGAAGTAGAGTCTAAAATTCTTTAGGTATTCCGTATTGAGCGTATACCCCAATGTAATATTCCTAATAGACACATACGAAGCATCTTGCACAAAGAGCGAGCTGATATCTTGATTGGTAAAATCGTAAGGACTCGTTACCCTACCATAATTGGTTTCGAAGGAAGCATTTGAAGGCCTGTACCGAGTGGCGACGTCTTTTTCCAAATTCCAAAATCCGACGGACAATTGGGTATGTCTTCTGTAAACATCAATTACTTCACCACCTTGTGACCCTGCCAATTGAAATGAGAAATCAAAATCACCGTAGTTGAACGTATTGGTCATGGCCCAATTATAGTCCGCGTGCGGACTACCCACAACGGTGAAATCGGAAGAATTGATGGCACCGTCACCATTGACATCTTCAAACCTTGGCGTACCAATGGTGCTATTGGGCGCACTGGCCTCATCGAGTTGGGCCTGGTTTTCATAGAGCCCTAAAAAGTTATAGGCATAGAACAAGCCTAGAGGCTGCCCTGTCTTGGTAATCGTCTTATGGGGCCACCCTATGATAATTTCAGATTTATTGCCCAAGTCGAGCACTTCATTCTTATTGAACGAAATATTGAAATCTGAATTCCACCGTAATTTACCGGTTAAGATCCGTCCCGTAAGGGTAAGTTCCAAACCTTTGTTCCTTACCTTTCCGATATTTTCCTGGATACTGGAGAAGCCCGAGCTGGCAGGAATATCAATACCCTGAAGCATATCTTCGGTATCGATTACGTAGATTTCCGGACTTATAAAAAATCGTCCTTTCAAGAGCTCTAGGTCTATTCCCGCATTGAACTGTTTGGAGCTTTCCCAGCCCAGATCTACATTGGCCAAACTTGACTGTCGTTTCCCTGGGGCCAAAACGCCTCCAAACACATAGTCGTCGGTTATAACGGAAGAAATGGCGGTGTAGTTGCCTATTGAATTGTTACCCGTTAACCCGTAACTCGCCCTAAGCTTCAAGCCTGACACAAAACCGTCTTCGGGAAAGAAAGATTCTTCGGAAACCCTCCAACCCAAAGAAGCGGATGGAAACAGCCCCCAACGATTGTTCTCGCCAAATCTCGAAGAACCGTCCCTACGAATGGTAGCACCTATCAAGTATCTTCCGTCAAAATTATAATTGAGCCTTCCAAAATAAGATACCAAGGTCCATTTATCAACAAGCTCCGAACTCTCTACGGTAGCCGCCGCATTGGGCGTAATAATATCATCGTTGAGCGGATAATTGCTTGCCAATATCGTTGACCTTTCAAATCGTTCCTGTTGGCTACTGAAGCCGGCCAATAGCTCTATATTGTGTTTATTGAAGGACTTTGTATAGCTTAATGTATTCTCATTAAGAAAATTGTTCAAGGTGTTCTTTTGAAATTGTCCCCTAGGAATTGAGGGTGCCGGGTCTCTATAATTTCCGACAGCCGAAGGAAAGTACTGATCTCTGTTGGAGTTATTGTGACTTACATTAAAGGTTGTTTTAAACCTCAGTCCTTCGAAAATTTCCGCATCCACATAAGCATTGATCAATAAGGATACCCCCTTGGTTTCATCCACAAGGTTTTTGAGTCGATTTACCGGATTGGCAAATTGAAAAGTACCGCCTACCCTATCACTGAACGGGCCTCCCACCTGAATATTGGGGTTGTAACTGCCATCAGGGTTATAAATTGGCCCGAAGGGCGGTGTTATAAAGGCTTGGGTAATAAGTGAATTACCATTGTGCCCTTCCGTAGGTCGGCTGTTCTGCTTGGTTAAAGTGGGAACAATATTCAAACCCACCTTTATTTTATCGGTTAAATCGGTCTCGAGGTTCGACCTAAAACTAAATCGTTCAAAATCGGTACCTAGAATAGTTCCTTCTTGATTGAAGTAACTTGCCGATATCACCGATCTTACTTTTTTCGTACCGTTGGTAATGGTCAGGTTGTAGTTTTGCATAGGAGCCACACGTGTGATTTCCTTCAACCAGTTCACCCCTTCCCCGTTACTTGCCGGATTGCGGTAGATCGGATCTAAGGTGTTGATATCGAAAGTGTTTAGGTCGTTGCCTTCATCTACCCAAAAATCTTGGGCTTTCTCGAGTTGAAATTGTGCGAACTCCGTTGCGTTCATCATTTGGGGAAAGAATTTCTGGGAAACCTGTTGCAGGCCTCCATAGGCCGTAAACTCTATGGACGATTTTCCGTTTTTCGCGCTCTTGGTCGTAATCAACACAACACCGTTAGCCCCCCTAGAACCGTAAATAGCGGTTGAAGAGGCATCCTTTAATACCGTAAGACTTTCGATATCATCAGGGTTAATGGTATTCAACGGATTAAAGCTTTTATCACTTCCCGCAACCAATGGAAAACCATCTACAATATACAAGGGGTCGTCACCTGCACCTATGGACCCCGCCCCCCTTATATTAACAACGGCGCCACTACCCGGGGCACCGGAAATTTGCCTTACCTGAACACCAGCTACTTGTGCGCCCAACTTTTGGTCAATGGCCCCAAGTGACATATTCGCAAGCCGATCGACCTTGATGGTAGAAACGGCACCGGTTACATTGGCCTTTTTCTGCGTACCATAGCCCACAAGTACGACTTCATCAAGCGCCGAGGCACTTTCTTCAAGAGAAATATTAAAATGGGTCTGTACCCCAACTGCTATTTCTTGACTGGTAAAACCGATATAAGAAATTACCAGTACGGCATCTGAACCACTTACCTCAATAGAGAAGTTACCGTCAAAATCGGCTTGGGTCCCGTTTGATGTTCCCTTTTCCAGGATATTTGCACCAGGCAAGGGCGCTCCATCCTCCGCAGAGGTAATCGAGCCCGATACTCCGCCCTGTGCCAAGAGGCACATAGGAGCTATGATGAATAGATATAAGAACAGTTTTTGTTTCATAATTTGACGGTTTAGTTAAAGTTGGAGTTATACATTTCTGCTATTTCATGAAAATGGCAATCTGAGTATTATAAGTTGGAAGTTTCGCAGAATACGCCCTTGTAGTGTTCGTTGTTGAGAACGACTAATAGTCACTAAGAGAATAGATTGAAAGAGAACCACTTATAAAACGTGGTAAAGGAAAGGTATAAACTGAAGGAGTAATTGATAAAAAACGCATATAAAATGACAAAATGCGAATTTTACTTTTTGAATTTTTCACGATATTCAGAGGGAGTCATACCGGTCTCATTCTTAAAGTAACGAGAAACACTTTCTTGATTGGAAAAATCCATTACGGCATAAATATCTTTGACCCTGATACTTTTGTCGTTCAATAATTTTTTAAAATGTGATATCCTGTATTTCTTGATTACATGAAGAACGGAAAGTCCTAGTTCCTTTTTGAACCGCATTTCCAACAACCTTCGAGAGAGGCTTGTTATTTTAACAACATCGGAAACCCTAATATTTTTTATAGGTGCATTCTCTATAATGAAGCGTACCGCCTTCTGAAGTTCAATATCCTTTACGGCTACGATATCGGTAGACTTTCGGGTAACAACACCTTCGGGAAGGGTTACAATGTTACCTGAACCCAATTGTTCCCCACGAATTAGACCGTGCATTGTTTTAGCTACCTCGAAACCCGCCCCTATAGCATTCATTCCAATACTAGAAATCTGTGGCTCGGCCAACTCGCAAATATGCACATCGTTATCGCAACCTAGCAATGCAATCTGTGAAGGACAGTGATACCCTGAAATTTCAATGGCCCTATTGGCAAGACTGCTGAATTCATCACAGGCGGCGAACAAAGCCAAGGGCTTGGGCTGTACGGAGAGCCATTCGGCCAAAAGCTCGGGAATCTCGTACCAACTCTTTTTTTTGATAAACTCAGGTGCCTTTTTATAAAATAGCCCCCTGCTTTTCACTTCTTTTTTAAAGGCCTTTTGCCTTTCATCAGACCAATGGTAATCACTATTCCCTATAAAGGCAAAATTCTCAAAACCCAATGCCATAAAATAGTCCGCCGCCATTCTACCAATTTCACGGTCATCACTATGAAAGCTGATTTCATTCTCAATAATCTTTTTATAGGGAGAAAGTATCAGAGGAACCCCCAAAGCCTTAAACTGTTCCCAACCCGTAAATGTCCGCGTAATTACACCGTCGGGAGACCACTTGATAATATTCTCGATAATCTTGTCCATATCATGGCCATGAATATAGTCAGGTGGTAAGTGATAGGTCGACCAATGCCCCATTTGCCGACTAAAATCAATGATTCCCTTTAATACGTCACGATCATACCTTCGGGCCGAATCAAGTAATATGGCAATTCTATTTGGTTTAGTTTTGATCAACAGCTTGAATGGATACTAATAAATTATTGTACGACTCGGTGTGTAAGGTTGGGAACATAAAGCGTATTAACAAACCCACATCTTATCCGTGGTAAAATACGTTATATTTTATCTATAACTTACCACCACCCCCCTTATTATTTTTCCATGCCGGCCACCAAAAACTTCCGGCGAAGGGTCAAGACTTTGTCTTTCTTAAACAAATCCGAAGGAAGAAAAGAAGGAAACGAGTCAAAACACAGGGTCAAATTCAACTCGCCCCCAACACCTTCCTCAAAGAGAAACCCAAACTAAAAACAGGCCACAGGAATTATACCGACTTCCCCTCCCAATATTTTTTTGATTACTTTGCGCAGCATACTAATTAGTATCTTTTATGACAAAGGCATCGAATACCCGACATACCATTCTCGAAAAAGCATTTGACCTAATCTACAGGAAGGGCTACCAAACGACGAGCATTGATGAGATCATAGCAACTACGGAAGTCACCAAAGGGGCTTTTTACTACCATTTCAAGACAAAGGACGAAATGGGAATCGCCATTATCAATGAAATTGTCAAACCGACCATGCAAGACGCCTTTATCGTTCCCTTACAAAATGCTTCAAGTCCCCTCGAGGCAATATACCGAATGACGGAATCCCTGCTGTTCGAAACCCCTTTCCTAAAGCTTGAATACGGATGCCCCGCGAGCAACCTGGCCCAAGAAATGACACCTTGGAACGAGGCGTTTTCCAAAGCCCTGAACGAATTGATCCTAGAGTGGCAGACTACCATAGAAAAGGCCATTCAAAAGGAAATCGAAAACGGAGCGGTACGCAGTGACGTCAACCCCAAACAAGTGGCCTATTTTGTGATGTCGAGCTATTGGGGCATTCGAAATTTCGGTAAGGCCTACAACGATACCGATTGCTATCACGCTTATTTAAAAGAACTTAAACGGTATCTAAACCAGCTAAAATAAATATCACCTTCAAAACATACTAACTAGTATGTTTTTATATCTTTGCATCAGCATTCAATACCTTACTGATGTATCAAGCACTTACTTTTGGCCATTCGGTTGTACGTTGGCTCGTATTACTAAGCCTTTTGTACTCCATTTACCGGGCGTACCGAGGTTACTTTCAAAATTTGGATTTTTCAAAGCACGACAACCGCGTCAGGCATTGGACCGCCACCCTGGCCCATATCCAACTTCTCATTGGCATCTTACTATACACCCAGAGTCCGATCGTCAGCTATTTTTGGAAGCATACCGATGAGGCCCTAGAACATATCGACACCACCTTTTTCGGAATCATACATATGGCACTCATGCTCTTGGCCATTGTTTTTCTTACCATTGGTTCGGCCCTGGCAAAGCGAAAGCCTTCCGACCGAGAAAAATTCAAAACCCAACTGCTTTGGTTTTCGGTGGCCCTGACCATCATTTTTATAGCCATTCCCTGGCCCTTTTCACCGTTTGCCAACAGACCTTATTTCAGATAATTATGAAGAATCTATTGAAAACAAATATTGGCCGTCTCCGTATCATAGGCTTTCTAGAGGGCATTTCCCTATTAGTACTTGTATTTATTTCGGTGCCCTTGAAGTATTACTTTGACTATCCGGAATTGACCAAAACACTCGGCCCGATCCATGGGGCCCTTTTTCTACTTTTCCTATTTAACGCCTTAAGTGTAGGGGTCGAGCAAAATTGGAAATTCGCAACGACTACTTGGAAGGTGCTATTGGCCTGCTTCATTCCTTTCGGCACCTTTTATATCGATAGAAGCATCTTAAGCAAACTCTAATGCCAAGCTTTTTTTGAACCTGAGCCTTCCCTTTTCAAAATACCTAAAGAAAGGCAGGCTTTCAACGAAGCCTAGACCGATACATTACGACCTATGATACACGTCTTTAAAACAAGCGTACGGACCAAGAGCCAAATCAAAATTTTAAGGCCCCACTTAGATCATTTACTGCCGAAAAGCCATTGGAATTTTGACCTTGAGGACTGTGATAATATCTTACGGATAGAGAGTGACCATTGTTCGGAGCAGAAGGTCATAGAACTGTTACAAAAGCAGAATTTCGAATGTGAAGAACTCGAATAAAAACAGGACGGCCACAACGGTTGCAAAGGGCCAGTTGCCTTATCCGTGATTATGCGTGGGCAAAAAAAAGCTGCCTAAACCCTAAGGTCTAGACAGCTCAAAACACATGAAATGGAGGATTATTGTTTTAGGAATTGTATACTTTCCTTGTCGGAAACGGAAATAATATACACTCCCGATTTAATATCATCTAAAGGAATGGTCTCTTCCAAAGATTTTACATGTATCTCTCTTATGACTACACCGCTCATATTTCTGATCTTAAGCCTATCGCCTACTTTTATGCCTGCCACCTTGATAAATTCGGTCGAAGGGTTAGGATAGGCTTTGATAGCCACTTCATCTACATTAAGACTGGCCGCTATCGGTAGAATTTTCCACTTTTGGTTACCATTGTCCGCCCCGTAAGAATAGGTAATGACATTCGTGTCCAAGGTGCCGTTATTCCTATCCAAACCTTGCTCTAAACAATGGTTCGGTTTAAGGCCGTAAATCGCATTGCCATTTTCGACCACTTTCCATTTTTGGTGGTCTTGTGCCGCACTGGTATAGGTTGATACCTGCACACTGTTTTGGCACTTTGCATAAGGTACTTCCAAGAAACGGCCATTGGCCTTGTTCTTTATGGTGTAGACGTTGTTCCCTAAATGGTTAAAAACCCATTTTTGATCGGCATAGTCCCCAGGGTTTACCATTCTGGCATTGTAATTTTCCAAGGCGCGGGACAATAGTCTTTGGTTAGACGTAACCGATCCTATGGTATACGTTCCGTTTTCTATGAGTTGGGGTTCTTCGGTCGAACCGTCATTTCCGCTTCCCTTGAGCAATACGATACTGGAATACGCCGGTACGGTAACACTTCCCGAATAGTTTTTATGCTTCGCGTCCACATAGTTTTCCGACCCCAAGTTTACGGTTTTGGCCGTACCTGTGTTGTTTACCACAAACTTTATAAAGGTATTCGGGTCGACCGAGGCACCGAACTTAACAGGGGCGCTTTTACCCTCTTTTTCATAATTGGGGTATTTCGTCCTGAATTCGTCCAAGGTGTACTCATCGGTTTTTCTGGCCAATGTTACGCTTATTTGCTTGCTTCCGTTATAGGGCATACAGTAGTAATTGCTATTGATATCGCCCAAGAAGGTATTAAAGCCGGCATCGGTAATTTGGTTGGTGTAACGTGCGGAAACCTGGCTTGGTTTCTTAGAGAAAAATATATTGTCCATCACGGTATTGTCCGTTGCCTTTGCCGTACTTCCTCCGGCCCCAAAGCTATTGTTATAGGTAGATAATACGAGTCCGAATTCGCAATTATAGACGGTATTGTCCCTAATGGTGCTTTTACTTGACAAGTTGGCCATCAATCCCCAACCGACGATGTTATACACTGTATTTTCATATATCAATTGGTTTTGTGAGTCGTTATCGATATAAATACCGGCCGTTTTTACGCCCCTTCCTTCAGGAATGCCCCTAATGGCACCAGGACTGTCATGAACGATGTTCCCGTACACACTGTTATTCGAATTTCTGTTTCCTACGGAATATATTCCGCCCCCATCATCTTTCGTATAGCAATAGTTGCTAATATCGTTGTAGCGTATCTTTAAATTACCCCCGGAAAAAAGCATGGCATGGTAGCCTATATTTTTTAAGGTATTCTTTTCTATTACATTGGCGGAAGACCCCGATCTACTAACGAACCTTGCCCCCGTATAGCCAATAAAACTACGCGCGCCCATACCGGAGCGCATACCAATATTTATAATCTTATTATTGGCAAAAGTGAGTCCGCTTAGCCCCTCCCATCGGATGGCTATGTTATTACTTTGTTCAAAAGTGTTATTGGTAGCGGTGATATTGGTTAGGGTGTATCCTAGGGACAAGTACTCGTTTCCGTTATAAATATGACAATTGGTAAGGGTCATGTTCGATGCCCCACTAATGGCCAAGGTATATTTCAAGCCGCCTTCCAATCTTAAATCCTGAACTTTTACATAGTCAGTATTGTTAAGGCTTAGGGCACTTTCCCCAGAAGGGATTTCTACACTTAAACTGTTCGGGTTCGTATTACTGTACAAATACAGTACGCCCGCATTGGTATCGTGGGCCCATTCCCCGTTTTTATCCAAGGTATTTACATGGTTCTGAAAAAAGTATCCGAAATTGTTTTCAATGGCATTTTCAAAAGTGGCACTTGGGTCCGACAACCCGAAGTTGACCGTATTACCACTATGGGAAGTTACCGTTTCTACCTTTACGTTATCATCAGTAGTCCTAATGGTAATTTCGCCCCCTTGAAACCTATTTGAAGCATAGGGCAAATTAGCCCCTTCCGATATGGATTTGTTGTTGCCCGCGTGCGATTTGATCCTTCGGTACCCACCGTTGGCCGCATCAACATTGGGCTCCCTACCGATCTGCTGGGCCACATTGTTTAAAAATAGGGCCGGTGTCCTTCCGTTATCAATCTTAGCCAAGTTGGCCTTCCAGATATTTCCACTGTGACGTGTCCAGTTATTGATTTTTACCGACGCCCTAATAATGGCCTTGTCACCAGAGCCGTACGATTTCAAGACTATTGTTTTTCCCGATGAACCCTTTTTGCCCTTTAGATCGAGTGAGCCATAGAATACATCGCCCCTATTGAAATGAATAACATCGCCCGGTTTAATGGAATTCTTTACGCTATTCAGCTTATTTATCGTTTTCCAAGGCGAAGCCTCCGATGTTCCGCTATTGGAATCGTTTCCCGAAGCACTTAGATAATAATTGTTCTGTGCGAATGCCGTAGTGGCGCACAACATGAGAAATGCATATAAAACATATGCCTTCCGTCTTTGCTTTATTGGTACCATAATCGTTTTCTTTTTTTTGTTTGACCTTATAAACCGCCCTACTTGTATGTACCGGCAGGGCGGCCTTTGTATTACTTCTTAATAAACTGAAAGCTATTTTTTCCTTGAACGGAAAGGATGTAGTTTCCTTTTTTCAAAGGGGAAACATCTAAAACGGGCTCGCTTTGTTTGACAACTTCCCTTAGCACGATATTGCCTAGGAAATCGTACACGATAAGCTCTTCCCCAATATTCACATGAGACACGCTTATAAAGTCGCTTGCAGGATTAGGATACACTTTAACGATGGGATCGCTTCCTACCGCTTCCATACTTAGGGCTACATTTTCCGTAGCGGCATTACAATCTGACTTTAGGGTAAGCTTGGGCGCATTGCTGCCTTCCTTAGACCAAAACGATACATCGTTACCACTGCTTTGCTTTACGATCAGGGTGATGGTCTCCCCTGCCTTTAGGCCCGATAATGTCCATTGGTAGGTTTTCCCCTTGGCATAGGTATCTGTCAAAACGCCCAATACTTGGTCTTCCTGTGGCCGATTTGAGGAAGACAGGTTATCTTCCGTCCAATTGTTCGACTTGCCTTTTATAATTTCTATTCGTCCGTTGCCATTGTCGGTAGAAACCGTCAAATCTAATTTAGCGTCGGTAATTGCAGGTAGATCAGCGGGAAGGGTAAATTTGAGAAAGGAAAGCCTTTTATCCTTTTCCACCCTAAGTTCATTGGTATTGAATCTTGTAGTGCCCTGCAGGTAAGCATCCGTATCGGCAAACACGGTTCTAGAAGCATCACAAGAATTGCCCCCGCCGGTATTTCCATTCAAAACTATGGGATAGAGCGTCCCTCCAGATGGGGTTTGGCTTTGGGGCAGTGCGGGAAAATTTGTAGCGGGATCCTTCGGTTTGATTTCCTTCGGTCCCTTATACAATAGATTAGGGTCTGACCAAGGTCTCTTGTTGCCATGGTTTTCTTCTAGACACTGGTTTTTGAATATAAAATTGGGTTTTTCGGAGTTATCGTGCTGAATGGACCAAGGCCCCATAATAGCGTAATAGTTAGGTTCCTTATTGCTATTATAGACGGCATTGGGCGTATCTGCCTTAGAGTTGGGCATATCATAGGGCAAGGTGATCCTGTTATTCTCGATTAGGTTATTCCCCTTATCGCCACTGTGGAAACTTACCTCTTGTCTAAAATCGTTGTCGTACACCACATTGTATTCTACGTTCCCCCCTTGAAGCGATATGTGTCTCAGATGGGTAACCTGGCAGCCCGTAATGAGATTATAGGCCCCTTGTATAAAAAAGTATCCTTGGGCCCCTCCGGCTTTTTTGTGTGCTCCGTCTACCCGCAGATCCCTTAAGGTAATATGGTTAGCAGGAACCCTCACAGGGTCTTTGGCGGAATTTATGATATCGACCTTGTCCAACCAACAATCTTCCGACTTATTGAACTTCACCGATATATTATCGTTGTTCTTTAATTCGTCGTTGGCATCTAGGCTATAGTTCCAGTCGTATTTTGGTTTGCCCCAACTACCTTCGATTGTCAAGGTATATATGCCGCTTTTTTGGACCTTATAAAAACTAAAGGCATCGCCATTGTTCATCTTTACGATACACTTTACCCCCGTTCTACTCTCTCCTATCAAAGAGACATTCGATTTCATCACCACTCGTTGATCAATGGAATAGGTACCGTTTTTTAAAAGAACGGCCACCAATCCACTCGTTTTTGATGCGTCGACGATAGCCTTGTTGATGGCTTCACTATCGGCACCACTTGTAAGGGTTTTTACGACCTTGACATCCTTTAGAAAGGGAATTCCGCCTCGAACCCCTGCCTTTTGCCATTCCTTCATCTGTGGATAGCGGCTGTCATACTTGCCCGTATCAAAAGTCACCCCTGGGTCACCTACCCTTAACTGGGCACTCACATGGTACACCGTAGACATCAGCAAGAACAAAGTGCAAAGCACTTTAGGCCGAGTATGGCGCATATAAAAATTAACTTTCATAACACATTGATTTTTTATCTATTAACAAAATAAACAACAAGCCTTTTTTTCGATGCGTTCTTATATTCTACCATGCACAAAAAGGCTTATTGTCCCCTATAAAGATGTAAGGGCCATTCGGGATAGGGTACCCGAAATAGCCCTTAATTTTCTTATTCCTTAATAAACTGTAGACTCTTCTCTCCTTGAATGGAAATGATATATACGCCCTTTCTTAAGCGGTTTATATCTAGAGATACATCGGTACTTTGAGACACTGTTTGAAGCACCCTATTTCCCGAGTAGTCATATATCACCAATCGGCTCCCTGGTTTAATACCCGAAACGGTAATATAGTCTTGGGCCGGGTTAGGATAGGCCACAAGTTTTACTTCCGCAGTCGTTTCGGCTGTAAAAAGGGCACTTGCCGCACTATCTTGCTTATCAAAATCAAGGTGGTTTACATTGAACAAATAGCCCGTACCACCGGCAAAATCGAGCTTAAGGTTTTGCTCGCCCGCCTGCAGGTCAACCGTGGTCGTCAGTGTGGTCCATGTTTGCCATCCGCCTGTATTGCCAACGGTAAACTCACCTACTTTTACACCATCTGCCTCTATATTGATTTTGCCACCGGCCGTTTTACTCGCTACCCTTGCCTTTACTTCATACGTACCGGCCTCGGCAATAGTGACATTATAGGTGACATAATCTCCATTTTCTATATAGCCGATATTCTCACCTCCATTGGCATCGGTAGTATTCTCTACCTCAACCCCTGATTGTGTATCGAAGTTTTCAGCCTCTAAAAGCCCGGGAATGGCTATGGAATTATCTATGGCCCCTCCATCATCTTCACACTCTAGCTCTAGAATCAGTTTTGGGGAATAGGAACCTTCCTTTGATGAGAAAGACACATCGTTGCCGCCCGTTTGCTTCAAGACCAAGGAAATGGTCTGGCCGGGCGTAACACCGCTCAGGTTAAAAGTATAGGTAGAGCCCACGCTATAGGTGGTGTTCAAGGACCCTAATTTTGTACCTTCGGCAGGTTTGTTGCCACTGGAAAGATTGGCCTCGGTCCAGCTATTTGAGCTTCCCTTATAAACTTCTATCAAACCACTGCCTCCATCGCTACCTACGGTAAGTTCCAATTTGGCATTGGTTACCGTTTTGGTGCTTGCAGGCACCGTAAACATGAGGTAAGCGATCCGGTTTCCACTCTCAACCCTAAGTTCACCACTATTAAACCTAGTGCTGCCTTGCAGATACGCATCTTGGGTCAATGTAGCATTAAGTTTATTATCGCAGTCATCTACATTGCCGTCGCTATCCTTGCTTGTGATCAAAGCCACCCAGTCGTTATTGTCAGGGGCCACCAAATTAGACCCTAGGGTCGATTTCGCCGTAAGGTCGTCGCCTGTTCTTGGATTGAACCATTGCACATCGTACTTATTGTTCCCCGCAGGCAAACTCAAAGAGGTACTTCCACCGTTAGGCCTGTAAATAGCGTATGTTTTTCCCTCTCTTGCAAAGACATAATCATTGCCATCTGCCGTAACACCATCGTCGGAAACCATGTTTTTTAAGTCCCCCAAAAGGTTGTTCTTAAAAAATTTAAGGGCGTAGCTTCCCTCTTTGTACTTCACCCCTCTTTTTCGGTGGTCTTCACCGTTAAGGTCTCCGTCGTCACTGGTGTAACCACTGTAATATTCGACACCGGCACCACCGGCCAATAAGGTAGCCCAAAGCACTTTTTCACGGACTTCCTTATCGGAAACCCTGATACCTTCGGAGGCACTACCTTGCTCATCATTGGCAACCACCCATTTTCTACCTGCATTTTTAGAGTTTTCTACCCATCTACGAACGTCTTTATGAACGTTGGTCTTACTGGTCTGAACCGATACCCCTGTTAAGTTGGACTTATTACCGATCAAGGGATTGTATCTTTGATCTTGTTGCCCTGGGTAGGTATGCAATACAATATGATGGTCGTATGGATCCACATCTTTAATGTAGTTTACCGTAGCCTTAACCACATCGTCCTTGATCGTACTCTCTTCCGACAGGTTCCAGTTCAAGGCCAAGTGGTGTCCGAACCTTGCGACCAACTCACGGTAGTACAGTTTTCTTTCCCTTCCAAAAGTATGGCCGTCCATTTTTTCGCAATTTTCGGCCTCCATGGTCTTAAAGTGTAGGTAAACCCCCTTTTTATCGGCATATTCCATTACCTTTTCCCATTGTGCGAGTTTAGATACGTCAAAACGATCTTTGTGCAATTTGTCCCATTGCCCCGCTTTTCCGGTACTGCCATAGTCTTGGGCCGAAACTTTTAAAACATGGGGAAAAACGGCACCATCATCGCCACCGGCCGCCCAGGTTAAAAAGGACATTACATTGGCGCCTTGACCCGATAAATAATTTACGGATCCCAAAATTCCTTTACCCTTTCCACCATTCCAGGTATAGGCACTTGCGTCGGAAGCTACGTAGTCCTTTTCATGGGCTTGCCAGGTTTTACTTTTGGCATTACCGGCCACCGTTCCCGGAGTACCGTCAAAGTCAACATAGTGAAAGCGGTTTTCCGGTGAATCGGCACCGACTTTTAAAAACCAAGGGCCGTTCGGTTCTGTCGGATTTGTTCCGATATGCTTTAAATAGTGTTCTCCCACGTATTTTAACCTTCCTAGGCCCTTACTTCTAAAATCCCTGCCAGATTTGTCCGACTCGGCAATACTAAATGAACCGGTTGCCCCATCCATAAAGCCTCCACTCGACCCTCCACCATTGATCGCTACATTTGTTCCCGACTTAAAGCTGGCGGTCCAATTCCAGTTTCCTACATCATCAGGGGCAAAATGCACCCGCCATTTATTACCCGAATCACAACCTGTGTTTTCCGCATCGCCACAAGCGGCGTAATATCCGGGAACCGTATAACTCCTCCCACTGCCACCATGGGTAAAGGTTACCTCTAAACTATAATCGGAAAACGGATTTGGGGTCGAGGTTTCGGTAGTGCTCGGTCCGTTAAAGGTCAACGATAACTTATGCCATCTTTTTAATTCCCCGTCTGGAGTCTGGGCGTTCGATACTGTCACCAACAGTAATAACGCCATGAATACATTCGATTTTAAAAAATCCATAAAACACAAAATTTAATGTTGTTTAATTAAATACCAATGAATCAGTCACAACTACTATCCTAGGTAAATCAGGGCCTAACCGTTTATTTTCGCTAACCGAAAGACACAACTTTACCTTACCACTTAAGTTTATTGGTTAAAACAGTTTGAAAACAACCACCTAACACCCATCTTTTCAACAAAAAAAATGGAGGAAACAGCGCTATGATTCATTATATATAATGGAGTAATACCGGAAAGAACACCGCCTTAAAGATCCATGACGATTTGTAAAACCTGCCGTAATCGCAAAAAAACGATTCAGAACAGACCTCACTAGGTTCTAGTTTACAAGGAAATGGAAACCACTATATCTTACATTCAAAAATACGTGCATCCAGACTCCTATCATTTCGCGTATACTAATACACCCATGAAGGCACAAACCAGAAAAGGATCATAATTAAATTGGTACTGCTTTCGGTAAAACAGTTAGACTAGCAAATCAATTTTAAGTTAAATTGAATTCGATCAAACTTGCCTTGACAAGTTCTACACTCACTAGTGCAAATAGAGTAGGTCTTAAGTAATAATTTTCTCATTTCATAATGTAATTAAGTTCATAATAAAGGGCGATCAAATTTAAAGAAATTTCTTACCTGTCAAAATTTTTAATTGTTAATTTTACGAATTTCCGTAAACCAAAGCTCTTTACAAAAGCTATCGCTATGACAAAAAAGACTGTACAACAACACATTAACAGTTCTAAAAGGGCCTAATATCGCATTAAATGTAACTTTTTGCTTCGTCTAAAAAATCACCAATACCTCAAAAATAAATCCCATAAGAATAGAACAAAATACATTACATTGTAAGAATTAACTGATTCATATATCATTTTAATATATAGGCATATAGAAGAATAAAACCTATGCTTTACTCCAACAAAAGACAAAAACGAAGCCCTCCCCATAAAGACGAGCAGAAAGGACACCCCCGAAGCCATGTATAAAAATAATACTACTTTAGTGGTATCGCCGAGGATAGGGTTCCCTAGGTATTGAAACAGACGCACATACCCAACACCCCTTCCTTCTACGACCGCATCAATCGATTTGAACCGTGAAAAAAACTATAGGCTCCACCCTTCTATTTTTAAGTTTAATGGCATGCCATTACTCAAACCAACTCCGATCAGACCGTCTGTTGACCGAAAAAATCGAAGCGGAATTCAGCTCGAAAAAAAACATAAACGACTTGGGCAAAATTGACGATTTTGAATGGACCGAACTCCTGATCCTTGCGCCCTACACCTCCATAGATGCCGTTGAAAGCGAACTCGACCTCGACCTAGAATCCTTGGGAAAAAATAATATTGAATACCTCGACTCCATATACCTTCTTGTATTTTTAAACCAAAGAAAACCCGTTAAAATTGCGGAAATTTCAATTCGTATCGGAAGCTTTACCAACCCGGGCCAAATCATTGCGAGGAACAGGGCCCAATTCACAAAGACCCAAAGCGGAAGCAATCAACTTATCGAATAAGCCAAGTCTTAGAATGGAAAGCAAGCATCCCGACCAAAACGGCGAAAGAATAGAAGTCCCCAAAGATTTCCAAGACGTCTTCACCCATTTCTATAGGGCCGAAAATCAAACGGAACAATCCATAAGCCACACCCTTCTTCCCCACTTTCAAATTATCATGGTCTTTAGTTTGGGCACCCCAATTCAATTAAAGACGGCGGATGACACTCAAATAAGCATTGAAAAATGCCTTGTTCTTGGCCCCTTGAAACAGGCCTTTGATTACACCCTTGCCCCAGGTTCCGACATGCTGGTGGCGAATTTTAAAGACGATGCCTTTTACCGCTTCTTCGGTAAGGTTATCTTGTCCGACTATCTCCCCATACACCCAGATGCGCTCTTGGGCGAAAACTGCTTTACCAACCTCTGGCGACTTATCAAAAACGCAAGCCCTGGCGAGCGGGTCGACCTGATTCTCGATTTCTGCAAACCCTACCTAAGGGAGAGCGATACGGCTTTTCAAAACATTTCGGACCATACGGAAGACTACACCGTGTTCAACCCTATTAAGATTATCGCCCAAGAAACCCAACAGAGCGAAAGAAGCATTCAGCTCAACCACAAAAAATACTTTGGCTATACCGCCAAGGAAAAAGGCCGGTACCTAAGATTCGTCAAGGCCATTTCGATTTTGCAAGATTCAAGTTCACCGATACATTGGTTCGACATCATCGAGACTTGTGGCTATTACGACCAAAGCCAGCTTATACACGACTTCAAGCACTTCACCGGCCATACGCCGACCCAATACCTCAAATTCCAAGAAAATATCTGCAAGCCCGAATAGCATTTCGTTTTCTTACAATTACGGACCAAGGCCCTGGGCTACATTTGTTTCATCAATCTAAAAATCTACGGAAAATGAAGCATCTTATTATCTACGCCCATCCGAATGCCGCAAGTCTCAACCACCATTTGAAACAGACCGTAATACAAACCCTTGAACAGGGCGAGCACCAAATTGAAGTAAGGGACCTCTATCAACTCGACTTCAACCCCGTTCTTTCCTTGGCCGATATGGCCGGACAACGCAAGGGCGAGGTTTCCGAAGAGGTTCAAAAAGAACAAGAATACATCACCTGGGCAGAGCATATCACCTTTGTCTACCCGATTTGGTGGACGGGAATGCCGGCCATCATGAAAGGCTATATCGACCGGGTCTTTAGCTATGGCTTTGCCTACCGCTACGATGGGGGCGTTCAAAAAGGACTCCTCAAAGGAAAGCGAGCGACCCTTATCAATACCCATGGAAAATCGCAGGCCGAGTACAAAGGCATAGGTATGGACAAGGCCCTTTCCCTGACCTCCGACACCGGTGTGTACGGGTATTGCGGACTCGAAATAGCGCAACATTTCTTCTTCGACCAAGCGGACAGACCATCGCCCGAACGCATTCAAGAATGGACGGAAATGCTCATAGCCTCCTACCAATACTAATTCCGGGGGCCTAAAGTGTTTGGAATTGGTATATTTATACTTCCTGTTCGACTTTACCAAAAGTTGGCCACAGGAGACCACAAGCTATACCTAAACCCACATGAAACGAACCATTACCCTAGTACTGCTGAGCATCGGACTTTTTACGGGCGCTGCCCAAGACGACACCGAAGTCTATTTTACCACCGGATTCAAAATTGGGGAAGTAACCGATACTTCCGCCATTCTTCTCACCCGGCTTTGTAAATCGCCCCAGCCCGTGGCCGTCTACCACAAGCAACAGGATAAGGTATTTAGGCCGCCCATCGACTTTGACAACAACATGCCCATTTCTAAAATGGAAGGCGCGGTTGAGGGCGCCTCGGGACAGGTAAAGATCAGCCTAAAATCAAAGGACACCCTGATCAGCACGGAATGGACCTATGTTTCGGGCTATAGGGACTTTACCCTAAAACGAAAGTTTGAGGGCTTACGCCCCAACACCCATTACGACATACAGATCCAAGGGAGAAAAAATGCGGAGGCCCCGCTGGCGGAAATAAGGGGATCCTTTACGACCGCCCCGGCCGCCGACCAGGTGGTGCCGGTATTTTTTACCTCATCGACCTGCCAGTTTTATTGGTCGCATGACGATGCCGTTCGCGGTTTTAAAATCTACGACAGCATGCGAAAACTAAACCCGCTCTTCCATTGCCAAACGGGAGACTATGTGTATTACGACAAACCCGGGCCCATGGCCTACACCGTAGAACTGGCACGACACAAATGGCACGCCATGAATTCGTGGCCCGCCCTCTTCGATTTTTATAAAACTACCCCCGCCTACCTACAAAAAGACGACCACGATCTACTGAAAGACGATGCCAATCCGTATTCCACGCCCTTTGGGGAATTGAGCTATGAGGATGGCCTGGATATTTGGCGGGAACAAGTGCCCATTATCGACAAACCCTACCGTACCTTCAGGTGGGGCAAGGATGTACAGCTATGGAACGTAGAGGTACGGGAATTTAGAAGTGACAACAAATCTCCCGATGGAAAGGAAAAAACCATTTGGGGAGAGGAACAGATCGCTTGGTTCAAGGAAACCGTTGAAGCATCCGACGCTACGTTTAAGATCCTGGTCTCGCCTACGCCGGTCGTAGGGCCCGACCGCTCCAAAGGCAAGTATGACAACCACTCCAATACCTCATTCGCCACGGAAGGCAAATGGCTGCGCCAGTACCTGGCCGACCAAAATGTATTGGTCATTAACGGTGACCGACATTGGCAATATGTTTCCGCAGACCCTGTAACCGGACTACGTGAATTCAGCCAAGGGCCGGTAAGCGATTTTCACGCCCAAGGATGGAAGCAGGAAGACAAACGTCCCGAACATAAATTTCTAAGAGTACAAGGTGGATTTTTAGCGGTAAAGGTGTACCGCGAGAAAAAGGATGCCGTCATTGAATTCATCCATTACGATGTAGACGGAAACCAAGTGAACAAGGAGGTCATAAAGAAACGGGTATAGCTTCTTTAAAAGCTCTAACGGGTATTACAAAGGAAGCTCCCTGCTCAAGACTTTCAGAATAAAGAAAACGGACAGGGAAATAAAGAAACATACGACCATCGCCAAGGTATCCCCTCCTTCTATACGGGTCTTAAGCTTTATATACATGGCTTTCATAACCTATAATTTACTACAAAGTTCCCGCTTATTTCAGGGCAAGGGGCAGAAAGCCGACCAAGTGGACCTATAGAAGATGAGCGGCATAGGGGCCATATATGGTCGTAAAACCGATACCGCACAGCGAATTTATTCCCCTAGCTAAAAAATGGGACCCTAAACCCCAAAATCCCCGCTACACCACTACCCTACAGGTTTTTAGGATTCCCCCCAATGGAATGGAACAATTGGGCCTTAGCCGAAAAAAACTTGTTCCCTACGGCATTCCTTTTTATTTCGGCATCTATGAGTTTGCTTTCCCGGGAGTTCACCAAAAACTGGGAACTCTCCCCAAAACCGAACTTGCGTTCTTCGGTGGCGACCATGGTATTGTAATTAAAAACCACATCATCTATCAAAACGTTTTGCTTTTTAGGGAAAGGATTAGAGACCCATCGCTCTGACCGAATAGCCCAAAATCATGGGAGGCCAGTAAAAAACAGAAGTACGGAAAGAGCACACTAAATAGGATAGCCATCAAACCCACACGGAAGCCGACCGCAAAAGCCAAGGAAATAGCGATATCTTTATTTTTTAGTCAAAATTTTAAGGATAGCGTACAAAACCAGGTCTACGTCTATAAATTCCTACGCTTTATCGAAAAGCCCTTCATATAGATCTGTGCCCTTCTCTTTTGTAGGGCTATTTTGCGATATTTAGCGTTCTGTAGGAAAAGGATGTTGGAGAATGATAGAAAAATGATACTATGGATTACAGCACTAGTTTTCGTTCAGATTTTAGCTACACTTTTTTGAGATTACGCTTTTCTGTAAGAATACAAGTGTAAGATTTTTTATATTGGCATGTATTTGGGCAAGCTAAACGATTACATTTATACCCAAATAAAGAGGTATATGTGTAATTGTACACATATACGTACGTTGTAAGCAAGCTATAAACATTTATCAATCAATGAAAGAAAGAAGACCTATTGATATAAAAAGAGAATCATCAGGTTCATTAACTATTGGGACTGAAGATGATGGAGCAATTGTAGAAATGTTCGAATTTGAAGGAAAACTTATATGTTTAAAAGAGAGAGCGATTTATGAATTTATGTTCGCAGACAGGATTGACCCTGAAAGAACAAATATTAACCTTCAACCCAATGCGCAAAGATTAATTCTAAATCAAGGTACAGAATCAGAATTAGTTTCTCGTGTTTTTATTACGGCAAAACGGTTATTCAAAACAGAATATTTAAAAAAAGAAATAGATACAGTTAAAGCTTTGAGTTTGGCACTCGAAGCTCTTCAAGAAATGGCAGTTCTAGAAATTGAGATAAATGAGTATTTACAATTAGAAGAAAAAGAAAATAATGAATATGAAGATGGGAAAGCAAAAAACTCCAACTTCAAGATACCCTCAATTAGTGACGTTGAAACTAGGTGTAAAACTATTTATCAAAAAGCTGACCACATTGAACAAATAATGTTGGACCTTGTCTCAATTTTTTATCCGGATGACAAAAACAATAATTTTGAGATATTCGAGAAATTCTTATTAGAAAAATATGGAGAGAATGATAGGTTTTACAATTTTATAAAAGAAGTACGCCCATTTCTATTACTAGTTAGGTCTTTAAGAAATTGTCTGGACCACAGACTACCTCATGTGAAAGTCTATAACTACGAACTTTTACCAAGTGGAGATATTAATACTCCAAGTATCGAATTAAATTATCGAGATAGTCAGTTGAATAGAAATTCTCTTTTCGAAACACTAAATGTTACAAAGAAAAATCTAGTTATGATTTTCGAGCATATGGTCGCATATTTAGCAGATAAAAGTGTTAGAAATAAATCACATAATCGAGTAAACCTAATTCCAGAAGAAACTAGGACTAATAAGTTTGCTAAATATTCTTTCTGGTCGCCTTTTGGAGAAGGTGGTTTTTATCATCAAAATTAGCAGAAAAGCCAGCTTACAACAAAAGTAACCGTTGCACAACCCCATAATCATTAAAATAACGACTCACATAACCGCTTTTTAAGGCGGTTTTATCTTTTAGACCACTGGCCAACCTATATTTTTTGGGTAGCCTACAAGTGAACTTTGAAGTGCTTGGAAGCAGTTTTTTGCGATGCGTGGCAAAACAAAGCTTCCCGCCCCGCTTTTTGAACGTTTTTCCGTGAATTTCAGGTACTTTTTCAGGTTGTAGGCAATCGCCGAGAGGTGCATGACCTTGTTCGCCTGTTTGAGCCCTATGGTGTTCACCTTCCTCAGCCCCATGAACTGTGTCAACGTTCCAAAAACGGGCTCTACCGTGCTCTGTCGTTTGCCTTTCATATATCTGCCCTGTTGGCTGTTCACCCTTTTGATGTTCCGCTCGTACTCGGCCCGGTAATAGGTGACCGAAAATTGTTTTTCGTTCACCTTGCCCAGACATGTGGATT
>NZ_MWRZ01000039.1:0-784 GCF_002211465.1 Zobellia sp. OII3 | reverse complement strand
TAGAGACGGTAGTACCATCTTCCTTTTCGTAAATACCTATTTCGTTTCCTGTAGTCGATGTACCCGTGATATCCGTTATCGTCTCGTCGATCTCGGTGACACTTCCATCGGCCTCGGTTACCGTGGCGATCAGATTACCGGCGATAACATCGGTTATGGCGATGCCGTTCGTGTTGATATCCACATCCGTTCCGTCGCCATTGGTAAACCTATAAAGTCCCCCTCCTAAGTCCGTGATATCCGATTTGGCGACTGTTACATCGGTTCCGGTCTCATCGACCAAAGTGATGTTCCCGTCATTATTGTCCTCGATACGTACAATGCTCTCTTGGATAGAGACGGTAGTACCATCTTCCTTTTCGTAAATACCTATTTCGTTTCCTGTAGTCGATGTACCCGTGATATCCGTTATCGTCTCGTCGATCTCGGTGACACTTCCATCGGCCTCGGTTACCGTGGCTATCAGATTACCGGCGATAACATCGGTTATGGCGATGCCGTTCGTGTTGATATCGATATCCGTTCCGTCGCCATTGGTAAACCTATAAAGTCCCCCTCCTAAGTCCGTGATATCCGATTTGGCGACTGTTACATCGGTTCCGGTCTCATCGACCAAAGTGATGTTCCCGTCATTATTATCCTCGATACGTACAATGCTCTCTTGGATAGAGACGATAGTACCATCTTCCTTTTCGTAAATACCTATTTCGTTTCCTGTAGTCGATGTACCCGTGATATCCGTTATCGTCTCGTCGATCTCGGTGACACTTCCATCGGCCTCGGT
>NZ_MWRZ01000038.1:0-813 GCF_002211465.1 Zobellia sp. OII3 | reverse complement strand
CCGTTGTGGCTAATTAAAGAAAATTGAGAATAACATTAAAACTTTTTCTGATTTTAATACTTGCAATTCAATGTAAAAACATTGAAGAAATTGATTCGCAAAAAATTGATTGGCAAGAAACTAAAAACTCAAGGAATTATGTTGATTATGCAACATATATTCAAAAACATCCAAATACAGAAAATTTTTCAAAAGCCTTATCCGAATACTTCTTTTTAAGAGATAGTATTGCCGATTTTGGAGGTTGCTACAGGTTTAACGCTTCTATAAGTGTTACAGATAGCGCGAAAGTATTATTCGATGATGAACTAAAAAGTTTGGATTCACTAAGATTTTATACATTTCAATATTTGAAAAATGGAAAACCAAATATTTCATCGAGTTTAAAAACTGATATTCAAATTCCAGAAAGCAAATTAAGAGATTCAATCTCAACCGGTCGATTTGACATCGTAATTTATGATAAACCATATCCAATAGAAAATCTAAAAAAAGCTATAATTGAGATAAGTAAAGGAATAAAAGATTATAAGAAATATTTATCTGAAGAGTGGTTTCAAAAACCGTATTCAGAATTGTCTAAAGATAAGAGAGCTGGAATTGATAAATTGAACGACCAAAGATTAGTGTTTTTTGATTTCACAAATATGGATGGTAAAAGATTCAATCCACCGCTGCCAATCTCTGATTAGTGTAACGAATTTGAAACGGAAAAATAACTAGCCACAACAAAAGTAACCGTTGCACAACTCGTCATCGGGAATAAATTGATGGTTTTTGAATTATTAGAAATATTAAAACTCAATATGTCAG
>NZ_MWRZ01000037.1:0-889 GCF_002211465.1 Zobellia sp. OII3 | reverse complement strand
GAACTCATTTAAACTTTTTTAGTTTGATTTTTTTCAGGGCGATTACGATGAATGATAGGTAGTTGAACCCTTTCCAACTCTCAACGGAGGTATCGAACCTGTTGAGCAGTGACCTGAAACTGTCGATCCATGCATTGGTGCGTTCCACGGCATATCTCTGGGCATAAAGGTCCTGGTCAAAATATTCGTCCCTGTCATCGACACTTCCGTTACGTTTGTTGAAACATATATTGGCATTGATGCCCCTTCTTGCACAGGCCGATCGAAAATCCTTGGAGTCGAACCCCGCATCGGCGTTGAGGAAGAGCCCCTCCGTTTTTATATCCGCTCTGTCAAGGGTAGCGGTGACCACCTCGAACTGAACCTCGATCTCAAAAAGATCATTGTGGTTCCCGGATACCGGTTCCGACATGGCCAAGGGCAGTCCCTGCCTATCGGTAAGGAAGAGGGCGTTGGTGGTCCTTCCCTTTTTGCGGCCTTGGTATTCCACGGCCTCGCCTCCCCTGATGGCAGGTGTGTGGCTGCCGTCAAGATCGACACTGGAGAGGTCGAACATGTCCCTGTACCGTTTTAAAATGCCGGTCCAACAATCCAGAAATGTGCCCGAACGGCACCATTTGCGATAATGGTGGTAGACCGATTGCCAGCTCAGGACCTTTTGGGCGAACAGCGAGGCCGTGGGCAGGTACTCCCATTGCACGCCCGTCTTCAACTTGTAGAGTATGGCATTGACGATCTCGAACAAGGGAGCCGTTGGGGCAAAACCCCTTTTCGGTAAAGGTATATGTGGGACTATCTCCAATTCTATGGTATCTTTGTCAAGTACTTTGTACATGGGCTATGGTATTTGCGTGTGGTAACACAAATGTCCGTAGCCCTATCTTTCGAT
>NZ_MWRZ01000036.1:0-1033 GCF_002211465.1 Zobellia sp. OII3 | reverse complement strand
TCGCAGTTACCACCCTTGCGACTTACTAATGCTTCCAGACGTTACTCCAGCGCATGAGGGACTTGCACCCTCTAGATTAATTAACTACTTTTCTGTAGTTAAAAGATGCCCATACTGGGCACACACAACGTATATAGCTCATAGCTAGTTAGTTGCTTAACCGAAGTTAAAGCATATTTGGAAAGTCGCCAAATTTTTAAATTTGACGATTTTCCAATAAAAAAGATAAATAGTAAAATTTAAAAATCTGGCTTGTGCTTAATCCGAAAATAATTTTCTAATTTGCACGCTACGAGCCATATACAGAGACGTTGTGCTCAATTAAAATGACCAAACTGACAGACATATTAAAAGAAACAGTTCCTCTCCAAGAACATCCTTGGAAATGGATGTTTGAAAATGAAAATGGTCATCTACCATCAGCTGAACATCTTGACCAAATTTTCCCATTGGACTCCAAGGCTTCGAATTACCTATGGAAATTTGAGAATGAAATAAAGCTTAACACATTCGACCCTGAAACCAAGCGATATTTTAAGGACTTTGAGAAATTTAGTTTCGGTGACAACATGGACAAAGAAGTCAAAAAATGGCTTTTCAATCGACAAGTCAAATTTGACAACATTGTTTACATGACCTTTCAACCGACAGTTGCTTTTGCAATGACATGGAAAATGGCAATCCATTATTCAGCGAACTTATTCTTTGGACACGACACGACCATTTGGGACAGGACATTAAATTGGGCATTGTACTATGACCACAATGACGTATTCTATTTTGCCAAGAACAGAATCTACGATGGACAAGAAGAAAAACTAAAATTGGACAGATTAATAAAAGAAATAACTGAGCACAACAACAGTAACCGTTGCACAACCCCAAAATGATTGAAAAAATGGCTTCCATAACCGCTTTTTAAGGCGGTTTTATCTTTTAGACCACTGGCCAACCTATATTTTTTGGGTAGCCTACAAGTGAACTTTCAAGTGCTTGGGACCAGTTTTTTGCGATGCGCGGCAAAACAAAGCTT
>NZ_MWRZ01000035.1:0-1058 GCF_002211465.1 Zobellia sp. OII3 | reverse complement strand
TCGCAGTTACCACCCTTGCGACTTACTAATGCTTCCAGACGTTACTCCAGCGCATGAGGGACTTGCACCCTCTAGATTAATTAACTACTTTTCTGTAGTTAAAAGATGCCCATACTGGGCACACACAATGGCTATACTCAATGCGGGCGTAAGTGCTGAATCCATTGGTCTGGGCGTGCCGACGAGCACCGCAAAATCTTTTGGATTTTGCTTTTGAGCGGGACAAGATAAAACCAAAACAAAAAGATTTTTGCTATTGCGTGGCGGAAAAGTAGTTTCGTGCAGCCCCGCACTGAGCATAGCCGAGACGTTGTAAGCAAGCTAAAAATTGAATAATGTTCAACTTATTTAAGAAATCAAAAAATATTGAATCCAAAATTCCTAAACGGATTCCCATAATGCGAATGGAAGAATACCACACGCATTATCTTGGAAAAACTGAAGATGATAGATTATTTTTTGGGAGTGTAACTTTTGCCTATAAAAAACCAATTAGAGAATTAAATCCTGAGGAGAGAAACAAGTATCGAATAGAGCTTGCAATTCTGTATTTATTTGACAAAAACGGTAAATTTTCTGAATATAAATACTGGTCTACCGAGAAGGATAGTGAAAGGCAAAGTGTATGGGAAGAAATGGAAAAATTAGTTAAGGAATTGGGACAAGTTACATTATGCAATATTGATGTTGAAACCTTCGAAATAAATATAGATGGAATAAAATGTGGTTTGATTCCAAATGAAGAATCAGTTAGTATTGATTTATTTCCTAGTAATACTATTTCCTTTCAAGAACCTTGGGATGGAGAATATTATACTTAGCAGGACGGAAAAGCCAGCTTACAATCGAGTGGATGGCTCCGCCATCAAATGACGGAGTGCACCCCTCACACCACCGTACGTACGGGTCTCGTATACGGCGGTTCGTAAACCATCAAACCAAGGCTCTTTTCACCCTTGGCACTATCTTCTAATTTAGGCATAGGCTACAACATGTGCTCCTATGCGAATTTTGAAGAGAATTACGTTCGGTCCTTCCTTGTTTGTGAGACCTCTAGG
>NZ_MWRZ01000034.1:0-1177 GCF_002211465.1 Zobellia sp. OII3 | reverse complement strand
ACGCTTTCTTTTTCGTACCCGTACGGTGATCCTTGAATACCTTTCTGAACGGGATGACCTTGCCCTGTGGACAGATATAATGATCTTCGATTTCATTATACGTAAAACCCGTGGGGCCGCCCTTGTACGTGCCATGGGGCGGAATGAAGCTCTTTAGACCGATATCCTCTAGAAAGGCATAGTTCTCCCCGCTACTGTAACCCGTGTCCGCTACGCAGTTCTCCCAGACCAGGCCCTGTTGCCACAGCCTTCTTTGCAGGCGTTTTACGATGTCGGGCAACTGTTGGTTGTCCTTCCCGTCGGCATGGTAGGCCCTGATGTCCGTAATGACGTGGTGGGCCGTATCGACGCTCAATTGGGAAAGGTAGTTCAGTTTTCTAGCCTTGCCCGGTTTTACGCTGATCCTCGCATCGGGGTCCGTGGGGCTGTAGTGCGTTTTGTTGCTCGTATACTTGGCCCCCTTGTTCTTGGCGCCCGGGCGTTGGTCCTGGTCCTTCGCCCATTTTTTGTTCCGGCCCTTTATCGCAGCCAGTTCGTTGGGGTTGGCCGTAACGCTGCGCTGGCCCTTGTCCGACCTGTCGTTCCGCGATTTACGGTGTGGCTCACCTTTGTCCATGGCACTCAGGACACGTACCTTGCGCAGGTGTTCGTCCAGTTCCCTTTCGGGCACCTTAAGTTCCAAGGTGTCCATGCTCGCGTTGGCCTTCACAGGTGCGGAATCTATGGCCTGGGTATGGCCGCTCACCATTCCCTTCTCCACGCACATACGTAAAACCGTGGTGAAGACTTCCTCGAATACACTTTCCGGGAACAGTTGGCGGGTACGGCTTATCGTACTGTGCCAGGGGAGCTCCTCGTCTATATCGTACCCTATGAAATAAAGGATGTCCAACCGTAGGGAACAATGGGCCATGAGCTTGCGGTCGCTGACGATGTTCTCCAGATAGCCCACAAGGCAGAGCTTGAAGAAGACCACTGGGTCTATACTCTTTTGGCCGCTGTTCCCGTAATAGCCTTCGGTAAGGCCGTAAAGGAAGCGTAGCTCCAAAACCTCTTTCAACCGCCTGTAGAAATTGTTCTTGGGGATTCGCTCGCTCAACTGGAAATGGGCGAACAGTTTTTCTTGATACTCCTTTTTTCCCTGCATACCTAAAATTAACGACCCAACGTTAAGATC
>NZ_MWRZ01000033.1:0-1186 GCF_002211465.1 Zobellia sp. OII3 | reverse complement strand
ATGTTTATGATGGAAGTACATGGAATGCCGTAGGTGGAAACGCGACACTCGATTTGGACGGCGACCCTAACAACGAGATCCAAGATCTGAGCCTTACGGGAAACATCCTAAAGGTCACGAATAATACGGGTGCCACGGATATCGATTTGTCCGCATACACGAATACGGATACACAGGACCTGTCGATTGACGCTACGGGAAAAACGATTTCCTTGGTAGATGGCGGTTCGGTAACGGTCGATACGGACGATGCCGATGCTGATCCAAATAATGAGATACAAGATCTGAGCCTTACGGGAAATATCCTAAAGGTCACGAATAATACGGGTGCCACTGATATCGATTTGTCCGCATACACGAATACGGATACACAGGACCTGTCGATCGACGCTACGGGAAAAACGATTTCCTTGGTAGATGGCGGTTCGGTAACGGTCGATACGGACGATGCCGATTCGGACCCGAACAACGAGATCCAAGATCTAGAGGATGTAATAGGGGAGGACCCAAGTGCTGGCAACCAGGCCATCACGAACTTGGCCGACCCAACCGCTCCACAGGACGCGGCCACTAAGGCCTATGTGGATGCCTTGGATACGGACGATGCCGATGCCGACCCAAATAACGAGATACAAGATCTAAGCCTTACGGGAAACATCCTAAAGGTCACGAATAATACGGGTGCCACGGATATCGACTTGTCCGCATACACGAATACGGATACACAGGACCTGTCGATTGACGCTACGGGAAAAACGATTTCCTTGGTAGATGGCGGTTCGGTAACGGTCGATACGGACGATGCCGATGCCGACCCAAATAACGAGATACAAGATCTAAGCCTTACGGGAAACATCCTAAAGGTCACGAATAATACGGGTGCCACGGATATCGACTTGTCCGCATACACGAATACGGATACGCAGGACCTGTCGATTGACGCTACGGGAAAAACGATTTCCTTGGTAGATGGCGGTTCGGTAACGGTCGATACGGACGATGCCGATGCGGACCCGAACAACGAGATCCAAGATCTAGAGGATGTAATAGGGGAGGACCCAAGTGCTGGCAACCAGGCCATCACGAACTTGGCCGACCCAACCGCTCCACAGGACGCGGCCACTAAGGCTTATGTCGATGCCTTGGATACGGACGATGCCGATGCCGACCCGAACAATGAGATCCA
>NZ_MWRZ01000032.1:0-1193 GCF_002211465.1 Zobellia sp. OII3 | reverse complement strand
AAGATAGTGCCAAGGGTGAAAAGAGCCTTGGTTTGATGATTTACGAACCGCCGTATACGAGACCCGTACGTACGGTGGTGTGAGGGGTGCACTCCGTCATTTGATGGCGGAGCCATCCACTCGATTACCCAACGTTTTTCGTTCCACTGATTCTCTCAACCCGTAATTTTCTCCAATCCGAATTTAGGTTAATTTTTTAATTTTGATAAAATTTATCAATCCTGTCAGTTATATTCAGTTTAATGAGAAATCCGTCTGCTGGTTTTTTAAGAACTTATGTTTCAATTTAAATCTTTAATAGTGTAGAGGACTTTTTTTTCTTTATTCAAAATAAACATTGTGTGGAAGCTTGTTCTTATCTTGTTCTCCGACTGATAAAATTGTTCTGTGATACAGGCAGCAAAAAATCCCTCTTCAAACTTTAAATCCTGGAGTATCTTACATTCTGGGTAATTTTTGTGAAAAAAATCAAACATCTGAAGAATCTCTTTTTTTCTTATTTCAGATAGAAGTTTATATGGTGTCCAAGGCTGTTGCATCGGTCTTTTTGAATAACCTTCGCACGTTAAATTATCCTGCCATTCGTCAAGTGGTACGCTATTTTTTAAATCAATCTTATTTATTCTATATGCCGCAGGAGAACAGACCATTGATTCTTTCAAAATATTTGCTTTGTCTGGAATCTCCTGATTTCTCACATAATCACAAGAATAAATTAAACCCATTATAATATAGAATATTACCTTTTTCAATGATGTTTCTTTAAATGTTGGGTAACGTTGTTGTGTATGGTTAGTTGCGTGGTTAAGCAACTAATTTAGCAAATAAATCACAGATAGAATATTCCGCAGGAATGTTCGTAAGTCGGCAGTGACCTAGCAATTAATTATACACGGTGTGTGTGCCCAGTATGGGCATCTTTTAACTACAGAAAAGTAGTTAATTAATCTAGAGGGTGCAAGTCCCTCATGCGCTGGAGTAACGTCTGGAAGCATTAGTAAGTCGCAAGGGTGGTAACTGCGAAGTTACATCTGAAGAAAGCGAGACTACAAAACTCGGTACTGACGAACAGGAACCGTATACAGAGGCATATTTACTTGGGTAAGCAAGCACATCATTGTAACGCCCTAAGAACATCAAAAGGGTAGATATGTAGATACGGCGGTTATTGAGTGAAAGAAGATGTTCTTACC
>NZ_MWRZ01000031.1:0-1421 GCF_002211465.1 Zobellia sp. OII3 | reverse complement strand
AAGATAGTGCCAAGGGTGAAAAGAGCCTTGGTTTGATGATTTACGAACCGCCGTATACGAGACCCGTACGTACGGTGGTGTGAGGGGTGCACTCCGTCATTTGATGGCGGAGCCATCCACTCGATTACCTGCTGGCTTTTTTCAGTTTATTATTCGTGTTAATTTTAATGGCAAGAAAATTTCTTTATCATTTTCCTCCAATTTTTGTCCGATTTCACATTCTACATCCACCATATAAGCTCTGTCCGGAAATCGTACAGCGACACGACCTTCTTTTTTACGAGTCAATAACATTTCAAATCCGTCATCAGGAATTTTTCCTTTCAGTTGTTTTAGAACGTCTAGATGAAAATCAAATGTTGCCACATAAGTTGTGTCATTTAAAGTAGCTCCGCCGACATTGATAGTGAACATATCATTGTCAAGTTGAGTTATGTTTGTAACTGGTATTTGCGGGAAAATCAAAATCGTATTTTTGTCAAATCCAAGCCGTTTTAGGTGTAATCCTAAATCTTTTTTGTATTCAAGACTATTTGTTGAAAATACATTTTTAGGCGATAAGATAGCTTTAAGATTTTCCCAGTATAGTGGTATTGCCTGAATTTGGAAATGCATAAGTGGTTCAAAATTGTCTACACTATAAAGGACAAATTCTTTTCCATTACAGAGCGAAAAAAATCTTGCTCTTATTTCAGGATGAATTGCGTAAGAATATGCCTGTTCAACATTTTTAGATTTTATTATTGATTCCGTAGGCGACTTTGCATCTAAAATCCAGCTTGGTTTGTCATTGACTTCAAAAAGATAGTCTGGAATAATATAAATTTTCTTTTTCTGCGAGCCAATTGCAACGAATGGATGGATTAAATTTCTACTCCGAATAATTTGGTTTGGTTTATTTGCACTATACCCTAAACCTTTGATTATCGGAAGAACTATTTCTTCACGAACTGAATCTTCCTTAAATTCAGGGTTTTCCAACAGACGATAATCGAAATGTTCTAAAATATTGCTGATTTTCTGACTGTTCATTATTAAGCACGATGTTTTTTAGCTTGCAGGTAACGGTTGAGCTATGAACAGTACGGGAGCAAACTAGCGTTTGCTTTCCGCCACGCACATAGCGAAATCTTTTGGTTTTGTTTTATTTTTTTTATTGTCCAAAGCGAAATCCCAAAGATTTCGCGACATCATAAATATACACAGACCTTCGTATTTAACATCCAAGCCCGTATTGTTTATAGGTGTTGTGCCTGTTGCACAAGTTAACGAAAAAACCACATAGGCTAAAGGAGATCTTAACGTTGGGTCGTTAATTTTAGGTATGCAGGGAAAAAAGGAGTATCAAGAAAAACTGTTCGCCCATTTCCAGTTGAGCGAGCGAATCCCCAAGAACAATTTCTACAGGCGGTTGAAAGAGG
>NZ_MWRZ01000030.1:0-1655 GCF_002211465.1 Zobellia sp. OII3 | reverse complement strand
CAGTCTGTCTCAAAACCACCTTTGATTTTGAATAAATTTAAGCAATTTGTGGTACAATGGATATCGGCCTGAAAGAAGGTTGGATTTTCATAAATAGGGATATAGGGTCCAAGAGCGCATATTTCGGTCTCACAAGGAAGAAAAGGAACATTTTAAGGATGTTATTTCGGTGTTTTTCCCTGGTTTCGGGCTTCCAACCTAATTTGATAAGTCTTTTTAAATTATACGCTAATGCAATAAGCCCAAAGTCTGCACTGGCCGCAGGGATTCCCTTTTTGGTGATGATGTGGTCAAAGCCCCATTGCCTTTTTATGGTGCCGAAGGGATGTTCGACCAAGGCCTGTCGTTTTTTGTAAACATCTGGTCGTTCCGCTACCCTACGGGCGTTGCGTTCGATGAATCCGGAGAACTCACTGCGTTGTAGGATCTTGCCGTTTTGCTTTGCCGATGTGCATCGGTTTCGGACCGGACAATTTTTGCACGCTTTCGTCTTGTATTGTTTGAACCGATAGTTGCGTGCCCTGTACCAGTTTCCGTTACTGGTAAGCTCATGGCCCTGTGGGCAGCGATAGCTGTCCCGTTGTGGGTCGAAGTTAAAATGTTCGGCGTTATATGCCGGATCCGGTGCTTGGCTGGCACGGCCGATACCGGGCACGGCCACCAGGGTGTCGATGCCAAGATCGCTCGCCACCTTGAACTCGCTTCCGGTATGGTAGCCTTTGTCATATAGGGCGGTAAAGGTATTGGTGCCCAAAATGGCCTTTGCCCTTCTGAGCATACCGCCCATGGCCTTTTTGTCGTTTTGGTTGGTGATCTTGTAATCGATCAGGAGCTTATGGTCGGCATCCACCGATGTCTGTGCCGTATAACAGACTTCCGTGATGGAGCCCCTCACGATCTGGTGTCGGCTGTCCGGATCACTGCTGGAGATCTGTGGGTTTTCCGTGGAGGTATCGTCACGCAGTTCCTTTTGGATGCGTACATACCTTTCCCGTTGCCGTTCCCTGTTCTTTGCCAGCTTACGGATATCCTCCTTTCGGTCACCGTCCGCCTCGGCCAGCTCCTGTTGGTGCTCCTCGAGCTTTTTATCGATGTATTCAATGTGGCGTGCGACCTTCTTCAGGTTGAAGTTGTTCTTTTTGCTGTTCTGCGCCCTGAGTTTGGTGGAATCCCCGGCAATGAGGGTCGCACCGATCAGCTCGTGGTTCCTGGCAATGGACACCGTGGCTCGGAACACCCGTTTTATCGCCTTGGAATTGTCCTTTCTAAAACGGGCAATAGTATTATGGTCGGGTTTTAGGTTGCCTAGCAGCCACATCAGTTCGATGTTGCGGGCACACTCCAGCTCTAAATTTCTAGACGAACGTATCCGGTTCAAATACCCATAGATGTAAAGCTTCAAGAGATCAGCGGGGTCATAGGGCGGACGCCCTTGCGATGCCATGGGCCCAAACCCTAAGGTCTGTAGGTCCAGACCGTCCACAAAACGGTCAATGGTGCGTGCCGAATTTTCCTCGCCGATCATATCGTCCAGACAAGTGGTGTAGAGGGTAAGCTGGGTACGGGATTGTTTCTGTTGATACTCCATACTTAAAGATAAGGAATATCGAACCTTGCGAGGTAAAGCTATCTTTAAGTATTGAGACAGTCTGACG
>NZ_MWRZ01000002.1:0-811144 GCF_002211465.1 Zobellia sp. OII3 | reverse complement strand
AACCCCTTTTCGGTAAAGGTATATGTGGGACTATCTCCAATTCTATGGTATCTTTGTCAAGTACTTTGTACATGGGCTATGGTATTTGCGTGTGGTAACACAAATGTCCGTAGCCCTATCTTTCGATCCAAAAAAAGTTTAAATCACTTCTAAGTGTAGATATAAGAGTTTTAGTGAACTTTGTCGAAGATATTAACCCCTAATCGAATTTATTATGAAAAATGCGCTATTTTACAATGTGCTTTTCGCCGGCTTCTTTTCGTGCTGCTGCAGTTCAGTAACTGCTCAGTATTCGACTAGAGACAATGCTGCCGAAACTCTCCAAGCTACCAACAAAAGGATGGAAAATTACCAATACCTTAGGAGTCAAGGTTACCAAGATAAAGAAATTTTTGAAGACTTGGGTAACGCTAACTTCTTGAATAAAAATTATGATACCGCCTTGTTTTGGTATGATAAATTAAAAGAGGTCAGTAAGTCTGGCAGCTTGAGTAAAAACTATCAAAAGCGTTACGACTACGCTTTGGCCAAATATCATAATATCGGTTCAGCTACCAGTTCCGATAACAATGACTGGGTCGCTCAAATTGCTTCGGATTATAAAGTAAAATCTAAAACATCTAAAAATATACTAGATCAGCCTTTGACCGAAAGGTATAGGGAGCTAGATTTTCAACGAAAGGATGGCAAATTCATAGTAGATGACCAAACCATAGTTGAAAACGAACTTAGGACCTTTTTAGGAGACGGGAACGTAGACCACAATGGCTATAAGATGCCAGTGGCCGTTTCGCCCGATGGTAAGACCGCCTATTTTAGTAAAAAAGTAATGGTTAAGCCTTTGTACGGCCTGTTTTCTAAAGAAGAGGAAGTACACAAAATATTCAAGGCAGAAAAAGTACGCGGCAAATGGAAGAACATTCAGGAAGTGGCCGTAGCCCCAAAACACGCGTCGGCAATGCACCCTTCCATATCTTCCGATGGTAAACGTTTGTTTTTCGCCTCTAACATGCCAGGTACCTTTGGTGAGTACGATATATATGTATCGGCCATTCGTAAAGACGGAAGCATGGGCGTCGCCAAAAACCTTGGTCAAAAAGTAAATACAAAGAAAGATGACCTTTATCCGAATGTGGTCGGAACAAATACCTTGTTCTTTGCCTCTGAAGGAAGAAAAGGTCAGGGCGGACTCGATGTCTACATGACCCAAGTAGGTCAGAAGCATGTTGGCCTAGCGGTTAACTTGGGTAGCCCGATAAACAGTAGCGAAGATGATTTTGCTATATCGTTTACCTCTGAAAACGGAAAAGGATATGTGATGTCTAACCGAGGCAATCGTAATGCCGAGGTACAAAAAGTGGCCTTCACTTATGCCAATAAAAGACCGACTGAAGACAACAGCGACTATCGTACGCTCGAAGCCTTCAATACGGATTCAGAACTGCGCTTTACTTCAAATTTATTTGAAGAAGATTAATTAAAGGATGGGGTTTAAGATACACCGGCGATTACCGTCGCCGGTTTATAACCCAAATCCTAGGTAGTCTAAACATTCTTAGAATTTACGGGCATCTACCACTTGAGTCCCGATTTTCGACCCAACAAGAATAGATAGTGTTACCCTTAGTTTACAATAATCCCAAATTTTCACTACCATGAGCTACAAAAAAAATAATATCCGCAAAATTTACCTGCTCCTTCTATTATGTGCCATCTTCGGTACAGAGTCTAACTACGGACAAGAAGCCGCGGTGACCGAGATCAACTCTAAGAGCACTTATCACAACCAGTTGTTCTTCAATAGATTTTTGATCAATCCTACCTTTTCTTTGGTAAGGGAAAACAAATCATATATCAATATTTTGCATAGAAACCAGTACGCTACGTTTGAAGACAACAACCAGAACTACTTCTTGGGCTTCAGTAATAGAATAAACGACCGTACTGCATTAGGAATCAGTGTTTATAGTCAATGGTCAGGTGTCGTTCAAGAATTTGGTTTCAATGCGAACTATGCAACGGCAGTAAAATTAGGTGAAGAGAGTAAATTGACTTTTGGCACCAATATTACCTATTATACCGAAGGTTTAGACCAAAACCGCGTGGTAGTGGCCGATACCGACAATAAAATTTCAGATGCCAAAAAAGAGAGCAAGGTAGCCGTTCAACCTGGCGTGACCTTATCTTTAGGAGGATTCGACTTTGGCCTTTATGCTACCGAACTTTTTAAATATAACCAGACCACCAATGAATTTTTAACGAACCTAAGTACCAAGAGCGTAAAGGCTTCGGTACAGTATACCCATCAATTTATGGCCAATAGGGGACTTTTTGCCCACGCCCGTTTGATGCCAATGGTACAAGTCGGAAAGAACAAGGAAGGCGGATTGGGCTACGTAGGTTCTATATTGTTAGACTTACCGGATTACGGTTGGTTCCAAACGAACTTTGACGATGATTACGGACTTTCATTGGGCCTAGGCTTTAACCTGAGCAAGCGTATGTCATTGGGATACTTATTGGAAAAAGACTTGATGACCGATGATGCCGACTTAGGATGGAATCACGAAGTATCTTTGGCCTATACCTTTGATAACCATGGCTCCAGTATGGATGCATTTGCCGATAGCTCTGAAGATGCCAAAGTTGACCGTATCGTAAGAAACTACGAAGAACAGATTTTAAGATTGACTGCCGAGAACCAAAAAAGCCTTGCCAATAACAGTACTAGAGGGGAAAGGGAAGTGCAAAAAAGTTTCTCTCCCGAAATGGAAGGCGATATCAACAGTATGGCCTACGAGAACCGCTTGATCTTAGACGAACTGATCATCAGACAAGACTCTATAGATGCCGCTCGTGATGCCGCATTTGAAAAGCAATTGAAGTCTTTGGTAGATGTGCTTAAGAAGGAAATAAAAGAAAGCTTGAACAACGATGTTGAAGAAAAGCCAAGAACACCGGTAAATACGGCAAATACGGCTTTGGCCAGCAATGTTAAAAAGACGAGATACAATCCTAACGACGGAACGAAAATAGAAGAGCCTAAAAGGTTCAATAGTTTAGATAGCTATGTGGCCATGAAAGAGAACATGTCTACGGCTTCAGCCGACGCAAAGGAAAGCCTACAGGAAAAGACGATAGAACAAGTTGCGGAAACCGAGGCACAACCCATTGTGGCCAAGGAGGAAAGTACGGAACAAATTAAAGATTACGTAAAGCTTCCGATCAAGATTCTTAACCAGTCCGATATCGTTGGTGTAAAAGCAGGGTACTATGTAATAGCCAATGTATATAAGAACGAAAAGTACTTGAACGCCTTTATGGAAACCTTAAAACAACAAGGTTTAGATGCCCGACAGTTTTACAACAAAGAGAACGGATTGCACTATGTGTACTTGGCCGATTATAATTTCAAGGAAGAAGCCCAAATGGCATACGTATCTAACTTGAACGGAAAGTACCAAGATGAAAAGTGGATCATGCAAGTAGATGATCATTCAGCTATAGTGAACAATATATACGAAGACTAATAACAATATTAACTTATGGTTAGTGGGACCTGATTTTTTGGTAGAAAATTAGGCTAAAACAGCGGGGGAGGCCCCGCTGTTTTATTTGTTTTATAGGGGTATGGTTAAAGGCATTTTATGATATATTCACTTCTTATTCTTCGATAACTGGTATTAAAAAACGGATGTAATGCACCTGAATAGGGTGCTTGGTTGCATTTTGGCGAAAATGTGAGGGTAGGCAATATTCACGATGGAAATAATGCTTAAGTTTGAGTATAACCATACCAAATGAACCTATTTATTAACCCCAAATCCACAAGCCATGTACCATTATTACCTACGACATTATCACAAGAAGAGCACACTTGAACCCTTCAACAAAGTGCATTGTCCCTACGTTTGATAGAGACAAATTTTCAAAGCGATCATTTTAGGTTTTAAAGCTTTACCTACAGCGTTAAAACTTATCGATTCACCCAGCGTATAGCGCATTTATCCGTTTCGTTCCGTAACCGAGACCCGGCAGAGTACTGCCTTAACCATAGGTCTTTGTTCAAAACAAAAAAAACGGATATCACAATCTCTTGATTTATGAATCAACGGGAAAGAGCCTTCCTACGCCGAATTTGAAAATAAAAATCGTTTTACCGAACGATAAATTAGTAAGAGTAAACCCAAATTTAACCAGGTATTTTATTGATTTTCAATAAGATGCTAAAAATCCCACTACCATGGAAACTAACATTTTAAAAATTATCGTTATCGATAATGATTTATCATCGCACGAATCTTACCAGAAGTATTTTGAGTCTTATACCGAGTATTCCCTAAAAGGAATCTACGTTTCGGTCAAGGATGCCTTGGCGGAATATGACACCATTTCGCCAGACATTGTTTTTTCAGAAGTAGCTCTTGACGAAATTGACGGTATAGAGGGTATTAAACTCTTTAGAAAGAAAGACCCAAAGGTGAAGATTATCATGCTCAGTGCCCAGAACAACTTTGACTTGGTCAAAAAAGCGTTCAAAAATACCGCAAATGGCTACCTATCCAAACCGGTGAGTGAACGTACGCTTTACAACGCCCTTGATTCGATCAAGTCAGATGGTGCAACGATGAGCAATGATATCATCAGACAGATTATTTCAAAGTTTCAGCGAAAATCGATCGAGATTTTCTCGGAAAGAGAAAACCAAGTGATCGATTACCTATCCCAAGGCGCGACTTATAAGACCATAGCCGAAAAACTTTTCGTTACGGCCAGTGCCATTAATTTTCACGTGCAGAACATCTATTTAAAATTAGATGTCAATTCAAAGTCGGAAGCACTTAGAAAACTGCAAGAGTTGGAATATGCCAACTCATTGGCCTAAGCGCTTAAAGATTGTTTGCTTTCCTGGAGGTTCTGTAGGTGGACCTCCATCCTCCGAAGAAAAGCTTTACGTTACGTAAAGCTTTTTTGTTTTTATACGATTGAAATCTATCTTTTGTAGCATGGGTGAATGGTATCACTAGGCTTTGTTGATCGAGGTAGGTTTTGTTGTTGGTATATCAACGCGGTAACAGGTGGGACTCTTTGCTTACACTTCCCGTCCTTATCTTTTTAGGCTTACCACCGGCCATAGCCAATGGCACCAATCGGGTGGGCGTTGTTGTACAGGCCGCCTTGGCCGCTTCCGGCTTTAAGGGCAAGGACGTGTCTACCTATCTTTTTATTCATATTTGGGGGTGGCCGCATTTTTGGGAGCGATTTTAAGGGGAAGCTTAGCGGAAAACCCTTTTATATTGCTATCATTGCCTTTTTCTTTTTTGGAATTTACGGTAGGTTCATTAATGCCGGGCCGGGTTTTATAATTATCCTATTTTTGCATTACGTAAACCAAATGACCTTGGTCAGGGCAAATGCGACTAAAGTGGCGGTAGTGCTTATATATACCTTGTCTGCCTTGGCGGTTTTTGTATTGAACGATAAGGTCAATTGGAAAATCGGGCTAATTTTGCCCATTGGTAATGGCTCCGGTGTATGGTCGGCCTGTAGGCTTTCCGTTAAAAGGGGCGATGGTTTTATTATTATCGCCTTTTTAGGCGCTATGATGGTGGCCATGTTTATTAAACTTTGGTTTTTCAATAAAGGATAACGAAGCATAATTTTTCACATCGGTGAAAACATAAATAAAGTGAGTTTGGATTCTATTAAAAATTTAGAATGGCGTTACGCCGTAAAGAAGTTCGATTCGGAAAAAATACTTCCGCAAGAAAAAATTGAACGGTTAAAACAGGCCTTCAACCTCACGGCAACTTCCTACGGTTTGCAGCCCATTACTTTGGTGGTCATTCACAATAAAGAACTACAAAAGGAATTGGTCGAGCACTCCTTCGGCCAACAACAAGTGGTACAAGCCTCCCACGTATTGGTTATTTGTATTCAAAGTGATATCGATGAGGCCTATATAAGTCGCTATTTTGAACAGGTCAAAAAAATCAGGGGTACAAGTCCGGATATTTTAGATCCCTTCAAAAAGGCCCTAGTGGCCGACTTTTCTAAAAAGGAAGTGCACGAAATAGAGCAGTGGTCTAAAAATCAGGCCTACTTGGCCTTGGGCAATTTGTTGACCATTTGCGCCATGGAGAAAATAGACTCGTGCCCTATGGAAGGCTTCCTTCCCTCTGCCTACGATACGGTTTTAAATTTGAAGGAAAAAGGACTCACCTCGGTTTTGGTACTTCCGGTTGGCTATAGGGCCGATGACGATATGTTTTCCGAATTTAAAAAAGTCAGAAAAAATATTGAGGAAAGCATCATTGAAATAAACTGATATTTAACCTAACACCTAACACCTAACACCTAACACTTAACACCTAGAATAACATATGCCAGGATTTGAATTATTCGGAGATAAGGAACGCCAACAGCTAAACGACGTATTGGATTCAGGGGTCCTGATGCGATACGGTTTTGACGGTATGCGCAATGGCCACTGGAAGGCCCTTGAACTTGAAAAGGTACTTGCCCATAAAATGCAGGTAAAACACGCCCAATTGGTAAGCAGCGGTACGGCAGCTTTAACGGTTGCCTTGGCCAGTGCCGGTGTAGGTGCGGGCGATGAGGTTATTATGCCCACATTTACCTTTGTGGCCAGTTTTGAGTCCATTTTAGCGATTGGCGCCGTGCCTATTTTGGTCGATGTCGACGATACCCTGGCCTTGGATCCACAAGCCGTGGAAAATGCCATAACGGAGCGTACCAAGGTGGTCATGCCGGTGCACATGTGCGGTTCTATGGCCGACCTAAAGGCTTTAAAGGCTATTTGCGAAAAACATCAGCTGTTGTTGTTGGAAGATGCCTGTCAGGCCATAGGAGGTACGTTTGAAAACAAACCCTTGGGCAGTTATGGCGACTTGGGCTGTTTTTCCTTCGATTATGTTAAGACCATTACCTGTGGGGAAGGTGGTGCGGTAATAACCAATAACGACGATTATAAAACCAATGCCGATCATTATTCGGATCACGGACATGATCACCTAGGGAAGGACAGGGGAGCGGAAACCCATCCCTTCTTAGGGTATAATTTTAGAATATCGGAACTGCACGCCGCGGTAGGTTTGGCCCAAATTGAAAGGTTAGATGAGTTTTTGGCCATTCAGAAAAAAAATTACACCATTTTAAGGGAGGCTTTACAAGATTTGCCGAACGTAAGCTTTAGAAGGGTTCCTGAAGGAGGGGAAGAGAGTTATGCGTTTTTGAACTTCTTTATGCCCGATGCCGAAAAAGCTAAAAAAGCACATACCGAATTGGGTAAGGCCGGGGTCGATGCCTGTTTTTACTGGTACGACAATAATTGGCATTATTACCGTAAATGGGAGCACCTGATAGAAAAACGTTCCTTGGGCAGGCTGCCCAAAGATGTCTATGAACGATTGCCCGACTACTCCAAGTCTGACTTTTCGGCTAGCGATAAATGGGTGGGCCGTACGGTTTCTTGCCTTATAAAATTAGGATGGTCGGAAAGCGATTGTAAGGAGAGAGCGGCCAAAATGGTCAGTGTGGTTTCTGGTATTTAGCAATTTTATTTCGATGATTTTGGTCGGTTATAGCTATATTTAGTTTTTTATAGAACTATACTGAATCAAAACAAAATGTAATCTCATTATGAATTCAAAATTATCACTAGTATGTGCCTTGGCCTGTTTGTTCTCCATACAGCTTTCGGCACAAAAACACTCCAGTACCCCTCCCGAAGTTTCTCCTATGCCCATGAAACCTCAGATGACCGAAATCTGGGAACCGGAAGTTCCGGTGGTAACCCCAGGTGAAAAGCTAGGGGATGCCCCTTCCGATGCCATCATTTTGTTCGATGGAAGCAATCTTGACCAGTGGGTAAGCCAAAAAGATAATACCAAGCCTGCCCCTTGGAAAATAGTGGACAATGACCACTTTGAAGTCGTACCGGGTTCCGGAGGGATTAGTACAAAAATGAAATTTGGCGATTGCCAGTTGCATATAGAGTTCAGTGCTCCCGATAAGGTAGAGGGAGAAAGCCAAGGACGTGGAAATAGCGGTGTATTTTTACAGAACAGGTACGAACTCCAAATTTTGGATTCATATAACAACAGAACCTACCGTAACGGTCAGGCAGGAAGCATTTATAAAGACCATGCACCCTTGGTCAACGCCATGCGCAGTCCCTTGGAGTGGAATACGTATGATATAATCTACAGGGCTCCACGTTTTAAAGAAGATGGTAGGTTAGATTCTAAAGCTACGATTACCGTACTTCATAATGGGGTTCTTGTTCAAAACCACAGTGTTATAAATGGAAATACCTATTATATCGGTCTACATAATTATCCTTCCGCACATGGCGATGATGTTATTTCATTGCAAGACCATGGCAATAAGACACAGTTTAGAAATATCTGGTTGAGGAAATTGTAAACCGCGTATTTGTTATTGATGCCCACTGAAGAAGGGGCCTCGTTTTAAAACTTCAAGACCTCTGGGATTCGTAAGAACCCAGAGGTTTTTTGTTGCATTCAATTTGATTTTAGGGGGGGGTGGGCGTCGTTAAGCTATTAATTTGACAAAAAGAGGCTGAAATTGATTTGGCAGTTTTTAGAATAAAAAAAAGGAATATTAGTGTTTTTGCCCTCTTTTTTTACGATATCTTAAATTAATTATTAGTATTTAACATACTTGGCAACCCTTGTAAAATAAGGGGATGGGAAATCTATCCATGTTTTTGGAGAATATGTCCATAAGGATCGGGGGCAAGAGTCTTAGGTTTGGTATAATGTTCAACTAACTAAATTAAAATGAAAAAACTCAGACTTTTAATGGCATTCCTCCTTTTAGGGGTGACAACAGTTTCATGGGCGCAAACACAGATTTCCGGTGTTGTGGTCGATGAGGCTAATATACCTTTGCCAGGTGCCAGTGTTTTAGTAAAAGGTACGAACAATGGTGTTGTATCTGATTTTGACGGAAATTTTGTCATATCGGTAGGCGATTCCGATAAGGCTTTAGTGGTTTCATATATAGGATATGAAGACAAGGAAGTTGCTTTGACCGGTGCCTCGACCTATACCGTTCAACTGAGTGAATCCTCTATGGGACTTGATGAAGTTGTGGTAATTGGGTACGGTTCGGTAAAGAAAACCGATTTGACCGGTGCCGTTGCATCTATCGGAACGGAGCAATTGACGGAACAACGAAAAACCGATTTGGGACAGGCTGTACGGGGTACGGTAGCAGGTGTAGATGTAAGAAGGCTGAACTCAAAACCAGGGTCGCCCTTGTCTATCCGGATTAGGGGTAATACGGTAATTACCAACAGCAACCAAGCGAATAAAGATGGTCAGAGCGACAATGTAACGGAAGATTTATCAAGGCCCCTATATGTAGTCGATGGTATTTTTCTCGATAACATTAACTTGCTTAACCCGGCCGATATCCAGCAAATGGATATCTTAAAGGATGCTTCAGCAACCGCCATTTATGGTTCAAGAGGTGCCAACGGGGTGGTAATCATTACCACAAAAAACGGAATAGAAGGGAAGACCCAGTTTTCCTACGATGCCTCATTCGGTATCAGTACGGCGACCAATCTTCCGGATACCATGTCGGGAAGCGAGTATGTTGATTTTATCGATGATAGCTTGCGGGCTGAACAATGGAAAACAGATTGGTTGAATAACCCTTCATCAAACCTTTCGGCCGCGGATTTCAATAATTATACCCTTAACCGGTCTACCGAGTTTTTTAATAATGGGGAAACCGACAACATAGCCAACGGAAGATATTTTGATTGGGTAGATTACATTACTAGGGCGGCAATGCAGACCAGCCATACCGTTTCTATGTCGGGTGGAGAGAATGGATTGGTCTATAGTGGATCCATTGGCTATTTAAAAGATGAGGGCGTAGTGGGCAATGATCAAGCCTATGAGCGCTATACCGCATCGGTGTCTTTGTCAAAAAAAATAAACCGATTGACCATAGGTCTACGCGCCTATCTTTCGTATTCGGAGCAAGAATCAGGTAGTCGGGAACTTTTTAGAAGTGCCTATAGGTTGCCCGTTACCGTAGATCCTTATGATGATAATGGGGAATTGATATTGGTTCCCGACGATGAAGACCCAAGATTTATGAACCCCTATTATGAGGTGAACGGGGCTTGGAAGGTCAACCAAAGGATATTGAACGTGATATCGAACTTCTACTTGCAATATGCGGCTAGCGATCAGGTAACCTTGAAAACAACTTTTTCTCCCAACTTATCTACTACAAGAAACGGGGAGCATAGGGGCTTGCTTACCAAAGCGGCAAGGAACGACCCTTCAAGAACAAGGGCTTATTACGGTACGGATTGGAACAATTCTTATACTTGGGACAATACGGCGGACTTCAACTTCGATATAACCGATAAGCAAAAATTGAGTACTACTTTGATCGCTTCGGTCTATTATGATCAACTCGAAGGTAATAATATAGAGACGAGGAATGTTCCTGATTTTCACGGCTTCTATAATACAGGTGCGGGTACCGATATTCGTGAGAATAGCTCGTACTACCAAAAAGAGACCACGGCTTCATTTGCCGGTCGTTTAAACTATAATATTAACGACAAGTACTTGTTTACCTTTACCGGAAGATATGACGGGGCCTCTAAATTGGCAGAGGGCAACAAATGGAACTTCTTTCCATCTGCAGCATTCGCATGGCGGGCAAGTGAAGAGAAATTTCTACAGGGCGCCGATTGGCTGTCTAACCTAAAACTAAGGTTGAGTTATGGTAAATCGGGTAACTACAATACCGTAGGGCCTTATCAATCTTTTGCCTTCCTTGAAGGGGCCAATTACCTCTATGGTGATAATTTGACCAACGGGAATATTGTTAGCGGCTTCTCCAATAACAAGTTGACTTGGGAAGAGTCAGAAGAAATCAATTTCGGACTCGATTTTGGGATGCTCAACAACAGGGTCAATTTTTCATTGGAATTGTACGATAAAAAGACCGAAGGGGCTATATTCTCTAGAGACCTGTTAATGTTGACCGGTTTCGATAGTGCGGTGGGGAACTTTGGTTCAATGAAAAACAGTGGGGTAGAGTTTACCTTGAACACCAAAAACATTCAAACCGAAAACTTCAGTTGGAACACCAGTTTGAACTTTGCCAAAAACAAAAATGAAATATTAAAACTGGAAGGGGATTTAGAATTACAGGTTTTCGGTACACACAGTGCCTTGATCGTAGGAGAACCTTCTGACGCCATTTATTCATATGAAAAATTGGGTATTTGGCAAATAGATGAAGCCACGGAAGCCGCGGTTTATGGGGCGGTGCCCGGTGAGTACAAATTCAAGGACCAAAATAACGACGGAGCCATCGATGCCGTAAACGATAAGGTGGTCATTGGTACAACGGCACCCGATTGGACAGGGGGTATGACCAATACCTTTAAATATAAAAACCTTGATATGTCGGTTATGATGTATACGAGACAGGGAGTTTTTGGCCATTCCGAATTTCATCAACATCACGATATAAATGCCAGTGAGACTGCATTTAATAAAATAAGTACTTCGTATTGGACCCCCGACAACCCCGATGCGGAAAACCCCTTGCCTGGTGTTACGCCAAATGTAGGTGAGTACTGGTTTGAAGATATGTCTTTCGTTAAGATAGGGAATATCGGGGTAGGATATAATTTTCCTAGCGAGCTATTGGATAGGTTGAAAATGTCTAGTGCAAGATTGTCGGTCGATGTTCAAAACCCTTTCACTTTTACCGATTATGAAGGGCCAGACCCTGAAACAGGGTTGCAAAACTCATACAATATGAGCTTTCAGACACGTACTACCTTGATAGGTTTAAAAGTTGCATTCTAAAGATAAAATTTTAAGAAAATGAATAGATATATAAAGAACATCGGAAGGTTGCTATTGGGTTTGGCCCTAAGCTTTGCCACATATTCCTGTAACGACTACTTAGAGGAAGAGAACTACACCAACCTAACAGGTGAGGACTTTATTTCGGAAGATAACGCGGATAGATTGGTGGTTGGTATTTACGACGCCCTAAGACCGGTATACAAGGGGTATGATGTAGCCATGTTGGGAACGGATATTTTTACCACCCAAGGAAACATCAGTACCGATTTAAGTTCGTTGAACGTTTATTTTAACCTTAACAGCAGTAACGGTAGCTTCTCTTCCGAATGGGGTAGAAATTACAGTGTAATCAGTAAGGCCAATATAGTCGTCAACCGGTTTACCAATGAAATCTCTTGGGTCGACTCTAACCTATCTGCCCGTGATAATGGTATTGCCCAGGCAAAAGGTTTGAGGGCCTTGGCCTATTTCAATCTAGTGCAACAGTTTGGCGGGGTTGTAATTTCCTTGGAAGAAATTACGGAAATTAGTTCCGATTACACCCGTTCGACCGAAGAAGAGACCTATACCCAGATCATTACCGATCTAGAGGAGGCGATTCCCGATTTAGAGGCCTATCCTGAAACCGGTCGGTTTTCGAAAAGGGCGGCCCAGCATTTATTGGCAAAGGTATACCTGACAAGGGCTTATACCTCCTTTGCCGGTTCTGATGATTTTGAAAAAGCCTCCGCCTTGGCAGAAAGTGCGATTGATGGCTATGATATCAAGTCACAAACGTACGCCCAGGTATTCGACTACGACAACCAGGTAAATGATGAAGTGTTGTTTGCCATACAATACGGTGCAGGTGGTGATTACGAAGACCGTAACAACAACAAGCACTCCATATTAATGTACAGCGTGGACCAATTGCCTGGAATGAATAGGCAAAACCCATATGGTTTCAGGGATGGTAATGCAATGCCTACCGAGTTCTTCTATTCCTTGTTCGATGATAACGATACTAGGGAAGAAGCAACCATTCATAGGACGTTGTTCGCCAATGTCGTAGATTCTGTGGGTACCGATATAATTGCCGTGGGTGATACGGTTGCTTATTTTCCTAAGAATGCATTGACTGCCGATCAGTTGGCCGATAAATTAGACCGATATTATGTCTATCAGCCCGATCAGTATTACTACAACGATGCTCCCGTAGACGTGCCTGGGGTCAACTACCTTTATACGGCGAATACGAACACCACGAACTTCCCCATTTTCAAAAAATTCGACGATGTCGGCTTTGATGAGGCGGAAGGCGGTTATAGGGACACTTTTGTGTTCAGGGTGGCCGAATCGCATTTGATTGCAGCTGAAGCTTACCTAGGTGCGGGTAATCCGGCTATGGCCATTTCCCATATGAACATCGTTAGGGAGCGTGCTACGGGCGTGGCGAACCACTATGCCGCCGTAACCATAGACGATATCTTGGATGAAAGGGCCTTGGAACTTGCAGGGGAAACCAATAGATGGAACGATTTAAAAAGAACGGGCAAACTAGAGGAGCGTATGAAGCTTTACAATCCCCATGTGATCGATCATGGTTCTTTTGATCCATCGGTGCATTTATTGAGACCTATTCCTGCTAGCGAAATTATTCTGTCCGATAACAATATTGAACAAAACCCTGGTTATTAATTGAAGTTTTGAGTTGGTTAAATATGGACGGGAGTGGTATTCCTGTCCATATTTTTTGAAATGCCCCCAATGCTAAGACCAGTATATAATCCATAAAATGAAGACAACGTTACGATTTAGCCGAATCCTCATAGTACTTGAGGTTCTGGGTGTGCTCTTGTTTTATTCCTTCTCCAAAGAAAAGACAACTTCCTGTTTTTTAGTGATAGGTAAAGGGGCAAGTGAAACGGAACGCAATGCGGTTGACGATTTTAAACAAGATTTAGAGAAAACCGTATCGGCAAAAGTCCATATCGTTTCCGATGTCAACGACCTTACCGATAAGGGAGCCGTAATCGTATTGGGAACTCCGGCTTCAAATGATCTGATTGCCGTGCTGAACGAGGAGGGTAAAATTAAGATTACAAAAGAAACACCTGGTCCTAGGGGAGGTATATGGGCGAAAACAACGTTACAGGAAGAAAAGGAGGTCATCGTTATTGCAGGTTCCGATGTACAGGGCTTTCAATATGCGGTTTACGACTATTCAAACGAAATGCTGGGTATCGATCCCTTGCAATATTGGACCGGTAAGGAAGTTACACCTAAATCGATAAAAGACCTCTTTAATTTTACGGATAGAAAAATAGCACCTCCTAAAGTACCCTTGCTTTGCTACTTTGAAAACGATGTGGATGAGTTGGCCAATTATAGGGGCGATTTACTGTCGTACGATTGGGAGAGCTATACCGAAATGATCAATTCATTGGTACGGCTAAGGTACAATGCCATCCAAATTTTTGATATGCTGGGACGACCCGAATTTTTTATTCGTCCGGAATATAAAGAACTGACCGATTACAAGCTAGATATCGCCTATGTAGAAAAGATGATAGACTACGCACAGAAAAAAGGGATGAAGGTGGCCATAGATTTTGCCCTTGGTTATCAAATACACCCTATGTCGGCCGATAAAGCTACTTGTTGGGCCGATTATAAGGAAGACTGGTTGACCGCATGGCGTTATTATTTAGAGGAGACCCCATTGCGTAAAACCGATATTTTTATTTTACGCCCCAGACACCAAGTGTGGGATTGGGAGTACGAAAGTAGTTGCGGGGAAGATAAGGTAGAGGTGTTCAATGAGGTATATAAAGCGTTTGGTGATTTGGTGGATGCCTATAAACCAAATGCCGATAAGGTCTTGGTTTGTTATTCCGATGGAATGGAAATGTGGAACGATGGCTTCCGACCTCCTAAAGATTGGATCGTGGCATGGTCCGACCATGGGTTTGGCGATTTTGAATATTATCCCGATACCACCGATGGTTACGATTTCGGTACCTATATGCATGCCGGGTTTTGGCTGAACCATACCGTGCATAACCCTTATCCTGAAAAAGTGGAATCGGTAATGAAAGAGATGTTCTCAGGATATGATGCCGATACGTTTTGTCTGGTAAACGGACAGAATTTTAGACCCTTTCTTTTAAACATCGAAGCTTATGCCGAGGTTTGTAATTCCCCCAACAGTTTTGAGGCGGATGCTTTTTACAAAAAATGGACGGAAGGCTATTTTGATGGGGAAAGTGCCGAACATGCAGTAGCATCGATGAAATATTTACACAGGGCACAACAGGAAAGAATAGGCTATGTACAGCACCTTTGGGAAATAAGGGAAGCCATATCCTATTTATCCGATAGCCCTATTCAACGTCCCGGAAAATTACCTGTAGCGCATGACTATAAAAGGGTCGAGAACGATTTGGAGCGTGTCAGGTTCATACGGCAAGAAATAAATAGGGCCGTTCAAGAAGCCGAAAAAGGATTGGGGAAAGTGAAGAGGAACAAGAATTTTTACCACGACTATATCTATCTTTCTGCTCGCCTTTATCAAGATTTGGTCGATTTTGAACAAACCCTGCACGACATGTCCGTCTTTAAGAAACAGTTCGAAGACACGGGTGACGATAAGTTTTTGAACGATGCCCAAGCCTTGTTGCCACAAGCAAAAGAACAACTGGAGATCATTTATCGTAACCGAAAAACCGGTGACAAAGAAGTAAAATGGAAGAATTGGTACAACCCTGAAATAAGAAGGCCCAACAATGGCTTCCCAACTTTTCAAATGTTAGATCAAATCACCTTAAACCTTAATACAAAAAGCTAAAGAAACTCTTTATATGAATTTATTTTCAAAAGTTTCCCTATACGGAATTTGCATCTCATTAGCGGTTGCACTCTCGTCTTGTGGGGCTGAAAACCAAGGCCCTCAAACAGTTGAGATGGTAGAACCTGTAGATATGGTCTACCCTCAGCTCGATACTGAAAATTCAAGATGGTTCTTCTTTTCGTCGGCGAGTAGGCCATTCGGAATGGTCAACTTGAGTCCCGATACCGAAGTGGATGGTGCCTGGGGAAGTGGGTATAGGTACAAGGTAGACACCGTTCAGGGGTTTAGCCATATCCATGCATGGCAACTTTCAGGTTTGTCGGTTATGCCGGTAACCATAGATGATACCAATAGAAAAGAGATATTCACCGATTTTCGGTCTAAGTTTGACCATGACAAGGAAAAGGTCTCCCCTGGGTATCATTATCTAGAATTGGAAAAGTACAATATCAATGTTGAGCTCAGCAGTACAACACGTGTGGGATTACATAAATATGCCTTTCCTAAAAAAGGAAAAAGACCGGCCGTACTTTTTAATTTAAACGGAATGTTGGGGCCTAATAAAAATACTGACGGACGACTTGAAATTGCGGGGAACGGTTCCTTGATAGGGGAATTGCTTATCACTGAAACAAGTAGAAGGCCCAAACCCGTAAAACTCTTTTTTGCCATAGACTTCAATTCCGGGATCGATTCGATAGAACGTGACGAAACCACGGGGAATTATTTGGTCTTTTTAAGGGATGGTGTTGATGAAGTTCTTATGAAAGCCGGTATTTCGTATACCTCTGTTGCCAATGCCAAGGCGAATATCGATGCCGAATTGCCGCATTGGGACTTTTATAAGGTCGTTCAAGATTCTAGAAAAGAATGGAACGGTCTACTGGCACGAATAGAAGTCGAGGGCAGTACAGAGACCGCCAGAAAAAGGTTTTACACGGATTTGTGGCATGGACTTCAAGGCCGAAGGATCATCAGCGATGTCAATGGGGCCTACCCCGATAATACGGGGGAGGAGTTTAGAGTAGGGCAATTGCCTCTCGACGACCGTGGAAAGCCTCAATTCAATCATTACAATTCCGATTCCTTTTGGGGTGCGCAATGGACCATCAACACGCTTTGGGGCTTGGTATATCCCGAAATCATGGAAGAATTTGTGCATTCGCTCCTACAATACTATAAAGATGGGGGAATGGTGCCAAGGGGGCCATCCGGAGGAAATTACACCTATGTAATGACCGGTGCTTCGTCTACACCGTTTGTTGTAAGTGCCATCCAAAAAGGTCTGATTACTGAAGATTTAGAAGGGATTTACCAAGCTTTAAAGAAAAACCATATGCTAGGCGGTATTATGGGCAAAGCAGGGTATGAACACCATACAACGATAGGCGGCGGACTCAAATATTACTTAGAGAACGGATATGTACCACACCCCATTCCAGAGGGAAGATTCGGTGGCCACCAAGATGGGGCGAGCATGACCATGGAGTATGCCTATCAAGATTGGACCTTGGCCCAATTGGCAAAAAAGCTAGGATACCTTGAGGACTATTCCTATTTCATGAAGCGTTCCGATAATTATAAAAATGTATTCGACGCTTCCGTAGGATGGATGCGACCTAAAGATGTTTCGGGCAAATGGCGTGAAAATTACGATCCGTACGAGCATGAAAACGGGTTTATTGAATCGAACGGGGCACAATCCACATGGTTCGTACCCCATGATCAAGAAGGACTTGCCGCGTTAATGGGAGGGAAGGAAGCAGCTGCCAAAAAATTGAATATGCAATTCGAACAGGCCGAGAAGTTAGGCTTTACGGCAGGGAGTTCACATTCGCAGGAACTGCATCCCGAATATCGCAATATCCCCATCAACTACGGGAACCAGCCTTCCATACAAACGGCCTTTGTATTCAATAAGCTAGATAGGCCCGACCTGACCCAATACTGGTCGAGAAAGGTGGCGCAAACCGTTTTTGGAGGATTGTCGCCGGCTACCGGCTATAACGGGGATGAAGATCAAGGCCTGATGGGCAGTTTGGCCGTGCTTATGAAAATTGGATTGTTTCAAATGAACGGGGGAACCGAGGAAAACCCGAAATATGAATTCGGGAGTCCTAGTTTCGATAAAGTGGTGATTAATCTTACCAACGGTAATAAGCTGACTATAAATGCGAAAGGGGCCAGTTCGGGAAAGGTCTATGTAAACGGAATTCAACTAAACGGGGAAGAATACAATGCATACAGTGTTTCCCACGACCTCCTCGAGAAAGGTGCCGTATTGGATTTTAACATGGTCGGACATAGGCCCGAGCTAGATTAATGACGTATGGGCTAGCAGTTCTTCTTTAATGTCATAAATTGTAGTCACAATTCAAAAAATTAATGGGCTATCGATTAACATGTATCTTCTGGATTATAGTCTCCATATGGGGACTGCATGGGCAATCGTTAAAATTTGAACATTATAACGATGCAAGTGGACTTTCCCATAATTCGGTCAGGCATATTGTTCAAGATAATAATGGTTTTTTATGGTTCGGTACCTTTTCCGGCCTGAACCGCTTTGATGGATATGAGTTTAAATCGTATACCAGCGCTTCGCCATCGGAAAACACCATTCCGAATGACGATATTACCGCCTTGGAATTTGATCAAGAGGCAAACCAACTTTGGATCGGAACGCGAAATGGGCTCGCTCGATTTGATTTGAATACCTATAGGTTCAAGGTCTTTTTGCCCGACCCTGCAAATGTAGGTTCGTTACAGGATAAGGAAATCAGGTCGGTGCATATCGATTCGTTCAAAAGGGTGTGGGTCGGTACCAAAGATCAAGGGCTTTTTCTATACGATTCCCATAACGAGAGCTTTAGCAAGGTGCCCCTGGAAGGATTTACCTATATCAAGGAGATTTTTGAAGATTCAAAAGGACATATATGGGTAGGGAGTTATGGGGCCGTAGGCATTGCCAGGATTTCTTTGGACAACCTAGGCTCTATCGTTCAGGTGAAGCAATATTCCCTGTTACCGGAGAACTTAAAGGAGTCCAACCCTTATATAAATTTCATTTATGAAGATCATAAGGCCGATCTTTTTGTAGGCAGTAGAAATGGCCTGTTTAAGCTGAACGCCAGCGAAGACCGTTTTGAAGACCTTCCTATAGAGGATATGGGGGTGCGTGACAAACTTGGGCCTTACTTTATTTCAATAGCCAAGGCCCCTAACGGGAAATATTGGCTCGGAACCTTGGGAGGGATTGTTCAAGTCGACGAATTGGAAGATTTACGTAAGCAAAAGTACCAATGGTATTTTTCCGAGTTGTCAGATGATGATTCCCTAGTCGATAACTTGGTCTCCGCCTTGTATTTTGATGCTTCGGGGGTGCTTTGGGTGGGTACGGAAGAAGGCCTTGATAAATACGACCCTTACGAAAACCAGTTTACCTACAATACTTCGATCAGTCGTTATATTGATAATCAAGTTCCGCGTATACGTGATTTTTCGAAAACTTTTGACGGAAAAATAATAGTGGCTACACGTCATAACGGTCTCTTTGTTTCCGAAGGCAATCGTTATATTCCTCTGTATCAAACCGCGAAAGATATCGCAAGTATGTTTTCTATAGACGGCAAAGTCTTTTACTGTGGTCTATGGGACGGGAAAATTCTTATTTATGATTATGTAAGGAAAACCAATAAGGTGATCGATGTGGGGATTGATAAAGCCCCTATTTTGGCTTTTGAGCCCTTGGGAAATCGGCATATGGTCATTGGGTCCCATGGTGAAGGGGCCGTGGTCTTAGATGTAAAAACCAAACAGGTCGATACGTCTTTCGGCAATTTGCTGCCTGGCCTAGACATTAACGCTATTAAAGAGAGCGATGAAAAAATTTGGTTCGCCACCCAAATGGGCGCCTATTGTTATGATAAGTCGTCAATGAAGGTCAAGGTGTTTGAGACCCGTTCGGAAGACCATATCGGGGTACCCCATAATAATGTGAGCGATATAGCCATAGATGTTTCCGGTAAAGTTTGGGCGGCTACTCGAAAAGGACTTTGTTACTACGATGTTTCGCTTGATGATTTTGTTCCCATTACCGATATCGATGGCCTAAAAGACCGTTGGGTCACCAATTTTGTGGCCCAAAAAGATGGTTTTTTGTGGCTTAATATGAACAATAATAATTTGGGGAAGCTCGACATTGCGTCAAAAGAATTGAAATTGTACCATACCGAAAGTGGAAACCGACTTGATATATTCAGTACACGAGGTTTCTATTATGCCGATGAGACCCATATGTACTTAGGAGGGAAGGATGGCGTAATCACCTTTTCCCCAAAAGGACTTTCGGTGAACGAATACGCGCCCAAGCCTATTATCTCAAGTATTCGGGTACAGAACAAGGCGGTAGAGATCGGTTCGGTGGTCAACGGCCAAGAAATATTGAAATCCGATATTAATTTAGGCCGAAAGCTGGTACTGGAGAATTCGAACAAAAATTTCTCGCTTACCTTTTCGAGTCCCTCTTACGTTAACGGAAGGCAAAACAGATACAGTTATATTCTTGAAGGCTTCGATGAAAACTGGAATACCGTAGATGTCAGGCAACGCACCGTTCAGTATACCAATCTTTTTTCAGGCGATTATGTGTTCAAGCTAAGGGCTATGAACAGTCATGGGGTATGGAGCGATGTGTCTTCGTACCAGATTGAAATTCTTCCCCCATTTTGGTTTACATATAAAGCGTTTTTTCTGATGCTTTTGGTACTGGCCCTGGCTTTCTACCTTATCCGTAAACAGATACGGGCACGAATAGTGCTCAAGCAACAATGGTTGATGGAGAAGGTAAAACGTGAACGCGATGAGAAACTCAACAACGAAAAGCTGCGTTTCTTTACGAATATATCGCATGAGTTACGAACTCCATTGACACTGATTCTCGGTCCTGCAAAGCAACTGATAGAAGATGGAAAGGACTCCGGTAATTATTTTCAGCAGAGCCGGTACAACCTGATTCATCAAAACGCAAATCGATTACTGAATTTAGTGAACCAAGTATTGGATTTTAGAAGGGCGCAGTCCGGTGAATTGCGTTTGAAGGTGACCAAGACCGATATTCTTCTTTATACCAAAAACACCTTTCGCTCCTTTGAGGAACTGGCGGACGACAAAAAAATAAACTTCAATCTTATCTGTGAACACCAAAACATCGAGGGTTATATCGATAGGGACAAGTTTGACAAAATGCTTTACAATCTTTTGTCCAATGCCTTAAAATTCACCCAGGGTTATGGGCATGTAGACCTTTTTATAGAAGTAAAGGAAGAAAAAGGCGGAGCACACCTTCTGGTTGAAGTCAGTGATGATGGTATCGGGATTCCCAAAGAAAGCCAAGAGAAGGTTTTTTCTAGATTCTATCAAGTCCCGAACAGTACCAGCCTTAATACGGGATCAGGCATAGGTCTTTCTTTGGTAAAGGCCTTGGTTGAATTGCATAAGGGAAAAATAACGATTGAAAGTGAGCTTAACAAAGGCAGTGTGTTTACCTTAAAGCTTCCTATAGACCGAAAGGCCTACGATGACGATGAGGTATTCGATTACGAAAAAAGCCAAGTCGTGGAAGAGTCGCCACAGCTCATCACCGCCAAAAAAATCATTCAAAGTACCCATTTAAAAGAGCGGATATTGATTATAGAGGACAATGCCGAACTGCGGAGCTATTTGGTCGATTACCTGTCCGATTACTACAAGGTCTTTGAGGCGGAAAATGGGAAGAAGGGGCTAGAGGTATGTTTAAAGGTAAAGCCCGCCATCTGTATTGCCGATATTATGATGCCGGTCAAGAACGGGCTCGAATTTTGTAAAGCCTTGAAGAACGATGCCGATATAAGCCATATTCCCGTCATTCTTCTAACGGCCCTATCGGATAACGATGACAAGATCAAAGGATATAGCTCGGGAGCCGATGGGTATTTGGTCAAGCCTTTTGATCCTTCGCTTTTAAAGACGAGGATTGAAAACATCATCAATTCTAGAAAAGAATTGAAAAATAGGTTTTCCGAAGAAATCGAAAGTCAGGTAAATACCTTGACCCATTCGCCCATAGATCAGTCTTTTATGGAAAAATTGACGGAACTGATACATGAGAACATGGGCAATAGCGACCTGAACACCTCCTTGCTCTGTCAGGCATTGGGTATGAGTTCGTCCAAATTGTATAGAAAGATCAAGGAACTTACCGATTTGGCGCCCAATGAGTTTATACGGACCATTCGACTGAAAAAATCGGCCCAATTGCTACGGACCAAAAAGTACAACGTATCGGAGGTCACCAGCCTTATAGGCTTTAGTGATCCCCTATATTTTAGTCGCTGCTTTAAAAAGCAGTTCGGATATCCGCCTAGTCAGCTGATAAAATAAAACGACGGAGAAAGATGTTCTAATACCCGACGTATTCTACGATTTCAAGGCCGTACCCTACGATACCCACACGTTTGGTTTGGGGCGAGTTGGATAAGATTCTCATTTTGGCGATATCCAAATCGTGGAGAATTTGTGCGCCGATACCAAAGTCGCGGGCATCCATATCTATTTTTGGCGCTTTTCGAATTCCTTTTTTCTGTAGTTCCTTTAGTTCGGCCAATCGGGACAATAGGTTGAGCGATTCGGCATCTTGGTTTATAAATACAATGGCGCCCTTTCCTTCCTTATTGATGGCATTGAACATATCTTCGAGCTTGGCATCGGGATTGTTCGTAAGCGTGCCCAAGATATCGTTATTGACCAAGGTCGAGTTGATTCGGGTAAGTACCTTTTCATCTTTTTTCCAAGAGCCTTTGGTCAACGCAATATGTACGTGGTTGTTCGTCGTCTGTTGGTAGGCGCGTAATCGGAACTTTCCGAAACGGGTATCGATATCAAAATCTTCTTTTTTGGCGATAAGGCTGTCATGTTCCATTCGGTAGGCTACCAAATCTTCAATGGAAACAATCTTTAAGTCGAACTTTTTGGCAACCTCCAAGAGTTGGGGTAGGCGGGCCATGCTTCCGTCTTCGTTCATGATCTCAACAATGTAGCCCGCAGGTTTGAGTCCGGCCAGCCTTGCAAAGTCAATCGCAGCCTCTGTGTGGCCCGTTCTTCTTAGAACGCCCCCTTCCTTGGCTACAAGGGGAAAGATGTGTCCTGGGCGTGCCAAATCGTGCGGTTTGGTGTCTTCCTTGGTCAGGGCAAGAACCGTTTTGGCCCTGTCCGCTGCCGAAATACCTGTGGTAACTCCGCCACCGCGCAAATCTACTGACACTGTAAAGGCGGTTTCCATGGGGTCGGTATTGTTGCTGACCATCATATGTAGGCCCAATTCTTTGCACCTGCCTTCGGTTAGTGGGGCGCAGATCAATCCTCTGCCGTGGGTCGCCATAAAATTCACGGTTTCGGGCGTAGCCAGTTCCGCAGCGGCCAAAAAGTCGCCTTCATTCTCCCTGTTTTCATCATCTACAACGATAATGACATTGCCTTTTCGAATTTCTTCAATCGCTTCCTCTATAGTATTCAATTGACTTTTCTTATCCATGTCGGTACTCATTCTTCTTCTTCGGATTGGTCTTTTTTTGAAAAAAGACGTTTGATACGGTCAAAGGCATTTCCGAGATTCATCATACCTCTGTCCGCCGTTGCACGTTGTGTTAGATAAACTCCCAATGGCAGCATGATCATTGATGGTAACCAAGCTCCTATAATGGGGTGAATGTTTCCTTTATAACTATAGTTTTCGGCAAATACACCTAAAAAGTAATAGACTAAGAACAGTAAGATGGCTACTACCATCGGTAGGCCAATACCCCCTTTTCGTATAATGGCACCCAATGGGGCACCTACAAAAAATAAGATAATACACGAAAGGGCCAAGGCGTACTTATCGTGTAAGGAAAAAACATGTCGCCTATGTATTTCATATCGTTTGTCGAGTTCCTGTTTTTTACCTTCGATAGAAGTCATGATATTCGATACCGAATTCTTCGCCGAATTCATCACTTGGATCTTTTGCCAATCTTTAAAGAAATCGATGATGTTTACGGGAGGCTGCTCTTTTTCTGCCGTTTCCGTAGTGGTTTCTAAACTGTCTACTTTTGCTTCCGTCGTTATGTCGGGGGTCGCTTTCTTTTGGATAGTGTCGATTGCAGCTTCCTTTGGTTTCGGCAGTTTTTCTTTTTGTCTAGCTATGGTATCTGCCGGGCTAAGGGGAATAAAGGCTCCCATTCGGTAGACAATGTTTTTCGAAAAGGCCTGAACGATCCTTCGGTTATCGGTCTCCAATGAATCCATATCCTTTAGCAATCGTGAAACGTTTTTCATCTTTTCACGATTCGATACACTTTCCTCTTCAAGGTCTTGCTCCATTTCTGGAATTTCGATATTCATTCGATAAACTTCGAAATTGGTCTTGGTAAAGGGGTATTTTCTTTTTTCGGTGCTTTTGGTTTTATCCATGTCCCGGTAATCGTGACCGTCACGTAGAACCAATTGAATAAGTTCGGAATCTTGGCTACTGATAAGTTCGCCCGTTTTGGCCTTGATGACCGTTACGTTTACATTGGAGGCCGATTTTTCGTGGATAATTACGTTCTTCAGAAAACGGTCTTGTTCACCGTATTTTTCATCTACCTTGATACTCATTCCCTCAAAATCGCTAAACACCCCTTTTTCAATAGCGGCAGCGGGCTTTACCTTGGCAATGTTGCGCCGCATATTGTAGATTTTCTGTTCGGAAGCCGGTATAACGCTATTGGCAAAATAGAAGGTGACCCCTCCTAATATGGCCATAAAGATAATGAGGCTGAGCATGGAGCGTTGAAGTGAAATACCCGAGGCTTTCATTGCGGCGAACTCGTAGTTCTCCGCCAAGGTTCCAAAAGTAAGTATAGAGGCCAAAAGAACGGTCAGGGGTAAAACCTTCTCCGTTAAGCTGGGCATCATATAAAAGAAAAACTTGCCTATAATGGCAATATCTAGACCTTTTCCCGCAAAATCATCAATGAACAACCATATCGTTTGAAATATGAAGATGAACATCAATATTACGAACGAACTCAAAAAATTATAAAGGAACCGCGATAAAATATATCGGTCTAGAATTCTCAATGTGGCAATATTAATTTCTTACTATGTAGTACCCGTCATTTTTGTACTTCGCCTCATCAAAAGTAAACAAGGTTTTTGACAAAGGCTGGTCCGTTTTGAAAGAATTAACGGTAAAGGTCGAGGTCGTTCCATTTTTACCGGTTTCTATCAGTTTGTAAATATGCTTTGTTTCGGCATCGATACCCAATAAAATAGTCTTTATTTCAGAATTGGTATCGATAGGGGTGAGCTTTACATACTGAATTTTCCTGCCATTGACATTTTGTAAAATGTCCATTCCGTAATTGTGGCCTTCCCTGTAAAAGGTCAACATTTTTGCCGGGGTCAGTGCATTTTCATCTTCTGATTTATCGTCAATGGTAACCTCTTCGTTCTCCGGTATAATGGTGTACACCTTAGAACCGTCGAACAATTGGGTGGTGCCAAAGATATTGGCGAGATATTTATCGCCTTGGAGGGTTACCTCTCCACGTGTTTCCTGGTTGATGCCCGCCTCTGAATTGTTCAGTACGTATTTAAAATCTACGTATATGTTGTCGTAACTCTTTACTTTGTTGTACACATCATCCAAGAGTGCCTTTGCTTTTTCGGAATTTTGGGCAAAGGTTGAATTTGATAGCAATACCAAGGCAAATAGTAAAAAAATCTTTTTCATTTTACGTTTTAAGTTAATAACTCGTGTTACGAGCGTTCGTTGCTTAATAATTGATCTAATGCGGTAAGGTCGGGCACCAAAACCTGTCGTGCCTTACTTCCTTCGAACGGACCTACAATGCCTGCTGCCTCTAACTGGTCTACGATACGGCCGGCGCGGTTATAACCCAATTTCAGTTTTCGTTGGATCAATGAGGCCGAACCCTGCTGTGCCGTTACGATGACCTCGGCAGCTTCACGGAACATCGCGTCGCGGTCGGCAATATCATAATCAATACTTGTGCCAGAATCTTCCCCTGAGTACTCGGGTAGTTCATGGGCGTTCGGGTAAGCTCTCTGAGCCCCTATGTATTCGGTAATCTTGGCTACTTCGGGCGTATCTACAAAAGCACATTGGATACGGGTAACATCGTTACCTTGGGTGTACAACATGTCACCACGACCGATCAATTGGTCGGCACCTTGGGCATCCAAGATCGTTCTTGAGTCGATTTTTGAGGTTACCCTAAAGGCTATGCGGGCAGGGAAGTTTGCCTTGATGATACCGGTTATTACGTTGACCGAAGGCCTTTGGGTGGCAATAATAAGGTGTATACCGATGGCTCGGGCCAATTGCGCCAAACGGGCAATAGGCGTTTCTACTTCCTTTCCGGCGGTCATGATCAAATCGGCAAATTCGTCAATGACCAAAACGATATAAGGCAAGTACTTGTGTCCGTCGTTGGGATTCAACTTCCGCGCCTTGAACTTGGCGTTGTATTCCTTGAGGTTACGCACCATGGCAACTTTCAACAGTTCATACCTGTTGTCCATTTCGATACAAAGGGAATTCAAGGTGTTGATTACCTTGGCGTTGTCGGTGATGATCGCCTCTTCGGAATCGGGTAATTTAGCCAAAAAGTGGCGCTCTATTTTGTTATAGATGGAAAGTTCTACTTTTTTTGGATCCACCAATATGAATTTTACTTCGGCTGGATGTTTTTTGTACAGGAGGGAGGTCAGTACGGCGTTCAAACCTACCGATTTACCTTGTCCCGTAGCACCGGCCATCAGCAGGTGGGGCATTTTTGCCAAGTCAACAACAAAGGTTTCGTTGCTAATGGTCTTACCGAACGCTATTGGCAGTTCCATTTCGGCCTTTTGGAATTTGCTGGAAGCGATGACGGACCGCATGGAAACTATGGTCGCATTTTTGTTCGGCACTTCAATACCGATGGTTCCTTTTCCGGGAATTGGCGCGATAATACGTATTCCTAGGGCAGCCAATGAAAGGGCTATGTCGTCTTCTAGGTTTTTAATTTTTGAAATTCGAACCCCGGCCTCGGGAACAATTTCGTAAAGTGTAACGGTAGGACCAATGGTAGCCTTGATCTGGGAGATTCCTATTTTGTAGTTTTTAAGGGTATCTACAATCTTGTTTTTGTTTTCTTCCAGTTCTTCCTGGTTGATGGTAATTCCGCCCGTAACCCCATGTTGATCCAAGAGTTCCATGGTAGGGAACTTGTAATTGCCCAGTTCTAGGGTAGGGTCGAACTCACCGAAATCTTCAACCAATTTATCGGCAATATTGGTAGACTCTTCTTTTTCCTCCACAATTTTCTCGACTTCCATGGCGAGGTCTTCCTCGGTTTCTTCTTCCACGGGAACGGTCACCTCAAAATCGTCAATGGGCTCCACTTCGGTCTTTAGGGGGGGGATATCTTTTTTATGGGTATAGGTGTCGAGCACTATGGGCTCTTCTTTTTCCGCTTTGGTTACCGCTTCCTTTGCAGGGGCGGGAGCAGTGGCATGCTCGGCTTCCCCAGTTGATTTTAATTCCGATTTTAAACTAGAGGTCTTTTTCTTAAAGGCACTGGCAACCCCTTCTGGCGTAAGTTTAAAGAAGCGGACCAAAATAAAGATCAGGCCGAAAATAAGGATGAGTACCACGCCTATCTTTCCTGTGTAGTCTTGTAGGAAATCGTTCATTTCATACCCTACCAGTCCCCCTAAAAGCGGTTTGGTCTCGGCAAAAAAGCCAAGGGCAATGGAAATCCATATCATAAAAATGAGTCCCCATATCCACTTTTTCAAAAGGCCCTTTTTGTCAAGGCTTAAAAAGAGGTAGAGGCCCGTTATGCATAGCATTACGGAAAGTATCAATGAAGCGACACCAAAACCTTTGTAAACAAAGAAGTGGCTTACACTGGCCCCGAATTTGTTCAGCAGGTTCTTGGCCTGTTCGTTTCGGTTGGCAAATTCAGAAAGTAAACTTTGGTCGTCTTGCCAAGTAAAATAATAAGATACGAACGAGAAGAACAGGGCCATACTGAACAGTATCAGAAGGCTTCCTAATATGATCTTGTTCTGTTTCGATAGCCCGAGGCTTACCTTTTTAGAACTTGTCTTCTTTTTTGTTGTCGTTGTTTTCTTTTTGGCCATTACTTTTTTTCCACTGGGTGCAAAAATACGTATTACGAAGTTTTCGACGTAAGGATTGCGAAAAGTCTTTTCGATTTTATAAAATGCCCACTTGTTTTAAACTTATGGGTTATTCCGTTTCTGTACTGTTTTCGGCATCTAAACGACCATCGAGGATGCGGTTCATGTAATCTTGAATAAACCCTTTGGTCATCTCTTCCATCTTTTTGGTCTTAAACGGGTTTTTCTTGGCAATGTTGTTTATAAGGCCCTTATCCTTTATATCGTAAAGACCTAAAGTGTTTTCGTCGTTACGAACTACAATAAGGCTGTCTCTCATAAAAAGAAAATTGGTACTGGTGTTCGATAGGGCATAGGGTTTCTGGATCGTATCGGAAATCAAGCTTCGGCCCCAACTTCTAAACGGTTTTTGATAGCCCGTAAGTGATACCAGGGTAGGGTATATGTCTATCTGTTGAGCCAAATCACGGTTTACGCCTTTGTATTTTCCGTTCGGGTCAAAGATAAGAATGGGCACGCCATAACGATTTACTATTTTTTGATACTCTTCATAATAGATTTGGTTGCCATGGTCGGCGGTTATCACAAAAATGGTATTCTTGTACCATGGTTCGTTTTCTATTTTTTTGAAGAACTGCTTTAGTGCGTAATCGGTATACCCCACACATTTGTGTATGTCTAAAGTCCCTTCTGGAAACTTTCCTTTATATTTTTCGGGAATCTGATAAGGGGCGTGTGAGGAGACCGTAAAAATCGTTGAGAAAAAAGGCTCTTGTTTTTCTGAGAGTACATCGGCGGTATATTGAAGGAAGGGCTCGTCCCAAATGCCCCAGATACCATCAAAATCCTCATCGTTATTGTATTCGGTTTTCCCGTAGTAATGGTCGTATCCAAGCACGTTGCCAAAACCTAGGAAGCCCATGGAGCCATTGGGGGCACCGTGAAAGAAAGAGGTGTCGTAGCCCATTTCGTTAACGGCAGAGATGATCGATTTTATTTCCCTATTGGCATATGGGGAAGAGGTATAGGCTATTTTAAACGAAGGGATACCGGCAAGGATCGATGACATGGCGTGAATCGATTTTCTTCCGTTTGCAAAGGCATTGGGGAAAATCAGACTATGCTGTGCGAGCGAATCGATAAAAGGGGTGTAGCCTACATAGTTGTCTATGTTCATATCCTTATTGAACGAACCTAAATATTCACGGCCAAAACTTTCCAATATAAAAAGAACGATATTGGGTTTGTTGGGAACGCTATCCTTATACTGTTTTATAGGATGAAAGGTAGAGTCGATAACGGCTTGGGGCACGCCTTCCATTCGCTTAAAGTCGGAAGACTTGACCGTTCTGATAAAGGCAAATGGTGTGTTGAGAACAATGTTGGCATGTTCGGGAACCTTCACATGTCTGCTGGCATCAACCATGTTGATAGGTCTAGTGCTGTGTTTAAAGTCACCACGTATGCCCCCCACAACGAGGGCAGCGGTAACTAAAAGGGCAGCTACCGAGCTTAAGAAATAGGGCAACTTTTTGGAAGGGACGGCTTCTCGAACCTTAACACCTTTGTATAGTTTGACCCAAATAAAGGCGCATATAAAGAAAATAAGGAATACGTGCCAGTAATCCGTTATAAAGGATAGTAGTAGCTCTTCTTTATTTTTTTCGTTTTCAAGCGATTCAAAAGAGGCGAATGTACTTCGGGTAAAGGTATAGTTGTAGTATATGAAATCAACGAAATTGGTAGCAAAGGCTATCAGGTTGGTGGTCATATAGATCCACAGCAGTGTTTTTTGGTACGTTTTGGAAGTGTTCACCCATAAGGGGAGAAGGCTAAGGGCAATGAACAGGAGGTTTACGTACAATATTGCGGTGGTATCGAACGCAAGTCCCCAAAAGCACAAGGCCAACAAATCGCCAATGCCCCCTAGTTTAAATAGGTCTTGATTGTACAGATAAAATAAGAGTCGTGCTACAAAATAAAATATGTAGGCCAGAAATATGCGGTATAAGGTTACGGCATATTCGTTCAGTCGATATATGTTCTTAAAATCTAACAAATAAAATGTCTTTGTCTAGCGAATAATACCCTACACCATTTAATAGGGGAGCGCTAGAATATTTTCGGTATGTAAATAATACAGCCTATGACAATGGCCCCAATGGAGACCAGCATTACTGCTCCTGCAGAGATGTCTTTTATAAAACCTATTCTTTTGTCAAAATCGGGATGGATGAAGTCGCATATTTTTTCTATTGCGGTATTGGCTCCTTCAATTCCGACGACCAATGAGACCGCAAAGATTTGAAACATCCATTCCGTAGGGGATATGTTGAAGTAAAATCCGGCAATGGTAACGGCAATGGCCAAGCATACCTGGATTTTAATACTTGCTTCGGTACGAATCAAAAGAAGGGCCCCACGTAAAGCGAAGCCCACACTTTTTATCCGGTTTACAACAAACGACTCTTCCTTAGGCATCTGCTAAAGCTTCAAGGGCCGCTTTATAATTCGGTTCATCTACGGTTTCACCGACCTGTTCGGTATAGATAACCTTACCCGATTCGTCGATCACCACTACAGATCTTGAGTGTAGTGGGGCCAATGGGCCGTCTGAAAACGTAAGTCCGTACGCCTGGCCAAAGCTGCCATCGCGAAAATCGGAGAGCATTATAACGTTGTCAATGCCTTCGGCACCACAAAAACGGGCTTGGGCAAACGGTAAATCTTTTGATATACATAGAACTACGGTATTCTCAAGTTCTGCCGCTTCTTGGTTGAACTGCCGTACAGATTGTGCACAAGTACCTGTGTCGACACTTGGGAATATGTTTAAAACCACCTTTTTGCCCGCAAAGTCGGAAAGTGATGCGGAAGAAAGGTCGTTTTTCGCCAAGGTAAAAACAGGGGCCTTACTTCCGGTTGAGGGAAGGTTTCCCAATGTGTGTATTTCGTTTCCTTTTAAGGTTACTGTAGCCATGATATGTTCTGTTTATATTGGGCGTGAAATTAAAAAAATAATAGCTAAATATAGAGGTGTACGAAAGAAATCTCCTTATAAAGAAGAAGAGGGGCAAAACAAAAAAGTGAAACAACTATTTCGATTCTCTTGAAAATCAAAGGTTGTTTCACTTTTTCGGTAAAATGTAAAGCTGTTTTTTACTGGGTCTATTTGTCGATAGCTCCCATAACACGCTGCATAAATTCATTGAGCGCCTCTTTTTTTGGTTTGCCTTCCTTTATGCTTTTGTGCACTTCAATGGCTCCGTACATGTTCGATATCAACTCGCCGATCACATCTAGCTCTTCGTCTTTTAAAGAAGGTACCTCGGTCAAGGCCTCTAGTGTTTCGATGGTCTCGATAACAAAATCTTCGTCGTTCTCTTCGATAAAGTTTGTCAAATGCTTAATTACTGGCAACTTCACTGATCAATTCTTTTAGAACATCGTATTTGTTCGTTTGTACTTGGTTTTTTAACTCCCCATTGATAAAAGTAGCGAATGTAGGCAAGTTGTCAACGTTGGCCAGTTTTCGGCTTTCGGGAAATTTTTCCGCATCAGCGATTACAAACGTCAAATCTTCGTGAGACGCCGCCTCTTTTTTGAATTTAGGCTTCATGATACGGCAATTACCGCACCAGCCGGCAGAATATTGCACTACTACGTTCTTTTTCTCCGCAATGATATCTTGCAGATTGTCTTGTTCTAATTCTAGCACCATAATCCTAGGTTTTAAAATTCGTAAATGATTAGACTTGTAATAAAACCGCTTGTACCTGTATAAAGCTGATACAAGCGGTTTTCTTTAGGTTTGTAAGGCCTAGATTAATTGGAGTGTGTAGAAAGGTATTCGGCAACACCTTTTCTGTCGGCGGTCATTGCATCTTTACCTTCTTCCCAGTTTGCTGGGCAAACTTCACCTTTTTCCTGTACGTGGGTATAGGCATCGATAAGACGTAAATATTCGTTTACGTTTCGGCCCAAGGGCATGTGGTTGATTCCTTCGTGGAACACGGTACCTTCTTCGTCGATAAGGTAAGTGGCACGATAGGTTACGTTATCGCCTTCAACGGTAATAACACCTGTTTCTTCATCGTACTGCTCGTTGGTAATGTCAAGAATACCCAAGGTAGAGGCAAGGTTACGGTTGCTGTCTGCCAATAGCGGATAGGTAACGCCTTCGATACCACCGTTATCCTTACTTGTGCTCAACCAGGCAAAGTGCACTTCTGCAGTATCGCAAGAAGCACCGATTACCAAAGTGTTTCTTTTTTCGAACTCACCTAAAGCCGCTTGAAAAGCGTGCAATTCGGTGGGGCAAACAAATGTAAAGTCTTTAGGGTACCAGAAAAGAACAACTTTCTTGTTGTTTTTTTGAGCTTCCTCTAAAACGTTCAATTTGAATGTGTCGCCTAATTCGTTCATTGCGTTAACACTCAAGTTTGGAAATTTTTTACCTACAAAAGCCATAGTCAAATATTTTTTAGTTTCAATTTACTACAAAATTACAGGAATATTGCGGTGAAAAAAGCGGTAGGGCATCTAAAAAATCAATACTGTGATAGCTATTATGTATGCAGGGAAGGTGTTGTGTGTTTTGGTGGGATTGTGATAATATTAAATCCTAAAAATTAACGAATTGACAATAATATGGCATATATTTTTTCTTTTTATTAATATTGAATTTATAGGGAGGTCAAAGTTTTTCCGGAAAGTGGGTTATTTTGTAACCAGCTGTTTGATTTTGATATGGAAAGCGGCGAAAATCAAGGTTACAATGGGGCTTAACCAATTGAATACGGCGAATAGGGCGTATTCTGCCGTACCTACCCCTAAAACACCACTGTGATAAGCACCACAAGTGTTCCAAGGGATCAATACGGAAGTTACCGTACCGGAATCTTCAAGGGTTCGGCTTAGGTTTTCGGGAGCCAAATTTTTGTCGGCATAGGCCTTGCTGAACATTTTTCCGGGAACCACGATAGCGAGATATTGATCGGACGCGGTAATATTCAGGGCTAAACAGCTTCCTACCGTACTGGCGAACAGTCCGAAGGTCGTTTTGGCCATATCCAAAAGTGATTTTGTAATACGGTCGAGGGCGCCTATGCCGTCCATTATCCCTCCAAAAACCATAGCGCATACAATCAGCCATATCGTGCCGAGCATACCTGCCATTCCTTTTGCGGAAAACAAGTCTTTCAGGGTTTCGTTATCGGTTGGAACCGAAGTTTCAACGGTAATGGCGTTCATAACGCCTTTGTAGCCCGACTTGATGGTTAATTCTTTGGCTCCGGTAATGCCGGCTACAACTTCGGGTTGAAAAATCAAGGCGAAAAGGGCGCCCAAAAGTGTGCCGATCAAAAGGGCGGCAAGTGGCGGTGTTTTTTTTACGATCAATACGACTACTATGATCGGGACCAAGAAGAGCCATGGACTAATATTGAACGATGAGTCGATGGAGGTCAAGATCGAATCGATATCGGCAGACCCTGTGGTTTCGGCGGTAAACCCTAAAATAATAAAGAAGATCAAGGTTACGCTTATGGTGGGTACCGTAGTATATAACATGTATTTGATGTGTTCAAAGAGTTCCCCTCCTGCCATGGCCGGGGCCAGGTTGGTAGTGTCGCTCAAAGGCGAGAGTTTGTCTCCGAAATAGGCGCCTGATAGTACCGCACCTGCGGTCATACCCAAGGAAATGCCGAGCGCGTCCCCAATGCCGATCAGGGCTATACCTACGGTGGCCGAAGTGGTCCAGCTGCTTCCGGTGGCGACCGATATTATGGCACATATTACTACGCAGGCCGCTAAAAATATAGTGGGGTTTAAAATCTGGAGTCCGTAATAGATCATGGCGGGAATGATACCGCTTATCAACCATGAGCCGGCCAAGGCCCCTACCATGAGTAGAATGAGAAGGGCTCCGCTAGTAGACTTGAGGTTTTCGGCGACCTCTGCCATCATTTGTTTGTAAGAGACCTTGTTGAATATCCCTACGACGGCGGCTACGGCGCCACCAAGCAAGAGTATAAACTGATTGGAACCGCTTAGGGCATCGTCTCCGTAAACGTAAACGTTGTAAGCTAGCATTGCAACAAGGGCAAGGACAGGGGTTAAGGCTTCCCAGATGTTCAATTCCTTATTTTTTACGATGTTTTCGTTTTCCCTGTGCTCCCCAGAATTTTGTTCTGTCATTAATTACGGTTTAGCTATGAGGTAATATTACGATTTTGGAGTCGTTTGTGCAACTTTTGTATTAATCGTCAAAGGATACCTCAAACCGGAAAATAGTGTTAATTTTGTATTTCAAACACAAAGAAAATTTTATGAGTTCATACGATGTGGCCATTATTGGCTCAGGACCAGGAGGGTATGTTGCTGCCATTCGTTGTGCGCAGTTGGGCATGAAAACCGCAATTATCGAAAAATATAGCACATTGGGCGGTACTTGCTTGAATGTCGGCTGTATACCGTCAAAAGCTTTGTTAGATTCTTCGCACCATTACGAAGATGCGATAAAGCATTTTGAAGAGCACGGTATCGATATACCGGGTGAGATAAAAGTTAACCTTGGGCAGATGATCGCAAGAAAGGCCGCTGTGGTAAAGCAGACTTGTGACGGTGTGAAGTTCTTGATGGACAAAAACAAAATCGATGTTTTTGAAGGATTCGGAAGTTTTAAAGACGCTTCACATATAAATATCAAAAAAAATGATGGTAGTACGGAAACTATCGAGGCCAAGAACACCATCATAGCCACAGGAAGCAAACCTTCTACACTTCCTTTTATCAAAATAGATAAAGAACGTATCATAACCTCTACGGAGGCTTTGGAGTTGAAGGAAATACCGAAACACTTAATCGTTATCGGTGGTGGGGTGATAGGCTTGGAACTTGGTCAAGTGTATAAGCGTTTGGGTGCCGAAGTTACCGTAGTGGAATATATGGATCGTATTATTCCGACCATGGATGCGGGACTTTCAAAAGAGCTTACCAAGGTTTTGAAAAAACAAAAAGTAAAACTCAGTGTATCCCATAAAGTAAAATCGGTAGAAAGAAAAGGCGATGAGATTATCGTTAAAGCCGATGATAAAAAAGGACAGGAAGTAGAGTTGAAAGGCGATTATTGTCTGGTGTCGGTAGGGCGTAGGCCATATACCGATGGACTGAACGCAGAAGCTGCCGGGGTTAAAATCGATGAGCGCGGAAAAATTGAAGTAAACGACCACTTGCAAACCAGTACCCCTAATATTTACGCCATTGGCGATGTGATCAAAGGTGCGATGTTGGCACATAAGGCCGAAGAGGAAGGAACTTTTGTTGCCGAACAATTGGCGGGGCAAAAACCACATATCGATTACAATCTAATACCTGGTGTGGTCTATACTTGGCCTGAAGTTGCTTCTGTAGGAAAAACGGAAGAGCAGTTGAAGGAAGCTGGTGTGGCGTATAAAACAGGACAATTTCCAATGCGTGCCTTGGGACGTTCCCGAGCCAGTATGGATTTGGACGGATTTGTAAAAATCCTGGCCGATAAGGAAACCGATGAAGTTTTAGGTGTACATATGATCGGGGCACGTGCTGCCGATTTGATTGCCGAAGCGGTTACGGCCATGGAGTTTAGGGCGTCTGCGGAAGATATCTCTAGAATGAGCCATGCGCATCCGACATTTGCGGAAGCCGTAAAAGAAGCGGCCCTTGCCGCTACCGATAATCGTGCCTTGCACGTTTAAATCTTGGTTTAATATTAAAAAAGCCCCGGGTGAAAGTTCATCCGGGGCTTTTTCATGTCTTTTTTTAAGAGAATATATCAGGGTTAGTTTTTTGCCAAACCGACCCGTCTAAGTAATCTAAAGAATAGGGTTTTAGCTGTCTGGAATCCACTGGTCGCCAATACTTCGCCCTTTACCAGGGCAAACCTTACCGATGTGGCTATTTTGAGCCGTATCACCTCTTTATTGTCTTCGTAGCGAAGTGCGGTAAAGGTGCATATGACCATAAAGCACAAGGCTCCTGAAATCGCTACGGCAGGTGTGAGCGAATGGTGGAAAAACCGGTAGAGTCCCACTCCTGTAAAACTTCCGTAAAGGATAATAAAGTGAACGATGTATACCGATAAGGTGCTTTGTCCGATTTTGAGTAGGGTGCTGTTTTTAAGTATTCCGCGTATAAGCATAAAAATGCTAAAAACAACCAGGACATTACCGAGTCGTATGAATAAGTAATTGTTGAAATATATATCGGCAAACAGTTGTAAACCCGTTGTTTGCGAAAGCAACAAAAACAACTTCGATGAATACGAAACAAGGGCCATGCCCACGGCGGCAAAAAGCGGTATGGCTACAAAATAGAGGTATTTAAAATCTTTGAACTTGGTAAAGATAATCGATAGAAACGAACCGAAAACGGCATAACCAAACCAAGGTATGATGGTAAAAACGGAGCCGTTGTTCTTGGTTAAATAGTTGGCGAAGGCATCGGGTAGAAAGGAAAAGCCCCACGTTTTGTAAGCCGGTTCAAAAAGGAATAGCGTAAGGGTGATTCCTAGCAATACCGTTGGAAAGACAAATTTCTTTCTGTTCTGGGTAAGTAGGTATATGCCTATAATTCCTAATAAGGAAAGACCGATACAATGCAATACGTCTACCAAATAAAACGAATCGTAAATCTTGCCTTGTAGAAGGCCAAAAAGGTTCATTCGCAGTAAATAGCCTATAAATAGGAGTTCGAGACCTCTTTTGACCCCTTTCTTGACCCTAGGGTTTTGGAGTCCGGTTTTGTCTCCCTTGATGAGAAGGAAGGTGAATATAAAGCCTGAAACGGTAAAGAATACCGGAGCGGTTATGCCTCTGAAATATTTCCAGATATTAAAAGCGACATTTGAAGTGTCCCTAAACATAGGGTCTAGCAAACCATCAATAAAATGCCCTTGTAGCATCATTAGAATGGCCCATGCCCGCATAGCGTCTATAAAATAGAGTCTTTTTGTCTTTTTGTCCACGTTAAAACAATTTCACTAACACCTAAAACCTTCATTATAACTCAGAACTTCCGTTTTTAGTACAGTCGTTCTTTTTCAATATTTCTGGTCAAGCAAAAATCTTTGATCTATATACTTGTAAAACAAGGGGTTTGGATGTTTTCGCAGCAAAATTAGATAAAATACTCGCAATTCAGTCGTATTTGCCATAATTTCGCCAAAACACCTTTTATTTAAAAAATATGGCTCAAATATTAGCATTCGCGGGAAGCAATTCCTCTAAATCTATTAATTACGAATTGGTAAAGTATACGGCATCACTTATAAAAGACCATGAGGTGCAGTTGTTGAACATGGTGAACTTTCCTTTTCCGATGTTCAGTGAAGATTATGAAAGGGAGAACGGTTACTCGAATTCCTTAGTAGAGCTTAAGGAAGACTTGGTGAAGGCGGATGGGGTGATTATCTCGGTGAATGAGCACAATAGCGGTCCATCGGCGTACTTTAAGAACCTCACTGACTGGTTATCTCGGGTCGAACGCAAGTTTTTGGAAGATACCCCGGTTTTTTTGATGGCTACTTCCAATGGAAAAAGAGGGGGGATGGGCGCCTTGGAAATTACCCAAAATGTGTTGCCGCGTTTCGGGGCCGAAGTTGTCGCAAGCTTCTCTTTGCCATCGTTTGGGGAAACCTTTAATAAGGGAGAAGGTATTGTTTCCGCTGATTTGGCAAAAGCACATCGCGAGGCTTTAAACCAATTTTTGGGTAAACTATAAAACCATTCGTTTGCGAACCAATAGCTCGTTTGTCGTTTCCGATATCGAAAGTTTTAAGGAAGGGCTGTTGCTGTGGGCCCAACAATATGACGATGTCCTTTGGTTAGACGGCAACGGGCACAAAAACCGTTATGGGTCTTTTGATGCGCTATTGGCGGTAGATGCCCTTACTTTGCTTCAAACCGATAGTGAGGGGGCTTTTGAAAAGCTCAAGGAATACCAGGTTTTGACCAATGACTATATTTTTGGCTACCTCTCTTATGATCTTAAGAATGATGTTGAGCGTTTGTTTTCCAAAAATGCGGATCATTTGCATTTTCCCGAGCTGTATTTCTTCCAGCCTAAAAAAATCATAAAGATTATAGGGGATACTGTGAGTTTCGACTATCTCAGGATGGTCGATGATGAGATCCAATCGGATTTTAAAGCTATTTCCGGGGGTGATACTTTCAATGTTGGGGAAGGCTCCGCAACTAAGAACATACGCATTAAACTGCGTATTTTTAAGGATGAATACTTCCGTCAGGTACAGCAAATGTTGGCCCACATCCATAGGGGGGACATCTATGAGGCCAACTTTTGTCAAGAGTTTTATGCCGAAGACACAAAAATACATCCTTATAGAACCTATCAAAGGCTAAATGCTATATCTAAGGCGCCGTTTGCGGCCTTTTTAAAGATGTACGATAAGTTCTTATTGTCGGCCTCGCCGGAACGCTATCTACGTAAGGAGGGCGATAAAATCATTTCCCAGCCGATCAAGGGTACGGCCAAGCGTTCGCAACAAGATTCGGCCGATGCCAAATTGGTCAGTGCGCTTCAAAACGACCCTAAAGAACGGGCCGAAAACATTATGATCGTAGATTTGGTCCGCAATGACCTCTCGAAGCACGCTGTTAAGGGAAGTGTCCAAGTTGAAGAGTTATGTGAGGTATACACTTTTGAACAGGTGCATCAAATGATATCTACCGTGGTGGCCGAGGTGGTCCCTGGGGCGAATCCCGTAGATTTGGTAAAAGGGACCTTTCCCATGGGGAGTATGACCGGGGCGCCAAAAGTCTCGGCCATGAAAATAATCGAGGAGCTAGAGGCTTTTAAGAGGGGCTTGTACAGCGGGGCCGTAGGGTATTTTACCCCCGATGGCGATTTCGATTTTAATGTGGTGATCCGAAGTATATTGTACAATGCATCGGAGGAGTATGTTTCGTATTCGGTAGGAGGGGCGATAACTGCAAAAGCCGTGGCGGAAAAGGAGTACGAGGAATGCCTTTTAAAGGCGAAGGCCATGCGTGAGGTTTTGGAGAGTTGAAGTCAGCTTTCATAAAGCGTTTACATTAAAAAAGATTCTAATTGTTGCTTACCTTTGAACCGTGTTGGAAGAGTTTAAAAAACATATAGAAGATCAATTTACGGAGTTGGTCGATGACCGCTTTTTATTGGCGTGCTCGGGGGGTGTTGACAGTGTGGCTCTTTTGCACCTGTGCGCACGATTGGATCTTGATTTTGCCGTGGCCCATTGCAATTTTAACCTGAGGGGAGCTGAAAGTGATGCCGATGAAGGTTTGGTAAGGGATTTGGCTAAAAAGCACAAGGTAAAAATATACGTAACCCGCTTTGATACAAAATCTTACTCGACTCAAAATAAAGTATCTATTCAGGTAGCGGCCCGGGAGCTTCGGTATCGCTGGTTTTCTGAAATTATGGATAGGGAAGGTATAAAAACCTTGGTGACGGCCCATCACGCCGATGACAGTTTGGAAACTTTTTTGATCAATCTTTCCCGGGGAACGGGTATAGATGGTTTGACCGGAATACCCGTAAAATCCCATAATCTTTCACGGCCTTTATTGCATTTTACAAGGGAGTGGATCTTGTCTTATGCCCGAGCGGAAAATTTGGTCTGGCGAGAAGATGCAAGTAATGCCGATACCAAGTATTTAAGAAATAAGATCAGGCATGAAATCGTACCGGCCCTAAAGGAATTGAACCCTGCCTTTTTGGCGAATTTCCAGAAAACGCAGAATTACCTTTCCCAGACGGCCCTTGTTTTGGAACATCATATTTCCGATTTAAAATCACAATGTTTTGAGGAAACTGCTGGTGTAACACGTATTTCTGTAGCAAAGTTATTGCAGCTGAAACCTGTTTCGACCTATTTATACCTGCTTTTTAAGCCCTATGGTTTTACGGAGTGGAACGATGTCGAAAACCTTCTATCGGCTATGAGCGGAAAGCAAATACAGTCAAAAGATTATCGTTTGGTAAAGGATCGGGATTATCTTCTATTGGTGGCCAAGGAAGCGCCCGATGTTAACGAATACCATATCGATGAAGGGGATACTGTGGTAAGTGAACCTGTTTCCTTGAAAATTGAAAAGGTAGGCGAATATGTTAAGTCTGATCTAAATACACTTTACATAGATAAAAAAGCGTTAAAGTATCCGTTAACGATAAGGAAATGGAAAAAAGGCGACTACTTTTATCCCTTGGGAATGACGGGCAAAAAAAAGCTGTCGAAGTATTTTAAGGACGAAAAAGTAGATGTGGTTTCGAAAGAGGCGCAATGGCTTTTGTGTTCGGGCGATGCTATCGTTTGGGTTATCGGACGTAGGGCCGATGAACGTTTTAAAGTATCGGAACACACCAGTGATATTATAAAGATTACATTAAAGCAATGAAACATATAATTGTATTTATCTCCCTGTTTTTTAGTTTTTTGTCTTTGTTCGGTCAAGATGACGACAACCCTGTAAAGTGGTCGCAAGAGGTGCGCAAGATCAATGATACGGACTATGAGCTTGTTCTTAAGGGCGATATCTACGAGGGGTGGCATATTTATTCGCAATTTACTTCCGAAGGCGGTTCCTTACCGAGTGAGTTTACCTATAAAAAAGCCGGCGAGACCTATGAACTTTTAGGGGAAACGACCGAAAGTGAAACGGTGGTGGAATACAGTGATATTTTTGAAGTCGATGAGACTTTCTTTAAGGGAAGCGCCATTTTTACCCAGAAAATAAGATTACTCGACCCTAGTGTCAATCAAATCGATATTAATTTCTTTTACCAAATCTGTAAAGAGGTATGTATACCTGTGGATGAGGATTTTAGTTTTGTTTTGGATGGAGGGGTTGCCATAACGGAGAACAAAACGATAGATGAACGCAGTAAACAGCTTTCATCTGCGTTAAAACTCGATTTGAAGAATAAGGAAGCCTTAAAGGATGTCAAGGAAGATATAGGAACGGGGTCAAGTCTTTGGATGGTTTTTGGACTTGGGTTTCTCGGAGGCTTGATCGCATTGTTGACACCCTGCGTTTTTCCTATGATTCCCCTTACGGTCTCATTTTTCACCAAGCACTCAAAACAAAAGTCGAAGGGAGTCGTAAATGCCCTGTTGTACGGCTTCTTTATCGTACTGATATACTTTTTGCTCAGTCTGCCCTTTCATGTTTTCGATTCGGTAGATTCGCAAATTCTCAATACCATCGCAACGAATATTTGGTTGAACATAGCCTTCTTTTTGATTTTCGTGTTCTTTTCCTTCTCCTTTTTTGGGTATTATGAGTTGACCTTGCCGAGCTCTTGGGCGAACAAGATGGATGCCGCCTCTTCCAAAATTGGAGGGGTTATCGGTATTTTCTTTATGGCCGTTACCTTGGCTATTGTGTCTTTTTCATGTACGGGGCCTATTTTAGGGGGACTCTTGGGGAGTACGGTTTTGGAGGAAGGTGATGTGGCTATGAACCTTTCCGCCGGTATGACGGGATTTGGAGTGGCCCTGGCCTTGCCGTTTGCACTCTTTGCCCTTTTTCCTGCATGGTTGAATTCCTTGCCAAAATCTGGCGGGTGGATGACGACCGTAAAAGTGGTGCTGGGATTCTTGGAATTGGCCTTGGCCCTTAAATTTCTTTCCAATGCAGATTTGGTCGGCAATTGGGGGATTCTAAAACGGGAAATTTTCTTGGGGATTTGGGTGGTGTTGTTCGTTTTGCTCACGCTCTACCTCTTCGGTATTTTTAGATTTCCGCACGACGGACCAAAAGCAAAACTCTCCATGGACCGAAAGGCGGTAGGCTTGCTGAGTATGGGGGTTTCCATCTATATTTTATTGGGGCTCCTAGGGGTTTCCAACCTCAAGTTGTTGAGCGGTTTTCCTCCTCCTGCATTTTATAGTGTTTCGGAAACTGAAAGCGATTGCCCTTTGGGGATAAATTGTTTTAAGGATTTTGAAGAGGGCGTAGCTTATGCCAAGAAGGTAGATAAGCCCATACTGTTGGATTTTACGGGTTGGGCCTGTGTCAATTGCCGAAAGATGGAAGAGAATGTATGGAGCGAACCTGATATCTACTCTATTTTAAACGAAGACTATGTATTGATCTCCTTGTATGTTGATGATCGAAAAGAACTTCCCGAGACTGAAAAGTTCGATTTTCAATATGATAGTGGACGAATCAAACACATCGAAACCGTAGGGCAGAAGTGGGGTACTTTTCAAAGTGTCAATTTTAATGCGGCCTCGCAGCCCTTTTACGTGTTGATGACCCCTGACCTGGAAATCCTGAGCCATCCGGTGCAGTATACCGATTCGGAAACGTACCGTAAATGGCTCCAGTTCGGATTGGCTCGCTATAAGGAAAAATAAGAGCTTCCGTTTATTGCATGATCAGTGGGAAAATCCTTTTTCATTAGCGCCTTCGTCAACAATATGCTTTGATGGTTTGGTCTGGCCAATCTAAAAAAAAGGATTTGGGTATACATGTGACGGATAGATTCCCCTCAAGGATATTTTGTCGGAATTTTTTTATTCGTGCCTAATTTTTAAATTGTCGGCCAAAATCTTAATTTTTTAACAAGAAATGTTAAATTTAAAACAGTTATTGTAGGTATTGGCTGTATTTTTATTGATGGTTTGAAGGTTGATTTGACCACTCCGGTTTTGATGGCACTGCTATTTAGGAGGGTTTTGGCGCTTGATGTAGTTCCTCTGATTTTTCTTAATAGAGAAGGAATGTTCGGGTTGTCGCTAAAAACTCAATAACCCTTCGGCGATCAATTTTAAGCGCCTTGCAAATAATTCTTATATTTCCTTAAAAAAAATTGATCTTGAATGAAAATACTAAAACGGTTAGGAAAGGGGCTTCTTTTGATATTCGGCCTGCTGGCTGTGGTTCTGGGTCTATTCGCATGGCAGCTGACTCCAGATTATGATGGCGAAAAAACACTAAAACATTTAACGGAAAACGTACAGGTCTACTACGATACTTTTGGCATACCCCATATTTATGGGGAAAACGAGATGGATGCGTTCAGGGCACTGGGCTATGTACATGCCCAAGACCGTTTGTGGCAAATGGAATTGTTGCGGCGAATTGCCAGTGGTAGGTTGGCCGAGGTTTTCGGGGAGGAATTGGTAAAGACCGACAAATTCTTTTTGGCCCTTGGGGTTGATGATGTTTCCGTTAAAACGGTATCGGAGCTAAATCAAAATGAAATACCGGTTCAATTGTCCCAGGCCTACTTAGATGGGGTCAACGAATTTATAGCCGAAGGGGCTACCCCAATTGAATTTTATTTGACCGGAATAGATAAAGAACCTTTCGAGCTCAAGGATATTTACAATACTATGGGGTATATGGCCTTTAGTTTTGCCATGGCACATAAAACGGACCCTTTGTTGACCCAGATCAAGGATAGGTTGGGGTATGAATATATTAGGGATTTGCCGATCAATTCCGATTCCACTTCACTGCGAATTCAAAGTACTCCCCTTGCTGCTGCCGATTCCGTTAAGCGGAATGTTGTAGATGGGGTGATGGCTTCATTGGAAAAGCTTTCCATTCCACTGTTTGAAGGGAGTAATAGCTGGGTACTTTCTCCTGAAAAAACCAAGAACGGCAAGGTTATTTTTGCAAATGATCCACATATTGGCTTTTCCCAACCCTCCGTTTGGTACGAAGCCCATGTGAGCACACCTGCTTATGAAAAATACGGCTACCATTTGGCAGGGGTTCCTTTTCCCTTGTTGGGACACGACAGAACCTTGGCTTATGGTATGACCATGTTCGAGAACGATGATATTGATTTCTATTATGAGGAGTCACATGCTACGGATTACCTAAAGTATAGAAAAGGGAGTAGTTGGGGAAATTATGAAACGGTGCATAAGACCATCAAGGTAAAAGATGCCGAAGATGTGCAATTTTCCTATAAAAAAACACATCGCGGACCTATTCTGAACGGTTTGGCGGATCAAATAGCAGGAGATAGGCCGGTGTCTATGTGGTGGGTATACACCGAAGCGAAAAATAAGGTGTTAAATGCCCTTTATGGGATGTCGCATGCGCGCGACCGTACCGAATTTGAAAACAGCCTAAAGGATATTCATGCCCCGGGCCTCAATATTATGTATGGTGATGTAGAGGGGAATGTAGCTTGGTGGGCCTCGGCAAAACTGTACCACATACCCGATAGTGTAAATACCAAATTCATTTACGAGCCAAACCAAGGTTTGCCAACGCAAAAACAATATCTTGATTTCAGCAATAATCCCCATGCGATCAATCCCGAGTCGCGTTATGTCTATTCGGCCAATAATCAACCCGATTCCATAGGAGGAAGGTTGTATCCCGGTTATTACCTTCCGGAAAACCGGGCCAGGCGAATCGTTCAGTTGCTGGATGCTAAGAATGATTGGGATATGCAGTCGGTCAGTAAAATGATCAACGATGTAACCTCGCCGGTAAACATCGAAATAGTACAAAACCTTCTGGATAAGATCGATACGGAAGGCTTGAATGCCGAACAACTCGAAATCGTGGGGAAGCTTAAGGACTGGAAGGGGGATTATCCCTTAGATAGTATAGAGGCTACGGTGTATCACCGCTGGTTGTATTTGGTCTTACGCAATATTTTTCAAGACGAGCTGGGGAAGGCATTGTTCGATGCTATGCAAAATACCCATTTTTTAAAGCGGACCATAGCCTCGATTATTGCCAATGAACAATCTATTTGGTGGGATAATATCTCCACTGAGGTCCGAGAAACCCCGTCTGACATCATTACTTCGGCGTTTAGGCAGGCTTGGTTGGCCTTAAGTGTTTCATTGGGGCAGGATAGCTCAAAATGGGAGTGGCATCGGGTACACACCTTAGAGCATGCCCATCCGATAGGGCAGCTCGAATCCCTTAGGCCTTATTTCAATGTCGGACCCTTTCCGGTCAACGGAAGTCGCGAGGTTATTAACAATATGTATTTTCCCTACACCGAAGATGGAGTTTACAAGGTGAGTTCGGGGCCATCCACTAGGCGGGTTATCGATTTCTCCGATGTGGAGAATTCCATTAGTATTCTGCCCACCGGCCAAAGTGGAAATCCGTTTAGCCCTCATTACAAGGATCAGGCGGAAATGTATATCAAAGGGGAATTCCGAAAGATGATGATGAACAAGGAGGAAATCGTGAAGACGTCTGAATCATTACTCATATTTGAACCGGCCGATATGGATTGAGGGGAAGGATGTGATTTAATCGATAAATAGTTACTCTAAACAACCATAACAATGCTAACGAAAGTTTACGGAAGTTCGGTTTTTGGGGTTGATGCAACCACTATTACCGTCGAAGTCAACATAGATAAGGGGGTAGGTTACCACTTGGTAGGCCTTCCCGACAATGCCGTTAAAGAAAGTAATTACCGTATTGCCGCTGCCTTACTGAACAATGGGTATAAGATACCGGGCAAAAAAATCACCATAAATATGGCTCCGGCCGATTTAAGAAAGGAAGGTTCGGCTTATGACCTTACCTTGGCCATTGGTATTTTAACGGCCTCGAACCAAATAAATTCCAATGACCTTGATAAGTATATCATTATGGGCGAACTATCGCTAGATGGTAGTCTGCAACCCATAAAGGGAGCTTTGCCCATTGCTATCAAGGCTAGGGAGGAAGGTTTTGAGGGATTTATTCTTCCCATGGAAAATGCCAAAGAGGCAGCTATAGAACCAGGATTAAAGGTGTATGGGGTTACCAATATCAGTGAGGTCATTTCCTTTTTTGATAAAGGTACGCCCTTGGAACAAATCATAGTAGATACCAAAGAGGAGTTTTATAAGGCCTTGGATTTTCCCGAATATGATTTTGCCGATGTCAAAGGGCAGGAAAGTATCAAGCGTTGCATGGAGATTGCCGCGGCTGGAGGCCATAATATCATTTTAATAGGTCCCCCGGGGGCCGGAAAGACCATGTTGGCCAAACGCTTACCGTCCATACTCCCGCCAATGACCTTACATGAGGCTTTGGAAACAACAAAGATCCATAGTGTTGTAGGGAAAATCAAGAATATGGGCTTGATGAGCCAACGTCCTTTCAGGAACCCGCACCACACGACTAGTGCTGCCGCATTAGTGGGCGGGGGAAGTTACCCGCAGCCAGGTGAAATATCATTGTCGCATAATGGGGTTCTGTTCTTAGATGAACTTCCTGAGTTCGAACGTAGGGTGCTGGAGGTAATGCGGCAACCTATGGAGGACCGCGAGGTTACCATTTCACGGGCGCGTTTTACCGTTACCTACCCCAGTAGTTTTATGCTGGTGGCAAGTATGAACCCGAGTCCCGGAGGGTATTTCAATGATCCCGATGCTCCCGTGACATCTTCTCCTGCCGAAATGCAACGGTATCTGGGGAAAATATCGGGCCCTTTGTTGGACCGTATCGATATCCATATCGAAGTGACCCCGGTTCCATTTGAAAAATTATCGGAAGATAGAAAGGGGGAAAGCAGTGTGGAAATCAGAAAACGGGTGACGGCGGCCCGTGACATTCAAACCAAGCGGTTTGCGGAAATAGAAAATGTACACTACAACGCCCAGATGAATACCAAACAAATACGGGAATTCTGTACTTTGGATGTTTCTTCCAAGGCATTGTTGAAAAATGCAATGGAGCGGCTTAATCTCTCGGCCCGGGCCTATGACCGCATTTTAAAAGTGGCACGAACCATAGCTGATTTGGAAGGTGTGGAACAGGTAGGTGGCAACCATATTGGCGAAGCTATTCAGTATCGCAGTCTAGATAGGGAAGGTTGGCTGGGTTGACCGGTTCCGATCGTATGATTCCCTTGGCTGTTAAAAGCAAGAGGCCGTAATTTTGAAATTACGGCCTCTTGCTTTTTTGATCTGTTCAAAACTTGTGTAAAAGCACTATCTTTTCATTAGTGAGATGGGGCAAGCATGTTCTGAAAATAGATGGTTAATTATTAAAATGGCTGGTTTTTATAAAGAAAAATGGCCATAACAATAATAAAAATTACATTGAATGCTACATAAACGTAAGTGAGCTTGTCTTTTGTTTTCATAAAATTGCTGGTGTTGTTCCGTAACAAAAATATGAGTAAGTAATTGTAAAATATTAAAGAAAATCCCCACAATTTTTGGGTTATTTTATTTGTTATTTGGGATTTGGATCACATCGAGTTGTGCTAAAAGTGTGGTATTCTATAATCGAATGAACATGGGTATTCGTTGATTTAGGGTGTAACTTTTTGATAATCAATAATTTCAATAGAGGCTAGCAAAGAATATCACATAAAGTGACCATAAGAAACAGAAAGCGCAAAAAATATAAACAAAGTAATCGTTAAGGGTAGTTTTTTCCTTCATAGCAATTGTTTAATAGTAAAACGGAAGCTAGGGGCTGTATGTTTATACGGCTCGGGCAAGGGGGCTTATATTCGACGGATGACCTAAAAATCGATAAAAGGCGGGTGAGCTCTTTAAAAGGTAACGGTCGGCTTATCCTTTTAACGATATAAAGTGGCGTTTGTCTCTCGGTGTATAGGGGGTGAAGTGGGGGAGGGGTAAAAAAATGAAATATTGTGCAATGCACAAATGGCATTTTTAAAAGAAAACGTAAAAAAACGGCTTTAAGGGAACTGTAGGAAAAAAAAAGGTATAGCTGGCTTACAATTGATACTCCTCGTTGCCTTGGTCTTCCTTTTCGTTCTTGCCGGCGGCGAATACGTCCTTCAATATGTAGGCTACGATAATTGCGATTCCTACGGCCATAAGGGGTATGGCATATGTTTCGTTCAAAATATTCAACAGGCTTCCTACAATAATGGCCAAGGCACCTATGACCATGGCAAAATTCCATATTACCCGTGCCATACTGTTTTTGGCCCTGCGGTCTTCATCTAAGAAATAAGCGGTTCCTTCCATAATAAACCATGTAATGAAAGAAATGGCGATAAGAATCTGAAAGAGTAGGGTGAAGGGTAGGTCTAAAACCCTAAAAATACCGTTCAGGGTCCAGCTGACCACCATTACCAGTTTTACGTAATCTATAAATTCTTTGGTATGCTTTTTATAGAAGCGAATTCCGTACAGTACCAAAATGGCTATAAAGGCCACTAATATGGCCTTGGGTGCGTGTGGCCAATGGAAGATACGTGACAACATGCCCAAAAGTAAAACAGCAATTGAAATTCTTAAAGGAGTCTTTAAGATCTTTGTAGTGTGTGGCATGGCATTAAGGTTTTGGTTTATATCGCTTTGATATGTACGCGCAAGCCTTCCATTATCCCTAGAATATTAGTAACGGTTTCTTTAAGATAATATTTTATTAGGACATGGGGAATTCTTATGGTCGTAAAACCATTTTGAAAGGAATGCATGGCCTCTTCGAGGTCGTTGATGGCCTGTTCATGGGTCATCATATGGTATTCTGTGTCGATTTCGATATTGAGTTTGACCCTTGAAATGGCTATGTCGATAGATTTTTTACCGTCCCACCACTCAAGCATTGAGCTCACGCCCGCTTCTTTGAGTCCATAATACAGTTGTATGGCCTCTCGAGGGGTGTTGTTCGTCAGCATTAATTTTTTTATCCTTGGTCGGTGTTCGCTGCAAAGTTCGACACCTAATTCGTCCATCGAATTTTTGTGGTCGGTGTAGCCAAGCTTTCTGTTACATTCTAAGCACTTCATTTCAGTAGGTCAATTTGGCCCCGATTAAAATGTAGGGGGAGTTCGATTTGGGATAATAATAACCCGTAATTTTTTCGGATATTATATACTCTCGATATATGACACCCTAGTTTTAGACGAACTGCAATTTTTTAGATAAACGACATTAAAAAATGTTAAAACTGTTGTGAAATGAAGGGTTGAAAGGGAGCTGAATTTCTACTCTTGCCCTATTTAAAAAACCATTTTAAGGTTTTAACGGTCTAAAAGATTATGAGTAATTTAGAAATTTTAAAGACGAAGGATGAAGCCAAGTTATATAGACTTAAATAGTGATGTGGGTGAAGGTATAGGTCTTGAAAAGGATCTTTTGCCCTTGATCTCATCGTGCAATGTGGCCTGTGGAGGGCATGCGGGTAACGCGCAGAGTATTTCCGATATCGTAGATCTTGCGCATATATATAATGTAAAAGTGGGGGCGCATCCTTCCTATCCCGATACATCCAACTTTGGCAGGGTTTCTATACAAATACCCGAAGCCGAACTGATAGGCAGTATTAGGGAGCAGATATCCCTTTTGGAAGGAACGCTTCTTGAGAAAGGAAAATCTATGCACCATATTAAGGCCCATGGGGCCTTGTATAACGATATTGCCAAAGATGTCGATTTGGCCCGTCTGTTTTTGATGGCTGTGGAAAAATACAAGAAAACTACCTTTATATATGTGCCCTATGGCTCAGAAGTGGCAAAGGAGGCCCTGTGTTCAGGGTTTAAGATAAAGTATGAGGCATTTGCCGATCGTAACTATAACGACGATTTAAGTTTGGTTTCCCGTCGGTTTGGGAACGGACTGATAACATCTAAAGAAGAGGTCTTGGCGCACGTAGCCGAAATGGTAGGCACACAGCAGGTGGTTACGGTTACGGGAAAGAAGGTAAAGATACTTGCCGATACTTTTTGTGTTCATGGGGATACCCAAGGTGCATTGCAAATAGTATTGTATCTTACTCAAGAATTGTCGCACCTAAATATATTGATAGAAAAGTGAAAAAGTATTCTATTTCCATACGGCCCTTTGGTAGGCATGCCATCCTTTTGGAATGGCCAAGTAGGGTGGATCGTGATATATTGGAAGATATTCTTCAATTTACCCAGTATTTGAGGGAGTGTTGCTTAAAGAGTGACCGTTGGGAAATTGTGCCGGCCTATAATTCCGTTGCGTTGATCTACCGGGAAGAGCCGATCGAGTTCGATGCTTTTAAGGAGAAGCTTCAAAATTGGTATAACGAGGATATTAAAGTGGTCAAGAGGCAGCGTGTGCTTTGGCGTTTGCCCGTATGCTATGATTTGGACTTCGGGATAGATTTAATTGAAATCGCCGAGAGGTCCGGAATGTCTATAGGTGAAATTGTAACCTTGCATACTTCCCATGTTTATACGGTATTCGGTATAGGATTTTTGCCGGGCTTCACTTATTTGGGGGGACTTCCCGAAACATTGGAGTTCGATAGGAGGCCGCAGCCCCGTCCGAAGGTGGTGGCGGGATCCGTGGGCTTGGCAGGGAAGCAGACGGGGATATATCCTCAAGAATCGCCTGGGGGGTGGAACATTATCGGAAACTGCCCGGTACCCATGTTCAACCCTAAGAAAGAAGAGCCCTGCTTTGTCAGTGTGGGTGATCAGGTGCAGTTCTATTCCGTAAATAGGGCGGAATACGATTTGCATAAGATTGAAGGTGAAGTGGGTATTTACAAATTGGAAAAAATTTTGCTAGATGCTTAAAATACTTAAATCAGGACTATTTACTACGGTCCAGGATGTGGGTCGTTATGGTTTTTTGGACAAGGGGGTGCCCGTTGCGGGGTTTATGGATGGTTTTTCGGCAAAAAAAATAAATCAGCTTTTGGAGAACGATAGTGCTTCGGCCGTCTTGGAAATAACCATGACCGGCCCGACCTTGCTTTTTGAGGAAGCTACGTATATCGCTATAGGGGGAGCATTGTTGAGTGCTACCTTGAACAATGAACCTGTGGCCAATTACGAGGTAATCAAGGTTTCCGAGGGCGATATCCTCTCCTTTGGGAAACTTGAAAAGGGATTTCGTAGTTATCTGGCTGTAAAAGGCGGCTTTAAAACGCCTGTGGTGTTGGGTAGTCGTTCCTTGTTTTCTTCCGTAACCAAAAAGAGCCACCTTGTAGATGGGGAAGAGTTGCCTTATGAGACTTGCCTTGATTTTAAACCTAAAATCAGCAAATTGAAAGTTGATTCCTTTTTGGAGGAACAGGTGTTGACCGTGTCAAAAGGACCGGAGTACGACAGTCTTTCCGATAAGCAGTTGGAGATGTTGTTTTATAAGGCATTCTCCATAGCGAACGAAAACAATAGAATGGCCTATCAATTGGAAGAAAAGATTATAGGCATCAAGACTTCGATGATTACCTCGGCGACACTTCCCGGAACGGTGCAACTCACCCCTTCCGGTAAATTGATTATTTTGATGAAAGACGGGCAGACCACTGGTGGCTATCCGAGGGTTTTACAGCTTTCTGATAGGGCGATTTCGATTTTGTCCCAGAAAAAGTATGGTGATGAGGTGCATTTTCAATTGAATTGATAAAAATAGATGTGTATTTCTGTGAATTGTTCATTGTTGTAAAACCTCATTTTACGTAATATTGTTATGATGAAAATAAGTACACATACTATCGTGGTTGTGAGAGTCATTCCTAAAGAGGAATGATGCAGATTTTCATTGTTTGGAAAGGCCTGTATCATGTAAAACTGATACAGGCCTTTTTAATTTTAGTGATGAAGTGGGTTTTAAACCTGTGGTTATGCGCCCTGTAAGGTCGATGGAAGACGAATTGAATATGATAAAAAATAATAGTTAAATAGTTGTTTTATAGTGTGTTGTGTAATTTTTTTAACTATTGGATTTAGATAGGGGAGCGCAATGGAAAATACTGAAATATAGAAAACGATACCTTTGAATATAAAGAACATTTAGTGTAAACTGAACAATCAATTTTAAATCTCTCAATGGAACTTAACAAGTATAGCAAAAACGTAACTCAAGACCCAACTCAACCGGCTGCTCAGGCAATGTTATATGCCATCGGTTTTAAAGACGAAGACTTCAATAAACCCTTGATCGGTATTGCCAGTACGGGCTATGAGGGCAACCCTTGTAATATGCACCTTAACGATTTGGCCAAGTTGGTCAAGGAAGGGGTCAATTCAAAAGAAACGGTCGGCCTTATCTTTAATACGATTGGGGTCAGTGATGGTATATCTATGGGTACACCAGGGATGCGTTTTTCCTTGCCGTCAAGAGATTTGATCGCCGATTCTATGGAAACGGTGGTTCAGGGTATGTCTTATGATGGATTGGTAACCGTTGTTGGTTGTGATAAAAATATGCCAGGGGCCTTGATGGCGATGTTGCGGTTGAACCGTCCTGCTATTTTGGTCTACGGTGGAACCATTGCTTCAGGATGCCATAATAATAAGAAACTGGACATTGTTTCAGCTTTTGAGGCGTGGGGGGAGAAAGTTGCGGGAACCATGGAGGAGACCGAGTATAAATGTATTATCAAAAAATCCATTCCGGGCGCAGGTGCGTGTGGTGGTATGTATACGGCCAACACTATGGCCTCGGCGATTGAGGCCCTAGGGATGTCCTTGCCGTATAACTCTTCAAACCCGGCCATAAGCGACGATAAGAAACAAGAATGTATTGCTGCCGGTAAGCAAATGCGTGTATTGATCGAAAAGGATATCAAACCTTTGGACATCGTTACGCGAAAATCTTTGGAAAACGCTATTCGATTGGTCACTATTATGGGGGGCTCTACGAATGCGGTACTACACTTTTTGGCCATCGCAAGAGCGGCGGATATAGAATTTACTTTACAAGATTTTCAACATATAAGTGATACAACACCTTTTATCGCCGATTTGAAACCTAGCGGTAAATTTTTAATGGAAGATGTTCACCGTGTAGGTGGTATACCTGCTGTATTAAAGTATTTGTTGAAGAACGGTTTATTACATGGCGATTGTTTAACGGTTACTGGAAAAACATTGGCGGAGAACCTTGAAAATGTTCCGGATTTAGAAGAAGGGCAAGAGGTTATTATGCCGCTCGATAAGCCGATCAAGGCAACGGGCCATTTGCGTATGCTTTATGGAAACCTGGCCGAAAATGGTTCGGTCGCCAAGATTACGGGTAAAGAAGGGTTGTTGTTCAAGGGAACCGCCAAAGTGTTTGATAGTGAATATGCGGCCAACGACGGTATTCGTACCGGATTGGTAAAGAAAGGCGATGTAGTGGTCATTCGTTACGAAGGACCTAAGGGAGGACCGGGAATGCCGGAAATGTTGAAGCCTACCGCAGCTATTATGGGTGCGGGCCTAGGTAAGGATGTGGCCTTGATTACCGATGGTCGTTTCTCGGGAGGGACGCACGGTTTTGTGGTAGGGCATATTTCCCCCGAAGCGCAAGAAGGTGGAACCATAGCCTTGGTACAAGATGGTGATATCATTACCATCGATGCTGAAACCAACTCTATAAATGTTGAGGTTTCCGATGAAGAATTGGCTAAACGCAAGGAATCTTGGGTAGAGCCTGAATTGAAGTTTAAAAAAGGAGTGTTGTACAAGTATGCCCGTTCGGTCTCATCGGCGGCGCAGGGTTGTGTAACGGATGAATTTTAATAAAAAACAAGAACCTCTTGTTATGGGAGGTGTTTTGGCAGAGAGGTCTCTGCAGATTAGCTATTTAAGGATTTAAAGACCTATGGAAACAGTAAAAATAAAAACACAGGAAAACCCAAAGAAGGAAACTCTGAAGATCAGTGGGGCCGAAGCTATTATTCATTGTCTGCTGGCCGAAGGGGTCGATTTACTTTATGGGTATCCTGGCGGGGCCATCATGCCGGTCTATGATGAGCTGTACAAGTTTCAGGATAAGCTTACCCATATTTTAACGCGCCATGAACAGGGTGCGGCGCATGCGGCCCAAGGTTATGCCCGTGTTTCGGGTAAAGTGGGGGTGGCTATGGCTACTTCCGGACCGGGTGCGACCAACTTGGTGACAGGTTTGGCAGATGCTCAGATAGATTCTACGCCCATGGTGTGTATTACAGGGCAGGTCACCCGTCATTTGCTGGGGTCCGATGCTTTTCAAGAAACCGATATTATCGGAATTTCGACTCCTGTGACCAAATGGAACTATCAGATTACCGAGGCTTCCGAAATTCCTGAAATCATGGCAAAGGCTTTCTATATTGCCAGATCGGGAAGACCGGGTCCGGTATTGGTGGATATCACTAAGAACGCCCAGTTCGACGAATTTGAATTTAGTTATGAAAAATGCACTGCCGTAAGAAGTTATGATGCGGTGCCTAAACCAAAGGTCGAATCTATTGAGGCGGCGGCCGAACTGATCAATAATGCAAAGAAACCATTTATAGTTTGGGGTCAGGGTATTATTTTGGGAAGGGCCGAAGAGGAGCTTAAGGCCTTGGTCGAAAAATCGGGTATTCCCGCAGCTTGGACAATCATGGGGGCTTCGGCCTTAGATAGCGAGCACCCTTTGAATGTTGGTATGGTAGGAATGCACGGAAACTACGGACCTAATATGTTGACCAACGAGTGTGATGTGCTTATAGCAATAGGTATGCGCTTCGATGATCGTGTTACGGGAAGTCTGGATACCTATGCCAAACAAGCTAAAGTTATTCACTTTGAGATAGATAAGGCGGAGATAAACAAGAATGTCCATGCCGATGTAGCGGTTCTGGGCGATTCTAAAGAGACTTTGGGCTTGTTGCTTCCATTGATCAACGAGAACAAGCATGAAGCTTGGCATAACGAGTTCAAGGAAAAATATAAAATCGAATTTGATCAGGTGATCAAGAACGATATTCACCCTACCAAAGAAGGTTTGACCATGGGCGAGGTAATCGAGGAGATAAACATCGCATCCGAGCAAAATGCGGTAATCGTTACCGATGTAGGTCAGCATCAAATGATAGGCTGTCGGTATGCGAAATTCAAAAAGACTAAGAGTAATATTACTTCCGGGGGATTGGGTACAATGGGATTTGCCCTTCCTGCGGCCATAGGGGCCAAAATGGGTGCTATGGACCGTGAAGTGGTCGCCATTATCGGAGACGGGGGCTACCAAATGACCATTCAAGAACTTGGGGTGATTTTCCAGCATAACGTTCCTGTTAAGATCGTGGTATTGAACAATGACCATTTGGGTATGGTACGTCAGTGGCAAGAGCTTTTCTTTGATAAGAGATATGCTTCTACCGTAATGGTAAACCCTGATTTTGTCAAGATTGCCGAAGGTTACAGCATCGAGGCGAAAAGGGTGAGCAAAAGGGAAGATCTTAAAACGGCCATTCAAGAAATGATCGCTTCTGATAAGCCTTATTTCCTAGAGGTTAAGGTGGAGAAGGAAGACAACGTGTTTCCGATGATTCCTTCCGGGGCTTCTGTTTCCGAAATACGATTGAAATAATAGGGGCTTGTCCTCATAGACTAGAGATATGCTCGACTCCCAAATATCGGATCAACCAAAAATCTATCAAGAGATTCAGCGAAAATCGAAGGAAGTGGGCTTTACCATGCCTTCCGATCTATATGTCGGTAGCTTGTTGAAAACATTGATGTTGTCAAAGCCCAACGGAAGATTTTTGGAGATGGGCACGGGCATTGGCTTGAGCCTATCTTGGATGATCGATGGTATGGGGCCTGATAGCAGTTTGGTTTCGGTAGACAATGATAGTGACCTCATAGAGATCGTATCGGAGTATTTTGGGGCCGACGAAGGGGTGGAATTGATTTGTCAAGATGGGTCGGATTGGATCCGTTCGTATGAAGGGGGGCATTTCGATTTGATTTTTGCCGATGCTTGGCCTGGAAAATACAGTGAAATAGATGAAACGCTTCGTCTTTTGGCTATAGGAGGTTTCTATGTTGTGGACGATATGGCGGTCCAACCCAATTGGCCTGAAGGCCATGAAGATAATGTAGGGCGTTTGATAGGCTATTTGGAAGGCCGGGATGATTTTGTTTTGACCAAGTTGGACTGGTCGACAGGCCTCATCGTTGCGGTAAAAACCAAATAGGCGCAGGTCTTTGAAAAAAGTATGGATGAGTCAAGTAGTACAGAGTTGGAATGCTTGATTTTACGATAATAAGCATGCTTTCGTATACGATTATAGGAAAGCCTTGATAGGGCTTTTCACCAAAATCGCATGAAAGAATCCTTGATTTGGATTGTGGTTCGGGTGAGTTAATCTTTAAGGTAAAAAAGACGAACGATTTATAGGGAATAAGTGGTATACCGATTACAAACGTATTCGGATTATAGCGAATAAATAAAGAAGATAATAACCCTCGAGCGCAGTTGGGGGCGAATAAAATTGAATAATTTGGTTGTCGACTGCGCTCGATCAGATACTATTAAAATACGCAATGGAAAAACAATGGTTTACCATATCGGTATATTCCGAGAACAATGTAGGTTTGCTGAATAGAATTTCAGGGATTTTCTTAAAGAGACACATTAACATAGAGAGTTTAAACGTTTCTAAGTCAGAGATAGATGGCGTATCTAAATTTACCATTGTTGTGCATACCACCGAGCGATGGACGCACAATATCGTAGGTCAGATAGAAAAACAGATCGAAGTGATAAAGGCCTTTTATCATACCGACGACGAAACGATCTATCAAGAATCGGCCCTGTTTAAGATTGCATCGGCGCTCTTGTTCGATGAAAGACAGATCCAAAATATCATAAAAGAGAACAACTCGCAGATCGTTACCGTGGCGCGCGACTTTTTTGTGATCGCTAAATCGGGACGTAGAAACGAAATCGATGAAATGTACGATCAATTAAAGCCTTTCGGTATTATGCAATTTGTACGTTCGGGCCGTATTTCGGTATCTAAGGAGGAAATGCGGATTACCGCTTTGCTCAATGAATTTTATCAAGAAAAATAACAAAATTATATTCAATAATTAATTTAATAAAAAGTCTTGTTGATGTCTATGAAGTAAGATAGCTTTAGCGAGAATTTGAAAAACACGATTGAAAAATGGCAAATTACTTTAATACACTTTCTTTAAGAGATCAATTGGCCCAGTTGGGAAAATGTAGGTTTATGGAAGCTTCGGAATTCTCCGAAGGTGTATCGGCTTTAAAAGGAAAGAAAATAGTTATCGTTGGTTGTGGGGCCCAAGGTCTCAATCAAGGACTTAACATGCGTGATTCGGGTCTTGATATTTCGTACGCGCTAAGGGATGCCGCAATTAAAGAAAAAAGACAATCGTTTTTGAACGCTACGGAAAACGGTTTTACCGTTGGTACCTATGCGGAATTGATTCCTAGTGCCGATATGGTGATCAACCTTACTCCTGACAAACAACATACTGCCGTTGTTGGAGCGGTAATGCCATTGATGAAAAAGGGAGCGACTTTATCGTATTCACATGGTTTTAATATTGTGGAAGAAGGTACCCAAGTACGCGAAGACCTTACCGTTATTATGGTAGCGCCTAAGAGTCCGGGTTCTGAGGTGCGTGAAGAATATAAAAGAGGTTTTGGTGTACCTACCTTGATCGCGGTTCACCCAGAGAACGATCCTGAAGGAAAGGGCTTGGAGCAGGCCAAGGCATATGCCGCCGCCACAGGAGGCCATAGGGCAGGTGTTTTGGAATCTTCCTTTGTTGCCGAAGTAAAGTCCGATTTAATGGGTGAGCAAACTATCCTTTGTGGATTGTTGCAAACAGGTAGTATTCTTTGTTTCGACAAAATGATCGAAAAGGGAATCGATGCCGGCTATGCTTCCAAATTAATCCAATACGGATGGGAGACCATTACCGAAGGAATGAAATACGGTGGTATCACCAATATGATGGATCGTTTGTCGAATCCTGCCAAAATCAAGGCTTTTGAACTTTCTGAAGAATTGAAAGAGATTATGCGTCCGCTTTTCCAAAAGCATATGGATGATATTATGACCGGTCATTTCTCAAAAACCATGATGGAAGACTGGGCCAATGACGATAAAAATCTTTTGACTTGGCGTGCGGAAACCGGTGAAACGGCTTTTGAAAAAACTCCTGCAGGTGACGATAAAATATCTGAGCAAGAATTTTATGACAATGGAGTGTTAATGATCGCAATGGTAAGGGCCGGTGTTGAATTGGCTTATGAAAGCATGACGGAATCGGGTATTATCGGTGAGTCGGCTTACTATGAGTCATTGCACGAAACCCCGCTAATTGCAAATACCATTGCAAGAAAGAAATTGTTCGAGATGAACCGCGTTATTTCCGATACCGCTGAGTACGGTTGTTACCTGTTCGATCATGCCTGTAAGCCTCTATTGGCCGATTTTATGAAGAAAATCGATACCGACGTTATCGGTAAGGCTTATGGCGAAGGTAAAGATAACGGGGTAGACAATGCTAAACTCATAGCAGTGAACAAAGTACTTCGTGAGCATCCGGTCGAAATCGTAGGCGCTAGACTTCGTGCTTCTATGACGGCCATGAAGCCGATTGTATAATTGATAAAACGACCCTGTCCGGTTTTTTTAGTCTTCCAAACTATAGGAAGTTAAAATTCTAGACAGGGTTTTTTAATATGACGTATTTTCCTAGTATACCGGATATCAAAAAGGCGGCTGTGACCATAGCCCAAGTGGCTACGGAAACCCCGCTAATGCAAAGCATACGGCTGTCAAAGGCTTACGGTGCCAATGTCCTTCTTAAGCGGGAAGACTTGCATCGGGTGCGTTCCTATAAAATTCGTGGGGCATTCAATAAGATCAATTCGCTTTCTGAAGGGGAAAGGGCAAAGGGAATTGTGTGCGCCAGTGCGGGAAACCATGCCCAAGGCGTAGCCTTTGCTTGTAATCACCTAAAAATTCAAGGGACGGTATATATGCCTTCGGTAACACCGAAGCAAAAAATAGAGCAGACCAAAATGTTCGGCGGTGAATGGGTCACCGTTGTTCTTGAGGGCGATACTTTTGACGACTCGTCCAAAAGTGCCAGGGCATTTTGTGAAAGCAACAATAAGACCTATATCCATCCTTTTGACGACCCTAAGGTCATTGAAGGGCAGGGTACGGTAGGCTTGGAGCTCTTGGAGCAGTTTAAAGAGCCTATAGATTACATTTTTGTGGCCGTGGGCGGAGGTGGACTCGCTTCGGGTTTAATAGGCGTCTTTAAAGAACTGTCGCCTAGTACCAAAATCATAGGTGTTGAGCCAGAAGGGGCGCCATCGATGAAGACTTCCATGGAAAACAATGTGAATACGGAGCTTTCCAAAATCGATAAGTTTATTGATGGGGCTGCGGTGCAAAAAGTGGGGGATTTGACCTTTTCCATCTGTAAGGAAGGTCTTTATGATATGGTAACCGTGCCGGAAGGTAAAGTTTGCCAGACCATTCTTGATCTGTACAATAGGGATGCCATTGTAGTCGAACCTGCCGGGGCATTGACCATAGCGGCTTTGGATGGCTTTGCATCCGAAATAAAGGACAAGACCGTTGTTTGCATTCTTAGTGGAAGCAATAACGATATTACCCGAACAGCGGAGATTAAGGAAAGGGCGCTTTTATACGGCCGCCTTAAACATTATTTTATTGTGAGGTTTCCACAAAGACCCGGTGCCTTAAAGGAGTTCGTAGCAGAGATCTTAGGTCCTGATGATGATATCACCCATTTTGAATATTCAAAAAAGTCGAGTCGTGAAAACGCGCCGGCCATTGTCGGTATCGAGCTTAAAAGTCCTGACGACCTAGAACCGCTGGTACAGCGAATGAAGGCAAACAACTTTTATGGGGACTACCTGAACGACAAACCCGATTTGTTTCAGTATCTCGTGTAGAGGTTTCACGATTTTCGGTTGTTTTATGAAATTCGTGTAAGGGAGGCCTATTTTAGGTAACTTCGATTTTTTTAATTATGTACTTTTGTAAGAATTGTACTCCTTAATTTTTTAAGTTAAAGAACTAACCTTTTTAAAATGACAACTATACCTGAAGAATATCAGATTAACAAGATAATAGACCAAAGAAAATACCTGGTAAACGGAGAACTGAAAACGTGGGAAGGTAAGACCACTGAGGTCTTTTCTACCATATCTTCTACCGAAGCCTACAAACCCACATTGTTGGGAAGTATTCCCGATATGGGTGAGCCTGAAGCCCTTGATGCCCTAGATTCCGCCATGAAGGCTTTTAATAGGGGGCAAGGCGTTTGGCCGACCATGCACGTAAAAGACCGTATTGAATGTATGGAGAACTTTGTACGGCAGATGAAGACCAAACGGGAGGAAATCGTAAAATTGCTGATGTGGGAAATCGGCAAATCATTACCCGATAGCCAGAAAGAATTTGACCGTACCGTAGATTATATAAACGATACCATTGAGGAGTATAAGGATTTGGACCGTAATTCGGCCAAGTTTCAAAAACATGATGGTGTGTATGCCCATATTAAAAGGGGACCTGTAGGCGTTGTACTTTGTTTGGGGCCTTATAACTATCCGCTCAATGAAACCTTTGCATTGCTTATTCCTGCCATTATTATGGGGAATACCACTATTTTTAAGCCGGCAAAGCACGGGGTCTTATTGATTGCGCCTTTGTTGGAGGCCTTTCAGACTAGTTTCCCTAAAGGTGTAGTAAACATCCTTTTCGGAAGGGGTAGGGCCGTTGCCGCACCCATTATGCAGACCGGTAAGGTAGATGTATTGGCCTTGATAGGAAACAGTAAATCGGCAAATGCCTTGCAAGAGCAACACCCTAAAAGTAACCGTTTGCGTTTGGTTTTAGGTTTAGAGGCAAAGAATCCGGCCATTATTCTTCCCGATGCCGACCTAGATCTGACCATCGACGAGTGTATTGCCGGAACCCTGTCTTTTAATGGTCAGCGATGTACGGCCTTAAAGGTGATCTATGTACATGAGGATATCAAAGACGAGTTTTTGAAACGGTATTCAAAAAAGGTCGATGCTTTGAAATTCGGTAATCCTTGGGAAGACGGGGTGAAATTGACGCCTCTTCCAGAACCGGGAAAACCGGCCTATATTCAAGAGTTGATCGATGATGCCCTTGAAAAAGGAGCAAAAATAAAGAACAAAAAGGGAGGTCAAAAATTTGATAATTATATCTGGCCTGCCGTGCTTTATCCGGTAAGCAAGGATATGAGGGTATACCAAGAGGAACAGTTCGGACCTGTGGTACCTGTACTTTCATTCTCCGATATTGAAGAGCCCTTAAACGATATGGCGGAAAGTAATTACGGACAACAGGTGAGTTTGTTCGGAAAGGATGTATACGCACTTTCCCCCTTAATTGATTCCTTAGTTAACTTGGTGTGTAGGGTGAACTTGAACAGTTCTTGCCAACGTGGTCCCGATGTGTATCCCTTTACGGGAAGAAAAGATTCGGCCCAGGCCACTTTAAGCGTTCATGATGCTTTGCGATCCTTCTCTATTCGAACATTTGTCGCCTTTAAGGATAACGATTTAAACAATGAAACTATTCAGCAGTTATTAGAAGCCAAGCTGTCTAACTTCGTGAGTACGGATTATATTTTGTAATCTATCCCGTTAAACTACAAAAGCACAAAGGTTTCAATCGTAGCTTTGTATATCTTTCAAGGTTTCCCTTGAAACGCTAACATATGTTTGAAGTATAAGATTTTACCCCTATTTACAGGGGTATTCTTTTTTTATGGGTAATTATGAACATAAATCTGATAATCGCGCATATTTTTAATTGATTTTCTCGCCATAACTTTGCTTAAAATTTTTGTTAATTTTTAATGTAAGCTCCAAATCTTACAAATAAATTTTGTTTAATTAAAAAGGTGTGTGCTATGAAAACAAACACAGCAAATAGAAAAGCGCTAATAGCTTTAGCGATAGGAGGTTTCGGTATTGGATTGACGGAGTTTGTGATTATGGGCATTCTTCCCGATGTGGCCAAAGGATTGAATATTAGTATTCCCGAAGCGGGCCATTCCATTGCCGCTTATGCCCTTGGTGTAGTGGTCGGAGCACCATTATTGGCCAAAATAGGCTCAAAATTGAATTCCAGGACCGTTTTGTTGTTGTTGATGGGATGGTTTACCCTCTTTAACACCTTATCCGGTTTTGCCGATAGTTACGGTACGTTGTTGGTGACCCGATTCTTATCTGGTTTGCCCCATGGTGCCTTTTTTGGTATCGGCGCCGTTGTAGCGGGTAAATTGGTCAAGGCGGGCAAGTCTGCTCAAGCAATTGCCGTAATGTTCTCAGGGTTGACCATTGCAAATGTTATTGGTGTGCCAACCGGAACTTATATAGGACACCATTATGATTGGAGTTTATCTTTCTTTATGGTGGGAATTGTTGGATTTATGGCGATTTTAAGTGTGTTTTTTTGGATGCCAAAAATAGAACCAGAGCTTCCCAAAGCGCGATCAAATGAGAATAAAGGTTTAAGAAATGGCGAATTATGGGCGCTTATTGCATTAACTACTATAGGTACAGGAGGCTTTTTCGCTTGGTATAGCTATATAGCCCCTTTGGTAACCGATATTGCGGGAATGGGAGAAAACATGGTCAGTTACGCCATGATTTTGGCCGGTCTTGGTATGGTGGTCGGCAATTTCTTAGGAGCAAAAATGGCTGAGTGGTTTGTACCTTTAAAAGCAGTAGCTATAAGTTTGAGTTTTATGGTGCTTTTATTACTTATCAATGCGGTAGTAGCAACAAACCCACAGATGTTATTGATTATGACTTTCTTGATGGGGTTAGCTTCTTTTACGGTTTCGACCCCCATACAAATGGCGATAATCAACACCTCAAAAGGAAATGAAATGCTGGGATCATCAATGAACCAAAGTGCTTTTAATATGGGGAATGCATCTGGAGCCTATTTGGCCGGACTGCCAATTGCCTATGGTTATGGGGTGGTCTATTCAGGAGTCGTAGGTGCGGTACTGGCCGGTACCGGGGTGGCCATGGCTATAGGTATTCTTGTATATAGAAGGCAAAGGGCCAATAAGTACCGAAAGTTGGCGTATAATAGCTAATTAAGGTAGCACGCAAAAAAATCACATTATAAAATGAGATAAAAAAACTCCCAAGGGTATTCTTGGGAGTTTTTTTGTGGCCAATGAGGCGAGACCTTTTCGCTTTTGTATAGTAACTCTGCTTGTTTTGTGTACTTTTTTTCAGCGGCTATATATTGATTTTTTTCTTTATTAATCCTTGTGTTTATAAGCAAAGGGTAGATGGTCGATTATACCGTATTCGCTACAAACTATACAATTCATACGTTATAAATGTCTGTTTTTTACTACTTTGGTAATAATCAATTCGTTAAATATGCATACTGCATACCCTCCACCCGAAGCATTGCTCCCTTTTGTTTCTTTCTTTTATGAAATAAAATGGGAGCGAAAAGATTATGGGGAAAAGATAGAGGAATTCATACTTCCTAGTGGAATGGGCTTTATGGTGTTTCAATATTCAGGGAGCATTTATGGTCGTTCTATAGGCGGTAAAAAGCCTTTTGTCCCAAAGTGCTATACTACAGGTCAACAAATTAACGCCTACACCCTTACTTCCGATGACGAAATTGTAGCGTTAATTGGTGTAGCCTTTAAGCCGGCAGGACTCCGTAAATTGTTTGGTTTTGATATGCATACTTTGGTAGATACTCCCTTGAGTACGGAAAGCCTTCTCAATGTGAATCTCACTAAGCTTTCACATCAGCTTGAACGGACTACAGACCCACAAGAAAGAATTTCAATGGTAGAGCAATTATTGTTGGACAGAGTAGACAGGGCCAATAAAACTAGCCCTATGGTTGATTTGGGGTTAGAAATGATGTACGAATCTTATGGGTGTATTCAAGTAAGGGAAGTCTCGGACAAACTGAATGTGAGTATGCGTTATTTTCAAAAAAAATTTAAGGAGGTCGTCGGAATTCCCCCTTCGACCTTTAACCGTATCGTACGCTTTAATAATCTGTTTTCTGAAATTGATATGAATGCGCAAAACGATTATGCCAGCCTAGGTACATTGTATAATTATTATGATTTTTCACATTTTTATAAAGACTTTAAAAAGTACTGTGGCCATACACCTCGCGAGTTTCATATAGAACGATTTAAATTTATTCAAGAAGTATTTGTCAAGGATTCACTTTTTATAAAAAATGTACAAACGCTTTGATATATTTCATTTGATTATCAGTAAGTTAGTTTTATTTCTGGGTATTTAGAACGCATTTTTACATTCTTTCCTAAAACCTATTTCTTTTCTTCGTTGTCAAGTGTAAAAGACGAATGTATCATTGACGATTCCCCTGTATCACATCAATAAATGAGTTTGCAAAAGCTCTTTTGTTTTTGCGCTCTGTACGAAGGCCCTCTAGGGTTCGATGACATTCTAATTCAATTTTTGTAATATGGCTACACATGATTTTATTACTAAGGCGCCTTCCAAATTATTGGAACCTTACGTTTATTTCTATTTTCAACAAAAGATTAGTGGAGATAGGCAAAAGAATCCTCATTTGTATCGGCAGACCACCTTACCCACAGGATGCGTTTTTCTTGGGTTTAATTTTAATGGTTCATTGGTTTTTGACTACAGCGATCAAATTGGACTTATTGATTACCCCGTTTATATAGCCGGTCAACAAGACTGTATGTACGCAATGGAAATGCCTCAAGATAGCGATTTGTTTGGGGTGGTTTTAAAGCCGACGACGGCTTGTCGTTTAACGAGAATACCTATTAACGAATTACGGAATTTTGCAATTGAGGCCAATTACCACTTAGACAAAAGTTTAAAGGAGCTCCATGGTAAAATGATGGGGAGCGATATTAATAGTCGGGTTTTACTTTTTGAACAATGGCTTGGTTCCCAAGTTTTGAAACAGAGACAAGATCCGGTATTCACTGATTGGGCGGTTGAGGAAATCATCAATCGGAAAGGAATCATTCATACCAATACCTTGGCCCGAACGCTAAAAGTAAGTGAACGTCATTTACAACGTGCATTTAAGGAACGTATCGGTCTTCGGCCCCATCAATATGCCACCATTGTTAAGGTCAATCATATAGTAAACGATTTTAATCGTACCAAAGCTCCCTTGATCGATTTATTATGTCAATATGAGTATTATGACAAATCACATTTTCGCAAACAATTTCGAGCGATAACACATACAACACTTTCTTCCTACATGGGCTTTCAGAATGAGGCCGCCCAATCATTTTTAAAGCAGATTGCATTTTAGTCGGTTTTTTACCCCCATAACAGTCTTTCTTCCAAGTATTTTGGCTTCATAAAAGCTTGAGCGGAGTAAATGACCGCGCAGATAGTATATATGATTGTTTAATTTAAATATATAAGCTATGCCTATTGTATCGGATTTTATTACAGTTATTGGTAATGACCATGTATTAATCACAGATGTAGAACGAGATTTTCCTTTCGGAACAGGTGGGAGGGAAGGTAATCGTAATGCTATTATTTTTATTATGGTTAGAAATTTAAGGGAGACTCTTCCTGTTAAAATTAATGGAAAGCATATCGGTGACTTGACTGCTTATGATCCTTCTTGGGATTTTCAAGATGCTTGGTTTACACAGATCCTTACTTTTCCAGGGTCTTATTTGAAAGTGCAAGGGAATAATGAACTTGAACTGGAATCGTCTACTACGGATAATTACTTTGTTAAAAATGTGCAGTGCTTTTTTCATCAAAATGCTTAGGCCTTAGAATTTAAGGAAGACATAATTTCTTAAAACGGGGCGTAATCTCATAGAAATCATTCGGAATCAAGATGAAGGTGCTTTTGTTACATTTTTTCTTGATTCCGATTTAAAATTCTACGGTCTAAAACCTATAAGAACAAGGCAGATGGCAAATTCTACGCTTAGAAACCTTACAACGTAGCGCTGCCACTAACAAATCAAAAAGAAGAGTATGAATAAAACTTGAATGGGATGATTCAAGCCGTTTGCTAAGATTACAAATCACGAAATTAAATATGAACCTCTAAACACTATAAATTATGAAAACTACAATGAAATTTTACTTATCGATTTTTGCTCTAGGGCTATTTTTTGTTGCTTGCGATAAAAGCGATGATACTGAGGATAAAACAGATGGGGAAGATATAGAAGAAGTCACTATTGTTGAAATCTGGAAATCTACCGCTTCAATTATGGAAGAAGCCAGTGACTTTAATAATGACGGGACGAAGAATACGGATTTTAATAAAGAGGTAGAAGGTGTCCCTCAGGGAACTATTACTCTTAAGAGTGACGGCACAGGAACGGCATCTAGCTTTGGTGCTTTGTATATAATATATTCAGAAGAGGAGGATACCTACGAAACAATTTACGAGCCAGTAGAAGAATCAGAATCTGAAGTTGCAATAGTTTGGACTAAAGATGGAGATAAACGGATTTTGAAATATGATGCGGATACTGATCAGCCATACACGCAAACTGGGGTTGTTTCCGGTGAAACCCTTGAAATCTTGAATGTACTACCAATTTTTACGCATAATATCGAAGAAGATATATATCTGTTTTATGAAGAAATAAACATTGCTTGGCTTTATGGAAAAGAAGATGTTGAGTAGTTTAATATGTCAATATTGTCCTTTTAGCATTTTTTAATGTTGGCCGGATAAATAGAAAAGTGCTAAATCCTAAAGCCTCCTTTGGAAAGGATGTTCAGAGATTTAGCACTTTTAAATATTAATTGTCCCACGCTAGTTGTCGGGAAAAGGGTTCTACTTAAACGTTCTTCGCTAACCAATCGCCAACTTCGCTTGTCTTGTATGCTTTAGCATCTTCGGAAAGGTCTTCGGTTACAATACCTTCGGCTAAAGACTTGTTTACTACACGACGGATATCCTCGGCTTCTTCCTGTAGACCGAAATCTTCAAACATCATAGCTGCTGAAAGTACGGTAGCCAATGGGTTGGCAATGTCTTTTCCTGCGGCCTGTGGGTATGAACCGTGAATAGGTTCGTACAGTTTTGTTTTTTCGCCTACGGAAGCGGAAGGCATTAATCCCATAGAGCCTGAAATTACAGAGGCTTCATCGGTCAAAATATCTCCGAAAAGGTTTTCTGTGATGATAACGTCGTATCCTTTTGGCCATTGCACCAATCGCATGGCAACGGCATCAACAAATTCGTAAGAAACCTCAACCTCAGGATAGTCTTTTTCCATGGCCTGTACGGTTTCTCTCCATAAACGTGATGACTCTAAAACGTTGGCCTTGTCAACACAACAAAGGCGTTTAGAACGGTTCATGGCCATCTCAAAACCTTTTTTGGCCAAACGTTGAATTTCGGCGCGCGTGTAGGTCATGGTGTCAAAAGCCGTATTGCCATCGTCTTTTCTACCGCGCTCTCCAAAATATACACCACCGGTCAATTCACGAAGAATTATCAAATCGGTACCTTCAATGCGCTCGCGCTTTAAGGGCGACTTATCGATTAAAGAAGGGAAGGTGAAAGTCGGGCGTACATTGGCAAAAAGACCCAATTTTTGTCTCATTTTCAATAAACCTTGCTCAGGGCGAACTTTTGCGGAAGGGTCATTGTCAAATCTAGGGTGGCCTATGGCTCCAAAAAGAACGGCATCTGCACTGGCACAAACTTCATGGGTTTCATCCGGATATGGTTCTCCAACGGCGTCAATGGCCGCGGCACCTGTCAACGCAGGTTTCCAGCTGATCTCATGCTTATATTTTGCTGCGATAGCATCGCAAACTTTTACGGCTTGGTCAATAACTTCGGGGCCGATTCCATCTCCGGCCAATAGTGCAATGTCTAGTTTCATTCTTTTTTAGCTTTACGCTACACGCCAATTACTTTGTGCTGTGTATCTATTTTGGTGTGTAAGGTTAATTAAATTTTATTTATCAAATTATTTAAACTTTTTCTGGTCCTGTCAACTTTGTCCTTAAGGTCCTCAAAAAATTGTCGTTCTATATACCCCAAATCCTTCCCTGGAACCGTAAAGTATTCCAGTTCGTGGGCCGATAGCATAACTAAATGATATTGAGCATCTTTTCAGTCGCTTTGATCGCCGATACGGTTTGATCGGAATCCAGTCCCCGGGTAATCAATTCCTTACTTCCATTCTGCCAGGTGATTATGGTCTCACATAGGGCGTCTGAATTACTGCCCGGTGGAATCCTTACGGCATAGTCCGTTAGTTTCGGAAACTCCATTTTCTTTGAGGAGTAGAGTTTGCGAAGGGCGTTCATAAACGCATCGTATTGTCCGTCTCCTTGGGCATGGGCCTCTAAGAGTTCGCCATTGATTTCTAAGGAAACCGTAGTCGATGGGCGAAGCCCCTTTGAATGGGTGAGTACGTAGGATCGTATGAATACTTTCTGTTGATGGTCATCTCCCTCGCCTAAAACATCGGAAATGATATAGGGCAGATCATCTTTGGTTACCCTTTCTTTTTTATCGCCCAATTCAATGATGCGTTGGGTGACTTTTTTCAGCTCTTCATCGTTAAGGGTGAGTCCGAGTTCCTGCAAATTCTTCTGTATGTTGGCTTTTCCCGAGGTTTTGCCTAAGGCATATTTTCTTTTGCGACCAAAACGTTCGGGCAATAGGTCGTTAAAATACAAGTTCTTTTTACTATCCCCATCCGCATGTATGCCAGCGGTTTGTGTAAATACATTATCCCCTACAATAGGTTTATTCGAAGGAATTCCGACCCCGGTAAAGGCCGAAACCAATTTACTGACTTTGTAGAGCGAAGACTCGTTGACCTGAATCTGGATGTTCGGTAAAAAATCGTTGATTACGGCAATGGCACTTGCCATTGGGGCGTTACCGGCCCGTTCTCCCATACCGTTCACGGTTAGGTGAAGGCCATGGCAACCGGCTTTTACGGCTTCCATTACATTTGCGACCCCGAGGTCGTAATCGTTATGCCCGTGAAAATCAAAATGGGTATCGGGGTAACGTGTTACGATTTCTGAAATATAGGCGTAGGTTTCCGAATAGGTGAGTACGCCCAAGGTATCGGGAAGCAAGACCCGTTTAATGGGTTGCTTTGTTAAAAAATCGAGGTATTGAAAAACGTACTCCTTTGAAGAGCGCATACCGTTGCTCCAATCTTCTAAATAAACATTGGTGGAAATGCCGTTTTTTGAAGCCTGTTCTAAAGATCTTGCAATATCGGCAAAATGTTCTTCAGGCGTTTTTTTAAGTTGATAGGTAAGGTGGTTCAACGAACCTTTGGTCAAGAGATTCTGTACTTTGGCCCCGGCCGTTTTCATCCAATCTATCGATACACCGCCATCAACGAAGGTGAGCACCTCTACTTTGTCGATACAGTTCTCCTCGGAAGCCCATTGTGCGATTTGTTTGACGGCTTCGAGTTCCCCATCGGAAACCCGTGCCGAGGCAACTTCGATACGGTCAACTTTTAATTCTTCTAAAAGTAGTTTGGCCAGGGTCAGTTTCTCGGAAACGGAAAAGGATACACCAGAGGTTTGCTCGCCGTCTCGCAGCGTAGTATCCATAATTTCCAGTTTTCTTTTCATTTGCTCTAGGGTTTCTTTAGAACTGTATTAGGGTGATTTTCTAGCGATTGATGTAAAGGAAAAAACAACCTGCCGAAACGCTGATGGTCCGGCAGATTGCGTTAATCTTTTAGGAGGTCTGCAACAGAAGCCTATAATGGTCTGTCTGCGGCAAACTCCTTGATTTCGTCCTGAATGTTCAAAAGGTAGTCGATGTCGTCAAAACCGTTTAACATATTCGCTTTTTTATAGGCGTTGATGTCAAAGCTTTCCGATTCCCCTGTGCTTTCAATGGTAATGGTCTGCTCGGGAAGGCTCACCTCAAAAGAGGCCTTAGGGTCGGCTTCGATGGCCTTAAAGATTTTGTCTAAAAATTCGGCACTTACCTGTACGGGAAGAACACCGATGTTCAAACAGTTGTTTCTGAAAATATCGGCAAAGAAACTTGATACTACACAACGGAATCCGTAATCGTAAACGGCCCAAGCGGCGTGCTCACGGGAAGAACCTGATCCGAAGTTTTTGCCACCGACCAAAATACGGCCGCTATAGGTTGGGTTGTTCAGTACAAAGTCTTTCTTTTCGGTACCGTCGCTGTTATAGCGCCAATCCCTAAAAAGGTTGTCGCCGAAACCCTTGCGTTCGGTAGCTTTTAAGAATCTAGCAGGTATGATCTGGTCGGTATCCACATTCTCTATGGGAAGTGGTACGGCCGATGATTTTAATATATTGAATTTATCGTATGCCATAATTTCAAATTGTAATTCTGAATTAAAAGTAAATTAGGGTTAGGCGGTTTCAAGTTCCATTAAGTCCCTTGGGTCGGTAACCTTTCCTGTAACGGCAGCTGCAGCGGCAACTAAGGGACTGGCCAATAAAGTCCTTGAACCTGGGCCTTGTCTTCCTTCAAAGTTTCTATTTGATGTACTCACCGCATACTTTCCGGCAGGTACCTTGTCGTCGTTCATGGCCAAGCAAGCCGAACACCCAGGCTCGCGAAGTTCAAAACCGGCTTCGTTTAAAATGGCCAATAGGCCTTCGTCTTTAATGGCTTTTTCTACCCTATGTGAACCGGGAACCAACCAAGCGGTAACATTAGGGGCTTTTTGACGGCCTTTTACCAAGGAGGTGAACAATCTGAAATCTTCAATTCTTCCGTTCGTACAGCTTCCCAAGAAAACAAAATCGATAGGTTTGCCCATCATGCTGTCTCCTTCACTGAAGTTCATGTACTGTAAGGACTTTTTGTAAGTGGCAACACCACCTTCAACAGCTTCCGCTTGCGGAATACCGTGTGTAATTCCGATGCCCATACCAGGGTTGGTACCATAGGTGATCATCGGTTCTATGTCGGCAGCGTTGAAAGTGATCTCTTTATCAAATTCTGCGCCTTCTTCGGTAGGAAGGGATTTCCAATAGGCCATAGCCTTGTCCCATGCCTCACCGGTCGGTGTAAATTCTCTTCCTTTTACGTATTCGAATGTTTTTTCGTCAGGGGCGATCATTCCTCCACGGGCACCCATTTCAATACTAAGGTTACAGACCGTCATTCGGCCTTCCATGGTCATATCCCTGAAAACTTGTCCGGCATACTCCACAAAATAGCCTGTGGCACCTGATGTAGTCAATTGTGAAATGATATACAAGGCCACATCTTTAGGGGTAACCCCTTTGTTAAGGCTGCCCTCAACATTGATCCGCATACTCTTTGGCTTGGTCTGCATAATACACTGCGTAGCCAAAACCATTTCTACTTCCGAGGTGCCGATACCAAAGGCGATGGCTCCGAAAGCCCCGTGAGTGGAGGTGTGTGAATCACCACAAACGATGGTGGCGCCAGGTTGGGTGATGCCGTATTCCGGTCCCACAACGTGAACAATACCGTTTTTTTCATGCCCAAGGCCCCAATATGAAATACCAAACTCATTGGAGTTCTCCTCTAACATGCGCAACTGATTGGCGGAAAGTGGGTCTTCAACAGGTAGGTGTTGGTTGATGGTAGGGGTGTTATGGTCGGCCGTAGCAAACGTTTTTTCAGGATGCAGCACCTTGATGCCCCTATTTTTTATACCTAAAAAAGCAACGGGACTCGTTACTTCGTGCACCATGTGGCGGTCTATAAACAATACGTCGGGTCCGTTTTCAATGTGTTGTACCACATGCGAATCCCAAACTTTATCGAATAATGTTTTTTTTGTATTCATCTCATTTAAATTCTAAGCTCACAAATCTAACGAATGTGGGCGTTGTTAAGAAATTATTGTGGTTGAAAATTACGATGTTCAACCTTAAGATCTGGATTGTTGTCAAGTAATTTGTAAGGCTTATTTATCGAACAATATGGTCCATAATATTAAACAATGGGCTAGTGTAAGACTACTTTAATGCTGTTTGGGAGGATTGTTATTTTCATCAGAATAAGCGATTGCCTAATGAGTGCGCCTGAATTATTGTTCACACATAAAACCTCAAATGAAATAGTATTGTCATCAATAATTTAGAAATAAAAAAAGGAGACGTATGTAAAAAAGCGGTTTTATAAAACATGTAACTCAGATTATTATTGATAATAAAAAGTATAAGTGTTTATAGCTCCATCTTGGTCCGTTTGGCTTTCCTTGCTTGGATAAATATCGTTGTTGTACATGAATGTAGAAGAGTATGAATAAACATCAAGGTCGTTGAGTTTAAAAGAATATGCGGTTACATTATTTTCGCCAGAAAATAAGTATTCAAAACCTTTCATATTGTCCTTTATACCATGGGTCACACTTTTTTTGTTATCGTATGAATAGGATAAGACTCTGGTCTGTGGGGTTTCGATAGTAGTTTCGGTTAGCTTTAGAATGTTGAAACTACCCGCTTCCAAATCATAAATGCCTTTCGCTTGCAGTGAGTTTTGAGCGTTTAAGTCTCCCCCATATCGCTCAAAAGTTACCGTTGTCTCGTCGGGATAAGAAAAGACAATTCGCTCACCGACAGATTTTGTATAGTACAATTTTGTCTCTTCTGTAAGTTTGCCTTCGTTATTATATGTGAAAAAACGTTCGTCAATCGCTCCCGAAGGAAGAGCGGTGTATTTTATTTTTGTAATGAAGCCATCTTTATAGGTATATTCTTCATTGCCATTTAATGACCTTACTTCTGATAATTCATTGTCGTTCCCGTAGTAATAATTTTTCGAAAAGGAAATGTTGTTAGAATATACAACATCGATCTGTTCGATTAAATGATCACCGTTAAGGGGTAGACTTAGTTTGTCATCTGCTTCATCCTTTTCGTCACAGGCCAACATCAAAACAAGCAGGGAGAATACAAAAAGCTTTTTCATTTATTATCTAGGTTAGATTAATGGTTAAATGTAATTTAATTTATAAATACGCATAAGAAAATAGGGTCATAATTCTCAATTTTTCGTTTCGATGTATTAGTAGGGTAGCTTCGGCAATCGTTGAAAGAAGTGAAAATAAGTGGTCGCTGATGAAATAGGGGGCCATACTTTATAAGTGGGAAGATTAATAGTAGATACTGGCGTTATATGAAACGGAATGCTAGCTTATGTAATTCCAGATATTTTTGTATTTCGCCAGCTGGGCATAAGTGTGTCTAATGGCCATGTTTTCCGGTTTTTCAAGGCCAGGATCGTTTTTTAATAGTTGTATGGCGTGGTACCTGGCCGTTTTAAGAATATCATTGTCTTTTACGATATCGGCGATCTTTAAATTCAGTACGCCGCTTTGTTGGGTGCCCATGATGTCGCCAGGGCCACGTAACTTCATGTCGACCTCGGCAATTTCAAAGCCGTCGTTGGTATGTACCATGGTCTGTAATCGGGTTTTGGCTTCGGTAGATAATTTGTGCCCGGTCATAAGGATACAGAAACTCTGGTCGGCTCCCCGGCCCACACGACCCCGCAGCTGGTGGAGTTGTGATAGACCGAATCGTTCGGCGCTCTCTATGATCATCACAGAGGCATTGGGGACGTTTACGCCTACCTCTATAACCGTAGTGGCGACCATGATCTGGGTTTCTCCCTTTACGAAGCGTTCCATTTCATAGTCTTTGTCCGCCGGCTTCATTTGTCCGTGTACAATGGAAATCTGGTAATCGGGTAGGGGGAAGTCGCGCGCAATACTTTCGTATCCATCCATTAAATCTTTGTAGTCCAAGGCCTCTGACTCTTGAATGAGGGGGTATACGATATAGATTTGACGCCCTTTTTTTATTTCGTCCCGTATAAATTGAAAAACCTTTAAGCGGTTGCTGTCGTACCGATGTACGGTTTTTATGGGTTTTCTTCCTGGAGGCAGCTCGTCGATTATGGAAACATCCAAGTCGCCATAAAGGCTCATGGCCAAGGTACGGGGAATGGGCGTTGCCGTCATGATTAGTATGTGGGGTGGAATCTGGTTCTTGTGCCAAAGCTTGGATCGCTGTGCAACACCGAACCTATGCTGTTCGTCTACAATGGCGAGTCCTAAATTTTTAAATTTCACCTTGTCCTCCAGTAGGGCGTGGGTACCTATTATAATGTTGAGCTCGCCGCTTTCCAGTTTTTCGTGGATCGGACGCCGGTGTGCCTGTTTTACCGAGCCCGTCAATAGGGCGCAGTTGATGCCCGTACCTTCCAGAAGCTCTACGATACCGGTATAGTGTTGGTTCGCTAAAATTTCAGTGGGGGCCATAAGGCAGGCCTGAAAACCGTTGTCAATGGCCAGGAGCATGGTCATTACGGCGACTATGGTCTTTCCTGAGCCTACATCGCCCTGTAGAAGACGGTTCATTTGGGCATTGCTTCCTAAATCGGCCCGAATTTCCTTGATGACCCGCTTTTGGGCGCCCGTAAGCTCAAAAGGCAAGTGGTTTTTGTAAAAATCGTTAAAAAGCACTCCTACTTGGTCAAAGTTAAAGCCCTTTATTTTTTGCTTGTGCAGCATGTTTTTGGCAATCAATTGAAGCTGAATGTAGAACAGCTCTTCGAACTTTAATCGGAATTGGGCCTTGGCCAATAGCTCTTGGTTCTTTGGAAAATGAATATTGAACAGGGCTTCGCTCTTGGGGATAAGCTTTAGCTCGAACATCAATTTTTCCGAAAGGGTCTCGGTAAACTTTCCCTTGGTTTCAATGAATATTTGTTGTACCAGTTTGCTTATTACCCGGTTGGTAATTCCTTTGTTGTTGAGTTTTTCGGTTGATGGATACACGGGTTGCATCAACACCTTAAGGCCTTGCTCATGGTCTTTTAAAAGTTCCATTTCAGGGTGGGGCATAGAAAACTTGCCATTGAACCAATTGCATTTTCCGAAAATCACATATGGGGTGTTCAGCTTTAAATTTTCCCTGATCCATTTTTGTCCCCTGAACCACACCAGCTCCATCTCGCCGGTCTCATCGACAAAACTGGCAACAAGGCGTTTGCCCTTTTTTTGCTCCACGGTTTTGATGTGCACCACCTTTCCGATAATCTGCACATCTGCATTGCTGCGCTGCAGTTGGCCTATCTTGTAATAACGGGTTTTGTCTATATAACGGTTGGGAAAAAGATTTAGTAAATCTTGAAACGTATGTATACCCAATTCAGACTGCAAGGTTTGGGCCCGATTGGGGCCTACACCTTTTAGGTATACAATAGGTGTCTGAAGTGAATTAGCGTTCATGGGACTAAAATAGGTGATAGGTGCAATTGCGACAAACTAAAACATTAAATTTGGTCTACTATTTGTTCTTAAAATTTCATGAGATACTTTTTATTACTTCTTTTTTTCGGTTTTGTTTCTTTTTCCTTTGGGCAGCATCAAGATAAGGTCGACTTTGTTCGTGCCGATGTATATATAGAACCCGTTCCTTTGAATAAAGAGATCATAGGGAGGGTGGTCTATCGATTTAAGGTGCTTCAAAATGTAGATTCGGTCTTTCTCGATGCCAAGGATATGAGGTTTGAAAAAGTAGAGATGAACGGTAAGCAAGTCGATTTCATTGCAACCGATAAGACGATTTCCATTCGTAAAAAACTAAAAAAGGATACATCCCACGAGCTTACGATAGCCTATGTGGCCAAACCAAGGCAAACCGTTTACTTTTTGGGCTGGGGCGATAAAATAGAAGGGAACGAACAGGTGTGGACGCAAGGTCAGGGCAAGTACACCAGTCATTGGCTGCCTAGTTTTGACGATATGAACGAAAAGGTCGAGTTCGACTTGGCTATTCAGGCGAATCAAACCTACGAGGTAATTGCAAATGGTAAGTTGCTGTCGGTCTCTAAGGGCGAGAACGGTAGGCCTGTGTGGCTTTTCGATATGGAAAACCCCATGAGTAGCTATCTCTTGGCTTTTGCCATCGGCCATTATAGCAAGAAAGAACTGAGCTCTTCAACGGGAGTTCCCATTCTAAATTATTTCTATCCGCAGGATAGTGCAAGGGTTGAACCTACTTATCGCCATACCCGACGGATTTTTGATTTTTTAGAGGATGAAATAGGGGTTTCCTACCCTTGGCAGGATTACAAGCAGATTCCGGTTCGGGACTTTCTTTACGCAGGGATGGAAAATACGGGGGCCACGATTTTTTCCGATGGATATGTCATAGATGCTACGGCCTTTGTAGATAAGAACTACGTCAATGTCAATGCCCACGAATTGGCGCACCAGTGGTTCGGTAATTTGGTTACTGAAAAAGACGGAAGCCATCATTGGTTGCAAGAGGGCTTTGCTACCTACTATGCCTATTTGGCCGAAAAGGAAATTTTTGGTGATGACCATTTCTATTGGAAACTATTCGATACGGCCAAGGAACTTCATGAAATCAGCGAAGGCGGCAAGGGGCAAGCCTTGGTCGACCCTAAAGCCAGTAGCGCCACGTTTTACGAAAAGGGGGCTTGGGCCTTGGTGATGCTCAGGGAATTGGTAGGGGATAAGCCTTTTAAAAAAGGAGTTTCCGATTATTTGAACACCCATCGATTTAAAAATGTAACAATCGACGATTTCTTAAGGGAAATGGAACGGGCGTCAGCCGTAAACTTAGAGGGGTTTAGGGTAAAATGGTTAGAGTCCTCCGAATTTCCATGGGACGAGGCCAAGACCTACCTTATGGATAAAAACGAAGCCCTGTCCGCCTTTCTTGGATCGGGACACGAACTGAAGGATTTGGAAAAGGAATTACAGGCGGAAAGGCCGGTACAGTACAAAGAAGCCCTGGTAGATGAACTGGCCCAAGAGATTTTAGGCAAAGATCGGTTTGCCCCTTTGTTCGATCATCCTCAGTTAAAAGTCCGCCAAAAAGCTATTCAGCTGATCGACCAAATTTCAAGTATCCATAAGGAAAGTGCGGAAAAATTATTGGACGATACGAGTTATATAACCCAAGAGTTGGCCCTGTTCAAGCTTTGGTCGTCTTTTCCCGAGAGCCGTAAGGCCTATTTGGATGCGACGAAGGAAGTGATCGGCCTACCGAACAAGAACGTCCGCTTACTGTGGTTGTTCCTTGCCGTGGCTACTGATGGATATGAGGCGGAAAACACCCGGAAATACTTTGCGGAATTGACCGCTTACACTTCGCCCGAGCAGGGTTGGGAAGTGCGCATCGGAGCTTTTCAGTATTTGCGGGAAATAGGTTTTACCGATGAGGGACTGGCCAATCTTATAAATGCTACAAACCATCACTCTTGGCAATTTAAAAAGTATGCACGGGGCCTAATCGGTCAACTTTTGGAAGATCAAGAGTATAAAACCCGTATTGAAAAATTGGTAGGGAAACTAAACCAAGAGGAAACACGTTATATTAGCACCAAACTAAACTAAATCATGAGGGCATTGGTCATATCGGGCGGAGGTAGTAAAGGCGCTTTTGCAGGAGGCGTAGCGCAATACCTTATGGAGGAACTCCATCACAAGTACGACCTGTTTTTGGGAACGTCTACGGGCAGTTTGCTTATTTCGCATCTGGCCCTTCAGAAAATCGAAAAGATCAAGGAGGTGTATACCTCGGTGAACCAGCACAGTATTTTTAGCAATTGCCCCTTTACCATACAAAAGAAGCACGGGGTACACACGATCGGTATCGATCACTGGAATGTGCTAAAGAATTTTTATAAGGGAAGGAAGACCTTCGGGGAAAGCCGAAATCTTTTAAAACTGATTAAAAGGACCTTGACGGTAGAGGAGTTTGAAATTTTAAAGCAGGGCCCAAAGGAAATTATTGCAACGGTCTCCAATCTTTCCCTAAATCAAGTGGAATACAAGAGTATAAACGACTACAGTTACGAAGAGTTCTGTGAGTGGATATGGATTTCGTGCAACTACACCCCGTTTATGAGTTTGGTGCGCAAGAACGGCTGTGAATATGCCGATGGCGGCCTTGGGAATATGGTGCCGATAGAGGAAGCCATAAAACGAGGGGCCAAAGAGGTCGATGTCATTGTTTTGCAGACCGAGGTGAGCCATCTGAACCGCTTGCCGTCACGTAATGCCTTTTCCTTGCTTACCACCATGTTCGAATATATGCTTGATCGTATCGAGCATCAAAATATAAGGATCGGTAAATACGTCGCCAAGCATAACGATGCCATTATCAATTTTTATTATACCCCGACCGTGCTCACTACAAATTCCCTTATTTTCGATAAGGAAAAAATGACGGTCTGGTGGGAGAGTGGCTATAATTTCGCAAAATACAAGAATACGGAACTCAACCAGATCGAGCCCGAAAAAGGCGAAGTGTTATAAAAAAAAGACCACTGAACAAAAAAATGCCCAGTGGTCAACTATTAGATTGAAAGGATACTAATTAATTTACTCCCAAAGGTATTTGATCTCTTTCTTTATAAAAGAGAGTGCGGTACCAGAAGGTGATTGTTTTTCCATCGTTTCCGTTAAGATGTCTTCCCGTAGTTTGTCGGCCGATTCGGTTTCGCTCATGGCCGCTTTTCTGATCATTTGTACCGTAGCGCTTTTTGCCGCCTTGATAACGTTCCAACACTCATCGCTCATGTATATCTGTTGTGATAGATTGTGTTCGAACTCGGTCTCTATGCTTTTGATCAGCAAACTCTCGTAGGCATTTTTATCGGATGATTTTGGAGCCACGCGAACCACGAGGCTCGGTATGGCGATGCGCTCAAGAAAAAGGGCCATACGTTCATAGGCTTGTAAGCGAACCGGAATAGTGTTCTTCTGCGAGTCTTTGTGCAAAAGAAATCGTCTACGTCCTTCTTCGTTCTTGGTGTGCATCTTAAAAAAGTAAAAGGCCACAACGCCAGTGACTACCGCCGGTAATAAAAAACCGAACATTTGTAAAATTCCTTCTCCAGACATGTTTTTGGTATTTGGTTAATTTGGGTATTAGAACGGAGGATTTTAGCAAAAAGTATATGACGTTTCGTATAACTTTTAGTTCTTCATGTGCTCTCTGACCATCAGGTAAAACTTGTCGAATTCAGGGTGGATGTTTACTTGAACCCCTTCTTTTAGGTTTCCGTCGCGTCCAAGGGCCTTAATGCGCTCTGCGGGGATATTGAACTTGCTTTGAAGCAATGTAGCCAATGCTACGGCTTGTTTGGCCGGGGTTTCGAGGTCTCCGGTCATGCTAAGGCCTTCAATGGTCACCGCTGTAGTGGGATTGGCATTCAAGATGTTCGCTATTTTTTCAACCCAAGCTTCCGCCTGTGGGGTCGGGGTCGTTCCTGTGTCACTTCCAAAGAGGCTGGCGAGGTCCGACGAAATGACCACGGCGCCTTCGGAAACACCGATTTTGGCATTCTCGCCCATAGTCTGTTTTACATTGGTAAGCACTACTATGGTAGTGGAATCGTTCGTAGCGATTGCATCCTTGATGGCCTTTAATTGTCTTTCCTTGGCTTCGAGGCTTTCCATGGCGCTGTTTACAATATTCGAGTTTTTGTTCGATACCTCGGCAAAACTGTTTAGGTTTTTCATGAGGGTATTGTTCGCGTCTTGAAGCTCGGTTACCTGTGATTCGAAGGATTCGGCCTTGGCTACGGCCACTTTCTCGTTCTTTCTGGCGTCGAATATCTCGGCGTTCACAGAGTCTAACTGGGACTTTAATTGGTCGATTTCGGCTAAAAGATCACTTTTTCTCTGGGCTTGTAACGATATACAGGTACATGCGATAAGGCCAAGGGCAAGTAGGGATTTTTTCATGAATTACACTGATTAATTATTTTGTTAATATGATTTGGAAATACTAAATAACCGTAAACAAATGTATATTATTCTTTGGTGTTTTCACAATGCTTTCCACCTAAGTAAATACAATCGTATAGTTTTTGCATATTCTCGAACGGTACTTTTGTCTTGTTATATCCGTAGGCAGAGGCCAAACTACGGCTTAGGTCGTTGTCGTCGACGTTCAGTTGGATGTCGTCCATAGTGTATTGACAAGGGTGTTCGTATCCCGAAGCGTGGGTGATTTCCAGGAACTCTTTTCTAAAGGTCATAAAATACTGTGCCAAGCGGTCGGACTTTAACGGTATGTCAATGCCTTTTTGCAGCCACTTGTTTTGGGTGGCCACCCCTGCTGGGCAGCGGTTGGTATGGCAGACTTGCGCCTGAATACAGCCAATGCTCATCATGGCTTCACGGGCCACGTTGATACAGTCTACGCCCATGGCAAAGGCCATGGCGGCCTTGGCGGGAAAACCGAGTTTCCCGCTGCCGATAAATACGATGCGGTCGGTGAGCTTGCGCTTGAGGAATACCTTGTAAAGGCTTGAAAATCCGTATACCCAAGGCAAGGACACATGGTCGGCGAACGATGGGGGAGCGGCGCCCGTTCCGCCTTCCCCACCGTCAACGGTGATAAAATCGGGACCTTTGCCCGTTTTTTCCATTAAATCGGCCAGTTCTTCCCATTGGTCCAATTTCCCGATGGCTCCCTTGACGCCTACGGGCAATCCGGTTTCTTCCGCGATGTCCTCGATAAGCTGTAGAAGTTCCGTTACGTTGTTGAACGCCTTATGGGTGGCGGGCGAGAGTACGTCCTTGCCAACTTCCACACCGCGTATATCGGCGAGTTCCTGGGTTATCTTGGCTCCGGGCAATACACCGCCTTTTCCCGGTTTGGCCCCCTGTGATAATTTGATTTCTATGGCTTTTATACTGGGGTTTTCCTCTACGAGTTTTTTCATTTTTTCCATGGAAAAATTACCATCAGGCGTACGTACACCAAAATAGCCCGTTCCAAAATGGAAAATGACATCGCCGCCCTGCTTGTGGTAAGATGAAAGTCCGCCTTCGCCGGTATTGTGATAGGCGCCCGACTTGGCCACCCCTTTGTTCATCGCTTCAATGGCCGCGGCCGATAATGAACCAAAACTCATTGCCGATACGTTGATGATGGACTTGGGCCGAAAAGGCTTCCGTCTGTTGTTGTAGGCGCCCATGACCTTGGCGCAGGGAACAAAGGTTTTGTCGATGGCATTGATATGGCCTTCGGGAACCTTGTAGGCCATCATCTGGTTCTTTACGAAAATGTGCTGATGGGCGTAGATGTCCCGATCGGTACCAAAGCCTTCGTAGTTGTTCTCTTTTTTGGCGGAAGCGTATATCCATCCTCTTTCGATACGGTTGAAAGGAAGTTCTTCACGGTTATTGGCCACAAAATATTGACGCATTTCGGGCCCTATGCTTTCGAGCCAATAACGTAAATGTCCGACAATCGGAAAATTGTGTGAAATGGTGTGGGAACGTTGAAAAAATATGTCGCGAATACTCACTAAAACAAGAATGATCAAAAGCCATCCCCACCAAGGAATGGCCTGTAAAGTGTCGAGAATTTGGCTCATAAGTAGTAACGGTGTGTTTAAATTGATAATTTAAGTTGAGTGTTTTAAGTTATTGCTTGTTAAGATAATCGATACTTATTTCCGTCAAGGCTTTAACACCTAGTAGCAAACCACTATCATCAATGATGAAATCGGGGGTGTGGTGTGGAAACGACGCTGTATTTCCAGGGGTCATTCCTCCTAAAAAGAAAAAGAACCCAGGGACTTCCTTTTGGAAATAAGAGAAATCTTCAGCTCCTGTAACGGCTTTTTGGGTCTGTACATTGTGTTCGCCCGCCACTCTGTTCAAGGTGGGGAGCATTTGTGTGACCAGGTCGGGGTCGTTGTAAGTGATTTCCGTTGCATCTACAATTTCAATGGTGGCATCACCGCCATAGGCCTTTGCGATAGCGGGCACCATTTCTTCCATACGTTTGTTGATAAAGCTTTTCATGTCGTAATCAAGCGTACGTATGGTGCCGATCATTTCAGCATCTTCCGGAATGATGTTGAAGCGAACACCGCTTGTGATCTTTCCTACGGTGATAACGGCTGCCTCGTTGGTGAGTTCGGCTTCACGGCTGATAATGGTCTGTAGTCCGTCGATGATCTTGGCACTGATCAATATGGGGTCGACTCCCGACCAGGGGCGGGCGCCGTGGCTTTGTTTTCCTTTTACCTTGATGGTGAATTTTTGCGCGGCGGCCATGGTTCCTCCGGATTTATAGCGGATGACGCCAACGGGTGTTTGGGAGTTGATATGGAGTCCGAAAATGGCATCGACATCGGGATTTTTTAACACACCTTCCTTGACCATGAGTAGGGCGCCGCCTTCTTCCCCTGGAGGGGGACCTTCTTCTGCAGGTTGAAAAATGAATTTTACGGTCCCCTTTATTTTGTCGGTATGTTTGGAAAGGATTTCCGCAACGCCCATGAGGATGGCGGTATGGGTGTCGTGTCCGCAAGCGTGCATGACAGGGACTTGCTCTCCTTTAAAATCGGCGGTTACGGTGGATTTAAAAGGGAGGTTGTTCCGTTCAAGAACGGGAAGGGCGTCAATATCGGCCCGCAAGGCCACTACCTTGCCTGGTTTTTTCCCTCGTAGAATACCGACAACCCCGGTATGGGCCACCCCGGTCTGCACTTCTATGCCTAAAGCGGTCAGGTGTTCCGCTATTTTTTCGGTCGTTTTAAACTCGCGATTGGAGAGTTCGGGGTTTTGGTGGATTTCCCTCCGCCATTCGATGACCTTGCTTTCGATCGCTTTGTAGTCCTTCTCGAACTTTTGGGCCAAGGTCGGAAGGGTGAGTCCAAAATAGAGCAATAGGCCTATAAACAGTTTTTTCATTAGATAAAGGGTTTTGTCGGTAATATTTTTTACTGTGATTTATTTTGAAAGAAGCTTTTTGTTATAAAAAGTCCGAAAGAGGCTATATTTCTGATTTTCTGTTTAAAATACCCCTTCTAAAGCGCAAAATTTGACATAATTGGTGAATATATCAACAAAAAGAATAAATTCATTGTTAATTACTTTAACACTTTGGGGTTTTATCTTTTTAATTGTCGTATTATCTTTAGCGATACTTTAGTTCCAAACCCCTGATTTATGTCCGATAATTCCCAGTACACAGAAGACAATATCCGTTCACTCGATTGGAAAGAGCATATTCGACTGCGACCTGGTATGTATATCGGTAAGTTGGGCGATGGCTCATCTGCCGATGATGGTATATATATATTATTAAAAGAGACCATTGACAACTGTATCGATGAGTTTGTAATGGGGGCGGGTAAGACCGTAGAGATTTCCATTCAAGGGGAACGTGTGATCGTTCGCGATTACGGTCGTGGTATTCCTTTAGGTAAGGTGGTGGATGTGGTTTCAAAAATGAACACCGGTGGTAAGTACGATTCGCGGGCCTTTAAAAAGTCCGTTGGTCTGAACGGTGTAGGTACCAAGGCGGTAAATGCCCTTTCGAGTTATTTCCGTGTAGAAAGTACGAGGGACGGAAAATCAAAGTCCGCCGAATTTAAGACCGGGGAACTACAGAACGAGGAACTGCTAGAGGAAACCACCAGACGTAGGGGGACCAAGGTTACCTTTATTCCTGACGAGACCATATTCAAGAAATTCAAGTATAGAAACGAATACGTTGAGCGCATGCTCAAAAACTACGTCTACCTCAATCCGGGGTTGACCATAGTTTTTAATGGGGAAAAATTTCACTCCGAGAACGGTCTAAAGGATTTGTTGGAAGACAATAACAACGCCGAAGACATCCTTTATCCGGTCATCCACCTTAAGGGGGAAGATATCGAAGTGGCCATTACACACAGTAAGACCCAATATAGCGAGGAGTACCATTCTTTCGTAAACGGACAGCATACGACCCAGGGTGGTACGCACCAAGCGGCCTTCCGTGAGGCCTTGGTTAAGACCATTCGCGATTTTTACGGAAAGAATTACGATGCGTCCGATGTTCGAAAATCGATTATTTCGGCGATTTCCATCAAGGTGATGGAGCCTGTTTTTGAAAGTCAGACCAAAACCAAGCTGGGGTCAACGGAAATGGGAGGAAATTTCCCTACGGTACGTACCTATATCAATGATTTTATCGGGACACATCTCGATAACTACCTGCATAAGAACCCTGAAACGGCCGATAAGCTTCAGCGTAAGATCATGATGGCCGAAAAGGAAAGAAAGGAACTTTCCGGTATTCGGAAGCTGGCGCGTGACCGGGCGAAAAAGGCTAGTTTGCACAATAAGAAGTTGAGGGATTGTCGCGTACACTTGGGCGACATGAAAAACGACCGCCGTTTAGAGAGCACCTTGTTCATTACCGAGGGGGATTCCGCTTCGGGGTCCATTACCAAATCAAGGGACGTGAATACGCAGGCCGTATTCAGTCTTCGTGGTAAGCCCTTGAACTCCTACGGCATGTCAAAGAAAATCGTTTATGAAAACGAGGAGTTCAATTTGTTGCAGGCGGCATTGAATATTGAGGAGTCGATGGAAGATTTGCGATATAACAATATTGTAATCGCTACGGATGCCGATGTGGATGGTATGCACATTCGCCTACTTTTGATCACTTTCTTCCTGCAATTCTTTCCCGAGTTGATAAAAGAAAATCATTTGTATATTTTGCAAACCCCATTGTTCCGTGTCAGGAACAAGAAGGAGACCATATATTGCTATAGTGAGGAAGAGCGAAAAAATGCAATTCAAAAATTGACCGGTAAAGCTGAAATAACACGCTTTAAAGGTTTGGGTGAAATATCTCCCGATGAGTTCAAGCATTTTATCGGGGGTGATATTCGCTTGGAGCCCGTTATGCTCGACAAGGCTATGTCCATAGAGCAATTATTGAGTTTTTACATGGGCAAGAATACGCCCGACCGACAAGAATTCATCATAGAAAACCTTAAAGTAGAGGTTGACCTTGTAGAAGAAAATCAATTATAAACCAAAGAAATACGATTTTTTCTGAATGGAGGAAAATGACGAACTGAACGAAGCTAACAATCAGAATTCGCCTGAAGGCCAATCGGAGCAATCCGCCGAAGAAGGCCAGGGGCAAGTCAATGATTCGGAGGTAACGGATGGAGAAGACCAGGGACAGGATGACGCGCTTACGCGGGTTACCGGAATGTACAAGGACTGGTTTTTGGATTATGCATCTTATGTGATATTAGAGCGCGCAGTGCCGGCCATAGAAGATGGCTTTAAGCCTGTGCAACGGCGTATCATGCATTCTTTAAAAGATCTTGATGACGGTCGTTACAATAAGGTGGCCAACGTGGTAGGGCATACGATGCAGTACCACCCGCACGGTGATGCCAGTATTGCCGATGCCATGGTGCAGATCGGGCAAAAAGACCTTTTGATAGATACCCAGGGTAACTGGGGAAATATTTTAACGGGTGACCGTGCAGCGGCCTCGCGATATATTGAGGCGCGATTGTCGAAATTTGCCTTAGAGGTAGTTTTTAGTCCGAAAATCACCGAATGGCAGCTGTCATACGATGGTAGAAAAAAAGAACCGGTAAACCTTCCGGTAAAGTTTCCCTTGCTTTTGGCGCAAGGGGCAGAAGGTATTGCAGTAGGACTTTCGACCAAGATATTGCCGCATAACTTTATCGAGTTGATAGATGCCTCTATCAAGCACTTAAAGGGGCAGCGCTTCAAGTTGTTTCCTGATTTTCCAACAGCGGGAATTATAGATGTATCCAATTACAACGACGGGCTCCGTGGAGGAAAGATCCGGGTACGGGCCAAGATTGCACAGCAGTCGAAATCTACCTTGATTATAAGTGAGATACCCTATGGGACCAATACTTCTTCTTTAATCGATTCTATTCTTAAGGCAAATGAAAAAGGGAAGATAAAGGTCAAGAAAATTGAAGACAATACCGCTGCCGAGGTAGAGATATTGGTGCATCTGCCACCGGGTATCTCGCCCGACAAGACGATTGACGCCTTGTACGCCTTTACGGCATGTGAATCTTCGATTTCGCCCTTGGGCTGTATTATCGAAGACAATAAGCCTCTGTTTATAGGGGTGACGGAAATGCTGCGTCGTTCTACGGATGCTACGGTGGAATTGCTTCGACAGGAACTTGAGATCCAACTTTCGGAATTAGAGGAGCAATGGCATTTTGCCTCTCTGGAAAGAATATTTATAGAAAACCGTATTTACCGCGATATTGAAGAAGAAGAGACGTGGGAAGGGGTTATTGCGGCAATCGATAAGGGGCTTGCTCCGTATACGAAGCATTTAAGGCGTGCGGTGACCGAGGAAGATATTGTTCGCTTGACCGAAATCCGTATTAAACGGATTTCAAAATTCGATTTAGATAAGGCACAACAACACCTTGATAATCTGGAAGAAAGGATTGCGGAAGTAAAACATCATTTAGAGCATCTGACGGATTATGCCATCGCTTATTTCCAAAGATTGAAGGATACCTATGGTGAAGGGCGTGAGCGTAAATCTGAAATACGTCTTTTTGATGATATTGAGGCGACCAAGGTGGTCATTCGAAATACAAAACTATATGTAAATCGTGAGGAGGGCTTTGTGGGAACCTCGTTAAAACGCGATGAGTACGTTACCGATTGTAGTGATATCGATGATATTATCGCTTTTACCCAAGATGGAAAGATGATGGTATTTAAGGTCGATTCAAAGACTTTTGTGGGCAAGGGGATAATTTACGTGGCGGTATTTAAGAAAAAGGATAAGCGTACGGTGTACAATATGATCTATAGGGATGGCAAAGGCGGTCCGACCTATATTAAGCGCTTTAATGTGACCAGTATTACCCGAGACAAGCATTATGAGATGGGCCGGGGGAAACCGGGCACTTTGGTGCATTATTTTTCGGGCAACCCTAACGGGGAGGCCGAAGTGGTAACGGTGAACCTGCGCCATGTGGGAAGCATTAAGAAACTGAGATGGGATATTGATTTTGCCGATATCATGATCAAGGGACGGGCTTCGAAAGGCAATATCGTGACCAAATATGCCGTAAAACGCATCGATTTAAAAGAAAAGGGACTTTCTACCCTAAAACCACGAAAATTATGGTTCGATGAAACGGTGCAGCGTTTGAATATGGATGAACGTGGGGAGTTTTTGGGTGAATTCACTAGCGAGGACCGATTGTTGATCGTTAATCAGACCGGTCTTGTGAAAACCGTAATTCCGGAATTGACCCTCCATTTCGATGAAGATATCGTTGTTCTTGAGAAGTGGATTCCAAAAAAGCCTTTGTCTGTAGTGTACTGGGAAGGGGATAAGGAGCTGTATTATGTAAAACGCTTTCTGATAGAACACCCCGACAGGGAAGAGAATGTGTTGACCGACCATCCAAAATCGCATCTTGAGATATTCAGTACCGATTATAGGCCGATGGTCGAGGTGATTTACGCGAAAAAGCGTGGTCAGGAAAGAAAAGAGAATTGGTTGGTAAATCTAGAGGAGTTTATTTCCATTAAGGGAATAGGGGCCATGGGGAATCAGTTGACCAAGGAAAAGGTCTTGGAAATCAATGTTTTGGATCCTTTGCCATATGAAGAGCCCGAGCCTCAAAAAACCGAGGATATCGAGGTGGTTGACGAGGAAAGCTTAGGGGGTAATGCCGGAGCAAAGACAGATGGACCGACCGATCCAAAATCGGATAAAGGAGGCGATGACGATGTGCAGACCTCTTTGTTCGAGTAATTTTCGATGATAAAACCGTGTCGAGGAAGGTTTGTTGAAATGACGGAAATTTTTGGAAAAAAAATAAAAAATCGAATAAATTGTTCAATATCGGCGCTTGAAAAAGCGTCGATAAAGGCTTGGGCATTTTATTTCTAAATAAAATGATTACTTCACGGAGCCCTATTTGTGTTGACTATACTATAATAGTCTTAAATGATGAGCAGAATGCAAATTAGGTCTTATTAATGTTATCTTTGGCCAAAATTGTTTAAAATATGGATTTGACGAACCCCCTAATTTATGGTGTGCCCTGCTTTATAGCATTTATTTTGCTAGAAATCACTTATAGCCACACACATGGAGATAAAGACCTTTATGTGTGGAAAGATTTTATGGCCAGTGGTGCAATGGGTATCGGTTCGGCAATATTGGGTCCGCTTATCAAGGTTACCGTTCTTATTACGGTGTTTACATATACCTATGAATTTTTTAACCCTGTAGTCGATGGGGTTCGTACCAATATAATGGGGTATGAGTCTTTCGGGTACTCTTGGTATGTTTTCTTACTGTGTCAATTAGCCGATGATTTTACCTATTACTGGTTTCACCGGGCCAATCATGAAGTGAGGATATTGTGGGCCGCACATATCGTACACCATTCTTCCGATCATTTTAATTTGGGTACGGCCATTCGTAACGGTTGGTTTACGCTTCTGTACAAGCCGTTTTTCTATATGTGGATGCCGGCAATCGGTTTTCCGGTCGAAGTGGTAATTTTTGCCTTGGCCATTGAGTCTTTTTGGCAATTTCAATTGCACTCAAAGTATGTGCCTAAAATGGGGTGGGTCGAAAAGATTTTCAACACCCACACCATGCACCAGGTGCACCATTCTCAAAATGTGGAATACTTGGACAAGAATCACGGGGGCTTTCTAAATATCTTTGATAAAATGTTCGGTACTTGGAAGGAGCTTGATGATGATGTAGAAGTAAAGTTTGGTGTTATCCATGCTCCTAAAAGTTATAATCCCTTGGTGATTCTAACCCATGAATTTAAGGATATATGGGCCGACGTTAAAAAGGCCAAGAAATTCTCGCACAAGCTAATGTATATTTTTGGACCTCCAGGATGGAGTCCTGATGGTAGCACGCTTACGGTCAAACAACAGCAGCGCCTCTTTAAGGAGCATCGTAAAAAGAGTCCTGAAGTGGTCTATAGCCGGCCGAATTGACAAAGGTTTTGTGATAAACGAAAAAACGACCCAAACGGGTCGTTTTTTCGTTTAAAATACTACACCTAAATTAGTTGTGTTTTGTTTATTGCAGTTTTAGTTTAGCTGTTAGTTAGTCTTGGGTGGGTTTTTTTTTTTTTTTTGCTGTGTCCGGCATTTTGATTTTGGGTGATGAAGATATGGGACATCTTCTTTGGATTTGGTTTTTTAAGCCTTTTAGGGGTGTTTTTTGTGTTCAAGCAAAGGTTAGGGTTATTTCTTTTTAAATCCCCGCCCAGAAGTCGCGTATGAAGATGATAGGGCTTTGGGGCGGCTTATCCTGGAAGTTGAAATTGCTTGTTGGGGAAAAGCTGTGGGGCTTTACTCTATTTTTACGGCGGTACCCCTGGAGGGTTGGCCTTGGCCTACGATATTGAATTCGAAAATATATGAATCCTCCGTTGTAGATAGTATTTTCATGTGGATCGACTGTTCTTCCGATTTGTTTTTCGGGTTCAGCTTCTTGACGATGTATTCGCAATCGTTGATCCATCGAACGGATGATGAATCCGATTTTCCTTCGTAGTAATCGATTTCGAGGTCGCCGTAACGTTCGAACAGTGTTGTCTTTTCTTTGCCGTCAATGGTGGTGGTGAACGAGTATTTTCCGTCCTTGAAATCAGCGCAGTTTCTTTCGGGCTGGTAACACGATGCCGTTAGGAGCAACGTAGCCATAATGGGGAGTATTCTCTGTATCATTCCTGCAAAATAAAGAAATAAAAGCCTATTTATTGTCATAAGCCTTAAAACTTCCATCGGAATAAAAGATGACGATTTTCTCAATGGTTTTTTTCGACTCGGCAACTGCCTTTTGTACAATACTTTGTGGTGTGGAAGAAGGGGCTTGGGGTTTGGGCCGGGGCGGTTCTTCGGGTTTAGGTTCGGAAGGGAAAGACCCTTTTCCGTTTAGTAGCCAATAGAGGTTTACTTCGGGAAAAGCCTTTACGACCTTTAAAACAAAATCTAAACTTGGTTTGTTTCTGCCAGACAATAGGTGGGAAATGCTCGAGCGCTGTACATTGATTTTGTCCGCGAAACCCGAGGCGGACAAGCCGTAATAACTCAAAAGGTGCTCTAAACGTTGAATAAAATCCGTTGTGTTTACCATTGTAACAGTTGTAAGCTTAAAAGTAGTGAATTTGACACAAATACGGCTGTCCTTCGTACTAAAATATGAAATTTTTTAGGTGTGTTACTTTATGTAGTAACGGTTAATTAACTGATAATAATTATTTTAGTAAATAAAATCATTCGTTGTGTAAAAATGGAGTGTTTTTCGTTTACAAATGTATAGGTAAGCGGGTAGTGCCTTTAAAATTAAGTTTACAATTGTATATTTTGTTGGTTACATTTGTAAAATAATTAGGACTTATTTTTGCGGTTAAAATATATAGGTCAAATGAGCATCACACCATCCCACTATAATACGATCAAGGAAAATTCGGTTTACGGACGCTATGTTGTCAACGAGCAGATTTTAGATTTCTTAAGTAGGAATGAAGATCGGCATCAAGTAAAAACTATTGGGAGTTCCGTGCAGGGGCGTCCGATTAAAAGTCTGCAAATGGGTGCGGGTCCCATAAAGGTTTTGATGTGGTCTCAGATGCACGGCAACGAATCGACCACAACGAAGGCGGTATTGGACTTGGTCAACTTTTTAAATGAAGGGACTTCCGTAGCTGAATCCATTTTAAAGCATTGTACATTGTTGATCATACCGATGTTGAATCCTGATGGGGCTTCGGTATATACACGTGTAAATGCAAACCAGGTCGATCTGAATAGGGATGCGCAGGAAAGGACGCAGCCTGAGAGTGTTGTTTTGCGAGGGGTTTTTGATGCCTTTCAGCCAGATTACTGTTTGAATCTTCATGATCAGCGTACCATATTTAATGTAGGGCTTACCGATAAGCCGGCAACGGTATCGTTTTTGGCTCCGGCCCACGACCCTGAACGCAGTATTTCAAAAACAAGGGGGGTGAGTATGCAGTTGATCGTAGCGATGAACCAACTTTTGCAAAAAATGATTCCTGGTCAGGTGGGGAGATATGATGATGCCTTTAATGCGAATTGTATTGGCGATAGTTTTCAGATGTTGAACGTGCCGACCATTCTGTTCGAGTCGGGCCATTATCCGGGCGACTATGAACGGGAGCGTACAAGGGAGTATATTTTTTATGCTTTGTTGAAGGTGTTGGAGGTGATTTCGGAAAATAATATAGATGCCTATCCGCAGCAGGCCTACTTTGATATTCCTGAAAATGGAAAGTTGTTTTATGATATCCTTATTAAGAATGCCCAAGTTCTCGGTGAAAAATGGGGCGATGGGGAGGCTATAGGTATTTTATATGTAGAAACTTTAAAAGGAAATACCTTGGAATTTGTACCTTCGCTCGCTAAATCTGGGAAACTAGATGGGTGCTTTGGCCATAAAACTTACGATTGCCTTAATGAGGCCGAAAGGGAAGAACTAAGGCAACAGTCTTTTTATCAGCTGATTAAAGCGTGAAATTTTTGAACATTATTTTTTAAAATCATTGAATCTTTACGTTTTTGTTAAAAAAATGCAAGTTTTAATGCGTATTATTCCTTAATTTTTTAATTTTGCCGAAAACACAACCACGATGGGAAAAGTAAAATTAGACGAAATTGATCACCAGATTCTAGACATGTTAATCGATAACACTAGAACTCCTTTTACGGATATAGCTAAAAAACTCTTGATTTCTGCAGGTACGGTACACGTACGTGTGAAGAAAATGGAAGAAGCAGGTATTATAAAAGGATCTTCGTTAACCTTGGATTATGTAAAGCTAGGGTATGCCTTTATCGCTTATGTAGGAATCTTTTTGGAAAAGACACATCAGACGAAATTCGTTTTGGAGCGATTGGAGCAAATTCCGAATGTAACTGTAGCGCATATCACTACGGGTAAATTCAATATCTTTTGCAAGATTAGGGCAAAAGATACCAATCATGCCAAGAACATTATTTTTAGGATCGACGATATCGATGGAATCAGTCGTACGGAAACCATGATTTCCCTTGAGGAAAGCATAAATGATAAAAAGAGGTTGATGCATACGATTTTTAACGAATTGTAGAACTGCCTGTTGAGATAATCATAAATTCCCGGGTGGGTTGAACTGCTCGGGAATTTTTATTTATACCCACCCTATGAGAACTTCCGATATAGTACTGACGAAACCGGCACCCTTTTACAAGGCTTATATTGATGTGTTGGGTGATGTGGAGCTTTTGGATATGCTCGAGAGACAATTGGATAATTTCCCAAAATTCATCGAAAGCATTCCTGACGATAAAATGTCATATGCCTATGGCCAGGATAAGTGGACGATGGCCCAAGTACTTTTGCATATCATCGATTCGGAACGTGTGTTTCAATATCGTGCCCTTCGGTTTTCAAGAGGGGATCAAACGTCCTTGCCAGGATTTGATCAAGATTTGTACGTGCCCAATTCCGAAGCGGAAAAGCGTACAAAAGAAAGTATCATAGAAGAATATCGGACCGTGAGGGAGTCGACTATATCGCTCTATAGAAGTTTTGACCCGTCAATTCTAGGCCGTGAGGGGTTTGCCAGTAACTTGCCGTGGAGCGTTGCTTCACTGGGATTCGTTATCTGTGGGCATCAAAAACACCACCGTAATATTTTACGGGAACGTTATTTGCTATAAGTTTTTTTTGAGGTGGGCTTTAGTCTAATTCTTCCGGGTCGTTTTCGGAGGAATTTTCCAATTCAAAATCTTGATGTTTTGACTCGTCTAGAATAGGAGATTCCTTGTCTTCGAGTTCCTTTTCCATGTTCTCCTCAAAATTGGCGATAAAATTAGAAAGGCTCTTGCTGATCTTTACGAGGTAAATAGTGTCGGAAGTCCTTATTTCTACGGCCTCAACAATTTCTCCTTTTAGGTTTTTGAAAATGATGATGTCATCGTCTCCATAGCCGTTGGGGTATGTTTCAATGAGCAATGCGGCTAACTGATGGTCTAGTTTTTGGTAATCTACTAATTTTCGTAACATGGTAGGTCGGTTTTTAGACCCGATGCTTTGGGTCGATTAATTGATTTGGGTTAGAAATCCCTACCTAAACTATATAATTTTTTTAGTGAATGCGTGAAAGAGTTGTCAAAATCGAATATTAGTATATGTAGCTAGTGATCAGCGTAGTAAGCGAAGGCTCCTTCGTACAGTTCATCGGGAATGGTAATGTCTATTTCCGGTGTCCCTATGGCCGATAGTAGAACAAAATTGATGTTGCCATGTGAATTTTTCTTGTCGAATTTCAAAAGCGAAAGAATCGTAGTGATATCCTCTTTGTTGAAAACGACCTTGTCGTAGTACGAAAGAAAAGTTGACTTGATGTCCTTAAGCTCTTCTTCGGGGAGGCCGAGTAATTCTTTTGATAGGTAGGCTTCCAAAATCATTCCGATACCGATGGCCTCGCCATGCAAAAGTGTTTTGTGTGTCTTGCTCTCAAGAAAATACGATTCAATGGCGTGCCCTAGGGTGTGACCGTAATTCAGTATTTTCCTAAGGTTTTGTTCGGTCGGATCTTGTAAGACAACCTCGTTTTTAATGACTACGGAGTCATATATCAAATCGTCTATATGGATAAAGTCTTGTACTTTTTTAAGGGCTTCCCAGTATGCTTTGTTTTGGATAAGGCCGTGCTTCAGCATTTCGGCAAAACCGCTACGCAGTTGTCTTTCTTCCAGGGTCTGTAAGAAGCTGGTGATGATCAAGACCATTTGCGGTTGGTTGATTACGCCTATTTGGTTTTTTAAGGGCCCAAGGTCGACCCCCGTTTTTCCGCCCACGGAAGCGTCTACCATAGAAAGCAGGGTGGTAGGTACGTTTATGAAATCTATTCCTCTTTTAAAGGTCGATGCTACAAATCCCCCTAAATCCGTAAGTACCCCGCCACCTAGGTTGATGACCAGGCTTTTTCGGTCACCGTCGAGTTCCGATAAAGCGTTCCAGACGCCGGTGCAGGTTTCGATATTCTTGTTTTCTTCCCCAGATTCGATCTCTATAATCTCAAAATCATAATCGCCGCGAACCTGTGCCAAAAAATTGGGCAGACAATGTGTGTGCGTATTTTCGTCTACCAAAATGAATATTTTGGAATAGGTTTTTTCCGATAAGTGGGTGTTCAGGGCGTCGTAAGCCCTTTGGTTAAAATGTACGGCGTAAGATGATGATGTTATAGATTGCATTAAAGGTTGATTTTTTGCTTCCGCTATCGCGGTGATAATTTTAATGACCAATTCACAAAATAAAGCATATTTTTTCTCTAAAGAATACAAATTCTGTCTTTATATTTGGTCCCGCTAGAAATCATAATAAATGAAACGAATTTTTGAAGATACTGCAACGGCTTTTGCCTTGAAAACGGACTCCGAACTGGAACGTGCCTATTTTTTGTTCCGGATGATCGCCAATGAGCCTTTGGTCAGGATCGGTACCGCAATGACGAATTTTGCGATTAAGGCCCATCTTCCCGTTGAAGGGTTGATACGGGCAACGGTTTTTGATCATTTCTGTGGAGGGGTCAGTGAAAAGGATTGTATGCCGGTAGTGGATAAGATGTACACTAAAAATGTATGTAGCGTTTTAGATTATTCGGTAGAGGGAAAGGATACGGAAGATCCTTTTGATGATGCTATGGATATGATTTTAAAAGTGTTGGATTTTGTAAAGGAAAAAGATGCTATTCCATTTGCGGTTTTTAAGCCTACGGGATATGGTAGGTTTGCCCTTTTTCAAAAACTGTCGGAAGGGAAATCGCTATCCGATAAAGAGCAGGAAGAGTGGGAAAGGGTGGTGAACCGATTTGATAAGACCTGTAAAAAAGCCCATGATCTAGATGTTTCCCTGCTTATCGATGCCGAAGAAAGCTGGATGCAGGATGCCGCGGATCAGCTTGTGGAGGAAATGATGCGCAAGTACAATAAGGAAAAGGCCATAGTGTTCAATACCCTTCAGATGTATCGTTGGGATCGGTTGGACTACTTGAAGCAATTGGAAAAACGCGCCGAACAGGAAGGCTTCAAAATCGGGGTAAAAGTTGTACGGGGCGCCTATATGGAAAAGGAGAACGAAAGGGCGGAGGAGAAAGGCTATAGGTCACCTATTTGTTCCTCGAAAAAAGAAACCGATGAGAATTTTGATAATGCCGTCGCGTATATTGTAAACCATCTAGATTCGATTTCCATCTTTGCGGGAACACATAATGAGGAAAGCTCGTATAAGCTGATGGCATTGATGGCTGAAAAAGGGATAGCCCCTAATGATAATCGTGTTTGGTTTGGGCAGTTATATGGTATGAGCGATCATATATCCTTCAACTTGGCCCATGAAGATTACAATGTGGCCAAGTACCTGCCATTCGGGCCCGTGCGCGATGTTATGCCTTATCTGATACGCCGTGCTGAAGAAAATACTTCGGTGGCAGGGCAGACGACTCGTGAGCTGTCCCTTCTAAAAAAGGAACGGCAACGAAGAAAAATATAGAAAATAAAAGACCCGGAAAGATGATTTTTTCGGGTTTTTTTATGGGTAGGAAATAGATTCTAAAAGTGCTTTTTCCCTGCAATTCCTAATTTTGAGAATGGCTTCCCTTTCTTTGATCGAGCCCTCTATAATGTAGGTTTTACATGGCGTAGTCTTGGTTTCGCTATTTGAAAAATCAACGTCGCCATTTCTTAAAACATCGAGGATGTCGAGGGTGTCGATTTTCTTTTCTAAAAACAATTGGCTGACTTTATCGGAATAGGACATAGGTTTCGAGCGAATGTCCTTTAGGGTTCTGCAATTCGGAAAATAGCAGAACTCGGTACCGGTTTCCTCCGATTTTTTCTTTAGGAAAAAGGTTAAAAAAACTATTCCTATGGAAAGTCCTACTAGGTAAAAGCCCAAACGTTTTAAAAAATCCATTCTATGTTATTGCTGAAATTAGTGCTCTTGTCGATTCCTTGGTCGGGTGTTTACTGTTGAAGTCCGATGATCCAAAGCGAAGGCAAAAATAGCAATAAACCTTCTATCTATGATCGGCAAGTGCCATAGATGCGTAAATAAAGCTTTAAAAAATAAGAAAGTTAATGTCACTGTACTGTAAATCAAACCATTCGCCTACCGATTTGTTTGTCAGTATACCGTGGTACATGTATAGCCCGTTTCGCAAGCCTTTGTCAAAGCGAAGCGAATTTTCGAGTCCTCCGTTTTCTCCTAGTTCCAATAAGTATGGGGTAAATATATTGCTGATCGATAACGTGGCCGTTTTTGGGTATCTCGAAGGAATATTGGGTACGCCGTAGTGGATTACGCCATATTTTTCAATGGTGGGTTTGTTGTGTGTGGTAAGTACACTGGTTTCGAAGCAACCGCCCATATCGATGCTGACATCAATAATAACGGCGCCCTTTTTCATATGTTCTACCATGCTACTGGTGACCACCACGGGAGACCGGTCCTTTCCTCGGGTAGCGCCAATGGCGACATCACAACGTTTCAGTGATTTCAATAGGTTCTTAGGTTGAATGGTAGAGGTGTATACCGTTTGCCTAAGGTTCGATTGAATGCTGCGTAGTTTAGAGATGGAATTATCAAAAATCTTTACGTTGGCTCCAAGTCCTAAAGCTGAACGGGCGGCAAACTCACCGACGGTCCCGGCGCCGATAATGACGACCTCTACAGGGGGTACCCCGCTTATGTTTCCGAACATGAGTCCATTACCGTCGTTGGTAGCGGCCATGATCTCAGAAGCGATAAGAACCGAAGATATTCCGGCAATCTCACTTAATGAGCGTACGGCAGGGTATTTTCCATCATCGTCCCGTATGTATTCAAAGGCGATGGCGGTAATTCTTTTCTTGGCCATTTTTTCAAAATAGGCCTTACTCTGGGTTTTGATTTGCAGGGCGGAAATAATGGTCGCTTGCGGATTCATCATTTCGATTTCCAAGAGTGTAGGGGGCTCTACCTTTAGTAAGAGCGGACAAGAAAAAACTTTCTTGGTGTCTCGGGTTATTTCGCCTCCGGCATTGGTGTATTCTAAATCGGTATAATTGGCGCCTTCCCCGGCCCCGGATTCGATAAGGACCCGGTGTCCGTTCGATGTAATGGCATTAACTGCGTCAGGGGTTAGGCAGACGCGCTGTTCCTGATATTGGTTTTCTTTGGGAATGCCTATAAAAAGCTCTCCTTTTTGACGAAGAACTTCCAGAGTTTCCTCTTGTGGAAGCAGCTGTTGCTTACTGAAAGGAGAAGGTGGTTGATCCATAGTTTTTCTTCTAATCGTATCTTAATCGATCAGCAGTAAAAATACGATAATTTGTTGGATTTTTGGTAGTATTAGTCGATTCAACGGTCCAAAAATGTGGTGGTTTTAAAATTTAAATTGCAGCCAGTTAGATATTCTATGCTGTGCCTGTTTAAAGGAATTGCCTTTCTCTGTATTGAGTTGCGCGACCTTGTCGGTGTCTTCGGTATTCCCGTCTTCATCGACCTTATCCGCAGTTTCGGAAGAGATGAATTTATCGAGCTTGGCATTTTCTTCACGTGAGGCCTGTTTTTTCTTTAAGGCAGTAAGTTCAGCTTCCATAGCTTCTAAATCGATTCCGTGCACATATTTGTCTACGAGTTTGATCCTGATGAAGTAAACTAGGGGGATTACCACCATACATACAGGTAAAAGCCAAATAATATTTTTGGTGTCTACAATGTTGTCTTCGGAATACAGTACTTCGTATATCTGAAATGCGTACATGGTTGCCGGGATTAAAATAATATGGTACCACCAATGTTTGCAAGTTAGAAACCAAAGGATGAATAAATAAAAAGGGACAATTTTACTAAGTAAAAACCAAGCGAACGTATTTAGGTCAGCAAAACCATGATTGTTGATTTCCAGTCCTAGAATATTTATGGTAGCATTAGGTTCACTCGGTAGGTATTGGTGTAGTTTGAAAACAAAAGGAGAAAGTATGATAAGAAGGACCCCAATGGTGTCCATGAGGATTTTTTTACGCGCTTTTTTCCTAGTTTCTGGGTGTTCGTTTTGCATTGTATTTTTCAAGAATGGCCATTGCTTAGTTCTTGAAACGAAAAAAAGGGTAATTTATTGATTACCCTTTGAAATATATTTATTTTTTTTTCAAGCCTGTTATTTTCTGGCTTGGGAAGGAATTTTTGTTTTGTCAACAAAGCTCTGTTTTTTGGCTTGGGAAGGAATTTTTGTTTTGTCTACAAAACCTTTATTCGCTTGTGATGGGATTTTTCTCTTATCCACTCCTTGTTCATATACTGAATCTTCATCGGCAGTTGATGAATCACAAGATACGGCTAACAAGGTTACACATGCCAAAAGGCCAAACGCTAGTTTTTTCATTTTTAGGGGGTTTAAATTGTACATTAATTAGTTATTTCTCTCAAATGTAGGAAAAAAAATCTCTGATCGTACGTCTTTAAATGTTAAAAAAGAGCATTTTGTCCGAAAGAATTGTACTTGGTCTAATTTAACAAGTTTTATACAATAAATTTCAATATAGAACGATGTTTTTTACTTTTTACCCTAAGCCTTACTCTTTTAGCTTAATTCGCCTTGTGTGTATATCTATTATTTCTATCTCTATTTCGGTACTGTCAATGGGAAGAAAGGACTCGATTTTTTCGGGCCATTCTATAAAGATATAGGCGTCTTGGTTTAGGTAGTCTTCCAATCCCATGTCCAAAGCCTCGGTCTCATCGTTCAAGCGGTAAAAGTCAAAATGATAGGCCAGTAGTTGGCCGTTTTCGTTTTGGTATTCGTTTACAATGCCGAAAGTGGGGCTATTGCCCGCGTCACTTACCCCAAGGTTTTTGGCGATAGCTTTGATCAGGGTAGTTTTTCCGGCTCCCATAGGGGCGCGGAAGAGAAGTGTTTTGTTAGGGGCCTTGGCGATTACCGCTGCCGCAACCTTGTCGATTTCACTTTCTGTATAGATAGTCTCCATGATATATAAAGGTTATTTGGGGGATAGGACTACAAAGGGGATTATCATTTCTTCCAATGAGATTCCGCCATGTTGATAGGTGTTTCGGTAGTAGCTAACGTAATGGTTGTAGTTGTTGGGGTAGGCAAAAAATAAATCGTTTTTTGCGAATATAAACGAACTACTCATGTTGATACGCGGCAAATGGATCTCGGTCGGGTCTTTGGCGGCCAAAACGTCCTTTTCTTCGTAGGTCAGGCTTCTTCCGGTCTTATATCTAAGGTTGAGGCTTGTTTCCTTGTCCCCGATGACCTTTGAAGGCTGTTTTACGTTGATCGTTCCGTGGTCGGTGGTGATGATCAGCTTCATGCCCATCTGTTGGGCCTGTTGTATTATCTCTAGTAATGGAGAGTTCTTGAACCAACTCTGGGTAAGCGATCGGTAGGCCTTGTCGTTGCTGGCCAATTCTTTTATGACCTCCATCTCTGTTTTTGAATGCGAGATCATATCCACAAAGTTGTACACGAGTACGGTGAGGTCGTTGTCTTTTTGCGATTTGAAATTTTGCGATAGGTTTTTACCTTGTTTAAGGGTGCTGATTTTGTGGTACTCCCATTTTATGTCAAGTCCTAGTCGCTTGATTTGCGCTCCTAAGAAATCGGCTTCATACAGATTTTTTCCACCTTCTTCCGTATCGTTTTTCCACCAATCGGGATGCTTTTTTTCCATGGCCAATGGGGTTAGGCCAGAAAAAATGGCGTTACGCGCATATTGGGTAGCGGTAGGTAAAATGCTGAAATACGATTCTTCCTTGTTCTTTTTGTAGAATGAACTCACGGTGTCTTCAAAGGCGTACCACTGGTCATAGCGTAGGTTGTCGATTACAAGAAGTAGGGTAGGGCCTTCTTTTAATTCGGGTTGGACGAGTTCCTTGAACAAGCTGTGGGAGAGTACGGGGCCGTCACCGTCGAACCAGCTTTCGTAATTTCGCTCGACGAATTTTCCGAAATGGGTGTTGGCTTCGGCTTTTTGTGATTCGAGAATTTCGAACATACTGCTGTCTTCAATGTCTTCGAGTCGAAGTTCCCAATAGATCAGTCGCTTGTATAGGTCTACCCATTCTTCCACGGAATTTACCATGGAAAGGTCCATGGCAATTTTTCGGAACTCCTGTTGATAGTTAGAGGTGGTTTTTTCGGAAACCAAACGCGAATGGTCTAAATTTTTCTTTAAGGATAAAAGAATCTGGTTCGGATTGACCGGTTTTATTAGGTAATCGGCAATTTTGGAACCGATGGCCTCTTCCATAATGAATTCTTCCTCGCTCTTGGTTATCATTACCACGGGGAGCGATAAATCTATTTTTTTAATCTCCGCCAAGGTTTCCAGTCCTGAGATGCCGGGCATATTTTCGTCCAAAAAAACAATGTCTACTTGAGATTGCTGTAGCTCTTCCAGGGCTTCTTGGCCGCTCTGGCAGGTAATAACATCGTAATTTTTTCCTTGGAGGAATATAATATGCGGTTTGAGTAGATCGATTTCGTCATCTACCCATAATATGGTGATTTTATTCATTCAATTATAGTATTGCTTCGTTTCTTGATGGCGAAATTTATGATTTTAAACCTGCTTATGCCATCAAAATATTAATTTACCGAGTTTATTACTTTCTCTTTTGACTAACTTTACCACTGTGAACATTGCAAAGCAACAGCCATTTTGATAAATTCTAGAAAGCTTAAAATTTTTAATGATCCAATTTACGGATTTATTACAATTCCTAACGGACTAATATTCGACTTGATCGGGCATCCTTACTTTCAACGTTTGAGGAGGATTTCCCAAATGGGACTGTCGTATCTGGTTTATCCAGGGGCGCACCATACAAGGTTTCATCATGCCTTGGGTTCTATGCATCTTATGCAGAAGGCCTTACAGGTTTTGAAGTATAAAGGGGTCGAGATTACGGAAGAAGAAGAGGAGGGCCTTTGCTGTGCCATCCTTTTGCACGATATCGGTCATGGACCGTTTTCCCATGCCATGGAACACAGCATAGTTGAGAGTACGGACCATGAATATATTTCATTGCAGTTTATGCACGCCTTGAACGAAATCTTTGATGGTCGGCTATCGATGGCCATTTCAATTTTTAGGGGGCAGTACGAAAAACACTTTTTGAACCAGTTGGTGTCGAGTCAATTGGATATGGACCGACTCGATTATTTGAAGCGTGACAGTTTTTATACCGGTGTGGCCGAAGGTAACATCAATTCGGAACGATTGATTACCATGCTTAACGTAGTCGGTGGTAACCTGGTGGTTGAAGAAAAAGGAATTTATTCCGTCGAGAAATTTCTGATGGCCCGTCGTTTTATGTATTGGCAGGTTTATCTGCACAAAACGGGTATTGTGGCCGAACAGTTATTGATCCGAATTCTCAAGCGGGCCAAAGAAATTATGGGAGAGGGGCAGATTATTGTATGTAGCGATGCCCTTCGCTTTTTTATGGAGCACCGTATCGAAAAGGAAAATTTTGATCTTAAAATATTGAATATTTTTTCAAAACTTGACGATGTTGATGTCTTGGGGGCCATAAAATCATGGCAAGATCACGATGATTTCATCCTTTCCAAGCTCTGTGAAATGTTGATAAATCGTCGGTTCCTTAAGGTGAAATTGAAGAATAGTCCTATAGCCGATACCGTTTTTCAAAAGCATACATCACGTGTAAAAGAAAAATATAAGCTTACGGAAAGTGAGGCGGCGTATTTTGTTTTTAAGGGGGTGATCGAAAACCGGGCCTACGATCGTCATCACCAGAACATCAATATTTTAAGAAAGAACAAGAAGCTTATTGATGTAGCAAAGGCTTCCGATCAGTTGAATCTGAAAGCGCTCTCAAAAACAGTTACCAAATATTATATCTGTTATCCCAAAGATTCTGTTTAACAATTTTTCTTACTTTTGTGCTCATGGTATTTACAGCAGGTCAAATTGCAGGTATTTTAGAAGGAGAACTACACGGAAACCCAGAGGTGACCGTTCATAAATTGGCCAAGATAGAAGAGGGCGAGGAAGGTGCATTGACCTTTTTGGCAAATCCCAAGTATACTTCATATATATATTCCACGAAGGCATCCGTCACTATAGTGAATAAAGATTTCGTTCCTGAGCACGAGCTCGAGACCATTCTTATCAAGGTGGATGATGCTTACGAGGCCTTTTCAAAAATTTTGGAGTTCTACAATCAGGTAAAGAATAACAAAACAGGAATAGAGGAACCGGTGTTTAAATCGGAGACGGCCAAATATGGTGCGGACTTCTACCTCGGTGCTTTTTCCTATCTGGGTAATAACGTTACCATTGGGGATAATGTAAAAATACATCCTAATGTATACATTGGCGACAATGTTAGCATTGCCAACAACGTTACTATATTTGCCGGGGCCAAAATTTACTCCGAAACGGTTATAGGAAACAATTGTGTCATTAATAGCGGTGTCGTTATAGGTGCGGATGGCTTTGGATTTAGCCCGAATAAAGACGGTGAATTTCAAAAAGTGCCCCAGACGGGTAATGTTATCCTTGAAGATAACGTTGATATAGGAGCTGGTACCACTATAGATAGGGCTACTTTAGGTTCCACGATTTTGAGAAAGGGCGTCAAACTAGACAACCAGATTCAAATAGCACATAACGTGGAAATCGGGGAGCATACCGTTATTGCCGCACAAACAGGCATTGCAGGGTCTACCAAGATAGGTAAGCACTGTATGATCGGTGGGCAGGTCGGTATCGTTGGCCATATTACGATAGGAGACAATGTTAAAATCCAGGCCCAATCGGGTATTGGTCGAAATATAAAGAGTAATGAGGTATTACAGGGATCCCCTGCCTTGAATTATGGTGACTACAATAAGTCGTATGTTTACTTCAAGAATTTACCGAAGATTTTAAATAGAATTGACGAACTGGAAAAAAACTACAGCGATCAATACAAGAATGAAACAGAGAACCATTAAGAAAGAGGTTATTTTAAAAGGCGTGGGTCTTCACACCGGCGCAGAAGTAACCATGAAATTTGTTCCCGCAGCAGAGAATCACGGGTACGCGTTCAAGAGGGTAGACTTAGAGGGTGAGCCTATTATTGAGGCCGATGCCAACTATGTGGTGAACACACAAAGAGGTACCAACTTGGAAAAGAGAGGGGTTAAAATACAGACTTCAGAGCATGTATTGGCCGCTTTGGTAGGTATGGAAATCGACAATGTCCTCATTGAACTCGATGCTCCCGAACCTCCCATTATGGATGGTTCGTCAAAATTCTTTGTAGAAGCCTTGGAAGAAGCAGGTGTTGAAGAACAGAACGCGGAAAGGGAAGAGTATATCGTAAAAGACGTAATCTCATACAAAGATGAGGCAACGGGTAGTGAAATTACCGTTATTCCGGCAGAGAATTACCAAGTGACTACCATGGTAGACTTTGGTACTAAAGTGTTGGGAACGCAGAATGCCACCTTAGAGCGATTGTCCGATTTTAAGGATGAAATCTCGGAGGCCCGTACCTTTAGCTTCCTTCATGAATTGGAGATGCTTTTGGAAAACGGACTTATAAAAGGCGGTGATCTGAACAATGCTATCGTGTATGTTGACAAGGAAATTTCCGAGGAAACCATGCGCAAGCTTGAAAATGCCTTCAATAAAAAGAAGCTTTCGGTTAAGCCCAATGGAATATTGGATAACCTTACCTTGCATCAGCCCAATGAGGCCGCAAGGCATAAACTACTTGACGTAATCGGTGATTTGGCCTTGGCCGGTACCCGAATTCGCGGAAAGGTAATAGCCAACAAGCCGGGACACCATGTGAATACCCAATTCGCTAAAAAAATAGCGAAAATCATAAAACTTGAAAAGCGAAATAGCGTACCGAAGTACGACTTGGACAAGCAGCCTTTAATGGATATCCATCAGATTATGGATATGTTGCCACATAGGCCTCCATTTTTGTTGATCGACCGTATTTTGGAACTTTCCGATAGCCACGTTGTGGGTATGAAAAACGTTACCATGAACGAGCCTTTCTTTGTAGGTCACTTTCCGGGAGCACCGGTAATGCCAGGGGTTCTTCAGGTAGAGGCTATGGCGCAGACGGGGGGTATCTTGGTGCTTAGTACGGTTCCGGATCCAGAGAACTATCTTACTCTGTTTATGAAAATAGACAATGTAAAGTTCAAACAAAAAGTATTGCCCGGTGATACGCTTATTTTTCACTGTAGCTTGATTTCGCCTATCCGTAGGGGTATATGTCATATGCAGGCTTATGCCTATGCCAATGGGAAATTGGTCTGTGAAGCTGAAATGATGGCTCAAATCGTAAAAAAGAAATAGTATGAACCAACCCCTTGCCTATATTCACCCGGGCGCAAAAATTGCTAAAAACGTTGTGGTAGAGCCTTTTACCACAATTCATAATAATGTAACGATAGGTGATGGCACTTGGATCGGTTCTAATGTAACCATAATGGAAGGCGCACGTATTGGGAAGAATTGTAATATTTTTCCAGGTGCCGTGATTTCCGCTCCGCCCCAAGATTTAAAATATAACGGAGAAGACACTATTGTAACCATTGGAGACAACACCACCATTCGTGAGTGTGCCACCATTCATAAAGGTACCTCCGATAGACATAAGACCGTAATAGGTAAGAACTGCCTGATTATGGCATATTGTCATATAGCTCACGATTGCATTGTAGGGGATAATTGTATCTTTTCAAACAATTCGACCCTTGCGGGTCATGTTACCATTGGAGACAACGTTATTCTGGCAGGCTTGGTAGCCGTGCATCAATTCGTGTCAGTGGGGCAACATGCCTTTGTTACGGGTGGGTCATTGGTAAGAAAAGATGTACCTCCCTTCGTGAAGGCGGCCCGTGAACCTTTGTCCTACGTAGGAATCAATTCTGTAGGCTTGCGTAGACGTGGTTTTCCTTCGGAAAAAATCCGTGAAATCCAGAATATCTATCGTATTCTTTATCAAAAACACTACAACAATTCACAGGCAACCCAAATTATAGAGGCTGAAATGGAAGCAACGCCCGAAAGGGACGAAATCCTTCAATTTATAAGGGATTCCCAGCGTGGAATCATGAAAGGGTATTTTAGCAATAATTAATCATAGCACTTAGGGGGGAAACCAAATCATTGCAGGATAAAGGTGGCCTCCGTTAAAGATCGTTAATAAAACAGTAAATTAGAAATGGCATCAACATCAGATATTAGAAAAGGACTTTGTATCCGTTATAATAACGATATATATAAAATCATTGAGTTTTTACACGTAAAACCCGGTAAAGGGCCGGCTTTTGTTCGTACAAAGTTGAAGAGCGTTTCTTCGGGAAAGGTATTGGACAATACTTTCTCTGCAGGCCATAAAATTGAAGATGTACGAGTTGAGACCCGTACCTACCAATTTTTGTACGCCGAAGGTGAAACCTATCACTTTATGAATACCGATGATTATAACCAGATTACCCTTCAAGAAAGTGCACTTGATGCTCCTGGATTGTTAAAGGAGGGAGAAGTGGTAAAGATTCTTTTCAATACGGAAGACAGTATGCCTTTAGCGGTAGAGATGCCTGCCAGTGTTGTTTTGGAAGTCACCTATACCGAACCGGGCGTAAAAGGAAATACGGCTACCAATGCCACAAAACCTGCCAAAGTTGAAACAGGGGCAGAGGTTAACGTGCCATTGTTTATCAATGAAGGGGATAAAATAAAGATAGAGACCGAAAAGGGTACCTATATGGAGCGTGTTAAGGAGTAACGAATCTTGACCGCAAGCTTTTATCAGACGCTTTTCTTTTAGTACTAACCGTATACTACCGTCCATTGAAATTTCCAAAGCCGCATTCCCTTAAAGCTGTTGCCACCCTGATCGATTGTGAATATGTGGGGGCAGATGATTTTCAAGTTTTGGGAATGAACGAAATCCACGTGGTCGAAAGCGGGGATATCGTTTTTGTCGATCATCCGAAATACTACGATAAGGCCTTGGCTTCAAAGGCTACGATAGTTCTTATCAATAAGAGGGTGGACTGCCCTGAAGGGAAGGCACTTTTGATCTCTGATGATCCTTTTCGTGATTTCAATAAACTTTCGCTTCACTTTAAGCCTTTTGAGAGGGCTACGGCCGTTGTTTCGCCTTCCGCTGAAATTGGCGAAGATACCGTAATTCAACCCAATGCATTTATTGGCAACAATGTCAAGATCGGAAAGAACTGTTTGATCCATGCCAATGTCTGCTTGTACGACAATTGTGTGATCGGTGATAATGTTATTATTCACTCGGGAACGGTTTTGGGAGGTGATGCCTTTTACTATAAAAACCGCCCTGAAGGCTTTGATAAACTGGTTTCCTGTGGTCGTGTTGTCATTGAAGATAATGTTGAAATCGGGGCACTTTGTACCATAGACAAAGGGGTTACGGGTGATACCCTGATCAAGAGGGGGACGAAATTGGATAATCAGGTCCATGTAGGGCACGATACCGTAATCGGTGAAAAATGTTTGATCGCTTCCCAGACCGGCATTGCGGGCTGTGTTATTATTGAGGATGAAGTGACTATTTGGGGACAAGTAGGAACGAATAGTGGTATAACCATAGGAAAAAAGGCCGTAATTATGGGGCAGACCGGGGTTACAAAATCAGTGGTGGGAGGAAAGAGCTACTTTGGGACACCCATTGAAGAATCCCGTGAAAAGTTGAAGCAACTGGCCAATGTCAAAAAAATTCCGTCCATTCTCAAAAAATTAGAAGAATAATATGCGGTCTGAGTTCAGATTTCATTTGTAAACCTATATTTTTGTTACATTAAAATAAACTAGAGAGTATATGAGCGTTTTAGTCAATAAAGATTCCAAGATAATTGTTCAGGGCTTTACAGGTAGTGAAGGTACTTTTCATGCGGAACAAATGATCGAGTACGGTACCAATGTTGTAGGTGGGGTTACCCCTGGCAAAGGTGGTCAAGAGCATTTAGGTAGACCGGTTTTTAACACGGTTGAAGAAGCCGTAGAAAAAGTAGGGGCGGATACGACCATTATTTTTGTGCCACCCGCTTTTGCTGCTGACGCTATTATGGAAGCTGCTAGTGCAGGTATAAAAGTAATCATAACCATTACCGAGGGTATACCCGTTGCCGACATGGTAAAGGCTTCTAATTACATCAAGCATATGGACTGCCGTTTGGTAGGTCCTAACTGTCCTGGTGTTATTACCCCGGGTGAGGCTAAAGTAGGTATTATGCCAGGTTTCGTTTTCAAAAAGGGAAATGTGGGTATCGTATCTAAATCAGGTACATTAACTTATGAAGCCGCCGATCAGGTGGTTCGTCAAGGTTTGGGTATTACTACGGCCATCGGAATCGGTGGTGATCCGATTATCGGAACCACTACAAAGGAAGCTGTTGAGCTTTTGATCAATGACCCCGAAACCGAATGTGTTGTTATGATCGGTGAGATAGGTGGACAATTGGAGGCCGATGCCGCTAAATGGTACAAAGAAAGTGGTAGCAAGAAGCCTGTAGTAGGTTTTATTGCCGGTGAAACTGCCCCTGCGGGAAGAACCATGGGCCACGCTGGTGCTATTGTAGGTGGAAGCGATGATACCGCTCAAGCTAAGAAGAAAATCATGAGGGAGCACGGAATTCACGTGGTGGATTCTCCTGCAGAGATTGGATTAAAAGTTAAGGAAGTTATGGGGTAATTCCCTTACGGATATAAGAATCCCGTTTTCGATTTCTCGGAAACGGGATTTTTTATAGCCGTTCTATAAAACAAAACTTATATTTGGAGTAGAACAAAGCAAATTTATTTAGAGCATGAAATTGTTAGAAGGAAAAAATGCGATTATCACAGGTGCGAGTAGGGGAATTGGTACCGGTATTGCCAGGGTTTTTGCCGAAAACGGGGCCAATGTAGCCTTTACGTACAGTTCAAGTGAAGCACCGGCCTTGGAACTTGAAAAAGAACTATCGGGTTTAGGGGTTAAGGCCAAGGCTTATAAAAGTAATGCGGCCAGTTTTGAGGCGGCTGAGCAACTGGTAGCCGCGGTCTTGAAAGATTTTGGTGGTATCGATATTTTGATCAACAATGCGGGCATCACAAAAGATAACTTGCTTATGCGTATGTCGGAAGCTGATTTTGATAGCGTTATAGAAATAAATTTGAAGTCCGTTTTCAATATGACCAAGGCGGTTCAGCGTACCATGTTGAAGCAAAGAAAAGGGAGTATTATAAATATGAGTAGCGTGGTGGGTGTCAAAGGAAACGCCGGCCAGGCCAATTATGCCGCTTCAAAGGCAGGTATGATCGGGTTTACCAAATCCGTAGCCTTGGAGTTGGGCTCAAGAAATATTAGGTGCAATGCCATAGCACCAGGTTTTATCGAAACCGAAATGACCGCTAAGCTCGATGAAAAAGTAGTTCAGGGCTGGCGAGAAGGTATTCCGCTTAAACGGGGCGGCTCTCCTGAAGATATTGCAAATGCCTGTCTATTTTTTGCTTCGGACCTATCGGCCTATGTTACGGGCCAGGTGCTGAACGTAGATGGGGGCATGTTGACATAGCTTATATGGTCCGGAGGGACATTGATGCCCCTCCGGACATTTGGCTTTAAAAGAAACTTCTTTAATGGATACCCAGACGATTCTCTTTATAATCTTGGCCGCAATTGTTTCGCTGGCGCTGGTGTTATTTCAATATTCCTACAAAAATAAAGGGGGCGGAAAGCTTATTATAGCTTTGGCGTTTTTACGTTTTATAGCCTTTTTCGGGAGCTTTTTATTACTTATAAATCCGAAGTTTACCCAAAATACCTATTCTACCGAGAAAGTAGACCTTGTGGTTTTGGTCGATAATTCTTCCTCAATGGCTTCCTCAAAGGAAACCGTAAATACCATTCTTGAAGCTATTGATGGAAACCCGGCCTTGGCCGAGAAGTTCAATATAGAAAAATACAGGTTCGACAGTAGATTGGGGGCTTTCGATAGTCTGGGCTTAGATGGGCAAAATACCAATATCTCTGGAGGGTTAAAAGGCCTGCAGGAGATATATGCCTCAAAAAAGGCCGCGGTAGTGTTGCTTTCGGACGGAAACCAGACCCTAGGCCAAGATTATGGCTTCTATGGGCAAAATAGTGCCCTTCCCGTATATCCTGTCGCTATAGGCGATACCACGAAGTATGAAGATGTGGCCCTTACCCAGGTAAACGTCAATCGCTATGCGTTTTTAAAGAACAAGTATCCCATTGAGATATATGTGTCGTATTTCGGGAATTCCAAAATAACGGTCCCGGTTACGGTTTCTGAGGGAGGAAAAAGGGTATTTAGGGAAAATGTCAACCTTTCGGGGACAAAGAACAGCGCGGTGGTCAAAACCCTTCTCGATGCAAATTCGGTCGGGGTAAAGAGTCTTCAGCTAAGTGTGGGAAGCCTGGAGAATGAAAGGAATTTGGCCAACAACAAAAGGGAAACGGTCGTCGAGGTCATCGATGAGAAGACCAAGGTGGCCATTGTGTCCAGTTTGATGCATCCGGATATAGGGACGTTGAAAAAATCAATAGAGAGCAACGGACAACGCAATGTGGTCATAAAAAAACCTACGGATGCTATGAATTCGTGGGACGATGTAGATCTTTTTATCCTATATCAGCCCAATGCCTCGTTTAAATCGGTATTTGGGTACACCGAGAAGAAACGGGCGAGTAGACTGTTGGTTACCGGCCCACAGACCGATTTCAACTTCCTCAACCGTGTACAAAAGAGTTTTACAAAAAACAGTTATAATCAAGAGGAAGAAGTGTTTGCCGTGCTTAATCCGGCATTTGCCTTGTTCGGTAGCGGCGATTTTTCGTTGACCGATTTTCCGCCGCTTAAAAGTAGTTTGGGCGATATTGTTTTGCACGGGAAAAACGATGTGTTGTTGACCCAGCGTATCAGGGGAATAGACACCAACCAACCCTTGTTGGCTTTCTTTGAAACCGAACAGGCCCAACGGGAGGCCGTGTTTTTTGGGGAGAATATATGGAAGTGGAGAATGCAGGCCTTTAGGAATGATCGTAATTTTAAGAATTTCGATGATTTTATGGGGTTGGTGATACGGTATTTGGCCACCCAAAAATCGAGGGAAAGACTGGCTTTGATCTATGAAAACGTATATGAAAATACCAATGGGGCCAAGGTAGAGGCGACTTATTTTGACAAGGCCTTTACTTTCGATGCAAATGCCCAATTGAACCTGCAATTGAAAAATAGCGATACGGGAAAAACGCTTTCTGTGCCCATGCTGTTAAAAGGAATCTACTACGAGGCCGATTTGAGCAACTTAGATGCCGGAAAGTACAGCTTTACCGTTACCGTGGCCAATGAGAACATCTCTAAATCAGGTACGTTTACGGTGCTTGATTTTGATGTGGAGAAACAGTTCGTGGCTACAAACGATGAAAAACTCGCCCGCTTGGCAAAAAATACCGGAGCCCAACTTTTTTTTCCAGATCATATCGATGATTTGCTAGGTCAACTCACCACCGATGACCGCTATTTACCAATACAGAAAAACGAACAAAATGTCGTATCTTTGATAGATTACGAGGTCCTCTTGGCTATTATTGTTTTAGCCTTGACAACCGAATGGGTTATAAGGAAATATAACGGATTAATTTAATTATACATAAATGGACAAGTTACCAAAAGTTGCATTACCGGCGATTTTCGCTGTTATTCTTATTATTATATTATTATCAAAATCAGCGGTCACTATCGGGTCCGGTCAGGCAGGTGTGCTATACAAGACTTTTGGTGGTGGTGTCGTGACCGATGAACCTCCCTTGGGTGAGGGTTTTCATGTTGTGGCGCCATGGAACAAGGTTTTTATTTATGAGGTGCGGCAACAAGAGGTTCTTGAACAAATGAATGTATTGTCAAGCAATGGCTTGGATATCAAACTTGAAGCATCTGCGTGGTTTGAGCCTATACGAAGTGATTTGGGAAAATTGCACCAAGAAAAAGGAGAGGCCTATGTGCAAAGGGTTTTGTTGCCGACCATTAGATCGGCCGCCCGTTCCGTGGTGGGGCGTTATACTCCCGAACAATTGTATTCAAGCAAGAGGGATGCCATTCAACAGGAGATTTTTGACGAGACCCAAAAAATTGTGTCTGGGCAGTATATTCAGTTGAATGAAATATTGGTAAGGGACGTTACTTTGCCTCCAACGATCAAAGACGCCATTGAGCGTAAGTTAAAGCAAGAGCAAGAGTCTTTGGAATATGAGTTTAGGTTGGTTACCGCTAAGAAGGAAGCGGAAAAAGTAACCATTGAAGCCCAAGGTAAGGCAGATGCCAACCGCATTCTAAGTGCTTCGCTGAATGATCAAATCTTAAAGGATAAAGGGATCGATGCTACGTTGAAATTATCGCAATCGGCAAATACAAAGGTGGTAATCGTAGGGGGTAGCGATGGTCTTCCGTTGATTTTAGGCAATAACTAATACACGGAGTTAATTATTTTTGTTTCATTTCAAACTTTTGTTTTGTGAAATGGAAAATACCTTTTACTTTTACTGCATAATGAAAAACAGAAATACACATCATCATTTTTACACTGGCTCTCAGGCGAGGTAAAGATGTATTGTAGTATTACAAAATATTAAAAACCCGTTTGAGCAATCAAGCGGGTTTTATTTTTAGAACTCTTTTGGTCGCTTGAACCTAACAAAAGAAGAAAATGACAAAAATTAGAATTGCTATTCAGAAATCCGGTCGGTTGAACGAAGATTCCCTGCAGATCTTAAAAGACTGCGGCGTATCTATCGATAACGGTAAAGACCAATTAAAGGCCTCATCAAGAAATTTTCCATTAGAAGCATTTTACCTTCGCAATGGTGATATTCCCCAGTATTTAAGAGATGGGGTGGTAGATATTGCCATTATTGGCGAGAACGTACTTATTGAAAAGGGCGAGGATATAGGAATAGCCGAAAAATTAGGTTTTTCAAAGTGTAAGGTGTCTTTGGCGGTACCCAAATCCGTTAAATACAAATCGGTTCAAGATTTTGAGGGCAAGCGTATAGCGACTTCCTATCCGAATACGGTCAAAAAGTATTTGAAGGAAAAAGGGGTGAACGCCGATTTGCACATTATTAACGGTTCTGTGGAGATTGCGCCTAATATTGGCCTTGCCGACGGTATCTGTGATATTGTTTCCAGTGGAAGTACGCTTTTTAAAAACAATTTAAAAGAAGTTGAAGTGATGTTGACGAGCGAAGCCGTTTTGGCGGTTTCCCCGAAAATATCAGAAGAAAGAAAAGAGATCTTAAGGAAGCTTCAGTTTCGTATCAAATCCGTTCTTCAGGCACGTCAATCGAAATATGTGCTTTTAAATGCCCCTAACGACAAGTTGGAAAAGGTATTGCAACTGTTGCCGGGGATGCGTAGTCCTACCGTTTTGCCATTGGCGGAAGAAGGATGGAGTTCGGTTCATACGGTAATCAACAAAGATAAGTTCTGGGATGTGATCGATGAGCTGAAGCAGGCCGGGGCAGAAGGTATTTTGGTTTGCCCGATCGAAAAGATGGTACTTTAACCGATTCAGGAATGACGGGCGATTTAAAACTAGGGCTGATTCCCTATGGTAAAATGGAATCGATTCTACCCTTGGTCTATAAACTGAATCGAGGGAAGTTTTCCGAAGAAGTATTGAAAAGTCGTTTGCAGCCTATGTTGACCATGGGCGGCTATGAGTGTCTAGGGGTCTATGACCGTGATAAACTGATCGCTTGCTGCGGTATTTGGCTTTTGCAAAAGCTATACAAGGGAAAGCATATTGAACTTGACAATGTGTTCGTTGAAGAAGGGTACCGTAGTAGCGGAGTTGGGGCGCTAATGATGAATTGGTTGGCCGAGTATGGCAAAAGTATAGATTGTGCCAGTTTGGAACTTAATTGCTATTTAGAGAATGAAAAGGGACTCAAGTTTTGGCAGCGCCATGGTTTTGAAGCCCTAGGATACCATATGATCAAGAATTTAGACGAAGAAAAATGAAAAAGATTTATAGTCCTGATAGGTCGGAGTGGAACCGTATTTTGGAGCGCCCGACCCAGACCGTAGCCGATATAGAACAGACCGTAGAGGCTATTTTTAAGGAAGTAAGGGCGAATGGCGATGCCACGTTAAGAAAATACACCGAAAAGTTCGATGGTGTGGTGCTTGAAAATATCGTGGTTTCGGAAGATGAAATAGAAGAGGCATCAGCTCTAGTTTCTCAAGAACTTAAAGATGCCATTCAGTTGGCAAAGAATAACATAGAAGTTTTTCATAAGGCCCAAAAGACGAGTAAGGTTTCAGTTGAAACGGCTAACGGCGTACAATGCTGGCAAGAAAAAAGGCCTATTCAAAAGGTAGGGCTTTATATTCCCGGGGGTACGGCACCTTTGTTTTCAACGATTCTAATGCTTGCCGTACCGGCTACGATTGCGGGTTGTGAAGAATTGGTTCTGTGTTCGCCACCGAACAAAGAAGGAAAGATCAATCCTGCGATTCTCTATACGGCCAATTTATGTGGGGTGACGAAAATATTCAAGGCAGGGGGGATTCAGGCGATTGCTTCCATGGCCTTTGGTACGGAAAGCATTCCGCAGGTGTATAAGATTTTTGGACCGGGCAATCAATTCGTTACCGTGGCCAAACAAATAGCTACCAAACATGGGGTTTCGATAGATATGCCGGCCGGGCCCAGTGAATTGTTGGTGCTTGCCGACGACTCGGCCAACGCCGCTTTTGTGGCTTCCGACTTATTGAGTCAGGCAGAGCATGGCGTGGACAGTCAGGTTGTTTTGGTTTCTACCTCGAAAGATATGATCGACGCCGTTGAAAAGGAGGTTGAAAAACAACTGCAGAAGCTGCCGAGAAAGGAGATTGCCGAAAAGGCCATTGCCAACAGCAAGTTGATCTATGTAGAGGATGACCGAACGGCAAATGATTTGATCAATGCCTACGGGCCTGAGCATTATATCGTTTGTGTGGAAAACGAAGATTTCTTTGTAGACAATATAAAGAATGCGGGTTCTGTCTTCATAGGGAACTATACCCCGGAAAGCGCGGGCGATTACGCTTCGGGCACCAATCATACCCTACCTACCAATGGCTATGCCAAGCAGTATAGTGGTGTGAATTTAGATAGTTTTATGAAGAGCATGACTTTTCAGAAAATCAGTGAGACCGGAATCAAGGAAATTGGCGCCGCAATAGAGATCATGGCCGAGGCCGAAGGACTTCAGGCGCACAAAAATGCGGTTACTTTACGACTCAATAGCTTGAACAATGAATAAGGATTTTAATATACAGAACCTGATAAGGGAGAATGTAAAAGGACTGAGTCCTTATAGTTCCGCCCGTGATGAATACGTCTCAGATGGCTCTCAGATGGTGTTTTTAGACGCTAACGAGAACCCGTTCGAGAATGGGGTGAATCGCTATCCCGACCCCCAACAACGCGGATTAAAGTCCGTTTTGGCCGAACAAAAAGGGATTACTGCCGAGAACATCCTTTTGGGAAACGGTAGTGACGAAGTATTGGATTTGATATTCAGGACCTTCTGTGAGCCTAAAATCGACAATATTATTTCCTTGCCCCCAACTTATGGGATGTATCAAGTATTGGCTGGTATCAATACCGTCGAAAACCGCGAAGTTCTTTTGACAGAGGATTTTCAACCCGATGTAGAAGCTATCTTGGAAAGAGTGGACGAACATTCGAAGCTTTTGTTTTTATGCTCGCCGAACAATCCTACGGGGAATGTTTTTAGCGAAGAACGAATCGTTCGATTGTTGAACGCTTTCGAGGGACTGGTAGTTATCGATGAAGCCTATATCGATTTTGCCGAGAGCGAAAGTTGGGTTTCCCGTTTAGGGGAGTTCCCCAATCTGGTCATTACCCAAACGCTTTCAAAAGCCTATGGAATGGCCGGTATCCGTTTGGGAATCTGTATCGCATCCAAGGAAATAATAGCCGCGGTCAACAAAATAAAGCCTCCCTATAACGTCAACGAACTCACGCAGCAAAAAGCGCTGAACAGGGTTCTTGATTTGGCTTCTGTAAAAAACGAAGTAACCAATATATTAAATGAAAGGGAGCGATTACTTAAAGTCTTGCGTGAAGTGTCGTTTGTTGAAAAAATATATGCTTCCGATGCCAATTTTGTACTGGCAAAGGTAGACGATGCCAATAAACGCTACAAACAATTATTGGAAGAGGGTGTTGTGGTACGCAACCGAACCACCCAACCACTTTGCGAGAATACTTTGCGGTTTACCGTGGGTACGCCCGATGAGAACAAAAAATTAATAGAAGTGCTTAACAAGCTAACCTAAAGATCAAGATAGCAATACCATGGCCAAAAAAGTTTTATTTATAGATAGGGACGGTACCATAATTAAGGAGACCGTTGATGAACAGATCGATGCCTTCGAAAAGATGATTTTTTACCCTAAGGCATTTACCTTTTTAGGAAAAATAGCCAAGGAACTCGATTATGAATTGGTAATGATCACCAATCAAGATGGCTTGGGTACCGACGTCTTTCCCGAAGACACCTTTTGGCCCGTGCATAACTTTATATTGAAGTCCTTTGAAAACGAGGGTGTAGTTTTTGACAAGGTCTTTCTAGATCGCACGTTTCCACATGAAAATGCAAATACCAGAAAACCGGGAACCGGTTTGTTGACCGAGTATTTTTCAGAGGATTATGACCTAAAGAATTCCTTTGTTATCGGTGATCGGTTGACCGATATTGAATTGGCTAAAAATTTAGGGGCCAAAGGCATCTTTATTAATGATGACACCAATTTAGGAACGGGGGAAATCACGGTAAAACGAGATGAATTGAATCCTGTCATTGCCTTGGAAACCAATGATTGGGAGAAGATATATGAATTTTTAAAGTTGGAAGCCCGGGTTTCCGAAACCCATAGAAAAACCAATGAGACCGATATTTATATCAATCTAAACCTTGATGGTACCGGTAAGAGCGATATCAAAACCGGATTGGCATTCTTTGACCATATGCTGGATCAATTGGCCCGTCATGGTCAAATGGACTTGGAAATCAAGGTAGATGGTGACCTTGAGGTCGATGAGCACCATACGATAGAAGATACGGCCATTGCCCTAGGAGAGGTTTTTCATACGGCCCTAGGTTCTAAAATGGGAATTGAGCGCTATGGTTTCTGCCTTCCTATGGATGATTGCCTGGCTCAGGTCGCCATAGATTTTGGCGGTCGTAACTGGCTGGTGTGGGATGCGGAGTTCAAACGTGAAATGGTAGGCGATATGCCTACCGAAATGTTCTATCACTTCTTTAAATCCTTTACCGATGGGGCTAAAGCGAATTTGAACGTGAAGGCAGAAGGAATAAATGAACATCATAAAATAGAAGCGATTTTTAAAGCTTTTGCCAAGGCCATTAAAATGGCGGTAAAACGTGATGTGGAAAAAATGGTGCTGCCTAGTACAAAGGGAGTTCTTTAAAAGAGTAGTGAGTACAAAGTATTAACTTTTTTAATATTTGCCTTGTACTCATTACTTGATACTCAATACGAAATAAATGAAAATTGTAATCATAAATTACGGGGCAGGGAATATTCAGAGCATCAAATTCGCTATTCAGCGTTTGGGCTACGAGGCCGTTCTCAGCCACGATGTAGCGGAAATACAATCTGCCGATAAGATAATCTTTCCAGGAGTGGGCGAGGCCAGTAGTGCCATGGCCAAACTGAGGGCAAGTGGCTTGGATAAACTTATTCCCAATTTGAAGCAGCCTGTTTTGGGCATCTGTTTGGGAATGCAGCTCATGTGCCACTCGTCAGAAGAGGGGAATACCAAAGGATTGGGTATTTTTGATGTGGATGTTGTCAAGTTCTCGAATGAGGTGAAGGTGCCACAAATAGGTTGGAATCAAATCGCCAATTTAAAATCAGGACTTTTTAACGACATCGAAGAGAAAGAACACATCTACTTGGTTCATAGTTTTTATGCCCCGTTGTGTAGCGAAACCATAGCGGAATCGGAATATGGTATAAAATACAGCGCCGCATTGGCCAAAGACAACTTTTACGGCACCCAGTTCCACCCGGAAAAGAGCAGTAGCGTAGGAGAGAAGATTCTTAAGAATTTTATCTGTGGTATGTAGTAAATAGTGTGAAGTGCTAAGTTGTTAAATTGTATCATTTATGAATAGATATGAAGATTTAAAAATTTGGAAAAAAGCTATGGACTTGGTGGAAGATGTTTATCTATTGATGAAACAATTGCCGAATGACGAAAAGTTTGCTTTGATTTCACAAATTAAAAGAAGTAGTATTTCTATTCCGTCTAATATTGCCGAGGGAGCAGGAAGAAACTCGAAAAAGGAATTCAGGCACTTTTTAATTATAGCCAACGGTTCTACGTCTGAATTGGAAACACAACTAATATTGGTACATCGATTAAAATTTGTAAAGAAGGATAGCGTAAAACCCATAATCAAAAAGTGTAATGAAATCAGGAAAATGAGCTATGCTTTACAGAAGAGCTTGAATTAATAAAATATATGCAAAGTACAAAGTACAAAGTATTAAGTATCAAGTACAAAGTACAAAGTATCAAGTACAAAGTACCAAGTATTAAGTACAAAGTACAAAGGACTAAGTACAAAGTATTTAATACTAACCACTTAATACTTGATACTTAATACTAAACACTAATCACTAATCACTAACCACTAACAAATAGAATGAGAATAATCCCCGCAATAGATATCATAGACGGTAAATGTGTCCGCTTGTCAAAAGGCGATTACGATACCAAAAAAATATATAACGAAAACCCGCTGGAGGTAGCCAAGGAATTTGAGGCGCACGGAATTCAATATTTGCATTTGGTGGATTTAGACGGCGCAAAGAGCCATCATATCGTCAACCATAAAATTCTGGAGCAGATTGCATCAAAAACCTCCTTAAAAATCGATTTTGGTGGGGGACTCAAATCGGACAAAGATTTGCAAATTGCTTTTGAGAGTGGGGCCGATCAGATTACCGGAGGAAGTATTGCCGTTAAGGATAAACATACCTTTTCGGGATGGATACAGACCTATGGGGCGGAAAAAATTATTCTCGGCGCCGATGCCAAGGATGAAAAAGTGGCCGTTTCGGGCTGGCAAGAAGAGTCTACGGAAGATTTGGTTCCCTTTATAAAATCCTACCAAGAAAAAGGAATCGCCTATGTTATCTGTACCGATATTTCCAAAGACGGTATGCTTGAAGGGCCTTCCTTTGATTTGTACGAGAAGATTTTAGGGCAATGCAAGGTGAGTATGAGTGAAATTGGGGGAAAGGTGACCCAAGGATTGAAATTGATAGCCAGTGGTGGTATTTCTACCTTTGACGAGCTTCCCAGACTTGCGGAAATGGGTTGTGAAGGAACCATTATAGGAAAGGCCATCTATGAAAATCGGATCAGTTTAAAACAACTGGAAGATTTTATTTTAAAGATTGGCGGTCAAGAATTAAAGTGATAACGATAATGAACGGTGAAGAGGGGATTTTTTAAATCCTTTGTTCAGGATCTAATTTTAAAATATGTTAGCAAAACGAATAATTCCTTGTTTGGATATCAAGGACGGACGAACGGTAAAGGGCGTTAATTTTGTCGATTTACGAGATGCGGGCGATCCTGTGGAATTAGCGGAAATATACAGTAGGGAAGGGGCCGATGAGCTCGTTTTTTTGGATATTTCTGCTACCGAACAAAAACGAAAGACCTTGGCCGAATTGGTATATCACGTAGCGGAAAAGGTGAACATTCCTTTTACCGTAGGAGGGGGTATTTCTTCGGTCGAAGATGTAGATATCCTATTGCAGAATGGCGCCGATAAGGTGTCCATCAATTCTTCGGCGGTAAAAAATCCACAGTTGATCAATGACTTGGTGGCCAAGTTCGGTTCGCAGTGTATTGTGGTGGCTATTGATGCTAAACAAATCGATGGTGAGTGGATTGTTCATTTGGTAGGGGGGAAAGTGCCCACGGAACGTAAACTGTTCGAATGGGCCAAAGAAGTGGAAGAAAGGGGAGCCGGTGAAATCCTGTTTACGTCAATGGACCATGATGGTACCAAAGATGGTTTTGCCAACGAAGCCTTGAGCAAACTAAGTACGGAATTGAATATTCCGATAATTGCTTCGGGAGGAGCGGGCAATATGCAACATTTTACCGATACCTTTGTAGAAGGTAAGGCAGATGCGGCCCTTGCGGCCAGTGTTTTTCACTTTAAGGAAATCGGTATTAGGGATTTAAAAGAAGAATTAAAAGAACACGGTATTCCGGTACGGTTGTAGGGCTCGATTAGACCTGTTCATCAACTTTAACCCATCCGATAGATAAAACATACAAAATGAAAATAGATTTCAACAAAAACGAAAACGGACTCGTACCTGCCATTATTCAAGATGCGGTAACCAAGAACGTTTTAATGCTGGGGTATATGAATCAAGAGGCTTTTGAAATAACTCAAGAGACCAAGAAGGTGACCTTCTTCAGCCGTACTAAAAAAAGATTGTGGACCAAAGGGGAAGAGAGTGGAAACTTTTTGATTTTGGTAGACATCAAAAACGATTGTGACAATGACACGCTCTTGGTTTCCGTGAAGCCTGAAGGCCCTACTTGCCATACTGGTACCGACACCTGCTGGAGCGAAGAGAACACGTCTAATTTCGGTTTTCTTTCACAACTGGAACAAGTTATAGAACAACGCCGTACAGCTTCCGATTCGAGCAAATCGTATGTGGCTTCCTTGTTTGAAAAGGGAATCAACAAAATAGCCCAAAAAGTAGGGGAGGAAGCTGTGGAAACCGTAATAGAGGCCATGGATTCCAATGATGAGCTCTTCTTGTATGAAAGTGCCGATTTACTTTTCCACTACTTGATCTTACTTCAGGCCAAAGGATTTACCTTAAAAGATATAGAAGCGGAACTGGTAAAACGGCACAAATAGTCGTTTGCTAGTTTCTGTTTTTTAGTTGTGAGGCCCCCTTTAACCTTTGATGGCTGATGACCGCATCGCCTTTGTAGTTGAGGGTACTGGCCCCCGTGGCATCGATATCGATAGATTCGTTCGCAGTAAGGAAGGCTTCACTCGCACCCGAGAGTTCAATATTCAGGCGTTCGATTTCAAGATCGTAATTCCTAAGGTCACTGCTTCCCGAAAGGTCGGCATAGACCGATTGTACATTTCCGAAGATATCGGCCTTGGAGGCACCGTTCATATCGATCTCTAATTTGTCGGCTATAACTTCCCCGGTAAAGTGTGAGGCCCCAGATAGTTCAATCTCGCCTCTTTGAATATCCCATGGCGTTTCTAAAGTAACGCTTGCGGCTCCCGAAAGGTCAAATTCGTGAATGTCTTTGGTAGTGATAAAAGCCTTTAGGGTAACGTCTCCCCGTACGGTAGTGTACTTTTTTAATTTTATGATGACCTTGTTGCCTTCACGGGCTACCACGATGCGGTCGTGCAAATTGTCGTTTGCTTCTATACGAATGCGCTCTTCATCGTCTGAAAAGCTAACGAAAACATCAAAGGCATTTGAAACCTTTAACCCGTCGTAATCGGAAAGGGATAGATCTTTGGTGCTTACTTCATTGGAAGCCCTAACATGTTCGTAATCACAGGAAGTCAAAACTACACACGCCAAGGCCATGGCGACTATTATTTTTCTTGTTCGCATTTTTTTGATTGATTTAGTGCTTGCCTCGGGCAAGCGGGTTGATGAATTGTATTTTTTTTAAATGTGCGTTAAACGCTCTTGCAACTGCACCACCGGAATCCACTGAAAGTTGATGGGCGACCATTGTTCTTCGGTTAAGGTATTGTTGCTGCAGTTGTTCTTCAGAAACACTTGGTTGTTTTCACTGAACACATGCTGTGTTTCAATAACGTCATGGCAATGTGAGCAGATTTTTTTTTGAGTTGTTTTCATTGAATATTCTTTTTGTAGCGGTTGCGGCCCATATTGAAGATGCCGACTTTTATTCCCAATCCGGCCGAGAAGCCGTTGATACGGGTAGTGCGCGTTGGGGGAAGTTCTATTCTGCTGGAAAATCGATATTTTACACCCGCTTCCAATTGTAGATAGCGGGAGATGTTAAATAGGGCGCTTACACCGGGTTCGGCAACGAAGACCATATCGAAATCGTCTTCGGTAAGTTCTTCCTCATAGTGATCGTCATGATGGAAGTTGTTTTCGATATAACCGACGCCCCCGGCCCCTAACAAAAGGGGAAAAGAAAGGTTTACACGTTTCTTGCTGAAGAAAATGGGCTCAAGATGCAGTCCACCATACACCCCGATCAGATCTTCGTTACGGGAAAGGCTATTGTTAAAGACATCTTGCTCGGAGTAAAGAAAAGTGGCTGCAAAACCAACCTCAAATTGTTGGTTGGCTACATAGGCAACCTTTAGTCCGCCTGTGTATGAGGGCTCGCCATCTATTTCCCCAAGGCCAAGGTCGAGACCTAAATATACCCCATGTACCACATTGTTACGGTCGTTGAATTCTAGGTACTCATCGGTTTCATCTTGACCAAAACTTGAAAAGGTAGCTCCTATGATTAATAGAAGGAGACTCGTTTTAAGTGATTTCATTACTGTTCGTTTTTCGATTGATTTACCTAATAGACAACCGAAGCCCGAAAAAGTTGCATTTAAAATGAACTTTTTTGAAAAAAAATAATAAAAACGAGAGGACAATAGTTAAGTGTCTAGTACTTAATACTTAGTACTTAGTACTTGTCACTCATCACTCACTACTTTGTACTTAATACTTAATACTTAGTACTTAATACTTAGTACTTGTCACTCATCCCCCCTACAACTCCTTCAACAAAACAACCCCTTTCTTCCCTGTAATAGAAATATGCCCTTGAGTTTTTTTACCGTAAATCGCTTTGATTTCCCGTAGTTTTTTTCCTTTATCCAGCATATGGGAGTTTACATTGTGGAAGGATTTCGGCAGGCGTACCAGGCCTTCTTCGAGTACTGCTGTAAATTGATGGGGGAAGTCGGTGATATTCAGGCTTACCTCCGAAGATTCTTGTTCAATGGAGATATTGCCTTTAGGTGTCGCTATATGCTCTATGCTAAAATCCGATATTTTTAAAATAAGGTCTATGTCTTTGGTCAAGCGACCTAGGCGAAGATTGCTGAATCGGAGCATGCCGTATAGGGTGCTGACTTCCTCAATATCAACTTCGTCTTTATTCGAGTAGAACTCTAATGATTCTACGGTATGGATGTCGATTTCGCTGCCGGCACTATTGAGTCGCATGCTTTTTGAATCGTCCATGTCCAATCCGCCATTTTTTAGGTCAAGGTTACTGTAATTGATGTTCTTGGCCCTGAGCTTTCCGTACTTCAAGTTGATATCGGCCTTGTTCAGGTTATCGTTGATCCACATGTCGCCATGTTGTATATCAGCCTTTAAAACGCCTATCCAATCTTCGATAAAGACGTCACCGAACTTGTTGGTGATTTCTATTTCGGCCTTTTCGGGCATATATACCTTGTAGTCGATCTGCACATTGCTTCGGTCAAAATCGAAGGGGTTGGCCTTGTCAAAAAGGGTCGAAAAGAACCCAGAGCTGTTTTCCCCGATTTCATAGGCGACGGAAACGAAGTTTTCGCTATTGCGGAGTATAGGGCGTATGCGTTCTAAAAGCTCTTGCGCATTGTCGTGTTTTTTATGGGTAACGGTAATGTTCACCGTAATCGACACTTCATTTTTTGTCCATCCGTAAATATTGATGTTGCCGTATTTGTTGTCTAGATGTAGTTCTCCGGCATTGGTGAGGCCGTAGGTTTTGATTACCTTTTTAGACACCTTTTCCTGCGCCATGGCCGGAAGGCCAAAGACCATCGCCGCAGCAAAAAGGAGCAGTTTTTTATAAAGTGTATCCATAATCATCATCTTTTAATTTTGATTCGTTGAGCTGATGCAATAGCTTCTCAATAAGTTCTATGCGCTTTCTGTAGTTCGAAACAATGGCTTCGAGTACCAGTTCGTTATCGAGGTTGTTCTGCATTTCGAGCTTCAGGGTGTCGTATTCGGCATCTAACTCGTCCATAAAGGATAGAAATTCGGCCTTGTCGGCCTCTGACAGTTGTTCGTTTTTCTGCACCAATTGCACTTGGTAAGCTACCAATCCCTTGTAGTGCATGTCAATGTCTTGCAGTTCTTTTGATACGAAGCTGTTTTCCTCGGTCGATCCGTTTAAGAACGAAAGCCCTATAAGTCCGGAAACCCCCAAGATAATGAGTACGCTGGCGGCTATGCGCAGTATGGGCGATTTCCAAAGGGGAACCGTTTTTGGTTTTGATGGGGCCAATTCGGCCTCTATGTTCGCCCAGAGCTTGGCGCGGTCCGCCTTATGGTCGTCGAACGCCGCCCTGTTCTCCCTGACATGTTTTTCAAAATTGTCCATTATAAAGTGTTTATAATTTCAACGAGTTTCTTTTTTGCCCTGTGGTATTGCGATTTTGAGGTCGAGATAGAAATGTCCAATACTTCGGCTATTTCCATATGGTCGTATCCCTCGAGCAAATACAGGTTAATAATTTGTTTGTAGCCTAGGGGTAGGATATCAATTGCTTTTTTTACTTTTTGAATATCTACGGCCTCTACTGCTTCCTTATGCTCTTCTTCCGTTAAATGGTATTCGTGGTCGTTTATTGTTGTAAGCGGTAAGCGCCTGACCTTTAAATGGTTAATGCTTTTGTTGATCACGATCCGTTTGAGCCAGGCCCCGAAAGTCGATTCGTATTTAAACTTGTGCAGGTTTTTGAAAGCATCGATAAAACTGTCTTGTACAATGTCTTCCGCATCTTCCTTCACTCCCAAAAACCGCATGCCGATATTGTACATGGCATCCACGTAGAGCTCATACAGTTGGTACTGTGAGTTTCTATCGCCCGACTTGCTGCTTTCAACAAGTGACCTATGCGTAAAACGGATTTCGGTTTCCAATTAATTTAAGAGGGTTGATTGAGCTCTAAATTCGGTTTCAATAACAAAGACAAGCAAATGTCCCTAAGGTTGCATTAGGGAGGGAATATTTTATTGCTAAAGTATGAATAAACGCATCTACTTCTGTTTTGGTCCTATAAAGACCTCTATAAACATGGTATTTGAACGAATAATGAAAAGGTGTGCAACCTTCTAGAAGTTTTCTTGTCCATAGGGGTGTTCATTAATCAAAATTAAAAGAAGTAAAATGAGAAGAAAAGTAAACTCTAGTGTTCGGCAAAGGTGGTTGAATGCCTTGGCAAGTCTATTGGTATTGTTGGTAACCACATCTGGCATGGCACAGGAAAACTTTACCATTAGCGGTAAGATAAGTGATAAGGAGGACGGAGAAACCCTTTTTGGGGCCTCTGTTTTTTTAGAGGGAACGACCATCGGTGTGGTCACCAATGAGTACGGGTTCTATTCGATTACCGCTCCAAAGGGAAACTATCGATTGCTGATTTCCTATATGGGGTATTCGGAAAAATATCAAGAGGTAAGCCTGGACAAAAACCAAAAACTCGATTTTGAGATTTCGGAATATTCTACCGAGCTTGAGGAGGTGGTCGTTACTGCCGATGAACCGGAAATGGCAGTTTTGAGAAAACCCGAAATGAGCGTTTCAAAATTGAATATCGGAACTGTAAAACAGATGCCGGTGGTTTTGGGGGAAGTCGATATTTTAAAATCCCTGCAAATGCTTCCGGGGGTCACCAACAATGGTGAAGGTACGGGAGGTTTGCATGTTCGCGGCGGGGCACAAGACCAAAACTTGGTGCTTTTAGATGAAGCGATTATTTACAATACCTCGCACTTGTTCGGTTTTTTCTCGGTCTTCAATGCCGATGCCATAAAGGATATCAAATTGTATAAAGGGGGAATACCCGCACGTTTCGGAGGTCGTGTGTCATCGGTGCTGGATGTCCGTCAAAAAGACGGGAACAATAAGAATTTCGCCTTGACCGGTGGGATCGGACTTATTTCGAGCAGACTGGCGGCAGAGGGGCCCATATTCGGTGATAAAGGGTCTTTTTTGATAGCGGGCAGAACTTCTTACGCGCACCTCTTGCTGAAAGTGGCAGGGGAAAAGAACAGTGCAAGTTTTTACGATCTGAACTTGAAGACCAACTACAGTCTGAACGATAAGAACAAATTATATCTGTCGGGATATTTTGGTCGTGATGTGCTCAAATTCGGAAATATCTTTGATAGTAGCTACGGAAATACTTCGGGAAATTTGAGATGGAACCATATTTTTAATGATCGACTGTTTTCGAATATGTCGGCCATTATCAGTAAATATGACTACGACCTAGGGTTTACCATGGAAGATTTTGTGTGGGTGGCCTCGATCACCAATTACAATCTAAAGTATGATCTAAAATACTATTTCAGCGATAAGTTTAAACTCGATTTTGGGGCCAGTGGCCTATATTATGATTTTGACCCGGGACAAATAAAGCCGACCAGTGATAGTTCCGATATAAACCCACTGTCATTAGACCGTAAGAAGGCCTTTGAAGGTGGACTCTATATAAACGCGGAGCATAAGCTTTCGAAAAATCTAACGGCCCAATACGGGTTAAGGTATAGTGTTTTCAATAGGCTAGGGGGCCAGCCCATAACCCGCTATGCCAACGATTTGCCCGTGGTGTACAATTCCGTTCTGGGGATTTATGAGAGTGGAACCCCTATAGGGGAGACCTCTTATGATAAAGGCGAATCGGTAAAAACTTTCGGGAATGTCGAACCGAGGGTCTCCCTTGCCTATCAATTGAACGAGGCTTCGTCGGTAAAAGCGGGTTTTTCGCGTTCCGCGCAATACGTCCATTTGTTGTCCAATACCGCAGCGGTGACCCCGGTAGATGTTTGGACGCCAAGCGGCGAGTATGTCGACCCCCAGCTTTCCAACCAATATGCACTGGGCTATTTCAGGAACTTTAAGGGGCAGGCCTATTCCATGGAAGTGGAAACTTACTATAAGACGGTAGACAATCGTATTGATTATATCGATGGTTCCAACCTTATCGGACAGAATACGATCGAAACCGAAATTTTAAGCGGGGAAAGCAGGGCTTACGGATTGGAGGTGTTGCTCCGTAAAAACGAAGGCAAACTTACCGGATGGTTGGCGTACACCCTTTCCAAATCGGAACAACGCACGCCTGGCGGAGCTGCAGGAGGCCTGGGTATCAACAATGGGGAATGGTACAATACTTCCTATGACCGTACCCATGATGTATCCTTGGCAGGGGCCTATCAATTGAACGAGAAATGGAGTTTCGGTACCAATCTTGTTTTTCAGACCGGAAGGCCCGTAACCTACCCGAACGGGCAATACGAATACGAAGGGATTTCGGTGGCGAGTTATGCCGCTAGAAATTCAGACCGTTTGCCGTCATATCACCGTTTGGACCTTTCGGTAAACTACAAGCCGAACCGTAAACCTGAAAATCGTTGGAAAGGTGAATGGGTACTCGGTATCTATAACGTGTACAACCGTAAGAACGCGGCTTCTGTTTCCTTTGGGCAGAACCGGGAAACCGGGGCCAATGAAGCTACCCGAACCGCCATTTTCGGTATTGTACCCTCCATTACGTATAACTTCAAATTCTAAAACATTATGAAAAAACACATAAAAATCATAAGCCTTCTATCTTTGGCCGTATTGGCCTTTTCCTGTACGGACGTCATCGATGTAGACGTACAATCGGCACCGACAAGGTTAACGGTCGAAGCCTCCCTTGATTGGGAAAAGGGGACTTTAGGAAATGAGCAGACCATACGATTAAGTACTTCTACCGCATTTTTTGATACCACCTCCAATACGGAGGTCACAGGGGCATTTGTAAAGGTGACGAATGATAGCAGTGGAACAGAATTTATATTTGAGGACCAAAATGATGGTACTTATACCACCAGTGTCTTCGAGCCTATTGTGGGGCAATCGTATTCCTTGGAAATCATTTATAATGGGGAAACCTATTCGGCCCAAGAAACCCTGAACGCCGTACCCGATCTTACCGTGATGGGGCAATCGAGAGATAATGGTTTTAGTGAGGACGACCTAGAGGTGAACATGGTCTTTAAAGACCCGGAGGAAGAGGGAAACAGCTATTTTTTCAAGTTTCAAGAGCAAGGTGAACTATTGCCTGTTTTTGAAGAATTCGACGATGAGTTCGTAAACGGAAATGAGATTGACTGGTATTACGAGAGTGAGGAAGATGATGATACGGAAGAAACGGAGGCCTTTGAGCCTGGCGATGTGCTTCATATAGAATTTTATGCCATTTCACAGGCCTATAGGAGCTACTTGCAAATCCTTGTCAATCAAATCGGGGGTATGGGGATGTTCGATGCTACACCTGTTGCCGTAAAAGGAAACTGTGTAAACCTTAGTGATCCCGATAACTACGCCCATGGTTATTTTAGGGTGACCCAAGTAGTGAAGGCCGACTATACTTTCGAATAGGGTTTCCAGCCTTTAGTACGGCAAAGTCTGAAACTATTGGGCATAAAAAAACCGCAACCCTTGGGTTGCGGTTTTTATTTATACCGTTCGAATCAACTTAGTTGATCGCAGGGTCTTTCATACCCTCTTCGATCATACTGTAGAATTGGTCGATTTTTGGAAGAACAACGATACGGGTTCTTCTGTTTTTCGATTTTTCGGTTTGTGAAACTGGAATGAACTCAGCTCTACCTGCTGCGGTCATACGCTTAGGATCAACATTGTAATCGTTCTGTAAAATTCGAACTACGGCAGTAGCACGTTTTACACTCAAATCCCAGTTGTCTAAAAGAACACCGCTTCTGTAAGGTACATCATCGGTATGGCCTTCTACCATGAATTCAAAATCAGGCTTGTTGTTCACTACTTGAGCAACTTTACCAAGGATTTCCTTAGCTCTTCTGGTTACGTTGTAGCTTCCGCTGCTGAAAAGCAATTTGTCGGAAATAGAAACGAAAACCACACCTTTTTCAACACTGATTTCAATGTCTTCGTCGTCTAGGTTGCCCAACACTCCTTTTAAGCTCTGTACCAAAGAAAGGTTTACAGAATCCCTTCTTGTAATGGCATCTTGAAGCTTGCGGATAGTAAGGTCTTTTTCCTTTAAACTTTCCAAAGACTTTTCAAGGTTCTCGGCACCCTTGGTAGTTAAGGTGGTCAAGTTCCCCATATTGTTTATCAACTCTTGATTGTTCGCCTTCAAGAATGCATTTTGATCTTGTAGGGTTTTTAGTCTAGAACTGGCGGTAGCCTTTTCTTCTAAACAATCGTTCAATTTCACGGTGGCCGAATTCAACAGATCCTGCGCTTCTTTATGTTTTGCCTCCAAATCGGAATACTTCTTTTGAGATACACAAGAAGACAACAACATGGTCACTCCTAAACAGCCTAAAATTAATTTTTTCATAATGAGAGTTACTAAGTATTTAATGATTGTTATTTGATTTTTTTGATAACTGTAATAAGGGACAAAATTATATAATCGCCAAATCTACCATTTGTAAAATTAGTTAATCTTTTACTAAATTGTTAAAATTACTTATATGATGTACGAAATGCTGCCATACAATGGATTTAATAAGGTAGTATTTTGGGATAAAATTAGCTTTTTCACGTTTTTTGTACATTTTTCTGAATTGGCGGTAAAAACTGAGATGGGCCCTTAAAATGGCAAAGCAGTGGTTGAATTTCAACTGAAATACAAAGCGTAAAGCCGCTACGGCATCTAGTAATAGTCGTATAAAAATCAAAATGAAGGCCTGCTTTCTAGGTAGGTTTTTGGTAATGGAGAAGAGCGAGTTCCTAAAGTTCAAATAGGTTTTCTTGGGGTTCATGTTGCTCAGGGTAGACCCTCCTAAGTGATATACCTTAGAGGCGCCAACGTACAAGACTTTATGGCCTTGGTTCTTGGCCCGCCAACAGAGGTCCACTTCTTCCTGATGGGCAAAGTAGCTCTCGTCAAAACCGTTTAGGTTCCAAAACACTTCTTTTTTGATGAACATACAGGCCCCTGTAGCCCAGAAAATTTCAATTGTATCGTCGTATTGGCCTTGGTCTTTTTCAAGTTCCTGAAAAATCCGTCCCCTACAAAAAGGGTAGCCCAACTGGTCGATAAAACCACCTGCGGCACCGGCATACTCAAAATGGTCTTGACGCATGAGGTCTAGGATCTTGGGTTGAATGATGGCTACTTCTTGATGGTCGTTAAAAGCTTTTTCTATTGGGGCCAACCAGCCTTCGGTGACCTCTACGTCTGAATTTAACAGGCAGTATACATCGGCATCGATAGTCTTGAGGCCGTCGTTGTATCCTTTGGCGAATCCGCCGTTTTCAGTGTTTTGAACCACTTTTATAGCGGGGTAGTTCTCGGCAATAAAGGCTACGGAAGCATCGGTAGAGGCGTTGTCCACTACGTAGATATCGGCACCTTCCGAATATTGTATAACAGAGGGTAGGTATCTTTCTAGAAGTACCTCTCCGTTCCAATTAAGTATGACTATGGCTATACGCAAAACGATGGCAAATTAACGGCTAAAATCAGGAATATCCCTTAGAAACGTATATTTTTCTGATTCAAAATCCATTCTACAATAAAAATGGTCCAGTCCATTGGTCACCATAAGGTAATCGGCCTTGAGTTCGAGGTTGTATCGGGCGATTTGGTCAAAGGTGGTCTGGTCAATGGTAATTTCGGGAGCCTTGCATTCTACAAGGATGCGGATACTTCCATCGGAGTTGAACACCACGACATCGTATCGCTTTTTTATATTGTTCACAACCAATTGCTTTTCAACGTTTACCAAGCTTAACGGATAGTTCTTTTCAAAGGTCAAAAAGTTCACTACATGCTGCCTTACCCATTCCTCGGGTTGCAATACCACAAACTTTTTACGTATGCGGTCAAAAATGCGCACGTTATTTTCGCTATTTTTGAAGCGGAAATTATACTCTGGAAAATTAAGGGGTACCATTCCGCAAATTTGATGATTTTTTTTGGATGGATGAAGCAAAACGCATAGTTACCGATATTAAAAACGGCACCATTAAACCCATTTATTTTTTATTTGGGGAAGAGCCCTATTATATTGATGCCATTTCAAGCTATATTGAAAAAAACGTACTTGCCGACGAAGAAAAAGGCTTTAATCAGGTCGTACTCTATGGAAAGGACGTGACCATAGACGATATTGTAGCCAATGCCAAACGCTACCCCATGATGGCCGAGCGTCAGGTCGTGGTGGTCAAAGAGGCGCAGCATTTGGTCCGTACCATTGAAAATTTGACTTCCTATGTCGAGAATCCGCAAACGACCACGGTCTTGGTCATGTGCTACAAATACAAAAAGCTAGATAAGCGAAAGAAACTTTACAAGGCCGTTCAAAAGGCCGGGGTGCTGTTTGAGAGCAAAAAGCTCTATGAAAACCAGGTTTCGGATTGGATCAGGAAAAACCTGCACGGTAGGGGGTATAGTATTTCCCACAAAGCCGCTATTTTGCTTACCGAATATTTGGGTACCGATTTGAGTCGCATCAACAACGAACTCCAGAAATTGGAATTGGTATTGCCCAAGGAGAGTGAGATTACCCCGGCAGATATTGAAGAACATATCGGAATCAGTAAAGACTACAATAACTTTGAGCTTAAAAAAGCCATTGGGGAAAGGAACATACTTAAGGCGACACGTATTATCACTTATTTTGCCCAGAACCCGAAGGACAACCCTTTTGTGTTGACCGTAACCCTGTTAAATACGTTTTTCACCCAATTGCTGCAGTATCATGGTCTAAAGGACCATTCGCCCAAGAGCGTTGCCAGTGCGCTACGTATCAACCCCTATTTTGTAGGGGAGTTTCAGACGGCCGCACGTAACTATCCAATGAAGAAAGTCAGTGGCGTAATCTCTGCATTGCGTGAGATGGACATGAAGGGAAAGGGGGTTGGAGCCAACGTTCCGTCCCAAGCCGACTTGCTAAAGGAGCTATTGGTCAAAATTATATAGTGAGCGAGCTTACCTTTTGTCTACACTGTATTTGCCTGGGCCAACAAGCATTATGGCTACGAAAATGGTCAAGTAAACCAAGGCCATCTCTTTCTTTTGAAAAGGGTCCGCGCCATGTGCAATAAAGGCAGCTACGGCCATAGTAATCGCTGTAGGTATGGCGGCCCATCTTGTCTTAAACCCGAAAATGATCAAAACAGGGCAAACCAATTCTGCCAATACGGCTAAAAATAGAGAGGGAGTGGAACCAATACCTATCGGGTCGGCAAAGTCAGCACCATTGATTAACATTTGTAATTTTCCATACCCGTGAACGGCCATCATTGAAGATGCGGCAATACGTAAGAAAGCAAGGCCGATATCCTTTAAAAGTGTGTTAGACATAGTAGATTTCAATTTATAATAAAGATAAAAGTATTCTTTTTTACGAATTGGGCAAAATGCATTCCAACAAATGCCGTACAAATATTGGGGAGGCAAGGACTAGCCCATAGGACATACCGTGATCATTATATTGACAACTAAAGTGTTAGCGTAATCTTGGGTAATTTTGAGGGTCGGCCTCGCTCATAATGGCATATACCTTTTCAAAAACATCCTCGGCATTGGGTTTTGAAAAATAGTCGCCATCGGTACCGTACGCAGGTCTATGTGCTTTAGAACTCAAGGTTTGCGGAGCGGAATCCAAATAGGCGTATGCCCCTTGTTTTTCTATGATTTCGTTAAGTAAATAAGCCGAGCAGCCTCCGGGTACGTCTTCGTCTATGACCAATATTCGATTTGTTTTTTGAACGCTCTTTACCGTGTCTTCGTATACGTCAAAGGGCAATAAGGTCTGTGCGTCGATTACCTCTGCATCGATACCCACTTCTTTCAGCTCGTCTGCCGCTTGCATAACGATCCTAAGGGTAGAACCATAAGACACCAATGTAATATCGCTGCCCTCTTTTAAGGTCTCGACCTTTCCTATGGGCGTGCAAAATTCACCTAGGTTGGTGGGCTTGTCCTCCTTTAACCGGTAACCGTTCAAGCTTTCTATGACCAGGGCGGGTTCGTCGGTTTTTAGAAGGGTATTGTAAAAACCTGCCGCTTGGGTCATGTTTCTGGGGGATAGGATGTACATACCTCGCAAGGCGTGTATCAAGGCTGCCATAGGCGAACCGGAGTGCCATATACCCTCAAGGCGGTGTCCTCTTGTCCGTACGATAAGGGGTGCTTTTTGCTTTCCGAAGGTACGGTAACGCAGGCAGGCAACATCGTCGGTCAAGGTGGCCAAGGCGTAAAAGATATAATCGAGGTATTGGATTTCGGCAATGGGTCGGAGACCGCGTAAGGCCATACCTGTGCCTTGTCCGATAATAGTAGTTTCACGAATGCCCGTATCGGAAACGCGAAACTTGCCAAACTTGTCCTGTAGGCCTTCGAGCCCTTGGTTTACATCACCGATGGCCCCACTGTCTTCCCCGAAGACCAAGGCGTTCGGGTATTGTTCGAATATCTTGTCGAAATTGTCACGAAGTATGATACGGCCGTCTACTTTTTCGGTATTGGCGGGATAATGCGGTTTTACTTCTTTAACACTCAAGGCGCCCGTTGGTCCGTCGTTATATAAATCGGCACTGTATTTCGGTTGGGTTTCCTTTAAAAAGGTATTCGTCCATTTTAAGAGCGCATCCTTTTCGGGAAAGGACTCACCCAATACGTATCGTAAAGCTTTTCTGGAGCTAACGGCCAAATCTTTTTTGATCGGTTCCTCTATAGCTATCAGGTCGTTTTTGACCTTGGCAATGAAATTTTTATTTTGGCTTTTTGCGGCCACTTGGTCCAAGAGGAGGACCAATTCTTTTTTCAGGGTTTTGTGTTCGGACAGGTATTCTGACCAAGCTTCCCTTTTGGCGGAACGCACCTCTCGTATGATGCTTTTTTCCAGGGCTTTGAGTTCCTCGTCGGTAGTGATGCCGGTTTCGAGTATCCATTCGCGAAAACGCTTGTTGCAATCGTTTTCCTTTTCCCACTCCAATCGTTCCTTACTCTTGTATCGCTCGTGTGAACCCGATGAGGAATGTCCTTGGGGTTGGGTGAGTTCGGTAACATGTATGATTACGGGTACGTGTTCTTCGCGTGCAATGTCGGAAGCATTCTCGTAAGCGTGCATCAGGGCGGTATAGTCCCATCCTTTAACCTTGAACATTTCAAAGCCGGCTTTTTCGTCGGTGCGTTTAAAGCCGCTTAGCATTTCGGAAATATCTTCTTTGGTGGTATGGTATTCGGCAGGTACCGATATACCGTAATCGTCATCCCAGATACTGATGACCATGGGCACTTGAAGTACTCCCGCGGCATTGATGGTCTCTAGGAACATCCCTTCACTGGTACTGGCATTGCCAATAGTTCCCCAAGCTACTTCGTTACCGTTTTTGGAAAATTTAGAAGCATCGATATTGCTAAGGTTTCGATACATTTTAGAAGCCTGTGCAAGGCCTAGAAGGCGAGGCATTTGACCCGCGGTACACGAAATATCGCCACTGCTGTTCTTTTGTTCGGTAAGGTTTTTCCAGCTGCCATCTTCGTTTAGGCTATGGGTGACATAATGCCCTCCCATCTGTCGGCCTGCGCTCATGGGCTCCTTTTCTATATCGGTAGTGGCGTAAAGACCGTGAAATAAATCCTTCGGGGTCATTAGGCCCAAGGCCATCATAAAAGTCTGGTCACGATAATAACCACTTCTGAAGTCCCCGTTCTTGAAGGATCGGGCCATGGCCAATTGCGGTAGTTCTTTGCCGTCTCCGAAAATGCCGAATTTTGCCTTACCGGTCAAAACCTCTTTTCTTCCCAATAAACTGCAAGTCCTGCTAAGTACCGCAATTTTATAATCGTTTAAAATTTGGGTTTTAAAATCATCAAACGAAATGTCATTACTAGTTTTAGGCGAAATATCCATTAAGAAAATCGAGTTTCTACAAAAATAACAAACTGAAAGCATTTTTACAATGCCAATTTATCATAGTTGGTTAAAAAATAATTAATAATATACCTTTAGAAATGATATTTTGGTAATTTTGAATCCGTATTTCGAATTTTTTTTAGAGATTCTCTGATCGGTTCAGAACCACTTTCTGGTAAACAGGCCAATAAGGGTTTTTGGGCTTACCGTAACGATAAAGCGAATTTTTTCACCATATTGGGGTTGGGCGACTTCCCATCCATTATTGGAATACATCGGAAAGTAAAGTTCAAAATAGTCGGTCAGTAGATTGAGGCGGACACCCGAATCGTAAACGAACTTGCCACTGACCCCTTTGTTCTTCACATAACCTAGGTCACTGTATACCTCGATCCATCGCCAAAGGTTGACACTGGTGTTTATGGTCGTTAGGTAATCGTTGGCAAAGCGATACTCTTGGGGGAGAAAGGACTTAAAGCCACCTTCCGCTATTATGATTTGCTGACTGTAAATACCGGAGTCTTCAGACCGTCCGAGGTAACCGTAGTCGAACAAATAATCGGTAGGGCGGTCAAGGGCAAAGCTGAAGTAGTTCGGGTCTTTGTATTCCGTAGTCTTGTTTCTGATAAACTTACCGGCGTAAAAGCGGAAGTTGAATTGACGGTTGTTCTCAAAAAGTTTGCGGTACTCAAGTTCAAAGGCCACCTTACTGAAATCACTGGCGTGCTGTGCGTCGGCAAACCAAGAGATATAGTTGATGATTCCCGGGTTGCGATTGGTGTATCTTAGGTTCAGTACGCTGTAATCGGGAGGGGTTTCAAAATCACCGAGATTTTCGGCCTTGTCCCTTAGTACGTTAACGTACCTTAAATTTAAAAACTCCCTTTTGTTCGAAATCAGATTGGAGGGCCTCCAACCGAAGGTGACAGAGGGGGTTATGGTAGAGTAGCGCGAATTGGCCTGAAAGTGGTAGGTAGAGCCGCCCACACTGTAATTGGCCACGTAAAGTCCGCTCTTGCTCAGGTATTTTCTATAGGTCACCCTTCCCGAGCCCACGAAGGCTTTTTCACGAAAGGAATAGGAGGGCGCAAAATCGTAAACGAAGGGGCGCTCTAACAAGGTTTTGTTGTAGAGGCGCATACCGGGCGTCCATCCGTCGTAAATATTGAAATTTAAGATCGGTACGTAGAAGACCTGATTGTAATAGGGGTTTTCGGAATCGCGAAAGAACGTAAACTTCAACTTTTTGTTTCCGGAAAAGAAGCCACCCAAAGATTTCCAGTTGTCCCTTTGGTTAAATTCGGGTATTTTTTGGTCGTAGTTCAATACCAGACGTTTTTCACCGTTTTTCGGAATGGTGACCGTCTTGATCGTATTGATATCCGAAAACCAATATTTAGAAACTACAGAATCGTTCTTGAGCCCGAATAGGGAAATGGGAACATTGGTTCCTTTCTTGTTCTTTATGGTCACCCGAAGTGAATCTTCGGTCTTTTCTACCTTTTTGATTTTAAAGTCGATTTTTCTATCGGTGGACACATATTCGTTAAAGAACCAGTCGATGTCAATATTGGTTTCCCTTTTTAAAATGGACTCAAAATCGAGGGTCTTGACTTGGCTTAGTTTGTAATGTTTGTAAAAGGTTTTTATGCTTTTGTCGACCTTTTCCTTACCGATATAGCTCGCCAGGTAGGAGAGACCAAGTCCGGCCTTGTATTTGTTGGCTATTTTTTGATTGAACTTGATGAGTGAATCGTTACTGGTGTTCAGCGGTTGGTCTAAATTGGTACGTGCCGTGAGCATATAGAGGAAGGGATACTGCTCGTTAAAGTCCATTTTAGCCAGATTGAAACTGCGAATACCCCAGATCCTGGATAGTTTCCCCAGTAGTTTTTGGTCGGGATAGTATTTTTCAACATAGGCGATCATCAGGTAATTGGCGATGGCATCGCTTAGCCATTGTTCTTTTCGGGGGTCGAGAAATAAGGTTTCTTCAAGAATGTTGATCAGTGCCGTCTTTAAAAACTTCATTTCAAATTGAAACTGTTCTTCGTAAGGCCTGATGAATGAGGGCAATTGGTTGATGCCGTACAAGGGGTTTTTCTCATAGTCCAATTGACTGACCAATAGCTGTGAGTGGGGAAATTTGCCTAGGTTATTCTCGATAAATTCCGTCACCCGATTGATGGAAATGCCCTTGCCGATCTCTCCATATTTAGAGGCTTCGATATCGGTTATGACCGTCATTTGCGGTGTTACGTGGGTTACGAAGCGCTTTTGGGGGCTCAGTAAGATTTCGCAATTTTTTTGTTGTGTAGCCGAAAGTTGGGCCATTTGACCGTTCGGGAAATTACTGTTGCCCAATATGGTAAAGTTGGATGCCAGGTACAAATGGGGCGGGTAAACGAAATTGACCACCGTTTCTGTCACTCCGGTGTAAAGGTCTTCAAGGTTTTTGTTAGAGTACAGATGCCATGTACCGTCAAAGTAGGCCGGGGTCAGGTACCAATCCTTTAGATAGAAACTGTTCTTTTTCTTGTCGTAACCATAAGGCGTAAACTTGTTTTCAGGAAGCTTTATGGTATAGGTCAGGAAGAGCTTGGTCGATTCACCTGGTGGTAAGGGACTGTTCAATTCTATCTTTAGAATGTCGAGTTCCGTGGTGCGCCGCCAAAAAAGTCCCCTATACTCATCGTCAACGGCACTTATGATGGTGGTATATCCGCGTTCTTCCTTCTTTGCGAGGTGCAAACTCTTTTTGAATTCCTCTGAAAACCGCTTGGCCAATCCCGTGTTCTTACTGGCGTAGGCATGGGCCCAGTCATTGAAATAAAGGGTGCTAAGGGTGACGTTCGAATTGTTTTGATACGTGAATTCTTGTTGAATACGTATTTCCTTGCTTTCCCCGTCGAGGTTGGCCGTAAGTACGTTCTGGTGCTGCGCCGAAAGTACCCCGATACCGGATATCGATACAGCACCTAGAAAAAAACAATATATGAGGGATTTTAATTTCAAGGAAGGCATTAAAAATTAGGACTCAGATTGCGACCTTTGTAGAAAGCATCGATGATATCGACCACTTCATCTTCGGTGTCCGCAATCTTAATAAGGTCTAGGTCATTGGGACTAATATTCTTTACGCCGAGCATGGTATTCTTTATCCAATCGATCAATCCGGTCCAGAATTCACTGCCGACCAAGATGATGGGGAATTTTTCTATTTTATTGGTTTGGATAAGGGTAATGGCTTCAAAGAGTTCGTCAAGGGTGCCAAAACCGCCGGGCATCACTACAAAACCTTGGGAGTATTTTACGAACATGACCTTTCTGACGAAAAAGTAATCGAAGTCCAAACTCTTGTCCGCATCGATATAGGGGTTGTCGTGTTGTTCGAAGGGTAGGTCTATGTTCAGTCCCACCGATGTACCATCGGCAAGGTGGGCGCCTTTGTTACCGGCTTCCATGATGCCAGGCCCACCACCGGTAATGACACCGTATCCTGCTTCTGCAATACTTTTGGCAATACTAACGGCCAACTCGTAATATCTTTCACCCTCCTTGGTACGGGCCGAACCGAAAATGGAAACACAGGGGCCAATGGTGCCCATCTTTTCAAATCCCATTACGAACTCGCCCATTATTTTAAAAATGGCCCAAGAATCGTTTGTTTTTATTTCGTTCCAACCTTTGTGGTGTTGTTCTTTTCTCATGTATGCTAATTCTTTTGTTTTAGGGGGTTGTTTACCCAACTAACGGTATTGACTATGGTTTGGATAAGGGCGGGATGCTCGCTCCCGTCACTTAAAATCAGCCAATGAATTTATTACTTTTATTTTACAGTGGCACAAAACTCGTTTAAATTTTAAACTATAATTAAAACTCCTTGTGCCCGTATTTAGTATTCTGTTACCGAACTCCAGTTTTCGCCTGTTTTAATACGGTGCAACTGCATTTCCGAAATACCGAATTGTTTTGCGATCATCTTTAAACGTGTCCTGCGGTTGGGGTCGTTCAGCTTTCGCTTGATTAATTTGACCTTGGTTTCCGTAAGCTTGGAGTAGGTAATTCGCCTTGGTTTGTTCTTCCATTTAGGGCCGCTGAACTGGTGTTCCTCTTTTTCTTTTTTTGTCGCCCATTTTAGGTTGTCCACATGGTTGTTCGTCTTGTCGTAATCGAGATGAATGACGAAAACGCCATTTTTTCGTTCTAAAAAATGCTCGGCTACCAGCTTGTGAACGTATCTACTGGTCGATTTTCCGTTTCGTTTTTGCTTTAAGGGCAAGTTTTGGTATCCATTTATGAAGGATTCGGTAACCAAGAATTCTTCAGGGCCTTTACAGTTAAGTATCCGGCCGTAATTTGATATTTTAAACTTTTCGTTTTCCGCTATCTTATCATCGAATTCAATTTCTTTCCATTCTTCGTTCCAATAGTTTCGCGTCATTTTCTATGTTCTTTTTCAAATACATATAATATTTCTTTCTTTTCAGTCCGGTATGTTCAGCTCCGGTCTCAAATATTTGGCCGTATAACTTTTTTTGTCTTGGGCCACTTCTTCGGGTGTTCCTTGGGCAACGACCTTTCCGCCGCCACGGCCACCCTCATAGCCGATATCGATAATATAATCGACCATTTTAATAACATCCATATTGTGCTCGATGACCAATATGGTGTTTCCTTTGTCTACCAATCGGGTCAAAACTTCCATCAAAACCCGAATATCTTCAAAGTGGAGTCCCGTTGTGGGTTCGTCCAAGATGTAAAAAGTATTGCCCGTGTCCCGTTTAGAAAGTTCCGTGGCCAGCTTAATGCGCTGGGCTTCACCTCCGGAAAGGGTAGTGGACTGCTGTCCTAGGGAAATATATCCCAATCCGACATCTTGTATGGTCTTTAACTTACGATAAATTTTGGGGATAAGCTCAAAAAAATCAACTGCTTCGTTGATCGTCATCTCCAAAACGTCGGCAATAGATTTGCCTTTGTACCGTATTTCAAGGGTTTCACGGTTAAAACGCTTGCCATTACAAGTTTCGCATTCTACGTATACATCGGGTAAAAAATTCATTTCTATGACCCGGAGTCCCCCACCTTGACAAGTTTCACATCGACCGCCTTTGACGTTGAAGCTGAAACGGCCGGGTTTGTATCCCCTAATGGCGGCTTCCGGGGTTTTGGCGAAAAGCGAACGGATCTCACCAAAAACACCGGTATAGGTGGCCGGGTTGGAACGCGGGGTCCTTCCAATAGGCGACTGGTTGATGTCTATTACCTTGTCAATATGCTCCAAGCCCGTAATTTTCTTATAGGGCATAGGTTTTTTTACGCCATTGAAATAATGGGCGTTCATGATAGGGTAGAGGGTCTCGTTGATCAAAGTGGATTTCCCACTGCCTGAAACTCCCGTAACACCGATCATCTGTCCTAAGGGAAAAGAGACCGTAACGTTTTTCAAGTTGTTTCCGGTAGAGCCGGAAAGCGTTATTTTCTTGCCGTTCCCCTTTCGTCGTTTTTTGGGGACTGCAATTTCCCTTTTGCCGGTAATGTAATCGGCGGTAAGGGTATTTTCGTTCTTTAGCTCATTGGGATGTCCTTGGGAAATAATTTCACCGCCGTGTTTACCGGCCCTTGGGCCGATATCGATCACATGGTCGGCGCATTCGATCATATCGCGGTCGTGTTCCACTACGATAACGGAGTTCCCGATGTCGCGCAGGGCTTCCAAAGATTTGATCAAGCGGGTGTTGTCCCTTTGGTGAAGGCCAATGCTCGGCTCATCGAGAATGTACAGTACCCCGACCAATTGAGAGCCGATCTGGGTGGCGAGGCGAATACGCTGGGCTTCCCCGCCCGAGAGGGATTTAGAGCTTCGGTTCAAGGAGAGGTAATCAAGGCCAACATCCAAGAGAAATTGAATACGGGTCTTGATCTCTTTAATGATCTCTTCGGCAATCTTGAGCTGGTTGCCTTCCAGTTTTTTCTCAAGACCCTTGAAGAATTCGGCCAATTCCGCAATATCCAAATGGGCCAATTCGGCAATGTTTTTTTCGTCTATTTTGAAGTAGAGGGACTCTTTTCGTAGGCGGGCACCTTCGCATTCGGGACAAGTGATCTTGTCCATATATTCCTTGGCCCAGCGCTTTAATGCCGTTGTTCCGGCTTCCTCGTATTGGCTTTTGATAAAGTTGGCAATACCTTCGTAATCGATTTTATAGCTGCGCTTTACGCCTAGGGTCTTAGAATCTACCTCAAAGGTTTCGTGTCCGCCATTGAGCAATACATCGATGGCTTCTTCCGAAATGCTGGAGATAGGATCGGTGAGCTCAAAGTTGTAGCGTTGGCCAATGGTCTCTATCTGTTTGAACGCCCACGATTTTTTATACTCACCTAAGGGAGCGATCCCCCCGGATTTTACGGATAATTTTTTATTGGGAAATATCTTCTTTTCGTTTACTTCGTACACATGGCCCAACCCGTTACAATTGGGGCACATGCCCTTGGGCGAATTAAAGGAAAAGGTATTGGGTTCGGGTACAGGGTAGGAGATGCCCGTAGTGGGACACATCAGGTCTCGGCTAAAATACCGCGCCACGGTCTGCCCTTCCTCCAAGACCATAAGTACGTTTTCTCCACTGTACATGGCGGTATTTATGGTTTCGGAAAGACGTTTGTCCATGTCTTCCGTATCGGAAACCTTAAGGCGGTCGATAACGATTTCAATGTCGTGGGTCTTGTAGCGGTCTACTTTCATGCCCTTGACGATATCCTTCACTTCGCCATCGATCCGAACTTTTACGAAGCCTTGTTTGGCAATTTGCTCAAAAAGCTCGCGATAATGTCCTTTTCTTGATTTGATGACCGGGGCGAGTACGTTTATCTTTTTTCCGTTATAGTCTTTCTTGATAAGTTCCTTGATCTGGTCATCACTATAACTTACCATTTTTTCGCCCGTATTGTAACTATAGGCATCGCCGGCACGGGCAAAAAGCAAGCGGAGAAAATCGTATATTTCCGTAATGGTGCCCACGGTCGAACGCGGTGATTTGGAAGTGGTCTTCTGTTCTATGGCGATTACGGGTGATAGCCCATCGATCTTGTCTACATCGGGTCGCTCCAATCCCCCTAAAAACTGACGGGCATAGGCCGAGAAGGTTTCGATGTAACGACGTTGGCCTTCGGCATAGATCGTGTCGAAGGCAAGGGAAGATTTCCCACTTCCTGAAAGTCCGGTTATAACCACCAGCTTTTCCCGGGGTATGGTAACATCTATATTTTTAAGGTTATGGACACGGGCGCCCTGAACCTCGATATTTTCTTCGTAATTTATCATTTTCTATAGCAAAGTGGCAAAGGTACGTTTTTGACCCTTAAGAAAGAAGCGACCTTTACTTATATCTATGTTAAGGTAATTAGGGCCAACACCCTAAATAAAAGGTGTTTCGAACGATATGGGCGCACATTTAATGCGATAAAAGCCCTCTCTTGGCGAGGTATTCCCGAAGCGTCTGCTAAGCAATGGGCCTATACCGCCTTTTTTTCGCTTAAATATTTCCAATACCGCTTGGGTACATGTTGTTTGTGAAGCTTTAAATTGATGCGCGATTTTATATTGGTGCTTTTAAAGTAATTGTTCCAAAGGTCTTGATAGTTGTAATCCCCATCGGTGAGATGGGCCCTTTTATTTATGCTGTTGGTATGGATGTCTTCAAGGTCTAGGGATACGATTTCTACTTGGTTCAGATCGTAAAAAATTCCGTATTTCCGTTTGACATCGTAAATCAGCCATTGCTGGTCGGCATATCTTGAGCGAAAGTGTTTCGAAATGAGGGGAAGCACATTGAAATCGGGCTCTATGTTGGCGAAATAGATTTCGTCCTTGGTCAATTGAAATCTTACAAAGGCTTCCATACGATGCTTTTCACGACCCACGGAGCGAGCGAGTTGACTGATTTTTAGTACTAGGCCGTCCGAGTAATCGGAGGCAATGGAAGTATTGGAGGCGAACATTTTCCGAATAAAGCGGTAGAGCAACATCTCAATGCCTTTGTGCTCGCTCAAAAATGCAAAGTAGATATCCTTTATGGCGCTGTGGCTCTTCTTGTGAATTCCGTTCCAGACCCTTTTGGCCTTGTCCATTTGGGTAAAAATGGTTTCCGTTTCCGAGAACAGTCCGTTTTGGCAGACCGAGTGTTTCTGAATGTCGGACACCACTGCCTTTTCTTCAAAGGCCACAAAAATGGCCGTAAGAAATCCGTTGAAACTACCGTCGTAAATAAGGGTCTTAGTCGAATTCATAATACATGTTTTTTTCGGTTACTACTTTAGGCTATGTGCATTCCATTAAAACAATTGCAATTGGTTACTGTATTCCTTTCTAAACTTTCCTGTCGAATTTTGAAGGATCAATCCCTTTATCTTGGCGCCTTCCATATCCCTATGTTCCCATTTGCTGGAATCACAGACAATGAAATACTTGGCCCGGTTCAAGGCCACGCCGATTTTTTTAAGGTGCTCCCAGTTGAGTTTTCTAAAGCGCCGGGCGCTAATGATTTTATGAACGCTTTTCATACCGAGGCCCGGTATACGCGCCAATACGCTTTTATCGGCTTTGTTGATGTCAACGGGGAAGTATTGCATGTTCCGAAGGGCCCAGCCTAATTTAGGGTCTACGTCCATATCCAAGTTGGGGTGGTCATTGTTCAAAAGTTCTTGAACCCCAAAGCCGTAGAAGCGCAAGAGCCAATCGGTCTGGTAGAGTCTATTTTCCCTGAGCATGGGTACTTGGGTTCCAATGGCAGGCAATCGGCTATCGTCTGCTACCGGTACATAGCCCGAATAATAGACCCGCTTCATGTGGTAGGTTTTATAATAGTGTGTGGCCGAGTACATAATATCTTTGTCCGATTCCCCGGTTGCGCCTACGATCATTTGGGTGCTTTGCCCGGCAGGGGCATATTTGGGGGTGCTTTTGATGATTTTTTTCTCCGATTTATATTGAATGATTTCGTTTTTCACCTTTAGCATAGGCTTGGTAAAATCTTCGTGTTTTTTATCGGGGGCCAAAAGTTTGAGCCCTGAAATTGTGGGTACCTCGATGTTGACCGACAATCGGTCGGCGTAGAGTCCCGCTTCGCGCATCAGCTCGTCACTTGCCCCGGGAATGGACTTTAGGTGGATGTAGCCGTTGAAATTCTCTTCCAATCGGAGCTTTTTGGCAACGGCCACTAGGCGCTCCATGGTGTAATCGGGACTTTTGAAAATGCCCGAGCTGAGAAAAAGGCCTTCGATATAGTTGCGACGATAAAAATTGATGGTCAGGTCTACTACCTCTTGGATCTTGAATGCCGCCCGTTGCACGTCGTTACTCTTGCGGGTTACACAATAGGCACAGTCAAAGATGCAGTGGTTGGTCAAGAGGATCTTGAGCAAGGAGACGCACCTGCCGTCTTCGGTATAGCTATGGCAGATGCCCATACCGCTACTGTCGCCCAGGCCATTGGTATCGTTCTTGCGAACACTTCCACTGCTTGAGCACGAAACGTCGTACTTGGCGGCATCTGCCAAGATGTTCAGTTTTTCCTTTATTCTATCAAATGACAAGGACATAGGCGTATTTTGTATTTATTCCAAAATTATGGAAAAAATCCATATTATGGATATAATCCAAATATTATTTTGGATATATTCCAAAATGTGTATATTTGAAAATGAAAGGGTAGTGGAAACTTCAAGCCCTCGACAGTTTTGAACAAGAGACCCAATGCAAGAGTTCTATGGAAAATGAAATCACATTAAAACGATTTATCGAGGTACGCCGAGACTTGGGCTATACCCAAGCCGAATTTGCAAAATTATTAGGCCTGTCGAGTACTACGGCCGATATTGAAAGGGGGAGGACCAAACTTTCGGGAAAAGTGGTAATGGAGCTGCTGAAGCAGTTTAAGATCAATCCCTTGTGGCTTTTTGGAAGTAGCGACAATCAGTACTTGGAGACTTCGAAGACCAGCGTTATTCCAAAAGTCGTAACGGTCGATAACTCCGGAAACGAAAATATGGTCTTGGTGAATGCCAAGGCAGCGGCGGGCTATCCGCAAAACATTCAGGATACAAGCTGGTACGAACAGTTGCCGGCCTTCGACCTTCCCATACCGGAATTCAGGAATGCTACCTATCGCGGGTTTCAAGTAGAAGGGGATAGTATGCTCCCAAACCTAAAACCGGGCGAATGGGTCTTGGCCAGGGCCGTAGAGCATATCGACGATGTGAGTCCCAACAAAATGTACGTGGTGGTTCTAGAAGATGCGGTATTGGTCAAAAAAGTGGAAAAGCGCCCGAATTCGAACAACATTACCTTGGTTTCATTGAACGAGACCTATCCGCCCTATGAAATCAAACCGTATCAAATACAGGAAATTTGGCAGGTAAGTAGCAGGATCACCTTTGGGGAAGACGCCACTACGGAGAAAGGGCTTTTAAAACAACTGAAAGAGTCTATGGACGAACTCAAAAGTCAGTTACGCCATGTAAAGAAGGTCTAGGTCCGCTTTATGGCCTCGGTACTTTCAGATTGTAGACCCCGCTTTCACGCAGGGTAAACCCTAGGCTTTTGTACAGGGCAATCGCCTTGGTTCTATGGTGGCCCGAAAATAAAAGGATATCATCTATGTTCTTGTGTTGGGCCTCTTGCAAGAGTTTCTCCATTAGTTTTCTACCGATTCCCTTACCTCGATAGTCGGCATCGACGACGACATCTTCCACCAGTCCCCGATAACCTGAAATCACTTTATAGGTGGCCAATAAGGCCATACCGACGATTTGCCCTTCTTCTTTGCAAACCACAAAGATAACTTGGTTGTCATCTTGAAGTATTTGATGCAAAGGTCGCTGTTCGTTCTTGTCGTTCAGTTGTTTATATAGATTTTTTATCTGTAACTGAATGGCGTCGTTGAGATCGTATTTGTGTAGAAGTTCAATAGTCATAGCGAGTGATTTGTCAACTTTAAAGATGATAAAACTAAGCATATATTGGATGCGAACATCGTCGTTTTTCTTAAAGTGATCTTAAAATATAGAAGGGGCGATCAATACATGGTATTTGGGTTTGCCGATGTTTTTGGGATTTGTTGAATGGAATCCCAGTGTTCGCAGATTTTCCCCTTAGTGTCAAAGCGGAAAAAATCCATGGTGATATATTGGTCGTTATCCGGCCAGATTTGGTGCGTGTGCAGGGCTACTAAATCGCCCTCGGCAACGGCCCGCACGAATTTAATGGACTTTTCGGGGTATTCCCTTTGCATTCTTTCAAAATAATCGACAAAGCCTTTCGGGCCATTGGCCACATGGGGGTTGTGTTGAATATAGGTCCCGCCACAATACTTTTCGATGGCCGCCTTGGGGTTGCCTTCGTAGGCCATTCGGTAAAAGGCAATGGCATTTTTCTTGTTTTCCTTGATATTCATATATCTAAATTTTTACTGGGCTTGGGTTAATTAGATAGGGTGAAGGATATTTTGATCCCCTGTATGATCATGTCGGTTCCTATGATGGCGATAATCAATCCCATGATTTTCCCGATTACCGATATTACGTTATGACCGATTTTTTTGATGAAGAGTTCACTTAGCATAAACGAGATATAGGTCATCCAGCACAAGAGGCCGAAAATCATTATGACCATCCCGATCTTAAGGTAGCCGGCGTTCGAAACAAAGTTCATCCCCGTTACAATGGTTCCCGGTCCCGCCAAAATTGGAATGGCCAGGGGCGATATGGCAATGTCTTCATCGATATGGGTTTCCTTTAAGTGCTTTACGTTCGATTTTTTAGACTGGAGCATATCAAAACCTACTACGAAGATCAAAATGCCCCCTGTAATCTTAAAAGCAGGTATGGTAATACCGAAAAGCAGGAAAATGAATTTCCCGAGAACGAGGAAGAGCGTAACAATGACAAAGGCCGTAAGTGTCGCTTTTTTACTGATGTTCCGTTGGGTGGTTCTATCGGCCCCACCTGCCAAGGATAGAAAGACGGGTATGTTCGACAGCGGGTTCATTATGGCAAAAAAGCCGGTGAACACGGTAATGGAAAAGGTAATAAGGTTATCCATGTAAAAACAATTTTCCCTTAGTGAAAAACCAAAACTGAATTCTGTTTTTCGGGTGGGTTAGCATTTCTTTTTTCATCTTTCTTCCGTAGGGAAGGGATGTGATTTACAAGATAGCCAAAAAAACCGTATGCCAAGGTGGGAGGGAATACCTGCCTAGACATACGGGAATGTGATATATAGGGACGGTCATTATTGAAAATCCGCTGCCCTAAACGGATACTTTCTCGGTTCTTTTTGAATGCTGATCCAATGGGCAACGGTAAATGACTTGATGCCCCATTGTCCGTTAAACCTGCCTAAACCGGAATTTTTAACGCCTCCAAAGGGTGCATAGGCACTGTCGTTGACAGGTTGGTCGTTAATATGTGTCATTCCAGCTTCGATACCTTGGGCAAATTGCATGCCTTTGGCTTCGTCTTGTGTAAACACGGAACTAGATATGCCAAAACCAATGCCAACAGTAGTAATACTTGGCTTTTCATAAGATTATTTATTTACCGTTTTGCTTTGCGGTTGCTTTTGGTGAGGCACCTTGCTTCAACGTTTTGTTTCTGAATTTTTCGGTTTGAGGAAGCTGCAGGTTTACTTGGTTTACTTCTTGAATTTCAACCTGAAGTCTATCGAACTTTATGTCCTCTAAATGTCCACCTAGTTTTATATCCTCCGATAAAAAGTGAAAGTGCATGCCGGGAATGACAATATTCCCTAAATAATCTGGAGTAAATAAGCCTACTAATGTCCCTTTAATGTTTTCCCTGGTATACATTACCCGCGTGTCTAAATACTCGAACAAAGAGACATCTTCATTTTCTACCTTATGTGCCGATGCCATTTTTAAATACTCAAACTCCCCTTTAATTCTATATGCATAAAAACTGTTTTTAGAAGTAGAGTATTTTTGAAGTTCTTTGTTTAGTTCTTCGTATGAAGTAATGTTTTCAACGGTTACCGTTTTTTTAGGTTGAAAATTAATCATCGTCATATTAGGCGACTCTAAATCTTCTGGAGCCTCTTTAATTCCGCCTTCGGCATCAATGGTGTATACCACTCCGTCTACGGCGACCAGTTCACCGGCCAAATGGTTTACGGTGCCAATACCAATATTGCCTTGTTGTACCATTTGTCGAGGAGTAATGTCGCCTTCGTAGATACTGTTCAATAAGGCAACGGTGGGTGCGTATTGATGAATGGTATTTTCGGTATGGGGTGCTAATCCGTTTTCATCTACATTGTGTGGATGCGGATGTTCGTGATTTTGCGTTTCTGTAGTTGAACCTGCTTCTTTTTTGTCCTGATTTCCGCAGCTTGCTAAAATTGCCAAGGAAAGTAATGTTATTGCTGTTTTCATGATAGTGGTTTTTAGTTGAACCTGACGTTTCGTTTAGATTTCCGTGACGAAATTCATATACTGCTTTAAGTCACCAATGACAGCTTCTTCCATTAGTTTGCCTGTTTTTACTGCATAGGTTTGGTTGAAGTGAATGTCCCAAACATCAGATTCTTTTCTCCAATGCTCATAAACTGCTAGTGTATATTCCTGATCATCTACTGTATATAAATCAAAAATGATGTTTCCTGCTTCCTCTTTTCGAGTGTGGGTAATATGGTCTTCAAACTGTTTTAGAAGTGCGGGCCTAAATTCCGTTTTCAATTTAAAAATGAAGAAAATGACAAAGACCTCATCTTCTGGGTTAGCCGATTTAGAATGGTCGGGTAGGGGGGGTGTATCTCCTAAAAAATAAAAATCCGGAGCAGACTTTAAGGCGGTTTGCCCCACTTGCATTAGCTTTTTTGTGTGCGGCTCATTATCGTGGGAGGTAATGGCCGCTTTATTGGCCCAACGTTCATAAACAAAGAATACATTGGCATCTGCTTTAGAAACAAACACGCTGATTTCTTTGTTGCCCGCTTCTTTTCTCGTGGCGGCCTGTACTTCTTTTAAGGTAGTGGAAAACGCTTCCCTATATTCCGGTTTTGCCGTAAATTTTACAATAGTACTTTTCATAATAGTTGTTCTTATATATTGAATTAGAGTTTTATTTTAATGGCGCAAGAGGTACTTTTTGGGTTATGGTCGCCTCTTTTATTTTTGCAAACCTGTCATTGGGATTATCTTGTACGACCCAATGGTGTGTGGTGGTAGCAGTAAGTTTTTGGTTTTCTTTCGTTAGGCCTTCCCAAACAAAATCTACATCGACTTCGTATTCTTTTTCAGAAATTACCTTCACGGAAAAATTTTCGGGGAAGTGACTGCTTTCCTTTAATTGTTTAGGGGTTCCGTTCAACCACTTTTCAAGATCGTCTATATTGACAATGGGCGCGTTGTTGGTTGAAAAGTGAAGCTTGAAATTGTCCACTAACAATTCTTTAAAAGGACTTACATTTCCGTCTAGGCTTTCCATGTGGGCCAACCAAAAATGCATGAGTGACTTGGTTCGGTTCGTAGGGTAGGCATCTTCAAAATCTTCATCGGTAGGCCCTACGGGTACGATTTCCACTCGTGTGAATTTGGGTAGGTCGCTAACAAATTTTTCTAACCTAATATCATTGTAATGCAGGGCATAACTTTGCTTTTCTCCATTGGGCTTGATGTTTTGGTAGTGCAAATCGGCTTCCAACCCGATAGAATTGTCTTCCAATAGTGAAACCTCGATAGATTTAATATGGTGGGCATTTTGCCAGCCGTCATACACCTTAAGTCTTTTAGGATAGTCTTTGGTCCCTTTAAATTCTCCTGAGGCATTGATCATAGTAATGTTTTCGTCCAACATTTCTAGTTGGTTGTTAATACGCTGGTCATTCATGGGGCGTTCATACAATTGATACCATCGGTACAACTGAACCTTTGCCAAATGTTGGTCTCTTGTCGTTAGTTTTGATACTTCCATCTTTATTGAATAAATCGGTTGATACTTGTGGCTACGGTTTCGGGAACTTCCAATTGAGGGGAGTGTGAAGCGTTTGGAATAAGCTCCAATTTGGCGTTGGGAATATGGTCGCGGTAATATTCCGCTACGTTAAAACTCACCACCTTGTCGTGTTTTCCCCATAGCACCAAGGTGGGAGCCTTTATGGAAGCTACCTCATCTTTTAAGTTGAAATAGGTTCCGTTCTTTATAGCGGGAATCAGCGTGTCGTCGACAAAATCCTTGCTATTGTTGATCTGCTCGATCATATAATCCGCTATGGGTCCGGGAAGTTCAGGTACCTTATAAAAAACGCGTTGAAGCACGGCATTAAGTTCTTCTTTGTTTTCTATTTCCTTGCCAAATCCGCCATAGACCACATGGTCGTCTAAGGTAATGCCAGCGGCATTTAGAAGGATCAGTTTGGCTACGTCCTTAGGGTATTTTATGGCGTAAGCGGCGGCGGTATGGCCTCCCATTGAGTTTCCAATGAGATAAAACCTGTGTACGCCGATTTGCTCTAAAAAGGACTTTACAAAAGTGGCTTGGCCGTCTATGGAATAATTTAGTCCCGCCTTTCTTTCGTTTTCACCGTGACCGGCCAGATCGGGAAGAATCAAATGGTAGTCTTCCGATAAAAATTGGGCAGTTTGCAAAAAACTGCTCTTGTCGTCTCCCATACCGTGAAGAAGTACAAAATAAGGCTTGTCTTCACCGGCCTTGCTTTCGTAAAAATTTACGATATAGCCATTTACAGCCACGGTTTTCTTTTCAAGTTTTGCCGCCCTGGCATAACTTGCGTTGGTTTGGTCGACAAGTACTTTTGGGAAAAAGAAAAATATAAGGACACCGACTGCCATCAACGCCAAGACGATTCCTGCTCCTATTTTTAAGAATTTTTTCATGATTTCTACCTTTTTTAAGAGGATTATAGCTGGGTGATTATAGTTTCTTCGGGAAATCTTGATTTGGGTAATTTCGAGTTAAAATCGGTATCTTTTCTGTAGCCCAAGGAAACCACGGCCAAGGCTGTGTATCCTTTTTCACGTAAACCAAACTCCTCGTCCAAAGCTTTTACATCTATACCTTCCATGGGTACGGCGTCTATACCCAAGGCGGCAACCCCTAACAATAGAGACCCCATATTCAGGTACACTTGTTTTTCCATCCAATGCGGAAGGTCTTTGAGGTCGTACTTGTGTATGTCGGCAAATAACATACGTCCGCCATGCATTTGATCTTTAAATTCCTGGGCGGCAAATCGGCCATCTTTATCTTCTTGTTCCAAAATGCTGCTCATATAGGCTTTGTCTGCATCCGTTCTTGCGGCAACGACGATAACATGCGATGCGTCCAAAACCTTGGGGGTGTTGAACCGAAAAAAGCCTTGCGTGCCTTTTGCAATTCGTTCTTTACCTTCTTGGGTGTCGGCAATCAGAAAATGCCAAGGCTGTAGGTTTACACTTGAAGGACTCAAACGCAATAAAGCCTTTACTTGTTCAAAGTCTGAATCTGAGATTTTTTTAGTGGCATCGAATTCTTTTACGGAGTAACGATTGTTCAAAATTTCTGTGATGTTCATTTTATTTTATTTTTTTACACTATCAAAATTATAGTAGCAAAAGTATGTATAGTGACTTTTGTGTGCAATAACGGTCAAGATTGATAGTATGTAAAATATTTTTTAAAACACTTGTAATCAGTTGTTTGAGGTGTAAAATTTTTACTATCAAAATTATAGTTGTATACTAAAGTATAGTTACGTAAATTTGTATTGTTATATATGTAGTACTATCTAGGGATAGGTTTTTAAATAAATTGATATATGGATAGAAAAGAGTTGTTTGAAAAAAAACCGAAGATTAAGATCAACGGAAAGATTTCTTCCTGTCCGACCAGTGCGGCAATGGAGTTGATCGGTGGAAAATGGAAGAGTGTTATACTGATCCATTTGGCGGACGACAAGAAGCGCTATAATGAATTACGAAAGGAAATAGAGGGAATTACGGAACGTACCCTAAGTCTGCAGTTAAAGCAATTGGAAGCCGATGGTTTGGTGACGCGGAAGGTCTTCTCGAAGAAGCCACCGTTAAAAGTAGTATATGCCTTGACCGAATTCGGACAAAGTTTGGTGCCCATTCTCCACGGGATACGTGATTGGGGACTTTACGCCGCGGAAACCAAGGGCGAGTTCTTATTGGAAGATTAGGTTTTGTATAAAGGTTGCCTTGGGCCCCTTGCCGTTAAAGGTCAAGTCTAGGCCATGGGGGTTACGATACCGTCACGGTTTTTATTGAGTTTCATTTTTACCAAGACTTCGTGCAGGGTTTCGGCCGCCAGGCCATGTAATACCAATCTATAGGCTACACTGTATGTGGTAGCGGGCACCATGGGGTGTTTGTTGTTCACTAGGCCCAAATGCCCCGGGGTGTTTATGATTTGCGAAGTGTAAATGGCTATGGTTTCGTCTAATTGCAATGAATTGGATGCCCGTATAAAGTCGTTGGAGGTTAAAAACAATTGGTAATAGGGGGTAAACAACTCTATGGCCGACCTAAGATCGAGAAAATTGGTCCATTTTTTCGGAAATTCGATATGGTCAAATTGATCCTCGGTAATCATGTCCAAATTTATCTTTTCAGGAGGTTGGATTTTGGTGCCCTTCTGTTTCAACTGATTGTTCAATTGGATCACAAAATTGTACAGGTTCAAGTCGTGCTGTAAAAACAGGTCATCCTTGACATCTTCAAAGTCCTTTGGTTTTAAAGGATTTCCCACGATTTCCGCTTCGGGAGTGTTCGCCGCTATAAATTGTAAGATCTCGGTTCCGATATGAAAATGCCGAAAAACGAGCAAATTGGCATCTGGGCTAACGAAGTTTTTGAGTCCCCATGCCAAAATTCGGTGCAATACTTTCGATGAATTTATAAGGTTGGGAAAGAAGAACTTGAAAATGTGGATAAAGAACATGGTCACCTTCGACCAGAGGTGTATAATGGGCAGTAGGTATCTTGCCGATTTGGAAGCATTGTCCCGCATTAAGGCCAACTTTGTAGTTTGGTTTATAGGAATACTTTCGTCTAAAAACAGAGCCAACCAAGGGTTGGGGTCCCTTTCGTCATGCTTTGATATATCTAAGTTTTCGTCTATCATATCCTCAATTTAATAATTACCTAATTCGTTTAACTGCATGGTGTACAATTTACCTGTAATCTTTGCGGTCTTTACTATTTTTTCGGCTACCTCCATATTCATTTCCGGATGGTTCAATGCTTCTTCCAAGTTGTGGAAATGGTTTTCGTCGGCCACTCCGTGATAGGTGAAAAAGGAGACCTGATTGTCTTTCAAATTTAATTGATCTTTAATCATTTCGCCCCAATATCCCGCTAAACGCTTGCCAATACCCTCAATGATAAACATAGATCCCAGTAAATCGACCGGGTTGGGCTTACTGGCCTGTTGAAACATAAAGGAGGTTAGGGCCACGGTACCGATATTCTTTTCCGCTTTCTGGATTGCTTCCAGGTCTTCTCCCAAGGCCACATAGTTTCGCTCCAGCATTTGATAATCTTTATGTTCGGTAGCGGTGTGTTTTATAAAGGCCGACCGTAGGTCAAAAAGATGGATGTCGATATTTGATGCCGCCCTTGATATCCATTGGGAGCCATCGATTACCTGTTGTCTGAGATCGGTCAATAAAAGTTTGTAATCCGACATGCTAAGGGTGCCATCGTGTATTTTCTCGACGATGGGCACTTTAAGTAAGGCCGTCTCGAAATCTATCCATACTTGCGTAAGGTTCCTGATCAACCATTCGGAAGTCTCACTCTTGTTAATAACCAATTCAGGGGATTCAATTTTTCGCAAGGGATACCGTTTAGTGGCGGTATTGTTGTCGCCTACTACGGTGAGTTGCATAAATGAGGTGATAAATCGGCCGCTTTCAGGTACCATACACAGGATTTTGTTTCCGGGTACCAACTTTCCGGAGTGCATCAATTCGTCCAACATGATAAAAATGGAGGCCGAGCCTGTATTTCCCTTAGACGTAAGGTTGCTGAACCATTTCTTATCGGCGATTTCGCCCCCTCCCTTGAGCATGAGCTCTTTAATGGGGGCTTTGAACATTTCCGAAGAATAGTGGCAGCATAGCCAATCGATTTCCTTCCGGTTTATTTTTCCTTGGTCGATAAGTTCAAAGTAGTGGGCAACTCCGGTTTTTATTACTTTGTCCAATAACCTGGTGTCTTGTTTTAAGTTAATGGCACCGGCCTTTGAAGCTTCTTCGTAACTCGGGTAGTCCAACCATGTTTTTTCCGTTTCATTTTTGTTGTCCGTCTTCCCGGTATACATACAAACGGGAAATTCGTTGGCATGTGATTTTAAGTCGATCCAATCTATTTTTAAGGAAATTCCGTTTTTGTTTTTCTTGTTTTGAAGCACAAAGGCACCTGCACCGTCAGAAAGCATCCACCTTAAGAACTCGGCGTCAAAGGGCAGGTCATCTACGCCTTGGGCTTCAAATCGTGAGGCTTTGAACAATCTACTGGCCAATTCGCTTCCCACACAGACGGCATTCTCTTTTTCATCGCTTTTTATTTGCGCATAGGCATTTTTTAAGGCCATTATACCGCTAGCGCATACACTTTGAAAATTGGCCACCTCACATCTGTTAAAGTCCAATCCCGCATGTACCATACTGGCAAAACCGGGTATGGGGAGGTCACCTTGGGTCGTTCCCGTACATAGCAATTCAACATCACTGCTCCTTAGACCACTTTTTTGTATGGCATCGTTAATGGCGCTAACCGCCAATTGCGCATTGGAGTGGGTGCTCTCTTGGTTTTTATCGATTGCATAATGCCTGGTCTTGATTCCGTTTTGTTTCAGTACACGGCTTTTTGCGCGGCTATCCCTGCCGTTTATCCGGCCTAGGTAATCTTCTATTTCCTCATTGGAAACAGCCTTGTTGGGTAAAAAGGAACCTGTACTTGTTATATATACCTCACTCATATATTATTTGTTATGTCTTGAAAATATTTTATCTAAAAGGTGTAACGCAAATCCGTAGTTTTGTCGGCCCCTGCTATGGTGTTCGTTGTGATGGGTGCCAAAAAGTTTCCAGCCTTTCCCTTTTCCGCTTCCAAAGCGATAGTTGCAATGTCCCGCAAAATTCAACAAGATGCTTATCAGCGGATAAATAAATATGGCTATTATCGAAAAAGGGACGAAGGGGGCAATGGTTACGGGAACCGTGCTAAGTAGAAGGGCCTCTACCCAATGAAAACTAAAAACGGAATATACCGTCGGAATCCTAGATTTGTGGTGTATGAAATGCACATGCCTCATCATAAATTTTTGATGCATTAACCGGTGTACCAAATAAAAGTGGACCTCGTTCCACAGGGAAAGGATTACGATCCCGATCAATATATTGGACCACGTATTGGGCAAGAGCTCAATCACTCCTTTCCGAATAAGAAAAACGATGGGGATGATGGAAAACCCAAAAATTACAATCGATTTTACGGAGTGCTTGATTTCAAAGGCGATTTGGTCTTTTGGAACGGCTATGGATTTTATCTTGTTGAGGATGCCTTTGCGCTCCAACACCTTGCAAACGAATAAAAACAGGGAGCCTACGCCAAAGTACAAGCCTATAAAGTAGCCGAAGGTAAGGCCGTATAGCACTGTATAACTATAATTTAAAATAATGTCTTCAATCAGAGACTCCAAGGGCAATGGTCTAGTTTATATGTGGGACGAATGTCAACTCCTAAAATACAGTAAAGATTTATATCTAACAGAATTAATCTTGATAACGTATGTCTTTAGGTGTTTTATTGCCTTTGAAAGAGCATGTGTGCTTTCTTACGGAAAATTCATTGGCCTACAAAGCGATTCACTAAGGAGCCATTGTTGAATATGGAACGTGCTTTAGACGAATTGGGTCAAGCTGCCGGAAGCAAAAAGAGGAGTTCGTATTTGAAGACTAGGGTAAAAAATAGGAAAAGGCCGCCCCAAGGCAGCCTTTTCCCAATCGGAATGCAAACTTATGCATCACTTTACATTGTACCTCATCATCTTCATGGTACTTCCTTCGATCATTTTCGCATAAGGGGCTACCGATGTATCGTTCATAAACTTGTTCATAGAAGCTTCGGCGTCTGTTTCTGACTTCCATCGTACGACCACTAAAACCTCATTTCCTTCCTCGTTATAGGCGCTTTCCCTGCTGATAAAGCCGGGTTGCTTGCTGGTATACGTCTCCTGTATCTTGGCGTCTTCCTTCCAAAAATCATCGGGGTTGACCGTGTCTTTGTATTGAAAACTGGTGATTTCCAAAATGTAGGGATCCGTTGGTTCTTCTCTTTGGTTCCAACTTGCCAAGCTGAAACAGGTGATGATTATAATTAGATATTTCATGATGGATTAATTAGGAAAGTTAAACTTACCGTTAGTGTTCTTTCTATCGGCTTCGGGGGCAATCGTTTCGATAACATCCCAGTGTTCGGCTATTTTTCCGTTCTCTACCCGAAACAGATCGTAGTAAGAGGTATGTGCCCCTCCAAAATGACCTTCGCTAATGCTCAGGACGAAATTACCTTGCCCCAATACCTTGTGTATTACAGAGAACTCCATGGTAACCCCTTGTTCGGCCATGGCGGCCAAGGCGCTTCCTAGGCCCGATAGGCCGTCCGCAATGTTCGGATTGTGCTGGATGTATTGGTCGCCTTCAAAATAATTTCCAATTTTATCCATATTGCCGTTTATCAAAATATCGGTAATAAAGTTTCTTACCAAGGTCTTGTTCGCTTCGGTTTTATCGAGATCGGTGATTTCGATGGCGCCATCGATCATGGTATGGCCGCTTGGGTTGGGCTGTTCGGGCGTTACTTGTAGGTTGTCCCAGTGTTCTACGATCAAGCCGTTTTCGAACCTAAACACATCGAAGCCGATCTTTGGGCCAAAAAAGTTGTAGTCTGTATGCGTAAATATATAGTCGCCATCTTCAAAGGCCCTTATTGTATTTACCTTAGCGGAATTTGGGGGCAAGGCCTGTAAAATTTCACCAAAACCGGCCAGACCGTCGGCCACCCCTAAATTGTGTTGTGTATATGATTCGGGATTGATGTAGGAGGCGGGTTCTTGTGCGCCTGTCTCTATCGATTTGAGTACTTCAATTACTTTTTCCTTGTTCGATACTTTCGGTGTGGTCACGTCATCATCCTGCCCGTTGCAAGAAGAAAGGCTCAAGGCCGAAATAAAAATTGCTGTTAAGAATGTGCTTTTCATTTTTCTAAGTTTATAGGTGTTAAATTCGGGGCAAAAATACGTTGGGCATCCACCCTGTTCGGGATAAAAAAATGCCTTTCAACTGTAAAAAAGGGAAAGTTTGAAGTTGGGAACGAAAAAACACAAGGCTGTAATGCGCGTGTTTCTACTGGTCCCTAAAAATTAGTAGGTTAAAGAGGAATAGGGGCTGGCTAGAAGGGGGTATTTAAGATGCTAATTCGGCCAGAAGCCCTTGAACGTCGAGGGGTCTGGTGTACATTTCGAGGCTACCGTCCGCTTGCTTCGGCCATTGCTCCCTTGGCCTGTCCCAATACAATTCCACCCCGTTTCCATCCGGGTCGTCTAGATAGATGGCCTCCGAGACACCGTGGTCGGCCGCCCCGGTCAACGGATAGCCTGCATCTCTCAAGCGGGCCAGTATTTGCGCGAGATCTTTTCTCGTGGGGTAGAGAATGGCCGTATGAAACAAACCGGTACTGTTTTTTGGAGGTCGAGGTCCATTTTTACTTTGCCATGTATTTAGGCCGATATGGTGATGGTATCCGCCAGCGGAAATAAATGCCGCTTCTTTTCCGTATAAGGTGGTAATCTCAAAGCCGAGCAGGCCGTGGTAAAAATCAAGGGCGCGTTGCAGGTCGGCTACTTTTAAATGTATGTGTCCGATACTTGTGTTTTGCGGAAGCTTGTATTCTGAATCGCTCATGACTTGAACTGTTAAGGGGTGAAAAGATGAAATGTTCTGTGTTACTTACAAAGATGTGACAAAAATATGGGACACCACTTTTGTAAACGATGTACACAATATGAATTGAAAAAGGGGGTGCCGTTTGGTATATAAACAAACGGCACCCCCTTTTACGAACAACCAATGGGTTTACCCTATGCTGGCCGCTATGGAGCTGGATAATGGGGTAGTAAGCCTGCCCAATAACAGGGATAGTTGATGGCCCTCGTCAAAGAGGTCGCCTTTTTCGGTAGATACATCGGAACTGGCCAAGAACTCCGCAATAGGGGCGGGCACTCCCGCTTCTTGTAAGGCTTTGGCGTATTCGGCTTCCGGAAGGTTTACGTAGGGAATTGCCTTTCCGGCCTGTTTGGAAAGCTCTAGGGCATAATCGGTCATGGTAAACGATTTGTCACCGGCCAATTCATAGGTTTTTCCTTCGTGGCCTTCGGTGGTCAATACGATGGCGGCCGCCTCGGCATAGTCTTCGCGACTGGCGGAAGAGATTTCTCCTTCGCCCGCGCTACCGTATACGGCGCCCTTGGCGATAACGTCTTTCAGGGTATCGGTATAGTTTTCGGTATACCATCCGTTTCTCAAAAGGGTGTACGGAATTCCCGATTCGGCCAAGGCCTTTTCGGTGCCCAGGTGTTCGGGAACCAAGGGGGAACTAGATGTATCGACATGTAAAAGACTGGTATAGGCCATGGCTTTTACCCCTGCGTTTTTTGCCGCGTTTATTACATTGGCGTGCTGGGCCAAACGTTGCCCCAACTCGCTTCCTGAAATCAACAAAAGCGTATCGATCCCTGCCAGGGATTCCGTCATTTGTGCAAGGTTTCCATAGTCGAATGCGCGTACTTCAACCCCTAGGTCCTGTCCTTTTTGTGGGGTTCTGGCCAATGCGACAATGTTGGCTTCAGCGGTTCTTTCCTTTAGTTTTTCAACCACAAGTCTGCCTAATTTTCCGGTGGCACCGGTTACTGCTATTTTCATCTCCTATAGGTTTTGATGGATGTATTAAAATTTATAGGACAAAAGTAGTTCGGCGCTTTGTGGGAGGGACTATATAAAAATGAAGTTATACTGTAAAAAACGGAAAGCAGGCTAGGAGTGGAGTTGGCGGAAAACTTCGGGGGTGGTCTCGGTATTTTTTTTAAAATACTTATACATATTGGTAGGTTCGTCAAAACCGGAAGTATAGGCAATTTCGGTAATGGACATGGAGGTGTTGATCAACAAACGTTTGATTTGGGTGACAAGAATGTCATCTATGATCGCCTTGGCCGATTTACCTACGATCGTCTTGCATATATTGTTTAGGGTTTTTGGGGTACAGCCCATTAAACTGGCATAGTCCAAGGTCTTTTTGGTTTCAAAACAGCGTTTTTCCACCAACTGTTGAAAGGCGATAAAATCGCTTACGTATTTATGCTGGGTAAAACTGACGCCTTGCTTCAGCTTGACGCGGAAGAGTTTAAAGATCAAGATATGGAGTAGGTTCCTGATAATGCCGCTAGAAAACTCGTCGTAATTCTCGTTGTATTCCACCTCTATTTCCTTAACGAGGTCATGGATACCCGCAAAATCGGTATCGCTGGTATTGATGCAGGGCGTAGTCAAAAACTCGTTGAAGAGTTCGTGTGAGCGGGCAACTTCTTTTTGACTTAAGAGGCTGGCCAAAAAGTCTTCGGTAAAAATTAATATAAATCCTTTGGTCCCCGGGCTTTTAAAGAAGCGGTGTATTTGGTCTTTGCGTATGGTAAAAATGGTGTTTTTACCATAGGGATAATCGGTGAAATCAATGGTATGCTTTGAATCTCCTTCGGTAATGATCATAATTTGGTAAAATTCCACCTTATGGGGCGAAGTAATATCTTGCTCTATATTTCGTGCAAAAAGTACTTCCAACTTAAGCAGCTCAAAACCCGAATCGGGCCTGGTCTCGTTGTTGAATTTTACGTTCTGTATTTCGATCATCTCCTTCTTTGTTTGGACAATTAAAAGGCGGCAAAACTATGCTTTTTCGGCCGTATACCAGGTATGGGGGCGTTAATCTTCGGGACCCATCCAGACGAAGGGATTGTGGGCCACTTCCCATAGATATCCGTCAAGGTCTTTGAAATAGCCGTGAAAACCGCCCCAATCGGCCTTTTGCGGTGGCTTCACCAAAATGGCCCCGGCATGTATGGCTTCGTTCAATACCGAAATCACCTCTTCTTCGCTAGAGACGTTATGGGCGAGGGTCATACCTGAAAAACCACTTCCTTCGGGAGCAATACCCACATCTTTTGCCAAGTGTTCCTTCTCGGTGAGCCCGAGCCAGGTTCCGTTCAAATCGAAAAAGGCCACACCCGGAGGGGATTCGAATAGGGGGAGGCCCATACCTTCTTTGTAAAAGCGGATCGAAGCTTCTAAATTTTTCACTCCTAAAGAAATCATACTTATTCTTGGCTTCATGGCACTAAGTGTTTATGTTGTATCAGACTAAATGTCGCATGTTTTATTTAAACGACCAAATCGGGGTTGATATTGAAGAACTGTGGTTTGTAATTTGCGGGAACGGTGGTGTGCAGGTAGAGCCCCTTACAGCCATTGAACCGAACAAAGGCCTTGAGTTCCTTCCCAAGGGCGGCCGAAAATGCGTCCAATTTCGTTAAGCTTGGTTCTAGGCTCAATCGATGGATGTGCAAAATTCCCGTTTTTCTGTCCGCCTTACTGTCCATACGGGCCACAAGTTTTCCGTCCCATAAAATAGGCAGGGTAAAATAACCGTGTTGGCGCTTGTGTTGCGGAACATAACACTCCAAAAGATAATCGAAACCAAAGAGTTCCTGTGTTCGTTTTCGTTGTATGAGGAGATTGTCAAAAGGCGATAAAATCTTGGCTTTCTTTCGCAAGGGCCGGTTTAATAGTTCAAGGGATTCGGGTAAAAGGTAATAGGGATTTCCGGAAACTTTGATAGGCAATACTTCACCCTCGGCCAGCATATGGTCAAGCGCCTTTGAGACTAGGGGTTTTACGTTTTTGAGCAGGTAGGTCATTTCTGAAAGTTTGCCCGGCCCATTGGCACGCAAGTATTTTTTCACCAAAAACTTTCCGTATTCCGCTTGGGTCGGGGCCGTGGTGTTCACGGAGTCGGGAAGCACCCTTTCGGTAAGGTCGTATACCTTATGGAAATTAATACGGTTACAGATCATCAGGTCGCCCTGTATAAACAAATTTTCAAGGGCCTGTTTGGTGGGTGCGGTTTTCCATTCGCCCAGTTTACTTCCCTTTTTATCAAAATCCCTGGCCATTAACGGGCCTTCGTCCTTTATGCGTTCCTTGACGGCATTCATAAGCTTGAGGTCGCGTTTAAACCAATGTTTCATTTGGCCCGTGGCAATAGCGTGTTTGCGCGGAAGGCTGAAGCGATAATCGGACATGGGCAAATACGAGGCGGCGTGCGACCAGTATTCAAAAACTTTCTTGTCGGCTATCAACTTATGTATATGGGAAGCTTTATAGTTCGGGTTTCGGTTGTACAGGGTGTGGTGATGTGCCCTTTCGATTACGGAAATGGTATCGATTTGAATATAGCCCAAACGTTCAATGGCGGAAAGCGTGGTAGCCTGGGCGGGACCCGTACGGGCGGTAGGCGGTAAACCTTGCGATAACAAGGCCAGTTTTTGGGCTTCACGGAGCGAAAGGCTTTCTAGTTTTGAACTCATAGGATGAAATTAAGGAAGAACTGTGCAAAGGGAACAAAAGTAAGAACATCGGCACTGATTATATGGTGAAAATGTACGAGACGGTATCGAATAAGGGGTATAATTGTTCAAAATGTTAAAAACAATATAAAAACGGGAAAAATTTATAAGAAAAAGTGCATTTTATCCGTTATTTAAGCAATTCATCCTATTTTCGTGCATCTCAACCTACCAAAAGAATAGCTTATCAATGCAGAGATATAAAATTTTGATCGCATCTGCGTTCGTCGTCTTCACTTTATCCGTATTTATTTCACGTGCATTCAATGCAGAATCGACCAAAGCCCCCAAGAAGGCGGTAACGGCCTCGACAATTGAAAAAGACCCTAAAATCGATAAGGAAGTCCTTCTTTACGCTTCCCGACAAAAGAAATTACAGGCCGCCCTGAATGCCTATTTCAAGAAGGCCATTGCCAATGGCGATGTCGTCGGGGCAGGGGTGAGCATCGTTACGGGCGATTCCATAGTGATATCCGACGGTTTTGGAACAAAGAAAAGTACGGATAACAGTCCCGTAAACGGGGAGACGGTTTTTAGGTTGGGTTCATTATCAAAAGGTTTTGCCGGCATGTTGGCCGCCAACATAAAGCACGAGGGAAAATTGAATTGGACGGATCGGGTAAGCGATTACCTTCCCGAATTTCAATTGGGTGATGGCTCCAATACCAAAAGCATCACCTTGGCCAATATTCTATCGCACACTTCGGGCACGCCCTATCACAGTTATACGAATCTAGTGGAAGCCGGTCTTCCCCTAAAGGATATAGCCAAGCGTTTTAAGGAGGTAATGCCCATTAGCAAGCCGGGAATCATGTACAGCTATCAAAACGCCATGTTCGCCCTTTGTGGGGAAATGATGAAGAAGGCTACGGGCAAAAAGATAAACACCCTTTTAGACGATCGCTTTTTTAAGCCCTTGGAAATGTGTACCACGACTACCGATTTCGAGACCCTGACGCATGAGGCCAATATTGCCATGCCGCACGTAAAAGCTCGGAACGGTTGGAGGGCTGCCCACTTAAGGGACAATTACTACAATGCCGTAGCTGCAGGGGGAATCAGTTCCAATGCCCACGATATGGGAAGGTGGATGCGTTTTTTATTGGGACACAACCCTGATGTTATGGATAGTTCGGCCATAAGGGAAGCCTTTAATCCCTTTATCGAGATTTCAGGACATAGAAAATATTATCAGCGATGGCCGGGCCACACCCGTTCTTATTACGGCTTTGGATGGAGAATCCATAAGTTTACCGAAGGGCAGGCCAATGTAGAAAAAACGATCTGGCACCATGGTGGAAGCGTCAATAACTACAGAAACGAGATTGCCGTGTATCCGGAATCGGATTTGGGCATCTGTGTACTCTTGAACAATAACTCGCCCATAGCCAAGACCGTAATTCCGGACCTGTACGAAATCGTAAAAAAGGTCTATAAAGAAGAAGAGGCCACCACCAGCAAAAGGATGTAGCCTCTATTTCCGTATCAGGGGGTATGCCCCCCGTCTTAGTTCTTTTCTTTAAACAAGTCTTCGATTTTTGGCACTCGGCCTTACTCCTTTAGAAAGGAGGTCAGGGGCGCGATATAGCGGTCAAAACTCTCAATATGGGGCAGGTGGCCGATATTCGCCAACTCTACCAACTCCGCATCCGGTATGCGCTCTTGGGTCTTTTTGCCCAGTTGGTTATAGAGTCCCATAGTCTTTCTCACCTTCTCCGTAACCAAAGGTTTTCCTAAGGCCGTACGGTCTCGGGTACCGATGATCAGTAAGGTCTTGGCCTTGATGTTTTCAAACTCATAGACCACGGGCTGGGTAAAGATCATATCGTAGGTAAGGGCCGCGTTCCAAGCGATGCGTTCGTAATCGGAATTTAACGTCCATCCCGCCAAAAGGTTTACCCATTGATCGTACTCGGGCTTCCATTGCTTGTCGTAATAGCTTTCAAGTTGATACTTACGTATGCCCTCATAACTCTTTTTCAATTCGTTTTGATACCACCATTCCACAGGTTTGTAAGGTACCTTAAGTTTCCAGTCCTCTAAACCGATAGGGTTTTCCAAAATCAGTTTTTCGGTGGTTTCCGGATACATCAAGGCGAAGCGGACGGCGATCATGCCTCCCATGGAATGTCCCAAAACGGCCGTTTGGGAGACTCCCAATGTATCTAAAAGGCTTTTGGTGTTTTGGGCCAGTTGCTGAAAGGTATAGTGAAAATGGGCCGGTTTAGATGATTTTCCGAAACCGATCTGGTCGGGGGCAATGACCCTAAAACCTTCCTTGGTCAAGGCCTCGATGGTGGTCTTCCAATAGGCGCCGTTAAAGTTTTTACCGTGGAGCAATACAATGTTCTTACCGTTGTAGTTCTCGGGCTTTACGTCCATATAGGCCATTTTCAGTTGTTGCTCCTGATTGCTGATGCTCAGGGAGGACACGGGAAAGGGATACTCGTAATTGGCCAATTCGATATCGAGCCATTCGAGTTTTTCCGCTTGCGCATGGGCCACGTGAACGGTGATCAGGGCAAGGAGGACGGGAATGATTTTTTTCATGATTTTGACTTTGTGTTTTTTCGTTCTTGTTAGGGCTATGGTTAGTCCCCAGTAACATAAGGGGCAACAATGACCGAACAGCCTTTCTCTAAGCTAGGGATTAGGGGAGCTGATTGACATAAGGTCGTTTTATAAGCCGTAAGGGGTTACAAAGGGCAAAAGTAAATCTTCCTGTTAGAAGGTCGCAATAATGTTTTGTTAAGATCAAATCGAACGTGCGAAAGTGGAAGTTTGGGGTGCGATAAGGGGAACGGCGTACCGCCAGGGCCCGTTTTCGTACGTCGTGGTGGGTGGGAGGATTAACGTTGGTCGGTGGCCGAGGCGTCTTCCTTGGGCTTAAAACGCATCATGGGCACCTCGTCCATCAACAGTTCCAATTTGCCATCGGCATCGATGTGGTAGGCGTTGATTTTCTTCATGGTATTGACAAAGAAGCCTTCCCCTTGGCCGCAGAACATCATGGTGGTAGGGCCGGGCTCGCCAAAGGAAATTTGTTTGCCGTCAAGGGTAAAATCGGCCGAATATCCATTGCAGCTGTTGTTGCCTACCACATGGGACTTCTCTTGGTCAAATCGGATGAAGGGCTTGCGATTTGGGTAGAGTCCCGAAAAAGCAATGCGCGGGCCTGATAGGTATTCCAGTTCCCAAACGGAGCCAAAGAGCGGATTGTCCGCCGTTTTTTTTGTCGAGGAACAAGAACCGAGTACTAGGGAAAGAAGTAAGAGACAGAGGGAAGTAGAGCTTTTCATAGCGATTTTTTTAAGGGTAGGGTCACCGCAAGCACTAGCTTGGGCGAAGCTTTTTAGGGCGAAAAATAACTTATTTTATAGAAAGCACAGGAAGGTAGGGTGTAAAGACTTTGTTAATTTTTCGCCCCCTTTCTACGGAAGCCCTATTGAAAAATTTCTTAAAAACCTTACGTAAATCTGTAAGGTATGGATGTTAAATCACTGTAAATTAGCGGGGTAAATTAAAAGATGGGCGGAGGATGCCCTCTCGAAGCCGAAGGGAGGCAATCCGGCAGAATGTGGAACCCATACCCCTGCCGGACAAAGTACAATATATCGACACAGGCAACGCCTGGGCTAGTCGGGCTAGGTATTTGCGAAATTCTTACTTTTATGGGTATAAACAAGGTAGCGTCAATGGCTATATCTAGGTTTAGTTGTTGGGAGCCATTGAAAAAAGTACGATCCATGGAAATCACAAAAAAACAAAACAAGGCCGTTGACGACATCGTTGAGATGGTGGTCTCGGTAATCGGAAAGGGATCAAAGGAAATGGATGCTACGGAAGCTATTTCGAGCACTGCGAGACTGGCCGGCAGTTTTTTGTTCCGGTCCTTTGGTTTTAATGTAGCGGATGCAAAACCGGGTTCTGCCATGTTATCCGAAGAGGCCAATACCAAAGGTCCCCAGCTTGTTCAAATTACCCACGCCGTACTGCAAAAATATGGAGTACAGATTGACAATAACAAGATGTCGGGCAGCAACCGAAAACGGGCCGAAAGCAATTTTGTGGATGCCATTGCCAAGGTTCAGGACCCGGCCTTGGAAATCATGAAAAATAATGATTTAAGCTACGAACAAATGGCCCAATCGGCTGCCATTGCCACGGCCTTCATTATCCAACAAAGTGCGAACATCGCCCCTGAAGAGGGTTTTGGAACGGCCATTTACCATTATATTGAAGGCACAAAAACCTTTCCTCCCGAATTTTCCGATACATCGGAAAAACCGACCAACACCAAGGCCCCTGCAAAGGAAAACACGGAGTCCAAAGGCAGTTCAAAACCTTGGTGGAAGTTTTGGTAATCGATTTTTCGTTCCAATAATGCTATATCGGAAGAAGGGTGACGCTTGCGGCAGCTAGAGGGAGAATCCAAGAAATTTTTAAAACTACTCGGTAGTAGCAAAGTTAAATACGAATCAAATTTAATGTAGACAGAACAATCGTTTGAAATAATCCCTCTTCCCTCTCGACAAGTCCATTTCATTTTCCCTTATAAGGCAAAAAGCCAACCGTGCAACCATTTTTCTGCTGGCACCTTATCAATTTTATTTACCTTGGCAAAAAACACTAATAAACCATACCGTACTTTATGAGACGCCTATTCTTATTGTTTGTCTTACTATCTACCGCAACCTCTTTTGGGCAAGCGCCACAAAAAGTAAACCTTACCGATTATATCAGGGAGATCCAAATATGGCACAAGGAAAACAACCATATGTCCCTCGCCTTTTGGATCCCCACAGGCTATTGGAAAATCGCTACGGAGGGCAATCCTCAAATATCCGGTGAAACGGTAGACCAAATCGTTTCGGCCTTCGACGATTACGTCTTGGTATGTGGTCTCGATGTAGATATCCATACCAATGGCACGGCATTGTTCACCGACGAGGCCACTTTGCGCCAATCGATTTCCCTTATAGACGAACAAGGGGAGGTCTACTTGCCCTTAGATGACGATGAGGTAAGTCCCGAGGCTTCGGGCTTTTTGGAACCCATGAAGCCCATGTTCCGCCAAATGCTGGGCCAGATGGGGGAGGGCATGCATTTTTTCTTCTTTAAGGTGCAGGACGAAAACGGGAAGACGGCCATAGATGAATACAAAGAGGGTAGTTTTACCATAAAACACTCCGATAAGGAGTTTAAATATGAGCTACCCTTGGTAACCTTGATGCCGAGCAAAAAATGCCCGGTAGACCATGCCGAAATGAAAGGAAACTGGAAGTACTGTCCTTTTCATGGGGACTTACTTAAGGAATAACGAACAGAAAGAAGTCTGTGACGTTAGGTGGCGTGTAGACCAAATTACCATTGTACTTTTTGTACCGTCGGTGCGGGCACATTTTCTAATTGCGAATCTCTTTAACCCCCAATTTAAAAGAGATTTCAACATTTTCATGTATGTTAATGAGTCCGAACAACTTGCTCGGTGCCGCTATATTGTGATCGGGCAAACTTATATTCAAGTCCCCTTTTATTAAGAGCTTATTATCTTTTTCTACCTCCACTGGAACTTCGTAGGTATTGGTCTCCCCTGCAATTTCTATATCCAACACCACCTTATAGGCAGCTGTGCTTTCTATAGGCTTGATCTCTTTTAAAAACAAAAATATATGGGGTTGCTCTTCTGATTTTAAAATGTCACGCAAATCCCTGTTAATTCCTCTTCCGCCACAATCAAAACAATCGACGTTCAAAACCAGGGCGGTTTCGTCGAACTTTATCCTATTGCCTTCCTTATAATAGTCCACATGCACCGGGTTATTAATATTCTCCACGTCGAACCGGCAAGAAAAGGTGTTTACATTGGTAGTTCCCTTAATGTACAAGGAGCTATCGGGAGTAATGGCTACAAAGGTACGTCGGATGGTCGCACCTGTAGTAAAGGCCATTATGGCCATAACGAAAAAAAACAGCCTTACCTTTTTTAATATCATAATACTAAATCATCTGAGGTTATAATAAACATAGCAAGTCTCAAAGTAGGTTCTTAACTATAAAGAAAATGGTACACAATGAGACCTGCTATTTTTACCTTTTTAATTAGAAACTAATGACGGCTTCAAGTATAGGTCCGTCGAACTGACCGTCTTCAAGAAGGTCTCCTACCGGGTAATCCTTGTATTTTTGGTTTACATATTCGGCTTTTAAAAGAACGTTCTTGGTCATAAACCAACCCGCACCTAGTTGAAATCTATTGATATTTATATCGTCGCCGCTGGCCAATTCTGCGCTGACCGTATTATAGCGGCCACCTATAAAGAGGTTCTCGCTTTTGCCGAACCTGTAGATAAGTTCACCAGCGTATTGTTCGGCATTTCTTCTATCGGCTTCGCTCAATCCTTTTCCAGAAGTGACCTCTACCGTTCCAAAAAATTCCAGACCGCCATATTTTACAAATGGGTTGATCATAACGGCAGTAATCTGGTTGGTAAAACCGGGGTCGAACCGTCCGGATCTAAAGTTGTCGCCAGTGGCCGTAGCATCTTGCATAATGTCGTAATATCGAGATCCGGCCCTATCGGCAGAATAGAGGTATACGTTGGGGGCGTACCCGGTGTTGTACAAGGATCCGGTTAACCGAAACCTTAGGTCGTCGGAAATTTGTTTGTCGTAACCCAACTTGGCCAATAGGGCGGCACCGCCGGTAGACCCGTTCGATTTGGTGACGCTTTGGTTCAATTTACCGTTGGTGAACCCGATCATTCCCAAGAATCCGCTATCGGTCCTATAGTACAGTTCAGCACCAACTTCGGTAGTGAACGAATCCATGATCAAGTTTCCGACAAAGGGGTTGTAAATCGCCTGGGCGTTGTCGCTTCTTCTAAAATGGGCATCGCCATAATTGTTCTCCATATGCCCGATCTTAATCGTTGCATGGTCCATAAAATCCCCTAAGAAGCCTTCGCTGATAAAATCGAGCTTGTCTATTTGAAAATAGCCTCCTTTTACATAAGGTTCGTGGTGGTGTCTAGAAGACAAATAGGTTCTTAGGTGCATGTTTACCCCATCGTAAAGGGCTACGTCCAAGTCTAGGTTAGCGGTTGCGAGGTTAAAATTGCTACCAACCTCCGCCAAGGGCAGAACACCCGAGTTTTCATTGTCCAAGGCCTGGTATTGAAGGGCAAAAGATCCGCCGATCTTTACTTTTACGTTCTCAAAGGTGGTTATGGTGTCCTTTGGGCTTTCAAACACATTTACACCTCTTTTGTCCGGTTGCCGATAGTTGTCGATTTGCCTGTTCTGGGCCGATAGACCGACCCCGACCAAAGCGGTTCCAAACAATATTGCGTTTTTAAAAATTGCTCTCATAGTCTACTCTTTTTAATAATTGTTTTTATTTGTTGTTATTGAAATACGGTGGTAAATTTTATGGTTACTTCATCACCTGTGGTAATGGTTCCCAACAAGGCGGTTGGCGGCTCTACCTTAAAATCGGTCATCTTGAGCGACTTTTCTCCGGTAAGCGTTATTTTATCGCCGTCGATTTGCAGGGAAAATTGTAAGGGTATCCTTTTTTTGACCCCTGAAATGGTCAAGTCGCCCATTGCGCTAACGGCATAGCTTCCATCGCCTTTTCGGGTGCTTTCCTTTACCTCGGCCAATTCGAAATAAATACGCTTGTACTTTTTGGTATTTAAAGCCTTATAGGTGTTTTTGTCCATAGAAGACTTGCCGCTTTTTAAACTTTCGGCTACTACCTGTACTTGGCATTGCCCTAACTCGGCGGCCTCCAAATCATTAAATACGATTTTTCCGCTTTGCTCTTCGGCATCTATTTCCCAATCGTGTAAACTGGAAGTTCCCAGAACGGTCATAGTGGACGATTTGTTTACTAAATTGAACTCTTGGGCGCGAACGGTATTCGACAGTATCAATAAGAAGAACGTCATACCATAGACGGCCCTGTACATGGTTTTAATCATTGTCATATTGCTGTTTTTATTAAATTATTCGATAAAACTATAGTCCAAAATCCATCTCGTTTATGACTTTTGTCATTGGATAAATGGGGTAGATGTAAGTATTTGTATATAAGTAATATGCGATACGTATTTTTGCCGATTTTTCTTACCGATGAAGATGCGACCGTGCATCGGCCCTTGGGGAACGTTGAGGTATGTCCCGATGCTTCCTGTTTTTGAAACCCATGAAGCCCATGTTCCGCCAAATGCTGGGCCAGATGGGGGCATGCATTTTTACTTCTTTAAGGTGCAGGACGCAGACGGGAACAATGCGATAGACGCATAAGAGAGGGGTGCTATTCCGACTGGGAGTTTACCTATACGCGTCCTTGGTGGCCCTTATGCCGTACAAAATGGCTGTGGACCATGCCGAAATGAAAGGGAACTGGAAGTACTGTCCTTTTTATATTGACCTACTGAAGTAACCACAGGCGGAAAAAGGCCTGTGACCACATTGTTTTCGCACGTTCAAACAAACACAAGGGAGTTGTATTTCTGATTTTAAATTCTCCCTAAAATCGATATTTGCCCCTTCTAACCTAGGTCAAAAAAGTATCTTTGTCCCTTTTATAAACATCATGATGGTTTTTGGACCTTTTATACGCATTTCCAAAAAATATGAAACTAAAGATAGATCGGTTTGTACTATCGGTAATAGTGGTTATTGGCTTGGCCTATCTATTTCCCCAGTGGGGAATACCGGAAAGTAAGATTCCTATCGATACCATAAGTGCGATAGGAATTTCGCTTATATTCTTTTTCTACGGACTCAAATTGAGTCCCTCTAAATTAAAGGACGGGCTTAAAAATTGGAGATTGCACCTTTTGGTACAGGCCTCCACCTTTCTGATTTTCCCCCTATTGGTCTTGCTATTTCGCCCCCTCATCCAGAACGGGGAGCAGGAAATCATCTGGTTGGCCTTTTTTTTCTTGGCCGCGCTTCCCTCTACCGTATCCTCATCGGTAGTTATGGTTTTCCATAGCCAAGGGCAACATCCCCGCCGCTATTTTCAACGCCAGTATTTCGGGTATTATCGGGGTGCTACTTACGCCTTTATGGATGGGACTCTTTGTCAAGAACGCCCAAACGGAGTTTGACTTTGCCGATATCTATCTACAACTGATCGTACAGATTATTTTACCGGTATTGCTCGGGGTGGTGCTACAGCGTTTGTGGGGGGAATATGCACAGAAATACGGCAAGCAATTGACCCTGTTCGACAAATCGGTCATTCTGCTCATCATTTACAAGAGTTTTGCAAGGTCTTTTGACTATAATATTTTCAACGCCATTTCCTTTTTAGACCTGCTCATAGTTTTTATAGCGGTTTTGGCTTTGTTCGTCATCCTATACGTTTTAACGGGATTCTTGGCCAAGAAGCTGAAGTTCAATACCGAAGATCAAATTACCGCCCAATTTTGCGGAACGAAAAAATCATTGGTACACGGTACGGTGTTCGCTAAAATTATCTTTGGCAATGCCGCTACGATCGGTATTATTCTTTTGCCCCTTATGCTGTTTCACGCCCTGCAGTTATTGGTCATAAGTGTACTCGCCTCAAAAATGGGGGATAAAAACCAGGCCATTAAAGACGGGTCGCCCAGTTCTTGACGCCAAAAAATAGGTGAACGGCATAGCGTCTTTCGGAACCATTGACGATAATGCCCGATCGGCCGAAGTCGTAAAGGTAAAGTATGTGGAAAATGTCATACGCGCCGTGGAGAACGGTACGGAACCAGACCCAAATTTTACCAAGGCGATCGGTTGTCCGGTAAGGGCCAAGTAATCACGGACATAAAACGTTTATACCGACATATAAAAGCGGTCCGAGCGCAGGCTCGGACCGCTTTTTGTTTATACCTGTTTACCAACGACTACCAATACAGCATTAACATAGAAGCTACCTATGCCGTAAAATGCAAAAGATATCATTGCACTATTCAGAATGATAGAAAACCTAGATCTCGACACCGAACAAGAAAAAGAAGAGTACTTCCTCTTTTCTTTTTGTCATTTTAACCAATGTCTTCAATATTCAATAATTTTTATTACATTTTACCCTATTTTGTGGTTTAAGCAATTTTAGCTCATGAAAAATCCCCTATTATTCATAATGTTGCTTTTTTTAGGAAGTTTCATTTCATCGGCTCAAATTCCCGTATCCGAAATACAAGCACTAAAGGCTTTTTATGATGCGACCGGGGGACCTGGTTGGTTCAGCGAATCGGATGGAGACCCCACAAACGATTGGAATTTTGTGGTCCCCATAGAAAATACGGTGGTAACCAATGATTGGTATGGGTTGACCATATCAGGAAATAATATCACCCAGATCAGTATGAACCCTACATCTAGGGATGTAGATAGAAATAACTTGACAGGAACTTTACCACCCGAAATAGAGAACCTCCCTTTTTTGCAAGTATTGAACTTGTTTTCAGAAGATTTATCAGGAACAATACCCGAAAGTATTACCTCATTAAGCAATTTAGCAACTCTTAATCTAGGCAGGAACAATTTTTCAGGAGAGATTCCAGTAGATATTGGGAATCTGACTTCTCTGATAAACCTTGTATTACGTGAAAACGAATTGACGGGAACAATCCCTCCTTCCATTGGCAATCTTTCTAATCTGGAAAGTTTATTAATTGATGGAAACTTACTTACAGGAGCTATTCCCCCAGAAGTAGGAAACTTGTCATCTTTGGAATATTTATGGTTAAGCGCAAATAATCTAAGTGGAACAATTCCTGTTGCTTTAGAAAAGCTTGTTAATCTAATACAATTGAATTTGAGCAGTAATCAATTATCAGGAAATATACCAGTGGAACTGGGAAATTTGCCCAACTTACAATCATTGTCATTATCGTATAATGAATTAACAGGAACTATACCCGTTGAACTTGGACAGTTATCTAATTTAAGAAGTCTTTCATTGAGAGTTAACGAACTCTCGGGCGGAATTCCGATTGAACTAACTCTTTTAAATAATCTAAGCCTATTATTTTTGCAGGATAATAATCTTTCAGGAGAAATACCAGTAGAACTGGAAGATTTAATTAATCTGGAACAGTTATCCTTAAGTAAAAATAATTTTACGGGGGAAATACCTGATGAGCTAGGAAATTTGACCAAACTTAAAACCTTATCATTATCCGATAATCAATTAACAGGGGAAATTCCCGATACATTTTCCAATCTTCTTGACTTACATTCTTTTCAGGTTGAGAATAATCAATTGAGTGGCCCTTTGCCGTCCGGTCTTGTTAATTGGGTTGAATTAGAATTACTATATATCTACAATAATAATTTTGAAGGTGTCTTACCGGATTTTTCCAATGCCAATGATTTGGACTTTTTGAGATTCGGTGATAATCGTTTTGAATTTGGGGACTTTGAGGATCAATTTAATGATTTCAACTCTAACCTTATCATATTTGAAGACACACCCCAGGCAAAGGTCGACGAGGTAGAGAACATTACCACCTGTACGGGAAACACAGTTACCCTCGAAACCACGGTAAGTGGTTCCGCCAACACTTATGAATGGTTTAAGGACGGCGTTGCCATCCCCGGTTCCGACAGTGTCAATTTGGAACTCGACAACCTCCAAATTTCCGATTCGGGGGTCTATACCTGTATAATAACCAGTGCTATCGTCACAGATCTGGTACTGGAAAGAAACCCGATAACGCTTACCGTAAGCGACGTAGGGTCCACCGCCAACCCCATTGAGAATTTATATGCATGTGATACGGACGGCGACGGTATTGAAACCTTTGCCTTGGATCTGGCTCAGATCGAATCTCAAGTGATCGGCCCACAGACCGGGGTCACCGTGTCCTATTTCGACGCCATGGGAAACCCCTTAAACTTAACGGCTTCATATACCAATACCACTCCCGGCCAGCAAGATATTACGGTTCGGGTGACCAGTTCCTCAGGTTGTTATAATGAGACCGTTTTCAGCCTTCTTGTACAAGAGGCACCGGTGGCCGACATCTTTGGAGATGTAGAACGGTGCGATAATTTTGAGTTGCCAGCGTTGAGCGCGAACAACTACTATTATACGGGGCCGAACAAAACGGGAACACAACTATACCCCGGGGATGTCATATCGGAAACGACCACCCTGTACATATATGCGGAAAACGGTTCGGGATCGGATACCTGTACGGACGAAAGTAACTTTACGGTTACCATCAATGGGGTAAACGACGTTACCCTGTTGGAAGATGTAACTGAATGTAAGGGATATATTCTTCCCATCTTACCTACAGACGAAAGCTATTTTACGGAGAGTAATGGCGAAGGCCTGCAATTATATCCTGGAGATGAAATCGTTGAAACGCAATTGATCTATGTTCGTTCGGAATCCAATGGATGTGCCCGAGAAACTAATTTTACCGTGACCATTGACACTGTCGCCTGTAACGATTCCGAATCTTTGGAGCTTCCAAAATTCTTCACACCCAACAATGACGGAACTAACGATTATTGGGACACTTCCATTCTTGCGGGGGGAAACAGAACCTATATTTATGTGTTCGATCGCTATGGTAAATTGTTGGTGCAATTGGACCCGAACAACAATGCCTCTTGGGACGGCACATACAACGGTCGGCCAATGCCTTCCGACGACTATTGGTTCACATACGTAGACCAAGAAACGGGAAAAACATTGTCCGGTCACTTTACCTTAAAAAGATAGTTTTATCTATATAAAGGCGGTCTGGGCCTGCACTCGGACCGCTTTTTGTTTATACCTACCCTGGCCGCACCATTACCCGGCCTCTATCTGCAAAAAAAATAACTTTTTCAAAAAAATGGCCTTATGTGACTTTGGTCACATTACAGGCCAATCGTCTATCGTAATTTTACGATAAGCAATATGAAAAGAAGTTTGGAACATATCGAATACAAGGAAGATACCGAAGCCTTGGCAAAATTTTCCAAAGCACTGGGGCATCCGACACGCATTGCCATTTTAAAACACCTTGAAAGTCAGTCCTGTTGTTTTACGGGCGATTTGGTGGACGTGTTTCCCTTGGCGCAATCTACCGTTTCACAACATCTGAAGGAACTAAAGAATGCGGGACTTATTCAGGGAGAATTAAAACCGCCCAAAATAAAATACTGTATCAACCAAGAAAACTGGAACATTGCAAAAGCGTTGTTTCAGGATTTTTTTAAATAATTTTTTTAATCATCAAATCGTCCATTGGCGATAAACAAAGAAGTTGTCATGAGCAAAACAATTAAAATTTTAGGAACCGGTTGTCCAAAATGTCAATCCTTGACAGGTGTTGTCAAGGATGTGGTTTCCGAAAACAACATAGACGCCACGATCGAAAAAGTAGAGGATATCATGGAAATCATGAAATACAACGTAATGACCACCCCGGCATTGGTCATCGACGACGTGATTACCATAAAAGGCCGGGTACCCTCAAAAGACGAAGTATTGGCACTGTTGAACTAATAAGGGTATTATGGACTACCAAATCAAAGCTTCCTCGATGGCCAATGACGATGCAACGATCCATATAAAGGAATCGAACATCGCGTTTGGCACGACTTCAAAAACTGCCGACAGTCTGCCCAATCCCGCCGAGTTGTTCTTGGGGTCGTTCGCTGCCTGTATGCTAAAGAACGTGGAGCGTTTTTCTACCATGATGCGATTCTCCTATACCAAAACCACCCTCGAGGTAAAGGCTACGCGCCTAGAGAATCCCCCAAGAATGGATAACATCGAATACAGCTTAACGATCTACAGCGACGATGACAAATTGAATACGGCCCTATTGAAAAAGAATATCGAAAAGTTCGGTACTATTTACAATACCGTAAAACTGTCATGTTCCATTTCGGGAACCATAAAAACCGTTCCTAATGTTTGATTGGCTTCAGCATTTTGCCGATTGGTTGATCTATTCGGTGTTTGGAATAGGAGCGGATACCCATTTGGGCACGGCCTTGAATTTCTTTGTGTTCGACACCCTGAAAATTCTAATCCTCCTGTTCTTTATCGTTTTTATCATGGGGGTCGTAAACGCCTACTTCCCCATTGAACGCCTAAAGGACTATCTGAACAGGAAAAAGCTCTATGGCCTGGAATACTTTTTCGCCTCCATCTTTGGGGCCATCACCCCTTTTTGCTCTTGTTCGTCCGTACCCCTTTTTATCGGTTTTGTACAAGGGGGCATTCCCTTGGGCGTCACCTTTGCCTTTTTGATCACCTCACCCTTGGTCAACGAGGTGGCCGTTGCCATGTTTTTGGGGATGTTCGGCATAAAGGCCACCTTGATCTATGCCTTGTCGGGCATTTTATTGGGCTCGGTCGGGGGATGGCTTTTGGGTAAAATGAATTTGGAGCCCTTACTCTCCGATTGGGTAAAGGAAATTCTTGAAAACAAGAGGCAGCAGGCCGAGTACCAAGAAGAGAAGCGAAGTTTTCGCGATCGCCTGCCCGAGATAACCCGTGGCGCCTGGGATATTGTCAAGGGAGTGCTGTTATATGTAATTATAGGCATCGCCATTGGCGCCGCCATGCACGGTTACGTGCCCGAGAACTTCTTTGACCGCTATTTGGGCGGTGGCCAATGGTGGACGGTTCCCTTGGCCGTTCTGGTGGCCGTACCCATGTATGCGAATGCCGCCGGTATTGTTCCCATCATCCAGGTCTTTGTGGCCAAAGGGGTGCCCTTGGGTACGGCCATTGCCTTTATGATGGCCACGGTAGGCCTCTCCATTCCCGAGGCCACCTTGCTCAAAAAAGTGATGTCCTTAAAACTGATTGCTATTTTCTTTGGGGTCGTGACGCTGTGCATCATTCTATCGGGATATCTATTCAACCTCATCTTGTAATTCCTATCATCTATGAAAAAATTAATTTCCATCTTTTCCATCATCGTTTTTACATCGCAGTTCCTCATAGGACAGACCGTGCCAGAAGTGTACGCTGTTGGGGCGATGAAGGATATAGGCAACACTTACGATCTTAAGGTCTGGTTGGATACCCTTCCCCAGAAATCCCACTTGTACGGCATGGGGCCCTATGACCGCATGAAAGGCGAAATAACCGTTGTTGACGGCATGCCCTTCCATGCCTCGGCTTTTGAAACCGGGAAGGCCCTTGTGGGGCAAAGTTGGGACATCCGATCCCCTTTTTTCGTGTATAGCCATGTGCCCGAGTGGGAAGGCTTTGATCTAGACGGTCCGCTGAACAGCGTTCAGGAAATCCAGGAAAAGGTGGCGGCCCTTGCCGAAACAAAGGGCTATAATCTCAAAGAACCTTTTGCGTTTCGTATTACAGGGCAGTTCGATGAAATGACGATACATATCGTTACTCCCAGAAACCCTGAGGTAGAAGGTTACAAACCCGATGTAAAGTCCCAAAAATTCACGTCACAAAACGAGAAAGGGCAATTGGTAGGCTTTTATTCGGCACAACACCAGGGAATATTTACAGGTTCGAAAAGCTTTGTCCACGTCCATTTTTTAAAGGACGACCAAAGCTTTATGGGCCATTTGGACAAAATTAACTCGGGAGCCCGATCCTTTACACTTTACCTGCCCAAAAGGGAAAACCATATCAAGACCGGAATGCGGGTCAATGACACCGATTTCTCCAAAGGGCGACTGGGAAATGTACAAGATATAGACCTTAACGACCTCGTCAAATTTCACGGTCACCTTTGCGACGGTTTGGTAGTGGGCCATCTGGCCCTGCAAGAGGCCTTGGGCGAACTGTATCGAGACGGCCCCATAGACCGTACCAATACCCGCATTGTGAGTCAACCCTCGCCCTGCCTTACCGATGCGGCCATATACGATACAGGGGCACGGTATCAATTCAACACCTTTTATGTTTCCAAGGATATCGACGGCCTGTTTACCGTGCAACGTATCGATACCCAAAAAGCCGTAACCGTACGCATGAACCAAGGAGTAAAACCAGGGGAAATAGATAAACTGGGCGCCCTTGCCGTAAAAGGGGAATTGCCCCCGTGCGAACTGGACAAGCTTAGAAAAATGGAGGACGATTTCACCGAAACCCTATTATCGACCGACCCTAAGAACAATTTTACCGTTACGGAAACCGTCGATTTCAAGTGGAAACCGGTGTTAAGAAACGATTTTATAAAAACGGATATCCTTAACAAGGACACATCAGAATGCCAGCAAAAAGATTAGTGCAGGGAAGAACACATACATAGTAATTCATAACATAAAAAAGTAAGACTTATGAAAGCGTTAGTTTATCATGGCGATCATAACATCGCCCTCGAGGAAAAAGCCAAACCTGTTATTGAAAAAACGACCGATGCCATTGTAAAGGTCGTAAAGACCACCATCTGTGGAACCGACTCCGGTATTTACAAAGGGAAGAACCCCTATATGAGGGACGGTATTACCTTGGGCCACGAAGGTGTGGGAATCATAGAGGAGGTAGGCGACAGCGTTTCCCAGTTCAAAGTGGGGGACAAGGTCATTATTTCCTGTATTACCTCATGCGGCTCGTGTGAATATTGTAAAAAACAACTCTATTCGCATTGTAAGGATGGCGGTTGGATCCTAGGTCATATGATCGATGGGGTACAGGCCGAATATGTGCGAATTCCCCATGCCGACAATAGCCTGTACAAAATACCCGACTCTATCGATGACGAGGTGGCGGTAATGATCAGCGATATTTTACCTACGGGGCACGAAATCGGGGTGCAATACGGTGAGGTAAAACCGGGTGATGCCATTGCCATTGTGGGTGCCGGGCCTATAGGGATCTCCGTTCTCTTGACCGCCCAGTTCTATTCGCCCGCGATAATCGTGGTAATCGACCTCGACGAGAACCGGTTGGAGATGGCCAAGCAATTGGGGGCCACCCACACCTTAAAACCTTCCGACAACCTACAGGAAGAGCTGGCGGAAATTGTTGGCGAGGAAGGGGTAGATGTGGCCATAGAGGCCGTTGGTATCCCTCAAACCTGGGATGTATGCCAAAAAATAGTAAAACCGGGCGGAAATATCGCCAATGTTGGGGTGCACGGTAAAAAAGTGGATTTTGAGATCCAAGACCTGTGGATCAAAAACTTGACCATTACAACCGGACTGGTAAATACCAACACCATCCCTATGTTGATGAAGGCCGTGTCTACCAACAAGTTGCCGGTAAACAAACTGATTACGCACCACTTTAAACTAAGTGAAATGGAAAAGGCCTACGAAGTGTTCTTGAACGCCTCAAAAGAAAAGGCCATGAAGCTTATTATTGATGTTGATTAAACTAGCATCAAGAAAGACTAGGTCGACCGGTGCCATTTTACGGTCGGTTTAGAAGCAGGTTCTCATATGTAGACCGATACACTTTTTTTGTAGACCATCATAAAAGTGTATAAATTAGCGAAGAAAGGGTCCGGTTTTTAACCGGGCCCTTTTGGTTTTTTGAAAAGATCGGTACGGTACATTTTTAGGGCCTGTATGCGAATAGCCACTATAGCGATTTAGGCCAAATTTAGTTGGGTGCGACAAAGCGTAGTTGCAACATGTACTTGATTAAATGTAAAATGTCCTGAGTGCTACGGGCAGGCGGTAGCCAAGGCAGAACTCACCTTTGTAATAGGCCGTAGAAAAAGGGTTTTTGTAACATAGGTAACTGTGGATGCTGCGTATATCGAATACCTTGCTGCTATTATGAATCCTAAATAATAGAGTAATGGAACAAGGTAAAGAATATGAAGTAACCAGCATGCCAAGAATAGGCGATGCTGCCCCCGAATTTAAAGCGGTAACCACTCAAGGAGATATTAATTTTCCGGCGGACTATAAGGGAAGTTGGGTCATTCTTTTTAGTCACCCAGCCGATTTTACCCCTGTTTGTACCTCGGAGTTTATGACCTTCGCCTCTATGGAAGAGAAGTTTGCCGAGGCCAACTGTAAGCTTGTAGGCCTTTCGATTGACGGGCTCTACAGCCATATTGCCTGGTTGCGTACCATCAAGGAAAAGATCGAGTACAAGGGAATGAAAAACATTGAGGTCAACTTTCCCCTGATTGAGGACATTACCATGGATGTAGCCAAAAAATACGGCATGATACAGCCTAACGAAGATACTACCAAAGCGGTCAGGGCCGTCTTTTTTATCGACCCTAAGGGAATTATCAGGACCATTATCTACTACCCCTTGAGCTTGGGCAGGAACTTTGACGAATTGTACCGGGTGATCATCGCCTTGCAGGCCGCCGATGAATTCGATGTGGCCACCCCAGCCGATTGGAGGCCCGGAGACGACGTCATCGTAGGCCCCGCAGGCTCCTGCGGTACGGCCAAGGACCGAATGGAAGATGGCGATATCGATTGTAAGGATTGGTTTTTCTGTACCAAGAAACTCGATAAGGAGATGGTACTGGACCGTGTGCTGAGAAAGAAATAAGGAACAGTGATGGATATATTGAGGGCGGATGCTGGTTTTATAACCGGCATCCGCTTTTTTTGTTGAAGGTAATTGTCCCGAGCTGACACGAGTGTAGCTAGCCCTTTTTTTTAGGGAATTCCTTTCCGCTCCCTCAAAATCAGGGCTGGGCCTGCAATCTATGTAGACAGTATGATAGGGGGAAAGAGGATTATTTATATATTAGGGGAAGTAAAAGAAATATGCGGGATATAGGACCTATAGGACTGTTGTTCGTAATTTCCAGAAAACCAAAGGCAATATGAAAGCAGTTATTTACGAAGCGTATGGTCCCCCAAATGTCCTTACCCTAAAACAGGTAGAAAAACCGATACCAAAAGACGATGAGATTTTGGTAAAAATATATGCGGCCACGGTTACTTCAGGAGATGCACGGCTTCGTAGTTCCGACTTCCCTCCTTTGTTTTGGCTTCCTGCCCGATTGATATTCGGACTTTTTAAACCGAAAAAGAAAATTTTAGGCCATGAATTGGCCGGGGTTGTAGAAGAAATAGGAAAGGGAGTCACGCGATTTAAGGTGGGGGACAGCGTATTCGGTACGACAACTATGCTGAGTAAAGGCTCGTATGCCGAATATATATGCTTGCCGCAAAAATGGAAAAGCGGCGTTGTTGCCCTAAAACCTAAAAACCTGGGGTATCAAGAGGCAGCGGCCCTACCGATCGGGGCAATGACGGCCATCTACCTTTTAGGGAAAACCCAATTAAAAAAAGGACAAAACGTATTGGTCTATGGGGCTTCCGGCAGTGTAGGAAGCTATGCCGTTCAAATCGCAAGTCAAAAAGGCGCCACGGTAAAAGGGGTGTGTTCCACTTCCAATTTTGAAATGCTAAGATCCTTGGGGGCGCAAAGCGTGATCGATTATAAAAAAGAGGACTATTCCGCTGGCGATGAAAAATTCGATATCGTTTTTGATGCCGTTGGAAAGACCACCAAATCAAAGGCCAAAAAGGTACTAAACCCCGGGGGTACTTTCGTTTCGGTAAAAATGATGACCAAAGAAAAAGACGAAACCCTTGAGCTCATCAGGGAAATGGCGGAAAGAGAAGAACTAAAAGCTTTTATCGACCAACGTTTTCAACTAGAAGAAATCGTAAAGGCCCACGAATATGTGGATAAGGGGCGAAAAAGAGGGAACGTAGTCATTGAAATTTCCTAAAAGACCCAAGTCTTTTGTCCTTGCCGATAGTTTCGGTCGCGTGAGGAAGGGCATTATAGGATATAAGCCTTAACGAACCTAAAACTATTTTTTTAAAGCTAAGAATGATGTACGAATGACCAAAACAAGCATTGATTTATTTAAAGAAATATTCAATACCAATAAAGAGTATCAAAATACCATAATAGAAAATCATCTCAATAAATTAAGGGAGCTAGATGAGTACTTGCCCCACAATGAGTCCTTTTTTATTGTAACCAATACCACGACACAGAAGTATGCCTTTGTCAGTAAAAACTTTGAGTATGCCTTGGGCTTGGATAGAATTAAAATGTGTGACATAGGCGCCAAATATTGGCTGTCTTATTTTCATCCCGATGACCTAGCTGTTTGGATGGGTGCCTTGGAAGATCTAATGCATTTTACGATGACAAAAGTGAAACAAGAGGATCGTAATAAGTTAAACTATACCTGGAATTTTAGGGTAAAAAATAGTAAAGGAAAGTATTGCAACATTTTAGAACATCAAACACCTACCTATTTTGATGAAAACGGTAAGCCTATTATTGGTATTGCCCATTGTACGGTTACCGGCAAGGGTGAATATAGGCCCATCGTATGTTTGATAAAAAAACTAAACGAAAACAATGAGTATGAAATATTGTACCATAAAAACTATTCCCAAAAGCTCATAAACACGAATTCATTGACCAATAGGGAGCACGATGTAATTCGTTTATTGGCCCTGAACAAGACCAGTAGGGAAATAGGCGAAAAGCTTTTTATTAGCTCACATACGGTAGACGGCCATAGAAGGAATATACTTAAAAAGCTGAATTTCGATTCCACACAAAAGCTGGTGCAATACTGTTTGTTAAATCAATTATTTTAAAAACACTCAACATTGAGTGTTGCCGTATCAAAAATATTTAATGTTTTTTGTTTTGGATAAGGCGGATTTTTCATTGGCCCAATTGTCGATGCCTTAGGTTTATAGCCTGCCAAACAGCAAATGCCCGATATGTAACGAAAAGCCTATGTATTATACTTTGAATATTTTGCCTTCACAAGATCTTGGTGTAACTGAATGGGGAAGCCTTAGTGACAATGCGGACCGTTTTACGGCCGGGGCATACAACAAGACGCTAATCCATGAAAAATTCACCCTAGAAGTTAATTTTACGGAAAAGAACCCTCCCGGTGACCTGATATCATTGTATATACCCCTGATGTCCGAACGGTTTATCCTCGCCCTTAAAAATGCAGGTGTAGATAATCTGCAAACCTATCCGGTTACCTTAAAAAACCCGGACCTAGGTCTCGTATGGGAAGGTTTTTCTGTTGTAAATATATTTGGCCTATTACAATGTGTTGACCTGGACCGAAGTGAGGGGAATAAACTCCTAGGAGGTTATAATTTTAAAAAACTCGTCATTGATGTCCAAAAAGCGGAAGGCACATTACTTTTCCGTCTTTATGAGTCGCCTAGTACGATCATGGTGCATTATGACGTGGCCATTAAAATGTTTACGGAGCAATGTGAACCAAGGTTTATCGGTATTGATTTTGAACCCATAAAATCAGCGTAGAATCGCGGGGGAAGCGGACTATCTACACGCTTAATGGGGGCGTAAGCCGAGTGATGTGGCCCTTGGCCGGCCCAAGCTTCACCCTCTTTTCTCTAAGAAGGGCATAAGGATTTATTATTTTAGGCGTTCTACTTCCATCGGGGCAATAGCCAATTGTTAACTTCCTTTATAAAAAACCATAGAAGCCAATGCGTCTGTTCAAAAAAATATTCGGAAATGAGCCAAAGCTTGAAAACGAAGCAGATATTCCTGAAAATGAATCCTTAGAAAATCCACCTGAATTGTTAATGGTGAAATTGTTCTTTGAGGATAAGCCCGTACTTAATGATGAACTTATCGAAAAAGAGCTGAAAAATAGATTTAAAACAATAGAGTTTCCAGATGCTAGCGGTAAAACTAAAAATCTCAGGCAGTATTTCTTCAAAGATTATGAAGTGGAATTTGCCGAGGGCAATATTCCCGCCCAAGCAACGATTTTAATACCTGACGAAAATAAAATTGAATATGCCGAATTAGAGAATTCTTTCCGGCAATCTTGGAATTGGCAAGAGGCCGAAGAAACGGTCAAAAAATGTTCCTATGAAATCTTGTTGACGGACTTGATGTCACGAAATTTAGGGTATAAGGAAAGAATCGAATTTTTTCAAAAGTTCGTAGCAAGTATAGTTTCCGCAATAAAGCCGAGTGCGGTATGGATAAGAAACAGTGAAGTTATCTTGGAACCCGAGGATTTTCTCGAAAGAAGTAGCCAGAATAACTATCAAAATATAAATGCCTTTATGAATGTTCGCTTGTTCAATATTCAAGAAACACAAAACGAAATGATGATGGATACCCTTGGTTTAAGCTCACTAGGGCTTCCTGACTTTGAATTTCGATTTGCCGATTATAGCCCGCAAGAAATAGCGGGACTTTTATTCAATTATGGGGCTTATATTTTTGAAAACGGAGTTGTAATTGAGCACGGAAATACGATTGAGGGAGTTGAAGCCAATGAAAAATTGAAGTGTTATTTTAACCATTCACAACTTGAACCAAAAAGAGTCGTAATCGAAATAAATAAAGGTGATTGATGCAACTTATTGAACCATACGGGGTTGTGTTGGTTTCCTTTCAAAGGAGCAGGACGCAGGGCTGGGAATGTGGCCCTTGGCCGGAGCAGGTATCACGTTCATTTTTCCAATAGGGTATAAGGATTTGTTGTTTTAGGCGTTATAATAACGTCAATACTACAACCTAATGTGTTGTCGCAATTAACAAAACCAACGCGAGCAAGTACTAACCTTTATTTTTATTATGGGATCTTTAGGTAACACCTTCGGGCAATCTGCGCCAAAAAATGAATATCAACCTGATTGGACATTTTACTTCTCCAATGTAAATGATAAATTGAGTTCGATTGCAACCGATTTGAACTTAAAGAGCGTTGCCCCAATTAAGGGGCAAGAAAATGTAGTCTATGTGTCCATCGAAATGCCCAATCCGAGAGACAATGGTCTGTCGAGTAATGAAGATGCCGACGAGTTATGGAAAATTGAGGACGAAATAATAGACCGGTTTGACAAAAATAACTTGAATTATACTTTTGTGGGCCGACTGACTTCAGACGGGTATAGGGATTTATACTTTTTTGGAGAGAATACTATTTTAATGGAAAAGGAAGTTTCCGCGGCAATGATCGCATTCCCGAATCATAAATTTGATTATGGACATAAGTTGGATAAGGAATGGAGTGGCTACTTTGACTTTTTATACCCTTTGCCCCAACAAATGCAATCCATTCAAAACAGAAAAGTACTTGCGCAACTAGAAAAAGCGGGTGATCAACTGACGAAGGAAAGGGAAGTCTTTCATTGGATCTATTTTAAAACCCAAAATGAATTGGACCAGTTTGAAGATTATACAAATAGTCTGGGGTTTAAGACTTTGACGAAGGAAAATACAGAACAGCCGAGCGAATACAAATTCGTTATTTCAATAGCGCGAATCGATAAAGTGGGGTATAATGACATAGACGACTACACTCTTAAGTTGAGTCAAAAGGCCGCTGAGCTAAATGGTGATTACGATGGTTGGGAAACCTCGGTAGAGTTATAATCCCCCCTTTGTAGGGCGGAATGTCCTTTCGCGGACGAAGGAATGCAAGCGTGGGAAGCACCCTTCCATCACAGATTATAAGCCGTGCTGTCTTTTACTGAATCTAAGACAAAAGAAGTATGTATGGTAGCGATGCCATTGATGATCGACAACTGCTCGTTGATGAATTCATGAAATCCCGCAATGTCATCTACGGCAATCTTCAATAGGTAGTCAAAATTTCCGCTGACCTGATGGCACTCCATAATATCCGGAAGCAAAAGTACTTCCCGTTTAAAATTGTCCGCCAATTTCTTTTGTTGCTTGGTCAAGGTAACCTGACAATAGGCAATTAGCTTTTTGCCGATTTTGGCCCGGTCCAATAAGGCCACATAGGCACTTATCACTTCCCCTTGTTCTAGTTTTTTTATTCTTTCGTAAGTAGGGGTTACACTTAGTCCCACTTTACCGGCAATTTCCTTGGTGTTCTGTTTTGCATTTTCTTGAAGTTGCATCAGTATTTTACGATCGATTCCATCCATGGCAGATTATTTTTCGGTTATTCCATCCTATAAAAAGGAATATCAGTTATTTTAAACTGAAATAGTAAATATAGTAGTTTTATATTCTGTAATTTCTATCGTTGTAGAAATAAATTATTAGTACTCGTAAATTTGTAGAATAAAAATAATTGTTAGATATGGATAATGAGCAACAAATAGAGGAGTTACGGGCGAAACTTATCCAAGAAAAGGATAGGGTTATCGGCTACCCCGTGGCCAAAGACTTTGATTACTCCAGCTTATATAAATTTTTAGCGTATCCTATCAATAATGTCGGGGATCCTTATGAAGCCAATACCTATAAGGTGCAAACCCATGAAATGGAAAGGGAAGTGGTCGATTTCTTTGCCCAACTGTTTCGGGCAGCGCCAAAAGATTATTGGGGCTATGTAACCAACGGGGGCTCTGAGAGCAATCTGTACGGACTATATCTGGCGAGGGAACTCTATCCAAAGGCCATGGTCTATTTTTCTGAATCTACCCATTACAGTGTTAGAAAAAACATCCATTTGCTCAACCTTTCGAGCATTACCATCAGGTCGCAGGAAAATGGGGAACTCGACTATGAAGACCTTGAGAATACCCTGCAACTGAACCGCGACAAACCGGCTATTGTGCTTACTACCTTCGGCACCACAATGACCGAGGCCAAAGACGATGTTTCCAAAGTAAAAGGGATTTTAAAGAAATTGGCCATTCAAAACCACTATATACATTGCGATGCCGCCTTGGCAGGGGCCTATGGTGCCTTTATCGAACCCCGTATCCCTTTTGACTTTGAAGATGGGGCGGACAGTATTTCCATTAGCGGCCATAAATTCATTGGATCGCCCTTTCCTTCGGGGGTGATCTTGGCCAAGCGTTCCTTAAGGGATAGAATAGCCCGGAGTATTTCTTATATCGGTTCGTTAGATACGACCATCACAGGGTCTAGAAACGGGCACAGTGCGCTCTTTTTGTGGTACGCCATAAAGAAAATGGGAATCAAAGGGCTTGAGGCGCGTTATCGCCATAGTCTTGAAACCGCCGAATATTGTAAAAAGGAATTGAATAACATAGGCATACCGGCATGGACGAATAAAGGGGCCATTACCGTTGTGTTTCCCAAGGTGTCCCCTTGCATTAAAGAGAAATGGCAATTGGCTACCGATGAGGCTACCCATATCATTTGTATGCCCAATGTCACGAAAAGGCAGATAGACGAGTTTATTGTAGATATGGTAAGCGAGAAGGAACCGGTGGCCAGCATGGCCTAAAAAGGGTGGCCGACGAGCCGCTTTTACCAAAGCTGTCGTACATCTTACAAAACTATGTAGGGCAGGTTTTGTTAATATTCGTTATCTTGCTATAAGTAAGTCTTCTAGAAGGGGGGCTTTTACAGTATGTTCAACCACGGTAAAAGCGAGTGATGCAAAAGATAATTTATTACGTAGCAAGTTCTTTGGACGGATATATCGCGGGAAAAAATGGCGATATAAGCGAGTTTATTATGGAAGGGGAGGGCGTTGAAAAATACCAAGCTGACCTGGCGGAGTTTGAAACCGTGATTATGGGCCGTAAAACCTATGAATTCGGATATCAATACGGACTTGAACCAGGACAACCGGCCTACCTGAACATGGATCACCATATCTTTTCCGAAACGCTTAAAATTGATGAGCTTGCCGATAAGGTTCGAATTGAAAACAGGTCGGTAGAACGGGTCAAGGAAATCGCCAAGGCATCCCCAACCGACGTATATCTCTGCGGCGGTGGCGAATTTGCGGGATGGCTTCTTGACCATGGGCTGATCGATCAATTGAAACTCAAGTTGAACCCGATAATACTAGGGGAGGGGATTCCACTTTTTGGAAGCTCAAAAACCGTATCGGTCGGAAAGCTGATTGAAAAGGAAGCCTTTGATGACGGCTTACAAATACTTACTTACGACTTAAAATCGTAGGCCCTAGGAAACCTTGTGTTTTAGGGCGAAACCCATTTAAACCATTGCCCGATCATGAAAAAAAAAGCTGCTCTCTTGTATCTCGTTTTTGCCAGCGCCCTCCTTTGTGTCTGCTGTAATTCCCTTCCCGACGACAAAAGCGCCAAAACAGGCCATCCCATTGATGGGGTATGGGAGTTGAGCCATTTCTACCATCTTGCAAACGGCGATACCCTAAGTGTGGATACGAGCAAGGTACAGCACAAAATCTATCTAGAGGGGCATGTTATCTGGAACACCGACCCGGCACCCGATGCTTCCGAGTGGCACGGTTATGGTACCTACACTTTTAAAAACGATACCATTACGGAAACCCTGACCTCCATGTCCAAATCGATGCAGAGCGACGTGAATACCTATGTGATACCCATTGAACGTAGTAAAAATACCTACAAGCAAGTAAATACCTATGAGCGAAACGATACGGTCTTTAAGAATATCGAAATTTATAAAAAGTTGAATTGAGGGTAAGGCAAAAAGGGTATTAGTACGTATAGATTTACGTTGTGCGTCAGCTGAAAAACAACTCGCAAGAATAAACCCTTTGAAATGGTATCTGACAGGCCAACAGAATTAAAAAGTATTGTAAGTCTAATGTTTTATGTCAACAATAAAAATGGATGTTTTTTCCTAAATTTTTTTTGTAGCCTTACAACTACAGCCCACAATAGTAAGCGTTGCACAAACCATTGATTCCCCCAAAAAACGGATCCGAATAAGCCTCTTTCAGGGGCTTTTTTTAGGCCCGACCAGAAGAGCAAAAGGTTTTTTGCAAAAAATAGCCGGTTTACAGCAAGTACAAGAAGTCCTGGAACACAGACCATGCCCACCCTTAGGTAGCACCTGTTAAAAACTTTCTTAAAAGCCTTACGTAAACCTGTAAGGTAGGTCTTCATAAAGGTGGTATATTAGAAGTGTTAAAAAGAAGGATATAGCATTTCGGATGTTATAAGCAGGATAGTATTACTAACTATATCCCGTTATTGGCAACAAGCTGAAAAAGAAGAACTAAATGACCAAGTATATTGAATTTCCATCACAAAATGAGTACCCTATTTATGCAGAGATGAATGTGTAATTGGTAAAAAAAGATGGAAGCCTTATCGAACAGTTGAAAACTAGTTAAGAGAGAACAAAAAACTTGATTAATAGCTTATCGAGTGAACAATTAGACTATAGATACGAAAAGAATAAATGGTCAATTAAAGAAGTTTTGGTCCATATAATCGATGATGAAAGAATCGACGGATATAGAGCGCTTTCCTTTGCTAGAAACGACAAAACAAATTTTCCGGGATTTGAACAAGATGATTATAATCTTAACTCTGACACCTCAGAGAGAACGATTGAGAGTATTATGGAAGAATATGAAGCTTTAAGGTTATCAACCATTACACTCTTTAATGGACTTTCCGAAAAATCATTAAAACGTATCGGAATTGCAAATGGAAATAAAGCGAGTGCAAGAGCTTTGGGATATCATATTCTCGGACACGATTTGCATCATATTAAAATAATAGAAGATTTATATTTAAAACGTTGAGAAAATAAAGCAATTGCCGTATAAAATTAATTGCTAGTCTAATACTCGGAATAGTTTGGACTGGACTTGGGATTTTCAATGTTTTAGAAGACGAAAATTTACGATGGTCAGAGTATGGTTATTTAGTTATTGGACTTTTATATATAGGACATTATTTATACGATTTAACAAATCAATATCTGAGAATTGAAAACGGGACTATTCGTAAAAACGGACTTAACGGTTACGGAAAAAAAATAAATTTGAATGAAATAAATTGGATTAAAAAGTTCGCTGGAGATTATACTCTGAAAACAGAAACGAAGGAATTAAAAATCAACACGGAATTAATTGACAAAACTTCACTTACCGAATTGAATAGTATTCTGAAAGAACTGAATTTACCAGCGGATAAAACGCCATTTGCCAACACCGGTAAGCGTTGCACAAGTCCATAATTCCTAAAATATAGGGGTTTTTTAAGACAGACTGACGTTGGCAAACATTTCCGCTAAAGTTTAAAATCATGAAAAAAAGTATAATTATTGTTTCATTTTTATTGGCAACATCACAACTTTTGAGTCAAAAAAAGATTGACTTAACAAGCGATAAAGCCCTAACAAAAGTTTTTAACGAAACTGAAATTCAAGGCTTGGAATCAATGATAAAATACGTTGATGACATGGTTTTAAATAGAGAGAATACGACCGAGGCGAATAAAGCCTACCATCTTTATTTTAAAGATATCGCACAAACTCAAGAATATATCCTCCCTTTTGAAGAAAACCCAAAATACGAATTCTTAGAAAGTTTGGACTCCATACAATTCTCTTCCATCTGGACTTTCGATTATCATTACAACACAATAAATAAGGGCGATACTGTCTACCGTAATCTTGAGGATATAAAATTGTTATCTGTAAGTACTACTAGCAAATACATGGACTATTTGGAAGAAATTGGGAAAGAAGATCCCTTTTTCAACAACTTGCACAGAGATTTCGTGAATATTGGAAATGTGTCAGCAGGTACATATAATATGCTTTTTATAAAAAGACTCACGAATTTTGATTTTAATATTCCTAAAAATAGATTATGGGCAGCAATCTGTCTTTTAGGAATGGAGGAACCTATCGAGAAGAAACTTGATAGGAGCTTAAAAAACAAATAAAAACGATTTGCCAAAACCTATAAGCAATACGGGCTTCGCGTAAGGTTAAAGTTTTATCTACAATAGAAAAAAACGAAGGGCCATAACAGTGGTCGCCCCTGCCAAAACTTCCGTAAAAAATATTCAACTTACATCAATTAAATACAAGCAGACTCCCACATTAGCTTAATTTTGCGCAATAATCAATCGTAAAACAAAGAAATGGGCAAAGTGGTCTTGATTACAGGAGCGTCTTCGGGAATGGGGAAGTCTACGGCGCAAATCTTACATAAACAAGGGTACAGCGTGTACGGGGCGGCAAGACGCTTGGAAGAAATGCAGGACCTGAAGGAGGGAGGGATGTCCGTCGTCTCCTTGGACCTGACCCAAGAGGCTTCCATTATAACGTGCGTAAATACGATTTTAGATAAGGAAGGTAGAATAGATATACTGATCAACAATGCCGGGTATGGTTCCTACGGTGCCGTCGAGGATGTATCCATGGCGGAAGCCAAAAGACAGTTTGAAGTAAACCTGTTCGGATTGGCACGTATTACCCAATTGGTCCTGCCTCAAATGAGGACCCATAGATCGGGGAGAATAGTAAACATTTCTTCCATGGGCGGAAAAATATATATGCCCCTTGGGGCTTGGTATTTTGCCAGCAAACACGCCCTTGAAGCTTGGAGCGATTGCCTACGCTTGGAAGTAAAGGAATTTGGGATAGACGTAGTAGTGGTCGAACCCGGTGGCATACAGACCCCTTGGGGAAGCATTGCGGCCGAAAACTTAATAAGAACTTCAGCAACCGGTGCCTATTCTACATTTGCCCATAAGGTGGCGGAAGGGATGAAAAACTTATATACAAAGCCTGGTTTGACCCCGGCAGGGGTATTGGCGAAGACCATTGCCAAAGCGGCTACGGTGGCCAAGCCAAAAACACGATACGCCAAAGGGTATATGGCCAAACCTGCCATGGCCCTTCGGAAATGGTTCGGCGATAAGGTCTTTGATAAAATAATAATGGCACAATTTAAATAAAGGCATGCTAAAACGAATTTTAAGGAAGGTGCTAGGGGCCTTTGTTATACTGATCGGGCTACTGATCGTTGCCTACCTCTTGTTCAACAATTTCTATCCAAGCCTTGGTGGTGATGTCTCTAAGGAACGCCGGCAGGATTATGAAGTTTCGCCACAGTTCAAAGACGGGAAATTCAATAACAGCAAAGCTGTTCCAAAAGATTTAAGTTTTGGGGAAACCTTGGATCTTGCCTATAAATTTTTTACGACCGAAGTCAAAAATGGAAGGCCTAAAGAAGACTTGGAAGTCCTTAAATTGGACTCAGCCCGTGTAGCGGCCTATAAAAGCCAAACCAGAATGGTATGGTTCGGACATTCATCGTTTTTGTTGCAAATGGAGGGTAAAAATATTCTTTTAGACCCCATGTTCGGTATGGTTCCGGCGCCTCACCCTTGGTTGGGAGATGAACGGTTCAATAAGGAAATGCCCTTGGATATTGAAAAGCTGCCCCAAATTGATGCGGTCATTTTTTCCCATGACCATTACGACCATTTAGATTACGAAACTATTCTAGGTATTAAGGATAAAGTAGAGCATTATTTTGTGCCGCTTGGTTTAGGAGTGCATTTGGAAGCTTGGGGGATTTCTTCCGACAAGATAACGGAACTGGACTGGTGGCAAGAGAAAGAATTAGGTGATATAACCTTGGTGTGTACACCTGCCCAACATTTTTCCGGTAGGAAATTGAACAATGGCCAAAGTACCTTGTGGGGTTCGTGGGTGGTGAAATCGGTTTCTGAAAGCATTTATTTTAGCGGGGATAGCGGATACGCCCCACATTTCAAGGAGATAGGAGAGAAATACGGTCCTTTTGACCTGGCCTTAATGGAATGTGGTCAATACGATAAGATGTGGCCCGATATACATATGATGCCCGAAGAAACCGCACAGGCGGGCTTGGATGTCAGGGCGAAAAAAATCATGCCCATACATTGGGCCGGTTTCAAATTGGCCCTCCATGATTGGAAAGACCCTATTATACGGGTACGGAAAAAGGCTATTGAACTGAACGTAAAGGTAATTGCACCAAGAATAGGGCAAGAAATCATGGTTGCCGATTCCCTTGGCACCTATCCGAACTGGTGGAAAGACCTTTAGTGTAACTTCCCTCCCTTATTTTTAACTTACACACTTTATGGGATAGTCCTTCAAAAAGAGGTTTAGCCGTGTTCTCGGCTATCCCAAAAAACAAAAGCGGTTATGAAACGTTGATTTTTTACTTATTGGGAACATCACAGTTTTTCTCAAGTTCCGATCTCAGATCATCTTCAAATCGTTTAAAGTCTAAACTATCATTAAGATTATACTGCGCATAAATACTGACTAAGTATTTTTCGAAACTTTTTTTTCTGATTCTGTTAACGACTTGCCCTGATAATTCGGGCTCATTTCTCGCCTGAGCACAAATCTCATCGGCCACGGTTACTATAATATTTTCAGAATTATTTCGCCGTGTTCTAAAAAAAGAATCAATTCTTGCGAATTCAGGACATTTTTCACTTAGCTTTTCGGTTAATATTACAGAAACATTGTTTTCTGTGAATTCAATACTTGTTTTAGGATGGTCGTTCACGTAGTCTTGGAAAATCTTTTTGACTTTTTCAGGATGATTGGTAGTCGATTGCTTTAAACAATCTTTGGTTTTATAAGCTAATTCACTTTCATTGGATTTATCCTTGATTAAATTAATACAATCACATGTAGATTCGTAAAAGTTATTTTGGGCGTAGGTTGTATGAACTGTGAATAATATTGTTATAATTAAAATGTTTTTCATCCTTGTATTTTTTTGGAACGGAATTATTTGTAAAAAGCGTTGCATTATTAGACGAGCGTTGTAGTAATTCTAAGTTTCAACCCTTGTGGAGGTATAAAGGATTATTTATGCTGTGCTAGTTAGTTGTACTCAATCATTTTCCAAGTATTTAAAGCCCATTCCACATCATTCTCATTGTCAAAATAAAAGAAAGCATTTAACACTTCGAAATCAACAATACAAAAGCCGCAAATTAAATTATACTCTATATCCTTTTGTTGGCTATATTCTTTTATGTGATAGCCAATTTTAATTTGATTTCCTTGGTCGAACTGATATTTCTTTATGATCTCATTATCAGCATTTCTTTCGCTTATTGCCTCTTTCTTTTCCATTACGATTTCTTCTTTGGTTTTTCCAATATAAGTCCAAATATCTAAACGTAATGTTTTGTCGTTAGTGGTAAACATCACACCATCTTGATCTTTGTTCTTAATAAAGAGATTGTTAATTGACAGTTTCCAATTGTCGGTTAATTGGTTTTCAACTGTGAAATCATCTTGTAATGGATAATCGAAGACTTCCTTCCATTCGTTATCAGGTTCTCTTTCCCATACGGTTCCGATTCCCTTATATAGCAGTAGCGTTGAAATTGAATTGTCGATTTTCAAAATAGTTTTTGGGTCATAAATACCGAAGTTATCGGAATTGTCAGAGTATTCATCACTTTCAAACCCAGAAAATAGACGCCAACCACTATCATTTTCATTAAATGGTTTTTCTCTGAAAATGAACAAAGGTTTGTAATGCTCTTCAACTATCATTTTTGAACATATAACACCGCCTATACTAGGGAAATTATCTATTTCAAACTCTCTCATTTCATTTTTTTAAAGGGAACAAAGTATTTTTACAGTGTAAACTCCACAACTATGTATGTAACGCCAGATTATCAGCGTTATTTTCTTTCGCCTTGTGCTCTCTTCATCGGAACCCCATCATAACTTGAAGATAAAGTACATGGTGGAAATCGGTTTTCGGTACGCTGCGAACAGCTTAGTGCAAGAAGATTTTGAAGCGATTCGTTTTGGAGTAAATAAACCTTATTCTGGTCACGCTAGAGTAGAAGGTTTAGCCGAAGCTCAAACGCACATTTTGACATGGGATTGGATCACTACAATGTTGGAAGATGCATAGAGGGTTTAAAACAGATTTTTTTGCGCTTAATCATACCCTCTAACTTCCCCCATATCCAAGGTTATCGGCCCTAGTTTGTTGGAGGTGGGCAAGAAGGCGCCACTTTCCATGATTTGCCAATCGTCCCAAGTCGCTTTGAGTCCCCCAATGGGGATGATACTGACCCACATTTGGAAGCTTTCCGGCAACCCGTTGGGCCCTATGTGCCAGAGGTAGGAATCTCCAGGGGTACTGCCCCCCGTGGAATAGGTGATCAATAAAGCCTGCGAACCGTCTTCCAGGCTCACTACACTGCGTTCCGTACCGGCATCGAATACTTTAAAGGGGGCGACCAGCCAAAAAGAATCGTTGTTAAAAAAATCTATGGCCTGGTCAATGCGCTTTTTTCGGTCTTCGCCCAGCACTTCGGTCTCCTTTTCGAATACCTTACTTTTTAACGGGGCGTTTAAATGTAGGAGTACACGGTAATTGTCCCATTCCACATCTACTTCGCCATTGGCTTTGTCCCATTTGTAGCGATGCGAACCCTTGGCAAAAGTCCATTCCAGGTATTGGGTTTGGGTATAGGCATCGTTATTGATGGCCTTTAGCATTTTAAGCGCAAGGGCATCGGCCTTTTCTCCGGGAACGCCTTGGGGCAAGGCTTCATCGTATATCATATACAGAACGCCGAAACCCACAAGAAGGAGGGCGGCAAGGAATAGTATGCCCTTTCCTAAAATTTTGAACAGTTTCCTTATCATTTCAAATACATTAAAAGCCTACGGCCGTATCATCGCCACGGGGGTCGGCACCTCCTTCGAGACTGCCGTCGGGCAATACACGAATGGCATCTACCTTCCCAATAATGGGCGTGCGGTCTTCATTGATATTATATCCTTTTGATTTGAGTCCGGCCTTGAGCTCTTCTGAAAAGCCCTTGGGTTCAAAGACCACCATATCGGGCAACCACTGGTGGTGGAAACGCGGCGCGCTTACGGCGTCTTGCATGCTCATATTGAACTCATAGCCATTTAGAATGGTCTGGGCCACGGCGGTGATTATGGTAGAGCCTCCGGGCGTCCCTACTACCATCCAAAGTTGGCCTTCCCTTTCTACAATGGTCGGGGTCATACTGCTCAGCATACGTTTTCCGGGCGCGATGCTGTTGGCCTCGGCACCTACCAGACCGAACATATTTGGAACACCGGCCTTGGCGCTAAAATCATCCATTTCGTTGTTCAGGAAAAAACCGAGCTTGTCACAATAGAGTTTTGAACCGTAGGCCCCGTTTAAGGTCGTCGTTACCGAAACGGCATTGCCTTCGGCATCGACAATGGAGTAGTGGGTGGTTTCCATACTTTCGGCCATTTGTATGTTTCCTTCACGGACGTCTTCCGACTTGGTCGCCTTGTCAAATGAAAAATCCTCCATACGTTCCTTTAAATAGGCATCGCTTAAAAGCTCGTCTAAGGGGATGCTCACAAAATCGGGGTCGCCCAACCAATAGTTCCGGTCGGCATAGGCACGGCGTGCGGCCTCGGTAAACAACTGTATGGTCTTTTCTGAATTATGTCCGAATTTGGCAACATCGTAAGGTTCCATCATCTTTAAGATTTGGTTCATGGTAACCCCACCGCTACTAGGCGGACTCATAGATATGATGTTCAGGTCTTTGTAGTCGAAAACGATGGGCTGACGCCATTGGGCCTCGTATTGTGCGAGGTCTTCTTCGGTAACGAAGCCTCCCTTTTCTTGAATGAATGAAGCTAGTATTTTTCCAGTTTTACCTTTGTAGAACCCGTCACGCCCTTCTTTCGCAATACGGCGTAGCGTGTTGGCCAAGGCGGGGAACTTTACGAGGTCCCCGGCTTCACAACCAATGGGAAAGGTGGTGACGCTATCGTTCACTTCCAAGATGATATCCTTATAATTTTTAAACCGTTCGGCCTGTTTTTTGGTAATGATAACCCCTTCGTCGGCCAAGGCAATGACCGGTTCAAGAATGGTCTCTAAGGGCATGGAGCCGAATTTTTTATGTACTTCGATAATTCCTGCTACCGTACCGGGAACCCCGACTGCCGTGGCCCCTTTGGTACTCATACCCGGAATAACGTTTCCCAGGGAGTCTAAATACATGTCTTTGGTAGCCGATAAAGGCGCTTTTTCACGATAATCCAAGGCCCCGACGGAGCCGTCCGCCTTGCGGTAGACCATAAAACCGCCACCGCCTATGTTTCCGGCAAACGGATAGGAAACGACCAAGGCCAGCTCCGTGGCCACCATGGCGTCAAAGGCATTCCCGCCCTGCTTTAAAATGGTTGCGCCAATGGTCGAGGCTTCCTCGCGCGCAGAGACTACCATGGCCTTTTCGACAACGACGCCGGTAGGTTTTGCAGGTTTAAGAGGTTCGCTTTTACAACTTAGGAAAAAGAGAAGGATAAGGGTCTTAAGAAAAACAAATCGTACGGGTCTCATAAGTGGTCGGATTACTAAGGTTTAAAAACGGTTTTAAAGTAGGTCGTATACGCTATGTCGATTAGAGTGATATAAATTTTTGCTTTGAAAATACCAAAAGTTCGTCAAAGAAGGCCGTAAACTCTTCTTCGAATTTTTCGTAATGCTCCTCAAGGTCTAAAATGGCAAAGTTCATTTTAGAGATATTGTTGGTCCTACGGTTCATTCCCTTTAAGACCTTGGCGATACCCTCCATCTTGGAGTAGTTGTAGATCCAGTTGTCGGAAATCATATAGGGCATCATACGTTGTACGCCTACGGGTAAAATGCTGTAGTTTTCTTCCAATAGGTCATAAAAATTATCCACATAAATATCCAAAGGGGTTTCACTATAGGTATCCCAATTTTTGGCCAGGTAGTGGTCGTAAAAAATATCTACGATTACCCTGCTGTAATGGCTGTAGTTCTTGTGTAGGCGCTTGCTGCTGATTTTGGGAATCTCGTGCGTATCGGTAAAGGTGTCGATATCACGGTGCAACATGATCCCTTTTTGAACCCGTTCGGGTAGATGCTTGAATTTATTGCCCCTAATGCTGTCCGCAATAAAATTTCCCAAGGTAATTTCGGGGTCATCGAAGGAAAGATAAATATGCGCTAGAAAATTCATAGGTCCGAATTTACAAATTGCAAACATAGTATTGGCCCTAGACCTGTATATTTGCAGAAACTATTTTACATAAACATGACATTAATAAAATCGATTTCAGGTATACGAGGCACTATCGGAGGTAGCCCAGGAGATAACTTAACCCCCATAGATGCGGTTAAATTTGCCGCGGCATATGGTATTTGGTTAAAGGAATATTCTAAAAAGGAAAAACTAAAAGTGGTTATCGGAAGAGATGCCCGCCTATCCGGTGAAATGATCCAAAACTTGGTCGTATCCACATTGGTAGGTCTTGGTATAGATGTTATCGATTTGGATCTGTCGACCACACCTACGGTTGAAATAGCGGTTCCCTTGGAAAAAGCGGACGGGGGAATTATTTTGACCGCCAGCCACAACCCGAAACAATGGAACGCCCTTAAACTTTTGAATGAAAAAGGGGAGTTTTTGGATGCGGCGCAAGGGGCTAAGATTTTAGATATCGCCGAAAAGGAAGAGTTTGATTTTTCTGAAGTCGATGACTTGGGAAGCATTACCCGAAACGATTCATATATAGATATTCATATCGATGAAGTATTGGACCTACCCTTGGTAGATGCCGATACCATCCGTAAGGCCAAATTTAAGGTGGTGGTCGATGGTGTAAACTCTACCGGAGGGATTGCCATCCCTAAACTCCTCGAAGAGCTTGGTGTGGAAGTGGTGAAATTGTACTGTGACCCCACAGGACATTTTCCGCATAACCCAGAGCCCTTAAAAGAGCACTTGGGCGATATCTGTGCCTTGGTGGTAGAAGAAAAGGCCGATTTTGGAATTGTGGTCGATCCCGATGTAGACCGTTTGGCATTTATCGACAATACCGGGGAGATGTTCGGGGAAGAATACACCTTGGTGGCCTGTGCCGATTACGTTTTGGGCAAGACCAAAGGAAATACCGTTTCTAACTTGTCTTCTTCACGTGCCTTACGCGACATTACCGAAAAGCATGGGGGTACGTATGAAGCTTCAGCTGTTGGCGAAGTGAACGTAGTGACCAAAATGAAGGCGAACAAGGCGATTATTGGTGGTGAGGGAAATGGGGGTATCATTTACCCTGAAAGCCACTATGGTCGTGATTCGCTCGTCGGTACCGCTTTGTTCTTAATGTTGATGGCCGAAAAGGGAGGAAGCGTTGCGGAACTTCGCGCAAGCTATCCTTCGTATTTTATGAGCAAGAAGAAAATACAGTTGACCCCGGGTCTTGATGTCGATGGCATTCTTAAGGCAATGGCCGAAAAGTATAAGAATGAGGAAATTTCTACCATTGACGGGGTGAAAATCGATTTTCCCGAAAATTGGGTCCACCTGAGAAAATCCAACACCGAACCCATCATCAGAATATACACCGAAGCGAAAAGCCAATCGGAAGCCGATGCCTTGGCCGACCGTATTATCGATGAGATTAAAGCGGTAGCCGGTTTATAACATAAGCTGCCCCTAAGCGCGGTCGAAGGGAGGTATTAAAAACACAGCGCTCGGAATGATCGAGATCCTTCTCGTTTTCATTCCGGGCGTTTTTCTGTTTAAATTGAAAATGCGTTTCCCTAAATCGTATCAAATTTCAGGGGACTTCATGAGCGTAGTCGAAGGGAGGGGGCTACTGAACCTCTGCGGGAACATTGTTCCTGTGCTTCCAACGCCTATGTGTCCATAGGTAGTATTCGGGTTTTTCGCGGATCTGCTGTTCCGCCAAACGTAAGAAGGTATCGGTAATCTCGTTTTTCTCGGTCGATTTTCCGGAAGTGGTAATGGGGATGAATTCTGCGGAGTAATAGCCTCTTTTTACCTTGGAAACCTTTAGGAAGACCACGGCCAAGTCCATTTTCCGCGCAAAACTTTCCGCCCCGTTGATGACGGGAACCTTAACTCCCATAAATTCCGTCCAATACTGCGCCCTGCTCCGTTGTGGCGATTGGTCGCTTACCATGCCGAAAATCCCGATCTTATTGTTCAAGTGGTTTTTGAGTACCACTTTGGCCGTTTCTTCCTTGGTAATGAGAATGGTGTTCCATCGGGCACGTACCTTTTTGACCCATCGGTCAAAATAGGGGTTGCTTATCTTTTGGTAGACCGCATAGCCCTGTGATGTTACGTGGTTGTTGATGCTTACGTTCCACTCCCAGTTGGCATAATGGGAGCAGACCACCAAAATGGTCTTTTCCTTTTCTATTTCCTGTATGACCTCAATATTTTGAATGGCATAGCGTTTGGCAACTTCCGCTTTGGATAGGTTCATGGTCTTGACCATCTCTAGGAAGGCATCGCACATATGATGGTAGAATTTTTTTCTTATGGTTAAGATTTCTTCTTCCGTTTTGTTAGGAAAGGCCAGTTCCAGATTGGTCTTGACCACATCTTTCCGATAGCCTACCACATGGTAGACCAAGAAGAATACAAAGTCTGAAAAACCGTAAAAAAGGCGATAGGGCAAAATGGAAATGAGCCATAATAAGGGATACGCCAAAATAAAAACAAGCAGTTGCATTGAAACCTTTTAATCCACAAATATAGCTATATTTGAAGCTAAATTAACTGTGCTGTATGAACAACCTTGATATTGCTACGATCGTAGTAATCGCTGCCAACGTTTTGGTTTCCTTAAAAGGATTCAACGATACCGTATTTTTTGAGCGCTATAAGTTTGGGATTGGGCAGATACAGGCCGGTCAGAAAGAACGTATGCTGACGTCCGGTTTTTTACATGTTGACGTGGCCCACCTTTTTTTCAATATGTTCACCTTGTACTTTTTTGCACCGGTGGTGGTCAATTGGTTCAGTTCAGGAAAGTTCTTGGCCATATACTTTCTCAGTTTATTGGCAGGAAGCCTTTTAGCTGTGTATTTTCACAAAAAAGAACCTTATTATAGTGCCGTAGGGGCCAGTGGTGCGGTAACAGGGGTGCTCTATGCCGCCATTCTCCTGCAGCCCAATATGCAATTGGGCATTATGTTCATCCCCCTTCCCGTACCCGCTTATGTATTTGGTATAGGCTACTTGTTGTATTCCATCTATGGTATGAAAAGCCGTATGGGCAATATTGGGCATACCGCCCATTTTGGAGGGGCTATAGGGGGCTATGTCGGAACCCTGCTTTTTATGCCTCAACTATTGGTACAAGAGCCGCTTATGGTGGGCTTGTTGGCCATACCGATCATCATACTGTTCATTATGGCAAAAATGGGCAAAATTTAGCCCCGACCTTTGTCTATTGCTTCCCTGAATTTTCACGTTATTCTTCTTGAACAGGGGCTAAAATGCCGTATTTATCGTAATTGAGTGCGATTTGTCGAAAAAAAACGAATCGTTTATACACTTCAACGGTCTTTAGGCGTTAGGTTAACACCCAAAGCTAATAGGGCTTAAACCTACTTATGATGAAAAAGCTATCCCTCGTCGCATTGGCGGCCAGTACAATTATACTATCGTGTAGTGACGAAACCACGGTCTTCAAAGATACCGAAGATGATATTTCCATTGAAGCCGAGGCATCGGTTTTAGAGAATAGTATTCTCTTTGACGACGCCGGTGTTCTTGAAATTAAAAAAACGGACGGTTCCACCGGAAAGACTTCCAAAACCATTGAGGAGATGGCTGGCGATTACCCCTTGACTTTAGTGGCCCGGGTTGATCCGCCGTCGTATACGGGCGGAGACAACCTTACGGCCTCACATATAGATGTAGACGGTAACTATGCCTACGTATCGTATAATACGGTAGAGGACGGTTATGCGGGGGGTATCGATATCATTGATGTAAGCGATCCGAACAATCCTAAAGTTACTTCGCGACTCTATTATAGCAATGCCGATATCAATGCGGTAGAGTACGATAACGGCTATGTTTACGCTGTGGGCGGGGTAGATTCGGAAAAGTCCGTTAGGGCCACTTCCAATTCCTTTATAGTTAAAATACCTGCTTCAGGTGGTATATTGGATGTCAGTAGGGAGTTGATCTATGGCTTTCAAGAAGGATTTACCGCCAATGATGTAGAGGTAACCACAAATGGTATATTGGTCACAAGTGGAAAAGATGGCCTGTTGACCTATTATAAAAAAACCGATCTATCGACCAAAAACGACGTTTCATTTTCCGACTTGCGTTCGGTAGCCTATGATAACGGGGTTATTGCCGTTTTGGATGCGAGCCAAGGCGTAAGCATCATGGACGAAAATTTTGTAGAACGTAAAATCATTGCTATCGATTCCGATTTTGGGCAGAGTAGCAAAAGGACCTTGGATTTTTCAGGGGAAAAAATAATCGTATCGGAAGGTGCCAAAGGCGCTGGGGTCTATAATATGGACAGTGGTAGCTTGATCGAGTATATCCCCATCCTCTTAAACCCTGTAGGCACCGAAACCGAGAATATCGTTACCAATGCCGTGGCGATGAACGAAGATATTTTGTTAATGGCCAATGGGGGTGCGGGACTCTGTCTTTCCGAAGATGTAGATGGGCAAACCAATATAGTGGGGGTGGTAGACCTTGATGGGTCGATCAACTATGTGGCCTCAAAAGGAGATTATATTTTTGCGGCTTCGGGTAAAGCGGGACTCCAAATCGTAAAACTAAACCGACCGGATCAAAGTTTGGAAAACCGTTGTTCGGATCTTGATCCTTACTACGGTAGCGCCAACCTCTATGTGAGTGAAGGCGATGTAAAGGAATATAACGGGTCTAAGCGCTTCAATAAGCTTGAAGTAGACGGTTCGTTACTGCTTTGTGGTACGTGGACGGTGAACAGCACCAGTTATGTGAACAGCAATGGACGCTTCGAGATGAACGGTACCTTGGTTGTGGGAAGAAACAATAAGAGAAAAAATATAGTCGTAAACAAGGATGCCGTACTTAGGATAGAGGGCAACCTGTATATCTATGGTGATCTGATCTTGAATGAGGGCGCCACTGTAGAATTCATAGGTGACGATTCCGTTGCTAATATTTTCGGAAGTGTAAAGCTCCTTGAAAACGCCAAAGTAAAAGGTACGTTTAAAGACTTACAGGGAAAGTTCTAAGGAATTAACCCATGGCTTGTAAAACAAAAGCCCCGACCTTAACTGGTCGGGGCTTTTTTTATAGGTATAGGTAATTTTACTTTAGAAGCTCCGCTACTTTTTGTTCCAAGGCCGGACCTCTAAGGTTCTTGGCGATGATTACTCCGTTTTCATCCAAAAGGAATGCAGCGGGAATGGCATCGACATTGTATAATTTGGCAATGGGATCGTTGAAATAGGCTAGGTTCGATACTTGGTGCCAAGCCAATCCGTCATCGGCGATAGCCTTTTTCCAGGCATCTTCGGTCTTGTCCAATGAAACACCGACAATGTTGAGTCCTTTGTCATGGTATTTTTCGTAGACTTTTACAACATTGGGGTTTTCGGCCCTACAAGGTTTGCACCATGCGGCCCAAAAGTCGATAAGGGTCACTTTGCCAAGAACCTCGTTTAGGGCAACTGTTTTGCCTTCGGGGTTAGGAGCCGAAAACTCAGGGGCCTTTGCGCCAATGGCCGTGCTCTTTTCATTTTCCTCGGCCTGTTTTTGGTCTTCCAATTTCTTTACGATGGTAGCCGCAACCTTGGTCTTTTTGATCTCGGGAGAAAGTGCATCGTACATTTCCTGTGCCTCCGCAGCCGTAATCGCCCTTGCACTGGTGGCACGGTCAATAAGCAAGGCCGCTATAAGGGCGTCCGGATGCTCTTTGATATAAGTGATCTCAAAGTTCTTGTACTCTTCCTGAAGTTCCATCATTTCATCCCTTAGGGCCAAAGCCGTAGCCTCGTCCGCTTTTTGCATGTCTTGTTGGATCGACTGGGCGCGGGCGGTAATCTCTTTTGATTTGTCCATATAATCCATGAACACATCGTTTTGTGCCGTACCCTTTACATCGGCAAAGCCCAAGCTATCTTTCTGTGCATTGAGTTCAATCTCGCCGTTTTCTAGGATCACAGCAGTATAGCCCATTAGTTTGTCTACAAACACGTAGTGCATTTCTGGGGTGTCGGCCTGACCGGTAAAAACAAATTTCCCGTTTTCCACGGTGGTGGTATCTATATCAACAGGTTGACCGTTGTCGCCCATGGCCTTAAGAAACACTTTGGTGCCGTTTTCGACTTCACCTCTAAGGTTTCCTGTAAAACTATAGCCTTCCGGTTTTTGGTTACAGGCGAAAAGACCCACTAAAATACAAACTGACAATACTACTTTTTTCATTCCTTTTATTTAAGATTGAACAAATGTAGGTATATATCGGTACAAAAAAAAGCCCTTGACGGTATGTGTCAAGAGCTTAGGTGTATTTGCGGTACGATTTCTAAAACTGGTATCGAATACCTAGTGCGATATCAAAGTTAAAGCGATTGTCAAAATTGGAAAATCCGATTAGTCCGATTTCGGGTCTAAAGTCCAAAGACACTACTATCGGAAGGTCAAAATTGTATTCGACACCGACATCACCGGCCAAGAAAACGAAAAGTCCCCCATCGGGATCTTCGGCAATGGTCGGGTTGTTTCTGTTGGGAACGGGGGCGAAATCTACACTGCCCAATCCGGCACCGGCACCGTAAAACCAGTTGAATCCCCTGTCGATATTGTAGAGCCATTGATAGACTCCGGTAAGTTTGATCGCATCGAACTCGCGGCTATCGCGATAACCCAGGTCAAATTCGGCACGGGTATACCGGCCTATTAATCTTTGATAGGAGATTTCCGCCCCGAAACCATCGCTATCGCCAAGCCTTAAACCTAATGCGTTGTCGGATATTTCTTGGGCCTGTAGGGAAAGTGCCATAGAGCAAAAGCAAATAAAAAATAAAAATTTCCAATTTTTCATATTCTTGTGATTTTTGGTTCTAAAAAGGCGTTTTACGTTCGTCTTTCAAGCATAAAAACTTAATTTAGCGTTCTAAATTGTCTACCGTTGAATAAAAATTTACTTCAAGAATTAGCTGACTCGCTACAAGGTCGTGTTTTATCGGATAGTTTAACAAAAACCCTATATGCCACCGATGCTTCGGTCTATAGAAAAATTCCTACGGCCGTTACTTTCCCGGAAACCGTAGAAGACCTAAAAACCTTGGTCCGGTTTGCCAACAAGCATAAAATAGGCCTAATTCCTAGAACCGCAGGTACCTCCTTGGCAGGGCAAGTAGTGGGGGAGGGAATCGTTGTCGATACCTCCAAGCACTTTACAAAAATCGTTAGTGTCGATGAGAAAAACAAACAGGTTACGGTTCAGCCCGGCGTCATTCGCGATGAGCTAAACCAATTCCTGGAACCTTACGGCCTGTTCTTTGGCCCCAATACCTCTACGGCCAACCGATGTATGATCGGGGGAATGGTAGGAAACAACTCTTCGGGTACGACCTCCATCAAGTACGGTATTACACGCGAAAAGGTGGTTTCCTTAAAAACCATATTGTCTGATGGCAGTGAAGTGGAATTCAAGGCCCTTACCGCCTCGGAATTCGAAGAGAAAAAGAGCCTGAATACCATGGAGGGGACCATCTATAGGGAGATTTATAGGGAATTGTCACCCAAAGAGGTGCAAGAACGTATTCTTGAAGAGTTTCCTAAGCCTGAGATACACAGAAGGAACACGGGCTATGCGGTAGATGAATTGTTGAATACCAACGTATTTGGCGATACCGAGGAAAAAATAAATGTCTGTAAATTGTTGAGCGGTAGTGAGGGCACCTTGGCCTTTACTACGGAAATCACCTTAAGCCTTGATGAGATACCGCCCAAGTTGCAGGCTATGGTGGTCACCCATTACAGGACCTTGGAGGATTGTTTAACGGATGTGGTCCCCGTTATGAAACACGACCTGCACCTGTGTGAAATGATGGACAGGGTGATCTTGGACTGTACAAAGAACAACAGGGAGCAGCTGAAGAACCGGTTTTTTGTGGAAGGCGATCCGGCGGCATTGTTAATGTTGGAAGTAAAGGCGCATACCGAAGAAGATTTGGAGCGACAGTTGAAAGAACTGCACGCTACTATCGAGGTCTCAGGCTTGAGTTATGCCAGTCCCGTACTCTATGGGGCCGATGTAAACAAGGCCGTAGCACTGCGGAAAGCGGGACTAGGACTTTTAGGAAACATGGTCGGTGACCGTAAGGCGGTCGCTTGTATCGAGGATACTGCGGTAGCCCTAGATGACCTAAAGCCCTTTATCTCGGAGTTTACGAAAATCATGGACGGCTATAAACAATCGGCCGTTTACTACGCCCATGCCGGAGCGGGGGAATTGCACTTGCGGCCGATCTTGAACCTGAAAAAATCAGATGATGTGGCCATGTTCAGGGGAATCACCACCGATGTGGCCCGATTGACCAAAAAATACAAAGGCTCCTTTAGTGGGGAACACGGGGACGGAATCGTACGTGCCGAATTTATACCGATCATGGTCGGGGAGGAAAACTATCAGTTGCTGAGACGGATAAAATCCTTTTTTGATCCTGAGGGCATTTTTAATCCCGGCAAAATTGTCGATGCCTACCCCATGGATGAGTCCCTTCGCTATGAAGTGGACCGCAAGGAACCTGAAATCAAGACCTTATTGGATTTTTCCGATTCGGAAGGTATCCTTAAAGCTACCGAAAAATGTAACGGGGGCGGAGACTGCAGGAAAACCGAAAATGCGGCCGGGGCCATGTGTCCAAGCTTTCACGCAACAAGGGACGAAAAGAATACGACAAGGGGAAGGGCCAATGCCCTTCGTGAATATTTGACGGTCGGGGAGAAGAAAAACAACTTTGACCAAAAGGAACTCAAAGAGGTTTTTGACCTCTGCCTGAGCTGTAAGGCCTGCGCTACGGAATGTCCGAGTAATGTGGATGTGGCAACCTTAAAGGCCGAGTTTTTGTATCAGTACCAAGAAGCGAACGGCTACCCCTTGAGGAGCAAATTGTTTGCCTATAATACCCGGTTGAACAAATTGGGAAGTAAGGTGCCGGGCTTGACCAATGCCGTTTACGAATCGAAATTTTTAGGGGGGCTATTAAAGAAATCTTCGGGGGTCGCTCCCGAACGAAACCTGCCCAAGGTTTATAGCTTTAATTTCGATGACTACCTGCAATCGATTAAAGGACAGTATACTGTAAGTAAGAAAAAAATAGTTTTATATATTGATGAGTTCAGTCAATACCTCGATGTTGAGCTTGGAAAAGATGCCATCGTTTTGTTGGTGACATTGGGCTATGACGTTCAATTGTTCTATGGGGAAAGTGGACGTACCTACTTGTCAAAGGGCTTTTTAAAACAGGCCAAAAAATTGGCGTTGGCGAATATCCCCAAGCTGAAGGCATTTGCCGATGCGGGACTTCCCGTTGTCGGTTTGGAGCCTTCTGCCATTTTGACCTTTCGCGATGAGTACAAGCGTTTCTCGCAAGACCCTGCGGTAACCAATGCCATAGCGAGCAATACTTATTTGGTAGAGGAGTTTTTGGCAAAGGAAATAGAGAACAAGGAACTTTCCTCCGAACTGTTCACCAAAGAGGCCAAGACCGTTAAGATTCACTCACATTGCCATCAAAAGGCCTTGAGTAACCAAAAAGTGACTTTTGATGTGCTTAATCTTCCCGAGAACTATAAGGTTTCCATTATCAGTTCAGGCTGTTGTGGTATGGCCGGCTCCTTCGGTTATGAAAAGGAGCACTACGAGGTAAGTATGAAGGTGGGCGAGCTCAAGCTTTTTCCTTCCGTAAGAAAATCACCCGAAGATACGATCATATCCGCTAACGGTACGAGTTGTCGGCATCAGATCTACGACGGTACCAAACGTGAGGCCCAGCACCCGGTAACCATATTGAAGAACGCTTTGGCATAGGGAACCTAGGATAGGGGAGGTTCGCCTTCCCTTTCGCGTTGCTCGGCCTTATCGGCAATGGAGTCGATCAGGTCTTGAATGTTCATGTTTTTCAGTTCTTCATCCATAAAAAACGGGGAAAGTTTATCGTGATTGTACCGGTAGACCTTCCAGCGTTTTAAGGAGTACTCCAAGGCGGTCAAATTTTCGACCCAATCGCCCGAATTGAGGTAAGTACAGGCTCCTTTCTTGGTTTCGTATACGATTTTTTTAGGCTGGTGTATGTGTCCGCATACCACATAATCATAGTCGTTTTCAATGGCGACCTCCGCTACCGAGCGTTCAAAGTTGGCGGTATACTGAAGGCTTTTATGGGTGTTGTCCCTGATTTTTTTTGATAGGGAATATTTTTCCCTCCCTATCTTTTTTAGCGACCAATTGAAGGTTTTATTGGCGGCAAAGAGCAAGACGTATCCGTATCCGCCCAATTTGGTGAGCCATTTGGTGTTTTTTATCGAAATATCAAAAATATCACCGTGAAAGAACCATGTCTTTTTACCGTTCAGGTTCAGCACCAATTTGTCTACAATTTTTAGGTTGCCCAGGGCCACGCCCGAAAAACGACGCATCGTATCATCGTGGTTGCCCGTAATGTAATACACCTCCGTGCCCTTCATGGAGAGGGTGATGATCTTACGCAGTACTTTGGAATGGATAGGGGGGAAGAAGGTTTCTTTGTGGCGTTGAACCTCAAGAATATCCCCGTTGAGTACCAACATTTTGGGCTGTACGCTGCTCAAATAGGTCAATAGCTCATCGGCATGGCACGCTTGTGTGCCCAAGTGAACATCGGAAATTACTACGATATCTAATTTTCGTTTTTTCATGTGCTCTGGTGGTTTGATGTAGAAAAAAAGTCCTTTACCTTTGAAGTCATGGCAATCGATTTGATGATCAATTTGTTTGTTGTGAGGACTTTATACAAATAAAACCCATGGATGTAAAGGGAATGTCAAATAGATGATAATAATATATTTTGAAACCATTAAATAAACATTAAGTAAGCTTTGTTTGGGATAGGGGTAAATAGGGAAAACTGAATTTTGGTGGACAGTAATTTAAGATTTACCTTTGGTCGGCAAGAAAAACAAGGAGAAAATAGCTTAAACATCCATACGGATACATGAAAGCTTTATTTTTAGGAATGTTTTTTACGATTTAATAACTCTTAATTTTCAGGAATGGCAGGAAACACTTTCGGTAACATATTTAAGGTCGCAACTTTTGGAGAATCCCATGGCGCGGCCATAGGAGGTGTTTTAGATGGATGTCCGTCGGGAATAGAAATCGATTTTGAAGCCATTCAAAAAGAGTTGGACCGAAGAAAACCGGGGCAATCGGCCATTGTGACCCAGAGAAAGGAGCCTGATACCGTTGAATTCTATTCGGGGATCTTTGAGGGAAAGACTACGGGTACCCCCATTGGTTTTGCCATTCACAATACCAACCAGAAATCACATGATTATTCCCATATCAAGGATTCTTATCGTCCTTCCCATGCCGATTACGTCTACGACAAGAAATATGGTTTTAGGGACTACCGCGGCGGGGGGCGCAGTTCGGCCCGGGAAACGGCAAGTAGGGTAGTGGCGGGAGCCATAGCCAAGCAGTTTTTGTCCGACATGAAAATCAACGCCTATGTATCGCAGGTAGGTGCTATGAAAATGGAAACCCCGTACCAAGAACTCGACTTTTCGCTGATCGAATCGAATCCCGTTCGTTGTCCCGACCCGAACATGGCGGCAAAGATGGAGGAATATATCAAAGAGGTGAGAAAGGAAGGCGATACCATAGGCGGTATTATCACCTGTGTAATCCAAAATGTGCCTATAGGCCTGGGTGAGCCCGCTTTCGATAAACTACATGCCGAATTGGGCAAGGCCATGCTTTCGATCAATGCCGTAAAAGGTTTTGAATATGGTAGCGGGTTTGCCGGGGTAGCCATGAAAGGGAGTGCACATAACGATCAGTTCAATCAAGATGGCACTACAAAGACCAACCATAGCGGCGGCATACAAGGGGGTATCAGCAACGGAATGGATATTTACTTCAACGTGGCCTTTAAGCCCGTAGCGACCGTTATTCAGCCGTATCAGACCATAGATAAGGACGGCAATTTCGTGCAGACCAAGGGCAAGGGGCGTCACGACCCCTGTGTGGTGCCGCGTGCCGTGCCTATTGTTGAGGCGATGGCCGCATTGGTAATGGCGGATTTTAGCTTGCTAAATCGCACCATTAAGGCAAATTCATAATGAGATTATTGGCAATTCTTTAAATCCGGAGGCGATTTGTAGGTTGCTTTTCAGCTTTCGGGTCAAAAACAGTATATTACTTGCTTAAACTTTGATGCATGCGAAAATTGGAATTACATTGGAGGATCCTGATAGGAATGATATTGGGTATTCTCTTTGGCTTTGGAATGACTAATGTGGATTGGGGGAAGGATTTTGTATTAGATTGGATAAATCCTCTCGGAACCATTTTTGTAAAACTCTTGAAGCTTATTGCAATTCCACTGATTTTGGCTTCGCTCATAAAAGGGATATCCGACCTAAAGGATATATCTAAATTCCGAAATATCGGTTTGCGCACCATTGCCATTTATATCGGTACTACGGTGGTCGCTATTTCCATCGGACTCATTTTGGTCAATCTTTTAAAGCCGGGTATCGGGATATCGGAAGATACCATTACCCAGCTCACGGAAACCTATTCGAACGACAGCGGGGTTACCTCGAAGCTGGAGGAGGCCTCTAAGCAAAAGGATAGTGGTCCGCTTCAGTTTTTGGAAGATATGGTGCCCGATAACGCCTTTAAGGCCTTGGGAGATAATAGCTTAATGCTTCAGGTCATCTTCTTTACGATATTTATGGGTATCTCTATGCTTCTTATAGGGGAAGAAAAGGCCCGGCCCTTAAAGAACTTCTTCGATGCCATGAACGATGTGGTACTGAAAATGGTCGATTTGATCATGCTTACCGCACCTGTTGCCGTTTTTGCCTTATTGGCCAACGTAGTGGTTTCCTCTGGCGATTCCAATTTGCTGTTTGCACTATTGAAGTATGCCGGGGTCGTCACCTTGGGCTTGGTTTTGATGATCGTGTTCTACAGCGTTGTCGTGGCTACATTTACCCGTTATAATCCTTGGACTTTCTTGAAAGAAATGAGTCCCGCCCAGCTTTTGGCCTTTTCGACCAGTTCCAGTGCTGCAACCTTGCCGGTTACTATGGAAAGGGTAGAGGAGCATATTGGGGTGGATAAGGAAGTATCGAGTTTTGTGCTGCCCGTTGGGGCTACGATTAATATGGACGGAACGAGCCTTTACCAAGGGGTGGCCGCTGTATTCATTGCCCAGGCCCTGAGTTTTGATCTGCCGTTTTCCGCCCAGTTGACCATTGTGCTTACGGCCCTGTTGGCTTCTATCGGCTCGGCCGCCGTACCCGGAGCGGGTATGGTTATGTTGGTCATTGTTTTAGAGGCCATCGGTTTTCCCGAGGATAAACTGGCGATTGGTCTAGCCTTGATTTTTGCCGTAGACCGACCTTTGGATATGTTGCGTACGGTAGTAAACGTTACCGGTGACGCCTGTGTGGCCATGATGGTCGCCAAATCGGTCGGAAAGCTCGGAAAGCCCAAAGTTCAGAATTGGGACGATCATTACGACGAGGTGAAATAATTCCCTAAGCCTTTCTTGCGGACCATCTTTTTTAAAGGAGGTGTATTACTCTAAGAACTTGGCCCTTAATTCGGGGGTAGGCACCATGCAATGCTCTTTTTTGCCGTACCATTTGTAGCGGTTCCGCGCGATAAAATCGTATACGATATCACGTAAGCTCCTTGGAATCCATAGTAAGATGGACGAAAGGGTTTTGTATCCCCTCAATTGTTTCCCGATTTCCAGGGCGGCATCGGATTTGATGTAGTAGGCGACACCTGGGTCGATTAGAATAATGGAATCTATGCTGTCGGAGTCGATATTTCGTTCCGCAATCAATTTCTTTCCAAGTTCGCTTTGTAGCGGGGCATAGCGGAATACATCCAAGGTGTCCCTCTTTATGACAAATTGAACGGCGCCGTTGCACAGGTTGCAAACGCCGTCAAAAAGAATGATTTGTTTTGAATTTTCCACGTTGTAAAGGTAATGTGCTATTTGGTCAAGACCTAAATTTACAAGAGATTTAAGAAGTTGTCAAGCATGGGTCCTTGGGTGTAAGTTTTTTTTAGGAAGGTACTGGCATCACTTCTTCGTTCGTTCGACCAATTCCAGTTGGTCAACGCTTACGTTTGTCGTGAATATACCGTAGTTTACAATGGCCTTGTTCTTTTCGAGGCTGTCTATGGTACCAACGGATTTCCCGTCTTGCATGCGTACCCGGTCGCCTATTGTAAAAACGGGGCGCGGCTTGTTCTTCTCCTTGATGATCGCCTTTTTCTTTTCGACGATCTTTTTCTCGCGAATGACCTTGACCTCTTTTTGTACTTCCTGTACTACTTTGGCCTTCTTGGCGCGTTCGGCCTTGGCCTGTGTGGCGGTCTTTTTCTTGCGCTTGCTGTTTTCCGTTTCTACTATGCGTAGCAGTTCGGAAACCAGCACGCGTTTCTTTTTGTCGATAAAGTAGCGGTCGGCGGCCTTGTCGACCTTGTTGCCCAGTTGTACCATGCGCTGGTCGTGGTCGTAGAGCTCTTGGTAATTCTCCAATTTGCTCTTTATCTTGGCGTTCAACTTTTCGAGTCGGGCGGCTTCTTCCCTGGCCTTCGATTCTTCCTCTTGCAGTCTAGAGCCTGTTTTAGCCATTTTGCTGCGTTCTTTTTGTAGCTTGGCTATGGTGGCATCAAAACGGACCTTACCGCGCTCTATCTTCTTCTTTGCCTTGTTTATGAGGCTGTAGGGGATGCCGTTCTTCTGTGCGACCTCAAAAGTAAAGGAGCTACCTGCTTCCCCCAAGACCAATTGAAAGGTGGGCTCCAGGGTTTTGCTATTGAATACCATATTGGCATTGGTGGTATGTGGCAGTTCGTCGGCCAGGGCTTTAAGGTTGGCATAGTGGGTGGTGATGACCCCATAGGCTTCCCTTTCGTAAAAAACTTCCAAGAAGGCCTCGGCCAGGGCCCCGCCTAATTCAGGGTCACTTCCGGTACCGAACTCATCGATAAGGAATAGGGTTTCCTTGTCGCAAATCCGCAGGAAGTTTTTCATGTTCTTTAGGCGGTAGCTATAAGTACTGAGGTGGTTTTCTATGGATTGATTATCCCCAATATCCGTCAAAATAGTATTGAATAAACAAACGGAACTCCTTTCGTGTACGGGAATTAGGAGTCCTGATTGAAGCATTACTTGAAGCAATCCAATTGTCTTTAGGGTGATACTTTTTCCCCCGGCATTGGGACCGCTAATGACGATAATCCGGTTTTCGGGATGCAGTTCAATGGTCTGTGGATAGGTTTCCGTATGCTGTAATTTGTTGCTCAAATACAACAAGGGGTGGAAGGCATCCCGCAAATACAGCCTTTTGTCGTTGTTGATTTCGGGCAGTAATGCGTTGGTATCCGTGGCGTAAGAAGCCTTGGCGGCCGTGATGTCCATGTGGGCGAGAAAGTCCTGGTACTCCGCCAATAACCAGCCAAAGGGCCGTATTTGGTCTGTCAATTCGTTTAAGATGCGTTGAATTTCCTCTTTTTCGTCGTATTCCAGGTTGTTGAGCTCGCGGCTGTACTTTAGGGTGGCCTCGGGTTCGATGTATACGATGCTTCCGGTCTTGGAGGTGCCCATTACGGTACCTTTTACCTTTCTACGGTACATGGCCTTTACGGCCAAGACCCTTCGGTTTTCGACTACCGATTCCCTGATGTCGTCGAGATAATCGGAGCCGTGATAGGTGTTGAGGGCCGAGGCAAAGCTCTGTCCGATCTTGCCCTTTACCTGGTTCATCTGGCGGCGGATATCGAAAAGTTTGTTCGATGCCCTGTCCTTGACTTCCCCGAAACGGTCGATCACTAGGTCGATTTGCTTGGGGATATCGGTGTTCAATTCAATTTTATCGGAAACTTCAAAAAGCAAGGGGTAGTACTCCTTGAACTTTTTAAGGAATTTTTTCTGGGTGGCTACCGTGGTGCAAATGGTGGCAATCTTTTTAAAGCTGCCCACCTCGAGGGTAGTGTTTTCGATACGGAGGAGTTGGAGCTCTTTGTTTATGGCGTCAAAACCATGGGGCGGGATGCGGTTTTCGCTGATAAAGGAGGATAGATACTCCGCCGTTTGCCCTAGAATGGTTACAATGGATGCCTTGTCGTCAATCGGGCCGATTTCCAATGCGCGTTCTTTTCCCAATTCCGTAGAGCAGCGGGCCGAAACCTGCTTTAAAACAGTCGGAAATTCTAGGTCTTGTACGGTTTTAGCGTGAATATTTGCCATTCTTAATTTATTGCGACGGCAAAGGTAGGCATTGGCGACGAGATGTGAAATCCTTGGGCTTGGGCGATAAAGGGGGTTTTATTCAATCCGTCTTCCCTGTGTGGTGAACGATAGCCCTTGTTGTGACATGGTCGAATTCATTATACCTTCGAACAAGGGTTCGGGGCAGCCCTTGGGTATTTTCCATTCAATGAGGAAATTAGAGCCGGTCCCGCCTTCGATATCGACTTCGTCAATGATGATTTCGGTGGTTTCCATAGGGGCAAGGTAAATGGGGTGGTCGAAATACGTGCGTACGGCCTTTCCGTGGGTATCAAAATACTCAGCCTTTGTCAGGTAGACCGTGTCCTTGTCGCTGGTGTTTCGCAAACTGGCCATCGCGGTCAGGTTGTGGGTTTTATGTTCCGAGATGCTATAGATCTGGGAATAGATGGAAAGGTAGGTTTTGCCAAACTCCAAAGAATCCTTCATTGAGATGTCGACCTTTCGTTTAGACCAGTTAACGGGGTCTATCGAGCTTATTTCCTTTTCCTCGATACAGCTGAACAGCAGGCTTAGGGTTGATAGGGTCAAAAGATATTTTTTCATTGTTCTCGGTATTTAAAGGAACGCTTCTTGGGAGGGCGCACTGTATTTTTTAAGTATTTTTGAAGCCGATGATAAAAGATTTCGAGGCTTGGTCCGGTTTTCGGCTGTCATCACCGTAATACAAAAATGATAATAATAAATGACAGTACAAATACATAAAAGCTGGTTAGGACCGCTTTCCGAAGAATTTGAGCAAGCTTATTTTAAAGAGTTGACGGCCTTCGTTAAGGAAGAATATACGCGACATGCCTGTTATCCCAAGGGAAAGGACATCTTTGCCGCCTTTGATCATAGTCCTTTTGATGCGACCAAGGTGGTCATTATCGGTCAAGACCCCTACCATGGCCCCGGCCAGGCGAACGGCCTTTGTTTTTCGGTAAAGGACGGGGTGCCCCATCCGCCATCCTTGATCAATATTTTTAAGGAAATCGAAACCGATTTAGGGAAACCCTATCCCCAAAGTGGAAACCTTGAACGTTGGGCCGATCAAGGGGTGCTTCTTTTGAATGCGACGCTTACCGTACGGGCCCATGAGGCGGGAAGCCATCAGAAAAAAGGATGGGAAAGGTTTACCGATGCGGTCATCAGAACGCTATCCAAAGAAAAAGAAGACCTTGTTTTTCTACTTTGGGGAGGGTTCGCAAAGAAAAAAGCGGGATTGATCGATAAGAACAAACACCATATCTTGACTTCGGGACATCCATCGCCCTTAAGTGCCAATCGTGGCTATTGGTTCGGAAACCGACATTTTAGCCAGACCAATGAAATTCTTGAAAAGAAAGGGCTAAAGCCTATTAATTGGTAGTTTGGTTATCGGCAATGGCGTCTTCAAATCCTATGCTTTTTGGCGGGAGGGGCTGTATCTCCGGCTTTACGCGTAAATATTCCTGATATTGATAGGGGTAGAGTACGTCTGCCATTTCAAAGCTTTCGTGCTTCGATATGGTTTTTAGGTGATGGCGTTTTTCCCCTTCTGACATGTTGGCGTTGTCTTCAATGGACTTTCGCTTCACTAGGTATTTGGCTACCGTACTTTGGAAATCCAATGCCTGTTCGGCGCCCATAACAAGGCTTGGTTGATATTCGGCCGTAATGTCCTTGGCTTTTTCGCGAATGTTACGGTCGATTTGAAGCGCGTAAAAGGTTTGTGCTTGTGCAAAAAGAATACCACAGAAAAATACAAGCACAACTAAAAACTGTGATGTTCTTGCTGGTTTGGTTTTCATTTTGAATAAGAATAAATTGAACTTTGGTTTAATCTAGTATAAAATTAAAATACAGTCCAATTCAAATCAAGGGGTCAATTGCTAAAAGTTTGTAAAATTTCGTCCGGTTTCAACTTTTTGTCGATTAACTTTAGGTCAAATAGGGTATCTATCACCTTTTCAATGGTTTGTGGGTTTATTTGAGTCTGTCCCCAGCGGGTTATTTTTAACCATTCCTTAATATCTTCAAGTTGTTGGCCGTACCTATTGGTCAGGGTGCGGTCGATACTCGGTATCTCCTTGAACTCCAAAGTGTAGTTGTTGATAACCTCCAAAATATGGTTTAGGGTAGCTGCCTCTTCGTCTATAAATTTCTGTGTAGCGGCTACCACGAAACAGGGCCATGGGGTAGGGCAGTCGCCCAGGCGTCTAAAAAGCCCTTGGTCTACTATAGGTTTGGTCGTAAAGTGTTCCCACATAAAATAGTCCGCCCGGCCTTCTGTCAGGGCGGTAACGGCCCCGTCAAGGTTGTTTATGATTTCAAAGGAGAGGGAGTCGGTCGCCCATCCTTCGTTTTTGGCATTTACAAAGGCCATTAAGTGACTTCCGCTACCCAGTCGGCTAATGGCGGCCTTGGTGTCCTTGAGGTCGGCTATGGACTTATATGGACTTTTGGCGCCTACGTGAATGCCCCATTGTAGGGGGGAGGAAATGTATTCTTGAACAATTTTAGTGGGATTCCCTTCGGTAATACTTTTTACAAGGCCTTCGGTCAAGATAATGGCCAGTTCGGTTTCCTGGTTTTGGAGTATTTGGCACATTTTACCCGTTCCTTCGGGCACATCGGTCCATTCAAGGTCTATACCTCTTTCTTCAAAAGCCCCTTCTTCCATGGCCATATGCCAGGGAAGGTTGAAATGTTCGGGAACGCCTATGATTCTCACTTTCTTCATAATTGCTATAATTCTGCTTGTAGCGGTAAAATTAAAAAAAAGTACGCCTTGGCAATACGATAAAACGAATGGATGTTACAGCGTGGTCTTTTTGGGATATGGGAAAAGTCGAACTGGATGTCCAATTAACCGGTGGTCAATTTTTCCAAGGTGTACTGGATCAGGTTTTCAACGGACTTGGTAGGCTCCGTGCTAAACGCGCCGGTTGCCCGATTGGCCAGAATGCAATTCATGGAAACGGCACGGTGTCCGAGTAATTTGGAAAGTCCGTAAATGCCCGAAGTCTCCATTTCAAGGTTGGTAATATGTATGCCCTTGTGTTCGAAAGAGTCGAGTTTGGCCTGAAGTTCCGGATCGCTCAGTTGGAGTCTTAAAACACGACTTTGTGGTCCGTAAAAGCCTATATTCGTTACGGTAGTGCCTAATCGTATACGATTTGACATAAGCTGGTCGCCAAGGTTTTTATCGTATTTTACCACATAGGGCACTGATTTGTTCGGCGACCAATCGGCATGTGTGACGAAGGCTTTTGATATATCGGTTTCCTGTATGTGTTCGCTATCGTAAAAGTGCAATAGGCCATCAAAACCTATGGCGTATTCGCTCATTAAAAAGGAATCTATGGGAATGTCGGGTCGGATAGATCCCGATGTACCGATTCTTACGATATCCAATACCGTTTTCTCTTCTTTTGGACTTCGGGTGTCGAAATCGATATTGACAAGGGCATCGAGTTCGTTGAAGACAATGTCGATGTTATCGGTGCCTATACCTGTGGAGACTACCGAAAGGCGTTTGCCGTTCAGGGTTCCGGTATGGGTGTGGAATTCCCGTTTGCCTTTTTTTAGTTCTACGGTATCAAAAAATTTGGAAACCGCCCCTACGCGATCGGGGTCACCTACGGTAATGATGGTGCGTCCGATATCCTCGGGGCGTAAATTTAAATGATAGATGCTTTTATCCGCATTTAAGACAAGCTCAGAGGGTCTTAATTGCATGCGGTTAGAGTTTTAAGATCCTATTGGCCTCGGTATTGTATAGAAAGTTGTACTTGAGGGCCCCGCCTAAATACACGTCGTTATCTTGGATGCACGAGTAGTAGCTGGTCTTGTTTTCGAGGATTTCCTTTCCTTTTTTCGATAATCGCACCGGGTTAAAGCTGGTGAACAAGGGTTTTAAGCGCCCCAAGGCCCTATCGAACTGGTTATCGGTGAAACCTAGGAATTTTTGGTTTTCCATGATTTCGGTAACAAAGGCGCCTTTTGATTTCGGTTTCTTTTCCACTGCCAGTTGTAAAATTCTGTTTTCCATTTCGTTCAGGCCGTTTTTGATACTTGGGAAACGGTGCAGGTGCGAATGTATGGCGTCGGAAAGATAGTTGAACTGAAACTCACCGTAATCGGTAAGGTTTTCAAGGCGGATGGGGTTGTCGCTACAATACAGTTGCCATACGTAATCGGCATACTCTATATCGTCTTGACTTAATTCTATTTTGTTTTCGTATAGTTTCAACAGCTGCTCGTCGTTCAGCTCGTTGAGGGTGTACATTTTGTTGGAGTTGTCTTCCTTTCCGCTGCAGACCAGTGAAATCTGGGCATACTTGCGGTTGGTCTTTAGCCAGCTTAGTACGGCGATCATATTGATCTGACAAAAAAGGTCATACTCAAACCAAAGAACAATTTCATCTTGTTGCTTGTGATTACAGAGGGAACGATATTCCTTTAAGGTTTTCTCTATAAACCAAGATTTTGAAACTTTATAGTTCTTGTTCAAAAACTCAAAACGGGCTTTCCAGAAAGGTTCGCTTCCCACATTGGTCAGCGTTTTTCCTTCGCAGAGCATCTCACGCCATGTGATGATGTCCCCCTTAAGTTTTAATGATTTAAGTCTTTCCGTAAAGCTATCTCCGTTGGTGATGTGCAAAAGGGAACTCATTTAAGGTATAATTAGGTTCTAGTCAATAAAAGTACTATTTATTGAAAAAAAAGCAAAAATAATTAACACAATTACGGACTTGTCATATATGCCATGGCAAGGCCCGTGTTTACGGGGTTTATCCGCCAACGCGTTTGACCGAAAAACCTTTTTCTTTCAACAAAGTCATAATACGGTCCCTATAATCGCCCTGAATTATGATTTGTCCGTTTTTAAAAGAGCCCCCAACGCTGAGTTTGGTCTTAAGCTCTTTTGCCAATTTCTTAAAATCGCTTTCGGCGCCGTTATAGCCTTCTAGAATCGTGATAGGTTTCCCTTTTCGCTTTTCGTATTTGCAGATGATCGGGTCGTCTTGAAGCCAGATGTCGCTTTTTTCCGCAGCCGTCGGTTCCGGGGTTTCGGGCTCGTGGTCCGGAAATAGGTTCTTGAGTTGGTCCTGTAAATCCATGCTTAACCTTTTATAAGTCCGAGTTCGATCAAACGTTCGTGCAGGAACTCCCCGGCGGTGATATCCTCAAATTGTTTCGGGTGCGATTCGTCAATGCAGTTTTCCAAACAGTTCAAGGGCATGCCGCTTATCGGGTGCATAAAGAAAGGAATGGAATAGCGTGAAGAGCCCCAAAGTTCTTTTGGCGGGTTGATCACTTGGTGTATGGTGGACTTCAATTTGTTGTTCGTGAGGCGCGATAGCATATCGCCTACGTTGATCATGAGCTGGTCGGGCCGTGCAATGGCATCTACCCACTCGCCCTTGTGGTTCTTCACCTGGAGTCCCCTTCCCTGGGCACCCATTAATAAGGTGATAAGGTTGATGTCGCCGTGGGCGGCGGCACGTACCGCATTTTTAGGTTCGGAAGTTATGGGAGGGTAGTGAATCGGGCGGAGTATGGAATTCCCGTTTTTGATAAATTCGTCAAAGTAGTTTTCCTCCAGACCGAGGTGGAGGGCCAAGGCCCGTAGTACGTATTTGGCGGTTTTTTCCAACATCTTATAGGTTTCCTTGCCTACCTCATTGAACTTGGGCAGTTCGGCAACCTCAACATTGTCGGGGTATTCCGCTTCGAGCTTGGGGTCGTTTTCAACGTATTGGCCAAAGTGCCAAAACTCCTTAAGGTCGCCCTCTTTGCGTCCCTTGGCGTGTTCCTTGCCAAAGGAGGTGTATCCGCGTTGCCCGCCGATACCCTCTATTTCGTACTTGTCCTTCACCTCCTGCGGAAGGTCGAAGAATTTCTTTATTTCGTCATATAGGTTCTTTACCAGGTCTTCCGATAGAAAATGACCGCTAAGGGCCACAAAGCCGATGTTCTCGAAAGCGGCGCCTATTTCTTTTATGAACTTCTCTTTTCTTTCGCTGCTATCCGAAACAAAATCCCTTAAATCTACGCTAGGTATTGCACTCATGTGATTGCTTTATAATTTTTATCAAAGTTAGTAAAATATGGCCAACTATTATATATAACAAATCGAGCGCCAGATGTGGTATTTTTGCTACATTTAGCTGCTGAAATCCAAAAAGAAATCCCCTCCATTATGCATTATGCCAAGCATCAACTTACTGAAGAGACCTTGTTTAAGCTGTACAAAGACCTGTTGCGGCCGCGAATGATCGAAGAGAAAATGTTGGTCCTGTTACGACAGGGCAAGATTTCCAAATGGTTCAGCGGTATCGGTCAAGAAGCCATTTCCGTAGGGGTGGTGAACGCCTTGAACCGAGACGAGTATGTGTTGCCCATGCATAGAAACCTCGGGGTGTTTACCACTCGCGATATTCCCTTGCACCGCTTGTTTGCGCAATGGCAGGGCAAAATGAGCGGCTTTACCAAGGGGCGTGACCGGAGTTTTCACTTCGGGACCCAAGCGTACAAGATTGTAGGGATGATCAGCCATCTCGGTCCGCAATTGGGCGTGGCCGATGGAATAGCCTTAGCGGCTAAGCTGCAACAAAAGAAAACCGTTACCGCGGTCTTTACCGGTGAGGGCGGTACGAGCGAGGGCGATTTTCACGAGGCCCTGAACATTGCCTCGGTATGGGACCTGCCCGTAATCTTCTGTATAGAGAACAATGGATACGGACTTTCCACCCCGACCCGTGAGCAATACAACTGCAAAAACCTAGTGGATAGGGGTGTGGGCTACGGAATGGAATCGTATACGATTAATGGCAACCACATTATAGAGGTGTATACCAAGCTAAAGGCCATCGCCGAAGATATTCGGGAAAACCCGCGCCCCGTATTGATCGAGTTCAAGACCTTTCGCATGCGTGGACACGAGGAGGCCAGTGGTACCAAATACGTGCCGGAGGAATTGATGGCGGAATGGGCAAAGAAGGATCCCATTTCAAATTACGAAGCCTTTCTTTTGGATGAGGGTGTATTGACCCCCGAAAAAATTGAAGACCTACGTACCGAAATCGAAAATCAAATCAACGACCATTTAAAACTCGCCTTTGCGGAAACCGAGGTGGAATCGGAAGAAGCACAGGAACTTTCCGATGTCTATGCGCCTTTTAGGGAGAAAGCCGTCGAGCCGGGGAAGGTCGTTGAGCGGATTCGCTTGGTAGACGCCATTTCAAACGGGTTGCGACAGTCTATGGAAAAACACTCCAATCTGGTCATTATGGGGCAAGACGTAGCCGATTACGGAGGGGTCTTTAAGATTACCAAAGGGTTTATGGAGGCTTTTGGGAAAGAACGCGTTCGGAATACCCCCATTTGTGAATCGGGGATTGTTTCAACGGCTATGGGACTTTCCATTAACGGCATGAAGGCCGTGGTCGAGATGCAGTTTGCCGATTTTGTAAGCAGTGGTTTTAATCCCGTGGTCAACTACTTGGCCAAATCGCATTACCGCTGGGGCGAAAAGGCCGACGTGGTCATTCGTATGCCCTGTGGGGGCGATGTGGGGGCGGGACCCTTCCATTCGCAGACGAACGAGGCCTGGTTTACCAAGACTCCGGGACTCAAAGTGGCGTATCCGGCCTTTCCCTATGACGCAAAAGGCTTGCTGGCCACCGCTGTAAACGACCCCAATCCCGTACTCTTCTTCGAACACAAGGCCTTATACCGCAGTGTATACCAAAATGTGCCGACGGATTATTATACGCTTCCCTTTGGAAAGGCGAGTGTCTTAAAGGAAGGTACGGACGTAAGCATCGTTACCTATGGTGCGGGTGTGCATTGGGCCTTGGCCACTCTGGAAAAGCAAGCCCACATCAGTGCCGACCTGATCGATCTAAGAACCTTGGCGCCCTTGGATATGGAATCGGTATACACCTCGGTAGAGAAAACCGGAAAACTTATCATTCTTCAAGAAGACAGCCTGTTCGGGGGTATAGCCAGTGATATTTCGGCCATGGTCACCGAAAACCGCTTCACCTGTTTAGATGCGCCGATCAGGCGCGTGGCGAGCTTGGAAACGCCGATTCCCTTCGCTAAAAACCTAGAGGACAATTATTTGCCGAAATCCCGGTTTGAAAAGGCGCTACAAGAACTTCTGGCGTATTGATACAAGATAAAAATCTTAGGTTTTACGGCTGTAGGAAAGCCCTTGGAACATTATTTTTGCAGTATTAATAATTGTTTAACGCTTTTAAGGCAACAAATCGATAGTCTTAAACGTATATAGGCAAACCTTAAATCAAAATTATGATCAAAAATAGTGTATTGATGCTCGCACTGGCTCTGGTAGTGGCATCATGTTCCCTATCAAAAGAAGTGCGTGAACAACGTAAGACCATTAATGGTACATGGCTTTTAGAGGATGTTGGCTATGAAGGTGATGGAGGCTCTTTTAAATCTATGCTTTTTAACGATGCCAACGGGTTTTGTTTTGAAGGCAGTAAATGGTCTTTTTTAGAAAACAATAGTACGGGGAGTTATACCATACCCACAAGCAACAGTGTCTGTCCCGGAGGTGCCCGAAACATCAGGTGGTCGGTGCTTGAAAACGAAAACGGCAACGATAAGTTGCAATTCAAGTTTATCGATGAAAAGAAAAAGGACTTATATGGGAGAACGGGGTATCGTCTAGAGATCCTATCCCTCTCGGATTCGCAAATGAGGTTGAAGTCCGATGTAAATGTCGATGGGAGTCCGGTTTCGGTTATCTATAATTTCGTAAAACAATAAGATCAGCAATATGAAAAAGCTCGTAATAAAATCAGCGTACATTATCATGGCCATGACTATGGTCGTAGGGTGTAAGACTATACAGAATGCCAATAACAAGCAAAAGGGAGCCGTAATAGGCGCCGGTAGTGGTGCCGCCATCGGTGGAATTATCGGAAACAACGTCGGGGACGGAAACAACACCGTATTGGGCGCAATTCTTGGTGCTGCCATAGGTGGGGTTGCCGGCGGTTATATCGGTGATCGAATGGACCGTCAGGCGGAACGTATCGAGGAAGAGATTCCCGGGGCGGAAGTAAGCCGTGTCGGTGAAGGGATCAACGTAACCTTTAACGAAGATGCCGGGGTTTATTTCGAAACCAATAAATCTGCCGTACAAGGTACTTCAAGAACGACTTTGAACAGTATGGCCAAAATCTTGAAGGAATATCCTAAATCAAATGTATTGATCGAAGGGCATACCGATAGTGCGGGACCCGAAGATTACAATATGAACCTATCGAAACAAAGGGCTACCTCGGTAACCAATTACTTGATTTCACAAGGTATCGATAGGAGTCGCCTCGAAACCAAATGGTATGGTGAGACCCAACCGGTAGCGGATAACGATACCAAGGAGGGAAAGGCCAAAAACCGAAGGGTAGAATTGGCTATCGTGGCCAGTGAGGCGCTGAAGCAAGAAGCAAAACAAAAGGTAAAAGGGTAACAGACTCTCTTTTAACCCATTCCATTTATAGAAAAAATACCGGCAGCTCCTGTCGGTATTTTTTTTGTTTAAAATGACTATCTTCCATTAGTGAAGCATTTTGACGTCATCATTGTTGGGGGAGGTCTGGCCGGATTAACGGCCGCCATTCATTTGGCAAAGGCGGGTCATCAGGTGGCTGTCTTTGAAAAGAAGCCCTATCCCCATCACAAGGTGTGTGGCGAATATGTCTCCAATGAAGTGCTTCCCTACCTCAGGCGCCTAGGAGTGGATCTCAACGATTTTGGTGCGGTCGCTATTGATCAACTGAAGTTTTCCACCGCCAATGGGGCGGTGTTAGAGGTCCGCTTGCCCCTGGGCGGCACCGGTATTAGTCGCTATGCCCTGGATCATTTGCTCTACCAAAGGGCGGTGGCCTGTGGTGTGTTTTTTGCTTTTGAGGCCGTGGTTTCTATTGAGTTTGAAAAATCTATATTTAAGTTAGTTACGGAAAAAGGTTCAAGTTATACTTCAAATATTGTGATAGGGGCCTACGGCAAGCGGAACGTATTGGATAAGCAGCTGGACCGAAAGTTCATTCGGCAAAAATCCTCTTGGCTGGCCGTCAAGGCACATTATCAAGTTGAAGGCTTTCCGGGGAACCAAGTGGGGCTCCATAATTTTAAGGGGGGTTATGGGGGGGTATCAAAGACGGAGTCGGGAGCGGTGAATTTTTGCTACCTCACGTCTTATGATAGTTTTCGGAAGGAAAAGGATATTGGGCAGTTCAATGCCAATGTGGTAAGTGGCAATCCGTTTTTACGCGATTTTCTCGCCGATGCCCTTCCCTTGTTCGAGCAGCCTTTGACCATTGCCCAGATTTCCTTCCATCCGAAGCAACCCGTAGAAAACCATATTTTGATGTGTGGCGATACGGCGGGCTTGATCCATCCTCTTTGTGGTAACGGCATGGCGATGGCCGTTCATAGCGCCAAAATAGCTTCGGAGCTCATCGATGCCTTTTTAAGGCAAGGCTTGAGTCGTAAAGCTTTGGAGCGGGCCTATAGAACGACCTGGAACCGTACCTTTAGGAAAAGATTGTGGGCCGGTAGGCAGTTGCAGGGATTGCTCTTGCATCCTACGTTGTCGGAAAGGGCGATTGCATATATTGTAAAATGGCCCTGGCTCTTGAAACGGATGATTCGATTTACACATGGGAAACCGATACACTAGATGGCTGATTTTTTAAAAAGGAATAGGGAAACCGAGTTAATGGACGATCTGTCCCTAGACGAAACACGTCTTAATGCGGTGTTATTGGATATTGATCGGGCCAATCGCCTGCTGAACGGGAATAACTTGACCATAAAAGCCGTAGAAGCTTTAATATCGGAACATCCAAAGGAATCATATACGATTTTAGATATGGGTTGCGGCAACGGAAGTATGCTTCGTTCCGTGGTTTTATGGGCGCGAAAGCGAAAAATTTCCATAGCATGTATGGGGGTGGATTTGAACGGGAAGAGCCTGGCCCTCGCTCGGGAACAATCGCGTGATTTTCCTGAAATCATATATTTACAACAAGATATTTTGGCCTTACGACCCGATGAATTGCCTTGCGATATTTTGCTTTGTACGCTCACCATGCACCATTTTAAGGACGAAGAGATTCCCCGGTTTTTGGATCAATTTTCCAAACTGGGCCGAATCGGTTTTATTATTAACGATTTACAGCGTAGCGTTTGGGCGTATTACCTTTTTAAACTCTTTAGTACTATTTTTATACGCACGGATATTGCCAAGCAAGACGGACTCACCTCGATTAAGAGTGGGTTTGTCAAGGGGGAACTGGAGGCCTTTGCCGAAAAATTGCCCCAAATGAGGCATAGTATTGAACAAAAATGGGCTTTTAGGTACCTATGGCTGGCCCAACATTAATGACCGACTTAGATATATGAATGAAGTTCGAATAGTAAAAGCGGCCAAGCAATTGCCCGATTATAGCAAGCCTACGGAAGAAATATTGCCCCTTGTCAACCTGTGGCTTTCGGGACAAGAAGACCGTTTTAGGCGTAAGGTGATAAAGATTTTTGAAGGGGCGGCCGTAGACCGACGCTACAGCATTATGGCACCCGAGGAGGTCTTTACGGCCACTTCCTTTGAGGATAAGAACACCATTTACGTACGTGAGGTAAAAAAACTGGGAAAGAAGGTTCTGGAAAAGGCCTTAAAGGCCAGCGATTGGCAGGCCGATAGTGTGGATTATATCATCACCGTGAGCTGCACGGGTATTATGATCCCTTCCTTGGACGCCTATTTGATCAACGACCTGGGCCTGCGGCAAGATGTCGTTCGGCTTCCGGTAACGGAAATGGGCTGTGCCGCCGGGGTATCGGGCCTGATCTATGCCTATAACTTTTTGAAGTCCCTTCCCGGAAAACGGGCCGCGGTCGTTGCCGTTGAGAGTCCTACCGCCACCTTTCAGTTGAACGATTTTTCCATGGCCAATATGGTAAGTGCGGCCATCTTTGGCGACGGGGCCTCTTGTGTGCTCTTGTCTTCCGAGGCCGAGGCCGAGGGGCCAAAGATCAAAGGGGGCGAAATGTACCATTTTAAGGATGCTACCCATCTCATGGGCTTCGACCTGACGAATCACGGACTCAAAATGATCCTCGATATTGCGGTGCCGGAAACCATAGCGGAGCATTTTCCTCAAATCGTCCACCCCTTTTTGGAAAAGCATGGCACCTCCATAGCTGCCGTAGACCATCTGATTTTCCATCCCGGGGGAAAGAAAATCGTTCAAACGGTGGAAGCCCTTTTTGGGTCCATGGGAAAAAATATAGACGATACCCGAGAGGTACTGCGGCTATACGGGAATATGAGCAGCGCGACCGTATTTTACGTATTGGAGCGCTTTATGGACAAGGGACTGAAGCCGGGAGAACAAGGCCTTATCCTTAGTTTTGGGCCGGGATTCTCGGCACAGCGGGTCTTGTTGGAATGGTAGGGAATCACGAACATAAACGAAATAAAATTGATCATGGAACAGTGGGTGCTTATTCTTGGGGGAAGTAGTGGATTGGGATTGGCCACGGCAAAAAAAATGGCCGCCCATGGCTATTCTATCTGTATCGTACACAGGGACAGGAAGATTGATTTAGAGGAAGTTAACTCCCATTTTCAAAAAATTACTTCAACGGGGGTGAAACTCTTGAGTTTTAATGTGGACGTTGCAAATGCGGAAAGAAGAAAGGAGACGGTCGAGGAAATGAAACGGGTATTGTCCACTTCCGGAAAGATTAAGGTGATGGTGCACAGTATTGCCAAGGGAAGCTTGAAACCCATGCTTTCCGATGAAGGTCCCGGTTTGAACCGTCAGGATATCGAGATTACCTTAAACGCCATGGCCTTAAGCCTCTACGATTGGACCAAGGAGGTGTACGGTGCGGGCCTATTCGACGAAGACGCCCGTATCTTGGCCTTTACCAGTGAAGGTAGCAGCAGGGCCTGGGAGGGTTATGCAGCCGTTTCAGCGGCCAAGGCTAGCTTGGAGGCCTTGGTAAGGAACATCGCCTTGGAATACGCCCCCAAAGGCATCAAAGCGAATTGCATACAGGCCGGTACTACCGATACCAAGGCCTTTCGTATGATTCCCCATAGTGAGGTGTTGAAGGAAAATGCCGTGAAGCGCAATCCGAACGGGCGTTTGACCCTGCCGGAAGACGTCGCCAAGGTGGTCTATCTTTTAAGTACCGATGAGGCCCAATGGATTACCGGTACCGTCATCAAGGTAGATGGCGGGGAGAGTTTAAGGTAGTTTAGGGCGAAGCGTAAATAGTAAAGATCAAAACATAATAGAACCATCAAATAATGGATCATAGCCATATCATAGACCAATTGCCCTATGCGGAACCCTTTCTGTTCGTTGACGAGCTGATCGCGGTCGATGAAAACGGAGCTACGGGCAGTTATACCTTTTATGGGGATTCGTATTTCTATAAGGGGCACTTTAAGGACCTTCCCGTAACCCCGGGTGTTATCTTGACCGAATGCTGTGCGCAGATCGGCTTGGTGTGCCTGGGTATCTTTTTATTGGGGGAGGCTTCCAAGGGAGTGGAAATCGGACTCAGCAGTAGCCAAATGGAATTTTTGCTTCCTGTCTTTCCGAATGAAAAGGTAAGCGTAAGCTCCCAAAAACTATATTTTCGGTTCAATAAACTGAAGTGTAGCGTAAAAATGCATAATTCCGAAGGGAAGCTGGTCTGTAAAGGTGAAATATCAGGAATGCTCAAAACCCATACCCATGCGTAGAAGAGTAGTGATTACGGGAATGGGCGTATGTGCACCCAACGGAATAGGCCTAGGGGATTTTGCCGAGGCCATGGCCGTCGGAAAAAGTGGTATCCGCTTTCAGCCCGGGTTAAAAGAGCTGGAATTCGGCTGTCAGATCGCGGCCCAACCGGAACTTACCGAGGAATTGCTCGCCCGATACTTTACGCCTTTACAATTACGGGGCCTGAATGCTACGGGCATTATGTACGGGGTAATCGCCGGAAGCGATGCCTGGAAAGATGCCGGCTTGGCGATAGCCGAAAAGGAAGCGCCGGATTGGGACAGTGGGGTCCTTTTCGGGTCGGGGACCTTGGGCGTGGCCAAGTTTCGGGAAGCCATTCATCAAATCGATGCAAAGAACGTACGCCGATTGGGCAGTACCAGTGTTATACAGACCATGGCCAGTGGGGTCAGCGCCTATTTGGGCGGTATTTTGGGATGCGGGAATCAGGTCACCACCAATTCCTCGGCCTGTACCACGGGAACCGAAGGCGTTCTTATGGGCTATGAACGTATCGCGCAGGGGCAGGCCGAACGTATGTTGGTCGGAAGCTGCAGTGATAGCGGTCCCTATGTCTGGGCCGGTTTTGATTCCATGCGCATCCTTCCCCGGCAGTACAATGACCGTCCGGAAGTGGCGAGTAGGCCCATGAGTGCCACCGCAGCGGGATTCGTACCGGGCAGTGGGGCAGGGGCCTTGCTCTTGGAATCCTTGGAAAGTGCCCGGGCCCGCGGTGCCCATATCTATGCCGAAATCCTGGGCGGTGCGGTAAACAGCGGTGGCCAAAGGGGAGATGGCAGTATGACCGCCCCCAATAGCGAAGCCGTACAACGCTGCATCTTACAGGCGATCGGCAATTCGGGTATCGATAGCGCCGATATCGATGCGATCAACGGACATTTGACGGCCACGGGCAAGGACGCCCTGGAAATCGCCAATTGGAGTGCCGCATTAGGGCGTTCGGGGACGGATTTCCCTTATGTCAATTCTTTCAAGGGCTATTTCGGACATTGTCTGTCGGCCGCGGGCAGTATCGAATGTGTGGCGGCCGTGCTTCAGTTTGAAAAGGAAGTGCTTTTCGGAAACCTGAATTGCGAAGACGTGCATCCTGAAATATCCAAGATTATAGACCAGAGGGCCATCCCCCAAAAAAGTAGGGCTTATAAGCCTTCAATTTTGGCAAAAGCCAGTTTTGGTTTTGGCGATGTCAATGCTTGTGTTATTTTTAAACGGTATACGGATTAAAACGAAACGTAAAGAAATAGAATCGACTTGAAAATTATGGAGGAAGAGACAAAGTACAATAAGCTAAAAGACATTATAAAGGTGTATTTGCCCGAAGATGTTTCTGTCGATGCCATTGGCTTGGAAAGTAATTTTATCAGTGAGCTCAATATCAATTCGGCCAATTTGGTAGATATTGTACTCGATGTGGAAGACGAGTTCGATATTATGTTGGAGAATGCCGACATGGACAAAATGCAAACCGTAAAGGATGCGCTCGGTATTATCGACGCCAAACTTGAAGCCAAATAACATGATAGCTGAGTTTTTGGCCTGGGCAAAACCCAAACTTTTGGTAGATAGGCGTTTATGGGTACTCTATTGTATCGTTTATTTCAGTTGGGGCATGGGGATGAACTGCTTTGGTACTGCGATGGAAATCGCCAAGTTTACCTATTGGTGGCAGGTAATCAGCTGTTACCTTCTATATATGGTGCCCATATCCTTGTTGCTTAGAAAGCTTCCCTTCCATACCCAGTATGCCTACGGACTGGTAGCGATGGGCTTTTTGGAATTCGGGGGCTATTGTTTTGGGACTTCCTATGCCTATCCCGATAATTTAATGGACCGATTTTTTGGTATTCGGAACTTCAGTTTGGCGATGGCCTTGTTCTTTGCGCTTTACTTTCCCTTGGGAAATTGGGGCGTAGGCAAGTTGTACGGGGCCTTGTTCAAAAACTGATGGGTCAAGCTCCCGATTTTTCCTTTATCCCGACCAATAGATCTATTCCTCATTCGCTTCTTCCTCCTTGACAGGAATAAGGAGGGAGGCCGCTATACCCGCTAACAAGGAGACGGATATCACTGCGAGGGATAACCATTCCGGAAGTTCGATTTGATGGGAGAACAGCATTTTTAGGCCTACAAAGGCCAGAATGACCACAAGGCTGTAGTTGATAAACCTGAATTTCGCCAGCATCCTAGAGATCAAGAAGTACATGGAACGCAAACCTAAGATGGCCAATATGTTGGAACTGAATACGATAAAAGGGTCTGCCGTGATGGCCAAAATGGCGGGAATACTATCCAGCGCAAATAATACATCGGTCAGTTCTATGACAACCAAGGCCACAAAAAGCGGTGTTGCCGCTTTGAGTCCCCGTTTTTTGATAAAGAAATCATGGCCGTGCATGGTAGAGGTAATGGGGTAGACCCGTCTGATCTGTTTGAATACCCAGGAATCTTTGGGGTTGAAGTCCTCATCGTCCCCTTTGAGCATCTTATAGGCCGTCCACAACAAGAAGAGGCCGAAGACGTAGATGATCCATTCGAATTTGGTGATCAGGGCCACGCCGAAGAAAATCATCAGGCCCCTAAAAACGATGGCCCCCAAGATTCCCCAAAAGAGGACCCGGTGCTGGTAGAGGGCCGGTATCTTAAAGGACGAAAAGATGACCGCGATCACAAAAACGTTGTCGATACTGAGCGATAGCTCTATAAGGTAGCCGGTAATATATTTTAGAACGGCCTTGTTGGGTGTGAGATTTGTGGGGTTTTCGACTATGCCACTGGAAAACAGCCAATAGATGACGCCGCTGAAGGCTAGGGCCACAGAGACCCAAATGGCCGTCCATATAGCCGCTTCCTTGCTTTTTATAACGTGTTCGTGTTTGTTGAACACACCGAGGTCAAGTGCCAGAAAAAAGATGATCAGAGCAATAAAAAGGATCCAAACCCACATAATACATAATTTTTACGGCTGCGAAGATAATTCATTTTTACGGTTGTTGAAATGCGCAAAAGCGAAAGGATTTGATCCATTTCAAGGCGAGTGCCGAAATTGTGATGGACGTGTGGATTTATGGGGCTAGGTTAAGGTTGATTTGAACAAGGACCTTGTTGTCGGCCCTTTCCTTTTTTATGGCAATACCGAAATCGGAGGAAAATAGGGTAGTGCTACCCACCCATTGTGCCTCCTTTTTTATAAAGTCGATCTGGATGGTTTTGGAGACTCCCTTTAAGGTAAGCTTTCCGGTGACCGTAATGCCCTTTTCGGTTTCGCGGATCGTCTCGCTTTCAAAAGTAATTTCCGGAAATTCGTCCGCATTGAAATATTTACTTCCCTTTAGAGACCAGTCCCTTAAAAAATTACCCGTTTTTAGGGTGGCCACGCTTACCGAACCCTGGAGTTTTGATTGGGCGATATGGTCGAGGTCTATGTGCGAAGTGGACTTAAAGCCTGAAATGCTGCCTTCGACATCTTTGGAAACGAAGGTAAAGCCGATATCGGCCGATACGATCTCGGTGGTCTGTGCGCTAAGGCAAAAGAGATTGGTGGTGCAGAGAACGAAGGTGATAAGAAGTGCTTTCATAAGGAAGAAAATAGCGGTATATAAAGATAAACTATTTCAATATATCGGTAAAAGGGCGGGAAATACCGCCCAATATGAATGTAAGGGGAGAAATAGGAACCCTGTCAAACAATTTACTATCTTCGTAAAAGAACCTATATGAAGCAGTTATGAAAAATCATCTTTTGCTGATTACTGCCTGTGTCTGTATGTACGCAGGGGGAGTATCGGCCCAAGAGAAGCCAGCGGAAGTTACCAAGTACACGGTAATGGAGCGCTTTGAGCCCGAATTGATACTGAGTGCCAAGGAGCGGGAACAATTAAAGGAAGAGCGTATTGCCGAAGTAAAACGCCGCCGGGAAATTTTAGATACCCTTAGCATTTCGGAAAGAAAGAGGGAGCGATTGTTACAAGACTTGATCAAGGACCCGTTTTCGAACCGTTTGTCACGTACCATGGCAGAAATCGAGTTCGAGGACGAAGAATAAACATAACCACCTAAACAGGAGATGCCCTTAAGGAGCCCAGTGCTTTTTAGGGGTATTTTTTTTGAAATTTTCAGGAAGCACTGGAGGAAATTCTGACATTTTAGTATTGAGAAACACAGGTGTTTTTATCGATTCGGGAGGATTTATGGTACTGATTAGTAGAATTCTAGGAAAATATGCGAAAAAATCAGGGGAGCTACTGGCGGTGATGTAGGTGGATTTACTGTAAGTAAATTCTTAACATAAGAGCTTATTTTTCAGTTGATTATCGGTTGATAACTTCTGTATAAAAAATGAATATTTGGCTTGGGACATAGTATAGCAAAGAATATAAATTTCATGTTAAATGTTGATTATGTGGGTGTTAAGCGTGTTTTTTTGAGGGATTTTTCTTAACTTAGTAAGGAACACGAAAGCATCTCATCAACCCTAAAAATCTTTGTACTATGACAACACTCGAGCGAAGCAGACCCAGATTAGAAGAAAATGAAAAAAATGCAATTGTTGTTAGGTTAGAACGCAATCAAAAGGATTTGATACAGTTACGTACGAAATTGAATTCCTACCGATGCGAGCCTAAAACCTACAGTTTGTACGAAAGTATAGAGAACCTACGCTCTAAAATGGATTCTTTAAGCCATACCAACCGTGAAATTATTTCCTCGTTAAAAGATACCCGTAAAGCTGTAAACGCGCACCTAGAGCGCGCTAAAAAGCAATTGGCGGAGTTTCGAAGACTTAACGAAGGTGTCGATGAATATTTGAACATTTGTTCAAGCCATTAACTATTTGCCTATTTTGCTTAAGCGTTTACGCTAGTTTGTAATGTTTGGTTGGATCTTTGGGGAAACCTGGATTTAACCAAACATTATTGTTTTATTCATATACGTCTGACCGGCTTAGTCATCACAAGAAGAAGAGAGGACTTTTTTAGCACACATCTTTTAAATTTTATAAAACATTCCAAAAGTTTGAATTCTCCTAACAGTAGGGCCTCTCAAATATTCTATTTTACATAATATAAATTATAATACAAATATATTGTTTAGTTAATAAGAGTGGTTTATCCATTTGATAGCTATAATGTAGTATTATGTAAAATATCCCAGAAGCATTCGTTTTCATAAGAATAATTGGAACTTGGGTCATTAAACTAATAAGCGGTTTGCTTCGCAGCGTTTAAAAAACATTTGTATCTATAATTAGCCGTTATGTAAAATAGCCGCTACCAACCGCTCGATTGTTTTATAAAATAAATTGCTCTGGCAATTTATTTTACACACAATTTTCCAACGCTTGCCAACGCCAAAATAAAAGCTAACCTTTTTTTGCTCTTATTAAAAATCGCGTATTTGATAAAATGTACGTAATAAAAAATTTTAGACGATTCTCGTGGATTGCCACAAGAGCATAAATTTTAAGAAAAATAAAATTCTATGCACTTGTTATATTTAATCTTTCAATTAATCTTTTTTTTTTACTTTCATTATCTTTTGTCTTGAAACAAAAGAAACAAAAATTCAAGGCTGCATAAACTTTTGGAAACAATTTACGGCTTATTCGCTATATTTTAGGAACCATTGTAGCTAGTTAACAGCGCTTAGAAATACCTTGTACAATTGAAACTGTTAAGAAACCGTATTACTAAACCCCTAAAATATGCACGCTCACTTCACCTTATTGTTTTACCAAAATTTTATGAGGCCGAGTTAAAATCGAGTTTCTATTTTACATAATTATCTAAAAGAAACTCCTTTTACCAATGGCTTAAATCTGAAAATGTAAAACGGTTTTGTTGACTGATCTGTACCATTATTAAAAACTGCACCTTTGTTTACTTGTGCTGCAGAAACATACATATAGCCATCTACATGGTTGTAACTTACACCATCTGGCCATACCATGTTTTTATCTTTAGTCATGGTTTTTACACTTCTATCTTTTGTCAAAACTACAGCTACGCTTTTAGTCTCTAAAGCAGTGAGATAAAGGTTTCCTGCAGTATCAATACTCATTCCGCCATTGTTTGGTTTTTCAGAATAGGTATCGATTTTACTGTCTAATTCTACTTCGGTTAAGTTTTCATTTACTAAATCTAAGGTCTTAATTCTGTAGATTTTTGTACCATTTAATGGTCCGTAGTAGACATATTCAAAATTAGCATCTGCAGTAATACCATCATTACCAACCAATAAATCTTTATCATTTACAGCTAAATGTTTTCCGTTAATTATTGTTGGTGTGTTTTCTGGTAAGGTTGTGCGTGTACCTTCCAGTAAACGACGTGTTTTACCTGTTTTCATATCCACAATAATGAAAGCCCCTTTACTGCCATCTCCTCCATTTCCAATGCCTTCATCAGCAATAATAAAAAATCCATGTTTAGTATCAACAACCATATCATTAGGTTGTGATTCTTTTGGAACTGAAGATTTTGGTAAGTAATATATACGCTCTAATTGGTTAGTTTTAGTGTTCCAACCTACAATTTTTGGTGTTACATTATCACGTTGTGCCATATCTAACATCCATACAATGCCATTTTTATCATTTCTTATTCCGAGGACATTACTTAAAAAATTATCGTCTGTGTCTCTTGGTGTATTCCATGCTTTATTAGGAAACGGTTTGCTTTCCTTGGTTTTAGCATCCATAATCATGACTCTGTTTTCTGGTGCAAAAAAAGGATGATGACTATACACTAAATCTCCGGAGTTTGTAAATGTAATATTACCAACTGCCTGTTCTGTAGTTGCAAAAACTTCAGAATCTGTTATTACTGTTTGAGCATTTGTTGTCATAGCTGTTATAATTAGGCTTAAAGTGATTATATAATCTTTCATTTTACTTGCTTTTTTTTAAATAATCTGGTAATTCTTTAGTTAACCAATCTTGACGAACAGGAACATGTACATCTAAATCAACCGTTTTTTCTAAAGCCCAAAATTCATGTGGTACATTCTCAGGGAACACGATAACTTCTCCTGCTCCAACTTCAACAATAGTTTCTTTTCCATCAATTATGGTTTTAATTTTTACTTTACCAGACATGATGTAAGTAATCTGTTCGTTTGGATGTTTGTGCCAAGGAATATGTGCTCCTTTTTCTAAATTAAAAATGGTCATTTGACCTTTTTCTCCATGAAACCATTTACGCTTGATACCTTCGCCAATAGTTTCAGATGGCATGTCATCAAAATTGAAATGTTGGACTTTAGAGGTTGCTACAGAATCAATGGTTGTTACCTGTCCATTTGTATTTATTATAAATAATAAAGAAATGATTACTGCTACTAATACTTTTTTTTGTACTCATTTTATATACTTATTTTGATTAAAATAAAATAACTGTTTTTCCAATAGATTTACTTGATTCTTGTACTTCATGTGCCTTCTTTAAATTCGCTACTGTAAACCCTTCAAGTGTGGTTGTTAAAGTTGATTTTAAAGTGCCATTGTCTAATAAGTCTGCAACATGATTTAAAATTTCGTGTTGTCTATCCATATCTTCTGTGTTAAACATAGAGCGTGTGTACATTAATTCCCAAGAAAAAGTAACACTCTTAGATTTCATAATGTTTAAATTTAACGGTTTACTACTTTCTGTAATTGAAACAATATGTCCTTGTGGTTTTATAATTTCTGCAGCTGTTTCCCAATAGCCTTCTAAGTCCACAAAATCCAAAATATAGTTCACTTGAGAATGCCCAATTTTTTCTAATTCTTCTTTTAAGTTGTGATGATTTACCACAAAATCAGCGCCTAAATCTTTACACCAAGCAATTGAATCTGGTCTTGAAGCTGTGGCAATTACGGTTAAATTTCCTAGTTTTTTAGCCAATTGAATAGCAATAGAACCAACTCCTCCAGCACCTGCTAAAACTAAAACGGTTTTGCCTTGGTCTTTTTCTGGATTAATTTTAATTCTATCAAATATTGCTTCATAAGCAGTTAAACTTGTTAAAGGCATTGCTGCAGCTTCAGCAATTGTTAGGTTTTTTGGTTTACGACCTACTATACGCTCGTCGACTAATTGAAATTCAGCATTACTTCCGCTTCGTGTAATGTCACCTGCATAAAAAACTTCATCACCTACTTTAAATTTTGATGTTTTTTCACCTACAGCTTCCACTATTCCTACAGCATCCCACCCAATAACTTTTGGTGTTTCTAAAACTGCATCTTTTGCAGCAGATTCTCTAATTTTAAAATCTACTGGATTTACAGAGTTTGCTTGAACTTTAACTAAAATGTCAAATCCTGTTGGACTTGGTTTTTCTGTTTCAAATAAAATGAAACTATTTTCTTCTTGTATTGGTAATGATTGTTTAAATCCTATTGCTTTCATTATATGTTTTTTTTAAATTATCTATTTTGTTCTAACCAAGTTTTGGTTACTTTATCTATGTCCATACCTTCAACGCTTACTTTATAATCCAATTCAGCGATAACATCATTGCCAAAACGAAGGCTGTCTAAAACTTTTAATTGCTCTGAAGAGAATAAATCTTTTTTATCATCTCTAATTAATAAAACAGCTTCGTCCACAACTCCTAATAAACCTTTTGGGTCTTTAAGTTCTCTAATTTTGTGTTTATAATGTAAAAATTGTGGTTTCCATAAAGGCACAACAATCCACTCTTTATTAGCAACGGCGTTTTCAAAAGCACTGAAACAATCTTCTTCTGTTCCTGTATGAAAAGAGTATCCAGCTTCACCTAAATTGTAATCGGTAATCATTTGAGCAGAAAAACGACTTATACCAGCTCCAGGATTAATACCTTGAATTCTACGATTCATTTTTGCTAATACTTCTGGTTTTAATAAATCTTTCACTTCAGTAACAGCTTTCTTTGAAACATATTCTGGAACTCCCCATAAGGCATAAGGCTTGTAATGAAGTCCTAAATTTGTAAGTGGAACCGTTTTTTGAACTTCTGCCCTATATCCACCATGACTAGAAGGTAACCAAGCAGATGTTAAAAGGTCTGTTTTTCCTTCTTTTAGGTTTTGGAAGTTTTTTTCATGGTGCTCATAAATACGATTTACTTCAAAACCCATATCCAGGAGAATATTTGTTACTAATGAAGCCGCTATTCTGTGAAAAGATAAATTCGTTACGCCAATGGTTATTTTTTTATTAGATATCATGATATTTAGTATTGAAAGTAAAAACGTATCCGATTATGAATACGCTCGTACAACTATTAACCAATAACGGTCATTTCATTTAAGATAAATTCTTCAACAGCACCATCAGTAACTTTTAAGTATTCAGCTAAATGTTCATTATTCATATGCTCTTGCCATAGCTCTCTACTTTCCCAATTTTCATGAAATAAAAATAGGTTTGGATTTTCATTATCTTGATGTAGGTCATAATTTATATTTCCTTTTTCGGCTCTTGTAATTGGAATTAATTTTAATAATTCTGCTTTTACAAATTCTCTTTTTTCTTCTTTAGCTACTATTCTGGCTACAACTGTTAACTTGCTCATGATTATTATTTTTAAAATGTTTTTATGTTATTTTAAAAGTTTTGTTTTTACAACTAAATAAGGTCCAGTACTTACGTCTTCACCATTGTTTAAAGCAGCAGTTCTGTTTAATTGATCTACTGTACCATAAATAAACCCGTCGTCAGCAACGTATAAACCATCTGGCCATGATTGTCCTTCTGGAATTTTAGCTAGCGTTGTATAGGCTTCTTTTGTGGATAATCCTATTTCACCATCTACAACATTAGTTACATAAACGTTTCCGTTTTTATCAACAGCCATTCCATCAGAAAAAGATTTAACACCAAATCTTTCTATGGTATTCACTAATTCTTCATCAGAATTGAAACTACTTGCAGGTACTCTGTACATTGTTTTTCCATGTAATGCTCCAAAATATACCCAATTAAACTTGGGATCGATAGCAATTGGATTCAATGCAAAACCACCTTCCATTTCTGGCATCATTGATGGATGGTTTTGTGCCATTCTTTTAGCTTCGCCATTTTCAGTGTTTATAACAATAAAAGCAGGTTCTGGTGCGCTTTTTAAATCGCCTTGAGTCATATCAGCAATGATAACTCGATTGTGTTTTTCATCAATAATAAAATCTTGTAAAAAACTAGCTGGCTTTATCACAGCTTCTGGAATGGCAATAGTTTTTACTAATTTTTCGTTTTTAGTATCCCAAATCACAAATTGTTTTGCTCCCATATCTAATAACCAAAGATTGTCTTTACTGTCTGCTCTAATACCAATTACAGCTTTTAAGATTGAATTGACTCCAGTTGCATATTCATCATTAGGATATGAAACATTTTTACCATCTTTGTTTAATTCAAATACTTTAGTTGTTGGTGCAACCAAAGGGTTCATAGTAACGAATAGTCTTCCATTGCTTGTTACTGCTAAATTTCCTGGTCTAATATCTTGACTGGAAAATACGGTTTCAGCAGTTTTTATTTCATGTGTAACTTTTTCGATTTGAGTTGTTGTTCCTTCAGATTGAACATTCTTTTTTTCATTTGGTGATTTGCACATCACTAGTACTAATGAAGATAAGGCAGTTATTAATACTAATTTTTTCATTTTTATAATTTTTAAAGTTGATTAATAATTTCATTTTTAATTACACTGCAAAGTTACAGGCAATATCAAATCCTATCTTTGTACAACGAATGGTTGTTTATGTATTTTTAGAGGTTTATAGTTAGTTTTTCGGTTTAAATTATATTATTTTACATAGATTTGTATAAAAACCAATGAAATATGGAAGTTTTATAAGCATACAAACCTTTTGAAATACAAGAATTAGAATTGTCAAAATGGATTCCTAGAGCCGTTAAAAACAACTTTTTTGAATTAGTTCTAGTAAAACAAGGTAGCGGGACACAATGTATTAATTACAATGATTATGAATATAGTTCGGGTAGTATGTTCTTACTTCCACCTTTAAAATGTCATAAGTTTGATATTGAAACGCCTTCAAAATTTGTGTTTCTAAAATTCACCGATTCATTTTTTAAGGGAGTCAACAAAGTATCCATTGATAGAGATGAGTGGTTTAAAGAAGCTGCTTATATTCTTTCTAATTACAATCAGTTACCAGGAGATATTATTAAAAGTGAAGTGGATAGGCAATACTTGGAAAACCTGATTACCATGATTTTACAAGAATCTAGAAACTATAGTAAAGAGTCTATTTCTCTAATAAGAAGTTTAATGACCAGTATTTTAGAAATTTTGATTAGAAATATTAAAAAGGGTGATATTTATGAGGTCTCCGAAAACAATACGGATGATAGGATAACAAAAATGCTCACCTATATTAATGAGAATATTGATCAAACTAACTTACTTAAAGTTGAAAACTTAGCTCAAGTGTTTTTTATGTCACCAACTTATGTTAGTGAGTTTTTTAAGAAACAAGTAAAAATGCCGCTAAGAGAATATATCATAAAGGCGAAATTGAAACTTGTTGAAATTCGGTTGTTAAATTCTGATTATAGTTTAAGTGAAATAGCTGATGAATTGGGGTTTACAGATATAAGTCATCTTTCAAGAACGTTTAAAAAGTATGTTGGTGTTTCCATTCGCGAGTTTAAAAACAAAGGTGAGTACATGCTTTTAAAACGTAATGTTTGTGCTAGCTAGATAAATTATTAAAACATTCCATTCCACACACATTATGCTTCCCTCCTACGTCGTCGCATAAAAAGTGTTACATTAACATTGCAGAAGTAACTTTTAGAATAAATTTTTTCAATAAACTGTAGTAACAACTTTCGCTTTTAACCAAAGCTCAAGTTACATAACGCAGAACATTATAGTACACTTATGTTTAAATTGTAAAACGGCGCATGCTTGCATTTTACATAATTGCAGATATAGTGACACGCCAGTGTTCTATATCATTGCAGCCGCATCTTCTCGCCGAAAAAAGCGATCACCCACCGGGTAATCACTTTTTCTCGCGTATGTAAAAGCAGTTTTACTGGAATGTTTAAAATATCAGTAGCTATAATTCTATTATGTAAAATATCCCTTAAGTTTATCGCTTATAAGAGAATTACCAACAGGGTCATCAACCTTTTTAATTTACGTAGCTTCAATATTCGTACACAAAAAAAACTTTTTAGAAAATTTCAAATTCTCAGAACCCAGCGAGAAACCTTGTAGCTGTATCTATAATTTGTCGTTATGTAAAGTTACTCATGTAATTTCTATTGTTTTTTAAGGTATTCGTGAATGCTACGCATTTGCCGCTGCCAAGCGCTTGATTGCTTTTTAAAATCAAATTTCTTTGCCAGCTGCATCTACTCGCAGCTATATAAATTTGATTCTCAATCAATTTATTCACTCGTATTTTAAACACAATTTCCAGACGCTTGTCAACGGGTTTAGTTTCTACTGAAATGTTTTAAAACACTTTCTTACAGTAACAAACTGCCCATAATTTTAAACCGCTATTTATTATAAACTAAAAAGTTGATGTAAACATGAGTTTCATCAACCTTTTAGTTTTGTTAGCTATTTAATAAAAAAACTATGCTTCCCCTCTAGCAGGATAATCTGCTTTTAAGATATAGTCGATACCACCTAAAACATCGTTAAAACTAGGTCTGCCAAATGGCATAGACTGTATAGATTCCCAATAAACTGTTTGTTCTGGAGTTAACAAAAACAATCCAGGTTCGGCAAAATGTTTAGGCTCGTTGTTAATACCTTCAGAAATGAATAAACCCCATTCTCTGGCTTCTTCTATAGGTAAGCCATAACCTAATGGAATATCTGAAATGTCCCATTCGCCATACGTGGCTTTGGCAACTTCTTCAGTGTCTGTACTAATGGCTATTACAGAAACGCCACGTTGTATAAACTTATCTAACTTTTTCTGTAGCTCTTCTAACTGCATTTTACATACAGGGCAATGTTTACCCCTGTAAAACAATATCATGGTAAAATTTTCAGGTGATTGATCACTCAATTCCCACGTGGTATCATTCACTAATTTAATTGCTAACTCGGGTGCTTTTTGTCTCGGTTTTATCATGCTTCTATTATTATATTTTATTTGAACTTAATTTAGGCGTAAAAATGAATTATGGTTGACACAAATGTTCCGATAAAGTCTACTAGATTCTTTCCTTTATACTTGCGCTAATTAGATTTATACACTAAAGTTAATTTCGTCTAATTTTTTAAGACGATTCTAAATCGTGCATTTCCTTTTTCTAGATGTTCTATTGCTTCATTAACTTTTTCCATAGGAAACTCCTCTACCGTTGGGTAGATAGTATGTCGTACACAAAACTCTAACATTGTTTTGGTTAGAGCCGGACTTCCTATAGGGCTCCCTCCTACTGTTTTTTCTCCTCCAATTAAGCCAAATGCTGGAATAGCCATGGGTTCCAATACTGCACCAACAGTATGCAATCTACCTTTAGGAGCTAGAGTTGTTAGGTAAGAATTCCAATCTAAACTTACATTGGTGGTGTTTAGAATGAAATTTAGACTTCCTGCAATAGTTTCTAATTCCTTAGGGTCTCTGGAGTTAATCACTTTGGTGGCACCCATAGCTAAAATCTCTTCTTTTTTAGCAGGGTTTGAACTAAATGCGATAACCTCGCAGCCCCAGTGTTTTAAGAATTTAATAGCCATATGTCCCAAACCTCCTATTCCAATGACACCTACCGTATCCGTAGGTTTCACATCTGCAAGTATAATGGGGTTGAATACGGTAATGCCACCACATAACAAAGGTCCGGCTTTACCTAAATCTATTGCTTGGGGAAGAGGAATTGCCCATGACCAATGACCACGAACATAATCTGCAAAACCTCCATGTCTTCCTACTATGGTAGATTGGGAATTTTCACATAGATGATGTGAACCTTCCATACACTGTTGGCAACTCATGCAGGAGGCAGATAGCCACCCTAAACCGACTTTATCTCCAACTTTAATATTTTTTACAGCATTACCTGCCGCTACTACTTCACCAATAATTTCATGTCCAGGAACAAGGGGATATTGCGTCATTCCCCATTCATTGTTCATCATACTTAAATCTGAATGACAAACCCCACAATAGGACACTTTTATATCTACCTCCTCTGAGCCTAACATACCTAATTCATAGGTGTAAGGCTTTAATTTTCCCTTGGGCTCTGAAACTGCATATGCATTTACTTTCATATATGTGTTTTAATAATTACCATTTTTTTAATTGATTTAAGGATTTGTAGACCATAAAGATGCATTGACCAACATGGCTCTTCCCGGAAGCTTCAAACCAGCAACTATTAGGGCGGCAAAATCTTCTGGTTTTAAAACCTGGTCGTTGTCTTCTTCATCTACAATACCAGCTTCTATAGCCATATCGGTTACAATGGTACTAGGTGTAAGTGTACACACCCTAATGTTGTTTTTACGAACCTCTTTCATTAAAGATTCTGACATACCAATAACCGCGAATTTTGATGCGGAATAGGCAGATACGTTTGCATTACCATTTAATCCTGCAGTAGATGCAACATTTATGATATCTCCTTCATTCTTTTTCAATAAAAACGGTAGCACTTCTTTGGTTACAAAATAGGTGCCCAGCACATTTGTTTCAATCATTTGTGTCCATACATCAACCTCCATATCATTAAAGGATCCCAAAGTAGCAATACCAGCATTGTTGATTAAAATATCTACATCACCAAGGGTATTCAAAATTTCCTTAATACTATTTTTTACTTCCTCATACTTACTAATATCAAAAACGGAATACATCGCTTTAACGCCGATTGCCTCTAACTCGGCAACGGTCTGTTGCAAGGTTTCTTCATTTCTACCCGTAATGGCTATTTCTACACCTTCTTTAGCCAGTGCTATGGCGGTAGCTCTACCTAAACCTCTACTGCCACCTGTAATTATGGCTTTCTTACCTTTTAAATCTTTCATCTTTTTTATTTAAATTTTAGTTTCAATATTCTAAATAGTCCCGTGGACCTTTCAATACCCTCTCCAAAAGCAGGTGACTTGTGTATCTGATTGGTTGCAATATATAGCCAGTCTCCCTGGATTCTTACACTATCTGGCCAATCAAAAAAAGGACTCTTTTTAAGTGTGCTCAAGGTCCCGTCTTTTGAAAGCACATCAATGCTATTATTTTGAATATTGGTGAAATAATGATTGTAGTTTTCATCTGTAGCAGCACCATCACAAATTGGTTTTTTGCCTACCACAGCAATATGTTTTATGATTTCCTCATTTTCTGCACCTTCCCTTATCTGCTTCGTGGGTACTTTATACCATTTGGTGCCATTCATTGGACCATAATACAGCGTGTCCCTGTCAACAGAAATAGTAATTGCATCTAAAGCAATACGCACAGGTTTCCCTTTTCTATAGTGCACCTTATTGTCTATGATGATGTCAATATCTTCCGGTTGCATGCTTGGGATATCAATAATTTTTGAAAATTCATTTTTACGAATATCAATGACAATAATTCCGGGGTTTCTAACATCGGCTAAGTATACAAAGCCATTTATTTCATCCACCACCAAATCTTGTACAAAACTAGTACTGGGTGCAAATTCTAAAGGAATATCAAAACGAAGCACTTCTTTTCTGGTATCAATATCATAGGCAAACAACCTTGTATGCCCAATATTTAGACCTACATCAAGCACCCAAAGTCGGTTTTTGTTATCAAAAATAATACCTAGGGGAGCATCTAATTTATTGTCTGATTTGTTATCTGAAGTGGATTGTACCTGCTCATTAGGAAAAGGTACATAAGTTGACTTACCCGTAATTTCTACTAATTGATAGTTGCTAGGTCTAAAGGGATGAATACTAGAAAATATTCGTCCTTCCTTAGAAACCGCTACATTTCCTGGGGTAACTTCTAGTTCCGCTACCACTTCAAGGGTTCCTATTGCTTTTTCTTGCGCTACTATAGCGATGCTTTTTAAGAAAAACAATGAAAATAGTATGGATAATTTTAGGCATATACTCTTCATACTATTTGAATTTTAATTTCAGAATTCTAAAAAGTCCATCTGACAACTCCTTGCCATTAGCAAAAGCCGGTGTTTTATGCACTTGACTAGCTGCGATATATAACCAATCTCCTTGTATTCTAACGCTATCCGGCCAATCTAGTAATGGGTCTTTTTTCAAGACACTTAATTTGCCCTCTTTTGAAAGGATATCAATACTATAGTTTTGAATATTGGTAAAATAATGATTACCATGCTCATCGGTATCGGCACCATCAGAAAATGGCTTGTCTGCCAAGACGGAAATCTGTTTAATTATTACAGCATCAGTTGCTCCATTACGAATGTTTTTTGTGGGTAATTGATACCATTTTGTACCATTCATAGCACCATAATACAAGGTTTCTTTATCCGCAGAAATGGTAATGGGGTCTAAAGCGATTCTGGCAGGTTCACCATTTAGGTATTGCACTTTACCATCTATGACCATATCGGCATCTTCAGATTGCATAGTGGGTAGGTCAATAATTTTACGGAATTCATTTTTATTGATATCCACCACAATGATTCCAGGATTAGTTACACAGGCCAGATACACAAATCCGTTTTTATCATCGACCGCTAAATCTTGAACAAAACTGTTGCTTGGAGCCAATTCCTTAGGAATATTGAACCGCATGAGTTCTTTTTTAGAGTCAATATCAAAAGCATATAATCGAGTACGCCCAATACTGAAACCTGCATCAAGAACCCAAAGTCGGTTTTGATTATCAAAGATTAACCCTTGTGGTGTATCAAATGTATCATCAGATGCAGACGCAGTTTTAGGTTGTAATTTTTCACTTGGAAAAGGAACATAAGTGGTCTTGCTGGTAATCTCAACCAATTTTATACTATTAGGTCTCATAGGGTGAATTGTAGAAAACACCCTGCCTTCTTTTGAAACCGCCACGTTACCTGGGTTAATATCCATTTCGGCTACTATTTCTAGTGTACCTATTGGTTTATCTTTTTCTGCTTTCGCCAATTTGTTTTGTTGACTAGACCCTATAAAGAAGCACAGTGAAAAGCTGATTGATAATAGGAGACCTATACTTTTATATTTTATATTTTTCATAATCTATATTTGTGATTAATTAATATGTGCATAGCGTTTCACAGAACTATTGCATGGCATCTACCACGGGTTTGCTATCCACAATCTGTTCAAAATTTATTATTTTTCCGTCCTTTAGTTTCCATATGTGAGAGACGCGGGCGGTAAATGATTTGTTCGTTTTTTTATACGTTCCCGAATAGGTTCCAAAGGCAATGACCTTATCATCACTAGCCACATAATCTTCTACATTGAATTTAAAGCCGGTCCATTCTGCCCCTATTTTGGAAAATATATTGCTAACGACTTCATCATAGCCTGTATAGGTGCCTCCATAAGGAAATCCTTTGGCCTCCGTCCAAGTGGCATCTTCCGCTAAATATTTTTGAAGTGTATTGCTATTTTCTTCGTACGTGCTTTTTACGATTTCGAGATTTGAACTATGGTTAACCGTACGCTTTTGGCTGTAACAAGAAAATGCTGTAAGTGTGATTATTAATAGGATACTAAAATTTTTCATCTGTTTTTAATTTTTAATGTTATGCCCTGCTTTTAGTGATTTGAAAAGAAAGACTTGTTAAATTTATTTTAGGTAAAGTGGAACTATTGATGCTTTGTATGTTTGTACTTTGTGTTATCTGTACTTTAATTTTAACACTAGAAAAGGTGCGGTAGACAATTCTACACCTGTAGTAAAGGCAGGTGATTTATTTATCTGATTGGCAGCAATAAACATCCAATCTCCATGTATTCTTATGCTATCCGGCCAATCTAAAAGAGGGTCTTTAATTAATGTAGTAAGCTGCCCATCTTTAGAAAGCATGTCTATGCTATAGTTCTGAATATTGGTAAAATAATGATTGCCATTATCATCTGTAGCAGCACCATCGGAAAACGGTTTTTCGCCAACGAGGGAAACACGTTTTACGAGTTCATCATTCGATTCTCCTTCCCTGATATTTTTGGTGGGTAATTGATACCATGTATAACCATTCATAGGGCCGTAATACAAGGTCTCCCTATCTGCCGAAAGTGTTATGGGGTCTACAGAAATTCGGGCAGGATTGCCCATCCAGGTTTGTACTTTACCATCTATAACAATATCGATATCTTCGGATTGCATACTGGGTACGTCTACAATTTTTCTGTATTCCTTTTTCTTGATGTCAATTACTATAATTACAGCTTTAACAGGGTCTGCCAGGTATACAAATTCGTTTATTTCATCAACGGCAAAATCTTGGAGAAAACTGTCGTTTGGCGCTAACTCTTTAGGAATATCAAAACGCATTAATTCTTCCTTGGTGTCAATATCATAAGCGAAGAGTCTGGTGTACCCTATTTTGAAGCCCAGATCCACCACCCAAAGACGATTTTTGTTATCAAATAACACACCTAGAGGTGCATCAAACTTGGAATCTGATTTGGTGTCTTCTGTAGATTGTAGCTCCTTATTAGGAAAAGGAACATAGCTAGTTTTACCGGTAATCTCTACCAATTGAAATTTGTATGGTCTTAAGGGGTGTATGGTAGAGAACACTCGACCTTCTTTTGAAACCGCTACATTCCCTGGGTTTACATCCATTTCGGCTACAATTTCAAGTGTGCCAATTGCTATCTCTTGGGCTGCTACCTGTACGCTATTGTATAAAAACAGCGAAAATGCCAGCCATAATACGATTCCCTTATTTTTAATTCTATAATTTTTCATTAGATATATTTTTTTGATTTTAATTAATCCCATTGATGTGTAGATGATACTGCGTATTTACCACTACCTGTAAATAGTAGTGCCACAGCTCCAAAAGTGTACAATCCTAATAACTCCACACTCCAACCACCATGTTGGGTCAATGTAAAAATCTCTGTTGAGTGTACTAAAAACATGGCGAACAGTGTTCCGAAAATAAAAAGGGCAGCTCCTATACGGGTTCTGTAACCTATAAGTAGTAGTATGGGCGCTATAACTTGGGTAACATAAACGCCGTAAGATAAAAAGTTGGGCAAGCCTCCTTCTAGAAGTTTTTGCTGCACAAAATCTATACTTTGCATTTTACCTATTCCGTGTAATAGCATTAAAAGTCCTACCGAAATTCGGACAATCAATAATCCTAAGTCATTGTTTTTTTTCATGATTTCTTTTTAAAAATTCTTTTGTTTTAAGCCGTTACTTTTTCAAGTGTTGGATAATCTGTAAATCCCACTTCAGTAGCTGAATAATGCGTCTGCGGATCAGAAATCGCAAAATCTTTTCCATCTCTGATTCTTTCCACAAGATCAGGGTTAGCAATAAATGGTCTGCCAAATGCTACTAAATCTCCGTGTTCATTATTTATGGCATCTTCAGCTGTTTCACCATTGAATCCACCGCTAGCTATATAGGTTCCCCCAAATGCATTTTTTACTTTTTCTTTAAGAGTTGATGAAACATGAGGAGCTCCCATAGCTTCGTGATCTACCATATGTAGGTAAGCGATTCCCATATCTTTAAGTGACGATGCCAAATACAGGAAAGCTTCGTCTGTTCCTTCAAATGGTATCATATCATTGTAGATGCCATTAGGGGAAATTCTAATTCCTACCTTTTCTTTACCGATAGCGTTTGCTATTTTTTGTGTTACTTCCAAGGCAAACTTCATTCTTCCTTCCAAAGAGCCGCCGTATTCATCAGTACGAAGGTTGGTATGCGGATTGATAAATTCATCTATAAGAAATCCCGTGCCCGCATGAATTTCTACACCATCAAACCCAGAGGTTATTGCATTTTTGGCGGCTTGTACAAATTCTTCAATTGTATTTTGAATATCATCAGCGGTCATTTCTTTAGCTAAAGGAAAGGGCTGATTACCATGTTGGTCTGTCCACATGGTTCCTTTATGGTATACGGCAGAAGGTGCTAATACCACTGCGTCATCAGGCATATTATCAGGATGTGATGCTCTACCCGTATGCATGAACTGCGCAAATATTCTTGAGCCTTGCTCATGAACCGCTTCTGTTATTTTCTTCCAGCCTTGTATTTGATCTTGATTAAATATTCCCGGTATTCTTGCATAACCAAGTGCATTTGGAGATGGAGCTATTCCTTCTGCTATGATTAAACCTGCGCCAGCTCTTTGCGCATAATATTCTTTCATAAGGTCGTTGGGTATATTATTGATGGCTCTGCACCTTGTCATAGGTGCCATTACCACCCTGTTTTTTAGAGTGATTTTTCCTAGTTGATATGTTTCTAATAGTTTCATTAAATTATTTTTTTATATTTGTACTATAATTTTTATAGTGCCCAAAATTATGGGTTGTATAGGAGCTGCACAATAACGATCCAATTGGATAGTTTAACTTTTAAGAAATATTTAAGGAAAAAGATGTACACAATAAACAATAAGGAATACCCTTGTCCGGCAAGCGTAACCATGGGAATCATTGGCGGTAAATGGAAAGTGGTAATGTTATTTCACTTGATTAAAGGGCCATTAAGATATAATGAGTTAAGAAAAAAAATGGACGGAGTTACTGAACGAACGTTAAGTATTCAGTTAAAAAGTATGGAAGACGATGGCCTGATTAGCCGAAAAGCTTATAATACAAAGCCACCGTTAAAGGTTGAATATTCATTGACCGAATATGGAAAAACACTCATTCCTCTTATAAATTCTATTGTGGGTTGGGGTAATTTTGTAATTGATAAACACGTAGAAGAACAGTATGATAAAAAGTGTATTGAGGATGTAGAATTGTAGAAGCAAATTGCTGTTTGTGGTTAGGTTTTAATATGTGATTATTACAAAATTCTTTTTCCATTAAAAAAATTAAGTGGAGAATCCCACTTCATACACATTATCACTTCGCTCCTATCGTCGCTTGGGCAAAGCGTATTCCATTACTTTTTGAGAAGAAAGTTTTTAGAAAGAAAAAAACAAGGAAGATTGTAACAACTTTGCCTACGCACCATCTCGCTCAAATAATAAAGATTCTCAATCTTTATTATTATGCCGTAACCAAAGCTCAAGTTATCCCGAAATAAATTCGGGACAGGCAATAACGCGGAACATTATAGTACACGTGACAATCTAGAAAGTCTAGTAGACTTTTTAGATTGGCGGCGAGACCTGTGCGGCTGGGAATGCGTAAAACAGCGCATGCTTGCATTTTACATAATTGCGGATATAGTGACACGCCAGTGTTCTATATCATTGCAGCCGCATCTTCTCGCCGAAAAAAGCGATCACCCACCGGGTAATCACTTTTTCTCGCGTATGTAAAAGCCGTTTTACTGGAATACTTCTTAGAATTGGATAGCAACGCATCAGCCAATCGCCGTCCCGATCTTGCATCGGGATTGCCAACGCGCCATCTCGCCGAAACCCGCCCGAACGTGCCTTTTCGGTACGGGCGGGAAAGCAAAACCTTTTAGATATTTTGAATTTTGCGATTTATGAGAAACTGCTCGTTAGTAAATTTTTCAGAGGATTCTCGTCAGAATCCCGCAAAAGCTCAAAATTTCCGAAATAAAATTTCTGTGCACTTGCTACCCCTACGTATTCCAAAGAAATCTCTTTTCTGTTCCTATTTGACATAATGTTAGGATATGTTGACTGGTAAGTAGTTAGAATTTAAGAGGTTCAAAACTCCACCAAATGTTTTGAGTTTTCAATTCCTTTTTTACTTGTGGTAATAAGTATAATTTATTGGCTTTGTTCAAATCTCTCAATATATTACGAAGGGGAAGTCCTTTACTCTGGTCTTTTTCAAAAAAACCAAGTTCTATCAACGGTTCCATTAATTCAGCAGGTTTAGCTGATTTTATACCTGATTTTTCCAAGTAATTCTGGATAGCATAACCCATTTTAACTATAGTAGAATCGTCCATTTAACCAGTTTTTAATTAGTAGTCGAAATTATATTCCTTTTAGCCACAAATGCGAAGCATTCATGAATACCTTTAAATAACAATAAACAACTACATGAATAAATTCACTCCCCTACTCGCCCGCATTTTCTTCGCCCCATCACTTTAAGCTTTCCTCATCCTTACTTTCTTTTTCTTTCTTCAGCCCTAGAGATTTTGCCACTTCTTCCAATTTGTCATTACTACCATATTTTTCTGAATTATATTTTAATTGAAGTTCTCCGACTGCTGTTTCTTTATGTTCCTTTGAACTATTTATTACATCTATAAGAACTTTTCGATTGCTCAAAAAGACACTTTCGAAGTTATCATCTGATTCAATCAACGGTATTATTATTTTAAGGGTAGCACTCTCTGGTTTTTTAGCTAGATTACCAAAATTTATAAGGCCTTTTTCTAGAAAATAAAGTTCGTCATCTCTTAACTCTCCTCTTTCATTAATAAAAATATCTCTTACAGATGTATAGGTACTTCTTAGCTTGTTTCCATTCATTACGTCTATTAAATCATCCCAAAACCCTATTTCTGGAACTTCCTCTTTTTCCATTGCAACGCCTTTAATGAAATCATCATAAGCACTGTAAAATGCATTAGAAAATTTATCTAAGTGATTATTTTCTACTAAAGCTTTTAGAATCAGATAGTTTTTGTTCTTTTCCCTAAAGGATATCATTATGTCCTCTTTTGACATTTCATTAAAATGCTCTTTTGATTTATTAATTATTAGTTCAACCAGTTTTAAATCATTTCGATCCAAAAATCCAAATACACCGTCTGAAACTGTTGATACTTCAGCATCAAAATACATGTGCCAAATACTTATCTTCTCTATAAAATCTTTGCTACGTTTTTCGTCATTCCCAAAGACTTTCTCTACTATTTTGTCAAACTCTTTGGTAGTCCAGTTTACATTTAATCTTTGAGTTCCATAATTATTGGTAGTAAGATCGTAGGCAATCTCGTTAAGCTTAGAGAAACCATTTGCAGTTACATTCGTAGTAAGTAGTTTTAATAAGTCACCATAAGAAAAGTACCATTCAATGCTCCTGGAAATATTCTTTATTTGTTCATCTGTTAAACTTCTCAGAGAACTTTGGAAATTAGCGGATTGAGAATGGGCGGTAGTAAAATTTGATATAGCAATACAATATGCATCAACGTAAATATTATCTTCTTGAAGCCTAGCAGAAGTTAATTGTGCATAGAATTGGTTTGAAAGTTCTAGCTCCAACGGTTTTGATTTGAGACCTTTTAAAATTCTTAAGAACTTTGAAAACTTATCTTTTTGATTATAAGACAGGCCTTTAAGTTGAAGAATAATATTATCAATAATCTTATTCGCGTTGTATTCCTTTTTAAGTATTGTCAACTCGCTTAAATGCGTATCAACTTTGTCTATGTCAAGATTTTGATTTTCGTCAAAAAACCATTTATCAATAGTTTCGCTACTACAAGTTATTTTATGATTTTTGAAGTTTTTCTGAACTTTATTCACATAACCAAAATATGGTATCGCATTGAATTCTGTTTTAGTCAACATCGATTTCAAATCAATATTTATGTCTTCCTCATTAATATATTTTTCAATTTTCAATACTTCAAAATAATACTTTTCTTGTTTATCATCTATATCAATATTTTCTCTCATTTCATTCAAGAGTTTTGAAAGGACTGATTTACCAATTCTTGGTTCGCAATTCGTTAAAATTGCTTGATGATTCATATTAAATTCTTGAAATTGATTCTCAATTGCCATTATTTCTTTCCCGAAATTCTCCCAAAATGTCTCCATTACAAATTTTGGAAGTTTACTTTTAATGATGTCATAAATTTCAATCAAACCATTAATTCGTTCTTTTAAGGGAATAGCTGAATGAGCTTTGAAAAAATGATTTTGAAACGCCTTATGTTTTGTTGAGGATTCAATAATTTCTTTTTTCCCTTCACGAAGCGCAGATTCCAATTGTCTTGCTAGAAGAACTTCATCTGCAAGATGTTTTTTCACACCGAATGCCAGCATCGAAATACTAGTATCCAAGTCTTCATCATTCTCAAAAAATATCGAACCTTTTGCTAAATATTCCCTATCTAAAATTGATTTATGAATATTATTGGCAAGATTATCTTTAATCAGAACAAACAAGGCAACATATCTAAGTTTTAGATTGCCTTGATTTATATCCTCTCTCCAAAGTTCATACAGAGCAACAATGTCATTTACATAATTGATTATTTGTCTTGGTTTTATTGAGTTACTTGAAGAAAATACATCAAATAGCTTGACCAGATACTCATGTTCCTCCTTGTCAATTATACTTTTACCAAACGATTCATCTAACGAATCATTAAGAAACCCTTCCCATTGTGTTACAACAGGTGGAGTTATTCTAAAATTGAGAGAAAAAGTTTTGCTTATAAACCCCTCTAAACCATCATCTTTCAAATGCTCACCAAGTTTCTTTTTATCATAGGGAACAATAACCCAGGATTTAAACGAATTGTTATCTTCTGCAAAAAATGTATGTATTGATGACCACAAGGATTTAATCTTATCATTATCTAATCGATCAAGATTATCAAACACAATAATTAACTTACCCCCTCCCTCAATTTCATCTTCAATTTTTTTAAAATATTCTCGAAATTGTTTAACCGATGGATCATTTTCAATGATATTTTGAACTTCTTCTGAGTCTATTTCGCTACCATTAAACCAATAAAATAACTTACCTATCGTCACCCATTTGGTATCTTGATCGATTGGATCTTTTTCAGCATTTCTACTTCTTTCAGATAGATACTCTATTCTAGTTAAATTCATTCCCCAAATCATTATGGCGATTGGAATAAGGTAAATCCATAGAATTGGTTTCCAAAAGCCAAAATAAATCGAGTTAATTATATCAAATTCCTTACCTATGTATTCATAAGTTCCAGCAAGAACAGTTAATACCAAAAAGGATAAAGAAAGAATCAACCAATGAGGTTTTATTTGAGGAAATTTTTGTGTGTGCGTGGTGGAAGTTTTAGATAAGAGCCTATTTTTAAGGGATTTCCACTCTTCCTTATTCGTCAAAAACTCTTCGTTAAACAACTCATTTAAAAGTTGCTCCAAAAAGGATTTTCTAGTTAAATCCTCTTGACTTCCCCATGCATCAAAAATAAAAGTGTGGTATTCTTCACCTAATTTCGATTGGATAATTTTAATTAAGTTTGATTTGCCTGAACCCCAATCACCTTCTAGACCGATTACTTTTTTTTCGAGGTCGTCCTTTTTTATGATTTTGGCAATTACTTTTGCAAGAGAATCCTGCGCTTCACCTTCAATTTTGTCTTCACCTTTAGCAATTTTAGATAAAAACTTAGGGTATTCCGTATTCATTTAAAAGTTATTGGTTAGATGGTTATTAAGTTTACGGGGGTCTTTAAAATTACGAAATGTTAACAATATAAATATTACAAAAATATTATTCCACACACATTACACTTCCCTCCTACGTCGTCGTGTAAAAAGTGTTTATTCATTGCTAGTTTATTGTTTTTTAACGGTATTCATGAATCTCAAAGCGAAATTGCTTTTCGATTTCATTACATTTTTAAAGAAACTTTCTTAGAAGAAAAAAATAAAGAAAATACGGTATTAAACTTTCGCTTTTAATCAAAGCTCAAGGAATCCCGAACTAAATGCGGGACAGACAATAACGCGGAACAATGTGCTATGATTCCAAATTGCTAATAGGGTTCTCTTCTGTTGTTTTTCGGTGTAAGTCAACTATTTCTCTTTGGTTGACTTACTGGGTTTTAAAGAAGGTTTGTTACCAGGGATATTCTTATTGTCCCTTCTTCGTTTATCAAGGGTGCCATCTTTCTTTTTGGGCTTGGGTCCGGGTTTAATTGCTTCAATTTTCATTTCATGTAAATTTTAATTATTCATCTGTTACTCAAAAATAATTGAAACTACGGAGGGTATTTTACGGGATCCTGTAATTGATTAAAATTTAAGTGCTTAACATAGGATATACTCCCCTCCTATCCTTCGACTTGGCCCACGACAAGCTCGTCGGTCAGTTGACAAGGGGTTATTCGCAAGATTCTTATAGGTGCCCATGAATACCAGGCATTTCTCGCAGGCATTAGAACAATGGATATAGTCCCAATAGCGGCTATGGGGATACTCATAAAAAAAGAGGCACTCTCTTTCTTTTTGGTTTAAAAGGCCCCTTTACGGACCGCTTCGTGCCAAACAAAATCATCTAATTCGTATTCGCTACCGTCAATGGTTTGAATATTCATTTCTAAATAAAGTAGATAGTCATCACTTTTGCCGGGATGGCTGCAATCTACGTAGCCTTCCCGATCCGGAAAGTTCAGTACAGGGGCATAAGTAAAAAACTCTCCGGGGCCGGGAACAAATGCCGATCGTACTACCAGCCTTAGGGTCGTCTTGGTCGCCTCGACACTTTCGGTAACTTCCATGGCTTCCCCTGTACTCGGATCCCTTAAAGTATTCCATAAGACTACCTCCTCAAAATAACTTGCAGGTAAGTCGTTCATAGTATTCGTGGCAAATTCTATAATCAGGTTTCCAGCCGCGTCTTTTTCCACTTTGTCGATATTTATCGAAATAAAGGTGTCGCCAAACTGGTCACAATTGTCTTTCCAACAACTAGATACTACAAAGGCAATTACTAACAAAATGAACATATTTTTGGTTCCCATACCTATTTTTTTTGATGATATATCCTTTTATGAAAATGAAGGAAGAAGGTTAACGACCGAGGGCTACCTATACGCGCATTTACCTGATTTGCCCCACCAATCAAAGCCCGACTTATCCCAAAACACATTCGTAACGGGCCATAGACGGCGCGACTTGTACGGCTGTAAAGCACAACATGGTAAGGCCTTTTGCCGTATGGCTTCGTCAAGTGGTTTGGAATGCCGCTTGTGTAACCAATGTTACCGAAATGATACACAATTACGCTTATATTTATGAAATTCCTAAAATCATACTACAAATGAGCATACATCATCAAATTCTTATCATTGGTGGCGGTACCGCCGGAATTATGGTAGCCGCACAGTTAATAGAACAAAAAAAGGCCAAGGATGTCGCCATTATCGAACCGTCGGACACCCACTATTATCAGCCCGCTTGGACTTTGGTAGGTGCCGGGACCTATGATTATGACAAAACGGCCCGGCCCATGTCGTCCGTCATGCCGAAAAAGGCCACTTGGATCAAGGACAGGGCCACGGGTTTCGACCCCGAAAACAATACGGTACATACAGCGAAGCAAGGTGATTTTACCTATGATTATCTGGTGGTGGCCCCGGGACTGGCCTATGATTTCAGTCTCGTCCCCGGATTGGGGGACGCCATCGACAAAGGGGTGGTCTGCAGCAATTACACCGATCCAAAACACACCTGGGAGGTCATTAAAAACTTTAAAGGGGGTACCGCGCTTTTTACGCAGCCAACAACCCCCATTAAATGTGGCGGGGCGCCCCAAAAGATCATGTACCTGGCAGAAAGCTATTTTCGAAAGAGCAGTGTACGCCCGAAAACGGATGTGCTATTTGCCACCTCAGGTACGGTAATTTTCGGGGTCAAGCAGGTGGCCAAAACCTTAATGAAGGTGGTGGATAGAAAGGACATCAATTTAAGGTTCTACCATAAACTGGTTGCCGTAGATGGCGAAAAGCAAATTGCTTGGTACGAAATGGGAAAGGATATTACCGCGGGCGGATGTGTTGTCATGTCCGGAGAAGACGACAGCGAATGCCTGGACGAATCGTTTCAATACAATTACAAGGATGTAGAGGTAAGCCAAGACGGCGATCGGTATGGCATTCACTACGATATGCTGCATACCGCCCCTCCCTCCGTGGCGCCCCAATTCGTTAGGGAGTCCCCTTTGGTAAACGAAGCGGGCTGGGTCGACGTCGATCCCAAGACCATGCAGCACAAGAAATACCCCAATATTTTCAGTTTGGGGGATGTTTCTTCCCTACCAACGGCCAAAACGGGTGCCGCCATTCGCAAACAGGCACCGATAGTCGTCGACAATATCGATACCTTGATCAAGACCAAGCACAAGGGCACTAAGTCTTACAATGGGTATTCTTCATGTCCCTTGGTAACCGACTATGGAAAAATGGTCTTGGCGGAATTTGATTACAATAACAATTTTACTCCAGATCCAAAACTCAAAAACCTGTTGATCAAGGACAGCTCAAAGGAACATTGGAGGCTTTGGATGCTCAAAAAATACGGTTTGCCCTATCTGTATTGGAACAAGATGATGAAAGGCAAGGATGTCTAACGGTACCCCATTTTTTGGGAAAAAGAACGGACTGGGTTAAAAAATCCCTTGGGGGCATTGACGAAGCCCTCCATAGGGATTTATGGATGCCCGGGTTGGGTTGGGCTCTCCCCTCCTACCTTGTTCGCACCATAAGCCGGCCCGTACCGAAGCAGCCCGATAAATCGTTCCGGCATGAAGGGAAGGTTCGGGCGGGCTGTACTATACCCGATGAAAAATACTAGTCCAAAATTTCATCTATCGTCATGATATTGTCATCAGGAACACGGTCGATCATTTTATTATATGGATCGATCCCCGCTTTAAGGGGTTCCTTATCGGTTATAAAGGTATGCGTTGATTTTCCGGGTTTCACCCATGTTTGTGCTACTACCAAAGGCGATTTAACGGTCATGCCCTGATTGTTCTCAATGTCATTTTCAAACACTGCTATATCGAGCAAATTGGGCCGGTCCCCTGCGGCTAACAATTTACCATTTCCGTCAAAATAATTCTTTACGCTTTCTACGTTTATAGTCACTTCATACTTATCATCGGCTAGTTTTTTATAGTTCGCCCCGGTCACCTTATTGGAATACAATGTTATCTTTTCAAAACTGTCCTCCAAATAATAGTTGAGCGAATCCGGAGTCACCGATTTCATATACCCATACCATTCCATGGTCGTTGTAAACGGGGCTTCAGCCCTAAAACGCGCTGCTTCGGTATAGGCTTTGAACCCTTTGTTTAAGTTGGCCTCACCTATTAAATCTTGAAGTCCGTACAGTATCAAACCTCCTTTTTGATACCAGACATAGGCTTGACTGTCATTGTCCAAAAGCGTTTTTTCAAATTTACTTTCATTGGCCCTGCCTCTTAAATAGGTATCCAATTCATCTTTAAGAAATTTTTGCATGGCATCATCACCATATGCTTCCTTCATTACCATCAGTGCCGCATATTCCGCCATGGATTCTGAAATTTGATTTGCACCTCGCGTCGCCGATGGAGAGATTTGATGCCCCCACCATTGGTGTGCCACCTCATGGGAGGTGACGAAATAAAGGTAATCGACATCATTGGGATCATTAAAATCGCCCACCCAGGCGAAACTCTCTGAAAAAGGAACGGTATTGGGAAACGATTGGGCAAAAAATTGATAGCGGGGAAACTCCAGGATACGAAGTTGTTTATATTGATAAGCTCCAAAATTTTCTGAAAAATAATCCAAGGAGTGTTTTACGCTCTTTACGAAGCGATCAATATTGTAGGTATGCGTTGGATGGTGGAATATTTCAATAGTCACTTTTTCTCCGCCTTTACCTGTCCAAACTTCGCGATGTACCTTATACGCTGCAGAGGAAATATTATAGAAAAAATCCAGTTCTCCCGTCATTTTATACCGGTAATAGTTACGACCGTTTTCTTTCCATTCTTTTTGTAACTGGCCGGGCATTATGGCAATTTGATCGGGAGCGGTACTCACAGTGCCTTCAAAAGTCACATAATCCGCATCATCGGTAAAGAGCAAATTGCTTGTTCCCCATGCATCCGTTTGTTCCGGATACTGATAGTCTTTTATGGGCAAACCATACTTTTTACGATCTTGGTCACTGGTTAATTCCCCGTCCGGACTGTACCCGAAAGATGGAAAATAGTCATTATTTAAAAATGTACCATTATAGACAATATCCGAACCGTAACCTTCATTGGGAAAACCTTGGTAAGAGGCCACTACCTCTAATGTCAATGTAAGGGTGTCCTTAGGTTGCAAGGGGGTGTCAAAGGCATAGATTTCATAGCCGTAATCGTCATAACGCTTTCCCAGTTTGGGGACCTTGCCGTCTATGGTAAATGACTTCACTTCTTTCTTAAGCAAGCCTTCCGCCCCCCAGTTTAAGTGGAGGGAGTCAATTACTTCCTCCGTTTTATTTACCATTACATACCTGGCTTTGATGGTGGCAGAACGTTCTTCGGGCACTAAATCCGCATCAACCGTAACATCGATAACTTTGGGTTGCGCTATTTTGTCATATTTACTTAGGTTTTTTTCATAATCGGCTGATTTGATGGTGCCTGCCTTATCCGTTCTGTACTTATTGAGCGTTTTGGTATTGTAATTTATAAATGCGCCCGAACCAATAAATACGGCCAACAGGGCCAGGCCCATACCCATAGTCCTTAGGTTTAGGCGTTCCTTTACCAATTGCCACCTTGCTTTTATGCCTGAATCCGTGCCCCGTTTCCAAAAGAGGTAACCAATGACCGTTAAAACGCCCCCACAGGCCAACCAATACATCCTAAACCATAACAAGGCTTCTCCAAAATGCCCAAAACCGTTCATATCGGAGACGATATAACGTGGGGCGTAACTATAGAGGTATAGATTATTATCAACTTCGGCCAAACTATTTAAACCAAAAAGCAGGGCCCATATGGCAATGGCAATGACATGGCCCATAAACTTTTTTGTGACCAATGAATGCACAAAAAAGGCCAGCATAACAAATATGATGTACTTTGGAAATTCTATTAAATACAAGTCGGTGAAGTACTTGTCAAATTCAAAATTGAAGTAGCCCTTTATAACCTGGTTGAGCATTCCACTGACCAAAACCATATTTACAAGAATAAAACTCACCATCACCAATGCCAAGAATTTTGAACCATAAACAATGCGATTGGGTATAGGTAATGAGCCGAAAATTTGATCGTAGTTGACATTGCGTTCCCGATGCAACACTTCGCCGGTCATAAACACGATAAGGATGAATATGAGAATGATATAGGTGAAGTCCTTGACTTCCAACATATAATAAGTAAGCGGCAAAGAGGGAGTTCCGTAGGTAGGGAAGCCAAACCAAGCATCAAAAAACAAGAATAAAACCGCGGCAATAAGTATGGCCCTGAAAAAATTATCCCTAATGATATTTTTAAACTCTATTCCCGCCAACCGAAACAACAATTTGAAGTTCAATGCTCCGGAAAATACCTTTGCCACACGAGGTATTTTCGTTAATGCAGCTGAGGCTTTGGGCGTATCTAAATTGTCGTCTTTCTTTTTGGAGGTATAATTCTTGTTCAAGAATCGCTGAAAGTCGAATCTAAACAAGGTGTAGAAAAGGGTCATTAATCCTACCCCGACCCAAATGATGCGATTCCATAACAACATTCCATTAAAAGGAACCGTCTGGGTATTTTGTTCCTCAGGCGTCCAATATTGAATGGTATTTTCGTAAGTTCCAAGGCCAAATGGATCTATTAAACTTACCAAATCCTTGTTTTCTATGTCTTGCGTAAGGGTTATGGTAACGAGGTAGACAATAAAAAGAATAGCGCCACCCGCATAGGCTAACATTACCTTTTTGGTTAGACTCACCAAGGCGAAAAAAATACAGCCTGCGAAGAAAAAGTTCGTCCAGTACAAGATCAAGGTAGGTTGCACATAATGCCACAGATTAAAATCGGTAAATCGCTCCGCTTCCTCATAGCCCGCATACGGGCCGATAAAAAAACCGATGATCAAGCCTAGGTGCAGCCCGAGACTGACGAAAAAAAGTACGGACATAGAGCCTAAAAAACGACCTAGCAAGTACCCCTTTTCGCTTACGGGAAAAGAGAAATAATAATTTTCCGTTTTGTGCTCAATATCCCTATAAACGGGGACTCCCATAATCGCACTTGAAAGCATAATACCAAAAACACTAATAGTGGACAGCACGGTTGCAATGGCCACTGGGGAGTTTACAAAAACCTTTTCCGATGCAGGGCCATTACCCCCGATAGCCACAAAAAGTCCGAAAATTATCAGGATTCCAAAATAGGCCCAAGTTGCCGGCCGACCTAATCTATATTTGATTTCGAATAGAAAAATTTCTTTAAGCATAATTGAATGATTTAAGTGAATGAATGAAGCAATTATGCAGAAACAGTCTCCATACGAGATGTAATTTCAGCAAAGTAAACGTCCTCTAAATTGGCCGGACTAGCTTCAAAGGAAGCATCTGGCTTATCATCACTTAAAACATGGATTATAGTTTGCCCCGCTTTTAGATGCGTAGAAATGACCTGCATCCCAGACTGGTAGCTTTCCAGTTCTACTTTCTCAATAGCTTTTTTCCAAACGCGACCTTTAACGGCTTCGGTCAAAACAGCCGGATTGCCCTTTGCAACAACTTCACCAAGACAAATAATGGCCATATTGTTGCATAAATTGGAAATGTCCTCAACGATATGTGTAGATAGAATTACAATGGTATTTTCACCAATTTCACTTAATAGGTTATGGAATCGAACACGTTCGGCAGGGTCGAGACCGGCCGTGGGTTCATCTACAATAATTAAACGGGGATCACCGATTAGGGCCTGGGCAATACCAAACCGCTGTTTCATACCCCCGGAATAGGTGCCTAAGCTTTTGTTCCGCACATGCCAAAGATTGGTTTTTGTCAGTAAGGATTCTACCAAGTCCTTACGCTCACCTTTACTTGACACCCCTTTTAAGGAGGCAATATGGTTTAACATGTTGTACGAACTCACTTTTGGGTATACCCCGAACTCTTGGGGAAGGTATCCAAGAATTTTTCGCACCTCGGACTTATCATTTAAAATATCTATTTCGCCAAGTGTAACGGAGCCGGAATCGGCTTGTTGTAATGTTGCCAAGGTGCGCATTAAAGACGATTTACCTGCACCATTTGGGCCTAGTAGACCAAACATTCCTTGGGGAATGGTCAAGGTAACATCTTTTAAGGCTTGAACGCCATTGGAATACGTTTTACTTAAATTCTTGATTTCTAACTCCATGTTTTTCAATATTGGTTGGTTTATTATGGGTACTCGATGCATTGGTTTCAGGGGGTTGAAAAATTCATTCTTCGATTACGGAATGATTTTTCTAGTATGCACGAAAAAAACTATAAAGGGGGAGCTAAAACTACGTTTACCATCAGTGCTTTTAACCGATGTTAACGCGACTGATCGAATAGTTACTTTTTCTATTCGATTAAAATAAATATTTTAATTACAATAAAAGCAAATGGAGTTAAGTTTTTCGCTCCACAAGAATGATTTACTTGAGGAGCATCGAATATCCATATCGATATTTTAGGTCAATTGTAGGTTTTTACCATGAAGTTAAAGATTATTAATCATTCCTTTAGCGTGGGTTTGACTATAAACCCGATCCACATAACTTGCCCTTCCCGCCTACCACGGCTTCGCCTGTTAGCATTTTGTTCACAAAAAAGCCACACCCGTATTTTGCAAGGACACATGTCGATAGTTGGCGTAATGCCTTGTTTGCCCCTTGTAACAAAAGTTACGCTCCAAAAAAAAGTTGGACGATACCTTTGCCTAAAATTTGGTACTTTTTGCAAAATCACTCTTTTTGAACAACACTAAAAAATTTTAAAAAATGAAAAAGCAATTTTTAATCATCGCCTTATTCGCCTTAAGTTTAACGACTTCAGTGTCGGTCATGGCCCAAGTGCAAAGTGTACAAGAGATAGAAAACTCGATCAAAAACGATGGTAAATATGCCTTGTTAGTCCAAAATTCCAATCATTTTATGGCATCGGTAATGACGGGCGAGGAATATAAGAACAAGAGCAAGGCTATTCAATTTGAAATTGTATTGATCGGAAAGGTCGTAAAGGACCTGGCTACCAACAAGGAGTTGGCGCCTTTGGTCGAAAAAGCCCAAAAACTAGGGATCCGTATTGTAGTCTGTGAATTTGCCATGAATAAATTGGGCGTCAAAAAATCGGACTATCCTTCCTATGTGGAAACCACTTCCAATGGATTTACCTATTTCTTCGGCTTACAGGAAAATGGGTTTAAAACGATAAGCCTATAAAACAAGTGCCGGGAAAACGTTTTTTTAAGTCCCCTTTCCCTTGGGCAGTAACCGTCCAATAAAGGCCAAAGACACTCCCCAAGACTCCGAGGCGGCCCGATTTATCATAAAAAAGGCCCACGAACAGCAGGAAGGCCGGAAATTGCAGTTGGTGATCCTGGGTTGCGGTAGATACGCCGGTGTCTAAACGCACATTTTCGCCAAAAAAAGCAATCATCGACCGATTTGTCTCGGTTTAATAATACAACCTAAAATCAAGTAATTTACAGGTAGTGTAATGCCTTTGGTGGAGCTCTTCTACCACATCGAACATATTATCGTCTTCCTTAAACAAGTTGAAGAAGGCCTTGTCTAGATTGACACTGCTTATTCCCTTATAAGCATTGCCATAGCCAGAAATCGCTTTGGCGTTGGTGATATCCAAGAAATACTGAGCTTCGTCTTCGTCCAGGTCTAGGATTTTTTCATTGGAGAAATGTAGAATCTTACCTTTTAATCGGCCTTCAAACAGCTCTGCGATTTCCTGTAAACTGTAGTAGTAGCCATTCAGGCAAATACTATTGGCTTCCCCCGCCATGACCAAATAAATAATTTCGTAGTCTTTAAAATTATGGTCATCCAAGACCAGGGCATTTAAGCTCGATTCGAGCCCTTCAATGGTGTCACATGTTTTATAAATGCTGGCTACCCCGTATTTCATGGCCAATTGCCCCAAGTTTTCCTGTGTTTCGGTAAGCTTGTCCGTTTCTATCTCTTGAACCGCTTCCAAACAATAGATGAAATAATCGGTATCTATATTTTGTTCTTGGGGTAATTGTCGTCTTTTCTCTAGCAAGTCTCTTTAATTATGTAAAGTGTATGAGGCACAAAATTAAGGGAACTCTTTTATTCCCTTTAGCGTTTTCAGATAAAATACATGCTAATTATGGTTAAACCTTTAAAGCGATTCCTTGTGCCTAAGATTCTGATATTCGGTAAAAACCACCATCTAAAGCATAAACTTAGTTTACATTATCATTTTAATTCCTATAATAATAATCAGATTTTTCTGTTAAATTAGCATAAAAACTATCCTTATGGTTATATCTATTGTGCTAATTGGTATTGTATGTATCTTGGTTTTCTATGTCATTTCGGTGTATAATGGATTGGTTCGGAAGAAAGTAGAAATGGAAGAAGGCTGGAGCAGTATCGATGTTTTTCTAAAAAAACGATATGATTTGATTCCGGGTTTGATAGAAACCGTAAAAGGCTATGCCAGTCATGAAAAAGAAACCTTTGAAAACATAACCAAGGCTCGAAATCTAGCTCAAAGCGCTTCTTCGGTCGATGAGCTGGGTAAGGCGGAAAGTGTTTTGAAAAATTCTATGGTCAATCTTTTTGCCATCGCCGAAAATTATCCGGATTTAAAGGCCGATCGAAATTTCCGAGAACTACAAAACGAGCTGACCTCATTGGAAGATGATATTGAAATGGCACGTAGGTATTACAATGCCACGGTAAAAGAAAACAATATCGCCATAGATAGTTTTCCGTCAAATATCATTGCCAATATGTTCACTTTTAAAAAGGGTGAGTTTTTTGAAGTTGAAAACGCGGCAGAAAAAGAACCGGTTAAATTCTCTTTCTAATTTTGGAGAAAAGAAATATCTACGCTACCTACGATGTGTTTCCAAGCGCAAAAGGTGCTTCTACCCATATCAGGGAGATGATCTTGGTTTCGTCAGGGCAATGTGATCAATTACAACTATTCTGTTTACGGGGCAATAGCTCCTACCCTGCCGTACAGACGGAGGGCAATATTTTTATAAAGCGTTATTACAACGAAGAAAAGCTGAACTATCTAGAAAAGGCTTCCCTTTTTTCCCAGCAACTATTTATCGATATCCAAAAGCATAAGGAATCTATTCAAATAGGTCATTTTAGGGATGTTTGGAGCGGCATGGGATTAATCGCCGAACCGAGTATAAAAACCATCTTTGAGGTCAATGCCCTAACATCGGTGGAACTCCCTTATAGGTATCCTGATCTAACCCCTTCCTTTCTACGGAAATTAAAGGAGCTGGAGTTGCAATGTTTACACAGATCGACCGTAATCATTACCCCTTCCGAGGTTACCAAAACTTATTTGGAAACCAATTTTTCGGTCGATGCCGATAAGATAAAAGTGATACCGAACGGGGCACATATACCCGATTCCTTTGAAAGGCCAATCGATGCCCCAGATCAATACCTCATTTATTTTGGGGCCATACAACCTTGGCAAGGTTTAGAGGTTTTGCTTAAGGCAATGACTTACTTAGAAGATTTTAAAGACCTAAAACTGGTCATTTGTTTGGCCGTAAAGGAAAAAGCCTTTAAACCTTATAGAAAACTATTGGAAAAACTAGGTTTGCAAAACCGCGTTATTCTAAAGTCTCGATTGCCTAAAAAGGAGTTGTACAACTATATTCATTACGCAGAGGCCTCCATAGCCCCATTAAAAGCATGTGACAGAAACATTACACAAGGTTGTTGTCCGCTTAAGATATTAGAGAGTATGGCTTGTAAAACAATGGTAATCGCTTCGGAATTACCTGTGGTTTCCGAGTTGGTCACCGAAGAAGAAGCCCTACTTTTTGAGCCCGATAGAGAACAAGATCTGGCCCGGTGTATCCGGTTTATATTGGATGAGCCGGAAAGAAAGGAAAGCTATATAGCCAGTGCCTTTAAAAAGGTTCAAGGTGATTTTTTATGGGAGGATCAAAAAGCTAAATTGAAAAAAGTTTACCAAGATTTAATGCTCTGATATGGACAGACAAGGCAATGAATTAAACAAGGAACAATATATAGGAGCCCCTATAGAAAGAGCCCATTTGCACAGAGGTTTTAATTCTAAAAAAACACCTGTTAAATGGATTCGGTTTTTTAGGGCTTGTGTATTGCAAAGGGAAATAGCCCAAGAGAAAAAGAAGAAAAAAATAAAAAAGATATGGTTTATCTTTTTGGGCGTTTTCATAGGTACTTTTATAACCTCTCCGCTAACGAACATTTCCCCTGCTTTTAAAATACTACCCGTCACGCTGGGTATGCTGGTGTTTCCCGGTTTGATAGTGGCGATTATCATGACCTATAGAACGAACAAAAAATTCAAAAGGAATTTCGCGGAAGGTTTTGACTTTTTTGCCGATTACTTTTCGGCCCTGTTTACCTTAATCGAAGAAGATTTGCAGGTAGAATCAAAAATAGCCTTAGAGGCCAACTTAAAACATACGATAACAAAGGAAAACCTTATTAAAAACGAGGCCTATACTAGCGAAACTAGGGGATTTATTAAAGGGGAAGAAGAGCATTATGAACGGGTAATAAGTAAAGGGTCGTGTTTGTTGTATGACGAATCGTTAGTCTTCTTTCAATTTACCGAAAGAACGAGAAAACGGATTATCCTAAAAAGAGGTAGTAGCGGTAAAAGAAAAACCAAACACAAGTATAGGGCGGCATATCCGTTTACCATTAAAATGAAGATACCTAAACACAAATACCAATTGAACCCGTCTATCGATACGAAAGAAATAAGTTTTGTTGAAGATGATGCCTATTATGTTTTTAAAGTAAGCCGAAAATTCGATGTTAAAAAGGAAAACCCTGAGCAATACAATCCCTATAAGCAAAGTAGTATTACTGCTTTTGCGGTAGATTATTTTTCCTTGGAAGTCATTAACCTCATTAATACTTGCTACAGTTGTGTAACCCCTAGCGCTTAATTTTTATGGAAGAAAAAACAACACGTTGCGAAGAATTTACAGGGCTTTTTGTGGTTCGAAACTGTGAAAGTTACGCAACCATAGTCTGTGATAAATGCAAAAAAAATGTGTGTAATACACATGCCTTTAAAGCCAACCAAATTGTCAACCCGGGAAAAGAACACGCGGTCTATAAAAAAAATAATTCCATTTTATGCATTAGTTGTTTTGTAGAGTTCGATGCACGACTTACCAATGATATAGAACTCTATTCCAAGGACAGGTCGGTTTGGAGAAGAAAAATGATACATCGATTCCATGCCGAATACCCATACATGGTATTTTTGGCCGAAGATTACGGTAGTTTATTCGATAGGAGCTCTACTATATTTTTACATGATGATTCTGATGATGGATCTTATTTTGACAGTTAATGAATGTACTGCTTATCACTCAAAATTACCCACCGAATAAAGGTGGTATGGCCGTTTCCTGTGATCGATTGGTGCGCAACTTCAAAAGAAACGGAATAAGGGTGCATATCATCCATTTTACGAACAGAAAGAAGAAATTCAGCACACAAACCGTTGTTAACGGCACCTATTCCGCCGTACCGATTGAAAGCTCGGAGGAGTTTACCTTATCCTTAGCTGCCGAATTTATTCAGCAACTCCCCTTTTTAGACACGCTTAGCTATATTGGCATATTTGGGGGAAACCTGCCTATTAATTTAGGGCCTGTTTTATCTAAATGGATACATAAACCTTTGATTACCTTTATTAGGGGCAATGATTTTGATGAAGGTATTTTTTCGAAAAAGAGAAGTCATTTATTATATGCCCTTGAAAACTCTAGGTATATATTTACGGTAACTAGGGAGAAAAGGGAAAAGATAGACAGCCTTGTATCGCATAACAACACCTATTTTACTCAAAACGGAATCAATACCGCGTATTGGAAACCCGCTAAAAGCCACTTAGAAGGTATTGAAGGTTTAAAAAAGTCGTTCAATTCTAAAATCCCGATTGCTTTTATAGGGCAATTGAAAGCCAAAAAGGGAATTGTCAATTTTGTAGAAACCTTCGCGAAATTCCCTTATAAAAATGATTTTGTACTGTGTTTAATAGGTGACGTAAGCGAAGAAACCAAAACCTATATCCTTAATTTAGACATCAACGTTCGGTTTTTTTCTTTCGCGAACCAGAATGAACTGATATTGTTTTACAATGCCATCAATATCGTGGCCGTACCCTCTTTTTATGATGGAATGCCGAACGTATTATTGGAAGCTGCCGCCACTAAAAATATTGTGATCGGTGCCAATGTCGGGGGGATAAAAGATGTAATCAGCCATAAGAAAGACGGGTTCTTATACAATCCTTTGCAGTCAAATGAACTGTTAGACGTTTTATTGCAAATACATAAAATGTCCCCTTCCGAAAAAGAACGGATGTGTGAGGCATTGTTCCAGAAGATTAATACTGACTACACCGAAGAAATAGAAATATCAAACTACATAAACATTTTAAAACCATGAGAAAAACACACCTACTTTTTGTACTGACCCTATTTTTGCTGGTAAGTTGTAAAACAGAAACCAAGAACCCAACCGAAGCGACCATAGACAGCACTACAAGCACGTCTGTCAGCGCAAGCACAGATAAGCTTGATATTACTATTACAACCGCTGACGGAGCTGTATTGGGCGGATTTGACCTGTCTCCCATAAAAATCGTTGCAAACAACACAAACTATACTTTTAAAAGTAAACCTGACAAGCATAAGTTCTATGCCAATGGAAGAATGAAGTATGAGGTAAAATTCAAGGAAGAAAGTTTAAAATTACGCGACGAGGATTCCGAATTGCTGTGGAAGGTTAAAATATACCCGGACAAGGTGAAAATTTCAGATAATGAGGAGAATGAAAATGCCTTTGAAGTAAGACCTTATGATGATAAGATCAAGATAAAGCGTGATGATGAGGAATTGTATAGGGTGAACCTAGAAGGAAATATTATTAAAGTAAATGACAAGGAAGCTTATCAACTTTCTTCGGCCCAAGAGAGTTATGTCTATGCTATTTTGGCCATAGAAGAGATACCTGCTGAGCATAAATTGTTCATCATAGCCGAATTATTAAATAAGATATAGTGTATTTATTTTATGTGTACGGTGCCGGCTTCGGGCATATAAACAGGGTCCTTAATTTTATATACACGCAAGAAATACCCTTGAGGAAATGTGTGCTATTGACTAATTCTGTTTTTAATGATCAGGTGCCAAAAGCCATACAAACCCTACACAAGGAAGATGGTTTTTTTAAAGACCAGGTGAATTTCACCCTTTTTTTACTTGACTGTATAAAATCGTATAAGATAAACACATTGGTGGTTGATGTTTTTCCCGCAGGTTTTTACGGAGAACTTGAAAAAAGCATTCCCCTTCTTAATTCAATACAGACCATATTACTGGCCCGAATTTTAAACGAGGGTTACTTTGAAAAATATTCGTGTCCGGTTTATGAAATTGTATACACACTTGAAAACGGAATTGCCTTAGCGGATTATCGTTACAAAGAGGTAATTCCGTTTACTTTGCAGATACGGCCGAGAGAAGGCTCAGAAGCCTTAAAGCTTAAACGGCCGTTTTTTTTGGTCATGCATTCTTCACCCCTCGAAGAGGTTTTGCTATTGTACAAACAGGCCTTGTTATATCGCACCGATGAATATATTTATATCCATTCATTTGCGGAAATCCCAAAAGATCGGATGGGTGAAAACACCAGTAGTATAAATGGCGTGGGTATTGATGAAAAGACTTTGGAAAACGCTGCCAAAATTTTTACGGGCTGTGGTTTTAACACTATCCTAGAAACTAAAAAGTATAGAAAAAAACAGCATATCCTCCCTTTTAAAAGAAGGTATGACAATCAGTTTAAGAGAAAACAACTGCTTTAAAAAACGGGCATTTGCCGTCCCGTTGAAACCATGTTTTATTTTTTGGCCTACCCTTACGGTATCGGTCATTGACAACAAAGGAGTTTTTCTTTCTTCCGGTACAGGGTCAATGGCCTTTTTTAATAAGCAGTAAACCAAGGCACATCAAAAATCGAGTATGGTAAAATAACACGTTCGGTCTACATAGCTATACGTCAAAAATGTACTTCCTTCCTTAATTATTGAAAAGCTAAATGTTGTTGTTGTCTGGGCCGTTACGTAGATGTTAATACGATCGGATCCTGTTTCTAAAAGACTTAATTGGATAGGATAGTCTGCGCTTGATCTGGGGGTAGACATCGTAAAAGTATATCTGCCCGTGCCATTTTTAACGGCACTGGAAATACCACTTGCGTTATATGTGTTTGAAGCGGGAATCAGTATTCCATATGCTTTAATCGGGCTATTGTAGTATGCCCCTCCATCTGAACCTACCGAAATACTGTTATTGGTGTTGGTGCTCACCAGGTTTACGGCTTGTGAGGTGCCGTCTTCACTATTGTGGGTAATAACCCCTGTGCCTGTATTCTGGGCTATTGACGTTTTTGTTTCCATACTGCTGATCGGTAATTTTTTTAAATTACCATTGGTATCTACCGTCACCAATTCATCTGATCCGGCACCTGCGGGCAGGGTCCGTATTCTTGTCGTGCCGTTTACATCTAATTTTGTAGATGGTGAGGCCGTTCCAATACCAATTCTGTCATCGTCTCCGCTGATCACTAACGTATTGGAATCGAAATTGAGGTCGAAATTACTCTGGGTAATATCTCTATTGTCATTTAATGTTCCGTTATCGGAATATATGTTTTTACCGGGGGCAGTTGCCAGTTCCGTCAAAGCGGCTTCTACATTTGTAGCGGTGTAATTTCCGGCCGTATCCTCAATGCTCACCTCAGCTGCATTCTGTAACTCGTTGGTAGCGCTCAAATCGTCGTCGGCAGCAATATGGTTGTTGATCAGGGCGGTGTTCGCGGTGATATCGGCAGACTCTTCCAATGCGGACAGGTTGGCGGAGAAGTTCGTTGTTCCTTCATCCACTCTCAAAAGGGTGCCATCAAAGGAAACATTGGTAATATCATCGTCGACCAGTGCTGCTAATTCCGTATCAACATAGGTTTTTACGGCCAGTTCTGTTGGAAACTTGGTATTCGTTACATCCGCCAAATTGATATCCGTGGATTTATTGGTGCTATCTTCCTTTTTTGCCAAGGCATCAAGGTTTATCGTTAACCAAATCGTACCATTATATACTTTTGTTACGTCGGCCACCGTATCGAACCAAATATCGTTTTGCAATGGGTCGCTTGGAGCACTATCGGCGGTAGTAACAACGGTATTTCTTACGCTTACTTGAGTTCCCTTATGATTAATGGCCATAGTTTCTTGGGCATACACTGTGGTTTGTAGAACCAAAATGATGATAAGTGTACTCCAACGATATGTGATACGCGATATGATACCGATTTATTTATCCGTATAGGTTGATGACGAGTTATTGTTTTTAGAGCCTTAAATCAGATGGTAAGACCCTGATCTTATCGAACGAACTGTACCTCTACAATATCACCTGCGTAAACAGACCAATCGTTTGGAACTGTAGTGTTTGGTACCAATGTAACGGTAGATGCCGCAATGGTGTAATCTACATTGGCAATTAATTTGGCTCCGTTTCTGTATACCCACACTTGACTGAAAGCAGGCAAAACGGGACTGCCGGTTAAAGGATACGCTACTTGGGCAGCTGTAGCCGTAAAACTCTCTTGTCCGCTTTGAAGTAAATCTGAAGCCAATAATTTTTTGGTTGCCCCTGTAGCTTCGTCCCTTACCAAAATAGTATACCCCGTACCTGTGCCATGGTCAGATTCTGTAGTGGCGTCCGTGGAAGCGGTTTCCGTGGTGATCAATTCTATGCCGTCAATGCCAAAAATAGTTCCGTTGGCGTCTATAAAAGTATCATCCGTAAGTGTTCCGCCCAATTGCCAGGTTGTTGTAGTTACGTCATCTGTAGTATTGGAAAGCATGGTTATACCGTTTTTGGATTGTAGGTACTTAATGGTTCCCTTATTGTCCACTACCCGTACGGCACCGCCGGTAACCGTAGTTCCGGGAACAATATCTCCCTGTTTGGCCGTGTCTCCGGTAGTTTGTTGTGCGTTAGTTAGCCCGAAGGTCATTAAAATAAGTGCAAACACCCCTGTTTTCAAGGCCTTGCGATACGTAGCGTTTTTCATAATGTTGATTTTTAAAAAGTGAATATTACTATTGAATTATACGTGTGTAAATAATTATCTAAAAGAATTGAACGATTCTAATTTCGTCGTTTTCATAGCATATAACATTAGCTTCCAGTTTTATAAGATTGACTCCTAAGGCGTCAAAATCGATTTTGATCCCGTTTCGGTAAACGGCAATCTTTTTTGAATCGGTAATCGCAAGTGGAGTGGTAAACTCTTGTTGCCCATCGACTGCGATGATCGTTAGCTCTTCCCTTTGTAGAAATGTATTGGACGCAGTGCTATGCAATACTCCCGTTGTCTCGTCTACGGTAAGAATTTTTACGTTGTTGTGGGCCGCCTCAGAAAGCCCTTCAATAGCCAAGGTGTTGCCCGTATTGGTTGTGATGACCGTCGGTCGCGTTAAGGTTCCGCCCAGTTCTATACTATTTGAAGAAGAAAGGGTAAGGCCATTTTCAACGCTGTAGATACCATTTTCTTTCCACAGGCTACCGTTATATGCAAATATATTTCCAGAGATACGGTCTACGTAAATATCCCCCGCTATAGGGGTGTTCATAGAGACACTACTTGGTGGCCCATCCCCGCTTGTGGGGTTCGTATTGGTTAAAATCCACTCTAAACCGTTCCATATGTGTACTTTATGTGACAATTCCTCGATCCAAATATCTCCCGCAAAATTATTTATGGGGCTTGAGGAAGCGGTAGTTACAAGCACTCCTGAATTACAAAGGTTCTTCCATATGACTCCGTCGAAAGCAAATATGCAATCATGATCGGTATTATAGACCAAAGCCCCTTTCAGTGGGGCCATTGCATTCATTTGGGCATCGGTAATGCGTGTAGGAACGAATGCCTTGGTCTGGCTATCCAATTCTAATATAGATGCTTCATCAATGGTGCTAATATTATCGCCTATTTTCACCTGCCCAAACGTGAGGAACGTATAAAATACCAGGGCTATGAAAATGACATATTTCATAAATGGAAGTGTTCTAGGGAGTTATATAAAGTGAAGGTAAAAACAAAACCGACCGCGTAGTATTTTTTGTTGCGATTTGGTAATAAATGGAGGTTAAACAGGGTAAATATGTTGTAAGAAATTCCCTAAAATGCTTCTAGGAGATAACTTCGACCTAGTTCAGTATGCTATCTTAGTCTATTGAATTTTATTCCTTTATGCCCACTCTCCCCTGTCTGAACCAAAGTTTTAGGCACTTCAATTGGTTGCCTATTGAATAAAAGTGTAACTTTGTTAACCAAATGGTTAAACTATACGGTTTAAAATGGCGAAAAAGAAAGACGAAAATACCGAAGCTACAATTTTAGAAGCTGCAAAAGCTGTGTTCCAGGCCAAGGGAATGGACGGCGCCCGCATGCAGGAAATAGCCGATAAGGCGGGAATCAACAAGGCGATGCTCCATTACTACTACAGAAATAAGCAACTGCTGTTCGAGGCCGTCTTTACCCATGCCTTCTCCTTATTGGCCCCACAATTGAAGGCCATCCTTAACGATGATTCCCCCATCGAGAAGAAGATCAGGCACTTTACCTCCAACTATATTTCCTTTATCGTCGACTATCCCTACATCCCCAACTTTATCATTCAGGAACTCAATAGGAATCCGGATTTTATCCTCAAACTCAAGGACAACCCGAGCTTTCCCAACATCGATAAATTTAAAAAACAGGTGGATGAGGAGGTCAAACAAGGCCTCCTAAAGCCCATTAATGCCGAACAATTGTTCATCAATATAATGGCTTTAAACGTCTTTCCCTTTGTGGCCAAACCCTTGCTCAAGGCTTTTACCAATACGGGGGAAGAGGCCTACCGGCAACTTTTGGAAGCCCGAAAGACCGAGGTGGCGGACTTTATCATCCATTCCATTAAGACTTCCTAACATGAGACACCTTATAATCCTCTTCGCCATTTTAACCGCCGTGCCCAGCGTGGCGCAACAAAGCATATCGCTCGAGGAATGTTATCGGTTGGTAGACCGCAATTATCCCTTGGCCCAACAAACCGGCTTGCTCGAGGCGCAAAATCAATTGGAATCGGAGGCAGTGGCTACGGCCCAATTGCCCCAGATCGCCCTGGATGCCTATGCGACCTACCTGTCGGACGTAATCGAGTTTCCCTTGGCCATGTCGGGCATAGAACCCCTGAACAAGGACCAATACCGGGCTACGGTTTCGGTCAACCAATTGATCTACAACGGTGGGGCCACAAAGGCTTCGCTCGACCTCAAGTCGGTACAGCTAAAGGCCAAACAGAAAGAAGTGGAAGTCGGCCTGTACCAACTCAAAAAACAAATCAACCAGCTTTACTTTTCCGTTTTGTTGGCGCAGGAGTCCAAGGCCTTGTTACAGGCAAAGGAAAAGCAATTACGGGCCAAACTCAAGGAAGTGCGATCGGGTATCAAATACGGAGTGCTCTTACCGGCCTCGGACAAGGTGTTGGAAGCCGAACTGTTAAAGCTGAAGCAGCAGTTTCAAGAGACGGAAAGCAATAAAAGGGCCTTGGTCGAAACCCTTTCGAGCCTCATCGGGAAGCCCTTGAATAGGGAAACGGTATTTGAAAGTCCCCTTGTAAAAACGGACCTACAAACCGATGTAAACCGGCCGGAACTCGAATTGTTCGAACTTAAAAAGAAGGAGATCGAAACTTCCGAAAACGTGCTTTCCAAGCAAAATGCGCCTAAACTATTGGGCTTTGCCACTGGTGGCTATGGTAATCCCGGACTGAACATGCTCGATAATTCCTTTCAGGAATTTTATACGGTCGGCGTTAAATTGAATTGGAAGGTCTTCGATTGGAATGCCAACAAAAGGCAACGCGTGGCCTTGGCCATTAATAGGGATATTGTAGAAACGGAAAGCGAAACCTTTAAACTGAACACCTCCATCGAACTGAACCGACAACAAAGGGAAATTGAAAAAATCGAAAGTTTTATAGCCTCGGATCAAGAGATCATACAGCTTAGAAAGGAAGTGCTTGAATCGGCCGATTCGCAACTTAAAAACGGGGTGATCACCGCATCGGCATACATCACGGAGCTAACCCATCTATACGAAGACGAAAACACCTTGATACGGCATAAGATCCAATTGGAACTGGCCAAGGCCAATTACAAGGTCATTAAAGGATAATACATACAGAAATGAAAAAGTTCAATTACATACTCGGCCTGGGCCTTGCGGCCACTACCCTATTCTCCTGTGGCGATTCCAACGGAAAAGCAGACGGTTACGGAAATTTTGAGGCTACCGAAATCACCATTTCGGCCGAAAACAACGGCAAACTGATGGCCTTTGATATCGATGAGGGCGACCTGCTTCAAAAAGGACAGTTGATCGGTTATATCGATACCATTCCGCTTGCCTTAAAGCGGGAGCAACTGGAAGTGTCCAAGGCCGTGGTCGCCTCAAAGTCGAAGGGCGTACTCTCGCAAATAGCGGTTTTGCGTTCCCGATTAAAAACGGCACACACCAACAAGGCACGAATTGAAAACCTGATCAAGGACAACGCGGGTACCCAAAAGCAGTTGGACGATGTTACCGGGGAAATCGACGTGATCCAAAACCAGATCAGAAGCATCGAGATCCAGAACGCCCCCGTGGTCAACGAACTGAAGTCCATTGACGTACAGTTAAAGCAAATCGATGACCAAATTGAGAAAAGCAAGATCGTCAACCCCATCAACGGCACGGTCTTGACCAAATATGCCGAACCCAATGAAATTACGGCATTCGGCAAGCCCCTCTATAAAATTGCGGACCTAAGCACCATGCAATTGCGGGTCTATATCGGCGAGCCCCAATTGGGAAGCGTAAGGATAGGACAGCAGGTGACCGTTAAAATTGATGCCGAAGATACCATGAAGTCCTACGACGGTACCATTAGCTGGATCGCCTCGGAAGCGGAATTTACCCCCAAGATCATCCAGACCAAGGAAGAACGGGTGGCCTTGGTCTATGCCGTTAAAGTAGACGTCGCCAATGACGGTAGCCTAAAAATAGGCATGCCTGCCGAAATGTGGATATCCGATAAACCATGAGCATTAGCCTTTCCCACATATCAAAATCGTACAAGGGACTAAAGGCCTTGGAGGCCATTTCCTTTGAAGTGAAGGCGGGCGAGTTGTTCGGACTCATTGGTCCCGACGGCGCCGGAAAGACGACCTTGTTTAGAATCCTGACCACGCTTTTGCTCGCCGATGAAGGCAGGGCAAGGGTCGCCGGCTTTGACGTGGTTTCAGATTATAAAAAGATCCGGAACAGCGTCGGCTATATGCCGGGGAAGTTTTCGCTTTACCAAGATTTAACGGTCGAGGAAAACCTGACTTTCTTCGCTACCATATTCGGAACGACCATAGCGGAGAACTACGACCTGATCAAGGAAATCTACGTGCAAATAGAACCTTTTAAAGCCCGTAGGGCCGGAAAGCTTTCCGGGGGAATGAAACAAAAATTGGCCCTGTGCTGTGCGCTGATCCACAAACCCGAGGTGTTGTTCTTGGATGAACCCACTACGGGGGTGGACCCGGTTTCGAGAAAGGAGTTTTGGGAGATGCTAAAGCGACTGCAGCAAAAAGGCATTACCATTTTGGTGTCGACCCCGTATATGGACGAGGCCGCCCTTTGCGATCGGATCGCATTGATCCAAGGCGGGAAAATTTTGCAGATCGACACGCCCCGGGCCATTGTAAGGCACTACCCCAAACCCATTTATAACGTTAAGGCGAACAAGACCTATCAACTTATAAAGGCCTTAAAGGCCTATGAAAACAAGCACAGCGTCTACCCTTTTGGGGAGTTTGTGCATTACACGGACAAACGGGACGATTTCAATCCCTCGGAATTGAAGGAATACCTGGAATCCAAATCCTTATCGGACGTGGTCATAGAAAAGACCGAGGCCACGATTGAGGACACCTTTATGGAACTAGCGAAATGAAGCAGGAAAAAGTCATACAAGTAACGGACTTGACCAAGATGTTCGGCGATTTTGCCGCCGTAGACGCCATCAGTTTTGACGTGTACAAGGGGGAGATATTCGGTTTTCTGGGGGCGAACGGCGCGGGAAAGACCACGGCCATGAAGATGTTGATCGGTATTTCAAATCCCACATCGGGCCAGGCCAAGGTGGCGGGATTCGACGTGTTTACCCATGCCGAGGACATCAAGAAGAACATCGGCTATATGAGCCAAAAGTTTGCTTTGTACGACGATTTGACGGTTAGGGAAAACATTCGGTTTTTCGGGGGCATTTACGGCTTGTCGAGAGAGCGGATCAAACAAAAATCAAATGCCCTGATCGAGGAATTGGGATTGCAAGGGGCGGCCAATAAGTTGGTGGGTGCCCTGCCCTTGGGATGGAAGCAAAAACTATCCTTTTCGGTGGCCTTGATCCACGACCCCAAAATCGTGTTCTTGGACGAACCTACCGGAGGCGTAGACCCCATAACCCGGCGCCAGTTTTGGGAAATGATCTACAAGGCGGCCCATGAAGGAACCACCGTTTTTGTGACCACGCATTATATGGACGAGGCCGAATACTGCGATCGGGTGTCGATTATGGTCAATGGAAAAATAGAGGCCTTGGACAGTCCGAAGCAACTAAAGAAACAGTTTCAGGCGGCGAACATGAACGATGTATTTTTAAAACTGGCCAGGGGATGAAACGGTTCATAGGCTTTATAAAAAAGGAATTCTACCATATTTTCAGGGATAGGCGCTCCCTGTTCATCCTTTTCGGTATGCCCATTGCCCAGATTTTACTGTTCGGTTTCGCCATCACCAATGAGATCAACAATGTCGACATCGCCATTCTCGATCATTCAAAAGATGCCGTTACGGAAGAGATCATTAATAAGATATCCGCTTCAAAATACTTTAGCATCAAACAGCTTATTGAAAAGGAATCGGATATCGAATCCATATTCAAAAAAGGAAAGGTAAAAGCGGTTTTAAATTTTGAAAAGGATTTTAGCAAGAACCTGATCAAAGACCATAAGGCTACGATACAGATCATAACCGACGCCACCGACCCCAATACGGCAAACACCATTACTAATTTTGTAAATGCCATTCTTCAGAAGTACCAAAAATCCTTGAACAAGGATGCGGTGATCGCCTATCAGATCGTACCTCGGTCACGCATGGTCTATAACCCCGAATTAAAAAGCGTGTACATGTTCGTGCCCGGGGTCATGACCATTATCTTGATGCTGGTCTCGGCGATGATGACATCGATTTCCATCACCAGGGAAAAGGAATTGGGCACTATGGAAATCCTCCTCGTTTCCCCCCTCAAGCCCATTCAGGTGATTGTGGGCAAGGTGTTTCCCTATATTTTCCTTTCCGTAATCAACGCGGTCGTAATCGTGGTACTGAGCATTTTTATTTTTAACATGCCGGTACAGGGAAGCCTGTTTTTATTGGCCATGGAGAGCATCCTGTTCATTATTTCGGCCCTGGCCCTGGGCATATTGATCTCAACGATTTCGGCCACCCAACAGACGGCCATGATGATTTCCTTAATGGGACTCATGCTTCCGGTAATCCTGCTTTCGGGCTTTATCTTTCCCATTTCCAGTATGCCCGTGCCCCTTCAAATCATCAGCAATATCATTCCCGCCAAATGGTTCATCATCATCATTAAGGGCATCATGCTCAAAGGGGTCGGCCTTGAGTTTATATGGAAGGAAACCTTGATCTTATTGGGGATGACGGTGTTCTTCATCGCCTTGAGCGTAAGGAAATATAAAATCAGGCTAGAATAATGAAGACCATCCTATACATCATACAAAAGGAGTTCAAGCAGATCTTTAGAAACAAGGGGATGCTTCCGATTATTTTTGTAATGCCCGTATTACAACTCGTCATTTTATCGAATGCCGCCACTTTTGAAGTCAAGAACATCAAATTCGGGTATATCGATGGCGACCACAGTATCACATCCCGGGCCTTGGTCGAAAAGTTCAATGCATCTACCTATTTTGAGGTGTTGACCGATTTTCCTTCGGAAGCCCGGGCCAGTGCCGCCATGCTAAAGGGAGAGGTCGATGTCGTGCTAAACATTCCCCCACATTTCGAACGGGATCTGCAAGACGAAAAGTACAAGGCACTGGGCGTCACTATAAATGCCATCGACGGTGCCGCGGCCGGTGTCGAGAACGTATACCTTACCCAGGTCATCCAAACCTTTAATCAAGGGCTAAGGGTCGATTTGCGGCAAATTACGGACCAACAGGTGCAGGCTATGGCGATAGAAACCATTCCCCTGTTCTGGTATAACGAGACCTTGAACTACAAAACCTTTATGGTACCGGGCATATTGGTTTTGCTGGTCACTATGATTACCCTCTTTCTCTCGGGAATGAACATTGTACGGGAAAAGGAAATCGGCACTTTGGAGCAGATCAATGTAACCCCGATCAAAAAAAGACAGTTTATCGTTGGTAAACTCTTTCCCTTTTGGGTGATAGGCATGGGCCTGCTGACCGTAGGCTTGCTTATTGCCAAACTCATTTTTGATGTGCCCATGTTGGGGAGTTTGCCCCTTATGTACCTCTACACCTCCATTTATATTTTGGTGGTGCTGGGCATCGGCCTTTTCATTTCAAATTTTACGGATACCCAACAACAGGCCATGTTCATCGCTTGGTTCTTTACGGTGATCTTTATTTTGATGAGCGGATTGTTTACCCCCATTGAAAGCATGCCGAAATGGGCCCAGGCCCTTACCGAATTCAATCCCATAAAATACTTTGTGGAAGTCATGCGTATGGTGATGCTGAAGGGCTCGGGATTTATGGATATTCTTCCCCAGCTATTAAAAACCCTGCTCTATGCCGTAATTATGAACGGATTGGCGGTTTGGAGTTATAGGAAAACATCGTGATTGGGCCGTATATCTAATCTAGAGCACTGTCTCTTGGTCCAGCCAACGTTGCAAAAGGCTTTCGTTATGGGAAATAGGCACAAGGTAAAAGGTGTCGAATTTTTTAAAGACCCGTGATTCTTGGAGGGTCTCCATACAAACCGATACCGGGGCCAGATAGTTGGAATGGATCAGAAACAATTCGCCCTCCCTTTTTAAGAGGTAGCCTACGTGTCCCTCATCAAAACCTATAAAATAGAGTCCCTCTTGGGTCAGCCTATCGATCTCTTCATGGGCTTTTTCCGGGGTATTCTGTACCACCTTGTTGATCGCCGAGCCACAACTGATCATTTTGGCCTCGTCAATAGGTGATTTTTGGGCCAGTTTATAGCGATCGAGGTTTAGGCCCATATCGCGTAAGGTGGTGGATATAAAATAACCACAGGCAATCTTTCCTTCCTTGGGTATGGTCGTATGTCCCCCAAAACTCCAGGGCGTGCCGTACCAATGGGGAATGATCTTGTCTACCAACTGATCGGTAAAGGCGGTTTTTATGGTTTCTAGGGAAACCGTGCCCTGACGAAGTCCTTCCTTTAAACGCAGACGAAGTTGGCCTGCACTTATCTTGGTATGGGTATACGAGGCGACGATACTGTCCGAAGCTGTTTTATCAAGCTTCCTAAAATTCTTTGTATTCGCAGTGGACAAGACCGTTTCGACGGTAAATCCGTAGCTCGACACCTTTTCCGCCGTAGGGGGCATTTCGGAGGCAAGTCCTAAACCAAGAAGTAGGGAAAAAAGGAACATGTTCTTATATCGTTTTTAGGTGTCGGGGCTTATTAAGATAACGTATTAATCGGTAGTACATTACACCTGGGGTGTTAATTTTTTCCCCCTATGATGCGGAATACTTAGACATTGAGGTTTACGGCCCACCAAACATCGTAATCGCTGGGGATCAAGGGTCGATAGCTTTGAAAGCCCTGATCGGCTATTTTAAGTCCGACAATTTTATTGTTTTCGTCCCGTACATAGTCGATAAAGATAAAGGAATGGCCGTAGGGGTCCAGTTTTTTCACGTCCGTACCTTTGACCACTTGCTCGTAGTCTTCCTTGTACCGCCATACCTGCATGGGCGCCCCGGGTCTTAACTCCCCGCCCCAGATACCGGTCGAATCGACCAAAGTTCCCATGCCCGCATAGGCAAGGGCCCCTGCGTTGCCCTTGCCCCGATAGGCTTCCGGAAGGCTTTTCCAATCCCTATCGGTATCCGAGGCCGAGACGTACAGTAGGTCGAATACCTGTTTCGGACGATACATTTTTGTAGCCATACGCTCGGGCAGGTCTTGGTAAAGGGAATGGCCGTGGACTTGCCTATAGGCTTCTTCAATACGTCGCTTGCTGATGGCAAGGCAATGCCCTCCGGGCTCCTTGTTCTTGCTGGCCAGGTAATTTTCCACGATTTTTTGGGCAACGGGACTCGCACTTTCAAAAAAAGCCTTCCAGGCGGCCTCCTTTAATTTTTCGGTAATGTTGTCCTTTGGGAGCAGGGAATCGAGCTCGGAGGGTGTTGGCCTTGTTCCTAAGTTAATATACTCGTGAACATGAAAGCCATAGTCTTGTGCCACATCCGCCCCGGGATTGGCATGCACCTGCACGGTTTTTTCCATGGGCTCTTGGGGGGCGGGCTCTTGCCCATGCCGTTTGGTCGATGTACAGCCCCATCCCACAAGGCCGGCACACATTAAACCTATCAGGCGAACACTGAAATTATTCCCTAAGGTCTTTCTGGGTATTTCCTTCATTTTCAAGCTTCTGTTCACGTTGGCAATCACCGTATCGAGCACTTCCTCCCCTTGGTCAAGAAAGGGATTTTCTGTCCTGTCATTCCCACTGTAAAGGTACCACATTTGCCTTGGAAAGGATAATCATAATTTAAATCGATTACCTTGAAAAAAGCTCTATTCGGCAATACCTGCGAAAACCTGCACCGTCTCTTTTCGACGGTACCCTTTACTTGTTTTCGTCCAAACCTTGTTATTCTCGGCCAGACCTGCTTTCCTGCCCCAGTTTCTTTTGTAGTGCCTTAACGTTCAAGTCCTTGAGCAGGGTGATCAAGTTGGGAAATCGGGACTTGTGGTAGCCGAAGCGGTCTTCGGTAAATTCGGCAATGGCCCGCTCCTTGCTCCAGTTGTCGAAAACCATCCTATAGGCCGCAACGATGGCCCCGGTTCTATCGGAACCGTGCCAGCAATGGACAAGAAGGGGTTTCTCCGCTTGGTCTATGAGGGATAAGGCCGTAAAGACATCTTCTTCGTTCAAGAGGGCGGCCTTTAAGGGGATACGGTCTAAATGCAGGTCGCTGTCCTTTAGTTTCTTTTCGTCCGTTTTGTGGCGCCTGAGGTTCAGTATTGATTTTATGCCCAGGGCCTCCACCTCCTTCATCCCTTTTTTTAGGGTTGCTCCGAGCGGTATAAACCATCACTTACTTGGTATAAGTTATGAAAGTGATTGGAAGCTATTTTTTCTGACACTCCCTCTTGAAGTGCTTTGTTGGGCAAGGAAAATGCCAAGGATATCAGTGAAAGGAAGATAAAAGCGGATACTTTATGCATTGTACTGTACTACAAGAATAACAAAGATAGGCAAGCTAGGAGAATTTTATTTAAACCCACCCGCCTATTTTTGATGCTCCCATGGTGTTTTATAAAAAATCCAGTTCCAATATTTCTTTAGGGCCGGATTTCAATATGCCTATTATATGGCCTTTTTGGACTTTTCCATCCGTAGTCCGAACAAGGGGCGTAAAACCGCAATTCTCCGGATCAAAAACTCGTAGAGGACAAAGCAGACCGTAAACGTAAAGACGGTAACGGCAATGAACTGTACTATCGGATGTATATCCAAGGGCAGTATCAACCAAGCCCCCATATACAGCACGAACATATGGATGATATATACCGGGTAGGCCGCCGGGCCCAAATAGGCCAACAGTCGGCCGGGCCTGTTAAGGTAGTGGAAGAAGAGTCCGAAAATGCCGAATATCCAACAGATCGATTCCAAGGCCATTAAATAGCTTGGGGCTTCCATAGCATATTCGATATAGCGTAGGGCATAGAGTGCGGTCGCGATGGCCAAATAGGTCCATTTCCATTTTTTCAAGGTAGTCCAGAACGGACTGCCGATATAAACGAACAGGTACCCGAAAAAGAAGGCCAGAGCCCCTAAAAAGAAACCGTGCCAGGTTTCGGCATAGAGGGAGTAAATCTGCGGCTTTACCCAAATAGCCTCCAGCACAAAGAAAAGGGAAACGGTCAAAGGTCCGACCGCGGTACCCATCAATTTTTCCAATAGTTTTTTAAGTCTTGCCCCACGATGTTTCAATACAAGAAAAACAGGTAGAAAAATAAGGACATAGACAAAAATATGGCCCAAAAACCACAGGTGGCCCGTATGGGGATAGTAACTCAAAGGCTGCTTGTAGAAGGTTTGAAAAAGATACATGTGCAGGGGCGAAATGGCGATAATGCCGAACAGGAAGGGCACAAGGATTCGTTGGCTACGTTCCCCGATCAGTTGTTTCCAGTTGCGCTTCCGCATGGCGAAAAAGAGTCCCATTCCCGATACAAAAAACAGAATCGGAATGCGCCACACATTGAGCATGGTCATGGGAATCCACAATCCCTCAAGTGCATTTTCGCTGCGCACGAAGCCAACGAACATGGCCCAGGGCTGAAAAACGATGGCGATATGGTAGATCAATAGCAAGGCTATGGCGATGACCCGTAGCCAGTCTATATCGTAACGTCGAAGGGTTTTCATGACTGTCGTTTTTTGAATTGTTATTTCTTATTGTAGCATTATAGCGATAACGGGACGTGCCTTTTCAACCTCGGCCAAGTTTAAATCCAATCCAATAGGCCCCAGTTGCTGTTGCATCATTTCATAGATGGGCTTCATGTCCTCAAAAGGTCCCGAGACGGATTCCCGGGCGGTGGCCCCATAGTTGTTCTTTACCGTTTTGTCGGCCTTGGCATCTATAAGTAATTGTACTAGTTCTACCCTGCCGAAAAATGCGGCTACGTGAAGGGCGGTGGAGCCGTCATTATTTTTTATTTCCAGATCGGCACCGGCATCGATAAGAACCGTGGCGATTTCGGTCTTATCAAAAGTAATGGCCGACATCAATGGGGTGGCACCACTTAGGGCATCCTTTTCATCAAGATCGGTGCCGGCTTCGATATGTTGTTTAACGGCTTCGAGGTTGCCGGTTACCACGGCCTGTGTTAGGGGAATCTCGGGTGCACTTATTTCGGTCTTGCCCATGGCTTTGTCGTTGGTCTTCTGCTTTTGTTGTCCACAGGCGGAAAAGCACAAAGCTATAATAAGTAGTATATAGCTCATTTGTTTTTCGGGTTTGTTCATTGATGTTTTCATGATTTCAATTTTTAGTGATTTATAATTTATTTGATATTCCAAAGGTCCCCCGAACGTTGACGCAGCACTAATTACCTATGGGGCAATGTATATAAGCCTTGCGGAAGTGATAAAAATTATGGCGCAGACATATAAATTATGACGCACCCCCCTTATTTTTATCTTGGGGAGTATTCATTATATTTGTTAAAACCAGTGGCCAGCCACCAAAAAAATATCATGCCGAACCCGTCAAAAGGAAGTCCGTTTACCGACCAGGCCGAAGCCTTGATTCTAGCCCATTTAAGCGATGAGCATTTTGGGGTATCGGAACTGGCCGGGGCCATGCACATGAGTCGCTCCAACCTTTTGCGAAAATGTAAAAAGCAGACCCAACTTTCCGCCAGTCAGTTTATTCGGCAGGTTCGCCTAAAGCAGGCCATGGAGCTTTTAAAGGATTCCGATCTTACGGTTTCGGAGGTTTCCCATCAGGTAGGTTTTGGTAGTACCTCCTATTTTATTAAATGTTTTAGGGAGCATTACGGCCATCCGCCCGGCGAAACGGGAAAACAGGTTGAGAAGGAGATGGAGGAAAATAAGCCCATTGTTCCCAAGGAAGCCACAGTAGAAACCCTTCCTTTTCCAAAACGCTACCAATGGCCCTTGGCGGTGGTGTTCTTGTTGTTGCTAATAGGGGGTTTTATTTGGAAGCCCTTCTCCCCTACTTCAAAGGCTCCCGTGAAAACCGATATAGAAAAGTCTATAGCCGTGCTTCCTTTTAAAAATGAAAGCAATGACGCCACCAACCTATATTTTGTAAACGGTTTGATGGAAGCGGCCTTGGGCAACCTTCAAAAAATTGAGGATTTAAGGGTTATCAGCCGTACTTCTGTAGAAAAATACAGGAACTCCGACAAGAACATTGGAGAGATAGCCCACGACCTAGGTGTCAATTATATTGTGGAGGGAAGCGGACAGAAAGTGGGCGACCAAGTGCTGTTGAACATACAGTTGATAGATGCCGCCACCGATTCGCGTATTTGGGGACAGCAATATACCCACGAGGTGTTGGATATCTTTGCCCTACAAAACGAAGTGGCAAAAAAGATAGCCCATGCCGTTGAGGCCAATGTGACTCCCTCCGAATTGGAGCGGATAGACAAAAAACCTACCGATAACCTAGTGGCCTATGATTACTACCTCAAGGCACAAGGGCCATTTTTGTCGAGAACGGAAGAAGGATTGCAAGAAGCTATTCCCTTATTTGAAAAAGCCCTGGAAGAGGATGCCGAATTTGCCTTGGTCTATGCCGATCTGGCCATTGCCTATTATTATTTGGACCTGTTCAAAAAGGAGAAAAAATACACGGAACAAATTAACAATTATGCCGACAAGGCCCTACTCTACGACCCTAAGCTTGCCGAGAGCCTTATGGCTAAAGCCCTTTACTACCAGCATACGGGCGATTATCGATTGGCCGTGCCCCACCTTCAAAAAGCCTTGGAATACAATCCGAATTCTTCATCGGTTGTACAAATGCTGGCCCTCCTATATTCCAATTTCATTCCCGATACCGGCAAATACCTGGAGTATGCCTTAAAGGGAATTCAATTGGATATTGCCGCCAATGACTCCGTAGCCAAGAGTTATATCTATTTAAATTTGGGCAATGCCTTTGTTCAATCGGGTTTTGTGGATGAAGCCTTGGACTATATTGACAAGTCCCTTGAATTTGATCCACAGAATTACTATGCCCCGTACTTAAAGGCCTATATTCTATATGCAAGGGATAAGGATTTGCGACAGACGTTGACCCGAATTAAAAGGGAATTGCAAAAAGATACTGCCCGTCTTGATATCCTACAGGAAACCGCCAAATTGCATTACTTTAAAAGGGAATACGACAGTGCCTACCACTATTACAGACAATTTGATGAAATTAGAAGGGTGAAAGGCTTGGAGGTCTATCCCCAAGAAGATATCAAACTTGCCTTCGTATACGAAAAGAAGGGATTTTTTAAAGAGGCGGACCGCTTGTTCGCGTCGTATGCGGATTATTGCGAACACGATCAATCCATATATAAACCGGCCAGTATGGCGGTAAAGTACGCCCATGAGGGAAAATTGGATCTGGCCATCGAACAACTCAAGGAATTTGCTGCCAAAAACCATTTTCAGTACTGGATCCTCTTGTTCATGCAATTGGATCCGGCCATTGCGCCGCTAAAAAAGCATCCGGAATTTGAAGGGGTGATGCAAAAAATCGAAGATCGGTTCTGGGAAAACCATGAGCGACTAAAAAGCTCCCTAAAAACGAAGGAATTGCTTTAAACCATAATTAGGGTTTCCCATTGTGCCAATCATTAACCTTTAATGAAAAAATATCGCAAAAAAGGATGGCAACTTGGTCTCTCAATCCGCCCTTGTTTGCTTTTAGCCGATATTTTTTTCTACGGAGATCTTAAATTGCTAGGTAAGGAAGAAAAAAAACAATGAGACCGATGAAAGAAGGATCAAAACGGGTACTCTACACATTGAGCCGTACTATAAATACAGAGATAGGCAAGACGGAGGGTTTTTATTTGGGATGCTTCTTTGTGTTTAGTAAATAGGAACTTTTTAAAGTGGGATAAAACTGTTGGGTAAGTCAACATAGTTTTTTTATATGACTACTCATTTTGGGATAAACGTAGAGCCCCTGATGGGGCTCTGTTTTTTAATATACTTTAGCTTAGATGGAAAAAGTTACCCTAATGTTGTATCTACTTAGGGCTTCTTCTGAATTATAGGTCATCGAAGCCAATAAACGGTTTGCTGCAGGTCTACTGAAGTCAACACGACGGGTCAATTTGATAGGGACTCTACGGACTCCCGTTACGGGAACGGTCCCGCCTGATGCCGATATAGTGGTTCCACCTTCAGAAAAGACCCTTGCAAATGGGGAGGCCTCCTCGCCTACATTATCAATAGGCCTAGACCCCGATATCTGCTCTCGATTTACGATAACCTCATCGTAGGCCAAAAGATCGGCATCGGCGATATGCCTAAAGGCCGCAATCAAAAAAGGAGATCCAAAACCTAAGCCAATCGCAGTGTTGTCTTGGTTGCCTTCACTGTGAAAAGCAATGGATTGATTGCCTTCCCACGTCTTGTAATTTTTATCCGTGATTTTTTTTAATTGACGGACTCCATCAATTTCTAAAAGCATTATTCGGAGTTTTACCTCTAGGGAACTGTTTTCCGTGGTACTTAAAAACAACTCATCAGGACGGAATACATCTCCACTGTCTACCTCTCCCCTTACGTAATTGAAGGTGTCGATTAATTCTCCGGAAGCATTATCTATCACCGCAATCAATAATTGAATTTCGTCTGAGTGACGCTTTCTTCTTAGCCTTCGCCTCCTTTTTGAAAATCCGGAAGTACTTTCTTCCTCACATCGTAATTCGCTTAATCTGATTCCAATTCCCATAACATATGATTTAGTTAAACATTATTTAGAGGTTTTATGGGAGGAAAGAAGAAAGGTTAACGTTGATTTGTAAGAATATTCTTTGTTTTTTTAGGATGATAAGTCTAGTGCGACACTTTTGAACAAAGGAAATCATGATGATTTAGGCCTTATTCACCATGATTCCCTTTAAAGTCCAGGACGAAGTGAATCAAAAGATATGGTCAAACTTTATAAATCATTTTGGTAATCTTCCTCTTATTCGATTCAATGACCATGATGTATGTTCCCGTATCGAGTTGGCCTAGGTCAATGCTCGGTGTTTTTGTACTGGTATCCGGCACCCAACTTTTAACCCGATACCCCATCATACTGTATATGGAAATGTTCTTGGTGTCCGCATCAATTCCTTCGAGGTATAAAATGCCGTCTAGTACCGGATTTGGATATATTTTAACCTCAGTATCGCTAGTATCACTAGGGTTTTGAAGGCTTTGCTGTGCTTCGTTTGCCGACGCGCCGATCTGTAGCTCATTTCCTGTTCGGGATGGCGGACCTATTCGGTGGGTCGATACTTTAAAATCGTCAAAATAGGCGTAGACATCCTTTGTGGGCTGAAAGCTTTCGTCAGAGCCCCCAAAGAAAGAAGACAAATAGAAGGAATTTAAGCCTATATCGCCTTCCCCTACTTGTCGGAAATCTTCAACATTGGTTATCTCTAAAGCTAACTGTCCGTTTAACCAGCCTCGCATAATACCATCTTGCTTTCCGGGCGTATTTAATTTGTAATACATTTCTATATGCTGCCAAGTGCCCTTCGTAAACTTGACCTGATCGGCTTGCGGCCCTCCATTGGCTTCCTCTATAGGGTCTGTTAGGCTCCAGTTGATGGAAGCCTTGTAATCAGGTCGCGTCGGTTTTGTATTGTAGTGCACATAGGTTTCAACGAGTCCGTTTTTTCGCCACATTAGCCGTAATGACATATTCCTGTCACTTGTCTGATACGATAGTCCCGGTAATTTCCCCCCGGCCCTAAATTCAAAATCCGACGGAAAATAGACCTTGTAACTCATATATAGTTCATCGTGAAACTGTCCGTCGTTAAAATAGACCTTGGTATGGATACCGCTTTCACCGGTTTTCACCTGTCCTTTAGGATATTTGACCTTTAGCGTTTTGCCCTGACCGGGAAAACTTTCTATGGAAACACGGCCTTCATCTGCACCTTTGCAAAATGAAACCCCTAAGGCATCCTTAATTTGGTCTTTGTCATATGGCCCGGTGGGCAGTTCGTCAAAATTGAAATGATATACATCTGCTGTTTGGGCCTTTGTTTTTGTTACGGTGAATAGCACAAGAACAAAGCATAGTGATACTATCGATAATTTTCTTTTCATAAGAATGTCGTTATTATTTTAAGATTGGGGTTTATTTAATACTGAAGGGAATCGTTTTTACGGTCGACCCATTCTCTACACGTAAGAAATAGATACCTTGGTCGATACCGTCCACAATAAATTTAAAGGTACTTCCCTCGATGCTAACCTCTTCCCTTTTAAGGATAGTGCCTTGGAGGTCCATTACCGATATTACCGTTTGCTCGGAGTATAGATTGGCAAGCGTCAATTCCCCATGGGTAACGGGGTTGGGATAGAGCTTTATGCTATGCGCTATATGTTCGGTCTTATTGGCGTCAACCTGATTTGCCGCATCACAACTTGGGGCCTGGTCTTCATTGCTACAGTATACGGTATAGCTTCCGGATTTTGAGACCATCACAAAATTGCCCTGGTCATCGGCTACCCAGTATTCCCCGTCGAGTCCGGGAAAGCCGGAGCCTGAAATGCTAAGCTCGGGCCGCTCGCTGTTAAAGCTTGCCTTGCTCTTGCCCCTAAGGTCGATGTAAGAGGATGGCTGCCCGTTATGGGTATTGATTGAAAAAACATAGAGCCCGTTGGCACTGGGGATCCATTTGATCTTAAGTTTTTTAATGTTCGAGGCGTCGGGGCCGCCCGAGCCTAGAACATAAACCTTGTTAAAGGTCACTCCATCGTATTGGGGCAGGGCATTGCTACTTGGGGTTCCAAAAGCGCAGTCGGCAGGACCGTCGGTATCACCGTCAATCACCACGAGCCGTACCATTGACGATCTTGTGCTATTGTTCTCGTTATCGATCGCCACGGCCGTAAGATCATAGGTTCCCACGGCTATTTGGTTTATGGTGTAGTTGTAGGGAAAGGAAGGGGCTTCCCCTAGTTTAACGCTACCGTTGTAAAACTCCACCTTGCTAATGGAGCCATCGGGGTCATTTGCCGACGCGCTGATCTGTAGATTACTTTCCGCATTTACTTGGGAATTATTATTGGGAGAAGTGATGCTTACGGAAGGAGAGGTATTGCCTCCATCATCAGAACAGGGAAGAATATTCCAGCTCGGACAAGATTGGCTTACAAATGCGAGCGTACCATCCGAAACGGGAAAATCATCCGTGTTGGGGTTTCGGGTATTATTCCATACATGGATTTCCGAAGGGGCGCCTTGTTTCTTTCTAACGGTATTGATACTGTTGCCCCTACTTCCTAAATTAAAAGTATTATTAAAAACGGCGTTTCTAAAACCTGTGTTGTAGCCTGTACCTCGATCTAAAAAATCAATACAGGCATTGATAAGCTCGGAGCCGTCTAGGTTGAAGGTGTTGTTATATACAAAGGCATAAGCGCCTTTTAAATCGATAAAGGCATCGGCACTATTACTGTCCTCCCCTGCTATTCCTTCCGCAGAAAAGGTGTTGTTTCGAATGATGGTGTTTTTTGTGCCTTCTTTTACGTCTACCCCTTCTGCCGCTACGTTTGGGCCTACGGTACAGAATTCTATGGTATTGTTGTTACAATCGGGACTATAGGGGTTGTTGGGTTGGTCCTCGGTTTGATGTTGGCTTTTGTCCGAACCGACATAAAGGCCTTCCCCGAAGCCCGGTTTGTTAAGTCCGGTATTATAGACTTGACAGCCCGTGACCAAATTATTGCTCGAGCCGTCCCTCAGGTGAATACCTTCTTCCCCGATATCGTGCACCGATACGTTTTCGATTCTGCTATGGCTTGAGTGATCGAGGACCAATCCCTTGGAACCCTCTTCAAGTTCCAAATCCTTGATAATCCAATGGTCGCCTAAAATCCGCATGACATAGCCATCGTAAATACCGTTAGGTCCTTTGAGCACCGGCCTATTGCTGGTACTTGCCCCTCGAATGATTATAGGTTGCGAAGCGGTACCGTTGCGATTCGATGAAAACCTTGCGGCCCTTCCATCGCTATTTAAGTCGAGTTTCTCTAAGGCGGTATAAGTACCTGCGGCTATGACAATTTCATCTCCGGGCGAGGCGTTTATCATCGCATTTAGAATACAGTCGACCGTATTACAGTTTATCACTTTAGAGGCCGTTTCAGGCGTGTTAAAGGAGTAGCTTGTTTGAGTAAAGAATGCCGTTAAAAGGCAAAGTGCTTTAAAAATATTGGAATAATATACATAAGTGTTCATAGAATGTAGATTTGGGATAAAAACTAGTAGTGAATTTTTACAATAGGAGTGTTAAATTAAATTAATACGTAATATAAAACCTACAAATATAAAAGTTATTTTTTGTTTAGGGGTGTCCCAGTAGGAAAATCTAAAGGAGTTGCTACTTTATCCATCCGTACCAAGACATCCTAAAAAACATCTAAAGGCTTTTTCTTGATATCCGCCTTAGGAAGCGTGGAAATTCGGTTTTAGGGGAAAGGACCAGTATGTAGTAAAAAGCAGGGAAAACGCTTGAACTATCTGTGTTTGCTACCAACGAAAAAAGGCACAATAATGTGCCTTTGGAGTTTTTTTTGAAGTTATCTTAAAATAGGGTGCGCTTCTATTTCATTACATTACAGAAAATAGCGTAAGATGCCGTTTTCGATTTTGGCAACGACCACGTTGTCTTTAATATCTATACGGTCTACACGGCTTTCGGCTTTTAGGTCTTCATTCCAGGTAAGTCCACCGTCAGTGGTCTTATAAATGGTATTGCCTGAAAATGACCATCCGGTTTTAGTGTCTAAAAACACAAAGTTTGTGTTGGGCAGTAAAGTCTCTACGGTATCCCAAGTGAATCCGCCATCGGTTGTTTTTCGCAAACGGAAGGGGGAATAGATATCGTAATAGGTTAGCATAAAACCATTTTTAGAATCGACAAATTGAATTTTACCTACGGTGGTTTTACCGTCTTCATCGAAAGTAAGTTCAAGGTCGTTCCATGTGGCACCACCATCGTGGGTAAACAACAACGAAGGTTTTAATCCGTACGTAGTATTGCCGCCACCGGCCCAGAAATGGTCATCGTCTAAGCGAAAACCGGTACGGATGGTCAGGTACTCATAATCGGGATCATAGATAACATCAAAGTTCTCCCCATCGGTAGTTTTATATACTGTTTTCGAGCCTGTAATAAGCATTCCGGTCTTTAGGTCGTCGCTCACGCTGATTGCCGCTATATTGCTGTTTGATTTGTCGGTAGTGGTAAAGAGGATCTCTTCCTTTTCATTGACACTTCCGCCAGCGGGTATTTTCAACAGGCGTAGACTTTCGGCCCATCCTTCATCGGTTGAGGTCGCTTGAAAGACATTGGAAAACCCTTGGTAGGCCCAGCGTTTAAATGTGAGTCCCCCATCAAGACTTCGCCATGTGGTTCTTGTATTGCCGTTAGAGCCACTAACGAGTCCGTAATACAATCTTTCGGGAGAAACCAATTGTGAGGTCCATATGGTTGCATTTGGCAAGGCTCCTTCTAATTTGGTCAGGGCCCATTCTCCGGGCACTTTGGCCAGTACGCCAATATTCCCTTCATAGGCATTGGCTACTTCCGAAACGACCTTGCGGTCTTTCATGTTGATCTCTAGCTTGGGAATGCCATTTTCGACCAAAGGCAATTTGACCTGAATGGAGGTTTTACCGGCGGATATGATTTCTGAAGCTACACCATCAAAAAGAACTTCGACATCACTACTGCTTTCAACAAAATTGCTTCCGGTGATCTCTACGATGTCGCCGTTATAACCAAAGTCTTGGGAATAAGATTGAACATTGGCTACTTCTAGCTCGGTATCGGTAGTCGGTTCATTTGTTGGCGACTCGTTTTCAGAGCAAGCTACAAGTGAAAAAAACAGGCTTACGGAAAAGAATAATTTGAAAGAATTATAATTCATAGTACGGTGTTTAAGAGGGCTTAACGTCATATCGAATGATTGTATGCCTTCACATTCGAAATTGCAGCCTGCCTTAAAACTAAAGGGAGGGCGCGCTAAGATTTTGATATAGGTTTTTTTGAACAGACTTGGTTTTCAAATAAAAAAGCAATTACCCCTCCAGTAGTTGCTTTTTTAGGTAGAATCTACAGACGGCTGTTATTTTTTCTTTTTTTTCTTTTTATTGTCTGGGCTTAAGGTTTCTTGGCAAAGGGCGGTATCTACCTTTTCCCCGCTAGGTTTGTAGCAATGAACGGGTTTCTTGCGCTTTCCATAGCTATCGTAGAAAAACAAGATTCCCTTTTGGTATCCGGCCTTGCCCATATATTTTCCTGGAGGTATAATTGTTTTTCCTTCCATATCTATGATAGAATTGGTGCCGTCGACATGACGTATCTTTCCGAATTTAGTCTCGTGCAATACGTAATAATCCCTAAAACCGGAGGCAATCACTTTTTTATACTTAATAGAGAATAGCGCCATATCGTCTTTGCCTTCGGCATCTTTACGTTTTAGCAAATGATTCTGGTTTCTATTGACGCTGTTATAGGTTTTGTATCCTTCCGATGGATCTACAATAAATGATTTATTGGCATAATCATATATTCCGACCGACCCGTTGGAAACCAATACGGCCAATTCAGGATGGTCGTTATCAAAGTTTATTTGATCGTAGAAATGGTCAAAAAGTTCTGTTTGTGTGGCTATATCAAAAAGATTCATATGGCCATTTTCGTCATATACGATAAAGCTGGCGCCATTGTAATCCATTTTAGAATACTTAAAGGGAATAACGGTGGTGTTATTGGAATCTACGGCGCCCCATTTCCCTTCTTTTTTAACAAAGAAAGTATCGGTAAACAAGATGTGTTTCATGTGTTCTCCCAATTGCCTGAAGGTGTTGAATGGTTTTAGCTCTTCATACGTTGCGGGTATACTCCATTTTTTGTTTGCCATATCGTAAACTCCCCATTTGTCGGTATCGCCATCGGTAGCAATGATTTTATCGTTAAAAGAGACAAAGGTGTTTACCTGTTGTACATTGGGCACTTCGTTAAAAAGTAAAATACGACCAATTTTTACGGGCAAGGTAACCCTATCCATCACATTCATTATTTCAGAAGCCCCATCCTCCGTTTTAAGAAGGAAATAATCGTTTGCTATTTGTCTTACGCTCTTATATTTCGCTTTGAGCACAATTGCTCCCTTTCCGTTAATCAAACCTTCTTGTAAGGAGTATCCGCCACTTTTACTGGCATCGGGCTTGTCGTAATGAACGGTAAAATAGTCCGTATCGGCACTTAGGTAGTGATCGTAGACACTGGCCATGTTCGAAGAAAAGTAGTAATCGCCCGTGGCGCCGATTTCTGTTTGTACGGGCTCACCCATGGCATTAAAGGCCTTAATGTTGATATACCTTTGTTCTTCTTTTTTACCGATATCGTTTATACCGGTCACGGGTTGGCCTGTAAAGAATATTTTGGCCGAAGACATATCGGTTTTAAAATCGTATAGCTGATTCAGTATATTCCCAGAGGTGTCCATGAAGGTAGACTGGTCATTTTTATTGACGTTCAAATAGCCATTTATAAAATAGATTCCGGAGCTTTCAAAACCATTGTCCTTGACTTTTTGAAGCAATTCATCTGGTACTCTATCGTACGTTTTATCTATATTAATGTATTCCTCCTGAGAGAAAACTGAGTTGAAGAAGAGAAAGGAGGCAATAATGGGGAATAATCTCATTTGTTGTTATTTAAAATTGATTTTCTTGTTTTTATAATAGATCAAGGTCTTTGGCCGGGATATTTATACGGTATTGGCGGTTAAGGCGATTTACGGAGCATGCCCTTTGTGGCGTTACCCTTAAATTCGGTCAAGGGATAAAACTGGGAATTACGGCCTATATCGGTAAGCTATGCGTAGGGGTGTTTTAAAAAAGGGAACACTTGTTGTTAAAAACACTGGTTTTCTCATAATGTAAAGAGATAAAGGTTAGGTTCCCAAGGCTTCAATTGAGAAATAGCATAACGCAAATGATAAGACTATAGTATGGTCGAGCGAGCCAGGGCTATCTAAGTGCTATCCATAGGATATGAAGATAGGTTTGTAAGTGGTTGGTTATCTAATTTTTATGAGTGGTTCCGGTATTTGTGGTCGCTGTTAAGGGCTTAATAAAAAAACAGGAAGAAGATCCGGAAATTAACTTTTTTTTAGAGGCCCAACAGCTTTTATGTCCTACTTTTGCGGGCTTAAATTTATTATCAAGAATCTCAAGAACGGAGATAGCAACCTGCATTAACGAGCAAGGTGCTAAAGAGATAAGCCAATTAGTTGGAACCAATGTTAGCCCATACTTCTGCTTATCCACAGCTGTTTCCTTTTTGAAAAGAATAAAGAGAAATGGCACATTCGAATAAGCTTAGCCCCCAATTTTCGGCTTTGATCCCCTTGTTGGTCTTCGTTTTTACATTTTTGGGCGTTGGTATCTATCAAAACGATTTCTATGCCTTACCGGCCCCTATAGCGGTTATTGTGGGCATTATCGTGGCGTTTCTTATGTTCGGCCCATCGGTAAAATCAAAAATAGCTACCTTGTTAAAAGGCTGTGGCGATGAAAAAATACTGACCATGTGCCTGATCTATTTACTGGCCGGGGCTTTTGCCGCCCTTACCAAACAAACGGGCAGTGTAGAGGCGATCGTAAACTTGGGATTGGATTTTATCGCCCTTCAATATATCTATGTGGGCATCTTTATCATTGCCGGGTTTTTATCGATCTCTACCGGTACTTCGGTCGGTTCCATCGTGGCCTTGGCCCCTATCGTAGTCGGTTTTGCCGAGGAGAGCAGTGCCGATCTGGCCCTTTTGTGCGGCGCCTTGTTAGGGGGCAGTATGTTCGGTGACAATTTATCGGTGATTTCGGATACGACCATTGCCGCCACACAATCCTTGGGCTGTAAGATGAGCGATAAGTTTAAGGAGAACATTAAAATCGCCGTGCCCGCGGCCTTGTTCACTATCGGTATCTTACTCTTTCAGGGATGGGACCTAGGGTCGATAGAAACCGAAACGGCAGTGTACAGCTATTCGGTGGTTAAGATAGTGCCCTATGTTTTGGTTATTCTCCTTTCCGTTGCGGGCGTCAATGTGTTCGTGACCCTGCTCTTGGGGGCGATTGCAGCGGGACTTCTAGGGATAGCTTTTGGGGATTTCACCCTTATGGAATCGACCAAAATCGCCTACACCGGATTTACGAATATGACGGAAATTTTTCTATTGTCTTTGCTCACGGGAGGCTTGGCGGCCTTGGTCCAAAAAAACGGGGGAATCGATTTTATATTGGTCCATATCAAAAGGCGGATTAAAAACCAGAAAAGCGCCCAGTTGGGTATGGCGTCCCTGGTGGGTACGATCAATACGGCGATTGCCAATAATACCGTAGCCATTATCATTGCCGGACCAATAGCCAAATCTATCAACGATGAATACGGTTTAGACAAGAAAAAGACCGCTTCCATTTTAGATATTTTTGCCTGTATCTCACAAGGCTTCCTACCTTATGGTGCGCAAGTCTTGATGATTTTAAGCTTTGCAAAAGGACAGATCGATTACCTAGACTTGGTCTTTAATACGTGGTATTTGTTACTCTTACTGATCTATACCCTACTGTTCATCGGGCTTCAACCTACAAGACCGAGCTAGTTTTGGGCTATATTGGGGTATCTTCATTGTAGATTCTCTTCCTATTTTCCATTAAACTGACTTTTCATTATCATTTTCCAAGAAATCGTTAGCAATAAAGAGGCATAGGTGTTAAAACCCGTACTCAATAGCGAGAAATTTCTTTTAAAAAAGAATCTTTGTAGTACAGTTTGATTTGTACTCTGCATGACTATGGAATGTTTTACCGTGTCGGGAAGTGAAATTCCCATAAGCGGTAAAGAGAGATTCCAAAATATAGCTTCTGTAAGTCGGGGTTTTGTAATTCTATTTTAAAAACTTAAATCATTTCGTATGAAACATTTGATCACAGTATGTACAGCTGTTTTAACTAGCGCCTTATCTTTCGGACAGATGGAAGTTTCCTTAAGTTCCGGGTATGCCATCGGGAGTGCCACAATGAAACTGGGGGAAAGGGTGAGCTTGTCGGAAACGGAAAACTCTTATGGAAGTTATGGTGAAGGTGCCAACGTTCAGATAAGGGGGACTTACTTCTTTGACGATTCCTTTGGTGTGGATCTCGGTATTGGGTACTTGCAAGGAAGCGATCAAGACATTTCCGTTGTCAATTTACCCAATTTGCAAGTGGATGCGGTTGCCAGGGCCCGTGCCTTTGGTGCCTCGGCGTCGGTAGTATACAAATTCACCAATAACGTTTACGGGCGTTTCGGGGCTTTGTTGAAATTAGGGGGAAAGACGGAAGGTGTGGTGTATCAAAAATCGGTTTTTAATGAAGAGGAAGCCAGTGCCCTAGGTGTGCCGGAAGGTTCTTATTCTGAGACCAACTATAAAGAGGATTTTCATGGAAAATTTCCTTTAGGCTTTGTCGGTGCCCTTGGTTATAAGTTTAACTTAAGCTCCCATTTTAGCATTTTTGCAGAGGCCGAGTTCTATGGAATAAGCTTAAAACGAAAAGATTCTGAAATTGCGGAATTCAATACGAACATTGTCCTTCCCGATGGTACCGTAGCCGTAGAAGGATTGTATACCTTAGATAACTTGCCCGAGGACTATAGCCGTAAAACGACCTACGTAGATAATCTATCGAACACCAATACCGATACTTCAAAAGAGTTGTCGCAAAAAGTACCGTATTCTTCATTCGGACTTAATTTTGGAATCACCTATAAATTTAAAGGCGGTGGGAAAAAGGAATAGCCTTGCCCTATCTTGATTTCACGTCATTAGAATACAAGGGTCCCGTTGAAATACCACTATTTTAGCGGGACTTTTTGTTTTTCGGGCAAAGCAAAGTGGTCAGAAAAGGAGTTGCTTCCCGCTTAAAAATCCTTAACCATCTCACGCTCCGAAACATACAAAACCGGATGTAAAATTGTGGATATCTATTCGATTTTTTGACTTTTCGGGCCGATGCTAAACCCTATATTTGGCCTCTTTAAAACAAAAAGATATGAGTGCAACCTGGTACGAATGCAAGATTAAATACAAAAAAATAGATGAAGCTTCAGGCATGTTAAAGATAAAAACGGAACCGTTTTTAGTGGATGCCATTTCGTATACCGAAGCCGAAAGTAGGATAACCGAAGAAATGTCGGCCTATTTGAGCGATAGCGAAGAAATCAAGATCACGAATATCAAGGTGGCCAATTATGCCGAAATACACCCTTTCGAAAATTCTGACCGTTGGTTTAAGTCCAAGGTATCTTTGGTAGCCTTTGACGAGGAAAGCGGTAAGGAGCGCAAAACCAATATGTATCTCTTGGTACAGGCCAACGATGTAAAGGAAGCCTATGACAATACCGTTACGGTAATGAAGGATACTATGGGCGATTACACCATTCCCGCTATCTCAGAATCCCCTATTATGGACGTATTCCCATATTTCTCGGGGGAAGAGGATGAAATGGACCGATTAGAGAAATTTACCCAGTTGAAAAATTCCGTACCTGCATCCAATGAAATGGACGAGGAACTGGAAATGGCCGATGTGCTATCGAGCGAGGAAGAATAAGCCTCTATATACAATGCAAAAAAAGACCGCCTAAAGCTTTAGGACGGTCTTTTTTTGTAGATACAGCCTACTCAAGGCCCTTTCTTTTTAAAAAAGAGGGTCAAAAAATTATAGGTCCTTCCCCATAACAATAGACCGTAGTAGAGCAGAATGGTCAAGGACATTAAGATAAAGGCGATTATCACGCTCCATTTAAGTCGTACTGCCCAATAATAGGTGCAGAACTTCGGGGTGGTCATGTGGTCGTCCAGCATATTCAAAAGCAGGAAATTTTCCAACATATCGGCTAGGCCGGGAACAAGGCACAAGGCATAGTAGTACCATTTGAACTCGGCCTCTAGGGAAAGCTCGAAAATCTTCACGGAAAACAAAAAGAGGAAGGAATAGAGCAGGATAAAGAAAAAATCCAACAGCGTATGGCGACGGAGTACCGTGCTATTTTCCCCGATAAGGTGGGTAAAGGTTTCCATATTGGCACTGAACTGTATGTTCAACGGGTTCGGTATATAATAGGTGCTATCAAAGTAGAAGACAAGAAGAACCATGGCCACGGCAAGGAGGGAAATGGCCCAAAGTCCACTATACAGATTTAATTTCCTTTTCATGTGGATGGATTTTGGGTTTTCTTTTTTTCCGGGGTTCGCTTCGGGGCATACTCGTGCCATTGAAATTTATCGATTTGCGCTATGGCGGCATCGACGCCTGCTAAAAACAGTTCGGTTTTCGTCGGGTCGTCCATCCAGAAATTGAGCCAGTTAAATTTCTCCGTATCGACCGTAACCACCCTTTGTTTGATTTCGTCGTTACTAAAGATGAATTCGTAATCGTAGAAATTCCTAAAGGTCTTAAAAAAGGACGTCAAATATTGCAAGAGGGTAGAATTGGGCAATTTGTTCTTGTCGATATTGGCAATTTGCGTTCTATGGTTGAGTCCGATATCGCTGAGCAAAACACCGAACGTGGGAAACCTGGGTGGATTTCCATTGGTCTTGTGAAACTCCCGAATAGGAAAATTTGATAGCATGCCCCCATCAACAAAGCGGGCCTTGAGAAGAATCTGGTCGTCGTCGTCGGGTTGGTCGTAGTGCTTCCTTTCAGGAACAAAGGTCTTATAGATAAAGGGAATGGACATGGTGGCCCTCAAATAGGCCGCGGGCTTTACCTTTTGGGAATTCCCCCAATAATCAACGGCGCGCTCCGGAAATTTTACGATCCTATTATGGGTGAGATTCGATGAAATCAGTACCAAACGGGCCAGGTCGGTGGGTTCTGAAGGGCTGATCTTGGTTTCGCTCAAACGGGTGTCGAAATCTTCGGTGTTTCGGATCCCCACTAGGGCAAAGAGGGTATCGGCCCATCGGTAGAACTCATCCCCGGAATTTATACCGAAGGAAGGGCCCAATACTTTTACGAACAGTATATAGATCAAAAGCATCAGGGCAAAAATGTTCAAGGTACCGATGATAAAATCAAAATACCGGATTTCAAGACCACTTAAGCCGTTGCTGGTACTATAGATGATTCCAAATGCCCCGAAACAAATCACCAAGAAGAGCAACAATGTGGCCAATAGGGAGAAGCGAAGGACTTTCGATTTAAACCTTTTGAACAGACTGCGTTGAATACGGCCAATGATACCTTGGGTCCCCATAAAGCTACTGAAGTCGGTATGGGTAATGACATGGGTAAGCAACTCCGATTTCGTAGCCTGTCTAGGTACACCGGGTTCGGAGAAAATGGAATGACATTCGTAGATGCTATTGGGGATGGCCGCCAGAAAGGAGGCATTGATCGCCCCGGCACTGGTACCGCCATGACTGTAAAAGCGTATTCCGATTTTTTCCATGATATAGGTATAGCCGAGTAAGGCAATACCGTACATACCCCCGCCTTGTTGCACCAAGTCTATTACGGGCCGGGATTCGATCTTGTTGTTAAAGGTTTCCGTAATACGCCCCAGGGAGATGACATTGGGATCAATGGTTCCGTTTTTTATCTTGTCCTTAAGCTTTAAGTTTTGGTCTAAGATGGCCGCGTTTAGTTTGGCATCGGCCTTGTCGAACAAGGTCTTGGTCAGCTCCAGCCTATTTTTGTCCAAGGCATCCTTGGCAATGGTCCCGTTGGCAATGGCCTTTTCAAGAAATTCATAAATATTCATGAACGGTCGGTTTATGTTGCTTCGATTTGATTCCGCTGCCGAATAAAAATGCTTCGCTTGAAATACCTGGTTCGAGGAATTTCAATACATCGGCTACACGAAAATCAAAGGGGAAAATTAAAAATCTTGGGGAATTTAAAAGTACTAAAACTTAGTAAGAATACCATTACGCAAATTGTGTTTTTTGAAGTAAGTCTTGGTCCCGTCCCTATTTGGCTTTTGGGCTAAAGGTTAGGGTTATGGTATGTACGCTCTTGCGCTGTCGTTTTTTTGTGACCCCGATACTAATGGGCGAGAGTTCTAAGGAGGTGCCTCCCTCCCCTGACCGCTCCAAGGTAAAACTCGATACGATTTCATTTCTTAGGGGGTTGATTTGTATTTGATATTTTTTATAAAGAGAGGTATTGCCAAAGTAACCTTCGTTCTGAAATAGATAGGTCAGACCGAACGCAAAATCGGGGGCATTGAAGCAGACTTGGTCTAATTGTTTGATATCTGACTTCTTGAAGAGTTTCATTTTTCCCTCGAATACCGGCATGTTGGCATAGGTGAGGGCAAAGGAATTAATACGGATATTAGTAAGACTTTCATCTATCTATTTGAAATAAAAAGAGTCCGCTGTATAAAATGAAATATACGGCGGACCTCTTAATCATGCATGAAAGTTCTATTTTTTTATAAACCTACCGGAGTAACGTTGACCACCATCTTGTATGGTGTAAAAGTACACGGCTTCCGATTTTAAATGCGATACATCTAACGGTGTATTTTTATAGATGGTATTCATTATCAATTGTCCATCTATGGTGTATATGGTCAAGTTATGGTTGTCATCCGAGAGATTTTTAAAAGACAAAGTCTCTTTAACGGGGTTGGGGTATACGGAAATGATATTTTCTTTACTTTCTTCTATCTGAAAGCTGGAAACGTCCGATTTTTTAGCGGAGTTGGGCTGTGGGTCTGTTGCTACATACCAACCACTACCTCGGGTAGATGCGTAATACTTTCCTGGAATGGTATAGTCTATAGCTATATCGTTAACCCGGTCCGATTGTCCATTCCCTTTGTTTATTTTTATCCACGTATTACCGCCATCTTTAGATAGGTAGGTTCCTGCATTTCTAAAGTCTACTTTTGAATTAGCCAAAGTAGAGAGTAAAATTACATCAGTGTTATATTTGGCGACCTCCACCCGATTTACCCAAGGATAATCAAATTTTTTGGTCCAAGTCCTCATATTGTTATTACTTACCCATAACCCTCCTTCATTGGCAGGAGAATTAATAAAACCGGCGGTTATGTATACTTTTCCATCTTTGTCAAAATGAATATCGTTTATTCCGCTTGTACCTGAAATACTACTGGTAGAAGCCACTTTAGACCAAGACCTTCCATTGTTTACGGTCTTGTAAAGCCCTCCGTTGTTACCAACTACCGTAGCATACAAGGTATTGGATGAATTAGGATCGAACGCCAGTCTAGATACATCTAAACTCGCCGGAAGCCCATTGTTCACCTTAGACCATGTTTTTCCTTTATCGGTAGACTTATGAACTCCCCAACCCGTCACGCTATCGCCGACCCATTCTAATTTTGTGGATGAGCGCGGTACGCAAAAATACATAGTGTCAGGGTCGTTGGGGTCGAACAGTAAGCTTAGTTGATGTACAGATTGGTCTCCTTTGGCAGGGGGCCAAGGTTTGGGAATAGGTGTGCCCCACTCTACAAAAGTAGCACCGTTATTGGTCGACCTATAGATTTTACCCCCACCGTGTTGCCTGAAGAAAAGGGCATAATGAATGTTGGTATTGGTAGGGTGTATGGCATAGCTGCTTAAAGAAACTTCATTAGGGGGCAATAAGTTTTTGTACTTAGCTGCTTGGGCACCAGGTCTAATCGTAGCGCCTCCATCGCTTGTAATCCATAAGCCGTTCTCTCCGCCGGCACAAAAGACCTTATTGGAAATCAGTGGATGTTGGTAGAATCCGTGTCCCGGAACATTACTGTTTCCCGCACCGACAAAAGTGTTAGAATTCAAGCCTACTTCTTCATCGTCAATATCGACCCAAGTTTTTCCCTTGTCATAAGACATTAAGGATATCTTGGCGAGTTGGGTGTGCAAAATCGTACCATTGGCATTGAACTTGATGAAATTGCACCCTTTCCGGTCGTAGGTGTCGCGGTTTTCCCAACGTTTCAAATACTTGAAATTAACATTGGTGCCCATAGTGTTTCCTCGTCCGGTCCAATAATTTACGTGGGGGCCTGAATTCCAGTTTTTACCATTCCTGAAAATTACATTCCAATTTTGTCCGCCATTGGAGGTGCTATAGATAGACCCTGGTTTAAAATTTATTTCAGAAAAGTTGGAATACTCATTGGCCAAAAAGATATTATCGGGATTGTTGGGGTCTACCTCAATTTGATTAAACCGAATGGTTATACTTGTTGGTAAATCTGGGTATTTGGAAGCGGCCTCACTGTCCGTAATTCCAAAATAATGACCTACATTATGATAGAATTGCTTTTTTACTTGTGAATCGGAACCCAATATTTTCATATTGATAGCTAAATTGCCGTCAATATTTTTCCAGCTCTCCCCCCTATCGGTACTTTTAAAAACACCGCCTTTAGAATCTACTATCGATTTACCAGAATCAGATACTTTCCAAGTAACATTTACTAAAGCGTACAATGTTACTTCGTTATTCGATTTGTTGTGGTGGATATCAAAAGATCGGAAAACATCATGGTCAAGGCCATTTGTTTTTTGAACCCAAGTATTACCTCCGTTTGTACTTTTATAAAAACCGTAATTGGTAGTTGCGTAAACAATATTCGTATTTACTGGGTCAACTACGATGGATTCAATTTCTGCCTTAGGGTTCAAACCCGAATTTTTGAGCGTCCAAGTAGCTCCCCTATCGGTGCTTTTCCAAATTTTCCCTTGGCTATTTGCATCTACTAAGATACCGTGTGGTCGGGCTTTGGTAAAACTGATCCGACCCATATCCCGCATTCGACCACCCCCAACGTACCAAATAGCATCGTCTTTGGGGTTTACCGCAACAGATGAAAGATATGATCTTCCGAAAGTACTTAATGATGACTTTTGTTTGGTCCAGGTTTTTCCTTTGTCCCAAGTTTGAAAGATTCCTAGGTTTTTCTTGTCCGTGCAAAAACCACGATTGGGTGATTGACGTGAAAAATCAAAGGAGGTAGCATCTAAAGGACCTCGCATACCCGTCTTGTGACCAGGACCGTCTTCGTCCATTATGGTTTCATAGGTAAGACCTTTATCGGTAGATCTATATGAATTACCCATATTCGGACCAATAAATAATACATTGGGATCGGTAGGGTGCCAAAAGGCTGATTTATTATTACCGCTCATACCGGGTCCAAATTGAATCCATTTGATACTGTTGTCGGAAACAATATCTTTTGTTTTGATGTCTTCAAAAAATGTGGATGAAGCAGCTGAACTTTTAAGGGCCTGATCTTCCTTTGTGGCTAGGCCTATTTCCTGCCCGTGGCAGAAAATGGTCGACACCAGGAATAGAACAGGATACAGATAAAATTTAAACATAGTAGGTATTAATTTAAGTGATGAATAAATATGGGGCTATCCCAAATTGTATTTTAAAATTATTGTGCTGGTTTTGAAATGGGATTTAGTAATAAATTTATTTGTAGTAAAAAACGAATATTTAAATAGGGATAAACTTACAAATAAGTATTTGTATATGAATATTTTTAAAGAAAATTTAAATACTTGCCGCTATTTCTGAGATTCACAAGGAGTTGAAACGTTGCTTCTATAGAAAGAAAATCTCCATTATGTAGGTTGAAGCCATTTTGATTCTAACCAAAACCTTATCTTCAAGTTATAGTTAAAATATAAATCGGATTAATTTGTCCGTTATTAATTTTAGGTTTAATTTCGCCCCGATAATTAGAAGGATATTGCTTCCGTATTAGCTAGATGTGGTCTTCGCACTTTTTATAAGCTGTGATGAGGTACATCTTACGAGAGTACGGTTCTAAAATGAATTTATGACGCATAACAATCTTAAATCGGATAAAAAGACCTTTTTATATTTATTAAACCAAAAGGAAGTAGACTTCCTTTATGTAAGCATCGGTATAGCAATGCAAATCACTAATTATGAATTGAACAGCTTAAGAATATAAACATCGAAAGGCTTAGGACGCTAGGCTTATCACCTATCAATATATAGAACCATGAATAAAGCATCTTTAATCGAAAACATAAGCTATCAAGACCACCCAAGTCCTACAGTGACGGTCTTGTTTAAAACCCCCAATACCAAGGAACTCAGGATCCTTATGAAGAAGGGACAATTTATGAAGGAGCACAAGGCCCCCTACCCCATAGTTATAGAACTGTTTGAAGGGGAAGTCGACTTTGGTATTAATGGCGAGAAACAACTCCTTAAACGGGGCGATATAATCGCATTGGAAGCCAACGTACCCCATGATCTGGATTGTATTTCAGATTGTATCGTACGCTTGTCCATTTCAGTCCTTGATTCCGTAGAACGTGTTAACCAAGTTTCCCAATAAAATTTAGAAGATGAAAAAAGTTTGGATTGCATTTGCCAGTGTGGTAATACTCTCGTTTATAGTGCTTATATGGGTAGGAACGGAAGTCTATCAAAAACAACCTCCCATACCTGAGCTGGTACGGGTGAAAGATACGGGGGAAACCGTATATACAAAGGAGGATATTCAAACCGGACAAAATGTTTGGGAGTCCATTGGCGGTATGGAAGTTGGATCCATTTGGGGACACGGTAGTTATGTCGCCCCCGATTGGACGGCCGATTGGATACACAAAGAGGCCGTATTTTTATTGGAATACTGGTCCGAAGCCGATTTTAACCGCCCCTATAACAGTTTGGATGTCGAGAACAAGGCGGCCATAAAAGCCCGTCTGATCAAAGATATCAAGACCAACACCTTTGATGAGACCAACAAAACCCTGACCATATCGAAGGAGCGATGGGCGGCCATTAAGGCCAATGTGGAGCATTATACCTCTATTTTCTCCGAAGGAAAGGAAGAGTATGCCATTCCGAAAGGGGCCTTGACCGATCCGGTAAAATTGGAGCAGTTGAACGCCTTTTTGTTCTGGACCTCTTGGGCGGCGACTACCAACCGACCGGGAAAGGATTATACTTATACCTCCAACTGGCCGCACGAACCCTTGATCGACAACCTTATTACCAAGGGCTCCCTGGTCTGGTCGGGCCTATCTATTGTACTATTGCTCCTGTTCATCGGTATTCTTACTTACTACTATTTAAGAAACCATGAAAAAGGGGAAATCATAACCAAGCCCGACAGTGACCCCTTGACGGGAATGAGAATGTTTCCCTCGCAAAAGGCGGTACTCAAGTACTTTATCGTGGTGTCGCTCTTGATCGCCCTACAGGTGGTTCTGGGTATCTTAACCGTACATTATACGGTAGAAGGGCAGGCCTTCTTCGGTTTTGACCTGGCCAATTACCTGCCCTATTCGATTACCCGTACCTGGCATACCCAGTTGGCGGTATTCTGGATTGCGGCTACTTGGCTGGCGACAGGATTGTTTTTGGCACCGATGATCTCGGGCAAGGAAATGAAGTACCAAGTATTCGGTATCAATTTTCTGTTCATCGCCTTGCTTGTCATTGTTTTGGGATCCATGCTGGGCGAATGGCTCGGCGTACACCAATTCCTGGATCTGACCACGAATTTCTTTTTTGGCCACCAAGGCTACGAATACATGGACCTTGGCCGCTTTTGGCAAATATTCTTGGGGATAGGACTGGTGCTTTGGGTCATTATGGTAAGTAGGCATATTGTATATGCCATCCGTAGGAACGATGCCTCAAAACATTTGTTGATCATTCTCTTGCTCTCGGTTATGGCCATAGGTATGTTCTTTTTCTCCGGACTTATGTATGGGGAGAACAGTAGTCTACCGGTAATCAACTACTGGAGATGGTGGCTGGTCCACCTTTGGGTAGAAGGCTTCTTTGAGGTCTTTGCTACGGTGGTTATCGCCTTTATCTTTTCTAAAATGAAAATCATCTCGGCAAAAACGGCAGGTCGGGTGTCCGTAGCCTCGGCTTCCATTTTTTTGGCGGGAGGGATTATCGGAACCCTACATCACCTCTATTATTCGGGTACGCCTATTCAGGCCATTGCCTTGGGGGCGACCTTTAGTGCGCTTGAGGTGGTTCCCCTGACCCTTATGGGCTTCGAAATACGGGAAAACTGGAACATTCTAAAAAGCAGGTCTTGGATGCAAAGATACAAATGGCCCATATTCTTTTTTATTGCCGTGGCCTTTTGGAACTTTATCGGGGCCGGTGTTTTCGGCTTCCTTATCAACCCACCGATCGCCCTGTACTATATCCAAGGGCTGAATACGACGGCCGTACACGCCCATACCGCCTTGTTCGGCGTATACGGTATGTTGGGGATGGGATTCATCTTGATCTGCCTGCGGTTCTATTCCGATCGGGCCTGGGAAAGCAAAAAACTGACCCGCGCCTTCTGGCTCCTCAATATTGGATTGGTGGCCATGGTGCTTTTTAGCCTACTTCCCATAGGAATCATTCAGGCCTACACCTCCATAACCGAAGGGTATTCCTTTGCCCGCGATTCGGAATTGTTGTACTCACCGACCGTGCAGACCTTGAAGTGGTTACGAATGATCGGCGATATAATTTTCTCGGGTGGGATATTCTATTTCTGTTGGTTTACCATCTCTGAAACCCTATATAGCTTTAGAAGGAAATTGAAAAGAGAATAAGTCGTCCCATATACTATTATAGGCGTCCCAAAAAAGAAGCAGAAGGTCTTATCGGCCTTCTGCTTTTCTATTTTACGATAGTTGGGATGGTTATGGCGAAGGATTTTAATCTACCTTGATGATCTGTTCGGTAACGACCTTTCGGCTGGCCAGGTCACGTACGGATACCACGTAGACGCCAGAGGAGAGTTGGCCCATATCGAGTTCGTACCTGCCCTTGTCGGTAGTAAGGCTTTGTATCAGTTTTCCGCCCATATCGTTTATCTGTATGATCGATTTTGAACCGAGTCCCTCTATATAGAGTATTCCTTTGGTCGGGTTGGGGTACATTGAAATTTCGACCGTGTCAATGGGCCGGTTTTCGGTCAATACCTCACCATTGGTGTTGTAGACGACGATAACGGGTGGCCTGGCATAGGTCCCTTGTTCGGTGTCTCCGCTCTGAACGGATAGATAGAGGTTTCCGGTACTGGGGTCAAAGGCACCCCCACCGATTTTTTTCGAGCCATTGGCCTGAAACGGGGTATTGAAAAACCCGTGGTCGTAAGGTTGGGCCTCGTAGGGTTTTAAGGTGCCGTTTTTTATGGCAATCAAATCGTTCATGTCCCACAGCCAGTAATATTGGTAATTGTCCTTGGCCTGTGGGGTACAATATCCGCCGCAAAGGTTGCCGTTGTCCTGTACACATTTATAGCAAACACCACTTTCGTATCCCCCACTGCTGCCAATGGTCAAATAGGTTCGGGTACCGGGTATGATAAAGCCATAGGTGGCCCTAGACAGATGCGTCCATATATCATTGGTCTTCGATTCGTTGCTGAGGTCGCTGTGCAAGGGATTCGTTAGACTGAAATCCAATAAGGTCGTAGTCTTTATCGTACTGCTGGTGCTCAGGGCATCGGTTATATCGAAGGCAAAGGCGGAGGGCCCCACACTGGCCCTTGATATGATCGGAATACCGCTCGAGTGACCGGTAATATGGTCACCGCCCAAAGCTTCTTGGTAGTCTTCCGGAATCGGCGATATCCAGCCCGAGCTATGTGCCGGAGGACTGCCTTCAAAGCGGTAATACCCGCTGACCGATGAGGTTTCCAAGGCATTGGCATCGTTTACGATCAAGGTACTTAAGGTATTGTCGGCAGGGGCGTCGTAATATTCATAGGCATTGACAATCAGTTTGGCCTGGCCGCCCTGGTTTACGTAATAAAGGCCTCCTACCCTATCTATTTTTTCGGGATTCCCTTCCGAGGCCTTCGATAGTACCGGGCTAAAAACCTGAATAGGTTGCTCTACCATGTTCAGCTCCGAAAGCGATTCGCTTTTTACGATTTCCGGAATGGCGTATTCCGCTACGGCCTGTTGGTGGGCATGACCGACGATAAAAAGGGAATGGTTCTCGTAATTGTAGGCAATGGGCCCTTGGGAATAGTTGAGGTCCGATACGCCGTTGGTACTGGCCTTTATGCGAAAGGCACCCTCATAGGTCAATTGTGAGATGTCGAATAAGGGTAGTTCTTCTAGGCTTTGTCCATAGCTAGGAAATAGAGAGGCGGCCAGAAGCACCCAAAAAAAACATATGGTCTTCATCTTTTTTGCGATTTTAATGAATTGGACTTAAAAAAGAGCCTCCAACTAGGGGAAACATTAAGATAACGCAAAGCATAACCGAATGTTGTTCGTGAAGTTAAGGGGATGGTATAGAGGGAATTGTGGAGTGTTACAGGAAGGTCTTTCTGTGAACTATTAAGGGGCGCTTCGGTCGAGGGCCTAAAAAAAGCTCCCTGATATTTCAGGAAGCCAATGGTTGTTATAGATGGTGTATTATTACAATTAAGTATCTAAAAATGAATCGGTTGTAGTTTTACAAGAGAAAGTTTATTTACCTTTTTCGGAAGTATCAATACCGGTTAGTTTGCCACTATTTTGCTTCCATTCTACTTTAAAGTTTTTATTGAATTCCATAAAGATTTCCGGTTTTACCGTGCCGTGAAACTTATGATCCGTAATTTCTACCGCATAGGTACCGGCAGATGATACTAATTGGGCTCTCATTTTCCCCTCAGGTTGAATGATAGTTGCCTTTATCTTTCCATTTTCGGTAGCGTGAACGGTGATTCTGTTTTTTCTTTTTTCCATGATATTGTATTTATTCGTCTATAAAACTTATGCCTACTCCATAATATGCTACGGGGTTTGGTCCTGTATTTTTTACCCTGAAATACATTACCAAGCCGTTTTCGGTTACCCTTGAACGTACGTTTTCAACCGATAGTTCCGAAGGTATAAGACTGTAATAATGCGGTAAAAAGACCCAAGGATGTGCGGTTACGTTAACCTGTACACTAGTTAGATTTACTCGGGTATAGTCGCTATGCGTAAGCCACCAGTTGTGCGTGGCTCCTACCTCTAGATAGTCTCCTGAATAATCCATTTTGTGAAATTCCGTTTTTGCCATGATATCTTGTTTTAAGTGATTTTTAGATATAACCCATAGGGAGCGGCGGTACGGGGATGAACCTGGGCCATTGTTCAAAACTTATACTTAATGTAAAAATTAATTCTTTTAAACGGACCTAGATATGTGTTAATGGTAAATCACACTGTATAAAAGGTTTATTGTAAGGGGCATGGGGCGCTGAAATGAATTTGAGCGTATGTGCGGCCTCTTTATGTGATTTATACATTCAAGATGTTTAGTTGTATAATTTTTCTTATATCTTACACATTATTGAACTTAATGTGTTGTATTTCAGTATATTTTTAACACTCATCTTTCCCTCGGTAATTATTTTTTAACCTTATAAAACACGTATTATGAATAAAGTATGTATTCAAACTAATTGGTGGGGTACTTTTAATGGTCATGTATCAGAGTTGTTGCACCCCTAGTGCCACAATCGGAAGTGTAAACAACACTTTAAGGCCACAAGAGACCAGAAATTGGTGTTGGGCCGCGGTAACGCAGATGATTGCGCAAAACGAAGGAAAAATCGTGAGCCAATGTGATTTGGCGAATCATAGGTTTAGTATGACCAATTGTTGTGATTTTGAAAATACGGGCGAAAGTTGCCCTAAAACAAACGATTGTAACAGGCCGGGGTGGCTTGAACTTACCTTTGCGGGAGTAAAGTACAGTGAAGACACCACCGCTTTGAGTTGGGATAAACTGAAAAAAAGCATCTATTGCAACAAAGATGTTCTTGGTTATGCCTATGGAACACCGGATGTAGTGGGCCATGTAGTGGCCGTGCGGGGCTATGTGAGTATAGCTGGCACCAATTATGTAGTACTCAACGATCCTTGGTCACCCTGTAACGGGACAGAACGAATGATCACTTATGAAGAATATGTCAATCCTACAGGTACGGCCACACATTGGAGAACTTGGTACGGTATCAGTAAAATTTAAAAACATAAAACCTAGAAAGAATGAAAACTTTAAGAACGATTATAGGTATGGCACTGCTCTTTTTTATGGTCCAAGCTGTAGCCCAAAGTAATGATAATCTTGAACAGACGGTTGAAAAGGGAAAATCCGATTTGGTGGAAGCGCTGAAGCAAACGGGCGAGCAATTCGATTTCGGAATAGACCCAGAAGCTGTAAAAAATGCCCGGGCCGCCAGGCCCTTGGCATTCCACGAAGTAAATTTTGACCAATTGTTGGAGTATAAGCAAAACGGTATAGCGAGCGTATTACAACCGGAACATAAAAAAATCGTTCCCTTAATGTTAAATAATACGGTAGTAACGACCATATCGATATCAAATAAGGAAGGTAAATATCAGGTAACGGATCTGATCAACCATCAATATGAGAACGATTTGAACCAGTTGCCCGCCGAATTAAGGGAGAATAATTTTGAAAATCTAAAGGTGGTTTATGTACCCAACCTGAATACCACGGTCTATTCCATAAACGGAAAGAGCTATACCGACTATGGCGACCGTACTTTACGGCAAGGTATGGATAGCGAAGTTCTAATGCAGGAACTTAAGGTGGATGCCAAAAAATTCCAACAAGCATATGGTACTCCCGCCAAGCAAGGTAAACTATTGAATTAACCAAGGTACAAGGCCTTTATCGAATTGAATCCCTTGAACGATGTTTGAGGGATTTTTTGGTTTCAAGAAAGTCCCTAATGGAAATAAATACGAAAGCCTTCTAAAAAAACCAATAACTTTGCAGGCAAAACCCAGTTCAAAAAAAAGCCTTCAAACCATGTCGCCTAAACCCCATATTTCCGTTAACGGCCATACGCATGTTCTATATCAAGAAAATGCCCTATCACAAGAAGAACTGATAAAACAGAGCCAGGCTTTCTATACCTATCTGAAGCAGAGAAGGTCGATCAGGGAATATGCCGATACCCCTGTACCCAAGGAAGTTATAGAAACCTTGATCAAAACGGCCGCTACGGCGCCATCGGGAGCGCATAAGCAACCGTGGACGTTTTGTGCGGTATCGAACCCCGAGCTAAAAACAAAGATACGGGCAGCGGCCGAGGCGGAAGAAAAGGAAAGCTATGAGAGTCGAATGAGTGAGCGTTGGAAAAAAGACCTGGAACCCTTGGGTACCGATATGCACAAGCCTTTTTTGGAAGTGGCCCCTTGGTTGATCGTGGTTTTTAAAAAGGTACACGACCTTGGCGCCAATGGCGAAAAACTCAACAACTACTATGTGAACGAATCGGTGGGCATTGCCTGTGGCATGCTGATTACCGCTATACATAATGCGGGATTGGTTACTTTGACCCATACCCCTAGCCCTATGAATTTCTTAGCGAGGTTATTGAACCGACCAAGTAATGAGCGTGCCTTTTTATTACTGCCGGTGGGCTATCCAAAGTCGCCTACCTATGTTCCGGATATTGAACGGAAATCTTTAGATGAGGTGGCGGAGTTTTATGAGTGATGTTTCAATATTGATTTTGAATATGTGTATGAGACTACCTAAAATGTCTTAGCAGGAAAGGAAAAGCCTATGGATGGCAATGGATCGGATTCTTTCTGATTATATTTTCGGTATTGCTGTACTCCAGGATCGGCAAAAAGGAAGGCATCCATTTTAAAAGCAACAAACGGATATTCGCCATTATAGGCGCTACCTTTTTAGGGGCTTCCAGCGGACTGTAGGTTTTCTTGATTTTGTATTCGTAGCGGCATGGCAAGCTATACGCTCAGGTGGTGGCCAAGGCCTTCTTAAGGGCCCTAAGGGTTTCGTTCAGCTTTAATTTGGCGTAGACGATACCAGCGGTTTTTCCTAAAAGGGCCGCAATGACCAATACGGCGATTCCCTTCCACCAGGTATCGAAAAACTGTCCGTCCGTAACAAAGTAAGCGGTGGCCATGCCTACCATACAGGCAAATACCGCCATTGAGCCTTCTTGGCAACCACAGGCGTAGTAGTACTTGTTCAGTTGCTTGGAATACCGAGTTGAAAGCGGCAGGTTTTCGTCCAATTGTATTTTTCTGTAGACCTGCTTTAAATTGGGATTGCTTTTCAGTTCTTCCAAACTCGCTAAGTCTTTTACGATATAGATCATTTTCTCAAGGTTATGGCAGTATGCTGTCTCTTGCCTGTTGGGTGGTGGTAATGTAGTTCCATGTAGCCTCGGCATCGTCAAGGGTGAAATTGGCCTCTCCCGATAAGAGCAGATATTCCGGTATGGCCTTGACAATTCCTCCGCCTTCTTTGGGTGTCCACATGATTAAGGCCGGGTTGTCATGATCTTCATGGTTTAACCCGTAATAGTGACCTATTTCATGAATGGGAACGAACCTTAAGGCTACTTCGGGAAAACGGGTTCTAAAAGTAACGCCTGACGGACTAAATTCTGCCAGTTCGGGCCTGTACCATGAGGTTAACCCGTTTAGGCTAAGATCTCGATACCCGAAGACGGCTACGGTGGGAACGGTGCTCAAATCTTCATTTTCGACAGGTCTTCCCATTAAGGCAAATAACTCGCGTTGGGCCGTATCATCGGCGGTATCGGATTGTAATGGAACGTGTTGCAAGGAGCTTACGACCAAATCTTTAATCGAAGGCCATGTAAAGTTCAGGCCGATTTGAAAGCCTTTTCTTCTCGCTAGGTCGAGATATCTTTTAAACGTAGCTTTCTTAATGGGATAAGCGGTAAAGGAAGGTACCGAATTGGGCCCAAGACTTATAAAGTCGTCGAGATCGCTCTGGCTTACTTTGGTAGATGTGCCCGTATATACGACCTCTCCATCAAAAGCCGAATAAATAAACTTACCGCTACAGTTAGAGACCCTTCCTGCCAAGGCGTGTAAATTTAAAATACCTTCATCATGTAGGCGTTTTAGAAAATCGGAGCTTCTGATGGCCAGACGACGGGGATCTATTGTAAGTGGAACTCCGATAGGGTCCCCCCCAAGACGCGCTTTTCTTTTAGAGCGTTCCAATCTTTCAGGGTCATCTGAAAAAACTTCTTCAAGGGCCGTTTCGATTATATTTTCGATCTTGGCCTTTTCTACGAGTCCCTTGGGGCCTACGTAGAACACCTGGCCGAGTAAGCGGGTGACCGAAGGAATCAACCTGAAAATGTTTAAAATACCAAGTCCCCCTTGTATCTTACACCAATTAAAGGTTAACAGGCCAACGATTAAATCTTTGAGTCCTTCCAAGGTGTCGGCAAGAATATCGACAATATCCTCGAGCCAAGCGAATATGCCGCTGAAAAAACCGAAAATAGCGGTAAATATGGAGCACAGCACCTTCCCGAATATACAGAATGTTCGTCCTAGTCCTTCCAACAATCTACCGATGTCGGAAAGCATGCCTTTTAGGTCCTGTAACAATACCCCGATAAAATCAATGATATCTTCAATGGTGTCGACAATATCGTTCCAAAGGTCCCACAAGGTTTTGAAGGCCTGAAGCGGATCGGTAAAAAGACAAACCAGAAAGGTCACCAATCTATGAATTATTTTAAGGACGAGTTCGATCACGATCCCTATCACATGGGTCACTATTTGGCATACCAAGGTGACCACCCATTTTGTAACGGTCACCACGACCCAAGTAACGACCTTGACTACGACGACCACAATCCAACAAAACCACTTGTTACAGCAAGCACACCACCATTTGCACTTTTGTCTTTTACATTTGCGCTCTTCTTGGCTCACCCATTCTTCAATGGGTTGGTTCACCTGCTCCTCTACCCATTGCCCTATGTTTTCGCATACTTCCTTGGCTTCGGTAATGAATCGGGAAACTGGGGTTAAAATCTTTTCGGTAATCCATGTTGATACGCTTCTACATGCCATGATCTATAATTTTTTAAGATGAATAAAATCAACAAAGCGGGAGTACTTTTGTTAGACTATATGGTCAGGGGGGAAATTGGAGGGAATGGGATGGTATCAAGCGGAAACAATTAAGCTGGCCCAAACCATCAATACAAATGTATCTTGGAAGGCTATTTGGTGGTCATACAATTGTATAATCGGTAAGGTTTTGTGTCTGTTCTGTAAAATTTGGGAATTGGACGGATAGGCCACCGATAAGGGTAAATTCTATTTTAATAAGAATGCCGAAGGTTTGAATTACAGCCTATTTTATAAATTGGGCATAAAAGGGATTTTGTAGACAATTACGCCGGAAGAGGCGAATTCGGCAGTATTATAGAAACGCTCGTCCCTTTCCCCGGCGTACTCTCTATACTTAACCTGCCCTTGTTTTTCTTTAGGTAATCTATAGAAGCCTTTAGCCCGAACCCGGTTCCTTTTTCTTCTGATGTACCCAATTGGGTAAAGAGCTTTTCACCTTCGAATATGGTATCTATTTCTACTTTGGAAAGTCCCACTCCAGAATCTTTGATTATGGTATGTACCTCATGGCCTTCCGTTTTTAGGCAAACATTTATGCTACCCTTTTTCGGGGTGAACTTAATGGCATTGTGCAAAACATTTCGAACCACAAAAGCATAGTTCCGCGGGTCGGCATATATGGTGCCGTTCAAATCGCCCAGGGTAAAATCTATTTGTTTTTCGAGTAGCATCGCTTCGAACAACCCCCCGATTTGGACAATGGTTTCCTTGCACTTGAACAAGGAAGATTTTGCGGGTTTGCCTTGAATTTGGTCTTGAGACCATTGTAATAAATCGGTTAAAAATAGATCAAGGGTCGCAATGTGTTTTGACAGGCGCCCCAAATACTCTTTTTCCGTTTCCCTATCGAAGTCATTGAACGCCATAGAGTCGACCAAACCCTTTAAGGTGGCCATAGGACTCCTAATATCATGTGATATTAACGTAAACAGCTTTTTGTTAATGATGTCTAATTCAGCGAGTTCCTGCTTCTGTTTTTTGATCTTCTTGGTATAACCTATAACCACTAAGGATATGGGGTAAGATATAATTATTGGCATTACCAGGGAAAGTGTAAGGCCATAGGCAAAATTGGCCACCTTAATAAAACATGCGGATAGCAAAAATAAAAAAACGGAAAAAAGTACACAGACAACAACTATTCTATGCGGCTTACTTAATAAGTTCTCTAATTTTTCTATCGGTCTTGACATTCTGGCATAAATTATTCATGGGCCGCTATTCCTAATTTGGGGCTTCCCTTTTTTTTCCTCCGTCAACGAACAATTTATTCACAGGTGACCAAAGAAATTCATTGAATATATAAAACGCCAAAAATGATACAATATTGGACGAAAAAATCGCATGTCTTTTAAACTGTTCATTCCCCGATTTGTAGCGCAGCTTTTATACAAATTTAGGTTTCAATCGGAAAAAACCCGAGCGAAGACGGAAAAACCTGATGCGTTTGTCTATGGTTAGTGCGGGAATTAAAAGTAGTGAACTTTCGATGAAGCATGGGTAAGCACATATTTTTTCGTTTCCGTTTGTTCTCTGTATAAGTAGGAAGTCCATTTGCGAAAACAAGCCCAAGTATCTGTAAACGGTTATTTACTTTTGTAATACAATTAATTTGAGTGACGTATTTATATCATCATTATCTTCAAACTAAATGTTTTTTGATATTTCAGCATATTGCATTCCTCGTTTCTTTGGTCTTACATCAAACCCCATTTTACTATAAAACCCAATTAAGACTTCTGGTGGAGAATAATCGGGGTTGTTAGTTAGCTCACCAAATATTTTTTTAAAACCGTTTTTCTTTGAACATAATTCAAATTCAGTTAGAACATTTGTTCCTAAGCCTTCCCTTTTTCTAAATACCTTAAAATCATAAATTTTAATACTGGTTTCTTCAAAAATGCCGTAATTCAGCAAAAATGCCCTAGATCCATCTGAAAAATATCCGCTCACCTCTATTTTTTTCTTGTTCAATGAAACGTTTAAATTTTCATTGTTATGTATAATATTTTCTATCATTTAATTGTAACCCTTTTTCTGCGTAGTTATTTTTTCGTCTGCTTTTGGATCCAATCCATAAGTTCATCTTTATTTATGGCATCCCAAGTTGATTGAGTATTCTTTTTTTCTGATGGATTGTCTTCGGGTTGTAAAACAATTAATTCTGTGTTTTTATTTCCATCCAGTTCCAATTCAGCTAAAAATCCAACCATGTCTGTCGCATTATTCTCGTATAACGTTCTTAGTTGTTTTGTCAGCTTATATTTTATTGCGGGTTCAATATAGGCTCGAATATTATAGTCTTTATAAATCTTAACATTTTCATTCTTTTCATCAAAATAACTATACGATGAGAAGTTGTAATAATTTTCGGGATTTGTTTTTGGTGTTCCTCCCAAGTTCGTTTCCAATAGATAGTTTATAAATTTTGGTTCCCAAAGGTCAATTCGGTTAATTCTTATATCTCGTTTATGTTGATACCATTTTCTTGTAAAATCCATCGTAAAATTGCAAATGACAATACCATTTATATTGAGTTGAAATTCGAAATCACTCTCTTTCATAAATTTAATATACCGCATTGCTCGATGCCCTACTAAACTAGTTCCTAAAAAGAAAATGTTGTCATTTGGTAAATTTTGGGTAGTAAAGATTTCTTGAATTAGCTTATGCGTAGAAATCATAGATGATTTAGAAAAGTAAAAATCAAGAGGAATTTCGGTTGAAACAGATAATACCGCAAAGCCTTTTTCCGATGCTTGAGTATACATCTGCTTTGAGCTCCTGTTCTTATTGTCATACTTTGAATCTTCGAGGAAAATGAGCACACCTTTTATTTGCTTATTTTCAGGAAGCATTAGGGTATAACCTTTTTGAATAAAAGGCAAAAAGTCATTTTCTCCTATTCCAACCCTTATGCTATCATTTTTTAATGGTTCGTAGTATTCAACTATTTTCTGTGAAAAAGATTTTGTACAAAAAATAGTCAAGAAGAGTAAAAACAATACCTTAAAAGGTGTTTTCATTATCGTTTGTTTTAATGTTCGTCAATATGTAAGTTACCCCAAAAAAAATAGGTTGGCCAGTGGTCTAAAAGACAAAACCGCTTTAAAAAGCGGTTATACGCGCTATATTTTAGGAATTAGGAATTTGTGCAACGCTTACTATTGTTAGCCATAGTAATTATATTTTCTCAAATTCCAATCCCATAATTTTTATCGAAATTATCTCTCCATTTTTATTTCTTTTAAATTGTATTGGGTAATTTGGAATATTGAATAGGTCTTTAGATAATGTTTTCATTTCAACGCTGTATGCTCCTCGTCCATAATGTAATTGCAACTTACCATCTTCAAATTTAACTTCTTTAGCTACTTGTAAACTTTTATTTAAATAAATACCTTCAAGTTCTTTTAATTCTAATTCTGTATGCCCGTAAGGTTCAAATTCTTTGAATAGCCAAGGTTTTTCGTTTTCATTTGCATAAAATTTGTATTGTTTCTTATTTGCTTGAGTATCAAACTCAATAATGTTGCCACCCATCAAAAACTTTTGACTGCCAAGAGGCTCTAATTTTCCTATTTCTTCCCCATCTCTTGTTTTTAAAACTAAAATATTTTCTTTTAGTTTAATTGTTCCAGTTCTTATATCTTCATATTCATTACCAAGAAAGATGTAAGAACCCTCATATTTTTTAAGCTCATCTTTAGGAAGTTCAATAATCACATTCTCTAACTTTTGATTCGTGTTATCTTGCTCTTTGTTTGTAATATATAAATCCACAAGCTGAAAGAATCGTTCTTCAAAGTCCTCTTCAAAAGTGTTTTGTGTGGTAAAAAACGCAATATCCAATTCTGGAAAGTACAAGTATTTCGAAACGAACCCTCCCATGATCATACCGTCAAATCCCATAGCGGAATAACCGTTATGTGTTTCAAATTCAACTCCTAACCCAAAGTCGATTATGGTTCCATCATTTAGCTTTGCTTTAGTATGCATTTTCTTCCACAATTCAGGTGTGCCGATAGTAGAATTACGAATTCCTTGATGCCAATTAAACATATCTTTTGATGTAGTCATAATTTGACCATCTCCATTGTAGATTGCAGAGTGCAAATGCATTTTGTAGTAAGCTCCTTCATCTTCAATATACCCTATAGCTCTATTTTTTATTATGTTGTACGTATTATTTTTTTTGATGGTACTTTCCATTTTTAGTGGTGAAAAAATATGCTCTTGTAGATATTCTACAAAAGGTTTTTCTGATACTTTTTCAATAATATTAGCAAGCAAAATGTAGTTTGCGTTAGTATATTCAAAATAATCTCCAGGTTTAAAGTTGAGCTCTTTTAAATTTACTATGATATTACTAACTCTAGATTGTGTAAGTAAGTCGTTAAAAGATAAATCTGTTAAATAGAAATATGGGTCAACTTCCGGTATTCCGCTAGTTTGATTTAACAATTGTTCTATAGTTGGGTCGCCTTTTTTATATCTAGGAAGCTTATCGATATATTTGTAAGCGGGTTCTTTTAAAGATAATTTCCCTTCATTCTCTAATAACAAAATTGCTGCTGCCGTAAATTGTTTTGCAATTGAACCAATATCAAATACCGTTTCATTTGTTATTGGAATACCATAATCAAGATTAGCCGTTCCATATTGTTTTTCAAGCAGGATTTCGTTCCCCTTAAACACAGCTATTGAAAATCCGGGTTGATTATTATTTACTTTGTATAGGCTGTCTACACTTGAAACAATACTTTGGGAAGTTGCTAAATTTGGAATCAGCAATGATAGTATTAGTAATATGTCAAACAGTTTTTTAGTCATCAATTTTCTTTTTCTAAAGACTTGATCAAGTTCTTAATGTTACAGTTGAGTGGGGGGTATTACGGCTAACAACAATGGGATATAGTTGTTGATGCCATCCTTTCTATAATACCCGCGATTCTATATCTTTCTTTTTTATACCCCTCTAATTTACCACCTCTACGAAGACCTACCTTACAGATTTACATAAGGCTTTTACATAAGTTTTTAACAGGCGCTACGCGATTGGGCTTTGGGGGCTGTTGTCTTGGCGTTCTCTGGCATGCTCCTGAAAGACGGTAATTCCGTTTTTTTTTAAGGCCGATCTTCAATTTAAAATAAGTTGTCGCCCATATTTCACTTTCCCCAATGGTTGTCCCTATCTTTGCGTTTTGGAACACATCGGATTAAGAACCTCAATTTTAGTAGATAAAGCGTATGCCCTTTAGAAAATTACATCCCCACTTGCTTGAGAATTTAGAGCGTTTGGAAATTGAAACGCCAACGTCCTTTCAAAAAAGTAGCATTCCCGTAATCAAAAGTGGTATAAATGTCTTTGCCTTCGCTAAGCAAGGCAGTGGAAAAACGACCACTTTGGTCTTGACCACCTTGCAAAAGCTAAAATGCGAGGCTATAGGAGACGCCCCAAGGGCGGTGGTTATGGTTGAGAACAAAGAGAAGGTGCTGGAACTGTACCAAACCTTTATAGAATATACCAAATACAGTTCGTTACGGGTGTATGCCAGCTACGAGCAGCTGCATATAGACGTGCAGAAGTCCGAAATATACTTGGGTATCGATATTTTGATTACCACGCCCAAAACGCTTCACAACCTGTTTCTGACCAATGGCGTAAGTATTTCCGAATTGAAAATCATTAGTGTCGACGATGCCGAATTCCTATCGAACAAAAAGGAAGCTACAGGCCTGATCGCCATGGCGGCAAGCATTAAGAAAAGCCAGTTTGTAATCTATGCCGAAAAAGCCCATCCGCAGTTGAAGCGCCTAGAAAATCACTTTATGGAACACTCCCGTACCGTCACGGCCTAAACGCCAAGCTTTTTACTACCAAGAAATCGGGAAGTAATCCTTTAGGAACTTTCCGCACCAGTGCTTTCCGGTATTGATACCGTCGAACAAGGGGTCCACTACCCTGGCGGCACCATCAACAATATCCAATGGGGGTTGAAAATCATGGACTTCCTGCTTTCTTTTGGCCAATTCCGCAGGGTCTTCATCGGTCACCCAGCCCGTATCTACCGCATTCATATAAATACCGAATTTGGCCAGGTCACCCGAAGCCGTATGGGTAAGCATGTTCAGGGCGGCTTTCGCCATATTGGTGTGGGGGTGTCGCGATTCCTTAAAAAATCGGTGGAACTTACCTTCCATGGCCGATACGTTTATAATGTGTTTTTGCCCGGTATTTTCCTTTTTCATGATTTCGGAAAGGCGGTTGCACAAGACAAAGGGCGCTACGGAATTTACCAATTGTACCTCTACCATTTCAGTGGTTTCAATGGCTCCCAATTTCAAACGCCAGCTATTGGTCTTACGCAGGTCTACTTGTTGTAAATCGGCGTCCAGTTCACTTTCGGGGAAGACCTCCTTGGCGACTAGGCTCGCGTCAAAACTATAGGGGATCTGCGACAATCTTGCGGAAGAGCGTAAACCGATGCCGGGTTCGGGACCGTGCCATGAAACGGGCATGTTCTTGTTGGAGGATGCCGCGGAAGTGAGTTCGTTAAGCTCTCCTAGGCAACTCCTATGGTCGGCCAGCACATCTTGCGCAAATTTGGGTAAGCTCTCAAAGGGCCTTTCTTCATTTAGCATGAGATGGGCATAGAAACCTGCCGGACGCCGGACGGTTTGGGCCGCATTGTTGATGAGAATATCAAGCTTTTCGTAGTTCTGCTCAATGTAGTTGCAGAAAATTTCCACGCTGGGAATATGCCTTAGGTCGAGTCCGTGTATTTTAAGACGATGGCCCCACTCCATAAAATCGGCCTCTTTGGAAAAGCGTAGAGCCGAATCCACGGGGAAACGGGTGGTAGCAATAACAGTGGCCCCTCCGCGTAAGAGCATTAGGCTGATATGGTAGCCGATCTTTAGGCGTGAACCTGTAATCACTGCCACTTGGCCCTTTACGTCGGCCGTTTGAAAGCGTTTGGCATAGTTTAGGTCTCCGCATTCGGTACACATGGTATCGTAGAAATGGTGGAGCTTGGTGAATTTGGCCTTACAGACGTAGCAGTCGCGGGGCGATTCCAATTCCGGAGTATCCTTTGCCGCTAGGTCGGCCGCAGCCAGTAATTTTGGGGCCACAAACACCGAGGCCTCACGGGCGTGTCGAATACCGGTCTGGTTACGGGCACTTTTGTCTTTGGCCGCTTGCTTTCGCTTGGCCGCTTTTTTGGCGTCTTTTTTTCTTCTCGAGAACTCTTCCCTACTCGGGCGGGATAATTGCCCCGACACCTTTATGAGCGTGGTTCTTTGTTCTTTTGGGATTTCGAATATCTGATCGGTGTCGGCCACCAATCGTTCTAGCACGGCAATACACTTCTCTACTTCCTCTAAGCTTACTTCTGGGCTTCCTTCCAACGCTTCACTCATCCTTCCTCCTGTTTTTATCGGAATAATTGTACTCCGTAATCGTAAAATTTTATGCCGCGCGAAACTACATCTTTATTTTGAAGGCTTTATGCAAAATGGGCCTTTTATTTTATGGGAAATGGGGCTGGTGAATTCCCTGTGATGACCGTTAATCGATACGATAGGCTTTTTGCTCGGCCGGGCCATAAAAAAGGGCCGCTACCCTTATGTCGGTAGCCGCCCTTTTTATTGCATACAGGTGTTTTTACGCTTACTCCATATCTATGATACCCACCACTTCATAGGCTCTCGTGCCATTTACCTGTACTTTTTCATAAAGGATGTTGGCGAACTCAAAATAGGTTTGCCCGTCTATATTTACTTTTTCATAACCATCGGGAAGCTCATATACTATGGTGCCTACTTCAGGCTCTACTACCTCGTACTCTGAGTTTACCTCGGTATAGAAGGTTCCGCCCACATAAAAATACACCCGGTTGTTAAAACGTACCCTTCGGTAATCTGAAGGAAGGGTTTTTATTCTAAAGCCAATTTTAGGGGCTATCACAATGTATCGTCCTCGTGATACGGTGTAAAATTTATTATTGGAATAGTAATAGTCATTGCCCTTGTGCCTAATAACCGTTCTGTTGGGCACGGTTCTTACCGATACCACCTTCTTTTTTGGGGTTCTGTAGACCACTTTTCTGCTCGATACCCTGTTCGGGGTGGTCTTCACTACAGTTTTGGTCGTTGTGACCTTTGTGCTAGTACGCTTACGGGTTTGGGCCGTAGCCGAAACAGTACATGCAATTAAAAATAAAGAAGCTACTACGTATGTTTTAATGTTTGTTTTCATGATGCATAAGATTTAAAAAGTTAAACTTTTAGGATTGCGATCACTACTTTGACACTTATTTTTCACCTCGGTTTAATTTCACATGGCTGTTTTTATCACAAACTAGACGAGGGGATGTTTTCAATCTATGAATTGGGGGATTCTATAGATGTAGAAAACCACGGTATTTTAAATTTAGGGTACAAAAAAGGCGTATTCGAATAGAACACGCCTAGTTATACGATACTTTTCCTCCCCTATTATTTCAGCAAAGCAAGAAGGCCTTGTAGTTCCGTAAGGTTAAGACTTGAATTGTTATCCGAATCCAATTGTTCAAAGTTCTCCGAAACCGAACCGATAGCTTCCGTTGAGCTGATGGCTTCGTTCTTATCCGTATCCAATAGGCTAAATAAACTGGCCACTTGTTGAACGGTCGAATTTGAGCTCAATGAACTCAACAGTGTTGCGGCATCCGCTACATTGGATGTGTTTACGTTCTTTACACTATTACAACTTGATAAAGCGGCTACGAGAGCCACCGATGCTATTACTTTTTTCATGACTTTATGTTTAGTACTTGTTTATAGAGCTGCAAAAGTAGTCTTATAAATTGAAGGGGAAGAAGTATATAGACCAATACCGCATTTATATCTATACAACTCTTAAAGTTATAGACGAATGGGGCGCTTGTCCTTATTAAATTTTTAATGGCTTGGGAATTGATCCGGATCCTTGGCTGGCCTAGTTGAGGCCGCCACAACGAAGGCACTGTGCATGTCGGGAAGCTGTTCGGGTAAAATTTTTGGGCACAAAAAAAGCCCATCGATTAAGATGGGCTTTTGTAAAACTTAAAGTATATGTATTAGATAACTTTTACGTTCACTGCGTTCAAACCTTTGTTGCCTTCTTGTAGATCGAATTCAACTTCATCGCCTTCGCGAATCTCGTCAACTAATCCTGAAACGTGTACAAAGTGATCTTTTTCAACGCCTTCTTCAGTGATAAAACCAAATCCTTTTGTATCATTGAAAAATTTTACTGTTCCTTTACTCATTGTAATGTAATTAAAAATTTATAGTACTTATTGTTTTGCAAAGATGGCGCCAATTTCCCAACATTCAACATTTTAATTTACTTATTTTCAACTTCTTATAAAACCAACTTTTAAGTATTCATTGAATTTCGGCCCATTTGGCCTAAATATGCACTCATTGTTCAATGATTATAGACGGTATTCTGTGGTAAGTTGTGGTTTTAGGAAGATATCCGTAAAATGTACTCGATTAAGATTAGGTGTTTTTTATGCCTTATCCATGTCTTTTTGCTCTTCAAAAGAGGGGTTTGGCCCCATTTCGGAGGGGGAATTTTAAAGGAAGCCGCTGATAGGTGACAAATAATCGGCGCCCAAGTTTAAGTTTTTCATTAAAATTAAGGGGCGATTATCGCTATTTTTACAAAATGGAAACGCGAACTTTCTTGTTCTTTAAGCGCGAGTTGTTCAATGTTCCGACTAACTGATCGGCAATCGACAAGGGAACGGCCACAAAGGCACAATCTTGTTTGAGCTCGATAACGCCCAACTGATCTTTTTTGATACCCCCTTGCTTAAAGAAGAGTCCGGCAATATCCCCTTTTGAGATCTTGTCCTTTCTGCCGCCGGAAATAAACAGGGTTTCCCACAACTGGGGTTTGCGGGCCGTTTTTTCGCCAATAGCGATACTTTCGGCACCTTTGATGAACTCGGGTACATGTTCATTTTTGTATTGCAAGACATAGGCCGTTCCTTTGGCATCTACACGGGCCGTTCTGCCATTACGGTGGGTGAATTCCTCTACGGCCCTGGGAAGTTCGTAATGAACGATATACTTCAACTCGGGAATATCTATGCCCCTTGCCGCCAAATCCGTAGCGATCAATATTCGGCTAGTGCCATTTCTGAATTTGATCAATGAACGTTCCCTGTCCCTTTGTTCCATCCCCCCTGAAAAACAGGTATATTGGATTCTGTTTTTATCTAAAAACCCGCTGACACGTTCGATGCTCTCCCTAAAATTGCAAAAGATGATTCCGGGTTGGTCGCCAAGGTGGAGCAGCAGTTCGGCCAAGGTCCGTAATTTATCCTTATCCGGTGAAATCACGGTTTTTATGGTCAGTTTCGATTCTTTTTTGGCCGCTAGGTAATCGATGGTTACGGCTTGGTCCAATCGAACGAATTTCGGAATTTCAACCCCCTGTGTAGCGGAAGTAAGTATACGCTTGTTCAGATGGGGCAATTGGTTGATGATCGTACTCATTTCACCTTCAAATCCCGTTTCTAGCGATTTGTCAAACTCATCCAAGACCAAGGTCCTGATATCCGTTTTAGAAAAACGACCGCTACCAAAATGGTCGGCAATCCTTCCCGGTGTACCTATGAGGATCGCTGGTGTATGCTTTAATTCAATTTTATCCTTGGAAATAGGTCGACCGCCGTATACCGCATTCACCTTAAAACCGGAGCCCATATCACGGACCACTTGTTCGATCTGTATGGCCAGTTCGCGTGAGGGCACTAAGATCAAGGCTTGTATTTCGGTACACTCGGGATCTAGGCTGTCGATAAGGGGCAAAAGAAAGGCCAAGGTCTTACCGGTGCCCGTTGGCGAAAGCAAAACCGTGTTGGTGGTTTTTGCAATGGTGTCAAGGGCTTCCTCTTGCATGGGGTTCAATGCCGAAATCTTGAGTTTCGCTAAAATATCCTGTTGATTACGAATGTTGTTGGCCATGGATCAGTGCTTTGAAGACGCCTCTATTTTGTGGTTGGCCGTGGTGTGGTGCATCACATGGTCGGCCAGTACTTTTTCTATCAATTCTTCCTTGGTCAAATGATGGAAAATGGTTTTTATTTTTTCCTTAGTTTCCGGGGAAAGGTTTCGGTTCGGTTTGGTCTTGAAAATTTTCTTGGCCCACAGTACCAAATTGGTTTCTTCCCTATCTTCGGCCCCTTGTTTTTTAAGTTCGTTGAAAACGAGTCCCAGTTCCTTTTCAAATTCCGGAATGTCTTTCCGTTCCTCTTCTTGGATAATGGTTAATGAAAGTCCCTTTGCCCCTGCCCTAGCCGTACGGCCGCTTCGGTGTACATAGGCTTCATAGGTGTCGGGCAAGTGGTAATTCACCACATAGGATATTTCCTTAACGTCAATACCACGGGCGGCCAAATCCGTAGCTACAAGAGTATCGATAAACCCTTCCCTGAACTGCCCCATGATCCGATCTCGGATTCCTTGGGTGAGACTACCGTGAATGGATCCGGAAGAAAATTTGTTGATGGCCAATTTCTTTGCCAGTTTATTCACTGCCGCTTTGGTCTTGCAGAAGATGATTCCGCGCTCCCCTTCTTTGCTATTTAAAAAGTGGAGCAGCACCTCGAGTTTTTCAATAGGTTCGACTACCATATATTTATGGTCGATGCCTTGGTGGCCCATTTGTGCCATATCGGCCTCTAGGTGCACTACGTGCTTCGACATATAGTTCTGTACCAATTGCTTTACCGTTCCCGGCATGGTGGCGGTAAAGAGCAATGTACGTCTCGATTTGGGCATCTCGGCATCTAGGGTATCCAAGTCCGTTTTCAGGGCGGTTACCATCTCGTCGGCCTCGTCTAAGACCAAGTACCTTAGTTTTTTTAGGCTAACGGCCTTCCGTTGGATCAGGTCGATCAATCGGCCGGGTGTAGCTACGATAATATGCGTTGTTTCCTTTAACCGTTCTATTTGTGGTTTTATGGGAATACCGCCACAAGCGGAAGCAATGGATATAGCGGGACTATGGGCCGCAAAGGAAACCAGGTTCTCGTAGATCTGTTGCCCCAATTCCCGTGTTGGCGATAGAATAACGGCCTGTACCTCTGTTTTATCGGTATGTATCAATTGAAGCAAGGGCAGGCCAAAAGCCGCGGTCTTACCGGTTCCCGTCTTGGCCAAGGCCACTACATCATCCTTTTGCTTTAATAAGACGGGAATGGTTTTCTTTTGAATATCGGTGGGAACGGAAATTTTTAGGTGGGCTAAACTCTGTAGCAGTTGTTCGTTGATCCCTAAAGCTGAAAATGATTTCGACATATGATAAATTTAAGCAAAGATAGGCAGGGGGCGTCGGCGAATTGTGTAAAAAGACGGACGATTTGATTGAAAAAAAGGGACTTAAAAGAATAAGCCCCTTTTGTAATGGTATTAAAAAACAAGGCTTAAGCTTCTTGAAGCGTACGTTTGGATTTTCTGTAAATGTAGTTTGGGTAAATGCTACGTTTCGCAAAACGGTTCAATTTATTGGAATTGACCATTTTCATATAAACGGGCTTGGTAACACCAAAATACTCATAGGTAGTACCGTCTAAAAAGGTAATTTCCAAAAGCATGCCCTTGTGTACGTAATCGGCAATACCCGAATTGTTTATCGTTTCGGTATAGGCTTCCAAATTTGCCGCTATGGTCTCAGGGGCGATACTCACCAAAAAGTGGTATCCGTCGATGATAGCTCGGCTATTGACTTCGGCCTCTTCGCGTTTGGCGTCGCCTTCTTGAAATTTATCCGGATGCCATTCCTTGACCAAATTGCGGTAGGTTGACTTAAGTGCCTTAAGTTCAATCTCCTTTTCAATTCCAAATAACTTCTTATACTGACCGATACGCTTCATAGACTTTTTTTTGAAGCGGCAAAGCTACGCCTTTATTTTGAACCACTTAGGCTTATTCGGGCTTTTATATTTTAGTGGGAAATCGGCTCTTTTCCTTTTTGGGTAAAAATCTAGATATACACTAGGACGATAATGGAAGAAGTCAGGTGTTCAATGAATTGTCATTGATAAACTCCAAAAACTTTGGCTTGTATTGCTCCGAAACCGTAATCCGCTGGTCGTTGATAACGATTTGGCTTCGCTCAACGACTTCAATGTTTTTTAAGGATACGATAAATGAGCGGTGTACCCTCATAAATTGGGCTTCGGGTAGTTCCTCTTCCAGATTTTTTAGGCTCATCAAGGTGAGCACCGGTTTGGGATTGTCTTTCAGCCATATCTTGATATAGTCCTTTAAGCCTTCAAAATAGAGTACATCGGAGAGTTTAATGCGCAACTGCTTGTATTCCGATTTTACAAAGAGAAATTCCTTTTCATCGGAAATCGAGGTTTTGTGTTGGCCTCGAAGCAGGGTAAACCATTCCAAGGCTTTGTTAGAAGCGGTCAAAAACTCGGCATAGTCGAAAGGTTTCAACAAATAATCCAAGGCTTCTACCTTAAAGCCTTCCAAGGCATACTGGTCAAAGGCCGTGGTAAAAATGACCCGGGTATGTTTGGGCAGCATTTTAGAAAATTCGAGTCCTGTAAGGTCGGGCATCTGAATATCTAAAAAGAGTAGGTCTACCGTTTCGGTTCGGATATATTCAATAGCTTCTATGGCGCTATTGCATTTCTTTTTCAGTATCAGATAGGGCGTTTTTTCCACATAGCTCTCCACTAGGTTCAGGGCCATAGGCTCGTCGTCTACGATCATGCACTTCAGTTGTATTGCTTCCATTTAGGTTTTGTTTTGACCAAAAGTAATTTTTTGTATTTAATCTACTGTGTACCTAACCAGTACTTCGTTGTCTAAAATTACATTGGTAGACCATATAAATCGGGCATCAGCCGCACTATTATCAAAAACATCCGTAAAATTGGTATATGCCGGTTTATTATCGACACCTATAGTATTGTTGGTAAACTCGGTTGCATTAGGCCATTCGCCATCATCAAAATCAGCCGATTGCCAATTTAAAGGTGTTTTCCAATGCAACGCGTAATACGATGTACCATCATTGGAGTCTTCGGTACTGCAAGCATCGCTTAACCTTAGGGATCCTTGTTCTGATGCACAGGACAAATCCCTTAAGGGTGCCGTGTAAAATGTTTGGGCCTTCCAATCGGAATTTGTTGTGGCAATTATATCACCTTTGGCATCTTTAAACACGGCGACCATACCGCCATCTCCCGGATGGAATGCCTGCCCCCTGTTGGCCTCGGAGCCCAAGCCACTGTTTTCTTCCCAATCGACCAATTTCATGGCTATCGTAAAAGGCCTGTTCACCTTAAATCGAAGGATGTTGGAATTGAACTGTGTAAAAGGCACATTGTCTTTTCCCACAGGAACGCCATTAATGTACATTTCAAAATAGTTATCGGCAAATACATAGGCCGTAATCAGTTCGCCATCGGCATCCACTTCTATTATATCCGTCCCATCCAAAGCGGCCAATGCCTCATCGGCAGATCGATATTCCACTTTTGTACAAGGATTAAACAAATCCGAAGCAAAAGGAAAGCTGTCATCGGTAAAATTAACCTCAGCGGGAACCGTCCATTGACTACCATCTGTTGCAGTAGATGTACCAATTGGCGCTTTTCTACCTCTATCACATTCAAATATGTTTTGAGTAAGCACGGTTGCCGGCCCTTGTGATACAGAAGCTATTCCTGTATAAGTTTCTGGATTTTCAGGTTTATTTTTTTTACTATTTTTGCACGCTATCAAGGTGAAACAGGCGAAAAAAAGCACTGGTATAAAGTTCTTTACGTACATCATTTTATGCTTGTTTTAATTTAATTAGAGTCTACAAATGTTAAAGTCGTCCTATCAATAATTTTCACGGTGGCCAATGCATTCATAAATACATTGTAATCTACACTTAAACTGTGTTCCCTAGGTAAGGAAGCAGGTGTTTCCGATAAGGCATAAAGGGCTATGGTGTATTCGTGTTTGCCTTTTCCACGAGAACAAGGCGATGTATAGGAAATGGCCGTACCATCTTTATTCGATCCCATAAACCAAGATCCTTTGGAAGCCATTTTATATGGTATTTCGGTTGTTTCAGGGTCAATGCCCCATAATAACAGATACGAATTGACCTCGGTCTTATCATCCTTTTTCGGATAATGGTACATAACGATGGCTAAAGATTTAGTGCCCTCAGGTACATTTTGCCACGAAAGCGGTATGGAGTTTTCAACATCGTTTACCTTCTCTTCACACTTGTAGGCATCCAATAAAACGCCATTCCCTATCGCGACACTTGTTAGTTTAAAATCGGAATGGATCGTTTTAAAATCATCGTGATTAACTTTTGTAATCGCTTTGTCCCGGTTTTTACAGGACATTAAACAAAGGAAACATATGGGGATTAAGTATTTTGAATAGCTCATTTTTGTCTCGGCTTATAGGTTTCAACGGTTGATGTACCATCGGGATTTATAAATTCATAGGTGTAGGTACCTGCGCTGTTCCAACCATAATTTATGGTATATTCCTTTGAATCCAGGCTGTATGTCAAGGCATATGAATTTTCTCCCAACGATTTAAAATCGATAATTTTAGCACCTCGTAAGGGTCTTAATGCAGGTCGCAGTTCCTGTGTTCTCGGTTGGGGGTACACCTGATTTTCGGGCGCTTTAGTTTTTGGGTCTAATTGTACTTCCCCTCTCATGCCCGCAATAAAATAGGGATATTCCTTAATGGTGTGGTATTGATACGAACCATCGGGGTTTGTTTTTCCTAAATAGGCATCCAAGGTGTCCGTTGTTTCACCATAGACAGGAAAACCATCTACGGCATAGGCCACGGGGTTGCCGGTGCCCACTTGATCTTGTAGGTGTAATGGCGGTAAATGATAATGATAATCGTCTGCACGACCACAATGTCCGCCCCAATTGTCCAATTCCCCAATAGCATTGGCATCTTCCCCCCTATTGTTCAAAGGGTTGAAAATGGGAATTCCGTTTACGGCAACGGCAATTGCACCTTTTAACAAATTGGTTTTTGTAGATAGCGGATGTTCCGCCATTTTTGGATGGATGGGAATGGCCCAACTATTATCTCCCGTGTAATCTTGGTTAATAGGAACTTGTTGTTGCCAGTTTGTTATACCTACCATCATGTCGTGATCCGGTAGGCCATTTGATGAAACATAGAGATAGTTTTCGTCTGAACGTGTTGTAACACCTTCAAACTTGCCAAAATAGGTTTGCATCAGTGAAACGTCATTTGATGGTACTTCCCTTCTCCCGGTTTTAGGGATGCTAGTGTCTTTGCACGATACAATTAAAACAACACCTAAACCAAGTACGCCATGGATCAGGTAAATTGATTTTTTTTGTTTTATCAATTTAAAAAGAGAGAAGCACAAAAGAAAAATACCCAAACCAATGAGCGCCCCATTATAACTTGAAAATGATTGCGAACCACTTTCAATAGTCGTATTGGTGTTTAAAGAATGGATATATTCACTTTTGTTTTTAATATACTTTTGATCTTCGTCCGAAAAATCTGAAATCTGAAAGATTCTAATAGTATGGTCGCTATCCAAAAGCCAAACTTCATCGTTTTCATATTTAATAAAATCGGCTTTGAATAATTTATTTGTTGCTAACTCCCATTGTTTTAATGGAATTCCATGTCCACCTTCATGAGCGGAAATAGAACTAAAAGATAAGACGACGAGGATAATTAAAATTAAATATTTCATAGTCTTTCGCTTTAATCTTTATAGTTGTTTTGAAATTAAAATCAGAAATTTATTCTTTTAATGTGTTTTTAATTTTATCAATATTTAAGCTATTTGCCATCGCATTAAATATTTTGAAATAAGCACTTTCATTATTATATAATGCTTCATGCGTACCCTGTTCGATAACTTTTCCTTTTTCTAAAACAATGACATTTTCGGCGTCAATTATTTGAGAAATACTGTGGGAAATAACGATTACCGTTCGCCCTTTTTTTATGGCGTCTAAACTTTTCTTGATTTTTTCAGTTGCTATGGCATACAAACTCGCCGTGGGTTCATCAAGAAAAATAATAGGAGGGTTTTTTAGAAATAATCGTGCTATAGAAACCCGCTGTTGTTGTCCTCCAGATAATAATGTTGCTTTTGAATTATAGCCCTCTGGCAATTGAATAATTTGCTCATGAATATAGGCTTGTTTTGCTGCTGCTACAACCTCGTCGTCTGTAGCATTTTCTTTTCCGTAAAGGATGTTTTCTTTAATGCTACCATTGAATATATGGTTCTTTTGTAATACCAATCCGATGTTATCTCTTAACCAATGCGTATCATACTCTTGTAAATCAACACCATCTAAAAGTATTTTACCTGAAGTGGGTGCGTAGAACTTATCTAACAAATTAATCACTGTACTTTTTCCAGCACCACTTAGACCAACTAGAGCATTTATCGTATTGGGTTTAAAAACCATGGAAACATCATAAAGGGCTTTAGTTCCGTTAGGATATGCAAAATCTACATTTTCAATTTCAAAAGTACCGGTGAATTTTTCGGGAATATAAGTACCACTTAATTCTGTTTCTTCATCGGCGTCCATAATTTCAAAAAACGCATCCGAATATATTATCGCATCTTGTACTTCGTCATATATGCGATGCAATTGTTGTATAGGTGCCGATACATTGTTAAATAGTAAAATATGAAACATTATGGCGCCGATAGTCATGCTACCATTTAAAACAAAATAAGCGGTTAATATGATAATAATTACGACTCCAAATTGTTCTGTGAATTTCTTCAATCCGTCAAATAAGAAACTTAATTTTCTTGTTTGTAATTGATTTTCAGTCATGTCTAACTGAATGGCTTCGTGCTTTTTACTTTCAAAACTTTCTCTTGTAAAAGATTTTATAACGGTAATAGAATTTATTAAACCAATAATGCCATTATTTTTTGTTTCTCTATACTTCCTCATGGTGCGTCTAAAGCCTTTCAATTTTTTAGCTTGTAGACTGCTTATGTAGAAGAAAAGTGGAATAATTGATAGACTCACTAATCCCACATATACGTTGGCGTTAAACATGATAATTAAAGCGACAAAAGCATTAAAGAATAAAGGTAATATGTCAATAAAAAAGTTTTTTACCAACTGCGTAAGGCTTGTAACGCCTAAATCTATTCTGGTTTGTAATTTGCCGCTTTCATTAGTTGGAGAACTGTAAAAGGCCATTTTGTAAGTCAATATGCGTTCTACAATGTTTTGCGCAAAGTCTTTTGAAATGTAAATTTTCATTTTTTCTCCATAGAACTTTTGACCAAATTGTACTAGTGCATAAAAACCTTCTTTTAATAGAAGAATAATGCTAATTATGGCTAATAGCGTAAACCCTTCTTTTAGTGTTTTATTAGCGTTACTTAAGGTTGTTAATTCATCAACGGTGTAGCGTAATACTAACGCATTAACCTGCGCCAATAATGCGCCAATTATGGTTAGGATTAAAGACGCAATGACCAATTTTCTATAAGGTTTAACGTAATCCCAAAGTTTTTTAAAAAGCTCTACAAGCGTTTGCTTAGAGGCATCTTTCATATATTAAAGTTTGAACGAATTGTGTCTATGAAATAAGATAACTTGAGTAAGGTTATTGTACTTATTTAATAACACTAAGAAATATTATTCACAACATAGTTATAATTGGATTAGAGTATTTGGTTTATCATTTTCAATACTATTCAAAAAAATATGGGCCCTATGATGCTTAGTTAGTTTCTATTGTTAGATGAACCCTATAAACCCCCGTTTTGAGTTCCTTTTCAAAGGTATATTTATTGGGATATAATAACTGCAAACGTTTTTCAAGATTTTTCAAGCCGATGCCCGAACCGCTTTTGTCATTGTCTTCTTTCGGGAAATTGTGGTTCTCTATAGTAAAGTTCACCGTGTTTTTTTGCGTCGTCATATCAATGGATATAATGCTTTCCCTATTGGCGGAAACCCCGTGTTTAAAAGCATTTTCTATCAAGGATATAAATAATAGCGGGGCAATTTTTATAGAGGGATCGGCAACCGGAAAACTAGATTCCACTTCCGTCTTGTCCGAAATCCTCAATTTCATAAGGTCAATATACTTTCTCATAAATTCAATCTCCTTGGAGAGGGGCACCAATTCCGTATTGGTTTCGTACAAAAGGTAGCGCATGAGCTTCCCTAGGCTATGAATGGTAGATTTGGCCTTTTCCGGGGAAATATCGACCAATGAGTAGATATTGTTCAGCGAATTGAAAAAGAAATGCGGCTGTAATTGATAGCGCAAATGCTGCAGTTCGGTCTGTAGTTTAAAATTAATGGCCTCTTTGCGTTCCGCTTCCGTCCTCATCCATTGCTTCGTGGTTTTTATCGCAATGGAAAAAAGTACGGGTGCCGCATAGGAAATCATCTGCACATATAGGAACAGTTTTATGGGCGGCCCATCTTTTGTATTATCACCCGGAGGTTTTCGCGTAAGATCTTGAAAAAAGAGGTCCTCTATCAGTTCTTTCAAAAACATAAAGAAAGCAATGGCCATAAGGTTGATAAGGATGAACCTAAGGGTTTTCTTGGGAAACAAGAACTTGTCTATCAGAAGGAAAAAATTGAGATAGAAAATAATCGCATAGAACAACATCGGGACCAAAAAGTGGGCGATAAGCCTATTGATATCCGGATCTTGCCCGTATGATAATATATAGGGCATACTAAATAGGACAAGCCATATCAGTAGATGCTGAAAGAATATTACTTTTTTGTTTTTATACATAACTGTTTTATTCATAGCGCAATGCGGTAATCGGGTCTAAGACCGAAGCTTTTCTTGCGGGGTACCATCCAAAAAATATACCTGTAACCGCACATACGGCAAAGGATATGATTATGGAATATAAGGCCACACTTGTGGGCCAATGTAAGAACTTTTCAATAAAAACGGTAGCTCCCAATCCTAAGATGACCCCAAGGACACCACCGGTAATGCTAATAAGGATGGCCTCGATCAAAAATTGCATCAAAATATCGGAACCCTTCCCTCCTACGGCCATTCGCAGACCGATTTCCTTGGTACGTTCCTTTACCGAAACATACATGATGTTCATAATCCCTATACCGCCGATCAGCAATGAAATACCCGCTACGGCTACCAAAAGAATGGTCAGCATTTCACTGGTGGAGCTAAAGGTAGAAATTAATTCTTCCATAGAACGAACATGAAAGTCATCGTCTTCGGTGGCGGATAGTTTGTGCTGGGCCCGTAAAATTTCGGTCACTTCCTCAACGGCATCCGGAGCGTCTTCCTCACTAATGGAAGAGGCCATGATCTGGTTTAAATGGTCAATGGCCAGAATACGCTTTTGAACCGTGGTATAAGGGGCAATGACCACATCGTCTTGATCTTGGCCAAAGGTGTTTTCCCCTTTTTCCTCGAGTACCCCGATGACCATAAAGGGAATGTTGTTAAAACGGATCATTTGCCCAACGGGGTCGGTTCCATCGGGAAAGACATTATCGACCACCGTTTGCCCGATCACGGCTACCTTGGAGGCGGACTTTACTTCGGCATCGGTAAACATGCTTCCGCTTTGCAGGCCGACCACCTTAATGTCTAAATACTCGGGGTTTACCCCGTAAATCGTAGAAGGCCAGTTATTTGATCCGTTTATGACCTGACCGCCCCCATTGACCAAGGGAGAAACATAACTCAATAACTCGGTCTTTTCTTTAATGGCGTAATAATCATCTAGGGTAAGCGATTCCATGGCACTGGCATCTTGCCGTACCCCTCCGCGCACATCTTCGCCCGGCCGTATCGTGATCATGTTCGAACCCATACTCGAGATCGTACTGCGAATACTTTCCTTGGAACCTTCGCCAATAGCCAACATGGCGATTACCGAAGCCACGCCAATAATGATTCCTAACATGGTCAATAAGGTCCTTAACTTGTTAAGGACAATAGCTTTATAGGCTATTTTTAATAAGTTTAATAGTCTCATGGTCAATGGTCTTCTTTAGGTAATTTTGCTAATTCTTCTGCTGCCGATTGTATGTTGTCGTTCAAGTAATCTTGAATGATATTACCATCTTTCAATACGATAGTTCTACTACTAAAGGTGGCAATATCGGGTTCGTGGGTAACAAAGGTGATGGTGATGCCCTGCTTGTTCAGTTCTTGAAAAAGCGACATGATCTCGTAAGATGTGCGGGTGTCCAAATTTCCCGTAGCCTCATCGGCCAGGATCATTACCGGATTGTTCACCAATGAACGGGCAATGGCCACACGCTGCTGCTGACCGCCCGAAAGCTGTGAAGGTGTATGGTGCAGGCGGTCGGCCAAACCTACCATTTCCAATGCCTTTATGGCACGTTCACGACGTTCTTCGGTAGAGACCTTGCTATTGTACAAAAGGGGAAGTTCTACGTTCTCAATGGCCGAAGTACGTGCCAACAGGTTGTACGATTGAAAAATAAAACCGATTTTCTCGTTGCGGATGGTAGCCAACTCGTTTCGGCTCAGATCCTTTACTTTTAGCCCGTCAATTTCATACGTGCCCGATGTAGGTTGGTCCAAACAGCCCAAAATATTCAGTAAGGTACTTTTTCCAGAACCACTCGATCCCATAATCGTCACGAACTCGCCTTCATTAATGGCGAACGAGATACCCCGTAGCGCATGGACCGTTTCAGTGCCCATGGTAAAGTCGCGTTTTAAATCTTGTATTTTAATGATCTCTTTGCTCATGGCTGTTTGTTATTTCTTTTTGCTTCCCGGTGGTTTGGGCATAAAAGGACTTTCACTTGAGCCGCTAGGTTCAGAGGTGGCTATAGTGGATTCCGATTTTAGACTGTAGACCAATTGATCGCCTTCTTTTATTCCGCTCAAAATCTGAACCTTTACCCCATCGCTGGCCCCTAGGGTCACTTTCTGTGGAGATATGGCCCCATTGGCTCCGTAGATCCAAACTACGGTCGCTTCTTCATCCGATTCCATAGGGTGTTCGGGTCGGGCCATACTTAGGTTCTGTTGTTTGTTGTAAGCCATTAGTTCCGGCGGGCTCGGTTTAAAATTGATGGCCTTGGCTTCGACCGATAGTACATCCTTCAATTCCAAGGTGTATATGGAAATGGTAGCCGTTAGTCCTGGTTTAAGCTTCAAGTCAGGGTTGTCGGCTTTAATGACCACGGTGTAGGTAACTACATTTGAGGTTACCGTGGGGTTGAGCCTCACCTGTGTTACGATTCCGGAAAATATCTCTCCTTGATAGGCATCTACCGTAAAACTTACGCGTTGGCCTTCTTGAACCTGCCCTATATCGGCTTCATCTACATCGGCTTCTACTTGCATTTCCCTTAGGTCTTGTGCAATGGTAAAAAGCGTGGGCGTACTATAACTGGCCGCGACCGTTTGGCCTTCGTCAATATCCCTCGACAGTACGACCCCGTCTATGGGAGAATAGATATTGGCGTATTCCAGATTGGTCTTGGCCTTTTGTAGGTCCGATAAACGTTGGGTTACGTTACCTTTTGCCGTTTCGTAATTGTATACCGCATCATCGAAATCCGATTGGCTAATAACTTGGTTTTCGAACAAGGTCTTTTGTCTTTCGTAGATGGTCTTGGTGTAGTTTCTCTGACTGACCGCATTGTCATAGGCCGCTTGTGCCTGAACGGTAGCGGCCTTGAGGTTTGTTTTGTCCAACTCGGCAATCAGTTGTCCTTCGGTAACCACACTGTTATAATCCACATAGATCTTTTCGACGACCCCCGATACCTGGGTACCTACTTCCACTTGGGTGATGGGCTCAATGGTTCCGGTTGCCGTAACCATGGTCGTTACATTTCCTTTTTGGGCCGCTACCGTCTTTGCTTCAATCGTTACGCTATCACCTCCGTTTAGAAAGCTATATGCGACAAAAGCTATGAGAACCAAGGCAAGACCGCCTATTATGATTTTTCTTTTATTTTTCATTTTAGTTAAAGTTTAATTTCGTTTCCTTGATAGAATTGTAAGAGTTGATGGTAAAGAATATTTAGATATTTGGCTTGTAAATAGTTCTGTTGGGCATTGGTGTAAGTGTTTTGGCTGATCACTAGGTCCGTGGTACTTAGGGCCCCCAATTCGTATTTTTTCTGGGCCAATTTGTAGGACTGCTCCGCCGCTTCCAAAGAGGCTTGGGCCGCAATAAGCTGTTCTTGCGATGACACGGCATTTTCATAGGCCGTTTCTACTTTTTTTATGACTTCTTTCTCTACACTTTGCTTTTGTAATTGGGCTCTTTCAATATTTATTGCAGCGGTCTTTACCGCGGCCTTGGTTTGGTTTCTATTGAAGATGGGAATGCTTAGGCTTAACCCTAATTTCTGGTTGAAATTGACATCTAATTGATCACCAAAGGTGTTGTCGTTCAGGCTGGTGTATCCTGTTCCTAGGCTACCGACCAAGGATAAGGTGGGCAAGTAACCTCCTTTTGCAATATCCAGTTCCTTTTCGTTTATGGCGATGTTCGTCTGGCTCGCTTCCACTTCGGGTAAATATGCTAGGGCATTGCTATAAATGATCTCTTTGTTGAGTTCGAGGTTGATTAGGTCGGAGTTTTCGGCCATGGTCTCAATTTCCATGGTTTCCAAAGGTGATAGTTCCAATAACTGTTTCAGGGTTATGATGTGTTGTGCATAGTCGTTCTTGGCGGCGATCAACTGATATTTGTTGGTGGCGGCCTGACTTTGGGCCTCGGTGTAGTCGCTCAATGCTATAGACCCGGCATCTAGGCGTGATTTGGCCCTTAGCACTTCTTTTTCCGATGCTTCAAGATTGCTTTCGGCAATGGTGATTCCTTCTTTACTGTAAAGTGTTTGTAGGTAGGTTTCCAAGATGCTGATTACGATACTGTTCTTGGCTTCCTCTTCCAATAGACTACTTTGCTCCAGAAGCAGTTTGTTCTGTTGGATCTGGTTATTGATCTGGTTCCCTTGGAATAAGGTCACGGAACTATTGACTCCCAAATTGGTGTTGTGGATCTGGTCCGACACATAATCGCTGGTAATCGGGTCTATGGTGGTTCCGTTGGAGAATCCCTGTGAGGCGCTACCGAAAAGATTGGGCAATCGTGATGATTTGGCCTTGCTGTAGTCTACTTCGGAAATGTTCTTGCTCAAGGTGGCATCCTTGACCGTGATATTGTTCTCTATGGCATAGGAGATACAATCTTGCAAAGACCACACTTTAGGGGCCGAAGAAGTATCTGCTTCTTGGGCAAAAGCGATCTGGGCGACTAAAAAACTTGCCATTAGTATATATAGTTTCATTTAAGCGTATTTTTAATTAACACTTCAAAGGTGAAACTATGTGGCTACACTATAAAAAGGAATAGAAGTCTGGCCCTTTTGACTATACGGAACCCCGAATTTTATCGATGGAATTTTTGTGATGATATCGGAAAAGGAATTTAGAACGAAGCCATGAGCTTTTTTCTTCTATGGTAAGCATCACTGTTAAACTTCTATCAAAAAATAGTCCTTCTCCAAACCTGATGTAGTCTATTTCCTGTATTTGGAAAAAGGTGTGCTAAAAGCTATATTCATGCGGAATCTTGTAGTTGTGATTTTCGGTTTCTATTTTTCTTCCTCCCTGTATGGTCAAATAGCCCCTAAAGAACAGGTCTCCCTAGATTCCTTATTGATCACCAATTTATCGCAATACCGATTTGAGACTCCCGTGGGTATAAACGGAGAAGTCTTTACAACAGGTTATTTTGATTACCAGTTATCTGAAAAGTTCAGCGCCGGCCTAGAACGCAATTACGCCAAGTTTGGAACGCATGAGCAAATTACGCCTTCCCTAGTTTTTAAATACGATGTGAACGAGAAGACCTATTTGTTTACACGTGTGGGAAAGACCTATGACATCGATCAAGGTAGTGGGAGCGAGCAGGGAGGCCTAATCAACGTGAACTTGGGCCTTGGTTATAGAATGAAGAAAAAGAGGGTCTTGGAAGTAGGGATATTTGCCGGACAAACGAATATACCGAAGCTTCCACCCATAAGCCAGTTTTCCTTATCGATACGGTTTAGGTTCTAAACCATGGTAATAATAAAAAATCCGGTTACCTATGGCAACCGGATTTCCCCCTCTAGAATTATATCAGCATCATCACACTACATCCATATTACTAATTCAAATAATTATCGACTGCCGTTGCCCTTTCCGACACATGGCTGTTCAGTTCACTTATGGCTGCCTGAAAATCGGCGCTTGAATTCAAGAAACTGTATCCTTCGACTTCAGCGGTAGCATAGGGCTCTACCAATGCGGCATAGGTCGAATATTTGGCCTGCATATTACTTACGCTAAAGATATTGCTGGCTACTTCGCGAACATAGTCGTCGTACTTGGCCTTGTAGGTGGCATCTTCGTATAGATAACCGATCAAGGGCCATTCCGTTTCATTTAGGTCGGAGAAATCCAAGGCCAAGGCGCCTTCTTGATTTCCTCTTTGTAGGGCTTCGTTATTATCCCACGGAATCCATGCCAGTTTTTCGGTATCGGGATTGTTGTAAAGAAAGTAGTTGTGTGTCATTCTACCATAGGTATCCCAGTTTTGAATAACCGTATTCACCGCCAGATAGTTTAAGAAGGTATCGGTGTCAAAAACAGTCTCCAAATTGGCTCGCCAAGCTTCGGGGTCGCTTGTTCGATTATCGGCGTGTAGTGCGGCAAAAAGGCTTTGGATGTCGGAATAATCGGCTTCGTCTTCATTGGTTTTCTTAACAAAGACCTCTTCGGAGAAAGTGCCTTCGGCAAAACTGGCCCCATCGCCGTCAGGTTTGTACAAGTTGCCGTCGTTATCGCTAAACTGGGTATCGATTACGGTATCGTCTACTTCCTCTACCATGGTGTATACCCCAAAGTAAACAGGACCGTCGCCATGGTCAACATACACTTCGTAAATAGCGGCATGTGAACTGGCCAATCCGGCTTCCCTGAATACATCGGTGGCCACTTTTTCGCGTAACATCGATTTGTCGTTGTAATTGTTTTTAAGGCTTAGTTTTTTGAAACCGTAGAATCTTTGGTTGTCAATTTGTGGGTACTCATCTTCAAATTCATCAAAATCGAGCTTGAACGATAGTTTTAAGATACCACTGGACCAGCTTGATTGTAGACTTGAATTTCCTTTAAAGCGAAGGCCTACGCGATACCATTCCTTTCCATTATAGAAAACTTCACCAGGTACGAAAATCGGGTCCTCGTCGATTTCTACCAGTCCTCCCCCACCGGCTCCTCCAGCAGGTGGGCCTCCTGCCCCAGGGCCACTTCCGGCACCGAAGTCGCCCCCAAATTCACCGTATAACGACGTCATGTTGTCAAGCATGCTCTGCCAACGTTCTTCGGTAATCACTAGGTCTATACGTTTTACGGCGTTGTCGGCAAAGACTTCCTCAAAATCAGGGTCGGCCGATTTGCTGTGTGTTGCGTCGGTCCAATCCGTGGCCTCAAAATCGGTATCGGCGTACTGTTCAACATAGGCGTCTTCATCCCCTGTTTCGTCGTTGAGCTCCTCGGTAGTCTCCGAGTCGCTGTCTGTATTGGTCACATCATCGTCGGAACAGGAAACGATAAAGGTAAGTTGCATTGCCAGTACGAGCAATAGGCTTATTTTTTTCATTTTAAATGGGTTTGAGAATTTGTATTAGGGTACAAAGATGCGGAATAGAAAGACTGCTATTTTGAAGAATCAGTGAATAGGCGGTTCTTTTCAGTGAATGGCAATAGAGAATCGGTAACCCATTTGAAGGGGTTGGGATTCAGGGATATAAGCGAGGTTGATAAAGCAATCGACGGTAGCCGTTCAATATTTGTGCTGTAGGGATTATCCCTTCAAATTAGTATAGCAATGCAGTCCCGCAGCCAAGTCCTCAGAGGCGATACCCAGTGACTTGAACACCGTTTTTTTGGATGCATCGTACAGGCTGGAATCTTTCAATAGTTCCGACATATCGGCTTTTACGAAGTCAAGGGCATCATGACCGTTTTCCTTGGCCGGAAGCAACAGCTCTCCTGCCTCATTGGCCGCCGAAACCCGGTTGTCTACAAACACATCAGAGGTATTGATGATTTCTGAGGCAAGTTCCCTGGTGGTTGCCGTACAGGCCCCTACGGCATTGATGTGAACATGGGGTTTTAGGTAGGCGTTTTCCAATATAGGTTCCGTAGCGGCGGTAACCGTACAGATAATATCGGCGTCGATGGCCGCTTCCCTTACGGTGTCGCAGACCTTAAAATCAATTTCCTTGTATTGCTCCATATCGCCGGCAAGTCGTACTGCACTACTCTTGTTGAGGCTCCATAGGGTAATCTTTTCGATATCGCGGATTTCAAGCATGGCCTCAATGTGCTTTCTTGCCTGTACCCCACTACCAAGAATACATAAAGTCTTGGCCTTAGGAATCGCCAAGTGCTTTGTGGCCAAGGCGCTTACGGCCGCTGTTCTGATTCCCGTAATACCATCGGCATCCAAACTTGTCATTAACTGTCCCGTACGCGTTTCGTAGAGATGGATAACCCCTTGGTGCGAGCTGAGTCCTTTCTTATAGTTATCGGGAAAAATACTCAACACTTTGATCCCCATGACTTCATACGGGCGTATGTAGGCGGGCATCATGCCCATAATTCCATGGCTGTCATTGTGTAAGGGCATGGTCGTGCGGAGTGGATTGACGATATCCGTTTCGGCATTTAAGAGAAACAGTGCCTGCATAACCTCAATGCACTCCGACATGGGTAAAAGCTTCTCTATTTGATCGTTGTCTATAAACATCTATTCTAAGTTCTCTATAATTTTGTGCAAAACCTGTTTGAACTGTGCCAATTCATCGGGGGCGATACCATTTTCCGATAGTTCCGTTATCGTATTGGCAATGCTTAAGGCCTTGTTTTCAAGTGCCTTTCCTTGTTTTGTCAAAAATATTTGTTTGTTGCGCTTGTCCTCATCAAGGCAGCGTCTTATGAGCAATCCTTTTTTTTCCAAAGTATCCAGCTGGCGGGTCATGGTACTTTTTTCTTTCTTCGACCGCTTGGCCAGTTCCTGTTGGTTGATACCGTCCTCTTTCCATAAATAGAACAAAATCCGCCATTGTTCAATGGTGATTTCAACGCCGTTTTCCTGAAAGGCGCGTTGCAAATGCGCCGATAGAAGTCGTTCTGTGGCACTTATGAGTCGCGAGGAAGAGTTGAACTGCTCTGTTTTGATGATTTTTGAATTTAATTAATTGCAATATGCAACTATTTTTTTGAAAGAGCCAAGAATTTGGGGCCGCTTTTGCTAGCTTCAAGCTTAAAAGGATTTGGAAAAATAGAGTCCCAGTGTCCTATCGCTATAGCGGGGAATAAGGCTTACGTTTTTCCATTTTAAAAAGGGGTTCCATTGAAAGAGATAGTCAAAATGATAAACGAGCCGGGTCACTAGAATACCAATTCCCGCCCCGGCCAATACATCCGATAGGTAATGTTTGTTATTGGCCAAGCGTAAACCTCCCGTAAGGGTGGCAAATCCATAGCCGCTATAGGCCAGGTATCGATTGGTGTCTTTGTATTCTTCGTAGACTGCCGCACCCGACGCAAAGGCGATGGAGGTATGCCCGGAAGGAAAGGCATTTTTGTCGGAACCATCGGGCCTGAGCTTGTACACCGAATTTTTTATGGCCCTGGTGAACACATCGGTCAAGATCATGGAAACGGCCAGTTTTTTGGTCTGGTCGAACCAGTGGTGTCTCGCCTTGACACCGGCTACGTTTGCAATAACCAGTGTGGCTATGGGGGCATATCTCGAAAAATCGTCAATATGCGTGCGAAAGTCGTTGCCTACCCCATCAACGATGGTGGCGTTCAGGCTTTGCTCCCACCCGCTATCGGATAAGAGGATACCGGTAGTGAGGAGCGACAGGGGTAAAATACTTTTTTTGATCAGGTTTGTTCGGGGGCGTATCTCGGTACTATCACTTTGTGCGAACAGGTTGCCCAAGGTAAAACATATAAGGATCAGGCTTATTCTTTTTGTCATATTCCGATGTTGTTCGGCCAACGGTTTTAATCCCCCGAAAATAAATCCCGTTAAGGCCAAACACTTCAGCTGCATTACAATATAGTAAATGTTTTGATGTAGTTGGAATTTGCTTTCGCGGGATGTCTCCTGATCAAGCGGTTTTCTACGGCTTAGGATGCCCCGTTCATACGGTGTAATCTATCGAAAAATGGAAAATACACATACTATTCATTTTAAAAAGGAGTTTCAATTGGTGTAAAGCCCTATTTTCTATAGAAATGAGAAACCTAACAACTTACCTACTGATCTTCGTGCTGCTTTCACTGGCCGGATGTAAAAAGGATGTGCTAGACCTAGGGGGAACGACTTCTACTTATGGAGCCGATTCCGAGGACTTAGACGACCAAGGCTTGCCTAAGCTAAAGTTCAAAGTTGAATTGCCGAGTATGGCCGACACCAAGGAATATACGATAGACTTGGAGCAGTGGGATATTCCAAATGACGGAACCGACCCTCTTAAAACCACGGCAAACCTACAGGCCGCTATCGATTGGGCGCACGACGAAGGATATGGGCGGGTAATCTTGCCTGAAGGCCACTACCTGGTCGGGGAAGAGAAAAACGATATATACCAAGGGGGTATTGAAATTCATGGGAATACGGAGTTCGTATTTAGTGAAGGTGCTATTTTGGAAATCGATACCAATGACAAGTGGAACTATTGTGTAATCAGTTTAGATGGCGATAATATAATAATCAGGGACGGTATTGTTCAAGGAGATAGGGATACCCATGTTTTTACCCCACGGGAGAGCGACGGAAACACTGCTCATGACGAGGGCCACGGTATTTGTGTTTGGAACGACAGCAATATTGTTCTTGTAGATAATATGATTATCAGAAATACCACGGGCGACGGTTCCCTAGTATTGGAGGCTACCGATGTTACATTTACCAACAATGATATTTATAATAACAGAAGGCAGGGAATTTCTATTGTGGGCGGTACGCGCATTACGATTACCGACAATGAGATTCATCATATAAAGGGAACGAGCCCGCAATTTGGAATCGATATTGAGGGTGCCGGCCGAGTAGATGAAGATATCTTGATCCAAGACAACTATTTCCATCATAATACGGGAGGTGATATCGTAAATACAAGTGGTAAAAATGTCTATATATTGGATAACGTTATGGAGCAAGGGGAAGGAAGCACCTATGTAGACGGCCCCATTGTAAGCTGGCACAAAACCCATAACATCATAGCCCGAAATACCATTACCATGGTCGATGGCTCGGTCAATGGCCGGTTAGGCTATATACAGTATTCAGGTGGCGGGGACAAAGGACATAACCGTGCGACCTATGTTCATGACAATGTTTGTAACAGTTGTGGCATGTATATGTACAAAAGTTCGGATGCCGATGTAAGGCGTAATAAATTTTACGGTTATTTTATGTCGTTTACCGATTTTGACAATGCCGTATTGGTCGATAATTTAGTGACCTACTCCGAAGCGCATCCCAACCTAAGGTACTGCTGGTCTTACCGTTTTAACAATGTTACGGGTATGGCCGAAGGCAATTACCTGGGCGATGAACTACAAGACCTTCCCCTATCGAAGACCGAACCCTATACCATGCAGTGTGTATTGGACGGTTGGTAAAAAAATAAGGCAAAAACGTAATGTTAATGCCCTATTCAACTAAACAACTCACTATTATGAATAGTTATTCCTCTACCAATTGATAGGTATGTATCCAGTCTATTTTCATGGTGTTGATATTGTTGTTCGACAGATGTTCCTTTTTGGCAAGTCCCCCGAGCCAATCGGCATCAACCGTCCATAGGTCCCATATGATATTTAGCTCACGGGTAAAATCACGTGCCGAAACCACGCTTCCGGCGGGTTCGCCATCTAGGTAAAATTGAATGTGTGTGGCGTCTTTCCACCAAACGCCAAAGGTGTGGTATTCTTCGTTCCAAGCTACGCCCTTAAGCGGGTTGGCATCGGAGAGTTCGCGATTGTCAAAATTGCCCTTATTACGTTTGGTATCGTCATTGACCACGTGAAAATATTGCGAATTCATTTGCCAAGGGAAATCGGGCTGACAGTTACAGGAGGGGTTGGAGTTATTCTCTATAACGTCAATTTCGTTACGGTTGGAAATATTCCCATTGTTCAACCAAAAGGTATTATAGGCCGAAATATGGGCCCCTTTAATACGGCTTACGGTATACATGGGGTAATTGACTTGGGCCTTCGACATAACACGGGAGGTTTCGAACCAACGCTCGGGGTCGTTGCCCAAGGTAGCTTTGATCCACAGTTTGCCATCGCTAACTCCAGAGTTTTCGGCCTTCATTTGTACGGGTACACCATAGTTCCAAAGCGATTTGGTCCATTTATCAGTATTGAAACCATTGTTGAACTCATCGGAAAGTTGTGATATTTTTACCCATTTCATGCCTTGGGGTGCCGGAGGTGGGGTGTTTCCGGTAAAATCATAGGTCGCGTTCGCTGTAACAGTTTCTTCCTTGTTCGTTTCTTCATCGGGGTCGGTCGGGGTCAATTCTTCTTCGTTCGGTAGTTTTTCTTCCGACTTTTGAATTTCAGATTCCGGTATGGATTTTTTTTCCAATTCGGTATCTATATCATTCTTGCAGGCGAGACAAAATAGACTTGCTGCGAAAACAGCCATTTTAGTTAAGTTCATGGGGTATGTTTTATAATTTCTTGAGTGCAAAACTAAAATTTGTAAGGTTTTTATTTCAAAAACGCACCTCGAAAAAAACTTGACAAGTGCAGAAAATAACTCTACATTATCTCAATACAGGCTTGTAAAACATAGGTTTTCTACAAATTATCCTTAACCTATCGGCCTTTCTAAATTTTTTGAAATTGTGCCCCTTATTTATTTGGGTTCTACTATTCCATTCTTGTTATGGGAAGTTTTTTTGTGAAAACTATTCTTCATACCCTTTGATGTATACGTTTAAACTATAGGGAGTTAATCTGGTTTTGGTGCAATTCTAGTTTAATAAATGATGCCTTCTTTTTTGACTTACATTTTATTAACCTCTTGAATTCTTGGGGCTTGCTAATTATAAAATACTTAATATCAGGTGGTTGTGTAAAAGAGGTGGAAGGGTGTAGGACCGTTACTTATAATTGGCCCCTGTCGGAAGGGGGGGGTAAAGGTAAAATAGTGTTTAAGTGTATTAATTAACTTCTATATAAGTAGGAAAATACACTATAGATTGCGACATTATTAACCTTAAATTCTTACAATGAAATTACAATTTAAACCTGTTTATTTAGCGTCAATTGCCATAATGGCAATAGGATGCACCAAAGAAGTGACGGAAAACGATACCTCCGAAATTTCGGAAGTTCCAACTGAATTGAGGGCCGCGGCTTCTTCATTTTATACCCCACCGGGTCAGAATGTACGGGCCAATAAAAAAAACCTGGTCACGGATTACGGTGTTAACCACAATGATCAGAACGATGATAGTAGCAAATTAAACCTGGCTATCAAAGATTTATCGGATACCGGTGGTATACTGACCCTTCCTAAGGGAAAGTACTATTTGACCAAAATTAGAATGCGCTCTAATGTACATCTTGAAATAGAAAAGGGAACGGTAATCTATCCGACCAAGGGGTTGACTCCTGCGAAGAATCACAGAATTTTTGATTTTGCCAGTAAAACAGAGGAAAAAATAGAAAACGCCAGTATAGTGGGTAAAGGAGGTAAGTTTATAGTAGACCTAAGAGGCAACAGTTCTAAAAACCAAATTGTAGCCGATGTTGGTAACGTAACCAACTTTAAAATATCGAATTTTACGATCAAGGATGAAAAAACCATCTTTGCTTCGATATTGGTAAGCTTTACGGATAAGGCAGGCAATGCTTGGCCACATAAAGGTATTATTGAGAATATAGACCAGGCGAATGCCCATACGGGATATGGACTCATACAGGCGTACGCGGCAGATAACATTCTGTTCAACAATCTAAGTTGTACGGGCGGGGTAACCTTGCGTTTAGAAACCGACAACCTCGCTATGAAAACCGCTAAAAAAGGGGGGGTAAGGGATATTTTTGCTACAAAGATCAAGAATACCAATGGCTTGACCCCGGTAATGTTCTCTCCCCATTTTATGGAAAACGGTAAAGTGACCATAGATGATGTAACCGCCATCGGTTGTGCATATGCCGTACGTGTAGAGCACGGTTTTATAGAGATTTTCGATAAGGGGAATAGGGCAAGTGCCGACGCTTTCAAGAACTATATTGAAGGTATTCTAGGAGCTGGCTCGGTAGAAGTCGTGTACAAACGTAATAACGGAAGAACATGGGCGGCACGTATCGCAAACGACTTTAACGAAGCGGCGTATAACCACTCCAATCCTGCCGTTAGCGGAATCAAACCAGGGAAATTCGCCACATCTAAGGTAACCAATGTTAAGGCAACCTATAAGAGTACTGGCGCCAAACTCAAGCAGGCATTCTTATCCTATTTACCCTGTTCGGAACGTTCTAAGGTTTGTCGGCCAGGTCCAGATGGGTTCGAGTATAACGGACCCTCCTTGGGAGTTACCATCGATAACACGAAAAGGGACAACAGCCTTGGCAATTATAACGTCAATGTAAGCACCTCCAGTGTTCAGGGCTTTCCCAATAATTACGTTTTAAACGTAAAGTATAATACCCCTAAAGTATGTAACCAAAATCTAGGTAGTATTACTTCGTGTAACTGATCACGAAACAATTTGTAAATAAAAAGCAGCTGTCCCTTATTACGGGCGGCTGCTTTTATGTCTTTAAGCCATGTCGTGATTTATTGGCGACTTTTGATAAAGGCTTGGATTTCTTCCGGGGTAAATATCGGATTGGCCCCTTCCCTACCGGCTACCATAGCTCCTATGGCACAGGCGAAATCTATGGTTTTTTGCGGGTCTTCCATTTTTATTAAGCCGTTGGTCAATGATGCCAAAAAAGAATCGCCGGCCCCTACGGTATCCACAACTTCAATGGGGTAGCCCTTATTCTGGTAAAAGTTATCCTTGTAGTACAAAATAGCCCCATGCGCCCCACGTGTTACACAGATAGATTTTGTATCGGTACGTTTTGCTATAAAACTAATGTTCTGTTCCAAAGCATTTGATTCGGAGCCCAGTTCTTGACCGATTTCCAAAATCTCATCGTCGTTGAACTTAATAAAATCCGCCGCTTTCATCAAGTGGCCCAGAACTTCCATGTTATAATAGGGCGCCCTGAGATTCACGTCAAAAATCTTATACTTTGCTAATTTTAATAACTCGTAAAGCGTATGTTTGGATCGTTTGTCGCGAGCTACTAAACTCCCGTAAATAAAGGCGTCGGCCCCTTGGGTCGCTTTTATCGCCTTGTCGTCTATTTTTATGTTGTCCCAAGCCCTGGGAAATGTAATCTCATAGGAAGCGGAACCGTTTTGGGACAAGCTTACCTGTACTATTCCCGTGTTCAACTCTTGATCTACTTGTAAGTTTTCGGCGTTAATCCCTTTTTCTATGATGCTTTTCTCTATCTCCTTGCCTTTTTCATCCTCACCTATCCTACTGATGATGGATACCTGGTTACCTAAGGATTGTAAGCGTAACGCTACGTTCAAGGGGGCTCCCCCAATTTTTTCGTGTGTGGGGAAAACATCCCATAAAACTTCCCCAAAACAGACTATATTTTTCATTTAATTGTTGTTCTCCTGGTTACGGTTTATAGCGATCACACATTTTTCCACACCTTGGTCCATAATGTTTTTATAGGCTTGGGTGTACGCCTCTACAAAGCTTGAATCGTTTTTGAGTTTTCCGAATACCGACTCTATTTCCAAAAAGGTCTTCGGGTTTTCTACCGCGACCTTGGCTTTTTCACTTATCAAGGAAGCCATGGCGTCCTTGATATTCAGGACATGGCCTTTTTCATCTTTCCCCAAGCTATAGATTGCCCAAGCCGCAATGACAAAGGCGGCGCGCTTTATGGGTCCGTTTTCCGTTAATTGGGCATTTACGGTCGGTAAAATAAATATGGGGATCTTGGCGGAACTTTCAGAGCAGATTCTATCGATCTGGTCTTTTATATTGATGTTTCCAAACCTTTCCAACAGGGATCGCTTGTAGTCACTTAAATCGATGCCTTCCAAATCGCCTAAAACGGGACTCACCTCGACATCCATATAGCTGTTCAAAAAGCTTCTTACGTTTGGGTTGTTCACCGCTTCATCTATGGTATCGTATCCTAGTAGCGCGCCTAGAATGCCCAGTACGGAATGTCCGGCGTTTAGAAGGCTCAGTTTCATTTTTTCATAGGGCTCGACATTGTTTACAAATTGTGCCCCTACGGTTTCCCATGCCGGCCTTCCCTCAATAAAATCATCTTCTATGACCCATTGTTTAAAAGGTTCGCATACCACGGGCCAGGCATCTTCAATACCGGTAGTTTCCCGTAAGTTTATAATATCGGCTTCCGAGGTCGCCGGGGTTATTCTGTCGACCATGGCATTGGGAAAAGACACATGGCTTTCTATCCATTCCACCAAATCAGGTGCTGCGGTGGAAACATAAGTGAGCAACATCCTTTTGGCCATATGGCCATTCCCCTGAATGTTGTCGCAAGACTGAATGGTACATCCTTTGAGACCTCTATCCTTTCTCAGTTTTAAAGCTTGGGTCAGGTAACCAAAAATGGTCTTAGGGCTGTTGGGATGTGTTAGATCATGTTGGATCAAGGGATTGTCAAAGTCGAATTTTTTGGTGGCCTCGTTATAGTTATACCCACCTTCGGTAATGGTCAAGGTGATAATTTTGACTTCAGGACTCGCCATTTTTTCGATAACCTTTATGGGGGCTTCCGGAGCGAAGAGATATTCAACGATGGAACCGATGACCTGTCGGGTATGGGTGCCGTCCAGTTCCTTGACGATCAAGGTGTACAAGCCGTCTTGTTCTTTTAGGGTATTGTAGATCTTAGTGTCGAAATCCAAAAGGGCTACGCCACATATCCCCCAATCCGTGACGGATTCGTCTTGCAGTAGTTGATCGGTATAAAAAGCTTCATGTGCCCGGTGAAACCCACCGATACCCACATGTACGATGCCCGTTTTAAGCTTAGATCTGTTGTATTTTGGAACTGAAACTCTTTCTGAAATATGGGAAAGATTAGTGCTGTTTAATTTATAATTTTTCATGGAAGATCTTTGTTTATTTATTCTCAAATCGTTGAAGCAATACGGCAAAAATGATGATCCCTCCTTTTACGACTTGCTGTGGATATGAAGGCACGTTTAAAAGATTTAGGATATTGCTGATCAAGCCTAAGATCAATACCCCCATCAAGGTATTTATGGCCGTACCCCTACCGCCATTTAAACTGGCGCCGCCGATTACTACGGCGGCAATGGCATCCAGTTCCCAGGCCATGCCCATATTGGGTGAGCCTAGGTTGGTTCTCGAAGCTACGATGATGGCCGAAATGGCCGCCAAGGCCCCAGATATGGCATAGACCAAAAACTTGTACTTGTTTACCTTGATTCCAGAGAGTCGAGAGGCTTCCTCGTTACTTCCTATGGCAATGACGATTCTCCCGAAAACGTTGTGACGGAGCATGACCATCGCCAAAATCACGATTATAAAAAACACAATGGCAATATTGGGTATGCCCAAAAAGGAATTATTGGCAAAATCCGACATAAATAAACCGCCATAGGTCTTGAAAGTTACCGGAGAGCCTTTAGAGTAAATAAAGCCCATTCCCCGCGCTACGGTCATTAACGCCAAGGTTGCGATAAAGGGCGCCATTTTTTGGTAAGCCACCAAATAGCCCGAAACACTGCCCAGGCCAAATCCGATGGCAATGGTAATAAGAATGGCCAAGGGCAAGGCGAAAATATTAACGAGAATGGCAAAGGTCACGGCCAATAGGGCCACCATGGAACCTACGGACAAATCTATTCCGCCGGTCAAGATGACGATCAACATGCCGATACTTATAATACCGATACCCGATACTTGCTTTAAAAGGTTACTTAGGTTCACCGAGGTAAAGAATACATCTGAAATGATTGCGGAAAACAGCACCAATAACAAGAAGATGAATATGGTGTTGTATTTTATTAAGAACTTAAGCACACCGCCCGGGCTGCTCAGTTGTTGTTTTAAAGTTAAAGCCATCGTTTAAGTTTTTGAGTTAATTTTTTAGTGGTTTTCCAATTGCGTAACGAAGTATGTTTTCTTCGGAAAATTTTTCTTTGGGCAGTTCCCCATAGATCGTTCCTTTGTACATCACCAGAATTCTATCGGCAATACCCATTATTTCGGGCATATCCGATGAGATGACCACAACGCCGACGCCTCTTTTGGCCACTTCGTTGATCAGGTTGTAGATTTCTACTTTTGCGCCAACATCGACACCTCGGGTAGGCTCATCTATGATGATTACCTTACTGTCTATACTCAGCCACTTGGCCAAGGCCACTTTTTGTTGGTTACCCCCACTTAGGTTTTCGACCGGTACCCCAGAGCTAGGCGTTTTGATGTTGAGTTTTTCTATCAGCTCCTGGACCTTGGCGTATTCTTTTTCGACATTGATAAAGCCGAACCGGTTTGAAATGGACTTAAAATTGGTCACACTGATGTTCTTTCGGATGGACAGGGGTAAGAACACGCCCTCTTCCTTTCTGTCTTCACAGACCAGGCCTATTTCTTGCTTCACTGCATCGGCAGGGGATTTGGTTTGAATTTCCTTTCCGTTCAAGAAAATGCTTCCCGATTTCTTTTTATCCGCTCCGAAGATCAATTTTGCGGTTTCTGTCCTTCCGCTTCCCCCTAGTCCCGCAATACCTAGTACTTCACCAGGCTTTACGGAAAAGGAAACATTGTGTACTAGGGTGTTTTTTGCCGTCAAATCCTTGACCTCAAAAATGGCTTCGTTCCCTACCTTTATGTTCCTTGGCGGGAACATATCTTTCAATTCCCTACCGATCATCAATCGAATTACGGCATCGGCATCGGTTTCGGAAACGGGCATACTCCCCGTATCTACACCATCCTTAAGCACGGTTACGGTGTCGGCTATTTTGAAAATCTCCTCTAGGTGATGCGAAATGTAAATGATGGAAATACCCCGCTCCCTAAGTTTGAACAAATTGTCAAATAGTTTTTGGGTGTCGGTGGGGTCAAATACCGTAGTGGGCTCATCTAAAACCAAAACCTTGGTGTCTTCCGAAATCGCCTTGGCAATCTCTACCACTTGTTTTTGTACAATACTCAGGTTCCTTACCGTGGCCGAGGCATCGATATCAAAACCTAAGGAGTTGATCAATTCTTGGGCATCCTTGGTTATTTCCTTCCAGTTCATCCAAAACTTACTGGCCCCCAACTTATGCAGGTATATGTTTTCCGCTACGGAGAGGTCATTGATCAATGATAGTTCTTGGTATACTACGCTAATACCCATGACCCGGCCTTCATGGGTGTTTTTAGGATGTATTTCCTCTCCATTGAGCAATACGCGACCGGTATCCCTTTGGTGTACCCCGCTTAGTATTTTCATCAAAGTGGATTTCCCCGCTCCGTTTTCGCCAAGTAGGGCATGGATTTCACCATGCTTTACCCTTAAATTGACATCCTTCAGCACTGAAACGATTCCGAAACTTTTTGATATTCCGGTCATTTCAAGTCTATACTCGCTTTTTGTATTTTGCATATCGTCCATTATAAGGGGTTAAAACAATGCATCTGGATTGTAATACTGAGCAGCGTTTTCTTTGGTGATAAGCAAAGGGGCGGTAAACGATGTTTTAGAAAAATCCCGCTTACCGTTCATATATTGAATCGCATAAGTGACGGCGTTTTTACCTATCTGAACCGGACTGTTCATAGCGGTACAGCCATAGAAATCGGTATCCATGATGTACTTAATGGCCTCTTTTTGTCCGTCGGCACCCGCGACAATCAGGATGTCATCCGTTTTTCCTGCCTGGGCAATGGCTTTTATGGCACCGAGGACACAAACATCGGACTCGGTAATAACCACATTGATGTCTGGGTGGGCCACTAAAATATCTTCCATGGCCTTTAGTCCTCCAGCATAAGACCATTCCGTATACATTTGGGTTTTAACGTTCAAATCGATGTAGCCCAAACTTCTTAGCTGTTCTTCGGCTATCCCCTGTAAGAGTCCTTGTTTTCGGGTTCTTCCGACCGGATTCCCCGCATTGCCGCTAAGTAGGGCAATGTTCATTTTTTTACTCCCGAATTTTTTGGCCAACCACTCTCCCGCAAGGGCACCGTTGGCCAAATTATTGGACTGTATCGTAGTCACATATTCGGCGGAAGGGTCGATTGAGCTATCGATTATAAAAACGGGGATGCCAGCGGCCTTGGCCAATTTGGTGACCCCTACCAAGGCATCGGGGTCTTTAGGGTTCAAGAGCAAGGCGTCTACCCCCTTTGTAATCAAATCTTCCACGGCCGATACCTGTTTGCTGATATCGTCTTGCCCGTCGGCGGACAAAAAGGTCATTCCGTTTTTTTCCGTGGTTTCTTGAATGCTTTTTAACAAGGCCTGATAATAAGGCGCATTTAAAGTGGGGCTGCAATAGCCAATGGTTTTTCCTGAAAGATCGATGGCACTTTCTATCAGTCCATCTTCGTTCAATTCACCCTTTTGGGTGTTATCGGACTTTTCAATGGGTTCGGCACACCCTAAGGCGTTAAGTAAAATGGTAGATACCACAAATAACCTTAGCAGGTGTTTTACGGGCAGATGTTTGTTGAGTTTCATTTGGATTTTAGTTTTCGTTGAGTAAACTACCTCGGGGCAAGCCCGCGAGGGATTAACAGGAATACACCTTGATTATGAGGCAAGCCTCGGAGTATTTAATCTCGATTATCGAGTGAAATTTTTTGATAGCTATAGGATCATAATGTCCAATTGTAAAACGGTTAGTTCCTTTTCTGGATTCCACATGGCCATTACTTCAATGGGCAGTGCATACGAGCCAAAGGCAAGGCTTCTAGTAAAGGTAGCCCCTACATTTATGATATTGCCCGAATTTGTAGTGTAAAATGTCTTGTTGGTAAGGAAAGACCATGCCCCACCGGCAAAAAGCGATAAAGAGGAGGTTTTGTTTTTCCAAACCTTACCGCTCACTTCAAAATAGTGGGTCCACGAGTTCTTTAACCTTCCGTTATCCTGCAGTTCGTAATCTCCCGACCCCCCGTTGATAATGGTCGCAAAATACAATAGGGTATTCGGGGTCGGGTGGTAACCCAAGCTTAGGTCTACGAAATTGTAACCTTGGGTTTTGTCATAACCCCAATAGTGCAGGTCATCGCCCCTCTCCTCTACTCCCGTATAGTTGTTATGCGATACCGCTTCAACAAAAAACGAATCGGAAAAACGATATTTTGAATAAATCGAAACCTCCTTGTAATAGGCGGGTACATTTTCTTCGGTATCGCTATTGACTACGTCGACCGTTGAAAAACTGGCACCTCCCCAAAAACCGAAAGTAAATTTTGTGTTTTCGGAGTTGTACTCGATATGGCTCGCCAATACCGCGCCCGGATGAACCACGGACCCATGCCAGGTATGCATATTTTTTAAATGCGCCCCGATACGGAACGGCCTATATTCAACTTCCTTTACTTCTTCCTGTGCGGAAGTTGAATTGAGCACTCCAAGAAAAAAACAGCTATACAAACATAAATCCTGAAAATAGCTTCTTTGTTTTTTAGAAGGTAGATCCGTACGATACTTCTGTATTGGGGTTTTGGTTTTTTTCAAGATCACAGTTTTAATTTGCTTTAAAACTAACAAACGTCATTTGTACGTTTAATTTTTCAAATGTAAATAAATAGATTTATAATATCCTAATATTTTATCAAAAAAACTTGCAAACTATCATTTTATCAGTATGTTATGAGGAATTTTGTACGCATTTGATAAAACGAATAGGTGTTATTTTATAGCGTATGAAGTACGTTTATACTTAATTTTATTATATTCACCTCAAATATTGTAAATCTCTATTTTCGTAATACAACTTACTTATGGAACCCGAAAAAATATTGAATATATCCGTTGATTGTGTCGTTTTTGGATATGATATAAACACTAAATCCTTAAATGTTTTATTGATCAAACGATTTTTGGAAAGGGAAGAAGAGGTCTTGGTAAACGATTATGTGCTGACGGGTTATCACGTTTATCAAAAGGAAACCCTTGATGAAACGGCAACGAGGGTTTTAAAGGAATTGACCGGTTTGACCGACCAGTACAAAAAGCAGTTTAAGGCCTTTGGAAATCCGGATCGATTAACGAACGAGAAAGACCTTATCTGGATTCGGAATGAAGGATTCAATTCAAGAACCATCACTATTGCGTATTACTTTTTATTGAAAACGGACGATGTTGACTTAAAGAACAATAAGTACCAGGCCAAATGGTTTCCCGTCAACGATTTGCCCGAACTCGGATTTGACCACGAAAAGATCATATTGGAGGCTTATGAAGATCTTAAGACAAAATGCTTATCGGAGCCCATTATTTTTAAGCTCCTTCCTGATAAGTTTACCATAAATGAAGTTCAGGACCTCTACCAATCTATATTGGGAATAGAAATCGATAATAGAAATTTCAGGAGGAAACTAATTAAGAAAAAATACATTATAGCCCTAGATGAAAAACAAGTTGGGGTATCAAAAAGACCTGCCCAGCTTTATATGTTCAGCTTAGATCTGTACGAAAAGATGTTTAAGAAAAATTACCTGATAAATATTTGATTTCTAAGACTTGTATCCTTTTGGGATTTTAGAGCTTTTGAACCTGTATTTGGTACGATTCCTTTGCCCAAGACACAAAATCGCTTGCATTTTCGAAGACCGAACCAGGTACGGTATAGTATGAAGGCAATGGGGTGTTGGTTTTAAATACGGTAATGGGGGCTTCTCCCGCTGCTATATATTTTGACTGGTTACTAAGATCGACTTTTAGGGCTACCGAATCGTTATAGACCAGACCGAACATTAGGCCTTCGTAAAATAAGCCACACCTCCGAACATTTTTTTGGTATAGACGCCTTCCCATTGGGCCAACTGGTCTAAAACATAGGCTAAGAAACCTTCGGTTACCTTCATGGGAAAAACATTATGTCTCTGGGTTTTCTAGGGCCATCCTGATCTGTTCACTATCCCAGTGGCTATCGAACTCGACAATCCCACGTTTGAAGTCCTGTTCCAATAATTTTTCTTGTTGTTCGAGTTCTTTCCGCGCCTTAAAAATATAATTATCGTCCCCTATTTGACCTTCTTTGGCCAGACGCCTAAGGCTGTCTTCATCGTATTTGATAAAGTTCTGCACTTGGCGCTGTAAGGTGTATTTTCTAAAGCCCATTTGACTAAGGACTTCACTCGCCAGTTTAAGGGAAGTTTCCAATGATTCCCTGTAAATATGGTCTATTTCCATATTTAGAAACTCGTAGGCTACGTACCTGTTTTTGGCACGGACCATGATTTTAACCTGTGGATATTTGTCCTTAACCGTCTTGGCCAATTGCTTGATGACATCGGGGTTGTCCATGGCACAAATTAGAATATTGGCCTCGGCTATTCCCGCAGATTCCAGTAGGTCGGTTCTAGTGGCATCGCCATAATAGACCTCAAAACCCATTTTGCGCAAAAAATCGACACGATTGGAGTCGTGGTCCAAGATGGTGGCCTCTACGCCATGGGTGCGCAGAAATCGGCCCACAGTGCTTCCAAAATGTCCGAAACCCACCAAAATTACTTTTTGCGACTTGGCTATGTGGTCCATGGGCCTTTTTATGGATTCCTTGGTGCCCAAACGGGGCAAAAGCAGACGTTCGTTTACCATGCCAATGATCGGGGTAAAGGTCATGGTCAATGCCGTAACCACCAGCATCATGTCCAATTGATCCTGTTCCAAAATGTTCAATTGAAATGCGAACGACAACAGTACAAAGGCGAACTCCCCTATTTGTGCGAGTCCGAAAGTCAACAGTAATTTCTGGTTTAATTTTAATTTGAATACCGAGCCCGTAATAAAGAGCGCCAAGGCTTTTAGCACTATAACGGCGAGTAAAATGCCCCCAACGGTTAATGGGCTGTTCGCAATTACGATAAAATTGATGGAAGCGCCTACGGCCATAAAGAACAGACCTAATAGCAAGTTTTTAAACGGTTCAAGGGTGCTTTCCAATTCGTGTTTGAATTCACTATTCGACAAGACTACACCGCCAAGGAAGGCCCCTAGGGCAGGACTCAATCCGACCAGTTCCATTAAAAAGGAAATTCCGAAAACAATAAGCAGGGCGGCGGCAATCAATAGTTCCCTGACCCCTGTCTTGGCCACTTTTCGCAACATTGGTACTATAAGGTACTTCCCTGCGACCACAATGGCCACTACCGACACCAAAATCGCCAGGGTCTGTAGACCTAGGGGGAGATTTTGAAGCAAATTGGCGTGTTCGCTACTGTGTTCAACAGTGGGCTTATCCGTATTGGCCAACAAAGGCAAGGCGCCGAGCATGAAAATCACAATGATATCCTGGAACAGCAATATGGAGAATGAAGATTGTCCAAAATTGGTATTCAACAAGCCTTTTTCTTTTATGGTCTGCAGGGCAATGGCCGTGGAAGACAAGGCGGTGGCCATAGCCAATGTCAAGGCAACGGTTTTGTTAAACCCAAATAGAATAAAAAGGAAATACGAAAGCAGCATGGTGGCCGCTACCTGAAGCCCTCCCATACCGACTATGGTTTTTCGCATTTTCCAGAAATTCTTAGGTTCAATTTCCAGACCGATCAAGAACAACATCATCACCACGCCAAATTCGGCAAAGTGAAGAATGTCTTCCCCTTCGTTACCGATAAATCCCAATACATAGGGGCCGATCAATACCCCGGCCAACAAATAGCCCAATACCGAACTTAGCCCCAGTCGTTTGGCGATAGAAACACAAATAATAGCGCCCAATAAAAAGACTATGGCTTCAAAAAGAATACTTCCTGTCATATCTTATCTGTTGTTTGTAATTGGGGAATATCGTTTATAAAGGAAAAGCCGCGAACATCGGCCCGCTTTAGATTTTGTTGCAATACATCCAATAACCGATCGTATTGCTCGGCGTAGGCGTGCAACTCTTCAATTGGTATTCTATGTGTGCCCATAACCGCAAAAGGTGGTAGATACTGCATACCGCACAAATTAGCCGTTTGTTCAAAAGGTCGCAAGAACTCGGTTACCGAATAACTATTGCTTCCTTGTGAGCAGTAAAGTTCCCTGCTGCCTCCGGTAGTGATAACGTTTAAGCATTTCTTAGACTGTAGGGCCGTGCCATTTGGTCCGTAGGCCCACCCGAACTCCAAGACCACATCTATCCATTGTTTCATTAAAGGTGGGCAGCTGTACCAGTAAAATGGGTGATGGAAGATAATTATATCGTGCGCACTCATGAGCGCTTTTTCGGCATCTACATCTATATTGAAGTCGGGGTAACGTTCATATAGGTCGTGAAACGTTACCCCCTCTTTATCTTTAATCTTATCGACTAGAATGACATTCGCCCTAGATTTTTCAAACTTAGGGTGAGAAAATAGAACCAATATATTTTTCATATTGCGAATTTAGTCGAAAGTACTTTGCGAAAATTCGATCTTATTTTCTTTTTATGAAAAATATATTCCCATAATCTATTCTAATGGAATATTATATTATCGCTCAATGCAAGCAACTCTTCAATTTTGGCCTTGTCGTAAGCATCGGCCCAAATTAGAGTATCATTGTACATGTACCCTATTTTAAGGAGGGTTAGATGCGCCAAAAAACACGTTATTTTTAGATGATAGGACTTGATTAATCTTCTGGTGGATGGCCGTGAATTTGTTCAAAGACGGCATCAAAATTTTCTCTAAGATAGGCGTTGAGCTTTTTTTGGTAATCCAGTTTTAGCCAACTTATAAAATTATAGGTGCTTTTACTGATACACTTGCCATAGACTTGTATCCTATTGTCAATGTCTTCTTTAAGTAACTTTGCCAATGCAAGGGCATCATATACATCTTCGCTATTTTCTATACAGATATAGGCATGTTGTTCAATGGATTTTTCCAACACCACTTTAGACGATTCCCCGGAAAAAGTGGCTTCCTTGTAAATGGCATTAATATCTAGATAAGTCTCTTTAGATTTTGAAAATTCTGATCGAATGTCCTCGGCCAACTCATGTTTAAAGGTACTTTCAATAGCTTCATCGTCCTTGATACGGTCTATGTAGAAATTAGGTGATTTAAAAATGGCCTCCCAGTCTAAATCTGCACCCCAAGGACCAAAACGATAGATATTGTTACCAAGATCGATAACGGTAAATTTAGATTTGTTGTTCAAGACCCTAGACCCCCTACCAATCATTTGGTAGTACAAGGTCAAGGATTTTGTGGCCCGGTTTAGTATTATGGTATCTATAGTGGGTTCATCAAAACCAGTCGTCAAAATACTTACCGATGTAAGTATCGCGTCGGGAGTTTCATGAAACCACTTTAAAATATGTTTTCGTTGTTTTTTGGTAGCGGTATTGTCTAAATGCATAATGGGCAAGCCCGCACTGTTAAAGGTGTGGTATACCTGGATAGAGGTTTCTATACCGTTGTTGAATATCAGCGTTTTTTTGCCCTTGGAATGGGTCGTATAAGCTTCCAGTAATTTATTTAACATGGACGGACTCGTATAGAGGTCCGAAGAAGATTTAACCGTATAATCCCCATTGGAACCTACCTCCAAAGAAGTCAACCCCATATCATACTGGTAGGTTTCGGCCCTGGCCAAAAAATCATTTTTAATTAAATTTTCTATGGATTCCCCAGGAATCAACTCATCGTAGTTGCGGTTCATGGGTAAGTCCTTATTGGAACTTAAGGGGGTAGCGGTAACCCCAAGGATAAAGGAGTTTTCGAAAAATTTAAACAGTTTTGTAAAGGAATTGTAATGGGCCTCATCTATAATGACCAAACCAACGTCAGAGATATCCAATATGCCGTCGTTAAGCCTGTTGTTCAATGTTTCTACCATGGCCACATAGCAACTGTAGCGTTCATGGTCATCTAAATTGGCTTTGCTATCGACAACTTTATTGACCACTCCAAAACTGGTGAGCATTTTGGAAGTCTGGTTGCAGAGCTCTACTCGGTGTGTCATGACCAAGACCTTTTTCGAGTGGTTTTTGAGGTATTGCCGGACTATTTCGGAAAAAATTACGGTCTTTCCGCCACCAGTGGGTAATTGATATAACAGGTGGTAGTCATCTCTTTCATTATCGAACTTTTCAAATATTTGATTAATAGCACCTTGCTGGTAGCTGTAAAGTTCTTTGTCCGTTTTCTTTTCTTGTAGTTCAAATTGAGTCTCTGGCATGTTATCTTTTTCTGTAGCCTGCAAAGGTAATACCTTCAATAAGTTATTACTAATCTATTGAAAGGCTTTCCGGAATAATTCCTCTCGATTTTCATAAATGATATCCATTGCGGGGAATTTATCGTATCGCTCTCAGGAAGTTACCCACAATAACATACGTTTCCTCGCTAGTTGGCCTATTGCATCGGATGACCTTATCTAAAACAGAAGAAGCCACAATATGTTGTGGCTTCTTCCTTATACTGATCCGATGACAACCGAATGGATGCTATCTACCCATATTTCTAAATAATCCTTTGTTTTTTTCTTCAATGGGAAGCTGTTTACACTTCCTTTAGGTAGAACATTTTTTAGTCACTATTGGAGCGTGTGAATTTATCGAAAAGAAACCCCTTCTTCAATTGGTTTAAACCTGAAAATGTAAAACGGTTTTGTTGATTTGTCCTTCCCGTCGTTAAATACGGCCCCATGGTTTACCTGGGCGGCCGAGACATACATGTAACCATCGGTATGGTTATAACTCACGCCATCGGGCCATACCAGATTATCGTCCTTTATCATCGTATGGACACTTCGGTCTTTTGCGAGAACCACAGCGACACTCTTGGTTTCCAAAGCGGTTAAATAGAGATTGCCCTCTTTGTCAATCGACATTCCCCCATTGTTGGGTTTTTCGGAATAGGTTTCAATTTTTTGGTCCAACTCGGCCTCAGTTAAGGTTTCGTCTATCAAATCCAAGGTTTTGACCCTGTAGATTTTGGTTCCGTTCAAAGGTCCGTAATAGACATATTCAAAATTAGCATCGGCAGTAATTCCGTCATTTCCGATCAGCAAGTCCTTTCCATTTACTGCCAGATGCTTGCCATTGATTACGGTAGGAGTATTTTCAGGTTTCGTAGTGCGGGTACCTTCTAAAACACGACGCGTTTTGCCTGTTTTCATATCTACGATGATAAAAGCTGCCTTGCTCCCATCTCCCCCATTGCCAATGCCTTCATCGGCGATGATAAAATAGCCGTGTTTGGTATCGACCACCATATCGTTGGGCTGTGATATTGCCGGCACTGCCGATTTTGGCAAGTAATAAATACGTTCTAATTTATCGGTTTTTGTATTCCAACCCACGATTTTAGGCGTAACATCGTTGCGTTGGGCCATATCGAGCATCCAGATAATCCCGTTTTCATCATTACGGATACCCAAAACATTGCTCAGGTAATTGTCGTCGGTATCCCTAGGGGTGTTCCATTCCAAATTGGGAAATGGCGTAGTTGTGTTCGTTTCTTTATCAAACTTGACCACTCGAATTTCCGGGGCAAAAAATGGATGGTGACTGTATACCAAACCCCCTTCGTTGGTAAAGGCAATATTCCCGACAGCTTGATCTACGGTCGCAAAAACTTCCGCCCTGGCCAATGGTTTTTGGGCATTTATAGTCATGGCCGATAGAATTATACTTAGTGCGATTATTTGCTTTTTCATCTTATTCGCTCTTTTTTAAATAATCCGGTAATTCTTTGCTCAACCAATCTTCACGAACAGGAACGTGCACATCTAAGTCTACCGTTTTTTCCAAGGCCCAAAATTCATGCGGTACGTTTTCAGGGAATACAATGACCTCTCCGCCCGAAACAATTACAAACTCTTCTTTGCCATCGACCAGGGTCTTGATTTTTACCTTTCCGGACATGATATAGGTAATCTGCTCGTTCGGATGTTGGTGCCAAGGAATATGTGCGCCTTCTTCCAAATCGAAAATGGTCATTTGTCCTTTTTCGCCGTGAAACCACTTGCGTTTTATTCCCTCTCCAATGGTTTCCGATGCCATTTCATCAAAATTGAAATGCTGCACTTTTGAGGTGGCTATGGAATCTATTGTTGTTACCTGTGCATTGGCCGTAGTTCCAGCGTATAGTGCTGCTATAACCAATATTTTAAAAGTAGTTTTCATTTTCTATTTAAATTATTTGACTCATGGTGTCTAAAATCCTTCCAAAACAATCTTTCCTTTTGCTTTTCCCGTTTCCAAAAAAGCGTGGGCTTTACGGAGGTTTTCGGCATTTATGGTTCCGAAGTGCTCACCTAAAGTGGTTCGGATGGTTCCGTTGTCTATCAATTCAGAAACTTCGTTCAAGATGTTATGCTGCTCGATCATATCCTCTGTCTGGAACATAGAGCGCGTAAACATCAATTCGATATGCGTAGAAACCGCTTTTCCTTTAAAAGGCATTACGTTCAACGATTTTGGGTCGTCTATAAACCCGAATTTACCTTGGGGTTTGATCAACTTGGCAATTTCCTCCACATGTTGTTCCGTTGCGTTTAGGCTCACTACATATTCGGGAGCCGGCAAATCATATTTTTCAAACTCCTCGCTTAATTTATTCCTGTGGTTGATAACCGTATCTGCGCCTAATTCCTTTAACCAGGCCGTAGTTTCTTCACGGGAAGCAGTAGCAATGATATTCAGTTGGGTCAGTTTCTTGGCCAATTGCACCAAAATCGAACCCACTCCACCGGCGGCACCTATGACTAAAATGGACTTACTAGCATCGTTTTTGGCGACTTCCAATCTATCGAACAACATTTCCCAGGCCGTAAGTGAAGTCAAGGGTAAGGCAGCTGCTTCCGCATAAGACAAGCTCGCTGGTTTTTTGCCCACGATGCGTTCATCTACAATTTGGTACTCCGCATAACTACCTTGACGGGTAAAATCGCCGGCATACCACACTTCATCCCCTACATTAAAAAGGGTAACATCCTCTCCTACTTCTTTAACAACACCGGTAGCATCCCAACCGATAACCTTCCAATCATCGCCCTCAACAGGCATTCCGCCCCGTACTTTATAATCCGCCGGGTTTACGGAAATGGCTTTTATTTCAACTAAAATGTCTTTTCCTGTAGCTTTTGGAGTTTCTAATTTTATGTCCTGTAAAGAATTTACGTTCTCAATTGGTAAATTCTCTTTGTATCCTATTGCTTTCATCTTGGTTTCGTATTTTGAATGAATTTATATCACCGTTAAAATTTCGCTTTCGGGCAATCTGGATTTTGGTGTTTTATCCGTAGAATTGAAATCGGATTCCGCTCTATATCCTAAGGAAACGGCTACCAAAGCAGTATATCCTTTTTCCCTTAATCCGAATTCTTCATCCAAAGCCTTCACATCGATTCCTTCCATGGGCGTTGCGTCGATACCTAAACTTGCCACGCCCAATAAGAAGCTTCCTATGTTAAGGTAAACTTGTTTCTCCATCCAGTGTTGCAGGTCCTTTAGATCGTATTTATGGATACCGGCAAATGTTTTAACGGCACCTAAAAATCCATTTTTTATATCCTCGTTGGGGAATCTTCCGTTTTTGTCTTCAGTGTCGGCAATATGCTTGTAGTAGTCTTCGTCCGCATCGGTTTTTGAACAAAACAAAACCACGGCCGAGGCATTGCTTATCTTGGGTTCGTTAAAATGAAAAAATCCTTGGGTTCCTTTTGCCATGCGTGCTTTTCCTTCTTCCGTTTCGGCAATGATAAAATGCCAAGGTTGTAAGTTAACACTGGATGGACTCATCCTTAGAAGATTCTTGATTTCCGCCATATCCGCATCGGATATTTTTTTACTTGCGTCATACGCTTTGGTGGTGTACCTCCAGTTCAATATTTCTCTTAGGTTCATTTGTGTTGTTATTATATTGATTGAATATTTTATGGCAAAGATAAATAGGTGACATGCCCGAGTTGGTGTATAAAAAAAGGTGTTGTTGGTACAAAAAAAGGTTTTGGAGGGACTTGGTCATAAAATTTCCCCAATAAACAGGGTTTTTTAAGAAAAATTGGAGATATCACTCCGTTGATTATATAGTAAGCCTTTATAAGTACAAGGTTACCTTTGGGGAAGCCACCTAAATGTCAAGTTGATCCTTGGTTTGGTTTGCTTAGCGGTTTTAGGTATCTTATGCTTATAGTTTTGCTGTGTAGCCCCTTGCATCAATAAAAGGCTGCCACTCGTCAACGGAATATCAATGCGTTTTAAATCTGTTCTTGACACATGTTTTAATTGAAAGGGCCTGGTAGCCCCAAAGGTTACCGAAGCGATAGCGGTGTTCTTTCTTTGGTCTCCCTTGTAATCTTGATGCCAGTCTACGCTGTCTTTGCCATCTCTGTAATAATTCAGTAAGCAGCGTGTGAAATTAACGCTGACCTCCTGCTCTATTCGCTCTTTTATAAAAAGTAAATCTGCATTCCATAAGTGCATTTTACTTTTTGTATTCGTGTATTGAATATCCTTGCTAACATCGCCATACCAAGCGGTCAGTCGCGGGTAATTCACATTTTTACCGTGAATGGTAATTTGCTCTTGTTGCCAAGGAGTGTTTTTTAATAAGTTGTTGAATAGCCTATTGCTCTCTTCTAAACTAAAGAAATTCTCGAATAAGGTAACATCGGCTCCTGGTAGATCAAATTCCGTTTTACGGACTTCATTTGTTGAAAATAAGTCCCCCTGATTAAATAAATCCATCTCTTCCTTCCTTAAACCATTCTTATTTAAACCGAACTAGGAACCCAAATCTACCAGCAGCTTTTTATGTTACCCATTGCCTTACAGGATAGACCGGATCAATCCGCCTTCAACCCTAATCGATGCCCCATTGGTAGCCGAGGCCAATTCACTACAATAATATACAATGGTATTGGCAACTTCATCGACAGAGGCAAAGCGTCCGATCAAGGATGTTGGGCGCATGTTTTTAAAGAAATTTTCTTCAACGGCTTCCTCGGAAAGGTTATCGGCCTTGGCCAAATCTTTAATAAAACCACTTACGCCTTTTGATTTTGTCGGTCCTGGTAGAATGGAATTCACCGTAACATTGGTGCCTTTGGTCAATTCCGCCAATCCCCTGCTCACGGCCAATTGTGCGGTTTTTGTCATTCCGTAATGGATCATCTCATCGGGAATGAATACGGCCGATTCACTGGAGATAAAAATGATACGGCCCCAGTTTTTCTTCAGCATTTTCGGGAAATAATGACGAGACAAACGGATGCCGCTCATGACATTGACCTCAAAAAAACGAAACCAGTCCTCATCGGGAATATCGACAAATGCCTTAGGTTCGAAAATACCGGTGTTATTTACCAAGATGTCTACTTCGGGCACTTCCTTGAGCAGCCTGTCGATATCCTCCACTTTAGAAAAATCCGCTGCAACCCCCGAAACATTATTACTTTGGGTACTTGCCTTTAGTTTTTCTACCGCAGTGTCAACGGATTCTTGTTTTCTGCCGTTAATGATAACCGTGGCGCCTTCGTTTAAAAAACGCTCTGCTGTGGCGTAACCGATACCTGCGGTAGAGCCGCTGATAAAGGCGATTTTGTCTTTAATTCTTAAATCCATTTTCTTCTCTTTTAAAAGTTATTTGCTGGCTGTTTCAAGTAATTCCAGGTCTTCTGTATCTAAATTCAATTTAGGGGCGTCGAACAAGGTTTGCAATTGACTTTTGCTAGTGGCGCTTACAATGGGTGCCGCAACATGTGGTTGGGCCATTAACCAGGCCAGGGCCACCGTTGCCGGTTTGGTGCCGTGTTTTTCCGAAACGGTATCGAGGGCCTTGATGATTTCCAAACCTTTTGGGGTCAAGTATTGCTTTACGCTACCTCCACGAACACTTTTGTTCAAATCATCCTCAGAACGGTATTTACCGGTCAGGAATCCACTTGCCAAAGAAAAATAGGTCATTACACTTAGTCCGTATTCTTCAACAATCCCGGCATATTTGCTTTCGTACCCTTCACGCTCCACTAAGTTGTAATGCGGTTGTAAGGCCACGTATTTGGGAAGGTTGTTCGCTTCAGACACCTTAAAGGACTCAACCAATCTTTCGGGCGATAGATTGGAGGCCGCAATATGGCGTACCTTGCCTGCCTTTATGATTTCATCGTAGGCGGACAGCGTTTCTTCCACTGGGGTAACATCATCGTCAAAATGGGTGTAGTACAAGTCTATGTAGTCGGTCTGAAGGCGTTGTAGCGACTCGTCAACGGACTTTAGAATATGCTTCTTGCTAATGTCATTGGGGTGTTCCTTGGTTTCGGAACCTACTTTGGTGGCCAGCACTATTTGGTCCCTGTTGCCCCGCTCTTTCATCCATTTTCCGATAATGGTCTCCGATTGTCCGCCAACACCGTTCACCCACCAGCTGTAGGTATCCGCGGTGTCGATAAAATTAAAGCCTGCATCGGTAAAGGCATCTAAAATTTCAAAGGATTGCTTTTCGTCCAATGTCCAACCAAAGACATTGCCCCCAAAATTAATTCGTGATACTTCTAGATCTGTATTTTCTATGTTTACTTTTTTCATCTTAATCCTGTCTATAATTATGCTATTTTAAATGAGCCCTTAAGAACCACGCCGTTTTCTCGTGTTCTTCCAATAAGGCGGTGATAAAATCACTGGTTCCCAAATCTTTGTATGTGTCCGCCAAAGGAATAATAATCTCCCTGAGATGAATACAAATGTTCTCGTGGTCTTGCAGTAATTCTTTAATAAATCCGGTGGAACTATTATCGTTCTGTTCGCGTTCGGTCAAGTGCGTCAAGGCCAAAAACTCTTTTAGGGTGGCCGGGGCATAGTGTCCCAAAGAACGTATGCGTTCCGCAATGTTATCTACCCTTTCTGCCAATTCCTCGTACTGAGTCTCGAAAAATTTATGCTTGTCATAAAAATCGGGGCCTTCCACATTCCAATGTGCGTTTCTGGTTTTGGTGTACAATACGTATTCGTCCGCCAGCAGTTTGGCCAATTCATCGGCTACGGCCTGTCTGTTTTCTTCTGAAATACCGATATTCGTTTTCATGTCCCTAATATTCTATGGTGTTAAAAAAAAAACACACGCATGGGCTGCGTGTGCTGTTTGTAATCAGTTTATTATTTCTGTCATTTCGTTCAAGGTAAATTCTTCTATTTTGCCTTCGGTGACCTTTAGGTAATGAGCCAATTGTTCGTTTTTCATATGAGCCTGCCACAACTCGCGGTTTACCCATCTTTCGAAAAACAGAAAGAGATTGGGGTTTTCGTTGTCTTGGTGTAGGTCGTAACAGATATTACCTTCTTCTGCCCTCGTGCTGTCCAACAACTTGAGCAATTCGGCCTTTACAAACTCCCTGTGTCCTTCTTTTACCACAATTTTGGCGACTATGGTCAAATACGATTTTTTCATGTTGTTTTTTCTTTAGTGTTATGTGTTGTTATTAATTCGGTTTTGCCCATACCTACGGGCTCGAGTTTTTTGACGTTTAAGATTTGGAGGGGGTGTATGTAAACACATAAACCGTTCCTTTTTGATTAGCTGCCATTCCGTCTGAACGAAGGTTTAAACAGTGCTCCCCTATGACTTTATAAGGACTTCTGGTGCAGCTCGTATTGATTTGTAGAAGAGGTCTTTAAAAAGCTTTGAGGGCTAAGCTCGGCACTGGCTTTATGTCATACAAAGATAAGGTAGGCTTATAGTTCGTTTGGTGTATAAAAAATGGGTATTTGTGTACAAATGAAGGTTTGTAAAAAGAAAAAGCCCAAAACAGAAATCAACTGTTTTGGGCATAGATATGAAATAGGGGGATTTACTCGGAGATAACGATTTTTTGTTTTACCGTCTCACCGGTGGCTTTGGTAATTTCCAATATATAGATGCCCTTTTTCAGGGAAGAAACATCGATTTTTTGATCGATCACATCTTTCCTTAGCATAACCCAACCTTTTAGGTTGTACACTCTGGCTTCAGCATAATCGGATTGCGAAATGTTCAATACATCCGTTGCGGGAACGGGGTATACCTGTAATTTTTCCGTAGGTTGGCCTTGAGGCTCAAAACTAGCGGGTTTTTCTACAGTCGATGTAGTTTCGGCACTATTGGCGGCACTTGCGTTCACAGGTTTGTAAACCCGGATCCAGTCTACCAATAAGTTGTTGTCGTAAAAGTTGGCCATCTCCGCAGCATTGGGGGATCGATAGGCTTCGGCTTGCCAACTTTGGTCTTCCACATTAATGATGATATCCATCTCTTTACTAAATTTTCTGCCGTTGTTTAAGTAATTAAAGGGGTCGATAACGCTAATGTTCGACTTGTTTTTGGCGTCGCTTAAGCTAGATGCGATATTCATTTTTTGATAGCCATTCTCCTTGATCAGTTGTCCGTTTACCCCTGTGCTCGTAACACCGGCCGGGTAGGTATATTGCCAAGTGCCATCGGCCAACCTTGTCTGTACGGCGTCGTTGTCCAATATCCTTACCATTTGTCCGTCTACAAAATACTCCAGTCGTGTTGGGGATACCCAGTTCACCCCGATCCTGATGGTTTTGCCTCCCCATTGGGTTACGCCGTTTTTGCCCCACCAGCTATTAAGGTCGGCGGGTTGGTAATCCTTAAAATTAGGGGGTCTGATAAAAACATGGTGGCTCAAGTGGATCTTAGACGCAAAATAACTGTTCCTGTTGTCGTTTCCAGGGCCTCCATAGCATTCCATAATATCGATTTCCTGGGTGTCATCAGGACTCAATAGCCAAATATCGGAGGCCAAGGTGGAATTCATGACTTTTACCCTGGCTTCTACGAATACCGGATATTTTACCCGCGTTTTATTGGTGATACAACCGGCCCTAGTCTCGGGTCTGCTTATAGGGGTATTGTTTGAGCCGGTAAAGGATTTTGTGGCTCCGGGAATTCGAGATGCCCAAATGTTCAGGTTGCCTCCAGAAACGGCTACATGGTTTTGCATCCATTTGGTCGGGCCGGGGCCTTCAAAATTATTGGGTTGCCCATTGGGACGATTGTGGTATTTGTTGTACCATTTCATATTTTCATTGGGACCAAAATCTACCACATTGTTCGTGGGATTAAAGGTGTAATTGAAATCGTCACTGGCGGCGGTTTGCAGCTTCCATATTTTGCCGGCCCCTGCATTGGCCGGTATGGGCACGTTGTCCCAATCGTATTGTCCGTAGGATGTAAAAAACTGTAAAAATGTGATAACCGCAAGTAGGATACTTCTTTTCATTTGTATTTGATTTTAGGGTTCTTAAAAAAATTAACACGTCCAAATTAATCTTTAGGACGTATAATTAAATAAAGGCGACTTGACAAAAACTAAACATGGTTTTTGTAGTCGATTAAAAGAAGTTGCATTTTACCGATGGTCCGCTGAATTATATAGGGTTAACGCAGGAATTAAAAAAATAATTATTTTTATTTATTATTTTAATTCCTACAATATTTATAGTATTTACTTATAAAACTTAAGGCGTAAACTTATAATTATGTCTCCTTGGTTGTGGTGAAAAAGGGTCAAAATGACCTTAATAAGCATCATTTTGCTATGGCTATTGGCCTATAAACATAAGGTGGTTTTGAAGGGTGTTTTTAGAAAGGAAACCTTGCGACGGGAACTAGTTTCGCTCTAGCCACGTTTGGTATAAAAATTGGATATTTTTGTACAATAAAAGGTTTTTGGGCTCGGATACACCACTTATACTATTATTTTTTTTAATTTTAACGGGTGATTTTGAATAAATCAAACAAACATGCAAGTATTAGAAGCTCATAAACCTTTTGAAATACAAGAAATAGAATTAACGGATTGGAAACAGCGTCCCGTCAAAAACAATTTTTTTGAATTGGTTCTTATTAAGGAAGGTTCGGGTACCCAGTGTATCAATTACAATCACTATCCTTATACGAAGGACAGTGTCTTTTTGCTTCCTCCTTTAAAATGTCATTCGTTTACCATAACCAGGCCGACGCGATTTGTTTTTTTAAAATTCACCGATTCTTTCTTTAAAAAGGGAAGCCGTGGCATGCATATTGACCGGAACGAGTGGTTCAATGAGGCGGCCTATATTCTTTCAAACTACAATCAATTGCCAGGTGATATCATTAAGACGGATCTTGACCGACAGCACCTTCAGAATCTGGTGACCATGATATTGCAAGAATCACGGAGCTATGAGCGGGAATCGGTACAGCTTATAACCAGTCTTATGACCAGTATATTGGAACTTTTGATCCGCAACATTAAAAAAGGAAGTTATTATGAGATGGCGCAAAAGGTCAGTGACGAGCGGATTACTAAAATGTTGGCCTATATCAATGAGCATATCGATAAGCCGGAGCTTTTGAAAATCGATAACCTGGCAAAGACTTTTATGATGTCGCCCACCTATGTAAGCGAGTATTTTAGGAAGCAAGTAAAAATATCCCTCCGCGAGTATATTATTAAGGCCAAGCTTAAGTTGGTGGAGATACGCTTGTTAAACTCCGACTTTACCCTTTCCGAGATTGCCGATGACCTTGGGTTTACCGATGTAAGCCACTTATCCAAAACCTTTAAGCGTTATGCGGGGACTTCGATTCGGGAATTCAAGAACAATGGGGAATATATGATCTTAAAGAGAAACTCCTGTTCTGCTCAGGTATAGTTCAAAAATGAACTTTTAGGGGAAGTCAGTCTTCTTGTTGGTATAGCTTCTTTTCCAAATGATACTCGAGCCCATGCTGGGGTATTGGTTAGAATCGACTTCTTTGCCTTCTATCAGGCGGTCAAGGGCCTTGCACAAATCTTGGCCCGTAGCTTTTGCAATGCAGGGACGGGTCATGTCGAATCTTCCCGAGTAGGCACATTCCATGTTGTGGTCGAAAACAAAAAAATCAGGGGTGCTCTGTGCTTCGTAGGTAAGGGCGGCATCTTGGTGCTCGTCGTACAGGTAAGGAAAAGGATAGTTGTGGTATTCCGCAATTTGCTTCATAAATACCGGGGCGTCTTTGGGACTTTGTTCAACGTCATTGCTACTGATTGCAATAAATGTAACGCCTAATTCTTGGTATTTGTTAGCGATTTCCACCAATTTCGGATTGATGTGTTGAACAAAGGGGCAGTGGTTGCAAAGAAAAACTATGACCGTAGCTATATCGGATTTGATGTCGCACAGGCTCATAAAGTTATTGGAAACGGTATCGCGCAACCTAAAATTAGGGGCTTTCGTACCTAGTTCCATCATACTTGATAGTACAAATGCCATAAATGTAATTTACCATCGTCCTTGTTGGTGACAAGCACGAATATTTAAACTTCTAGAACTACTCTCCTTTTGTATTGATTTACCATGTAATATGTCGCCCTGTCATCGGTTTTGTTAATCAAGGGTGGTTTGCTGGTAAAGCAACAATATCTCTTCAGTAAATTAAAAGGATTTTATAGTAAAAAAAAAGGAATTTTGTTCAAAATTTTATATATTCTATGCTATTCTACCACTATTTATGTGCAAAAAGGACAAATATATAGGGGTATTTTAATTTAGTACAATTATTTGTCCTTTTTTTATACAAAAAAATAATAATATTAACGTTTTTACAAAATATATAAGAAATGTAGATTTGTTACGCTCTTTATAGCGTACTTTCTTGTGGCTGTTGGTCATCTTTCCACTGGGACCTATATTTTTTCAAGAATTCCTTTTGCCTGTTTTCCATATGTTTATGCCAGGCGTCTAAATCGAAAAAATCTTTGCCAAATGGACTTTCAAAAAAGTCGTCGTTAAAAAAATGTTTGGTAAACAGGGAGTCCGGTCCGAAAACATCCTCAAATCCCTCTTGGTTAAAGTGTGAAAATCTACTGTAGAATTTTGAGCGCATTTGTTGAAGGGTGCTATCCTTATCAAGGCCCGCCAAGTCTTCTAAGTTTCCGGAAGACCATGAGTAGATGGAGTCAAAACGGATCAGGTTGCCGTTTTCGTCAAATTCCTTGTTCACTTTCCAAGTGCCCTTTGGCTCTTCGTTTATTTGTTTTTCCGCTTCTTTGTGTTCTGCTATGTCTTTGCTCTCTTGGGCGTTACAGCCTAGGTTCAAGAGAGCCAATAACAAGAAAAAAGGTAATGTTCTCATGACTTATAAATTTTAGGTTTTGTATTCGGAAAATAAGCGGACCTATACCTTGGTCCGCTTACGTTGTTATTTGTCTGTTCTATGCAATAGCAATACGTTTGGGCGGTTTCTTTTTGGCCTCTTCTTTTTTTGGCAAGTATACGCTGAGTATACCTTCTTGGTAGTTGGCCTTTATTTGGCTGTCGTCGACCGTTTCAGGAAGCGTAAAGCTCCGTTTAAAAGATGAGTAGCCAAACTCCCTACGGGTGTACTTTTCGTCCTTGGCTTCGTTCTCTTCGGTAATCTCGGCTGAAATGGACAATACCTGGTTGTCTAGGTCAATATGGAAATTCGATTTATTGAGTCCGGGTACGGCCATATCCACCGAAAAGGCATCGGGGGTCTCTTTGATGTTCACCATGGGTAAGCTTATTCCCGTGTTGAAGTTTTGTGAAAATACCGATGGCCAATCTCGCGTGAACAGATCATCCACCCAAGATGAAAGCATGGGGTAAGTTGATAAACTAGTTGAATTTGTTCTTGTCAAACCTCCTTTTTCAGGAGCATTTTTAACCAAAGTGCTCATAATAAATTTGATTTAAGTTAAACAATAAATTCATTGAAATGCCCGCAAAAAAAATACCACAATACGCCTTAAAACGGACTGTGGTTTACTTTTAAAACTTTTTAAGAAAAAGGGTTAAAAAAGCGTTAGAAAAACACTTTTGAAAATGTCATTTTGACAATGTAAAGTGACACTTTTTCAAGGGGTTAGCGCTGTACGGGGCTGCCATCTTTTCAGTGTGTTTCTCCCTTTGGCCCGTCTAGGGGCATTACATGGTTTACTTGGTGTAGAATTTGAAACAGCTTGGGGTGTTCAAACTCTAATTTCGGATTCCATATCATGGTCAATTGGGCCTTTTGGGGCGTATCGGACAATTCGTGAAAGTCTATGGGCAAATGGAGTCCCCGTATCGATGACATAGGCTCCAATGACACCCCCATGCCCGCCTCGATCAATCGTATACTGGTGCTTACCGAATCGGTTTCGTGTACCACATTAGGTATAAAACCGGCACTGGTGCAAATCGACTCTATAATATTCACATAGTTGGGGCCATCGGTCTTTGAGGGAAAGATAAAGGGCTCTTTTGTAAATGTGGCAAAGCCATTCTTTTGCAACCGCTCCATATCAAACCCCTTGGGTACCAACACGGCATAATTATCTATATGTAATACCTTGCTTTTTAATCCTACCGGCACCAAGGGGTTGGTGGCAAAACCGATATCGAGTTCCCCCGATTGCAGGCGTATATATTGGTCGCGGTTGTTGAGTTCCTTTAAAATGGTCTTGATGTTCGGAAGGTTTTGACGAATGTCTATTAGGATTTCGGGGAGTATGGACTGCATTACCGAATGGGTAAAGCCGATTTTAAGTTCCCCGGCTTCACCTTTGTGGATTTGGTTCGTCCTCTTAATGATAAATTCATACTGAAGAAGGAGCTTTTCCATTTCCGGAATAAAATACCTTCCGGCCTCCGTCAACTCAACATTCCGCTTGTTTCGTTTGAACAAGGGGGTGTTGATACCTTCTTCCAATTGCTTGATTTTACGGCTAAGGGCCGGTTGTACAATATGTAGGGCCTCGGCGGTTTTGGTGAAATTCAGTTTTTTTGAAAGCAATATGGCGCTACGTATGTGTTGTAAATCCATTTCAGTAATACGTATTTGTTATTAGTTTATCAAAATTAAGTATTTATTCTTATTAATAAGGATGTCTAGCTTTGTAATGCTTAGGAAGATGTAGAATTAAAAAAAGCACCCGATGATGAAAGACAATAGAGTATCGAAGGTTTACGAAGCGGAACGATTTAGGGAAATGGGAAAGGAGCTTATCGATGTTCTAGCCGACCATTTGGGAAGCCTTCAAAACCAAGATACTAAAACCGTTTACCCTGATAATGCCCCTGAAGACGAGCTGCAGTTTTGGGAAAGGGACCTAGGGCGCCCATCAGATCCTATGTCGACCTTCAAAACGATTATCGCTCGCTCGCAACAAACCCAGCACCCAAGGTATATGGGGCACCAAACTGCGGTTCCGGCTCCAATAACGGCCCTTACGGGCATGGTAACGGACCTTTTGAACAATAGTTCGGGGGTTTATGAAATGGGACCGGTTTCCAATGCCATGGAGCGAGTCGTTACCGACTTTACGCAAAAGAAAGTGGGCTATCCCAAGACGGCCTCGGGCCTTATGACCTCGGGAGGAAGCCTAGGGAATCTTACCGCCTTATTGGCCGCAAGAAAAGACCGGGCACCCCACAATGTTTGGGAAGAAGGCCATAACGAAAAATTGGCGGTATTGGTCTCCGAAGAGGCCCATTACTGTATTGACAGGGCGGCACGAATCATGGGGCTAGGCGATAAAGGAATCATTAAAGTTCCGGTAGATGATGAGTTCAAAATGCGTGCCGACCTACTCCCCCATTATTTGGAAAAGGCCAAGGAAGACGGACTCCATGTGTTTTGTGTTATTGGCTGTGCTGGCTCTACGGCTACGGGTTCTTACGATGACCTTGAGGCCTTGGCGGAGTTTAGCAAATCCCATAAGCTTTGGTTACATGTTGATGGTGCCCATGGCGGTGCGGTGGTGTTTTCCGAAAAATACAGGCCCTTGGTTAAGGGAATCGAAAAAGCGGACTCCGTAGTTATCGATTTCCATAAGATGTTGATGACCCCGGTTTTGAGTACGGCCCTCTTGTTTAAGGAGGGAAACAAAATTTATAGGACCTTTATGCAAAGGGCCCAATATTTATGGGATTCACCGGAATCTGAAGAATGGTACAATTCGGCGAAAAGGACTTTTGAGTGTAGCAAACCGTTTCTCTCGGCAAATGTCTATATGATTCTAAAGACCTATGGCAACGATATTTTTGAAAAAAATGTAGACCGTCTCTACGATTCGGCCCAAGTACTGGCACAAATGATCAAGGGGAAGCCTGGGATGGAACTGCTGCACGAACCCGAATCGAACATTGTCAATTTCAGGTATACGCCCCATAAAAATATGCCTACCGATAAATTAAACCACCTGAATACCGAAATCAGGAAGCGCTTGGTGTCCACTGGAAGTTTTTACATCGTGCAGACCACCATTGGGGATCAACGGACCCTAAGGTGTTCTATTATGAATCCATTGACCTCGAAGGCTGATTTTCAGGACTTGCTCGATGAGATTGAAAAACAAGGGGCTTCCATCTTAGGTGCGGAGCTGGTCTTGGGGTGATAGGGAAGCTTTTCTAACCGTAAAAACGAGAGAGGTCGGTTCATTTATGTACAAATTGGTAAAGTGTACCGAAATTCACCTTGGAATATGATAGTTTTGCAGCTTGATAAAATCGCTTGCCGCATGAAACTAGCATTGACCATAGGTGCCGCCCTCATTTTTATTGGTGTTTCCAACGCCCAGTTGGTGAATATTGAGTCCAAACGCATGCAAAAAGACTCGGTGCGCTTTGCCCTGAAAAGCGACCTGCTCTTCAATTATACGGACAATAATGGGGCCTATATCCTTCAGATAGGATCCAACCTTACCACCCAGTTGAAATCAAGGGATTTAAAAAAAATCCTTTTCTTTATCGGAAACTACAACCTCATACGAAGTAAGGACGAGGATTTTCAGAATTCCTATTTCTTCCATCTACGCTACAATCACAAACTGACCGATTTGTTTAGGCTCGAAGGTTTTGTTCAAAACCAGAACAACACCCTGTTATCTATACGGAACAGAAACCTGGTCGGTGCAGGGCTTCGGTTAAAGTTAATTTCAGAAGAAAATGCAAAGGTCTATTTTGGCAATGCCTATATGTACGAAATAGAGGTACAAAAAGATACGGAAGAACAATTCTATAACCATAGGAACAGCAGTTATCTATCGGCTACCTATGCCTTTCCGAAGACGCGTTTGGATTTTACCGGAACTGTATACTTCCAGCCCTTGTACCGCTATATAGCCAACCATCGTATACTAAGTCAGCTAAAGGCCGAAATGCCCCTAACGGGTCATCTTAGCCTTTCCGCCTTGTACAACTATTCCTTTAGTAGTTTTTCTACCTCTTCGGAAAGCGATCGTTCGTCTAATCTGAAATTAGGACTTACCTTTTCCATTTAAACGACAAGCGACTTATCGCGTGGCGAGAACCCTGCTCATCTCTTCCCCTATCTTAAGGAGGTCGTTACGCTCTTCTTCCGTAAAATCATAGGGTACGGGCTTGGCAATACCCAAGGTGCCGTATAACTTCCCGTCCAATAACATAGGGGCCGCAATGGAACCCTCTACTTTGGTTTCTTTGGCGGCAGGACGGGCCACGCCTGAACTGTCGGTCTGTAAATTACACATCTCAACGGCCTCCTTGCGCTCGGCCGCAATACCGGCCATACCTTTTCCGATGGGAATGGTAGATAACTTGGGTATCAAAAAGAGAGGAATGCCCTTATGGGCCTGTAATTGCAATAAAGAAGTGTCTTGGTCTAAAAAGTGGATGGTTCCCGTAGTGCAGTCAAAACCACTGATAATGTCCTCCAAGAGCTGCTGCCAATTAGGCTCGGGTTGTTTCAACTTTTCAAAAACGGTGGCTAGGGTCGATCCTTCCTTGTGATCCATAATAAATAGTGTTTACTGAATAAAATCGGTTCGGTCTAATGTGAATGCGGGCTTCCAGATGTATGGATAGTCGCTTACCTACAAATTTACTAAAGTAATCGGTAGGGAGACCACTCTATTCCCACGGAAAAACTAAACCTTTGTTAAAAAAGAATGAACGTTCATTTTTGTTCTTACCTTTGTGCCAGAACTTAGAACCATGACAGCATTAACAAAGAGTCAAATTAAAAGAAAGGCGCTGGTAGAAGCCACCATAGAATTGGTGAACAATAGCGGTTTCCATGCGGCTCCCATGTCGAAAATAGCAAAAATGGCCAATGTGTCCCCTGCTACTATTTACCTCTATTTTGAGAACAAACAAGATTTGGTCAATAAGGTATATATAGAAGTAAAGGCGGCCTTTACGGAATATGCCTTTGCTACCTACGACCCCAAAATGGATGTTGAAAAGGGCTTTGAGATCATTTGGAAACGCATAGCCGATTTTAAACTTAAGGAATGTGAGGAAGCCATGTTCTTGGCGCAGTGCGACAATACTCCCATCATTGACGAGCCGAGCCGTCAGCAAGGTATTAAGCATTTACAACCCTTATTGGATCTTTGGGAACGCGGCAGAAAAGAGGGAAGGATCAAACCTTTATCCGATTACATTTTATATGCCTATGCCATTAACCCCTTATCCTTTTTAATGATCATGCAAAAAAGGGGGGCGTTTCAATTGAACGAAGACCATTTGGAGGAAGCCTATCAATCGGCTTGGAGCAGTATTAAAAAATAAACAGAACATCATTAAACAATAAATATATATATGGAATTACTCGATAAATTAAACTGGAGATACGCAGCTAAGGCGATGAATGGAGAGACCGTACCACAGGAGAAAGTGGACCGTATACTTGAGGCGGCCCGCCTCGCTCCTACCTCTAGTGGTTTGCAACCTTTTGAAATCATAGTGGTTACGAATCAAGAATTAAAGGAAAAGATAAAAGCGGTAGCATGGAACCAGTCGGTGGTCACCGATTCATCGCATTTATTGGTTTTTGCGGCCTGGGACAACTATACCGAAGAGCGCATCAATAAAATGTTCGACCTCACCAATGAAATTAGGGGCTTTAAGAACGAAGGATGGGAAAATTACAGACAGCAATTGTTGGGGATGTACCCACAGCGTGACCCCGAGGTAAATTTTCAACACGCCGCACGCCAAGCCTATATCGCATTTTCACAGGCGATTGCCGCTGCCGCCTTTGAAGGGGTAGATTCTACCCCGATGGAAGGTTTTGACCCAGATGCGGTAGATGAAATCCTCGATCTAAGATCAAAGGGGCTACGCAGCTGTGTGTTATTGCCCATCGGTTATAGGGATACAAGTAACGATTGGTTGGTAAACTTGGTAAAAGTGAGAAAGAGCACTGAAGACCTAGTTACCGTGCTCGATTAAAAAAAAAGAAAATGAAAACAATCCTATTAAAGAACAGGCCTAAGGGAAGACCGACGGTCTCCGATTTTGAGTTTATTGAAAGTGAGGCCCCTTCGGAAATAAAAGAGGGCGAAATGCTTTTGGAAACCGCTTATGTTTCCGTAGACCCCTATTTAAGGGGAAAGATGAACGATGTGAAGTCGTACACCCCTCCTTTTGAATTGAACAAGCCCATTCATTCGGGAATCGTGGCCAAGGTAGTGGCATCTAAACATGCCGATTACAAGCCCGGGGATTACTTAGCGGGAATGTTGGACTGGAAAACCCAGCAGGTTTCAAATGGTGAAGGTTTGACCAAAGTAGACGAGACCAAGGCCCCCTTAAGTGCATACTTGGGTATTCTGGGGATGACGGGACTTACCGCTTATTTGGGACTCACCGAAATAGGAAAACCCAAGAAGGGTGAAACCTTGGTAGTCTCAGGGGCTGCAGGTGCCGTAGGAAGCGTTGTTGGCCAAATCGGGAAGATACTCGGACTTAAGGTTATCGGTATTGCCGGCAGTGATGAAAAGGTAGACTTGCTAAAATCGAAATTCGGTTTTGACGAGGGAATCAATTATAACACTACCGATGATATGACCGCAGCTATTAAAAAAGCGGCACCCGAGGGAGTTGATATTTACTTTGACAATGTGGGCGGACCTATTTCAGATGCGGTCTTGTTCAACATCAATCAGTTTGCGCGACTGATCATTTGCGGGGCCATTTCAGTGTATAACAATACCGAACTGCCCAAGAGCATCAGTGTTCAACCGTTTTTGGTGAGGAACAGTGCCCTAATGCAAGGTTTTATCGTCTTCAATTACCACGAAAAATATCCTGAAGCCCTAAAACAATTATCCGCTTGGTTGGCCGAAGGAAAACTGACCTATAGCGAGACTATAGTGGAAGGTTTTGAAAACATTCCCCAAGCATTTATCGACTTGTTCGATGGAAAGAATAAAGGAAAAATGGTCGTTAAGATCTAAGGATCACAAATCACAAAAGTAAAAACGCTATGAATAATTTTGAATTTAAAAATCCTACCAAAATCATATTTGGGAAGGATACGATCCATAAAATAACAGAGGAAATTCCTTCCGATGCCAAAATATTAATGCTCTATGGCGGGGGAAGTATCAAAAAGAACGGGGTTTACGAACAGGTGAAGACGGCCTTGGCCAAGGCGGATGTCGTTGAGTTCGGAGGTATTCCGGCCAACCCAGAGTACGCCGTACTTATGGATGCCTTAAAGGTTATCAAGGAAGAAAATATTACCTACCTACTAGCTGTCGGTGGTGGTTCGGTTATTGACGGAACCAAGTTTTTATCCGCGGCAGCAGTTTATGAAGGTGAAGAACCATGGGACTTTGTAAGGAAAAGAGAGCCTATTCAAAAAGGAATGCCCTTCGGTACGGTGTTGACCTTGCCGGCGACCGGTTCGGAAATGAACTCGGGAACGGTAATCTCTAGGAAGGAAACCCAAGAGAAGTTGGCCTTTGGAGGTCCTGCCCTATTCCCGCAGTTTTCGGTATTGGATCCACAGGTAATCACCTCCATTCCAGAAAGACAATTGGTAAACGGTATCACCGATGCCTTTACCCATGTTCTCGAACAGTATATGACCTATCCTGCAGGGGGACTTCTACAGGACCGTTTCGCGGAAAGTATCTTGCAGACCCTAATCGAGATCGCTCCTAGGGTGATCAAAGACCCGAGTGATTACGAGGCCGCGGCCAACTTTATGTGGAGCTGTACCATGGCCCTTAACGGACTCATTCAACAAGGGGTTCCCGGTGACTGGGCGGTACATATGATGGGCCACGAGCTTACGGCAATGTACGGCATCGATCACGCCAGGACGTTAGCGGTCGTAGCACCAAGTCATTATAAGTACAACTTTGAGGCCAAGAAGGAAAAATTGGCCCAATATGGCGAGCGTGTTTGGAACATCACCGAAGGTAGTATCGATGATAAGGCCTATGCGGCCATAGAAAAAACCGAAGCCTTCTTTAAGGGCTTGGGTATTGACACCAAACTATCGGACTATACTTCCGATTACGAAGGTACGGCCGAAAAAATAGCACAACGTTTTACCGATCGCGGATGGAAAGGTCTTGGCGAACGTCAGGCCTTAACTCCTCAAGATGCCGAGAAGATCGTAAAAATGGCATATTAACCTCAAAAATTAAAAGATGAAAATATTATTCGTTTTAACCTCCCATGACAAGTTGGGAGACACAGGAAAAAAAACAGGATTTTGGGTAGAGGAATTCGCAAATCCGTATTACACCTTGCTTGACAAAGGGGCCGATATTACCCTGGCAACCCCTAAGGGCGGTGCCGCCCCAATTGACCCGAGCAGTGATACGCCCGATGCCAGCACCAAGGATACCGAACGTTTCAACAATGATCCGGTAGCCCAGGAAAAAATCAAAAACACAAAAGTATTGGCCGATATGAAGGCCGATGACTTCGATGCGGTTTTCTATCCTGGAGGTCACGGTCCCCTATGGGATTTGGCTACCGATTCAAATTCCAAGGCCTTGATCGAGAAGTTCAACGCGCAGAACAAGCCTATAGCCTTCGTATGTCACGCCCCTGCCGCCTTAAAAGAGGTAAAGGGTAGAGATGGAAACTTCTTGGTAAAGGACAAAAAGGTAACAGGATTTTCCAATACCGAAGAAGAAGCCGTACAATTGACCAATGTAGTGCCATTTTTGGTCGAAGACGCCTTAAAGGCCAATGGAGGAATATATTCTAGAGGGGAAGATTGGGCCGCCTATGCTTTGCAAGACGGAAACCTGATTACAGGGCAAAACCCTGCCTCATCGGAATTGATGGCCGAAAAACTATTGGCCAGTTTGAACTAATTGTAGTTCCCCCTTTTTGCAAAAGGCTTACCGGGTGTACCGGTAGGCCTTTTTTTTATCTTTAATATTTCCCTTGAACCATGGCCATCTTATCTGATGACGGTGGCTTCCAATTCGACTTTCAAGGTTTCAAAAAGGCTTTTAACTTCCAATACGGTACTTGCTTGTTGTATGTTATGCCCTGAAATCCAATTTTGAAATATATCAAAACAGCTAAAAAAATCATCGGTAGATGTAGTGTAGACATTTAATCTAACGATATTATTACATTCAAACCCGGCCTCTTCTATAATTTTTTCCAGATTTTGAATCGTCTTTATTAATTGTGTTTTCATACCCTCCGTGCTGGATTTTCCATGGGCATCAATTGCGGTTTGACCAGATATATAAAGCGTAGCTTTTGGGTTGATTACTTCAACCGCTTGTACATAACTCCTTTCGTTTTGCCATTGCCATGGGTTGATAATTTTTTTCTCCATTTGTTTTTGATGTTGTGCAGCTACCGACATGATAGTCGATAGCGCGATGGTTAAGATTCTTTTTTTTATAAGTCACGGCTTCGATTCGAATGTGCCTTACAAAGGTTGGAACTTTAGCATCGCTTACGGTGTGATAAACATCACAATTATGAAAAATCAGAAAATAATCAAGAAGACATTCTACTTAGCGTTTCCCGAGATACGCCCAAGTAGGAAGCTAAAAGGGTTTTGGGGAGCCGTTGAAACAAAGTGGGATGTTCCTTTAAGAGCTGCCCATATCTTTCTTTGGCACTTGAAGTTAGAAAGGATAAAATCCTTCGTTGTGAAGCCATATGGCCGGCATTGGATTTCTCTAAAAAGAAATGTCCCATTTTAGGAAGCTCTGCTGCAAGTTTGTAGTAGTTGCCCAGAGTAATACAAAACACCTGAGTATCTTCAATACATTGAAGTGCCAGTTTGGCCTTACTTCGGGTAAAATAGGCGGTAAAGTCGCTTTCCCACCAATTCTTCATCGCAAATGATGCGATGTGTTCCCTTCCATCCACATCATCATAAACCAATTTCATGAGGCCCGAAACAACATAATAGCAATGGTTGACCTCTTCTCCCCTTTGGATAAGAAAATCGTTTTTTTTATAGCTTGCTTTTGAGAAATGAGACAACACATGAGCAAACTCCTTATCCGATATTGAAACCACTTTTTCAATGTGCTTTCTAAGCTGGTCTTCCATAAAAAAATGTAAAGTTCATTTTTTTTTAGATAAATATAAGGCTATTGAAAGGTTTTAAATCGTTGGACCGAAAAAGATACCGGCGTCCGACTTATCGATATGGTCTTGATTATCAGGTGCAAATCAGGTGGGCATGTATGCAATTGACCTACCTATTGTCAATCCACGCTTCGCCAGAAGGTAATTGGGTTAGGGGGCTAAAAGACATGACCGTTTAAATGATCGAACTTCCTCCAATTCACAAAGAGCCCACCGGTATGGGTGAGTTCTTTTTGTTTTAGAATATATGACCCTTACATTAAGAGTCGTCTTGAATTAACGAAATATTGACTGGTGTTCGCATAAATCGGTTATAATTTATGAGGCTTATTGACTTGGTTGCGCTTGATCTTTTTCAAATGGTATACGTGGATTACACAGAAAACTAGGCCGGCGATGACCAAAGGAATCGATTCTAAAAACACGCCATAAATGATATAGAAAAAACTGGAGATTAGGTGCCATACCCTGAATGGCCCCATTTCCTTTTTTGTTATTGCAAAAAAACCAGTTGCAATAGCAATATATCCAAACAATTCTGTAATCAGGTTCATTTCAAATTAAGGTGGCTTAAGGTTCTTTCTTTATAATTTTTTTCACTTACTAATATTTCCATTTCTTTTAATTCTTCAACAAAATGCGGACTATTTTTGATCAAATCTTCCGTGGTCTTTGCCCCTGCATTCCAATGTTCACGAAAAACCGGTAGTTGCTCCTTTGATTTTTCCGATAGCTCAAGCAATTGTTTTCGTGAGTCATTATCGTCCGTACTTGTATTTATGTATCCTTTTTTTTTCATTTTCTTAATGATCTTTACACAGGCAGGGTGTGACATTCGCAGCTCCTGCGCTATTTCGGTAATCGTCATGCACTTGTGCTTCTCCAACAATAAGAATATTAAATGCCAGTTGGGCTCGATATCAAGGCCCACCGTCTTGTAATAATCTCTTGTGCTATAGAGCACTTCATCGCTCAATCGCTTTATTCTACTCATTAATCCTGCATACTCTATCTCCGTCAAAAAGTCATTCATAAATTTATATGTAACTGGTTACGCAAATGTAAATCATTTTTCGTAACTGGTTACGTAAATAGAAAAAAATTAAGGGGCAATTATGGAAATAAACAAAATAAAAGCTTGACCCTGAAGATGGCCAAGCTTTATATCGATCTAAAATCTATGGAATCGGATGATCAGGCCTTCTTACACCGTATCAAAAACATGGGTTGGTTTTCGTCTACCTCTATAATTTCACAGAGTCCAACTTTATCGAACTCGGCTTTCACTGCTTCGGTGTCGTAAAAGAATATGGGCACACCCTGGTGAAACTCATAACAATCCTTGCCCAGCAATTTTCCTTTTCCAAAATTGGGAGCGGTCTTTGTTATGGCCGTAAACACCATATGGCCCTTATCGGCTAGTTGGTCATAACAGTCCCTTATAAGCTTAGCCCTTTGGCTTGGATTTAATAGGTGGATTAGGGCATGACAAAAGATTCCGTCGTATTTTTTGTCGTCAAAAGGCATGTCGGTTACGGAACCGTGATGTATAACCATTGCTTCGCCGAAGTGCTTTCGGGCCAATTCAATAGCGGTTTTCGATATTTCTATGCCAGTGACCTGTATACCTTTTGATCTGAATATTTGCGCATTCCGACCATAACCGATACCTGGGATGAGTATATTTTTAACCGATGGCCCATCAAAAAAATCTAGGGCCAACAAAGCGGACTTAGCCGGTTTAAACCCCCACATTTCTTGTTTGTCTAAAAAACTATCTTCCCAAAACTCAGACATACTTTTCCTTTTTATCTACAAATTTCATCCTTGATAAGTTCGCAAAGAATACCTTCTCTCTCAATTGTTGAGATTATTTCTTTTGTGTAAATATGTCGCCCTTCGATGCGCAATATCGTATGACCGCAAGGATAGGCTAATTTCGTTTCATTCATGTCATAATCAATTTTTAACTGGTCGAATTCCTTTTCAAGCAGTTTAACCATTCTCTTTGCTTTTGAAATTTTTTCAATATTGGTAATCAAAACTTCAACCATAACCTTATTTTTTACAATGATCTTAAAATTCTTCCTGGGCGAGCTCCATATTTGCCATGGCCCCGGCCATATTTCCCGTAGAGACCGCATTGGCTATGGAACGGGCCCTTAGACTGTTGTCACCGCAAGCAAATACCCCATCAACAGTAGTTTTTTGCATGCCATCGACTTTTATAAGCCCCTGTTCATTCAGTTGGCAACCTAATAAATCAGGTATATCGGAGCTCTGTGTGAACGGAAGGCTTGCATATGCGGCATGAAAATCTTCTTTGCTATTGTCCTTAAATACAACATTTTTAATATAGCCATTTTCATGTTCGATTCCAGCGACCTCCTTTTCAATTAGCGTTATGTTGTTTTTGGTAAGCTTCAAGATTTGATCGGTATTGAAATTTGCTTTTCCCGAGGTTAAGATAACAAGGTCTTTCGTGAGATTAAGAACGAGTGATGCCAAGTGCATCGCTTGTTCCCCATTGCTTATTATCGCTGTTTTTTTATGACGGATTTCATATCCATGGCAGTACGGGCAATGCACAACAGATATTCCCCAGCAAGAGGAAAAATTATATATATCGGGCATTGTATCCTTGATTCCTGTGGCAAAAATCAATTTTTTTGCGGTAAACTCCTTTCCTTTCTTCGTGAAGATCCGAAAACCTGGGTCGCTTTTAACTCCCTGTATGGCAACATCATCAATATACGTAACGGAGGGGTAATTCAATACCTGGGATTTGGCTTGTTCTGATATGTTACTTGGTTTTACCCCGTCATGGGTAATAAAATTATGGGCGTGTGGGGTGTACCGATTACACGGCATGCCACTATCGATGAGCAATACGCTTCGTAAGGAACGACCTAAGGCCATTGCCGCGGAAAGACCGGCGTAACTTCCTCCGACAACTATTATTTCAAAATGTGCGGTACTGTTCATTGCAAGATGGATTTTATTTGTAAATGCAAAATAGTCGCATTAAACTTTTGGCGAATATATGCGTTTTTTATATAATTGCAACAACATCGCATTAATTTATTTATATGTAATTTTATACTATGAAAAGAAGAAATACGCCCACAAAGGAGGCGGTACTTTCCGTTTTGAATTCTAGTACCAAGGCCATGAGTCCTGATGCCATTGCGAAGAAAATAGATGTCGCCATTGACAGAGCTACAATTTACAGGGTGCTGAACCGCTTTTGTGAGGACGGGGTTTTACATAGGGTAGTAGCCGACGACGGGAAGCAATATTTCGCCCTGTGTTTAAAGTGCGACGAGAACGAAAAACCTTTGCACCATTTTCATTTTCGCTGCAAAAATTGCGAGACCATAGAATGCTTGCCCCTTCCCGTAAATTTCACCATAGCTAAGGGCTATGAAGTGGAAAGTGTGAATTGTGTACTTATTGGGGTTTGTAAAGATTGTGCTTAAATTTTAAGAATGGATTCCCTTCCCTCGAAGTTTCCTTTTGAGTCGTATGATGCCCCCCGCAATAAGTGCCGGAACACCAGTAAGTACGGTAACCTTGACCAAGGGTAAAACATATCTCATCCAACCCATGCCCGGTCCTCCGGGCTCTTGTCCCGAGTTGCTTTCCGCACTTGTTCTAAAACCTTCGGCCCATTCGCTGAATTCAAATAAATACACTGTTAAAGACAGAACAATACTTAAACAAATCAACAGTAGCAGCTGGAGCATACGTTTTGATATGATGGGGCCCACTTCGGTTAAATGGTGTAAATCGGACTTAAATTTAAATTTGCTGAAAGCACCGAGGATCCATCGCCAATGCAAGGCGATATGAATACCGAAGACAGGCATAAAGAGGGTGGCGCTAAGGTTATGGATTTTTGTCCAAAACGGGTCGGGTTCAAAATGGATTCCAAAAACGGGCAAAGCGGCCTCTGAAATAACGATACCGGAAACCGTTATGACAATCATAAAAAAATAGAGGGTCCAGTTTAGGACATAATCGAATCGGGTTTTGTTGGATTCCCTTTGAAAGAATTTTTTCGAATTCGTAGCGATCCAATTCCAATTAATAATGAGGTGTAAAAAAAAAGGGAGGATAATGATAAAACTGGCCCATTCATGAAGAGGAATCCCTGTAGTTTGAGGAATGAGCACTAAGACCATAAGGGTAAAAAAGAACAAATCCACATATACTCTTACCTTGGACGTTTTCTTGGTTTTGGAAGTCTCGTTCATTGCTTTAGGCCTTTAAAATATATTTCATATGATGGGGGTGAAACTCGCAAATATGTGTTTAAAATCCATTCAAGTAAAGGTTAAAGTATAGGGATAAATGGTAAATGTGAAACCCGAACCTAAAAAGCGACACATAAAATCACCCTTCGGAAGTCTTTACTCCAATCCTTTTTTATCAGGGTTCCAAAAAGGCTTGGTCTTGATTTGCTTCGTATCCCAATGCAATTCCTTTCTAAAGTATTTGTTCAAGGCAACGCACAACCTACTGTCGCCCGCAATATAGACCATCTTTCTGCCCTGCATTTTTTTTAGTAAGGGTCTTAGTTCGGTCAAGACCTCTTCTGCGGGATTTTCGGGCATTTCGAAAAAACGAAAGGGCGTGCTTCCATCAATATCGGGAAACATTTCGCTTAGGTCGTGATTATAAATAATGCTTTCCACCTGCTTTTCCTCTGGCAAATGTCGTTTTATCACATAGAGATGCGATAAAGCCGATAGATCGCCGATCATCAAGTAACTGTCGGCACTATCGTCTAAAAGAAAATTTCCCTTTTTCCACTTGAAGTGTACCTCGGTATCCGTTTGGCAAATTTCGGCCCACACTGCCCCTATTCCCATGCTGTGGGTGGCAATGGCCAGATCTATGGTCTCGTTTTCCCTGTCAATGGCCCAAACGCTATAGCTTCTTACCTTATCCTTTAAGGCAATTTCCTCTTGGCCGATACCGACCCCTAGTCGTATAAAATATCCGGGGGTAAAATCAACGTCTTTAATGTGCTTGCTTGTTATTCGAATTTTATAAACCGATTCGGAGAGCTTCAATTTTTCTACGATCCTTCCTTTCTCCAGTATCTTTTTGATGAGGGTCTCTACTATTCCCATTTTTGTTATTTTTATAAATTAAATACACAGGTGTAAATCGCTTTATTATAGTTTGTTAAGGCTTTTTTTGGGTGATTTACTCCTGCCGACTAGCTGCGGACTTCCTTCAAAAGCCCTAAAAGGACCGATGCGTCCTCCCCTATTGGACGGTATTTTTAGGGTAAAGTTTAATCGGCCGCCCCCAATTTTTCCAGTGGTTCCGTTTTAAAACCGGAATGTCCCATGAAAGGGGATTCTTGGCCTTTCGTTTCGGCGCGGATACCCGGTTTGGGCTATTCTTTGTAAGTTACACTTTGTAATATAAAATCAACGATAGGAGAAGGATCTTTTAAGGAATGGGGATGATGGCCTACCCCTTTTTTTCCGATGAGTTCAATGTGGCCTCCTGCTTCCTTGAAGTTCTTGGCAAGTAGGGCCGTATTTTCCCCGTAAGGTACTACTACATCGGCATCTCCATATACATGCATTACCGGAATACCGGCTTTGGCCACTTTTACACTATTGTTTATGGGGATATCATCAAAGTCTTTGACCGAATCGGCATCTAGGCCATAGGCTTCCAGGCAGCGTTTCCAGGCTTGGGGACTCCCCTCTCCGCTAAACATGCCTCCTGGCCAGCTTTTAATATCGCAGACCGGGGCGTCGGCATAAATGGCGAATACCTTGTCGGTGTTTTGTGAGGCCCAATTATAGACGATCAGTCCCCCTCGGCTCATTCCCTCTAAAACCACTTTTTTATGGAGTCCGTATTCCGAAGTGCAAAACGTATAGAAGTCGTTCCACAGGTCCACGGCCGTCTTGCTCCCAAATAGATCGGACACATCAACATATACCACGTGAAAACCTTTTTCCAAAAGGGCTTTGTCGACTTGCGGTTCATGGCCCCAGAACCTTGCTCTCCAAATCCAATAACGGTTGGCGTTTCCTGTGTTGGGAAAGACTATTTTGGCCTCATGTCCTTGAAACGAAAATTCCTTGACCTTGTATTCCGTAAAAATGGGGTCTTGGCCATATGTGCCTAGGGAAAGGAATAGGCTAATGAATAGTAGGATTTTGCTTAGGCTGGTTTTCATCTATCTTGGCTTTTGGTATATGCGCCCACGCGATTAAACGTCTTAGGTATTCCGTCGGTTTTCTTCGTAGGGTTATGGGCACAAGTTAAATAAATTGTGGGATCCTAGCCATTTTCAATTTAAAATCCGGAGTATAGTGAAGGGGAGGTTATTCGAGTAAAAAGCCCCGGAATGGGGCCTTTATCTATATCTTAAAATAAATAGAACGTGTTGGACACGATCGGTCCCACTCAGGTCCTGCCCCACCCTTATTCACAATGGGCGCTCCTTGGGTTTTTCAATGAGGCGCATTTAAACAAATATTTTGACTGTGGGTAATTTGGTGAGGGATCATCGGTTACGACCAAGGGTTCCAGTGCCTGCCCATCGTAACTGGGCATGCTTATTTGCTCTAGGGAGCCGTTGCCCAAGGCGACCTTCTTTCCTTCAAGGTTTCCGTTAAAGCTATAATCGATCATGGCATCTAAGAGTCTGTAAATCCCATAATAATCATAGGCATCGTAGGCCGACTTCGTATTGGGCAGATTGTGTTCGGCCGAATAGGTATAGTCGTTCAAAACACTGCTTTTGATCAAGATAAAGTCCTTTTCCGCATCGGCTATGTTGATGTTCTTAAAAATATCAATGGCCATTCTATGGTCGTTGGTGACATCATCGTCATAGACTTGTGTGATGAGTTTTGTGTTCGATGGAAAATGGTCTAACTGGGTATCGGACAATTGGTAGGAAAACCATTGGGCCATGGCAAAAATAAACCTGCCGTTTTCGCCCCAGCCCTCTTCTACAAAACCTTTGTAGGCCAGGCTAAATGATGCCCCGCCGCCGAAGGAGTGTCCCATAAAACCGACTTTTTCCGTATCGATAATATCGGGATAATCGGTTGCGGCCTTTTTAAAACTTTCCCATAAGGTATCGTAGCGTTCGTCGACCGATACCCCGGTCGTGGGATAGGGCGCGAAGACCACGGCATATCCCTTTTTGGCTATAAACTCATACAGTCCGATGTTATATTCACTTTCCTCACCTCCGTAAGGATGCGAATAGAAGATGGTGGGTAAAGCTTCAGTGGCTTCTTGGGGATAGAATATTTCTACATTTTTCCCTTCGTAGATAGGACTTTCAAATGTGGTCTTTGCCACCGTATAGGTACCATCGCTCCCATAGCCGTCCAAGGGTTTTGCAATGGGGCCTTGAAGTTCGTTTTCTGCAGAGGGTAAGGTGGGAAGGGGATCTTCAATGGCATCTTCGGAACAAGCGGTCAAGATCAATAAGGCGCAAAAGGCCTGGGCAATGGCTTTCATGTACGGTTTTTATAAATGATTGGATTATAGCCAACGTTTCAGTGAGGGCAATTATTATATAGATGGGAAGGAATACCGTGTCTCTGACTCCATAATAGAAGCATTTTAGGAAGTACAAACGTTAAGGGTAGCATCCCCCGCCTTACGGGCTCCTCCAGGAGGGGGGTGTTTTGGACGGTTTTTTAAATGGTACATTCGTGTTAGTTGGGAAGAAGGGCACATTAATCCCTAATCCTAACCAATAAGATGGCGTCTTTCTCGATTTCGTTGACTGCCTGTTCAAACATCTTTACTTCCGAACGCTGCTTTTCGAAAAGGCTTTCATTTAATTGATGCAAGTTGTCGGTATCGGCCTTGCGCAGGTCTTCGTCCGTTATATTCAGGTGTTTTAATTGCTCTGCGAGCTTCTTGGCGGTTTGGTAATTGATCAAAATAGGATGTTCGTCCCGTGTCCTAAATTTTTGCCGGGCCTCTTCGGTCAAACTATTCGTTATGTGTATTCCTTTTTGCTTTAGAAAATTTTGAAGGTCATCGAACATTAAAAAGGCTCGATCGTTCAATGCGCCGACCAAGCTTGTTTTCGATTTTAAGAAGTCTTTATAATTATCGACAACAACTTCTTCTTTAACCGTCCAAAACAATTTCTTCTTCTTTTTTGTAACTACCTTGTATTCGGCAGCTTCTACAAGCTCGTTCAGGTAGGAAGCCTGCAGAAGCCTAAACTCGGCCGAAGGGTCGGCTGCCTTATCGGGTTTGTCGGTGGCGGACTTTGGTCGGGCGTACTTTTTTGCTTCGTAGTTTTGCGCAAACTTTCCTGATGTTCTTCTAATCATAACAAAGGGCGTTTCTATCGTAAATTATATTTTTTTTTGGAAATCACCATCGCTATACCCTAGGTTTTTCAACTGGAAAAAAGGAACTTACGTAAAACCACCCCTCGAATCCGATTGATGTGATAAGTGGGGTGCGTACCATGGCGGGCGTATCTTCCACCTTGCCCCTCCTTCGAAATGGGTGCGGGACGCTCGCTCCAGCTGAAGACTTGATTTACCTTTGCTAGCTATGCTTGTTATTCCCGTAGTTTATTTTTAATACTTTCTGAAATGTCTTTTAACTTATATATGGGTAGCATTTCGCTTTTGTGTTCGGAGTATGTATTGGAGACTTTTTCAACATCTATAAAACCAATGATTTTGGCAAAATCGTATTCGCCAAGTGCCGTCTCTGCAATTCTAATGATAGAAGATTTAAAAGAATCATCATTGATAAATTTGTCATCGGTTACGTAGAACATGGTTTCCAAATAATAGCCATTTTCACCACTTAGATTTTCTGTATAGGTAAAAAAGACATCTTTTTCGGTAAGTTCAAAATCGTCAAGCCTGTAGTTAAACTTAGAAATATCCCGAGCTTGTATAAAGGGTATGATTTTCCAGTTTTCTATCGTATGAGCGCTATTTACCAGGTCGATTACAGCATCAAATTGTTCTACATTCCCTTCAGCCGTTATTAATAGTTCATATGGTTTTTCTCCCCCCATTCTAAACCAAATGTTTTCATTGTATACGTGCAATTTTTCTTCAAAAACATTCATTGCTTCATCAATTTCGCCTTGATGTAGTGAATTCAAATTGGCCAAAGTATACTCGTATTTCGCTTTGTTGCTATTGAACCAATTCCAAAATTGAGATGATCTGTTATCTATATTCATTGCGTTTTTTTAATGATGGCCAACTGTTACATACCATTGGGGTTGATATCGTTTCCCCTTATAGCGATTAACATAATAAATCCCTGATGTTTAGATGATGCGTGGATCTAGGGAAGATATTCCCTGCTCTTCGGACAAGTCCTTTCAAGGGACGGTATGGGGTTTACCAGGTTTTTATAAGGGATTGGGGTAACACGTTTTTAATTTTTTAGGTATTCTTTTTATGGTTTCGTCAGGTTATTGCTTATGATCCCAAAGAACGAATTTGTAGAAAGGATTATTGCACCAATAAGGACTAAATAAGACAAAGCGGATATAGGTTGGTTTGCTTTGTTATTGAGGGACATATAAGGCCAGGCATCCGTTAGGGAACTATGACTTTATATACCGTGTGACCAACCAATAGATGGGTGTCGATGCGACACAGCCTACAAGGACTAAGATGGGAAATTACCTATATTGGAGTTCGGTGTATTGGCCTAGGAAGCATCCCCCACCCTAGGGGCGCCCTTTAGTGCCTTGCACTGAGCCTGCCGAAGTGGGGGGCATTTTTATGTATGGTTAGCCAACATATTTTTTTAGTATAAGGGCGGCACAATGTCCTCCAAATCCAAAACTGTTGCTCAGGGCGTAATTAATATCTTTAGAGGTCTTTTTACCGAGGGATAAATTCAGTTTTTTTGATATTTTTTCATCTACTTCGGTGGTGTTTATCGTTGGGGGAATCATAGCTGTTTTTACCGATAAACAAGTTGATATCGCTTCTATGGCACCTGTTCCCCCTAATAAATGTCCTGTCATGGATTTAGTCGCACTAATTTGGATTCTATCTAGATTCGAATCAAATAGCTTTTCGATCGCTTTAATTTCAGACAAGTCTCCTAAGCCTGTAGATGTGGCGTGCGCATTTATATAATCAATTTCTTTGGGCGTAATATTCGCTTCGCTTATTCCGTTTTGCATGGCTAAATACCCTCCAAGTCCTTCAGGGTGTGTGCCGGTAATATGATAGGCATCTGAACTTTCCCCGCCTCCGACAACTTCGGCGTAAATTTTGGCATTTCTCCTTATCGCGGAATCCAAGCTCTCTATGATTAAAGCTCCAGCTCCTTCACCAACAACAAAGCCATCTCTCTTTTTATCAAATGGTTTTGAGGCGGAACTATAGTCTTCATTATTCGTAGACATGGCTTTCATTGCATTGAACCCCCCAATTGAAGCTTCTGTAATTGGAGCTTCCGAGCCACCTGCGATAATGATATCCGCCTTTTCTAATCGGATATAGTTAAAAGCTTGAATTATACTTTGAGTTGATGAAGCACAGGCCGTTACCGGACAATAGTTTACACCTCTTAATCCGTTATTGATTGAAATGGTTCCCGATAAACCATTGGAAATTATTTTGGTTATAAAAAAAGGATTAAAACGAGGGTTGAAATGGTTATTGGTATAATCGATTATTTCCTTTTCAAAAGTTTCAAAGCCACCGATTCCACTTGAGAATATCACACCAATTCTATTCGTGTCCAATTTTGAAAATTCCAGTTCAGCATCTTTGATAGCCTCTTCTGACGCGATTAGTCCGTATTGACTAAACCTATCGAGTTTTCTTGCTTCCTTGCGGTCAAAATAGTCCAAAGCATCATAATCCTTTATTTCACAAGCAAATTGGGTTTTGAATTTGTTCGCATCAAAACGCGTTATCTTGTTCGCCCCTGAAACCCCTTTCAATAAATTATCCCAATACTCCTTTACGTTTTTGCCAATCGGCGTAATTGCTCCCAATCCTGTTACTACTACTCTTTTCATAATTGTCTTTTTTTTCATATACCGTAAGGTATATAGTGGGTTAAATTTTTTTTACTCTTGTTTTAATTGAAGAATTTCTGTTTCTAGATAGGCTATATTGTTTAATAAAATTTCTGGTTTGTTCAGTGTTTTGGCCAGTAAGATGCTACCCTCGATCATAGAAATCATTCGGTAGGAAAATTGGTTGACGTCTATTTCTTTAAGTTCCTTACTATTGACCCCGTCTTCTAAAATTGAAGTGACCTTGTGGTGCCAATTGTGAATGGTTTTTACGACTTCCTTATTCAATAGATCATTTCCATCATCTGAATCTACAGCCGTATTCAATATGGCACAGCCACCGTTTTTAAAAATGGGTTTAAAGGATGTTTTGTAATGGTTCAAGAAAGCGATTAATTTATCTATCGCCTTGTTTTCCTTTTCAATTTTATCTAGTATTTGTCTCGTCTGAAATTTATAATTGTACCGAAAAGCCTCTAGTGCAACCTCGTTTTTATCTTTAAAATTACCGTAAATACTACCCTTTGTTAACCCGGTAGCCTTGGTTAAATCGGACAAATACGTTCCTGTATATCCCTTTTTATTGAATATGGAAGCGGTTTTCTCAATGATTAATTGCCTGGTTTTTTCCGATCGTATCATATTGCTAATATACTCTACGGTATATGGATAAGCAAATTTTTATGGGGTTTGATTCGCTTCTTCATTCTTTGCCGACGCGTTTTTTGTCTCCATTGGCCAATAATCGGATAGGACCATTGATGGCTTGGTTCCGGGAGAACATCCCCAGCCCTGCGGGTAGGAATTGATAGCACAAGCATACTGCTCGAGCTAGAGAGGGTTGAAAATCAACGCTTGTAATTTTTTCCTTTTTCCGGTCCCATAAATGTTTGAGGAGGCCTTACTTGTACACGTATCGAAAGGGGTATATGCCGTTTTTTTATAGGAAATCAAGGTTGCTTACCTACCCTTGGTTTTACCTCTTGGTATGGCTTCGGTCTCTTAAAATATTGATAATTCGGTTTCTGTTGTAAACTCTTCAAGGAATCTCACTCCTTTATATGAATTCCCCTTTTCGTTTAATTTGGGACTCCAAACGGCTATGGCATATTGTTTTGGGTGCACCGCTACAATTCCTCCACCAACACCGCTTTTGCCCGGAAGTCCTACCTTGAAAGCAAATTCCCCAGATTCATCATAGAAGCCGCAGGTTTGCATTAGGGCATTTATCCTTTTGGTTTGGCTTCTTGTAAGTATTTGTTGCTTATCGCCTAAAGTAAAGCCGTCATTGGCTAAAAACAAGAATAGATTCGAAAGGTCTTCGCAACTCATTTCGAGTGAACAAAGGTTAAAATAGAAGTCAAGAACTTCTGAGGGATTGTTTTCAATGTTCCCGAACGACTTTATTAAATTACATAAGGCGGCATTGCGGTAGCCTACATTTTTTTCGGAAGTCGCTATTCTTTCGGAATAACGAATCTCCTTACTGTTTGAAAGTTTTTTTACAAAGTTCAAAAAATCTTCCTTGGGATATCTTAAATTACTTATGAGTATGTCTGCAATGACAAGAGCTCCAGCGTTGATAAATGGGTTTCTAGGGATTCCATTTTCGACTTCAAGTTGGATAAGGGAATTAAAAGCGGTTCCGGAGGGCTCCACCTTTACCCTATTCCATAGTTCTTCGCCCAATAGACGATATGCCATAATTAACGAAAGCACCTTGACGATACTTTGTATAGAAAATTTATCGGAACTATTTCCTACGCCAAAATTTAAATGGTCTATGGTTGAAATATGCACCCCGAAAAAATCGGGATTTACATTTCCTAATTCAGGGATATACGATGCTAAATTTCCCTTATCATCAATACCCTTTACTTTGTCGTATACATTTTGAACTACTTTTTTTATATCCACATTTCTGTTATTAATGGTGCCAAGGGATGAGCTCTTAACGATGGGTGACAAACCTCCTCTTGCTCTCCGCCACGCACATGGTGAAATTCTTTTCCTTTTTTTCGGCCTGCGCTTGCCCCTTCAAAGCCTTGCACTGAGCCTGCCGAAGTGGGGTAATTTATTGAGGCCATTTACATATGCTCCCATACATGGGATGCTCACGTAAGTCGTGCAATAGCTAAGCGTTAACAAAGGGCGCTTATCGGTTTATACTTTTCTCCATATCATCTATTTTTTTATTCAACCGTTCAAAATCAGGTTCTATAAAAGGAAGGGCAAATAGATTTACGGAGAACATTTTATTCTTTTTGTGAAATAATATAAAGTAACCAAATTTGCGATTATCCGAAAAAACTTCATACGTCACATAATTTGTTGAATTTATGGTAATGTTTTCGACTTTAGTGTAATCTAATTCCTTAGAATCTAATAATTCTACGGTTTGGTCCATTACAAAACCCATAAATAGATTTTCTTCTACATCTAGAGGAAAGGCTGTGGTTTTATTATATAATCCTAAGACACTTTTATTTGCTATTTGTTCTTGTTGTAACTCGTAAGTAATTATTCCATCATCTTCAACAAACTTTTTAAAATCGGATTTGACCTCTGTAAAATATTGGTCAATTTGTTCTTCGGAGTATAGATCGCTTAAGTGTATGACTTGATCCCAATCTTTTTCGGTAGTTGGTATTTCTTTCTTTTCCGCATTGCAAGAAATCAGAAACAGGACCGCAAAAATCAGCGGGTATATGCTCAGTATATGTTTTTTCAATGTATGTAGACCTATGATGATATCGAGGGACAGACCAAAGGAAGGTGTATCTGATACCTGTTGTTCCTAATTATTTTATATTTTCCCTTTCAAGGACTTCAGCCGGTTCAATTCGTCAAATTCCGCTACAACGACTTTACCATTTCTCAATCCTTCAACCTTATCTTCTGAAATAACCAATTGAAAGTCTCGGTCGATCAGATAATTCATGAAAGCATTTTTATGGTTTAATTCTACTCCACTTATTAATTGTGGGAAACAAGTCATTATTTTTTCAAAGTGGTTTTTGTCAATGCCGGGTATTTTATCGTCATCTATGGTTACAACGAGGGTTCCTTGCCCGTAATTGGCACAGTAATAGCTTTTAGAGCCAAACAAGCCACAAACCATCATTCCTATTTTGTGTTCAAAACCTTCCTCCACATTAAAATGAGGATCGGTCAATTCTTCAATATGCTTCTCTTCCCCTATGGCTTTCAGTTGGTTGGATTGAATTAACAGGTTTTCAGGCATTCCACTTTGCGTATTCGCCCAGGCCCACATCCAAGAGTTGTCATTAAAAGATAGTGAGCCTATTATTTGAATAGGAAACTCTAAGGAATCGAATATGATTTTTCCCTCTCCCATATCAAGCTCCCAAGCTTTTGAACCGATTACATCCCCGAAAATCATTTGTTTTTCAAAGGAAAGTCCAGCATTTTGTTCAACAGCTTCCTTAAAACTGTTGTAATCGGTTTTTTCAATTACTTTGAATGTGGAAGAATCAATTTCAGGTTTCCCTTTCTGTTTCTTTCCTCCAAAGAGGTTATCTAATATTCCCATAGCGAAAGCTTTTGTTTGTAGGTTTAATTAACCCGAGGTTCTTTGAATTTATTGTTCCATTATCAAGCTCTCTATTAAATATTTTCGTTTAAGCTCAGGTAAATTCATGAAATTTTCAAATGTCAAAGTTAGGTAATCGTTAATTCCTGTTTTTTTATCAGAATCGATAGTGAAAACTTTTGAGCGACATTTTGGACAATAGATATCTTGAGTGAAATAGGAATCAGGATTTTTCCTGTCTGCAACAAGTCCGATTAACCTTTGAATAGTAGGACCAATTTTTAGTGTTTTATCTTTTTCATCCGCTTCGGATATTATTTCTCCAATAAGCTTCCAGGCTTCACTTTTTAAACCACAAAAATATTTAATTTCCATACCGTCGTTTGAACTATAAATATATTCCCCATAGCTGAAATTCGATAATAACGGGGCGTCAAATTTATGTCCGCAAGTAGGTTGGGTGCAATTCGCCTCAAATGTAGCTATATTCATTTTTTACGCTTTGCGTGAAGTCCATTTGCATAAAATCATTTCGAAATTCCTGCGGGAATTTAATAATAATTACGGAACGGCCTATGATGATATTCGGCACCCACGATAATATTTGATCAGGACAATGTATTTACCGGTGTGCAGATTTGACGGAATCGATTACCGTAGGCTTAAGAAAACCCAAAAGCCCCATGTTCGTAAATACGTCTATTCGATCTACTACCCCATACAATGTCAAGACTATTGGGTTATATAAAAAAAACAGTTTATTATTACGATAATTCGTTTAAATGTTGTAAGATTTTTTTTATTAGGTAAAAACAGCTACTCAAGCCAACTATTCTATTCTACATCACTAATTTTCATTACCTTAAATAAAATTTCTATAAAATTAGAATCATTGGGTGTAGCTAAAAACGATTCGAAGTCACAGAAAGAGTATCAGAAAATGTTCATTGACCAGGCTTCTACCGCAATGGCTATGGTCGATAATGACATGCGCTACATTGCAGCATCTCGATCATGGATAAAAGATTATGGCCTGGAAGGAATTGAAATAATAGGCCGTTCGCACTATGAAATTTTTCCTGAAATAGGTGATGATTGGAAAGCTATGCACAAGAGATGCCTAAACGGAGCTACGGATATTTGTGAAGAAACGGCTTTTAAGCGTAAAAATGGTTCCATACAATGGATCTATTGGGATGTTCGCCCTTGGTTTATATCAGAGGACAAAATTGGCGGAATTTTAATGCATACTGGCGATATTACACGTCGAAAGGAAAAAGAGCTGGAAAAAGCCAGAATTGATGACATATTTGAAAAAACAAATGAAATTGCGAGAATAGGGGCTTGGGAGTTGAATCTTATAACAAAAGTGGTGTATTGGAATAAAATAACTCGTGAAATACACGAGGTTTCAGAAGACTTTATCCCCGTTTTTGATAATGGAATTAACTTTTTCAAAGAAGGAGAAAGTAGGGATAAATTACTAAATGCGTTTGATAATGCTGAGGCTGACGGCACTCATTTTAATTTAGAATTAGAAATTATTACAGCCAAAGGTAATGTCTGTTGGACTAGGGTGGTTGGAAGGGCAGAATACTCGAATGGAAAACCATCTAGGCTTTTTGGAATAATACAAGACATTGATAAAACAAAATTTGCCGAACAACAATTAAATAAGGCCCATTCTGAATTGCAGGCTATATTCGATTCTAAATCGATTATGATCGTATCAACGGATAAGAAGGGTGTTATTAAACGTTTTAACCAGGGTGCCGAGGCTTTATTGGGGTATTCTGCGGCTGAAATGGTAGGAAAAGAAAAGCCTAGATTATATATTGGCGAGGAAGAAATAATAAAATTTAGAAATGACATAGCAGAACTTAACGGAAGAGACCCGGCCACCTTTGATCATTATGTAAATTTTCATAAAATAGAGTTAAACGACACTCGTGAATGGACGTATTATAAAAAAGATGGTTCGCCGGTTTACGTCATCTCTACAATAACGGGTATAAAAAATCGCGACAATGAAAATGAAGGGTTTATTGCAATCTCAAAAGATATTTCTGAAATAAAGTACGTTGAGAATGAATTACTGAAAAAAAATCAGCTTTTGAATTTTGCGGAACAGATTTCAATGATGGCCAGTTGGAAATGGGATACAGTTGCCGATAAGGTGAAATGGTCACAAAATTTCTATAAAATTTTAGAGCTTGACGAAGACATATCCGACCTTAATTTTGACTCGTATTATAGGTTTGTCCATCCTAAGGATATAAAAATTGTCGATCAACATTTTGAGAACGTAGAAAACGACAAAAAGTGGGAGAGCTTTACGCATCGTATAATAACAACCTCGGGCAAGGTCAAAACAATTCAACTTTTTGGGGAAGTTTTTACAAACGAAAAAGGCCAGATTATAGAAATGATCGGCACTTGCCAAGATGTTACTGAAATTAAAATGGAGGAAAGGAAGTTCAGAGGGCTTCTAGAATCTGCTCCTGACGCCATGGTTATCGTAAATGATAAAGGAGTTATACAGTTGATCAATAAACAATCGGAAAAATTATTTGGATATACACCAGAAGAGTTAGTTAATAAACCGGTAGAAATCTTAATACCCGCTAGATTTTATCATAAACATTCCAACCACCGAAATCGTTTTTTCCATTCCCCGATATCACGAGAAATGGGCGATGGCAGAGAGTTGTTCGCATTAAAAAAAAATGGGAAAGAAGTACCCATTCAAATAAGTTTGAGTCCTCTTCACACAGAAGAGGGTTTGTTGGTTTCCGCTGCTATACGTGATATTACTAAACAGAAATTAGCCGAACAAAAAATTAATGACGCAAAAAATAATTTAGAACTCGTAGCTCAAACGCTGTCCGCACAAAACAAGCAGCTTGCAGATTTCACCCATATAACCTCTCATAATTTAAGGGCCCCAGTGGCCAACCTTAATGCCTTACTTCAAATATATGATCAGTCGGAAAATGAAGTAGACCGTATTGATATATTTAGCAAGTTTAAAATAGTTGTTCAACATCTGACCTTAACGCTTAATACCTTGGTCGATGCATTAAAAACAAAGATCAGTGATTCAGGGGAAGACCTTGAAGAGATCAATTTGGCCGATGTGCTATTAGATACCAAAGAAATTCTTAGTGGGGCAATATTAAAGTCCGGTGTCATCATCAAGAGCGACTTTTCCAAGGTTTCTACCATTCCCTATAATAGAATTTACATGGAAAGCATTTTCCTCAATTTGGTCGGAAATGCGATCAAATATAAATCGGAAGACCGCTTACCGGAAATACGTATTACCACAGAGATTGAAAACGAAAAAACCATACTTAAGTTCCATGACAATGGACTCGGTATTGATTTAGAGCAACACGGGCATAAATTGTTTGGATTGAATAAGGTTTTTCACAGACATCCTGATGCAAAAGGTGTAGGTTTATTTTTGACAAGAACGCAGATTGAAGCCATGGGCGGCGTTATCTCTGCATCTAGCAAGGTTAATGTAGGAACGACGTTCACAATACATTTCAAATAGTTTTGGCCCTAACACCATAAATGTGCAAGTTGAAAATAACGGCGAATTGACTTTATTTGGATCTCTGGTGGCGTTGCTCCCTTAATGGGGCCTCGGATTTTAGTTAAAACAAGGCTTGGCATTGATTTTCCGTGATGCCCAATAGTTTGGCAAGGGCAGGTTCGGTTTTAAGGGGTACTTGTATAGGTGTCATCTTCATCAACATGGGGACGGGGTTCATTTTCCCTGAAAATATTTTAAACAAATTACCGTTTATAGCCTCATAAAGTAATCCTTGTTTTTTTTTGTAAATGTTATATCCGTTCTGTGCCCATATCCCCAATAGTGCGTAGCTAAGCTTGAATTGAAGCATAGGCCTTATGGGATTCGGGGTGAACATATTTTTTTCCACTAAAATTTAAGGGTTGGTTTAGGCTAGTAAATTAATTATAAGATTAAAAGAAAAATCCTATTTCACATATTGCCATCAAGTTTAGTAAAAACATAAATTGCCAAGGGGGCGACACTTGCCCTAATGGGGCGAATAATTTCTCGATTCCACCCGCTTTTTTAGCTTTGGAAAAGGGAACCAAGCCTACCTATCCCCCCTACCCGTCTTTACCGTGTCCCCTATCTATTAACGCCTAAATTTGCTATGTGCGGTGCCATTTCCGCCTAATTAAAATAAAATCATGAACACAAAATACTACACCCTTTGCCTTTTAGTTTTTACCCTATTCTTTCAAACCGAAATAAACGCCCAAAATGACACCATTTATTACGATCACAATTGGGGCGAAACCACAAAATCAAATGCCAGTTTTTACAGGCCCTTGCCGTTAAAGCAAGACGGGAATAAATATTTGGTAAAAGACTATTATATCGATGGCACCCTGCAATTTGAGGGATGGGAGCTAAGGATGGACGCTACGGAAGCGGCACCTTTGGGCGCCAATACTTATTACGACGGTACCGTAGTGTGGTATTATCCCAATGGTCATAAAAAAACAACGATTACCTATAAAAATAAGAAAGAGAACGGAGCGATCACCTCTTATTATGAAAATGGTGCCGTAAAAAGTGATGCCGAAGTTTTGGATGGCGAATGGCAATCCTCCAAATCCTATGACAAGGAAGGTAAATTACTGACCACATTGCACTATAAAGATGGCAGGGCAAACGAAGGGATTAGTAAATGTTTTATACAGTATAAAGAGGGGCGTATAATAGCAGAGCAATTGTATTATGAAAACACTAAAATACTGGCCTATGAACGTATTTGCCCCGATAAGGGTTGTTATGATGAAAACACAGAGATCTTTTACGACAAATCCGGAAGGGTAATCCAAAAAAACAACTGTATGGATGAAAAAGTTTTGGATGGCGCGGCCATAAGCTTTTTCAAAGGAAATCGGTGTGGATACGTAAAAGGTATAAAATCCATTACAAAAATTGAACATGGGGGATTTAACGGCCCCTATACGAGGTATGACAATAATGGCGACGTAATTTATTCCGGCATCTACAAAGATAACGAACCTTACGAAGGTACTTTTGAGACGGAAGATGAGGATAACCTGACCTATATCACAACCTATACCAAGGGGACCAAAAATGGAAAGGAAACGGTATGGAACAAGGGAAAGAAAATTGCCGAAGGATTTTATAAAGAAGGCCTAAAACAGGACGGGACTTTTGTTGAAAAAAGACAATTTACCGGTTGGTCTAAAATCCCCATTATTGTGAATTTAAAGGATGGCAAGGAAGAAGGCCAACAAAGATTCTACAATGTAGCCAGGGATATGACCATAGGGTATTACCATGCAAAAGCGGGAATAAAAGAAGGGGCCTATGCCGCTTTTTATTATGACGGGGAAGTACTTGCAGAGGCAACCTATAAAGACGGAAAACCATTTGAAGGTATAGTCTTGTTCAATGATGAATACCGTGCTTATAAAAATGGGGTACGGATTAGGGAAAATGTAGTGGTAGACAGTGAAGAACAAGAGCGCTTACAAGCCTTTTCAAAAGGTTCCGATACGGTGGAAGGCGGGTATAACATGGGCGGTTTTGAAATGGCAAGTTCCATAGTCTTTTTAGACACCCACCAGTTTTTCTTCTCACTAAGTGTGGGCAGTATGGACCTGGTTATGTACGGAGCCTATCATTTAAAAAAGGGATCCTTGAAACTACAAGTGCCCAAAGAACAAAAGCAGGCCTTTGCAGTGTATGGCAGAAAGGACGATACCCTAAAAGACACCATTCGCATTCAGTATTATAATTACGATTCTCCAAGTAAACCCTTACTGCAATTGAACAAGCAATGGTATGCCTTGGACGATGATCCCCAGCAAGCAATGGAAAATTATTCGCATAGTTATGAAACTTTTCAAGTAGATGTAAAGAAACCCACCTCCTTAAAATTAGGTATCAAAACCAAGGATGGTCAGTCCAAAATACTGCATAGCATACTTGAAGCTGAAACCCTTCACGCATATAACGATTTTATCATTGCCTATAATGTAACTAGCGATGAGATCAGGAAATTTGAAAACGCAGAATTTACTTTCAAAGGAGAAAACTTAATCGTTGATGGTCAGGAAAAAAAGAAACGTCTCCTTAGCCCCGAAGATAAAGAAGATGTGTTGGACTATATTATAGAGAACAGGGGCTTTCCTGCTGCCATAAAGAACAATACCTATAAAAAAATAAAGCTGAAGGATAAAACCGTTGACAAAACAATAAAAAAGTACACCAACCTCATTAAAATCGAAGAATAGGTTTCGTGTATAGTTCGCTCTATGTTCATTCCCCAATAAGTAGGATAGCCTTTATACATATCTCGGTTAATTGATGCTACTTTTCCAAACATGTCCATCGGTCTATGATAAGCTATGGATTCATATTTTCTTTCCTTATTGTAATATTCAAAATACTCGGCCAATAGCAGGGACATTTCCAGTCCTTCATTTGGCGGGTTCGGATACCTTCCCATATTTGACACTTCTCTACAGGCGTCTATGAAGCCCTAGCCTATTAGGGTGTAGTATTGATAAAATAGCTTCAAAAGCCTACTGTATTAATAGGATTATTCTTTACTAATATTGTAGGAAAATTTAACACAAAAAACATCTTTGTTCAGTTTTTGTCGAGTTGGTAAAACCTAGAAAACAGACACGGCATTGTATATTTGGCGATGATTCATCTGTTTGTTTGTTGAATACATTTTTATTAACCCCTAAAATTACATTATCATGAAAAAAAATTATCTTTTACTGTATTTTATTTTTCTTTTGTGTGGCTCTATCGCTGCACAGGACTGGAACGGAATTCCTGTACCTGCCAATCCCGGAAATGGTATGACTTGGCAATTACAGGATAATGTTTCGGATAGTTTTAATTACACAAGTAGTGAAGGAAATAGGCCTACTGCCTTTACTAGTAAATGGAAACCTTCCTATATCAATGGATGGACTGGTCCTGGATCAACAATTTTTAATGCGCCGCAGGCATGGACCAATGGTTCTCAATTGGCAATTCAGGCACAACCAGCAGGGAATGGAAAATCTTACAACGGAATTATCACCTCCAAAAATAAGATCCAGTACCCGGTGTATATGGAAATTAAGGCCAAGATAATGGACCAGGTACTAGCAAATGCTTTCTGGACCTTGACTGACGACGAGACTCAGGAAATTGATATTATGGAAGGCTATGGCAGTGATCGGGGGGGGACTTGGTTCGCCCAAAGAATGCATTTGAGCCACCATACATTTATTCGTAACCCCTTTACGGATTATCAGCCTATGGGAGACGCTACATGGTATTACAACGGAGGTACACCATGGCGTTCAGCATATCACCGTTATGGATGTTATTGGAAAGATCCATTTACATTGGAATATTATATTGACGGGGTAAAGGTTAGAACGGTCACAAGAGCCGAAATTGATCCTAATAATCATCTCGGCGGAACAGGGTTGAATCAGGCAACAAATATTATTATTGATTGTGAAAATCAAACAGATTGGAGGCCTGCGGCTACTCAAGAAGAACTGGCCGATGATAGCAAAAATATCTTCTGGGTCGATTGGATACGTGTGTACAAGCCTGTTGCGGTAAGTGGAGGTGGAAACAACGGTAACGACGGTGCCACTGAATTTCAATATGATTTAGGAACGGACACCTCGGCAGTATGGCCAGGGTATACACGGGTTTCCAACACCACTAGGGCTGGTAATTTTGGATGGGCGAACACCAATGACATCGGATCAAGAGATCGTGGGGCTTCTAACGGAAGGAACAATATAAACCGTGATATTAATTTTAGTTCACAAACTAGGTTCTTCACTCAAGACCTATCCAATGGCACTTATAACGTATTGATCACTTTTGGGGACACCTATGCCCGAAAAAATATGAACGTCGCGGCCGAAGGGCAAAATAAATTAACAAACATAAACACCAATGCCGGGCAATATGTTAGTAGGTCGTTTGACGTAAATGTCAACGACGGAAAACTAGATTTGCGATTTTCAGTTGGTAATGGCGGGGATGTGTGGTCCATTACAAGAATCTGGATTAGAAAAGTTACGAGCAACAGCGCTAATTTGTTAGCGGCAAAAGGATTAACATTGGAAGATCCTGTGGAAACTACGGAATTTTTATATCCTAACCCCGCAAAAACAGATGATTTTGTGACTGTTCCCAATAGTGAAATTGGAAGTAGTATAATCATCTATAATAGTGCAGGTCAAGTAGTGAAAAAAGTAAGTGTGGTTTCCGAAAATCAGAAAATATCACTAGAAGGATTTGCTAAAGGAATGTACTTTATCAATTCGAATGGTCAGAGTACAAAACTTATTGTCCAATAAACACAATAACAATTTCAATTAAACGACAAAGGCGCTCTGATGATACAGAAAGGCCTTTGTCGTTTTTTAAGTTACTTCAGGAACCAAGATAAATTTTTAGGTGGCGCTTCGGAAAAACCGGGTCGCTTTGAAGGTTTCCCTGTTTTGGGGGCATTTGGTTCCTTGAAAAGAACCGAAAAGGTCCTGCGCCAACTGTTCTTCGCTCTTCTGGGCTGCCCAACGACCAACGTGCAAAGACCGGCCTAAAAACAAAAAGCCCCTTCAAGGGGCTTATATGAATTCGTTTTTTGGCTTATCAATGGCTTGAGCAATGGTTACTTTTGTTGGCAAATGTTATTATTCTCTATTTTCAATTCTATCAAGCTTACCATTTTTTAAATAATATTTCCATTCACCAATTTTATTTCCTTTTTCATAAAAACCTACTGCTTTAATTTTTCTATTACTAGGGTAGTAGTATATACCTTTTCCTATCTTTTGCCCATTTTCATTATATTTACCCTCAAAGTAGCTCTCAATTTCCTCATCATAGAATTTCCATTCTCCTATTTTTTTTCCTTTTTTGAATTGTCCATATTCCACTATTTCTCCATTCTGTGAGAATGATTTATACTCTCCAGACTTTTTTCCATTTTCATAATTAGTTATTGACCAAAGTTCACCTGTTATATAATAAGTTTCCCATTTACCTATTTTTTCTCCGTTACTGTATTTGCCAATGTTTTTTAACTGTGATTCATTAAAACCGTAATATGATTTCCATTCTCCAATTTCCTTACCTTCTTTAAACGTTCCGATTAATTCTAATTCCCCATTGTAATCGTACCATTTCCATTCTCCAATTTCCTTTGAGTTTTCAATACTTCCAATAACTTCTAATTGCCCATTACTGTGATAAGATTTCCATTCTCCAAACCATATTCCATCTTTGTATTGTCTAATTTCTTTTAGTTGACCCGACGAATAAAAAGAATTCCACTCACCATTTTCTTTTCCGTTTTTAAACTCTCCTATAGTTTCTAATTGACCATTGTAGTGATAAGACTTCCATTCACCATTTTTTTCTCCATTGAGATATTCAATTGTTTTATCTAATTGACCATTATCATAATATAGATTCCAAATACCAGTCTTTTTGTTATCTTTATATTTCCCAATTTCTTTTAGTTTTCCATTTTCGTGGTATTTTTTTTCTGTTTGGCTACAAGCTGTAGTTAGAATAAATATTGTTATTAGAAATATGATTTTTTTATATCTGTTTTTGAAATTCATTTTTTAATTTTTGCTAACCAATCGGATATAATTATTAATGCTATCCTACGTATAGCACTAGCGAACCTATATGTTTTTTCTAAACCTCTAATTTAACACCTTTACGAATACCTGCCTTACAGATTTACGTAAGGTTTTTAAGAAAGTTTTTGACAAGTCCTTTGTAAGGGTGGGTATGTGAAATGGTCCTGCGCCAACAGTTCTTCACTCTTTTGGGCTGCCCAACGACCACAGAGCAAAGACCTGCCTAAGAACAAAAAGTCGCTGAAAAGGGCTTAAAGAAGGTGTTTTTTTCGCTGTTCAAGGACTTGCGGAACGCTTACCATTATTGTGTATAGTTAATCTTTTAGTTCTTTTATTTTCTTTCTAAAATCTTTTTTGGTCATGTCCACTTTTCTGAAAGTTATAAAATAAATATCGTCAACTCCGGCTCTTATTAAAATCTTTAAACGGTCATTGTTGATTTTAAAGCTATATTGGAGTATTTCATATTTTTCATTCTCTTCTTTAAGATTCGTAGGTTTCATATTTGCTTCATACATATACAATATAATCTCTTTAGATTCTGGGTTATATTCAGCATAATCGTTTTCGGTAAATAGGTCTATATATGCCTCAATGTCTATAGCTGTAGCTAGTACTGTCTTCGTTTTTTCGTATTTCCAATAGGTGTTTTGAGATAAAACAGATTGAGAAATAAGCATAAAGCAGATTATAAAAAATACGTTTGTTTTCATATTTTAAAAAAATTGAGGTTTAATTCCATAATAAACAGTGAGTAACCCAAACCTCCCACCTTTTGGTGTTCCATTATAATCTTTTGGTCTATAGGATCTGGCATTTTTGCATAGACATTCATTTTCTATACTAAGCCTAATAACTTTATTTTCTACATCCCAATAATATACATTTCCTTGGTAAGTGTTTTCTTCGTAATAAGTTGGTTTCCCGTATTTTTCAGTTAGTATTGTTTTAAGATTGATTACTTGATCATTATTAAAAGTATCTAATTCTCTGACTTCTATTGGGTGCGTGTTTCCAACAGTTGCAGTAAATATTTTTAATTCATCATTCTTGTTTGTTAAGAACGCAGGTTCTTTTAAAGGGATTTTATTGTAGAAAACATTTGGTATAGCATTTTCTTTTTCCCAATCAATTGTATAATATGATTTATACATTGTAGTGATTGTAGAGTCTATGCTTTCACCATATAATCCAACGTCCCAATTCTGAAAATCATTCTTTTTAATAAAATCAATGCTTTTACTCATCAACAATTTTTCTATTGAAGAGTTTTCTTCTTTCGTGATTTCTATTTGTTGACTAAAAACAGAATTGCAGGAAGTCATGAAGTGGAATAGAATGAAGTATGCTAGTATTTTTTTCATAATTATGTGAAAGTCTCGGTTAGGGCTAGTGGCAAGGATTTACAGAAGGATGCGAGAACAAGCGATTACTTATAGCCATTGTGCTTGTTGCACAACCATAAATTCCATCAATACCTACTTGTTAGGTCATTTTTTTTTATAAAATATAACTATCTAATGTATTGGTTTTTAATTATTTATAATGATTCAAAAACTATCAATTTATTCCTGATGACGGGTTGTGCAACGGTTACTAGTATTATCGTTTTTTTGTTTTCTTTTTACCTTCATAAAGATTCCCTATAACTTCAAATTTTTCTGATTCGAATCCTGCAGTTGGGAATGCTTTTTCCTTTCCAATAGTCCAAGGCCATAAAGGATTGGTTTTGTTTTCTTTTGAGTGAGTATCGTAAAAGAATTGCAATACAGATTGAGCACAGTCAATTTGCTTGAAAATACTTTCTTTAAAATATTCTTTATAGAACTCAGTTCGGTTTATTGATTTTTGATGAATGATATTATGTCTATTCTTTTCGAGAGATTTCAGGTTGCTCCAAAATTTTTGAGATTCAATTTTTGAAGTTGAATATATATCAGTTAGAATATTAGAGAGTTTATCACTCATTGATACCCATCTTTCAATTGCTACTTTATCATAAATCTCAGTTATGCCCTTGTTTTTAACTTTAGCTTCATATTTGTAGTCATCTGGTATACTAAGATTTACAAAAGATTCAATTGCCGTATATGCGAATACAATAGAAATTTAAATTAATTCAATGTAATCTGCAGCAACTATGGATTTTTCCTGTAAAAACTTCTTCTTATCCATACCGGTCTGAACCAAAGAATGATTGGTATTTTTCGGATTTATCTTTTCATCATATAATTCTTTAGCTAATTTTCTGTATCGCTGACTAATAGAAAGAAGCATTCCTACGTTATTTGGAGCAAAAAATTCGAATGGATTTTTAGGGAAACTAATTTCATCCATTTCTTGGGAAACCATTGAACCAGTTTCTTTTCCGTTCTCCAGTTTTCGGTGCCAGATTGGTTTATTAATTCTTTCGTCAAATATTTCATATTGACTTGGATTAATACAATATACCAAACTGTTTTTCTTCATGACTATGTTTAATTAACGATAACAATCGGATATAGTTATTGATGCTATCCTACTTATAGCACTCGCGCAACTATATCTTTTTTCTAAACCTCTAATTTAGCATCTTTACGAATACTTGCCTTACGGATTTACGTAAGGTTTTTAAGAAGTTTTTGACAAGTTCTTCGTAAGGGGGCGTAGGGTCTGTGTTTCGAGGCTTCTTGTACTTGCTGTAAACCGCTTCGTTTTTGTGCAATGTCGGCACATGGTTTAAGCCCTGTTTACTGGGTAAATTAGGTGCTTTTCTTTTTGAAGCTTACTTTTAGCACGGTATACTGTTCGTGAAATAAGAATATAGACACCAGAAGAAAAGGTAGCCCGGACCAGAAGGCCCATTTATGAAAATCCGTATGAGGTAGACTGGGATATGCCAAGTATCTAAATGAAAGGTAGAGTAAAAGCACACCTATAATTCCAATTGCATTTTTGGCAATGGTCTTTTTAATTACGAGACTTAACACGATAAGTAACTTGCCTAAAATAGCGGTTATTGTAGCCATCAGTAAGATATGGGAAAAAGCATCCGAAAACTTATTACCCATGGAAAACCCCCTGCCTATAGAGAAAAACTCGATGATGAACATTATGGAAATAAGGCTTTTATGAATTAGAAGAATTAAGGAATGTAAGGCTATGGTCCAAATTTTGAGTTTTTTCATACGCGGTTAAAGAGCAATTAGAGTAGGCTTTTTAGATCGGTGCTTAAGGTGTTGGTTATCGTATTCCCTTGGTATTCGGTGTGGACCACATATTTGATAATGATTAGATATCCCCATGAATGCCTCCTACTCACAGCGACTAATATAAGAAATTCCTCACCTTTGAATGGTTTGTTGGCCTGGAAAGGACATCCCCTACCCTGGGCGCGCCCTTCAAAGCCTAGTACTGAGCCTTCCGCAGCGGAAATTTATTGCAAGGCATTTTTATTTACGCGGAGCGAACAGCAGGCTTGTGCCGGTTGGGTCGGTGTGTCTGCACTGTCGATTTCCACGCCATCGCATACGGAACTATTTCAGGACTTATTTTTTCTGGTAATAATACAAACGAGTGAGTCCGCTAATCCAGCCGGCAGGGTGGTGAATTCCGCCTTCATCGCCGAAAACCGTAGGTAGATCGGTTTCTTTTTTAGGTTTGCTAAGTTTGAACTGACCATCGGCCTCAAAGCCGTTGGTTATGGTGCCGGTCATGGCATCCCAATCCGATTTGGAACGGTTTCCTATTCCAACGATCATACTTGCCGAAAAGTCTTCCGTATTTTCATGGAAGCCTGAGTGAAGTCCCGATATCCACTGTAAATTACCAAGGGCGATTTCAATAAACCTATCGTCGTGATATAGGTTATAAAACTCCATGGCGAGGCCTGCGGCATAGCCGAAAATTTTATTATGTCCGTGGTACCATCCACTCCAGTTCAATAATCCCTCGTTTTTGTAGTATCCGGCGGGTAGTATTTTAAAAGGATTTTGATGGGTGGCCGGCAGAAAGTAGTTAAAAGCGAAACTATCGACACAGGCTTTCCAACTCACCGCATTCGGGTGATCGCCCCATAGATCCATCATCTCTATTAACGGAATCAAGTAATGGGGAAAGTGTCCGCCTTGGTTATAGGCCTTATAATTGGCATTCCATGCACCGCAGTGTATATCGGCTTTTTCGGTAAAATCATAAGAGTCGTAGGTGTAGAAATGACCGTAAAGGCCATCTTCGGCCCGGTCTTTCGGTACTTGTCTTTTTATGATTTTTGAAGCATAGTCAACGGCTTTGTTTTTATACTCCAATTCTCCGCACTTGTATAGTTCGAGCGAGGCCCACATCATCATAACCAAATCCCTGGTCATCCATTCCTTGGGCGGTCTTTTCATGCCGTAAGGCGCGCCGTGGGTGATGGCGAAATTATCGGTATTGTCCCAATGAAGCACGGGGCCATACTCTGAAATCCATTGATATGATTTTAGGGAGCGGGCTTTATATGCATTGGCAAGCGAAGGGTTTTCAGCCCGTATCAAACGCGATATTTTGGCCATTATCATGGCCGTTTTAGCCACATTTCCGGTCACGACCTTTAAATTCTCCCGGGCTTCATGAATGACGGCACCTTCCTTGAAGCCCAGTTCTTGCGCCTTGTCTTGACACAGGGCAACGTAATTCGCCCCCACTATCAATTGTTCGTGTATTTCCGATTTGTGCGCCTGAGATAGGTTCTCTTTGTCCAATTCCAATAGGTCACATAAGGCGTTTAACATAATGATATGGCTGCTTACCTCTTGTAAGGGACTGCCACAATCTTTCCATCCCCCTTCAGGTTGATAGCTCAGGCTATCGCGTATATGTAAGTGCGATAGTGCGGTTGCATACCAAGTTTCGTCCCAGAGCCGTTTTTTGCCTATGGTAATGGGTAATTCCTTTTTACTTTGGAATATAGGTTTGTTATGGTCCCTAATTTCCAAAACATAGGCGCCGGCCGTTTTACAATCTGAAAAATCGACTTTCCACCAGAATTTATTCCACTTTTTGGTAGATTTCCCAATCTTACCTTTAAGTATCTTTTTGTGGTCTGAGGCCCTTCTTAATATAAAAGTGGCATCGGCACTCAAAAATGTAGAATCGGTATTTTGAATCATGGCATGTTTGGGCATATGGTTATCGTATCCTACCTGCGAATAGGTCAATAAGGTGTAATCGTATGGCTTTTGGGAAAAACCGAAAAACGATATCAGTAAAAAAAGGAGGCTAAGTATGTACTTCATCTTCAATTTGTATTCGGGCATTATGCCCTTATAGGTTGTTGTTCTTTGGCCCGAAATAGTACGGTCTTGTAATTGGGGCCTATTATGGGACGGGACTGTAAATTACATTTCGGCGTCGGCCAATTTCTTGGTATCGACATACTGCTGAAAGGCGGTAATCTTTCCTTCATCGTTAAGTGTCCATAAATGTGCGGCCTGGGCATTATAACTTTTTCCGGTAGCCTTTACCTTGGCATTGTACCTTAGGGTAGCTAAGACCATGTTATCGCTCATGCCATGGACTTTTACGTCTTGTACGCCAAAGTGCTCGTGCTTGGCTCCAAGGCGTTCAAATACGCCTTCTAAGATCGAATCTGGACCTATGTAGGGGTTTCCGTCCGCAAGTGGATTGCTCTCGGCTTCCTTCCATTCGATTTTTGCGTGCATCAAGCCCAGAACAATGGGCATATCGCCGGTAGCAAAAGCCTTGTACAAGGTGTCAATGGTTTGAATGTTCTGTTTTGTTCCCATGATTTTGGTTTTAGTTGGTCTTAATTTTAAGATAAGTGAGCTTGAACAATGAAAGTCAACAATAAAAAATGGGTATCGGTACTATATAGTTATAGGCGCTAAAGCAATACATCCCCTAAAGAAAACTGGCCAAGGGGTATCTCTTTTAGCGGATGCACTATGGATTCTAAATTTCGGCATTCGATTCCACTACTTTCTTCCCATAAGGATGGTATACGGTACGGTGTACCTATATGTTCAACTTGCTTTTTAATTGCGATTTTCCATTTTCATCCCATTCGTTTTTTAGAATGCTCAATAAAACGGAGTCGGTTCGTCCTATTCCGTTCGTTGCCGGAAAAATTCCCCGCATGATGCCTTCTTTTTTACAGCCTACGCTTTCCATTGCCGCAATACTTATTTTATTTTCGATATAGGCTCCTAGCCCTATTCTTTCAGCTCCCATTTTCTCAAAGGCAAATTCAAACAACAGATATTTGCAATGTTTGTTTAGACCCGTTCCCCTGAACGCTTTTCCGTACCAAGTATAGCCTAACCGGATGGCTTTCAGACTAGGGGTTATTTCACAATATCTGGTGCTTCCGGCAAATTGATTCTTGATTTTGTCAAAAACGATAAATGGATACTCCTTCCCTATCTTTCGGTTGTTAATGGCCGATTGGATGTATTGGGTCAGGTTTTCAATTCCGTCGCCTTTTACGAAAGAGTATTTCCAGATATCGGCTTCGTTGGCGATTTCAATTAAGTCGTTGACGTGCTCGATCTTAAGGGGACTTAATTTGACAAAGTCGTCTTCTAAAATGTAGTTGTCCTTACAGTCGAAATTTAGCATTTGCTTTATTTTTATTCATTGTGCCCATGGCCTAGTTATCATGTGCCGCTTTTTTTATTTTGTATTCAAATTGTAAAACCCTCAAATTCCACAAGGTCAAGGTCTGGGTAGCGGTAATTCTTTGATGTTCACTTCGTACTACAAGCTTGTCTTTAAATGAGGAAATGAACTTGGTCCATAATTGTCCCTTTGAGTCTTCCAGCAAAAAGTAAAATCCGCTATCCCCTATTCGATGTCCTGCGGAATCGAGTATGAGTTCACCGTTTCTTCCGACCTTAGGGGTTAAAATGACAGTAGCATTTCCATTGGGTAAAGGAAATATCGCTTTGATACCTGTCTGTCCCGATGGTATGGTACAGGTTTCATAAACCCCCGAATACACGATTTGATCGGTAGACTTAAAGGTTCGGAGCCAGACCGTTCTTTTGACTTCATTTGTTTTGGGGTCTACTAGTTGAATTATTTCACTTGTCAATCCTGACGGGTCCTTTATGTTTTTTATTGGGACGTTTAGTTGCTCTATTCTTTTGCTGAACAGTATGTTTAGTAAAACGCCGAAGCCCTTAAAAAAAGGATTCCATTTTACTTTTAACCGAAGGTCGTAATCAGATGTGTTTTGATAAAAGTCAACCACATCTTTAGATAAGGTATTTAATTCATTGGGAGACAGCTTGAGTTGGTCGATCGATTGAATCAATCCCTTGTTCCTTTTCCCATGATCCATATGTAAACCTTCTTTTTTGGCCAGGTAGTCGATAAATTTCAAACCAATACCATTGGTGCCGCCAAAAGGTCCTAAGAGCCATTGGTGTTCGGTCGTATCGATTTTCTTTCCAAAAAGAATAACCCATTGCTGTGTGATCCGATCTTGAAGACTTTGTTTTTTATGTGCTATTCCCATATCTACCGAAACCCTTATGTGGTGGGAATAAAATTTGATTTCCCTTTCCACTCGCCGAATTCGCCCAAAGGCTTAAACCTTAAAGTAGTAAACTCATAATGAAAGTTCTTTCTTTCTCTTTCTTTCATGGCGGCAGAATGTCTTTGAGGGCTTTCTACCGCACTATGACCATGGACCATATCGGTCATTTCTTTTTCCGTTTTCCAAATCGAAAAAGTCGAGACGGTATTGGGAAAATTGATAGACGCTAATGAAAGTACCGTACCCGGGTGGTCTCTCACCAGTTTTTCTACAGGTCTTCCCCAATGAATAAACCTTGGAAGGGCCAATGGCTTCATTCGTGCTATGGTGACTGCGACTACAGGCGCATTTGAACTTTCCGGTTGCGCTCTGTGCTTTGGTATTTCAAACCCGCTAAACTTTCCCCATTCCCTAATAAAGGACAGGCGCACGTGCCAAGCTTTAGCGAGCCTACGTCCAAAACGGTCTTCTTTCAAATAGTTTTCAAGGGCACTTTCGTTTTCCCATTGCATAAAAACGGCCACTTGCCCGAGTAAGATTCGAGACGAGGATAAGATAGGAGCGCCCAGGGTCATTGCCGTCATATATTCCGAGTGGATCAGCCCTTTCGTATTCTTGGCAATCGGATTCGAGAATATGCCTTTCATCGCATCAAAAAAGGGAAGTTTTACTAAATGATACGAGAATAGGCTCACTTTGACTTTATTTGAATTCGTAGTTCTATGCTGTTTTCAAGTCACATACCAGGAGGGTATAGTCATTGATGCTATTCTACTTATAGCAACTAAGGTAGTAAATCTCTCGTAACCTTGTGGCAGGCGTAGGGATACTTGTGTCAGCCGGGAAGTACATACCCCCTTCAAAGGGGGACTGTATTTGGATCTTGTATGGCTTTGATTTTTTCTGGTCAGGATGCCTATGTGGTGTGGGACTAACCTTCCCTAACGAAGCGGGAATGCCTTATTTTTTATGGGGCATCTTCATTTGGTAAAGGTCAAAACCTTTTGCCCAAAAATCCTTTTCCGTTTTTTCAAGTTCGAATCCCATTTTTTCATAAAACTTATGGGCCAATTGTGTTGTTCGAACGACGATTGAATCCATATTTTCAATCCCCTTCAAATGATCAAGCCGGTGTTGTATCAACGTTCTTCCCACGCCTTTTCCTTGGAAATTTGGGTTGATGATATCCCACGAAATTCGGGCAAGTCTTAATTTAGGGAAGTAATTTATCCCTCCTGCTCCAATAATGACGGCATTCTCTTCATAGACAAAGTAATCTTCCACTTCGCGATCAAGATAGTTTGATAAATCGGCTTCTTCGGAAGGAGCAAAAAAAGCAGGAGTATTCTTTCGTAGTAATTCGATTATTTTCGGTTTATCCTTATTTGAATATTTCCTGATCATTATGCGCGTTATGGTTTTTCAAATGAGAGCCAGTAGTACTATACTATTTCCTTGCGTTGAAGTGAAAATATGTCTTTACCTAATTCGTTAAACTTCTCAATAACCGAATCGCTACCATTGTCCATAATTTCCTTTCTTTCCCTTTCTGATATGGGCACCATCCATAGGAAATTGATTTTTGAGCCACGATAGTCCTCTAGTTCTGGCTTAGGGAGGATGTCCAATCTATTGGTGAGCCAAACAAAATTGAATATTGAAGAATTAAAACGCATAAAATTGATGGTGTGCCCTTCGCCTAAAAACGTAATATGGTCCCAAGGGATAGAAGATTGGGCACTTATCCACCTAGCCATTTCCTGTAATTCATCATCGGAAAAAACGGAATTCAATATAATTCCGAGCTCGATCCGATTCGACTCAAACCGGTCTTCAAAGTACATCTCAACCAAGGGCATAGGGACTAAGGAAAGTCCCACTGTCGCAAAGACCGTTTTTGACTCGCCCGCTCTCAAATAGAGGCCTTTAGGCGGCCATTCGTTTCCATCTATGGCGTAATACTTGTCGTGCTTCCCAAACGATTCATCGTAGGTGCCTAATATCAAGGGTTGTTGAATTTGAAAAGGGTTCAATTCATTGCCCCAAGAATCCCAATAGGCCTTAGATTGTTGTATCCTGTCCAAAAATTCATTTGATTTTGTCAATTCCCAAGCAAAATCCCCTTGTCCGATACAATCCCTTGCATATCCATAAAAGCCATTTTTTCCTCCCCAGCTTGGGATGATGGCAATTACTTCCCCATTTGCTAAAAGACTTGCGGCATCTCCTTCTTCGGTCCAAATAATTTCCAAATCATTTGGATCCAGTTTCCCCTGTCCTTCCTTGAACTTACAAAATTGTTCGGGCAGCATAGGGGGAATGCCCTTGTCCATTAATTTTTCTTCCAATTTGGCCGGGGCTTTTTTTAGATTTCTAACCCAGCAAGATTTTACCCCAAAATTTGTTTTTTCATCTCCCCATAAATAAAAGTAGACGACTCGGTTGTCTTGTTCCACAAATGCTTTAATCGGGCAAGAAGGTGATGCTTCCTCGATCAGGACTTCGGCTTCTTGAAATTCTTCTTCTTCGGATGAAAATATATTTTTTAGGAAACTCATGCTTTGGTGTTTTGGTCGAGTTGGTTATAACGTTAGGTATGTTTTGATATAATTAAACGGGCCATTCTTGAGAAAAATGTAGTGGTTCGTATTCTGTTAAATTATTGACAAAATTCTCAAAAAGTTTATAGCTATCTGTTTCGACCAGCATAATCGTATAACTATCCGATAGCGTATTAATAGCACATAGGGTTATCCCTTTTTTCTCAAGAACTCTACCATATAATCTATAGACTAAACCAATGGTTCCCAATTCGTTCAAATCACAAATATGGGGCTCTTCGAGCTTTAATGAAAAATTTTTATCCAATGCTATTTTAATGAACCTATCAAAATTTTCGCTTTCTTCTCTCCAATCAAAATAGCCATACATGTATATATCTTCTTCACACATATAATCATAAAGTTCCATAGAAGTAAAGAGATGGCCTTCGTCAATGAACTCATTATCAGTGTTTTTAGACAACTCTGCTAGCTTATTGATTATTTTTTCAGCATCATTATCCTTAAGTGCTAAGGAAGCTAAACCTTTTATGTTTTCAGTATTTATTTCTAGGGATTCAGCTTTTGTCTCTAAATTGTTACTTTTTTTAGACTTTTTAAAGAAATTAAAAATCCCCATAGTACATTTTTTTTAATTGTGTCAATAATTGGATGTGATTATTGATGCTATTCTAAATTGATAACGTCAAAAATAAGCATCTCTTATATCGCTTTACGGATAACATAAGGATGAGGCTTGCCCTAATCGAGGAATACCTCCCCCGCCCTGCCTGCGCGCGCCTTCAAAGGGGGACTCTATTCGGACCTTGTATTGGTTTGTTTTTTTTGGTCGGGGTGATGCATGGAAACTAGGGGGGCAGCATCTTTAATGAAGGGGTGGTGCTTCGGTCTTTACCGTTAGTTTTAAAGTCTAAACGGCTCCCATTTTCCCCCTATTCCATTCCGCTCTGCCCCAACTCCAATGGGCATTTCAAACAATTCGTTCAGGGTGTTATCGAGTTCCACAGCATTTTTTAAAGAAATGAGTTTTGCGTTTTCTTCCGTGTGGTCGTTCCCTCCACATAAGAATTGCCAATCTCCATCCGTATCGTGCGATGCATATAGTATCGGACATTTTTCATCAACTACATGATTGCAGGTAAAAACGGCCTTGTTTTCGGGGTCGTTAAATTTAAATTCCGGTTTGTTTTGGTCGTTTTTTCCTTTTCCGAATAGGTTAAATAGGCTCATAGCAATTAGTAAAGTGAGTAAAATTCATTTGTCATTCTTCGTAGTCTGAATTTTTCCAATGCACGCCACGAATGGGATATCATCATTAATGCTATCCTAAATTGACAACGTCAAAAATAAGTATCTCATATATCGCTGTGCGGATACCACGAGTAGGAGCCTTGCCTTAATCGGGGAATACCTCCCCTGCCCTACGGGCATCCCCCTTCAAAAAGGGGGGGGTTATCAGGAGTTGAACTACTCGGCGCTGGCCAACTGTCCGCTTTCGCCAGTATAGGTCACCCTATAAATGGCATCGCCAAAATCATCGGAAATCAGAAGGGAGCCATCTTCAAGGAATAGCACATCTACGGGCCTTCCAAAGGCTTCCTGGCTTTCTTCGTCCAACCAGCCGTCTATAAAGGTTTCATAAGCTACCGCTTCATTGTTTTCGATTTTCACCAAAGAAATCCTATAGCCAGATTTTTTAGAGCGGTTCCACGAGCCGTGTTCGGCGATAAAGGCGTATTTTTTATATTTTTCGGGAAACATAGCTCCGGTATAAAACTTTATGCCCAAGGGGGCTACATGGGCTCCTAGGGTCTGAATGGGCGCTACAAAATCGGAGCATGGGCGTTGGTCTCCGAACTCGGGATCCTTGATGGTACCACCGTGGCAAAACGGATAGCCATAATGCTGTCCGGCCTCCGTGACCTGGTTCAATTCACAGGGAGGAATATCATCGCCCATCATATCCCTGCCATTATCGGTAAAATACATTTCCTTGGTTTCTGGGTGCCATGTAAAACCTACGGTATTACGAACGCCCCTAGCATAGATCTCGCGGTTGCTTCCATCGGGGTCCATACGGCTAATGCTGGCAAAACGCTCATCTACCACGGTAGAATCACAAATGTTACAGGGAGCGCCTACGGGAACGTACAATTTGTCATCGGGGCCAAAGGCAATGTATTTCCATCCGTGATGAAAGGCCTCGGGAAAATCGTCATACACGAGCTTGGGTTCGGGTACACTGTCTAAATTGGCCTCAATATTGTCATAACGGAAGAGTTTGCTTACATCGGCCACATAAAGTGAGCCATTTCTAAAAGCGATTCCGTTGGGCGAATCAAAAATAGTATCCAACTCAATCACTCTGTCCGCCTTAAAATCCTTATCACGGTCTTGAATGGCATATACCCTTTTGTCGTTTCTAGTGCCCACGAAAAGAGTCCCGTCGTCACCCATGGCCATAGAGCGTGCACCATCGATACTGTCGGCGAATACCTCTATCTTAAATCCATCGGGTAAGTTCAGGCGGTCAATGGGGAGTTGGGACTTGGCTTCGTCATAGCTTACCGCGGGTTCCTTTTCTTCGGTTTTTTCCTTTTTGTCGTTACAGGCCGTAAAGCCAACCATTATCAGGGCGGCTGCAAATGTTTTTAGGGTAAGGTTTTTCATGTGTTTGTTGTTAGAGGTATTTTTTTAAATTTTCTTTAAAGAACGTAGCGCTATCGGCAATGCTCTGCATGTCGTTGTGGGCGAAGTTTCCGCCTTGCTCAATATAATAATACGCTAGGGCATCAGGGTCGATTTGCGACAGCATTTTTACGTAGTCAATGGAGCCATTGCCCAGTTCGGTATAGTCGCGGCTCACTTTATCCATATCCTTGATATGCCACATGACATAACGCCCCGGATGTTGGGCAATAAGCTCTTGTGGGGTACTGTTTGACGAATGTACCACCCAATACATATCCATCTGCAACTTGACCAAATCAGGGTCGGTTTCCCTTAGGATAATATCATAACCGGTTTGCCCATTGTGGTCGGTAAATTCAAAATCGTGGTTGTGATACGCAAAACCCAAGCCTGCGGCCTTTACCTGCTCCCCCATCCAATTCAATTTACCACTTAGTACCTTAAAGTTTTCAAGGGTTCTAAACTCGGGGGCCAACCAAGGCCAGGTAATATAGGGTTTGTCCAGGATTTGGGCCCCTTTGATACAGGCGTCCAAATAGGCTTTTAGCTCGTCTTCGGGTTTGTCAAAATAAGACGAAAAATTATAATGTCCGCTAGAGACGGTCAGGTCAAGATCATCCAAAATCTGTTTGAACTCCCCTGCCCTATACCCGTAATACCCGATACGGTCTGGGTCAAAACCATAAATCTCAAGGTCTTCATAGCCCATGGCCCTTGCCTTTTTAAGGCTCTCTATAGGGGCTTTCGCCATGGCATCGCGAATGGTAAACAGCTGTAGGCCCATTTTGAACTTGGGTTTACGGGCCAAGGGAAATTTGGTAATGGGCAGTAGGGTTGCGGCCGATGCCCATGTACTCCGTTTAATAAAATCTCTTCGTTCCATTATTGGCGATATCTCATTCAAAAAAAAGGGTCTGCCCGATAAGGCAAACCCGAATATATTACAAAGTTTTGGGAGAACGAAAATTTATACGATTTATGAAACCGATTCCAGTGCTTTCCCGATAAGGGTGTCGCCTTCTAGAATTTCTATGGTCGCATTGGTAAGGGCGTCATCGTGGAGGGCACGGACTAAGGTTTGGGCTACATCGTCCCTGCTAATGGAGCCGGATTGGCCTAAGCTCGACGCGGCCTTGATCTTTCCGCTTCCCTTATCGTTGGTCAATGAACCGGGGCGTACGATGGCATAGGTAAGCTTGCTTTCCTTTAAATATACATCGGCATTGTGCTTGGCCTTAAGGTATTCCTTTAGGTCGCTTGCCTGTTCGGGCCTATCGGCGCCCATGGAACTCAGCATTACGAATTTTTTTAGATGGACGGATTTTGAGGCATCTACCAGTTTGTTGGCCCCCTCTTCATCCACCTCCTTAACTTTCTTCCCTCCTGAACCGGCGGCGAATATTACCTTATCGATGTCCTTTACCGTATGCGATATATCCTCTTCCAAGTCGCCCAAGACCGTGGCAATGTTATCCTTTTCAAATTGAGCCTGTTGCGATGCCTTGCGCACCATGGCCACGGGGGTGAAATATTGTGATTCGTTGAGTAAGGCTACTATCTTTTTTCCTGTGGTACCGTTGGCACCCGCTACTAATACATTTTCCATTTCATCGTTTTTTTGTTCCTACAAAGTTACGTCTAAGCTATGGCGCGGCTTGATCCAGAATGATTCCTTTTTGCCCCAAAAACATTCCGTTGCGCTTCCCTACCTTTGCGGCATAATTTTTTTTGAATGGCCCATCAGCATTATAAGATCTATAAGCCTTTCGGACTCATCAGTCAGATGGGGTCGAACAATGTAAAGGAGAAACGTACCAAGCGCTTTATAAGCGAACTGTATGATTTTGTAGAAGGAAGTATGGCTATAGGAAGGCTGGACGAAAAATCGGAGGGACTCCTTTTAATGACGACGGACGGAAAATTGAGCGATACGGTGAACCGGTCGGGCATAGAAAAGGAATATTATGCCCAATTGGACGGTAGCATTAGTCCGGAAGCCATAGAAGAACTTCAGCAAGGCGTGGAAATCGGTATTGCAGGTAAAAAATACCGTACTAAGCCCTGTGCGGCGCGATTGATAAAGGAAGACCCGGGTTTTCCTAAGGCCCACCCCTTATTGCGTGTGGGGACGCATCGGCCTAATTCTTGGTTATCGGTGACCTTAACGGAAGGTAAATTTCGGCAAGTACGAAAAATGACGGCGGCGGTAGGCTTTCCTACCTTGCGATTGGTGCGGGTACGTATCGGGTCGGTGACCTTGCAAGGCATGAATCCGTCCGATGTTATCGATTTTCCGGATATGCCTGCGGTACTAAATCTCGAATGATCGAATTACTCGGTCAATTTTTGAATTGGGGTAAGCGCTACTTTTCTAAATTCGACTTCAGAACCTTCGGCCTGTAGGGCAATTTGTCCGCTCTGGGCGGTAGCCTCATAGCCATGGTTGACCATATCGCCGTTTACCCAAACCTTGATCTCGTTTTTCAGGCATTCTATGGTCATATGGTTCCACTCCCCTACGGGTTTTTCCGAACCATCGGTCAGGTTGACAATGCGTCGTTTCTTTCCTTCGGTAATACCCCATTCTTCTTTTGGCCCGCGTCGTTCCACCATATCATCTACCTTGATATCTTCGACAATACACCAAAAATCACCGGCATTCTCGTGCATCATCTGCACCTCAATGGATTTAGGGAACATCTTATAAAGGGAGCGCGGTGTAGAGGCAAAGACCAAGACACCACAATTGCCCGGTTCCCCGGCAAAACGATACTCAACGTCAAGGCGGAAGTCCTCGTACGAAGCATCCGTAATGATGTGGCCTGCAGGCGTTCCCAAGCTGACCAACATGCCGTCCCTCACAATAAAGGGGTTTCTGGCATCCGTGCTGTCCATGGCCGGCACATCAATATGCCACCCACTTAAGTCCTTGCCATTGAACAAGTTCTTGGCAGAGGGTGTACATGAACATAGGGTAGCAAAAGCTAGAGAAAAAACTAAGATGAATTTTTTCATAGACGTAGAAAACGGACATAGCATGCTGCCCTTTTATTAATATTGTATTATTTGAAAACGGCCGCTTAAATTTTCTTTACGCGAACGGCGTTCATACCCTTCATTCCCTTTTCAAGTTCAAAGGCTACCTTGTCGTTCTCATCGATTTCGTCGATAAGACCACTAACGTGAACAAAGTATTTTTCTTGATTTTCAGAATCGATAATAAAACCGAAGCCTTTGGAGAAATCGAAATAGGACACCTTACCGTTACGTACAGGGTCAAATTCCTCTTCTTCGCCTTCTACTTTCTTGGGAATGCCCAATACGATATCTTCGGCATCGACCTGAACTTTTTGGGATGGATCTGGTGGAGTATCTACAAGGTTACCATTATGGTCAACGTAAGCAAAAGGAATACCTTCGCCTCCTTCTTTAGCAGCAGCTTTTCGAGCTTCTTTCTTCTTTTGTTTCTCTTCTCGTCTCTTTAGACGTTTCTTCTCTTTTTCAGTCTTATTATAGGTTTGCTGCGATTTTGCCATTCGGTATTTTTCTTGTTTTAAAATTAGGAGGATAAGATAGGCATTTATTTTGATTTTATTATGATTTTCGGGCAAAGAAATTACATCTTTGGGGATGTTCGGCCCATTTTATATTAAAGAAGGTAATGTGCTTGAGCCTAGGTTGATACGGCAATTAATTCTGTAAGCTGGAAGGGCTTTTTTATTCTGGTTTCCATATGAATTAAAACTTCGGGCCCATTTTTGAAGCAAAAGAGGTCAAAACCCCAAAGCCTTCGCTTAAGATTCGTTCATTGTAATGGATAGAAAGGGATCCTTTCTAGGGCTAGTGGAATCCAAAAGGATAAAAACAAAAAAAATCCCTTTATACATCGCTTTTAGCTACATGCTTATTGGATTTTGTTTATATGGGAAAGCAAAAGAAAAGCCCTTATCCGATAAAGATAAGGGCTTTTTTATGTCTCTATTTATGAGGGTCAATCTTTTAATGAAATGGTCTCTTTGGTACCATCGGGATAAGTGAGTTCTCCGATATCATCACATTCGCCGTTACCGAAATCAACATCTACGGTCAATCCGTTTTTTGTTAGCTCCATAAGGCCTTTTCCGACGTAATCACATCCAAACTCGGCTTCAAGGTCGGACTTGATATTAACGGAATAGGTATTGCCATCGGCTTTAACGATCCATTCCCCGTCAACGGTAAGTTTTCCGGTTCCGAATTCCTCTCCTAATATGATGGTGGAGATCTTGTTTCCTTTTTCGCTAATTACGGAGTCGTCGGCCAGGGTCAATGACATATCACTGACCACATTGAATATGATTGAATTTTCTTCCCCGGCATCAAGGGAGATACTTCGGGTACCATCTAATTCGATGTCACCGACGATTAAATTGTCATAGCTTACGCTATAGGTATACGAATCGTCTTGTCCGCCATAGGTTACGGTCAATGAACCGCTAAGCACTTCCCCGTCGTCTTCGACTTTACATTGGTCAAAAGCGACCGTAAAGCCTGTGTTGGTATACTCGGCTTCGTAGCAACTGTTGTCTTTGGCCGATTTTCCCGATTGGCGATTCGTAAAAAGGTCTTGTATCACGGTATCCGCGGCACTGGTCATTTGGTCGGTTTCCAGAACGGTCTTGATTTCGGTCTGATCTACTTTTTGGTCTTGTCCGTCATTTAGTGTGCCTTCGTCATCATTAGAACAACTAAAGGCCAAAAAGGCAAGGGCGCCATATAGGGCGAAAGGTTTCATTTTCTCGAATAAATAACTCATGTCCATAATTTTTGGGTTACGCACTAAAAACGCAATCTTCTGTGTTTTAGTATGATTCCGGGCGTTTTTCAGATGAAAGGCCCAAAAAATAGTACCAACCGCATCCTAACTATTTTCAATGGCTATATGAAGTCGAAACCTGAATTTATTCCATCTAAAATCATCGTAAAATCGTATACGATTCATATATTTACGGAATGGGAATGAGCATAATACTACGCGACAAGGTAAGGGAGCATCTTTTAAGACAAATGCAAAAGGGCCATTTGCAGCCCGGACAAGGCATCAACCTGGCCGCCTTGGCGCGACAGCTCAAGGTGAGCGTAACCCCTATTCGAGAAGCCTTGACCCAATTACAGCAATCACATATCGTACGGGCCATACCCAACCGCGGATTCGTGATTGCGGCCGTAAACCCCGAAGAGGCAAAGAACCTCTATGAGCTGGTCGCCCATTTGGAAGTTCTAGCCTTGGAAGAATCGACCTTTGACGAAGCGGCGATTTCCAAACTCAAAAAGCAAAGGGACCTTATCGCCAAGGCCGAGAATGCCCTAGAACGGGTCAATGCCTATATGGAGTTTCACCGTCTGCTTACCTCGAACTACAAAAATCCCGTTTTTCAACAAATACTCAAGGACCTCAAAACCCGTGTTTTTTTCTATGAACGCGCCTTTATGTCCAACGATTCCTTTCACTATAATTCCAACGACCAGCACGACGCCATTATCTCGGCCATTGAAGACGATAATATTCCATCGGCCGCATTGGTTCTAAAAATGAATTGGATGCTCATAAAAAGCTATATCGAAAAGCAGCTTGTGGTGTTATAGATTCTTCAATAAAAATCAGTAAACCCTTGGTTTTTTTGCAGTGATTTTGCGCTCTTGCGTCATTATTCGTATCGATATCGTACAAAGTGTTGCGTACCTTTATGTTGTTCATTTTCAATGCTTCGGTTAAATAATCACAAAGTTTTTGTAAAATGAATTACGGATCGAAAATACAGATATACATTTGATCTATAATTCGATTGAAAACCGAAAAAGAGGACAACAATTTTTAATCACAGGCGTTTTAACGATACCTAAAAAAAACAATAAGATGGGTTACTTATCTCCACAAATCGAAGTTTTGGCCAAAAAGAAAAAGCGAGAAGAAAAATCATTGGTAAAGAGGGAATACTCTTGCGGTATTTTTCAAGACTACGGTGATTTAAGCCAGGATACTGAACGAATAAAGGACTAGTAGCTACTAGTTCTTCAATAAGGTTCGGGCTACTTCCAAAACGGTTTTCGCCTCTAGTTCGGGTGTGCCGTCCAAAGGATAGATGGCATGTCCTTCACGGGCAACGAAGGCGGTTCGTAAGCCTGCCCTTTTGGCTCCTAAAATATCCCATCCGTGGGCAGCGACCATCATGGTATTTTCTGCCGGAACCTTCATGGTCTCGAGAACCGCCCTGTAAGAAGCAAGCTCAGGTTTGTATCGTCCTACGGCTTCCACAGAAAAAATAGCGTCAAAATAATCGGCAAGACCCGCAAATTGCAATTGTGCATTTAAAAGTTTTCCGTTACTATTCGATAAGGCCACGAGTTTGATTTGGGCCTCCTTCAACATTTTTAAGCCTTCTTTTACATCTTCGTGCGCAGGCAACTTCTTTATATTTCCCAGAATGGCATCCAAGCGATCTTCCGATAGGTTTTTACCGAATTTCCGCATGGTCATCTTAAGGGTGGCTTTTCCGATAGTGCCGAAATCTACATAGTTACCCGTTAAAGTTTCGGTTAAGGAGTAATGCAGTAAGGTTCTAAACCACAAGGAAAAGGCATGTTCTGAATTTAATGATTCGTTAATCGCATTTTCCAGAGGTCCCATATCTAATAGGGTCTCGTTTACATCGAAAATCAGTAGCTCGGGTTTCTTTACTTTTGCCGACATTTTAGCTGCAGTTCAGTGGCTTCCTTTTTGAACATCGGTAATAAAACGGCGAAGATTCTCGGGAAGGTTCGATTCGTTAAATTGTGACTCGTAGACTTCCTTGCCATCGCTAAACTTTACCGTATAGGTAAATCCGTCCCTTAAATGGCTATGGTCTTCGCGTTTAACACTGACGGCTTCGAGCATTTCCTTTTCCGCTTCTTTATCGAGTTTCAATTCCCCTTCAAATTGCTTGGGAATACCTGTAAAACCTCCTTCTATGTTGATTTGATACTTCATTATGCTATAATTGGGCTTAGACCTACTTGCGTAAAACTACTACTGATAGCTTCAATTGCCTTTTCGGACACCTTGTTTTCCGAAATAAGTTGTTCTGCGGTACGGGTCAAGGTTTCTACCATATCGTTAAAATCTGCCGTGCGCCAGAGCGATTTTAAGGTTTCGAACCATATCAGGGCACAGTCATCTATGCCGATTTCAAGGCAGCAGAGATAAAAGGCCTTGTTAGGAATTCCTGAATTGATATGTACGCCTTGGTTATCCCCGCTTCCGTTATAGTAGTTGTCCATATGGTCGGGCTGGGTGTCAAAATCGTTGGCCGTTCCCGGTGCCTTCATAGAGCGGATGGCAACGCCGGGAAATCCCTCGGTAACCACACTGTCCCCTATAAGCCAATCGGCCTCTGAAATATCTTGCTTCAGGTATTTCTGTTTAATAATGGTGCCGAACACATCGGAAAAGTGCTCATTGAGAGCCCCAGGCTGGCTCTGGTATTCTAAATTGGCAAAAAATTGGGTCACCCCGTGGGCCAGTTCATGGGCCACAACGTCAATAGCACTGGCAAAATCGGTAAATTCCTTTCCGTCACCATCGCCATAGGTCATCTCATCGCCGTCCCAATAGGCATTGTTATAGCCCTCGCCATAATGAACGTTGGAAATAATATCCAGGCCGTTGCCATCAATGGAATTGAGGCCAAAAGTTTCTTTAAAATAATCGCGAACAAAACCCGAAGTCTCATAGGCCTTATTTACACTTGGGTCTTCTACGGCTTCCTGTCCCTCTTTTCGAACCAACTCCAAGCGTTGTTCGAATCGGTTTTTGGAGTCGTAGATATAGCGTTCACCCTTCCCCTCTTCCGGCTTGCGTAATAAGAGGTTGTTAAGGCTGTTCCTTCTTCGTTCCGCAATCCTACCCGTATCGTTCAAAGCCCTCTTACAACTGTTGTTGCCGAGTTTGGCCAGTTTTTCGAGCAAATAGGGAGGTACAATATAGCATTGGGCATGGGTACACATAAAAAATGGGGTTTCTGATTTACGATGTAATTTCGTACGTTTTTAGCTTACCTCCAAAAATTAAGCGTTAAGTTTTTCCCTTAAATAAGAAATAAAAAAGCTTATTCTTTGGGGAACAAACCTTGATCCAATCCCGGTACCAAAGCAAGGGCATTCTTATAATACACCTTCTTTAACACCTCGTCAGGCAGGTTGAGTCCGTACATGGCCCAAAAGGCGTGGTATTTTTTGTAATAGGGAAAATATTCGTCATTCGATTCCAAGACCCTAAAATAAGTAGGGAATTCCTCGGGTTTCCAGCTATCCTTCCCGAAGAGGATACGGTCTTGATACTTGATAAAAAATTGCCGTGCGTTTTGCGGCTGTCGCCCCAGTTCGGCAATTACCGCGGCTATACCCACATACATGTTGGGGATTTCATCGAGAAAGCGGCCCAATTGCTGTAAGTTATTGGCATACCAGCCCATATGGGCATTGATAAACTTTGTATTCGGGTGTTTTTTGAACATGCGGTGCTGTTCGTCAATAATTTGCTGCCAAGGGGCCGGATCCGTATCGCTCCGTTTTCTACGGGGATGGGTCTTTAGTTCCAACCAACGCTCGTTGTCGGCATCCATATCGTCCCAAAAAGATTTTGGGTCGGCGGAATGTATCAATACGGGCACACCCAGTTCGCCACATTTGGCCCAAATCGGATCTAGGCGTTCATCGTCTACAGCCAATCGCTTTCCTTCATTATCCACGTTTCGCAACCCTAGACTCTTAAAGACCTTTAGGCCCTTGGCCCCATTTTTAATATCGGCTTCCAATTGGGCCACGGCCTTTTCCGTCCAGCCCGGCTTTCCTGCCCCATCAAAGTCGACGTTGGCAAATACCACGAATCGATTGGGATAGGTTTTGGCTACGTTATCTACGCTTTCGGCCAGGCCACTGCCCGACCCTCCACTTAGGTTGACCATAACGGCCTCATTGAGGGCATCCATATCGGCTACCAAGCTTTTCAGGCGCGAAGCCCCCATGTTGCGCTGGTGACTGTGGATGTCGACAAAGGGATATTTAGCCTTGGTTATTTCATGCCCGGGCACCACTAAGGTAGATTTGGGGTTGTAGTCTTCAAAACTCATTTCTTGCGCCCATAGACCCGTGCAGGCCAAGAGCAAAAATGCGATGCTAATGTTCAGTTTCATTCTTATGCTTTAGTTGTTCGTAATCTTCGCTCGTATCGATATCAATGATGTTCTGTCCCGCAGAAACCCTAATGATATGGCTTCCTTCTTTTTGCAAGAGCTGCTTGGCCCCAAAATCCTTATTCAGTTTTAACAGGGCCTCAAAATACGGCTTGGGAAAAAGTGCGGGCACCCCTGCCCTATGCTTATATGTGGTGGCGATAATTTTATCCTTATGCCGTATGGAATGATCGATCAAGAGGTTAAGGTAGCTTTCTTCGATCAAAGGTTGGTCGGCCAGCATGATCAATATGCCTTCGATATCTTTGTCCGAGCCCATCAAGGATGCCGTTCCGTGCGCTATGGAACTCCCCATTCCCAATTCCCAGGCCGTATTTTCCGTAAAGGCAAAGGGCTCTGTTACCCCAGAGCGTATTTTTTCGGCATTTGCCCCTAAAACCGACAGTATTTCTGAGGCCTTCGACGCTTTTGCGGTGCGTATGGCCTGGCCCAAGAGCGTAGTGTCTCGCCAAGGAAGTAGCTGCTTGGGTTTTCCCATACGTGAAGACGCCCCTGCGGCCAAAATCAATATTGCGATACGATGTGGAGCATTTTTCATTAGGTGTGTATTCTTCCCAATTTGTTTTTGAGCATTATGGCTTCCTTGCCCCGGGTTACCGAAAGTATTTCCGATAGAATGGCCAAGGCGATTTCTTGAGCCGTTTCCGCTCCTATATCTAGACCGGCAGGGCCGTGTATGGCATCAAAAAAGGTATCCACCACTTCGGGGTAATGCTCTATAAACTCGTTCAATAGTTTTTCCCTTCGCTTGGCCGGACCGAGCAATCCCAGGTATACGGGTTTCGATTCCCTTATCGCTAACAAATACTTTAGGTCGCGTACATAACTATGTGTCATTAAGACGATTGCGGTTTGTTCGTCGATAGTATTGAGGGATAGCATTTCAGGTTCTTCGCTAAGGAAAAGGTCGGCCCCAGGAAAATCGTTGATGTTCTTTTCCTCCGCTGCGGAAGCTACGATGGTCACTTCCCAGCCCATTAAGGAAGCAAAGGAGCACAATTGTACCGCATCGTGTTCCGCACCGATTATAATCAGTTTAAAACAAGGGTTCATTTGTTGCTCGAACACAGGGAAATCGTCGGATGGAACGACCTTGGGCCTTAGCCCAATTCTATTTTTTCCGAAAACAAAGAACGAAGCCAAGGCTGCACGGCTTCCTTCCTTTTTGATATAGGAAGAACGAATGGTAAACTGTTCCCTGTGCTTTATGGTAAGCTCAAAGGCCTCTATAAAAGATGTACTTGGGGCGAAAGGTTCTATTAAGATATAGAGAATGCCTTCGCAGCCCAATCGGTAACGCCCATCATAGATCATCATCTTGGGCACACCGTCGTTAAAGACGGTATGGGCCTGCCTAAAGATTTCCTTTTCGACACAGCCGCCACTGACCGCCCCGATCATTTTGCCGTCTTCACGTATGAGCATACGTACTCCTGGTCGGCGGTATGAAGAGCCTTCTAAAGCAACGACCGTCGCGAGGACGGTCTTTTGCTTCTTTTCTTTGGCGAGCTTATAGGCCCTAATAATGTTTTTTAGTTCATGCGTCATACAAATCGGAATCGCTTAAGTACAATCGGTCTAGTAGGAACGGTCCTCTATGGACTATCCCAATATTTCTTCTTGTTTGGCTTGCCACAATTCTTCCTGCTCTATAAAAGGTTGTTTGTAGACCCGCTTGCCGGTGGCCGCCTTTAAGGCATTGGCTACCGCACCACCAGCAGGTGGTAAAGTGGGTTCGCCCAAACCGGTAGGCGATAGTTCGTTTTGTACCAGATAGGTTTCTACCGCGGCTGCATCTTTCATTCGGCCCAAACGGTACTTGTCAAAATTCTTTGCGGTAGGTTGGCCGTTTTCGAAACCGAAACTACCGTACATACTGTGTCCGATACCGTCTACGATACCTCCCTCTATTTGGTTCAGGGCCCCTAAAGGATTGATGACAATGCCACAATCGACCACACAGGTTACCTTTTTGACCACCGGAAGGCCTTTTTCAATGACCACGTCCGCTACTTCCGCCACATGGGTATTATGGCAATAATAGGCAACAAAGCCTTGATACGTCCCTTGGGGCTGTTTTCCCCAACCGGACTTATCGACGGCCATTTTTATAACCTTTTGCATACGTTCCGGGGAATATTCGATCCGCTCGTCCGTAGTGCCCTTTACTTTTTCCAATAAATCTAAGCGTAGCTTGATCTTGTCCACTTCCATTTCTTCGGCTAGTTCATCAAAGAAACTCTGTTCGGCATAGGCCAAGAAGTTGGTGTACGGTGCCCGCCATGCTCCCGTAGTAATATTGCTTTTATAGTTGGCCACGTCGACTTGGTAGTTTTCGACTGCACCGGCCGGAAAGAAATTCGGGATCAATCCGTACATGTTTCCATTGATGGCGGCCTCTTTTAACTGGTAGCCTGTTAATTGCCCATCTTTAATGGCCGCTTTGATCCTGTATTTTATGGAAGGCCTGTATACCCCGGTAGACATGTCGTCTTCGCGGGAAGAAACCATTTTTACGGGCTTTCGGATAGCGTCACTGATCTCTGCCGCTTCATAAACGAAATCCCCATACAGCCTTCTTCCGAAACCACCGCCCATACGGGTCATTTCCAAGTGGATATCGGCCACATCGCGCCCTAAAAGTTCGGCGACGGTATTTGCCGCATCCTCAGGGGTTTGCACCGGTCCTACCAAATGAATCTTCTCATCGGTTACATGGGCGAAAAAGTTCATGGGTTCCATACAGTTGTGCGGAAGGAAGGGAGATTCGTAGGTACGCTCCAATACTTTATCGGCCTGGGCGAATGCCTTGTTGACATCGCCATCCTTTCTCATGGTTACAAAATCTTTGCCATCTAAAAGGGCATTGAGTTTTTCGTCATGAAACTCGGTACTTTCAAGAGGGGTCGCATCGGACCAAGTGGCCTTGATGGCTTTTTTACCCTTGAAGGCATCCCAAGTTGTCTTTGCCAAAACGACCACCTTTCCGCTCCCGCTTAATTGGGCCGTCCAGTTTACTTTGTCCTTTTCCAATAAAGCCTTGGCCTTATCGCCAATTTGAATGACGTCGATAACCCCGGGTATGGCTTTGGCCTCGGTAGCATCAAAGGAAACCAATTCCTGTCCGAATGCCGGTGGCCTAAGTACAGCGGCATAGACCATGCCCTCTACCTTATAATCCATACCGTACAAAGGCTGTCCGGTAATGATTTTATCGATATCGACATTGCGTTGGTCGGTGCCTATTATTTTATAGTCCTTGGGTTCTTTTAAGGTAACATTTTCAGGAACTTCCAAAGCTGAGGCCTCCTCGACCACATCGCCATAACTTAGGGTTTCCCCGGCCTTATTCGTGATGATTCCTTCGCTAACGGACAATTCGGAAGCATCGACGCCCCAACGTGCCGCCGCGGCGTTCACCAACATTTGCTTGGCCGTAGCCCCTGTCTGGCGTAAGGCATCCCACCCGAAGCGAATGGACTGGCTACCCCCTGCGATTTGTCTGGTATAGTTTTTTGTATCGAGCACGCCTTGTTGTACATAAACATTGTCCCAAGCCACATCTAGCTCTTCGGCAATGATCATGGGCATAGCTGTTTTTACCCCTTGTCCGATTTCAGGATTGGGCGAAAAAATGGTCACGGCCCCATTTTTGGCGATTTTTATAAAGGCATTGAAATCGTTGTAATTTAAATCCGCTAAATCGACCGGAGGTTTGACATCCGATTTGCAGGCGGTAAAAAGATTGAAACCTATTAGGAGTCCCCCACTCGCCAATGACGAGGTGCGTAAAAAGTTTCTTCGACTAAAAGGTATGGATGGTGTTGACATGAGCTGTAAATTATAGAATTAAAGCTTTTCTTGTGATCAAAAGCCTAATGGTATGTTTTGTTAAGCCATTTTTTCGGCCGCTACGCCCACCGCTTTCTTTATACGGTTATATGCGGAACATCTACAAATGTTACCGTTCATGGCCTCGGAAATTTCTTCTTCCGTAGGACTGGGGTTCTTTGCCAAAAAAGCCGAGGCGGTCATCATTTGACCTGCCTGACAGTACCCGCATTGGGGTACGTCAACTTCTTTCCAAGCCTGTTGCACAGGATGCGAGCCGTCTTCAGAAAGCCCTTCGATGGTAGTGATCGACATGCCTACGGCCGAGGCCACGGGCAATGAACAACTTCTGGTGGCATTGCCTTCAACATGTACCGTACAAGCACCGCATTGGGCTATCCCGCAACCAAATTTAGTGCCGACCATGTTTAAATGGTCTCTCAAGACCCATAATAGTGGAGTGTCTTCACTTGCCTCTACCGTGTGTTCTTTTCCGTTAACCGTTAGTTGATACGTTGGCATAAATATCGTTTTAGTTTAAAGTTTTGTGTTAGATCTACACAAGGTATTAAAAAATTAAGATTTCATCTTCGTTTTAACAATTTCTTTGGAGTTGTAACAGACCATGTAGAATAAGGAAAACCGATGCAATCCCCAGAAAAAATAATTCTTAAAAATTAGTGAACTAATTTCGAAATATCCATTTCATGCCTTAATTTTAGGGCCTTAACAATCTTTAACATATTTTTTCGACTTCACAATACTTAAAAACCAAAATCAACGTTGTGATGGTTGAACGTAAAATCCACGAAAATGAATTCCTCCTCAAAACTACTTTTGTTTTTTTTCTCCATTATTCTATTTGCTTCTTGCGGAAATGCCGATGATGATGTGAACTATGCCCTAAATACAGGTGATGGACTTGGGAAAGGACAACCCGTTGACAAATGTTTGGACCTGGGTGACAATGAACTTGTCCTTTCCATACAGGACCAATACACTACCGCCCCCGGTAAGGTTTCTATTTTCTTTAAAGTATCGAATAGTGAAGGGAGTCCTGTTTCAGGATTGACCGCTGACCAGTTTACGATTTACGAACAAGGAAGGAACGACGATTGCTTCAATACCATTTCCCCATCGGAATCACAAGCGCGTATTTCTCCCAATGAGCAAATATTTTCTAGTAACACCCTTTTAATACTTGATTTAAGTAATAGTGTTTTGAGCGAGAGTGTCGATGAACTAAAGGCCGCGAGTATCAGTTTTATCGATGCCGTAATGCCGGCTACATCGCAGGAGTCATATAAAATGGCCATTTATTGGTTTGATGGGGAAGACATATTACATGAGCTAACTCCTTTGACTTCCGTGAAATCGGACTTGACCGCTGCGGTCGAGACCATCAATAAGGATATCAGTAGCGATGTGTCTACCGACCTTTACGGTGCTGTCATTAAAGCTACCGATAAAGCCAGTGACCTTTTGAAGGATAGTACAAAAGGCGATAAGATCGGTGCTGCTTCCGTGGTAATCTTTACCGATGGTACAGATCAGGCTTCACGCTATGCTAAAGATGCCGCACAGAAAAAAGTAGATACGGCCGATCCGAACATTTCCTTCTTTACCATTGGTTTGGGAAGCGAAATCGATACACAGGTCTTGAGCGACCTCGGAAAGAACTCTAGCGAATTTGCCGCTAACAAAGATGAATTGGAAGATACTTTCAATAGGATTTCCGAAATCGTTTCCGAGCGAGCCAACAGTTTTTACCTTTTCGAGTACTGTAGCCCTAAAAGAGGTGGTGACAACAACCTGGCCATTCAAGTAAAAAATGGTAGTTTACAAGGTGCCGTTCAGACCAAATTTAGCGCAGAAGGCTTTACAGGAGGCTGTGAATAATCAGCCTATCTCAATAAAACAGTAAAAAAGACGCCTATTTTAGGCGTCTTTTTTTTTCCTTTTTTACAAAAGCCTTAATCCTTCAATAACAAAGGGTTGCGCCGCCTTTTGTCGGGTTTATATAACCCTTTGCCTAGAATGTTGACCATAGGTGAAGATCCAATTGCAGACCTATTCCGTATTATAGTAGTGAATCAATATACTTTTATATCAAAACGTTTTAAAATGAAAAAATCAATTATCCTAAGTACGCTTGCCGTTACCCTAATGGCATCTTGTGTTTCTAAGAAAAAATATGTTGCTCTTGAAAACAACTTGTCCGAAACGCAAAGCGCATTGACAAAGACCCAAGTTGAAAAGGAAGAACTTGAAGGTAAAATGTCTAAGATAGAAGCTCGTGTAACCGAGTATAACGAAAAGATCAATTCTTTAAAGGAGATCAACGATAGTCAAATGACTTCTGTTGACGATGTTGCCGTAATGAGCAACAACACCAAAGCGAAGATGAGATCAACACTTGCCAAAGTGGATCCCGCTAAACTTGCCGAAGCAAAAACTTTGCAAGATTCAATGAACTTGGCCATTTCTTACAACCTTAAGAAATCTATTTCAGATGACGATGACGATGTAGATGTGAACATCGACAAGACCGTTGTTATGATCAACATTTCCGACAAACTTCTTTTCAATAGTGGTAGCTACCGCGTTAGCAGCAAAGCCAACAAGATTCTTGAAAAATTGGCGCAGGTAATCAACTCTGAGCCAAGCATGGAAGTTATGGTCGAAGGTCACACCGATTCAAGAAGCATCAGCACTGAAATGTTCCGTGATAACTGGGACTTGAGCGTTAAGCGTGCTACAAGCGTGGTTCAGATCCTTCAGAACAAGTACAATGTTGATCCTACTAAAATGATCGCAGCCGGTAGAAGTAGCTATTTACCTTTGGTGGATAACGACACTAAAGAAAACCGCGCGAAGAACAGACGTACTAAAATCGTTATCATTCCGAACTTGAACAAGTTTTTCGCCCTTTTGGACGCGGAAACACTATAAAACACAGTGGTATTGCCGATAATTTGTCTCGGCTATTGCACAACAGTTAAAAAGGAAGAACTTACCGTTCTTCCTTTTTTTGTGCGATTCAACGAATTAAAACAATATTAGGTGGGGTTTTCTTCTACTTCGCTGTTCAAAGAGAACACGAGTACCCCATATTAGAAAATGAAAACCTACATCCAGAACAAATGCTATGCTAAATGGCAAAATTTTAGAACACATGGATGTATTAACAGTTATTATTCAGAACACCGCTTTAAACGGAATGCCTAAATGGTACCAGGCCTTGACCCTTACATTGTTTGCTATCATTGCGACCTTGGCAATTTCAATGTACTTTAGAATAGCCCTTCAGGCTTCAGAGATGTCTGAAATGGCCATGCGGTTCGGCTACTAAGCGCGAATACCACTTATCGATAGATCATCGCATTCTTGAAATTTGTTTTCTTATCGGCCTCAAGGTCGATCAAAAAACCGTTGATTATGGCGTGCGTGATTTTTCCACCTTTTTCCAAGAGGAAGGTAGGGTTGAGTCCGATTTCTATTGAAAACTCGGGTAACTTATACCGCTTTCCGATGATATGTATGGGAAAGGGAGAAGACAGTTTCGACGATGGAATGTTTTCTACCCGTACATAGGTGTATCCCGATTTTAATAAGGAAGTGATATCAAGGGCGGCCAGGTCGTTCAATGTATTCACTAGCTTGGGGTATACCTTGCCCGGAACGATGGTATGGCCCGAAGCATCAAGGGTTTCGTATCCATAATAGGTAGAGAGGTCCCCTTGGTCTAGGATGCGGCTGCTGTACCAAAAATCGTTATGGTCTTTTTTGTCTACCTCTAGACGGTTCATACCTATATCGAAGATATAGTTTTTACCCAAAAGCGGATAGGTGGCATTCGCTATTTTCAAATCAAAAAGCTTCCGGTCGTTTTCAGGTATTTCCTCGTATTCCTCCAAGGCGATATCCTTATAGTTTTCCTTGGCAATGGTATATATGGCGGAAAGGATCGAAACATAGTTCAGTTTCCTTATCTCCTGCTTCTCCACATCGTTATGATAGCCTCCTGATTCTATTAAAATGGCACTGGTGCCCCACTTTTGGATATTATCACCGAAGGCCCTTGGTTCAAAATCGTCATTGTATCGCCCAACCTGGCCCGGAGCGTATTTTTGAATAATCTTGTTCATAAAGACAATGACCTTCATGGCGTTGCCCCGTACTTCATTGATGTCTTTTTCGTAATTGTATGCCGGGGCCAAGTATGAGATGGTGGCCGGTTTTTCGGTTCTTTCGGCATTGTAGTAGGTACTTTGGTCGTGTAGGTTGAAGCCAAAATCGGCATTTAGACTATCACGTACCCTTTTCAGGGTCTGGCCCTCGGGAGATTGTAAGCGCAATGCATCACGGTTGACATCGATGCCCAATCGGTTTCTTCGTTGAAAGACTTCTGCCCCATCAGGATTTAACATGGGTAAAAAGTGCAAGGTGCAGTTGGCCAAGATTTCCTGTTTTTCTACAGCGAAATCATCGCTCTTGAAAAAATTGAATATATCGAAAATAGCTTGTGTTGCGGTAGGTTCGTCACCGTGCATCTGTGACCACAGGAAAACGTCGGTCGGTCCCTCCCCTAGACTGATGAGCGACAAGGAACGGCCCTCGATGGACTTGCCGACTTGGGCGACCTTAAATTTAGGGTGGTTTTTGTACTGTTCTATTAAGGGCTGCAGCTCATGGTGCTTTATACGTCTTTTTTGAAGCAAGGGCTCTTTGTACGTTTCATAGGTTTCGTAAAGTTGGGTAGTCAGATCCTTTTGCTGTGCATGGCTGAATATGCAGACAAAAAGGATAAGGGCGGTAATCGGTATTCTCATGGGGTAATCGGTTTTTTTGGTACGGGTGCAAAATTAAGGTTTTTGGTGGCTCGTCGAACCTTGCCCATAAAATCTTCGCCCGGGTCGGTCTTTTGGGTACGGTAGCCTTTGTCCTTTTCCAACCACAGCGGGTGGTTCTCAAAATAGGTGTATTCATAATGCCCGATCAGGTAATCGATGGCATATTTGTCGGCTAGGTATTTTACCAGTTCGATATTCGATTTCAGTTGGGCCTCGGTCAAGGGCAAGGCTTCGGTGCCCCCGACATTTTCTATGCCTATGGCGCAATGGTTCAGGCCAATAACATGTCGGGCCATGGTGGTCTCGGGCAACAGGCGATAAATGCTGCCATCGCGGTCTACCATAAATTGGGAAGAAACGTTTAATCCGCTTACATCCTTAATATCGGGTCGCCAATTGGGCAAGGTCGGAGGATCAAAGGCTTCGAACGCTTCTTCGAAGGTGGGTATGACCGTCCAATGCAGTACGATCATTCTCGGAATTATAGTCGGTGTCACCCTTTCCAGTCCATAGCGATTCCGAAGATATTCTAGGCTCAGTTGTTTTCGGGTTTCGTCAAAGACAATGGGTCTATCTATAATTTCAGGAAGCTGTACCGTTTCCTTTACCGGCTTGCACTGCAAAAAGAGCAGGCAGCTGAAAATAGCTAGGTGTAGGCGGTATTTTTTGATCATTCGTTATCGGTGTTGGTTTCGCGTTTGACACGGTATTTGATCTTTAATTTTTTTCTGCCCCATTTTCTTGCTTTCGCAATATCCGTACCCATATAAATATCGATTTTGTTTTTCCAACGGCTGTGCATCTTGTCCATTACGGTATAAAACCCATCGAGGCCTTGTATTTTCACGTGGCTCCCTTGTTCCAATCCCAGGTCTAAGAGGTCTCGTGAAACCGCTATTGCCTTCATACCGGGGAGCAAGGTGTCGCCCCAAGCAGCTACGCTTGGCTCTTCGTCCGTTTGCCAATGAACGGAATTGTAGGCCGAGACGTTCACTACCTTGGTTTTCCAGATGCAACCATCATCCCCATCCTTGTCGTTTTCAGCACAAGAAAGGCACAAATAGCAGAACAATAAAAGTAAGATGGTCTTTTTGTCCATAGCCCTAAGCTTTCCCTTAAAGCTACATAATTTTCAAGATACAGGATACGGGATCGGTTCTCCTTTGTAAAAGGCAATAATATTACGGGCGGCAAAAACCGACATTTGACGCCGTGCCTCTAGGGTGGCCGAACCTATGTGCGGGGTTACCGCAACCTGTTCCATTGAGAGCAGCGGGTTATCGGCCTTCATGGGTTCGGGGTCGGTAACATCGAGTCCCGCTCCCCATATTTCGCCCTGTTCCAAAGCCGCTATCAAATCTGCTTCATTATGTACCTGGCCTCTTGCGGTGTTTACGAAAATAGCGGACGATTTCATTTTTTTAAATGCGCCGGCATCAAACTTGTGCTTTGTGTCAGGCGTAAGCGCACAATGTGCGGAAATGATATCGCTTTGCTCCAAAAGGTCGTTAAAGGAAACTTTTTGGGCCTGTAGTTCTTCCTCCGCTTCCCTATTGGTCGAACGATTACAGTAAAGTACTTTCATTCCGTAGGCGCCCTTACAACGGCGGGCAAATTCGAGTCCTATCCTTCCCAGCCCGAAAACCCCGACCGTTTTGTTTTTTAGTTCTATTCCCAAATGGGCTTGGGGCCTAAAATGCCGCCATTCGTCTTTGGCTATGGTCTTGTGCATATAGAACATCTTTCTCGATACGGCCAAGACAAGGGCAAAGGCTATATCGGCCGTGGCATCGGTCATGGAGTTTGGCGCATTGGCAATGGGAATACCCAAGCGTTTCGCCGCTACAATATCGATGTTGTCGTAGCCCGCTGCATATTGGGAAATGATTTTAAGATGCTTGTTCGCATTTAAGAATTCGGCATCCAGTTTGTAATTGCTCGTGCTTAAAAGGCCATCGTGTTGCGCTGCGGCTTTATAAAGCTCTTCTTTGGTCATCGGCAGGTCTTTGGTCCATTTGGTCACTTTCAGGCCTTCCTTTTTTAATAAATCGATTCCGGTATCGGGTATATTCAGAGGTACAAGTATTTTCATGGTAGGCAATTTATAAAATCTAATAGACGGTTGTACAAATTCATTTACTTTTACATTTTTTCTGGTGCATTTTTTATTTCAAAATTCCCGAGAACCCATGAAAACCTTCAAACGTATCCTTCTAATTTTATTTGTTATTCTTGCCGTGGCCGTATACTTTAATTTTCCCAAACTCAATTTTATTTCCGGCTATGCCGCTAAAAACATGGCTTCTACGGTCTTTTTGACCGAGCGTGGGGCCCAATCGGTAGAATTGAACGATAACGATGTGCCTTTGATAAACTTGGCCGACGTGGAGACCGACGGAGAGAGTGCTTCCGCTTCGGTATTCGGACTCATGGAGCGTAAAGCCGTGTGCCATGAAGGACTGGGCTGTACTTTGATCAATGAAAATTATGACCCCAATATCGAAATTCCCGTTCCGGTACGGGCAGAACCGAAGTCCGATCTGTTTTTTCCCTATGGGGACAAGGAAGCCAAAGACACGGTTTTTGCCCAAATAGATTATGACCGTTTGCAAAAAGCCATAGATTGGGCCTTTAGTGATAACGAGGAGAAAAAGACCAGAACGGTGCTCGTGGCCTATAAAAACCATATCGTCGGTGAGAAGTATTTGGAAGGCTTTACCAAGGATACGCCAATTTTAGGCTGGAGTATGACCAAAAGTGTACTTGCAACCCTATACGGTATTCTCGAATACCAAGGAAAAATAGATTTGGACCAGGCCGTACTTTTGGACGGATGGGAAAAGGATGAAAGAAAAAATATTACCCTGAACCATCTGTTGCGTATGCAAAGCGGACTTGCTTGGGAAGAAGACTACACCTCCATTTCAGATGTGACCCGTATGCTATTTATGGATGCCGATATGACCAAGGCACAAGGCGAAAAGGAAGCCATTGCCGCACCTACGGAAATATGGAATTATTCTTCGGGAACTTCCAACCTTTTGTCGGGCATTTTAAGAAAACGGTTTAAGACCCATCAAGAGTATATCAATTTTCCATACGAAGCACTTATCGATAAGATTGGAATGAGCAGTATGTTGATTGAAACCGATATGAAAGGCAATTTTGTAGGATCTTCATATGCTTGGGCCACCACCCGTGATTGGGCCAAATTCGGACTACTATATTTGAACAAGGGGAATTGGAACGGCGAGCAGCTTTTTGATTCTTCCTGGGTCGATTATGTATCCACGCCAACTTTACATTCCGATGGCACCTACGGAGGGCATTTTTGGCTTAATGCCAATGGAAAATATCCAGATGTACCCAGGGACCTCTACTCTGCCAATGGTTACCAAGGGCAGCGGGTATTTATTATTCCCTCAAAAGATCTGGTAGTGGTTCGCACCGGCCTTGCCGAAGAACCCGATTTTGATATCAATCTCTTTTTGAAAAACATCTTGGCCTCCTTTCAATAATATTGCCCATTCTAGACGTACGAAACCCGTACGAAAAAACTTAAATATCTTTTTGTAAGAGTTACACAACAATTTTGCCTTGCCTCGCAACAATAGTTTCGATGTGATAAGGCTTCAGTGTATGTTTACAGTGTAATAAAAACGAAAGTAAATTTTTTCATTTTCATATAGTGTTCTCGACGAAAGAGCCTTTTCCTTCTAGGATGGGCTCTTTCTGGTTTTATATCGTTCGAGAAAATGGTTTGGCCGTGAATAACGACCGTTCTTTCTGTTTTTTGCGATCAAGGAATATACTTGTTCTTTCCGAAATTGGGCTTGCGTTTTTCGAGAAAGGCGTTTCTACCTTCCTTGGCTTCTTCGGTTCCGTAGGCCAGACGTGTAGCCTCACCGGCAAACACTTGCTGCCCTACCATACCGTCATCCGTAAGGTTCATGGCGAATTTTAGCATTTTTATGGAAGTGGGCGACTTTTCAAGAATCTCTTGGGCCCATTGATAAGCGGTATCCTCTAATTCATCATGAGGGATTACGGCGTTGACCATTCCCATTTCGTAGGCTTCTTGGGCGGAGTAGTTGCGGCCTAGGAAAAAGATTTCACGGGCCTTTTTTTGCCCCACCATTTTGGCAAGGTAGGCCGAACCGTAGCCTCCGTCAAAACTGGTAACATCGGCATCGGTCTGTTTAAAAATGGCATGCTCCTTACTGGCCAAGGTCAAATCGCACACGACATGGAGGCTGTGCCCCCCACCCACGGCCCAACCGGGCACTACGGCAATCACTGCTTTGGGCATAAAACGTATCTGGCGCTGTACCTCAAGAATGTTCAAACGGTGCATACCGTCTTCCCCGACATAACCTTGCTCCCCCCTAGCCCTTTGGTCGCCTCCGCTACAGAATGAATAGACGCCATCTTTGGTAGAAGGTCCTTCGGCCGATAACAAGACGACCCCGATAGAGGTGTCTTCCTGGGCATCATAAAAGGCTTTGTACAGTTCACTTGTCGTCTTTGGCCTGAACGCATTGCGAACATTTGGGCGGTTGAAGGCTATTCGGGCTACGCCGTTACACTTTTTATAGGTGATATCTTCGAATTCTATTGCTGTTTTCCAGTCCGGTTTTTGCATGGTCATAATTTAAACATTGCAAAGTAAAGCAATTTGAAAAAAACAATACGGCATAACTGAGGTTTGTAGTTATTAAAAATAAGGAAAAATGAAAGGGAGAATACGCTTGTTTTTTAACAAAGGGCCTCCATTCGTCCGATTAAAACATATAATGTCAAAACAGACGCACCATTAATCGTTTTTTTGTGTTTCGATAGAATAAATCCCTTAATTTACAATGAATTAGGCTAAATTGATTTATTTTCGTAGTAATGCATAGCGTATAAACCATTGATTTGTATTTCCCCATACTTAAGATTTTCTGTACTCGACAGCGGTCTTATTCTTGTTAATTAGGTATAAAATTCTTTTTGATGTGTATTAAAGATCGCCCCATAGAAAATATAGACGATAGAATCGCTGATTTAAACGTAATTGCCCGAATAGGTTATTGGGAGTTCGATGTCGATTTAGAAAGCTATCGACTAGACAAGGTATCGTACGATATTCTGCAGTTGCCCTATGGCGCTGCCCTAGAAGACCAAGAAACGGAAACCTATTGTCAGAATAAAGATGAATGGGCGGTTGTAAGCAATCTCATTGCCACAACGGCAAAGAAAAAAAAACCGTTCCATCATGAAGTGGAATTGGAGCTCCCCGATGGGAATCATATTTGGCTTCTATTGATAGGGAAAATAAGCTATGATACCAATAGAAATATAAAAGTGTCCGGAATGATGCAAGACATCACGGATAGAAAAGAGTTCGAGACAGAATTGACCCAGAAGAACGAACTTTTGAACTTTACGGAGAACAAAGCCGGTTTAGGGCATTGGAAATGGGACTTAAAAACCGATTTAGTTAGTTGTTCAAAAAACATTGCTCGTATAATCGGGGTCGCATACGGCACTGTTGTTACTATCCAAGAATTAATCAATGGGGTCCACCCCGAAGACCTTGAATTAGTACGTAATCACTTGGGAAAAGCCGTAAAGACCAAGTCTTTTGACCCTTTGTTTCACCGATTTCTCTTAGATGATGGCTCTGAACGGACAATTGAAGTTTTGGGGAAACCCGTTCTCGATGATTCCGGTAAGTTGGTGAGTTTTATATGTAGTTCCCAAGATATTACGACCCGAAAGCAGTTTGAAAATGAACTAATTAAAAAGAACCAACTATTTATTGTGGCCCAACAAAGGGCCAAATTCGGGTATTGGCAATGGGACCCTAAGACTGATTCCGTAAACTGTTCGGAAAATATGTCGCGCCTTTTAAGAATCGAGGAAAATACTACTTTTCCGATAAAGGACCTTATAAAGGATGTACACCCGAATGATATAGACTACGTTCGTTCCTGTTTGAACAAAGTTGTGAAGACCAAGACTTTTAATGGTTTTAGCCATCGCATAGTTCTAAACGACGAGATTCGATACGTTAAGGTGTATGGGAAGGTCAACACGGACCTGAATGATGAAATTTTAAATATCTTGGGGGTTTCCCAAGACGTTACCGAACAAAAGAAATCTGAAAATGAACTTCTTAGTAAGAACCAACTCTTAGGATTTGCCGAGCAAATTTCAAAAATCGGTAATTGGCAATGGAATATGACCACCAATATCATAAAATGGTCGACCAATCTATATCGCATTTTTGAAATTGAAGAAAACAGTGAAGTTCATTTCGACACTTACTTTGGCCATGTTCACCCAGATGATAAGGAAATGGTAACCACTAAAATAAATTCCCTTGCAGAGAACAAGAACTTTGAAAGTGTAATACACCGGATTGTATTGGATAACGGAACGATTAAGGTTGTAGAGCTATTGGCAACCGTAAACCTCGACGATTCCGATAATATCATCGAAATGTTGGGCACGTTACAAGATGTAAGCGAACAACGTTCAGAAGAAATAAAGTTCAGGGGCTTATTGGAGTCGGCCCCCAATGCAACACTTATAGTGGGCGAAGGCGATAGCATACAAATGATCAATAAGCAAGCGGAACTTTTATTCGGTTATACCCCAGAAGAGTTAATAGGGAAAAACTTTGAGATTCTTGTGCCTTCTAGGTTTGAAGAAATGCGCATTCCACAAAAAAAGAAGTTTTTTGAGAATCCGGTAGTTCAAGAGATGGATTTGGGAGAGGACTTCTTTATGAAGCACAAATCGGGAAAAGAAATCCCGGTAAAGGTTACCCTAGGCCTTTTGGAAATCGATAAGGGATTATTGATATCTATGGCCGTACGGGATATCACTACCGAGAAACTGGCTGAACGAAAAATCTTAAAGGCCAAGGAAGACTTGGAAGTCTTGACGCGGGAGCTTACTGCACAAAACCTTCAATTGGCCGATTTCACCCAAATTACCTCGCACAACCTACGCGCACCGGTAAGCAATTTAAATTCGCTTTTAGACATTTATAAGATGATGGACGATGAAGAAGAGCGTAAAGAGCTTTTCGAAAAATTCGAAACGGTTATAGCCCATCTCACACTGACGTTGAATACACTGATTAACGCACTGTCGACTAAAAGTAATACCTCGGTGGAATGCCATGCAGTTTCCTTTAGTGAAACCTTTAAGAAAACCGAGGAAATCCTTACGGCGGAAATCATTAGGACCAAGGCCATTATTAAAAGTGATTTTTCAAAAGTAGATTCCATTCAATATCATAAAATATATTTAGAGAGCATTTTTCAAAATTTAATCGGGAATGCTTTAAAATATAAATCGCCGGAACGTATTCCCCAGATAGAGGTCAGCTCCGAAATGCATAACGGTAAAGTTCTGTTGAAATTTAAGGATAACGGGCTAGGGATTGACCTAGAAAGGCATGGGGACAAAATATTCGGATTGAACAAGGTTTTTCACAACCATCCGGAAGCAAAGGGTATAGGGCTTTTTATGACCAAGACCCAGGTCGAAGCTATGGGAGGCAAAATATCAGTATCAAGTAAGGTCGACGAAGGCTCTACTTTTATCATATCCTTTAAATAATATCATATGGAACCATCTTTTCATCTGTGTATTATCGATGACGACGAGATTTATCGTTTTACCACCATTCAATCCGTTAAGTTTTTAGGGAAGGAACATAAAAGCTCGGTTTTCTCAAATGGTGAAGACGCTTTGGCCTTTATAACGGAAAACCTAGATAAGCCTGCCGTATTGCCCGATTTTATCTTTTTGGATATCGACATGCCTATTATGGATGGATTTCAGTTTCTTGAAGGCTATCGGCCCCTTGTCCCCAAAATAGGCAAATCGATAGAAATCTATATGGTTTCTTCCTCGGTGGACCCAGAAGACATTGAAAGGGCCAGGGCCTATCCTATGGTAGTCGACTATATTTCCAAGCCATTGGCTAGTGATAGGCTTAAAACTATTATGAACGCGGGTTAAAATCCTTGAATTTAAATGTCGGTCACTATTGTCGACCCATTATTTTTTTCATCAATTATCTCAAAATTTATAATATTCATTAGGTTTTTATGTTAAATAATAGTTTCAAGTTTGTACTAAATGGGTGTGAATAATCATAAAAACAGTATCGATTCCGACACCATGAATTCCATTCATGAAAGGTTGAGGATGGGTACGTGGAAATTGAATGTGGTTACCGGTGAGTATACGCTTGACGACATTACTTGCGATATACTACAGATTCCCCATGACACTGTCTTAAAAAGAGGGATAAAGCCCCCAATGGACCGGCCTGACACTACGGGACTCCAAATAGAAGAAGGGTTAAGGGAACTCATACATTCAGGTACGCCTTTTGACCATGAACTAGAATTTACAACCCCAAAGGGGAACCCGAGATGGCTACACGTTATTGCCACCCGTAAACCGGAAAATGGCAAATGCATTGAGGTTTTAGGAATCATTCAAGACATCACCACAAGAAAACAAACCGAAAACAACCTTTTTCAGCATAATAAATTATTGAACCTCGCCCAAAGAAAAGCGAGATTGGGCCATTGGAATTGGGATTTTAGAACAAATACGTTCAGCTGTTCCGAAAATATGAGCCGTATAATCGGTTTTGAACCCGATGTTCCCGTATCAATGAGTTCTGTTTTAGATAATATCCATCCCGATGACCGAACCTATGTTGATGCACTATTGACCAACTGTATCAAAAATAAGGAGTTCCAAAGTTTCACCCACAGAATGATACTGGAAGATGGTAGCATGCGAACCATTCAGGTGTCGGGAGATATATATGTAGACGAAGAGGGTGAAATAATCAATGTCTTGGGGATCTCACAAGACATTTCCGATTATAAGGAAATTGAAGAGGAATTGCTTAAAAAGAACGAACTCTTAATTTTCGCGGAACAAAAGGCATTATTGGGGCACTGGGAATGGAACATTATCACGGATGAAGTTTTCTGGTCCTCCAACCTCTATTATCTATTTAAGCAAGAGGAAAATACAAAACTGGAGTTCAATACCTATTACAGCTACGTACATGTCGAAGACCAAGCTAAAGTTTCGGCCCACTTCGGCAAGGCCATTGAAGAGAAACACTTTGAGAAAATCATACACCGCATTGTTTTAAACGATGGCACCTTAAAATGGATCTTGTTATTGGGTGAGGTCGTTGTGAACGAACAAGATGCAATAATTAAGCTTATCGGAACTTGCCAAGATGTGACCGAGCAACAGATGCAAGAGATCAAGTTTAAAGGATTGGTCGAATCTGCCCCGAGCGCTATGATTATTATAGATAAAGAAGGGATTATACAAATGGTCAATAAACAGGCCGAAAGCCTGTTCGGCTACACTCCCGAAGAGTTAGTCGAAAAATCGGTCGAGGTTCTCATACCTGCAAGGTTTGAAGAAAAGAGGGCACCGCACCGCGAAAAATTTCTGGCCAACCCCAAAATTCAGAAAATCGATATTGGGGAAGACTTTTATATGATCCATAAATCGGGAAGGGAAATTCCGGTAAACATTGCACTTGGACCTTTACATATAGAAGAGGGATTGCTTATATCTATGTCCATACGCGACACGACCGCCCAAAAAATGGCCGAACGGAAAATTTTAAAGGCCAAGGAAGATCTGGAAATCCTTACCAAGGAGCTGACCGCACAAAACCATCAACTGGCGGACTTTACGCAGATTACCTCTCACAACCTGCGGGCTCCGGTAAGTAATTTGAACTCACTTTTGGAAATCTATAAATTGATGGACAATGAGGAAGAGCGCAAAGAGTTGTTCGGAAAATTTGAAATCGTCATCGGACACCTTACCTTGACGCTTAATACCTTGGTAGAGGCCTTGTCGGTAAAAAACCATACGTCAATTGAGAGAAGTGAGGTTTCCCTTAGTGAAACCTTACTAAAAACAGAAGAGATTTTTACTGCCGAAATCAGCAGGACCAAGGCAGTTATTAAAGGTGATTTTTCAGAGATTGATTCTGTTCACTACAATAAAATCTATTTAGAGAGCATTTTTCAAAATCTAATAGGAAAAGGTTTAAAATATAGGTCGTCAGAGCGTATGCCCGTGATAGAGGTGAGTTCAGAGGTTCGAAGCGGAAGAGTGCTGTTGCGCTTCCAGGACAACGGTTTAGGGGTCGATTTGAACAGGCATGGCCATAAAATGTTCGGATTGAACAAAGTTTTTCATAATCACCCCGAGGCAAAAGGCATCGGTTTATTTATGACCAAGACCCAGGTAGAAGCCATGGGCGGAAAAATAGCAGTATCGAGTAAAGTCAACGAAGGCTCTACTTTTACCATAACATTATAACTACTCAATATTTCATGCAATCACCTTTTCACCTATCTATTATCGATGATGACGATATTTACCGTTTCACGATTATTCAATCCGCAAAATTTTTAGGAATAGAACACAAAACTTCGGTCTTTGTGAACGGTGAGGATGCCTTGAACTTTATTTTGGAAAACCAAAACGATCCGGCCGCCCTCCCCGACATTATCCTTTTAGATATTGATATGCCCGTTATGGACGGGTTTCAATTTTTAGAGGAATACGAGGCCATAGAACCGAAAATAGATAAAGATATAAAGATTTATATGGTCTCTTCATCGGTCGATCCAGAAGATATTGCCCGGGCGAAATCCTATTCTATGGTAGTGGACTATATTTCCAAACCTTTGACCCCGGAGAACCTTAAACAATTGGTTGCCGATATTTGAAAAAGCCAAGGGGCTAAAAAACTTGAGAGCTTTTAGTTTCTGGCATTCTTCTCCTCGATCCATTTAGAAAGGTACTTTGTGGCCTGCATGGTTTGATGAAGCAATAGTGCGCCTATAAAATTTTTGCGTCTGTGCGCTTCTAAATTAAGGGCCAACCCATCGATTTTCTCCTTCAATCGCTTTTCTAGCACATGACGGTCGTAGCATGTATTGACAATGGCAAGGCCATTGTTCTGTGCTTTCGTCCATTCGCTTTTATTTTGGTACAGTTGTAAGGCCGCTTCGGCAAAGCCTTCGGCCGAATTGGCAATGGCCCCGCTCCACGGCATTTCGGCGTGCATACCTTCGGCACCGATATCGGTAGTAATACTTGGGGTTCCATTTTGCATGGCCGTGCTCAATTTTCCCTTGATACCCGCGCCAAAACGCAAAGGCGCCAGATTAAGGCGGGCTCTACCTAAGACCTTGTTCGCATCTTCGGCCCAGCCTTTTACATGGAAGCCTTGGTCGGGCCGGTGTAGCTCTTGGATGCGCTGTGGCAGATAGGCCCCATAAACCGACAATTGGGCATCGGGAAGCCCTTTTCGAATAAGTGGCCAAATCTCTTGGAAAAGGAAAAGCAGGGCGTCTACATTTGGGGCATGTCTACCGTTTCCAATACAGATAAAACCCGACCTTTGGTCGAAGGCGGGCCAATGGCCTTGCCTCTCTTTATCAATAGGGTCTAATAAAAACGGGAGATGCAGTAAGAGATTCTCGTCTATAGCTAACTTTTTCGTCAAGAGTTCCATCTCGAAAGTCGAAACCATTAATGAAAGATCGGATCGGTAAATGCTTGCCACTTCACGTTTGGTCATATCGCTTTGCCGCCAGTCGTCCAGTGAAAATGTTATGCGCTTCTTATGGGCCGTTTCCCGAGCTTTCCGAAGCGAATGCAAATCTTCGGTATCAAGTATCCTAATAGCGTTCGGTAAGCTTTCGGCTATTCGCCACCCGAACTGTTCTTCGGTCAAAAAACGATCAAAAATGACAATGTCGGGGTTTAGCTCCTTTATGGAGAGGTCAAAACCGGAATCGTTCAACGTAATGGGCATCGATTCAATCGCCAATGCCTTCAAGTCTAGGGATAGCCCTGTTTGGCTCGCCGTACTCGCAAAAACAACGCGATAGCCCTCTTCCTTAAAAAAACGCAGTAATTCCAGCATACGGTTTCCTGCTGCCGTAGAAGCGGGCTCGGGCCAGGTAAAACCAATAACCAAAAGTATATCTTGCTTCACCTTGTTGTAACAAATTTATAGACTTGGTAGAATTTCCAATAACCCTACATCTTGGCCGCGAACATACGGGAAATACTCGAGCGTAATTTACGTTCGTAATCTTCTTCGAGCCATTCCTTGTAGTTCTTGGTATTGTTCATGATGCAGTACGAATATTGCCGTACGCGATAGGCGATTTCTTCCTTGAGCTCTTTGGCCAAGATACGGGCGTCGAAAACATCCTCTGAATTCTCTACACAAATCTGGGCGTGCTGCTCTATACTGCGCTCCAATACAATTTTGGACTTGAGACCTTGGGCAAAAACTTTTTTATATTCTTCCTTGATGTTAAACTCAATATTAGTAGATTTCTTGAATTTCTCACGAAGGGACGGGGGCATTTCATAAACAAATTCTTTTTCGATTTCCTCGTCGTTCTTGATGTTCTCAAGGTAAAAATCAGGAAAATGAAAGATTTCCTGCCAATCTATAGGGGCGTCCCACAATCCAAAACGCGCTACATTGTTTCCGAGGTCGACTACCGTAAACTCACTCTTGTTCGGAAGGATACGCGAGCCCCTACCGATCATTTGAAAGTACAAGGTCAATGAACGGGTGGCCCTGTTGAGGATAATGGTCTCTACCGAAGGTTCGTCAAAACCGGTGGTAAGGATACTGACCGAGGTCAGAATGGCGTCAGGGGTATTGGAAAACCATTCTAATATTTCCTTTCGTTCCGAAGCCGTGTTTTTATTATCCAAGTGACGGATATTATACCCTGCCTTTTTAAAGGTTTCGTATACGTAACGGGAGGTATTGATACCGTTGTTGAAAATCAATGTTTTGGTACCATCGGCAATCTCCTTATAGGCCGATAAAAGCTTGCCGAGCATGCTTTGGTTGCTATAGAGCTCATCGGAAGACTTAACGGTATAGTCTCCACTGATGCCCAGTTTTAGGCTTTGTAGGCTTACATCGTAATTGTACATATTGGCCTTGGCCAAAAACTTCTTTTTGATTAACGACCCTATAGATTCGCCCACGATCAACTTTTGGTAGTTGTCTTTCATGGGCAATTTGATGTTCGAACTTAAGGGCGTTGCGGTAACCCCGAGAATGGTAGAGTTCTTGAAGAACTTAAATAGTTTTCGGAAGGAGTTATAATGGGCTTCATCGATGATGACCAGGCCAATATCGTTGATTTCGACCTTTTCTTCCTGAAGCCTATTGTTCAAGGTTTCCACCATGGCCACAAAGCACATATAGCTGTCTTGGTCGGTAAGCTCCTTTACCTCGCTATTGATGATTTTGTTCTTTACACCGAAACTGTTGAGCATACGGGAAGTTTGGGTGCTCAATTCTATACGGTGCGTAAGTACGACCACTTTTTTACCCGTTTTTTCAATATAACGTCGGGCTATTTCAGAAAAAACAACGGTCTTACCACCACCGGTTGGCAATTGGTATAGAAGGTTACCCTTTTCTTCAGGATCCTCAAGATGCTTGAAAATGGTCTTCAGATCTTCGATCTGATAATCGTATAGTTGCTTTTCGGTAGTATCTTTTTTTAACTCCAAGTAGGGTCTAAAATTTAGCGTTCATGTATTGTAAGAAGGTGGGGCTTCCCAATTTTCTCAATTTTACAAAATTAAAGGAAATTTGTACTCTTCTGAAATTAAATCTGGGGAAATCGACAAAAGTACCGCTCAGGCCCCGTTATACTTGGGGCCAAAAGCGTGTCTTTCTATTTTTGACAAAAGAGGGAAATGCTCAGGGTCAATACCCCTTTTCCATGACCACTTCGTTCAGTAGATTCCTTCCTGACAGTAGTCTATCATAATTTTCAAGGATCTGGGGCACTACGGAACCGGTATCGGAAACACTGGCATAATGCGGGGTCATCTGTATTTTTTCATGTTTCCAAAACGGATGTTCTATTGGTAAAGGCTCTTGATGGTAAACATCCAAGCCTGCACCCGAAAGGTGTCCCCTGTCCAACATTTCGATCAAGTCTTCGTCTACCAAGTGGCCACCACGTGCCACATTTATAACAAAAGCGCCTTTAGGAAGCTTCAAAAACAGTTCTTTGTTCAAAATGCCGGTAGTTTCTTGGGTCAAGGGCAGTAGACAAACGGCGATCTGTGTGGTTTTTAAAAAATCGGACAGCCCTTCATCTCCCACATAGCAATCGACACCGGCTATGTCTTTTTTCGAGCTGGCCCAGCCCTGAACCTTAAAGCCATATTTGACCAAATCCGTGGCCAATTCCCGCCCTAGGGCACCAAGCCCCAGAATACCGACCCTAAAATCGGAAATCCTGTGGTATTGTATGGGTTGCCATACCCCTTTCATTTGGTTGATTTTATACTGGTCTAGGTTTTTTAAATGACTAAGGATGACCGCAAGAACGTGTTCTGACATATCCTTGGCCAACATATCGTCTACCACACGGGTTATGGGCAAGTTTTTGGGCGCCGCCCCATCTTCGAAAATAAAGTCCACCCCTGCCCCGCTAGAAGCTATCAGCTCTAAGTGGGGATAATGCGCCAATGCCCCTTTTGGATGCTTCCAGACCAAGGCCATTTTAATTTTTTCCTTGGGGTGGTCTTCCAAATAACTGTATACCTCGAGTTCCGGTCGTTGCGCCAAGAGGGCCTTCTTCCAAAGTTCAATCTTGTCGTCTTGTCTAATAATAACTATTGCCATATTTAATCTATGATATCTAGGGCTCGGGAAAAGCCCTCGCCGAATTGCCAATTTTGGTCTTGTGTTGTGCTGTAAATTTTTACGATTCTTTCCTTGTATTCGGCCAACAGCCCATTGACCGATACAAACCTAAGCGCTTCGGTAAACGAGTTCATCATGCTTTTGTAAAAGGCGTCGGACAGGTTATGGTCTTTTTCGAATACTTGGGCTATCTCCAAGTTGTAGAGCATGACGTCGGCAATAAGATGTGGGTCTACACCAAGTTTTATAAAGTGCTTTATGAATTTCTGGGCTACGGAGCGTCTTGCCCTAGGGCGTCTTCGCTTTACAGGGAAGTATTCATTACTGATTTTTGTCTTTGCTTCTTGAACGAGCTTGTCTTCCTTGGGGTTGAAGATAAAGTTGTAGTACTCCTTTACCTCGGGAAAGCGCTCGTAAAGGTCGAGCAATTGCTCTTCAATGGCCCCTTTGTCTATTTCCGAAAGGTATTTCTTTAGCTTTCGCTTGCTCATTTTTCTACGATTTGTCCTCAAAAATAGCGGAATGCGTCAAATCCACCTAGATTCGTACCTGAAATCTTAAACTTCTCATAAATTATGTATAAGAATACTCACAAGTCTTTGGATAATAGATAATAAAAATGTATACTGTATGCTTGTAGCAATCCTAAACACATTAGATATATGAGGCAACTAAAGATTATCAAGCAAGTAACCAATCGGGAATCAAAATCATTGGACAAATACTTGCAAGATATCAGTAAAATTGATTTGATCAATGCGTCTGAGGAAGTAGAACTCGCACAAAGGATCCGTGCTGGGGACCAAGTAGCCCTAGAAAAATTAACTACTGCCAACCTACGCTTTGTAGTCTCCGTGGCCAAACAATATCAGAACCAAGGCCTGAAACTACCCGATTTGATCAACGAAGGAAACCTTGGCCTTGTAAAAGCGGCTAAGCGTTTTGATGAAACCCGTGGTTTCAAATTTATATCATATGCCGTTTGGTGGATTCGCCAATCTATTCTTCAAGCCCTTGCCGAACAATCACGTGTGGTACGACTGCCTTTGAACAAAATTGGATCTATCAATAAAATCAAAAAAACCTTTTCTTACTTGGAGCAGGCCCATGAGCGGCCACCCTCTGCCGAAGAAATAGCCAAAGAGCTAGAAATGACGGTCAGTGAGGTAAAGCAATCGATGAAAAACTCAGGGAGACACGTTTCTATGGATGCGCCCCTTAGGGAAGGTGAAGACTCAAACCTTTACGACGTACTTCGTAGCGGAGAGTCCCCTAGACCGGATAAGATATTAATGCAACAATCCCTTAATACAGAGATTAACCGTGCTTTAGAGACCTTGTCTCCAAGGGAAGCCGATGTGGTTAAATTGTATTACGGTATTGGCGATCAGCAATCTATGACTTTAGCTGAAATAGGGCAGACTTTTGACCTTACTAGGGAAAGAGTCCGTCAAATTCGTGAGAAGGCCATTAGAAAATTACGTCATAATTCAAGAAGTAAACTCTTAAAGACCTATTTGGGATAGACCCGAAACAGATATAAATTAAAAAAGCCCTGGCGTGTTAACGCCAGGGCTTTTTTGTACAACTAATAATTTACTTATAGACTAAGAATAATTTAGTTTGTTGATTTGTTCGCTATTCAAGATTTCATTTAAGTTTTCAATGAAACTCATGTAAGCTGCGTTGTCTGGGTTTTGATTTGCCATAGTTGTAGGTTTTAAAGGTTGCAAGGATTGGGGTTAGATTACATGTAATCTAATTCTACCAATTCATTTAAGCTCAAAATTTCGTTAAGGTCTTGAAGGAATGATAGGTACTCTTCTCCGTAGGTATCGTAAAGCATTTTTCTATAGGTTAAGTTACTATTTTGATTCGGTGTCTTAATTACTATGATGTAAACATATTCATAAACTCATGTGATTACAACAAAATGTGGTGTAACGAAAGAAAAATGTTGTAAAAGTTGTTAATCATGTAAAGATCTTCCTTTATCGGTATAAAAAATGGCATGTCATGTATCGATAAAGTATTACTCTTTATCTGTTATCTATTAAAAACCAGTGTTTTATAATTTAAGGATGCCGGTGTGTACGGCTAACCCAAGCATTTCTGGACTATTGTGGCGATTCGTTCTGCTTATTTGCAAAGCTGCTTTTGGTAAAGCTATCCAGTCAAAACTGTTGAGATAAACTTTTTTTGTTTAGTGAAAACTTTGGAGGTCTATGAGGGGTGTACGGGAAAAGAATGTGAATCGAAATTCTTTAAAACCTCACTTCGTAGGTAAGGCCTGCGGAAATTCCATAAAAGAACTTACCGGAATCAAATATCAATTCTTGCCGGGTTGCCCCAATGTTTGCGGTGTAGATGTTAGGACTCTTTTTTCCCGTAAACTGATATTCCAAACTTAATCGCTGCGATTCCACATACAAAAGGGTTTCGGCCAAAAGCTCACCCCCTGAAGTCAATTGCTGAAGTTCTGGCGAATAGCCCATGCCGACGTTCAGTCCGATATAGTTTACGGCATCCTTAAGATACTTTCGCACCAGCAGATTTCCCGAGTAGCTGGTCAGGTTGTCGGACCCAGGTGTGATGTAAGACCGTAAGGAAAAATAATAGTTGCCCGTGTAGTAGCCTAATGAATTGGTGATTATGGAAACCTTGGTGGTCTCAAAATCGATATATCTCCCGCCGGCAGAGAATTCGAAAGCTGCGGGCAGGTTTACATATAGGTCGCCTCCTACCCTGTGTTTTGGATAGATCGGGGCATTGGAGTACCCGTAGTTCAAATAGGCATAGAATCGTTTTGAAATTTTAGGGTAAAAGTCCGCTTCGTACTGAACCCCATATGTTCCCAGGCGATTGCTGTAATTTATTCTAGGTATGATACTGCCCAAAGGGGTCTGTCTTTTATAGGAAAGACTTGAATAGTACATGGGGTCGTATCGTTGATCGTAAACGACGGCAAGATTTCGCAATGAAATACTATTGTTCAAGGCCGGTTCGCCCTCGGGAGATTTGGTGTCAAGCGTATCAAGGACTTCCTTTTGGGGTGTAGTGATGCTATCACTTTTGTAAGATTCCATTTCCCCGTATTCGGTACGGGCCAGTCCTTCTTCGGCAATGGTCTTTAATCGCATTACTTCGGCGTCGTCTTTTAAGAAAATCAAGGCTTTGTTCGCCAAGCCCACTGCCGTAGCGTGGTTTTTTGCGTAGAGTTCATTTTTTATGGCAGCCATCCAAACATCCCTATCCTTCCTTTCCGAAGAGGTAATGATATTGAATTCTTCCCTTGCCCTATCGTATTCGCCGCTCCAACTGTACGTACTGGCCAATAAGGAGCGGGCGCTGTGGTCCTTACTGTCTGGTTTGACCAATTCGGACAATATGGCATTGGCCGATTTAAAATCGCCTTCAAAAGCCAAATTACGGGCCTCTGCCAAACGCACATTATCCATTTCCGCAGCACCCTTTTCCTGGGGTCGTACGGAAAGGGCCGTGAAAACGCACAGCACAAATAGATATGTGGTTTTAAGCTTCATTCTAATTCAAACGTATTTACAAGGGTCTAGGTATCAGACCTGTTCTTTTTTTTTAAGGATGCGGCAATTCCCTTCTTTTGCGCTTGCCGGCGCGCCCGTTCTATTTTATCCTTTATCTCATGGGCACTTGAGCTATTCCGTTCTACTTGGTCAATAAGCTCCATGGCTTCTTTTGGGCGTTCGGACCAGAAATACACATCGAAGAGGGCCGAATATGAATCAATGTAATTCGGGTTCATTTTAATACAGTCTTTCAATATTTCAATGGACTTGTCGTAGTTTCCCATCCAAACATTGACCCTGCCCGTTAAAATCTTGGTGTCGATGTGGCTCGGGGCTTCCGAAAGGATGTAGCGACTGAGCAAAAGCGATTTTTCATATTCCCGCTCAAAGGCCAATTCCCGTGCTATCATATAGACCTTGTCAAAATTCTGTCCGTTGTATACGCTGTTGATCCATATGATTTCCGAATCGGTGAACTTTTCCTTTTTCACCGAAAAAATGGCAAGGCTATCGGGAATGATCTTGTCCTTATTGGTTACATAGGCGTTCATTGATTTAAAGGCCTTTAACTTGGCCTCACTCTTAGATCCACCAAAAGCCGAGCTTAGATCCATGTTTTCGTCCAGTTCATAAACCGAACCATCGGAGTATAGCTTTTCGCCATCAACAAATTCTTTCAATTCGTTTTTGTTGCGCATCAAGGGAATGTGTTTTTTTGACCTGAATTCTTCCGACATATCTAAGGCATCGCCCATCCATGCCACTTTTTTGGGCATTTTAAGCTCGTAATTCGCCTCAAGAAGGGCTAATAAGGTCGGGGTAACGTCAAAATGTGAATTGACGGCACTAATTTTTTTGGTTTGCTTCAAAAGGGGACTGAACATGATCAAGGGCACATGGAAACGGCTCAGGTTATTGCGTTGGGGTATCGGAATCAGTCTGTGGTCTCCCGTAATGATGAAAATGGTGTTATCGTAGTTCGGTTGTTGCCTATACGCTTCAAGGACATATTTTAAGGCATCATCGGCGTAAAGCAAGGTCGCGAAGACATTGTCGTTCTTTTCGATCACCTTTTTTGTCTTTCGATCATAATCCCTCTTAGAGAGGAGTTGGGCCACTTTGGCCTCGTAGAAATCCTTTTTGGGAGGAATAAAGGGTTCGTGGGTACTAATAGTCATATACACCTCCATACGAGGCTGTTCGGCTTCACGGGGCAGACTCATACTCTTTTTGAAAAGTTCCTTGTCAGGATAGCCCCAAGAGGCCCCTGCCGCATCTTCGGCCTGCATTTGATAGTTCTTTCCGAACCCTGACTTATCGAGTACAAAATCTACGTTTTCACTGCTCAAAAATCGGTCAACATTGTCAAAAGAGCTATTGGTTCCTTGGTAAAAAGAAGTATGGTAGCCATTGTTTTTTAGAATACTGAACAAGGTGAGTTTGTTCGGGTACTTTTCAAGTTCCATAAATCCGCTTTTGCCAAAGGGAAGCGACCCTAAAAGCGAGGGTAAAACCCCAAAGGTACGTCCGGTATTGCTCAAGCAATTTTCCCAATACAGGGATTTGGTGGTCAACGAATCTAAAAAAGGGGTAAAACCTCCATACTCGGCCCCTTCCCCTACAAAATCCCTACCAAGTCCCTCGACCATAATAAATACAATGTTGGGTTTACTGTCCTTAAGTTGAAAATATTCGCCCAAAACATTGGGTATGGGCTTCGATTTGATCAAGGGGTACTCAACGTCGGAGTTATAGGAAGTATCTTCCGTAGAAGAGTCATAAAGATTGAGTGCCAGATATTGGGTTTTGTTATGGTCTATAGGTTTTCCCTCAATAAACAGTGTAGCAATGAACATGCTAATTAAAATAATGGTAAACGGGTACATTTTATTAATGTGGTGGTAATGCTTGGAGCTCACCTTGTACAAACCGAAGAACATACCTACAATGCCTATAAAGCCCAAGGGCAGTACCCATGATATACCACCCGAATTGGCTATGGTCGTTTGAATGTCCTCAAAACTATAGCCTAAGAGGTCGGAACCCAAAGGCACCAAGGCGGTACAAAAATAGCTGATCAGCATGGCTTCGATCATCAATAGTAGGAGTAGCACCACAAAGACCAGGTTGAAACCATAACGCGGACGCAAGTTTTCCCAAAAATTAAATGGAAAGGCCAATAGCACCCCTACCAGGGAGGAATAGCCCATTTGATGAACAAGGGCTATAAAGAAACTGGTGCCGAAAATTACATCTACAACCCCCTTGAAATACAAGGTGGCATATTGATAAACGGTAAGCACCAACAGACTACCGAAGAAAGAAATGATCAATCTCGTGTAATGTTTTAAGGTGTATCGGTCTATCGTACTCGTATTCATCTTTTAGATCAAGCGGCTTTGGCAAAGCCTTTGCGAACCTGGGAACCCCAGCCCGATTTAATTTTAAACAGTTTTTTGTAATTTCCGCGTACGGCCGACCATACCACGATCGGGTGGAACAGTATCGGTTCGATAAGGGCACATAACATAAGCGTTAGAATGTCCTTCGTTTTCTTGTACTCATTGTAACTAAAGACGTCCCAAAGAATGGCATAGAACGAAAACATGACGGAGAAGAGATAAACCATTGCCGTTATGGCGATAAAAAACTCCCAGTTTAAAATACCTAGATATATAAAGGTTATAATGGTAAAAAAGCCAAAAAACTCCATAAGGGGAGCTAGCCATTCATAGAAAAACCAGTAGGGATAACTTAAGAGTCCCAATCGCCCGTATTTGGAATTAAAGAACATATCCTTATGCTTAAACAAGGTCTCGAGGTTGCCCCTCGCCCATCGGTCCCTTTGGTTGACGAGTATCTTGAGGTCTTCCGGAACTTCCGTCCAACACAAGGGGTCGGGAATGTATTCTATGGTATAAGGCTCTTTACGGTCGTGCATATACCTACGCATCTTAAAGACGATTTCCATGTCCTCTCCCACCGTTCCCGTATCATATCCGCCCACGGCCAAGGCTATTTCCCGGTCAAAAAAACCAAAGGCCCCTGAAATGATCAAAAGGCTATCGATACTTCCCCAGGCCATCCTTCCTAAAATAAAGGAGCGGGTATATTCCAATAGTTGAAAGCGAGCCAACCAATTTGTCGGTAGGCGTATTTCTTCAAGTTGCCCCCCTTCTATGACACAGGAATTGGCAACACGTATTACGCCCCCGACCGCAATGACCCGTTTTTCGGAACGTTGGTAAAATGATTTTACCACATGTAGCAAGGCATCGGGCAGCAAAAGACAATCGACGTCAATGCAACCGACATAACGATTGGTTGAAAGTGCCATACCTGTATTCAGGGCATCGGATTTCCCTCCGTTTTCCTTGTCTATGACCGTGAGTTTGGAAAATGCCCTGTGGGGGGATTTGTAGATGCCGCGAATCGGCTTATTTTTCCAGTTGGGGTCGATTTTTTGATCGACCTTGACCAAGTCGTAGGCATCGATCATCTTTTGAAGCGTATCGTCTTTACTACCGTCGTTGACGACCATGACCTCGTAGTTGACATAGCGAAGCGACATGAGTGAACGAATGTTCTCTACAATGGTAAGTCCTTCGTTATAGGCCGGGGCTATAATGGTTATACTCGGGGCTAAAGGCGAGGCCATAACTTTTGATAGGCTGCCAAAACTGTTTTTCTTTCGGTAGTGGATGGAGTTTCTGGTGGACAGATACCCCATAATGGTGAATAAGGTGAATAGGGTGACCGTAAACATTAAGAAAACGATGTTTATATAGTCTAGAATAATATGGAATAAAGCACTATCCATGCAATTTCCCTATAATTTTTTTAGGAAACTCTATAATGGAATCGAAGAAAGAGCCCTCGCCCGAAACGACTTCGCTCTCGTTTACTTCTATGTTGAGTGTTTTTTCGTCGTATTTCTTGTCAAGCACCTCGGTATCGGCAAGTTCAAATTCAAAATCGAGAAGCTTAGGGGTTTCGGTTGCTATTGGTGGCGTATGCGACCTAGGCTTGGCTTTTGTAGTTGCCGTTGGGGCAATCGGTTCCAATGACGAAAGGTCGATTGGCAGTTCTTCTACCGGTTTCGGTGCTGCCGGTTTTTCGAACTCGCTCTTTTTTGAAACTTTTTCGATCAGAAGTTTTAAGGCGTGTTGGGCCTTTTTACGGATTTTAGGGTCGGGATCTTCCAATAAACCATCGAGAAAATCGATTTCCTTTTCATCACCGACCGACACTATTTCCCCTAAAAGCACCAGTTTTGATTCTTGGTCTATATTCTTGAACAGGTCGGCAAATATGCTAAAGCTAGGAAGTTGAACCGCACGATCTTCTTCCTTTGCTTTCGTCCGGTTTAAATTCTTGGTATAGGAAAATTGGTCGATCAAACCCCGAATACGATGCTTGATGAACGATTCGCTTTCCTCTGCCAAGAGCTCGCGTAAAAGGGGTACTTCCCTATGGTCGCCCATTTCTTCCAAATCATCAAGGAGGCCCATCATATACGCTTCATGGGCATCGTAATAAACAGGTTCGGGAATTAAATCGGTAAAGGGTTTTTCATCCTTTTTCGGGGAAACGACCTCGTAGTCCACTTCCATTTCCCGAAGTTCGTTAAGGGTCAATAGCCAGGTCATGACATCTTCGCTTTCCGTAGCTATGGGGTCGGGCTCTGCTTCCGGAAAAGTCTGCTTCGGAGTTTCGTTTAAAAAGGGTGTCAAGTTTTCGGGGTGTTCAAAATTGACTTCAAAATCGGAAAGCGTATAACCTTCCAAACTTTCAATTTTTTGAGCGCCTTCATCGGCCTGTGCGGCAATGTCGTCGGCTGCTTCCGATTCGTTATCGGTAACAATGGGCAAAAATCCGAATTCGTTTATTTCCTTTTTCAAGGCATTGTTTTCCGCGTCAGGCGTAATCTCCGTAGTATCTCCCTCAACCACCAAAGGAAGGAAGTCGATTTGGGAAATATCGAATTGGGGCGTTTCCGTTTCCGACGGTTCTTCTTGTGGCTTGTTAAAGGCTACTTCTTCAAATTGAACTTCCATATGGTGAAGTTTCTCCTTGGTTTTTTTTGAGTCGGACATGCTTGTATTTTTAATAGGTGGATTAATGTCGGTTGTAGGGGGCACGACTATGGGTAAAAAATCATAATCGAGCGATTCTTCTTCGTCGTCGATTTCGGTGGATGCCTCTTTTTTCTCGGGATAAGGGAGGGTAAGCGCGTCGATTACCTCAATGCTTAAAATTGTTTGGTCTTCTTCTCCCCCGTTCAATGAAACCTTAGGGAAGCGTGTGGGTATAGGTTCCTCCATTTGGATGTTTTCTGGTGCATCAACACCTTCTTCTGCGATTTCGCTTGCTTGCGCCGGCATCGTTGGCGAAATCCCTTCCACTTGATTCTCAATAGGTGATACCCCGTCTTTTGCATCGTCTTGAAAAGGTATCTCATCAACTTCCATAGTTTGGGGGATTTCTTCTACGGAAAGCGTCGGTGTTACTTCTGTGACCGGCTCTTTGTAACTTTCTGTCTTTTCGATGTCCTTCGTAGGCATTACCGATTCGGGTGAAATGGTGTTAATGGCGGTCAGGGCCTTGCTGGAAACGGAGAAATTGGACTCTTTTTGTTCCACCATCCTTAAAAAATCGATATCGTCGGTGCTACCCAGCTCGGCAATGGTACCTAAGATCGCGATCTTGGTATCCGTGGCACATTTTTTAAAAACCGATTTTAAGACGGGAATGGCCTCTACTACATAAAATTCTTTGATGCAGGCAATGGCCTCTTCCTGTATTTGTTGGTTTTTGTGCTTGACCAGCTCTATGAGTGAGGCATTGGCATCGTTCTGATTGTAATATTTAATTAGCCTAAGGGTAAAGAGTACTACGTGTTTGTTCTTAGAAGTCAACCACACTCTAAACTTAGGGGGGACAAAACCTTCTTGGTTCCGTATGACATCTAAGAGTTTGAGTTGTTGCCATTCCGATATTTTATAGCGGGTAGTATCGAGAAAATAGTTGATGCCTTCAGGTTTTAGGGTTACCGTGGCAATTTCCGCTTGCTTTCTTATGGTGCTGTTCTTATGGTTGATAAACTTGGTAATAAAACCATAGGCCGATTCTACCTGCATTTGGGTAAGTTCAAGAATGCCTTTTGAGATAACTTCCCAACGCCAGCTCTGAAGTTTTTCAAAGGCATCCTTTTCGAGTTCCAGGTTTTGGTAGAGTTCAAAAAGTCGCGTTTGGGTATCTCCGGAAACATCTTTTCTTAAGTCAAGCAAGATTTCGACCAAAACCTTTCGGTTGAAAGGTGTTTTGAGCAATTCGCGGATTTCTAGTTTAGAGGAGATATAGCTCGATTTTTCGGTAACATCGTCACTATCGTCGTAGAACAAGAACTCGCTTATCATGGCCGAGAGTTCCCTTTTTCGTTGTTTGGTGATGGAAGCGGTGGCCGATATTTTATTCCTTACGACAAATACCGAGATAAAGTATACTACTGCCAGGCCAACGAACACCATAGATAGGTTCCACAACACCTCCGTATCGATTTTTGGGGCTGTTATGTTGGCAAGGTGATAGTATGTAATTTTTTTTAACAAATTAGATTTTGTTCAGTTCGCGGGCTACTCGAACTAAGAGCTCTGAAGGACTCACAGGTTTTGATATAAAATCGTTGGCCCCCAACTCGAATGCGTTCAGAACATTTTCTTCGTTGCCCGCAGAAGAGATTATGATAATCGGTACTTGTGATTTCAATTCATGGCGTACAAAACTGATCAGTTCCATACCCGAGAAATAAGGCATCATAATGTCACTTACGATAATGTCTGGCGTATTTCCCAACAAATACTCCTTGACCATTTTTCCATTGGTCTTATGGTTAACTTCATAGCCGCCTTTCTTAAGGCGAAAATTCAACAGCGAGGCCAATAGTTCGTCGTCTTCGGCCAGCAATAGTCTTTTTTTATCCATGGCGGGCCTTAATGGTTGGTCAGTTCCGAATAGGCTCTATCTAAGGCATCTTTGACCTTTGGAAATTCGTCGTTGAAACAGTTGCATAAAAATTCAAGATGTTTGGGGTCTTTATCAAGTTTACAGCCCTTCTGTATTTGAACGACGATGTTGTGCAGGCTTTGGGTACGCATCATGGCCAGGCCGGCCTTGACCTTATGTGCGGCCAAATCTAATTTTTCAAAATCATTGCTTTTTAAATGGATTTTGGCGGCCCCCATAAATTCAAGGGCGTTGGAAGTAAACAGGGTAATCAACTCTTGTAACAAATCCATTTCCCCCATACACTCTTTAAGAATGAGCGATAGGTCGATTTCAGGCTCGGTCTTGGTTGCTTCCGAGGTTCCATTTAGGATCAATACATCTTTTTTGTCCATAGTCGTTTCAATTTTCAGCTCTTTTAAAACATCACCGTACGATTTGTAATGCTCAATAATGGCGTCATAAGTGTCTATATCTATTTCAGGATAGGCCTTTTCAAAGGTTTTGGTCCGTTGGCCCACCGGATTGTCTTGACAATTTGAGTCGGCATCGATGAAGTTCTCCTTAGACTTAAAGATGATTTCCAAAAGGTTCTTTTTAAAGTTCTGGAAAGATGATTTTAGATGGAAAGCCTCGTCGGGAGTCAATTTTTCAACTGAAAAATCATTAAGAAGCGACTCTAAATCCGTCAATTGGAAAAGTAGGTTTTTCGTTTTCAATTTTGGTTATTTAGGTTAGTAAGTGTGGGACTGATTTATATTCTTCTTTACATCAATTCTTTAGGGTTACAATTTCTATTTTATACTATCTATAGTAAAATTCCTTATTTGATACAGTGCACACAACTAAATGTTCCCTATAGTGCGATAAATGTTGTCAAAGTGCTTAAATTGTAGGTTTAAAACATATTTTATGAAGCATTTCGTCTATTTATTTAGCCTTCTAACGTTTACAGCCTGTAAAGAAAACAAACCGAAAGTGGAAGAAAACATAGAACAAAAAGCCAAAAGGATACATGAAAAGATAATTACGATAGATACGCATAACGATATCAATATCAATAACTTCAGTGATAGTATAAACTATACCCAACGACTAGATACCCAAATAAACCTGCCCAAGATGGACGAAGGAGGGTTAGATGTTACTTGGCTTATCGTTTACACAGGGCAAGACACGCTGAGTGATGAAGGCTTTGCCAAGGCCGAAGGGAATGCCATGTCAAAATTCGAGGCCATTCATCGACTTTGTGAGGAAATCGCCCCCGATCAAATTGAACTGGCCTTAAATTCGGATGACGTAAGACGAATCTATCAAGCCAAAAAGAAGGTGGCCATGATAGGCGTTGAGAATGCCTACCCAATGGGCGAAGATCTTTCCAACTTTAAAAAATACTTCGACCTTGGGGCGCGCTATATTTCATTATCGCATAATGGACATAGCCAATTCAGCGATTCCAATACGGGGGAAAAGGATAATGTGTGGCTTCATAATGGTTTAAGTGAACTGGGTCAAGAAGCTGTAAAAGAAATGAATAGACTTGGAATAATGATTGATGTGTCCCATCCTTCCAAGGAAGCCATGAAGCAGATGGTCGCCCTTTCAAAAGCGCCGATCATAGCTTCCCATTCTTCGGCAAGGGCCTTGTGCGATCATAGTAGAAACCTTGATGACGAGCAGCTCAAGTTGATGAAAGAAAACGGAGGGGTGGTACAAACGGTTGCCTTCAGTTCTTATTTGAACACCAAAAAAGACGAAGCCTATAATGCCTATATTAAAACAATTTTAGAGAAGGTGGCCGATTCCATGGGACTGGAATGGTATTCACGGGATCAATTCCCTTCTTTGACAGATGAACAGAAAGAGGCTTTTATGGAAAACTATCCCAAAGTCAAAAAAATCGGGATTTCCATGGTAGAGAAAATTCCGGGTGCCCCGAAAATGGTAGATGTTTCCGATTTTGTAGACCACATAGACTACATGGTCGATCTAATAGGAATCGACCATGTAGGTATCAGTTCCGACTTTGACGGCGGAGGGGGTATCAAAGGGTGGTCCGATGCTTCGGAAACCTTCAATGTTACGCTTGAACTCGTGAAACGCGGCTATACCGAGGAAGAGATTGCAAAACTATGGGGAGAGAACCTCTTACGTGTGCTTGACGAAGTTCAGGCCGTATCCGCCGAACTACAGAAAACTTAGTCTTCCGATGCCAAACGGTCCCTAACGTATTCCACCTTTGTCTTCCCATGTGGGGCAGGTTTTCCGTCGGGGCCAAGGTTGACCATGATGATATTGTCAACGGTTACAATGGTTTCGCGAGTCATTTTATTGCGCACTTCACAATTTAACGTCAATGAAGTTTTTCCGAATTTTACGACTTCGATGCCTATTTCAATGATATCGCCCTTAACGGCAGTGCTCATAAAATTGATTTCCGACATATATTTGGTAACCACTTTTTTGTTCTCTAACTGAATAATGCTGTAAAGGGCAGCCTCTTCATCGATCCAAGCCAATACACGTCCCCCGAAAAGCGTTTCGTTGGCGTTTAAATCCCCAGGTTTTACCCACTTTCTACTGTGAAATCTCATGACATTAATTGTTTAAATATGTTGAATTTTTGTGTAAAATTAGAAAAGTATAAACTGTTAAAATAGTTTACCGTACGAATCTTCGAGCGATTTGGGGATATGGAGGTCTGTACCCCATTTTTTGTTCAATTTGTCAATAAATGAGGCTGATAATAAAGGGGATTCCACTTCCATATTTTGGTGAACGAAAAAATGGATGTTTTGTAGCCCTTGGCTTTTCCATTGGTCCAATCGTGCGATCCAATCGTTTAGCCGTTCGTAATCCGTAGGGTGGTTGGCCCCCACATACCGCACGAAGGCCTCATTGTTGGTCAAACGCATATGTAACATATCACGCCTGCCCGCAGTATCTACCAGAATATTGGCCATGTTGTTCTCTTCCAAGAGGTGGTAGAGTTCTTGGCTCACCTTTTCGTCGTTGAACCAGTCGGTATGCCTAAACTCTATGGCCAAAGGAAACTCCTTGGGCCAGTATTCAACAAAGCGCACTACCCTGTCCCAATTCTTAGGCCCGAAATTATCGTGCATCTGTAAAAATATGGTGCCTAATTTTTCCTTTAGATTGGCCGTAACCTCCAAATAGCGGTCTACTATAGGAAATGCGGCATCGTTCAATCGTCGCAAGTGACTGATGTCCCTTGAAATTTTAGGAAAAAACCTAAAATCTTCAGGGGTCTTGTCATACCATTTTTGATATTGTTCCGCGGGAAATATCCTGTAGAAGGTAGCATTGAGTTCTATACTGTTGAACTGTGAACTATAGTAAGCCAACTCGTCTTTCGTCCCCCTAGGATAAAAGTTCTTTAGATCTTGTCGGTTCCATTTGGCGCATCCTACCGAAATGTTCAAGCGGTCCGTACCCTTGGTTCCGTTCAAGACAGCGGCGGTGTCAGGGTGGTCTTTAGGCAGGGTGAAATCGATGATTTCAGGATGGTCTACTTTTCCAAATTTCATTTTAAAAATGATTTAAAAAGCAATGTTATACTACAGGAAAAAAATAAGCTTGGTCGAATCGGTCAAACCAAGGTCGGGTACGGTTCAGGACCAAACAAAAAAGCGGCTATCGAAGTAGCCGCTTTTGTACATATAGAAAAATTACTTCAAGGCCTTCTTTTTGATATAACCGGCAATGTTCTTGGCCAGCTTGGCATAGCATTCCGAAATTCGGTAGCCACTGTTGTAATCGTTACCCATGGCGCCGTATCCTTGAACATCCTTGTACGTTCCTTCCAACAAAATATTGCTAGGATTTGCGGTTTCATATACCGTTATGGTCGCATCGATTTCTGCATTTTTCCGAACTACGCCCACGTTGTAACCGGCATAGATCTTAGTGGAGTGGATTTTCATGGTGTAATCGGCAGCATCTTTGGATGCAACTACCTCCCCATCTTCAAAACGCTTGTTGAAAGACTCAATGAACTTCGGTTCATAGCGCTCTTCGCGATCGGCAAACCACGATTTTTTAAACTCCTCTCCCTTACCGGCCTCTTTTTCTTCCCGTTTAGCCATTTTATCGGCCAAGAAATCCTCTTCCGAATCATATTTCGGGATTTGGACATCACTGTAGTCGAATTCCAAGGTATAGGCCGAAATGTCCTTTAGGTTCTTGATGTCCCCCTTGTTTATTTTCATCTTTTGGGCATAGGTAGTTGCGGTAACTACCAATAATGCCAATACTAAATGTTTGCGCATCTCAATACTCGTTATTATGGTTAATGTTAATATTTCTTACAAGATACAAAGGTTTCAAAGATGTGCAAATTTTGTGGGAGCTTACCGATAATTATTAAAGTCCTTTGGTCTATAAAACTCCATGTCAAATCTTTTAATATGGCGCAACACCTGAGAGGTTATTTTAAGTAAGGTGTATTATAAAATAAATAACAACGGACTAATTATAAGTTGTTTAATAGATTTACATAAAGTGATACATTAATTTTTAACATAGACCGTTTTCTTGTTTAAAAATTCTTTAATACCATGGGAAGACAGTTCTCTTCCGTATCCGGAAATCTTCACTCCGCCAAAGGGCAGCCTAGGGTCGCTTTTAACCAATTCGTTTACAAACACGGCTCCTTCATTAAACTTGCCGATCAGTTCTTTTACACGATTTTTATCCTTCGTAAAAATACTCACTCCGAGTCCGAATTCGGATCGATTGGAAAGTTCAACGGCTTCTGCATCAGATTGAAATGTAGTAATCCCTATAACAGGACCAAAGGTTTCCTCTTTAAAAACGGGCATATCGGCCGTGACCTCAGATAAAAGGGTCGGCTCAAAATAGGTTCCTTTTCTGTGGCCTCCTAAAATAATCTTGGCTCCCATTTCAACAGAACCCTTCACTTGTTGTTCAAGTTCTTGGGCCAAATCTTCACGGGCCATCACACCAATATAGGTTTGCTTGTCCATTGGGTCACCCGATTTGAGTTCTTTTACCTTATCGATAAACTTTTGGGTAAAGCTATCCACTATGGATTCGTGCACGAGAAGGCGTTTACCGGCAATACAACTTTGGCCCGTATTTTGAAATCTGGCATTTATGCATGTCGCTACACTTTGATCTAGATCGGCATCGTCAAAAATGATCAAGCCATTGCTTCCGCCCAGTTCCAAGACGGTCTTTTTTATATTGGCCCCGGCTATGGAGGCTACGGAAGCCCCGGCAGGCTTACTTCCCGTTAAGGTCACCGCCTGTACGATATCGTTCTCTATCACCGATTTGATTTGGTCACTATCCAATATCAAATTTTGAAAACATCCTTCGGGAAAACCGGCCTTCCCAAAGACCTCTTGGATCATTTCGGCCGATTGCATGACGTTAGAGGCATGTTTGAGCACACCTACGTTACCGGCCATAAGATTGGGCGCGGCAAATCGGAATACTTGCCAAAAAGGGTAGTTCCACGGCATTATGGCCAATATCACACCCAAAGGTTGGTATTTTACATAGCTGCTGGCCGCATCCGTTTCTATGATTTCATCCCTTAGTTGATGTTCTGCGTTCTCGGCGTAATATTCACATACCCAAGCGCATTTTTCTACTTCGGCAATGGATTGTGAAATCGGTTTTCCCATTTCTAGGGTAATCACCTCGGCGTATCGTTCTTTGTTCTGCCGCAATTGTTCCGCCGCTTTGTGCATTAGGCGCGATCGCTCTTCGAAGGAGGTCTCTTTCCATTCGAGGTAACATTGATGTGATACTTTAAGTTTTGATTCTAAATCGTTTTTAGTTAACTCATTAAACTCGTACAATTTCTTCCCGTTATAAGGGTTTATAGACTGTTTCATCTTCTTTGTTTTTTCCGGTAACCTTTATCCATATCATTGTTCAGGATACAAAATAACGCATAAACGGGCTGTTCATAACCTCGTTAAAAACTAATTTTGTCTTAAAAAGACCAGAGTGGCTTAATGTATATCTTTATAAAAAGCTACATCATGAGCGATCGATCCGATAGTCTATCCAGCATCCGTATTGAAATTTCATCCGCCAGAGTTACCGAGGGTATGAGCGAAAACGAGAGATTTCAAAACCTGACCCTAAGACCCATTATCAAGTTTCAGAATGACCTTTTTGTTGCGGTCTTTAAAAACTACATCAAAAAGCACAAAAACGCGTTTTACGACCTTTCCCTTGAAAGACGTTTTGACTACATTGAGAATGCGATCCAAAAAGATATTAAATTCCGGAATTCGTTAAAGGGCATGATCATAGGTCATTTTACCCTTAACGAGTACGAGATTTATACCCAAAACTCATCCGCATTGAACAAACGTATGATGAACATGGTCGTTGCTCGGCTGAAAGACCATATACAACTGTTCGAAGCCCCCGTTTTAGTCCAATAAGGACTCACCGTTCAAGTTGGTCGTAAGTACATCGCTCATATAGTCGAAAAAAGGACGTATGGCCTTATAGGCCACATCTATCTCATGGGCGAAGTTCGGCGACAAGACTTGCTTGTCGGTAAATTTTCTAACAAAAACGTATTGCTTTTTCTTAATGAGGTCGATATCGATATGGGCCTTATCAAAACCTTTGGGAGCCGTTTTTACTTCATCGCCCCCTAACTCGCCCCATATCTTTTTAAAACCTGGCTCGGCCATAATCTCGCGCATTTCCGAAGCATCTTGTTCAAATTCCTTTCTGATACGCAGTAGGTCTTCCTTGTTCGGTGCCCAAAATCCCGTAGCCACAAAAGACTCCCCGGGTTTTACGTGTAAGTAATAACCGCCACGGCGTTGAGGCCCTAAACGGGAAAAAGAACCTGCAAAATGGGTCTTATAGGGGGCTTTGTCCTTAGAAAAGCGAACGTCCCTGTAGATTCTGAACATCTTTACCTTTTCTATTTCATCATGAAGCCTAAGCTTGTTGCCTACCTCTTCGTAGAAAACCTTAACTCGGGCTTCATGGTTTTTGAACTCTTTTTTATTTTCGCTAAACCATTCGCGATTATTGTTCTTTTCGAGCCGGCTTAAAAAAATGAGCGTCTCTTTCGTAATTATGGGATCTAACATACGACCTAAATGTTGTTATTTTAGATAAAGTTAACCATTTAACGAAATCGGCTTTTAGATTTATGAGTAATTTAGCCCTTTCAGCAATTGTATATGAAACATACTTCGATCATTGACAAAATCAACAGGCATAAAAAACAGCCTAACCTACGTTATAAACTTAAAGAAAAGGTTGAAGAGTTTACCAACCTTCTTTTCTATACCCTTTTTGATATCGATACTCCGGTAGAGAATAACCTTGATAAACTCGAGATTCTTTTTGATGAAGTAGTCGACCTTGCATGCTGGGACTCCAATAAACCTTGCAAAAAGATTTGGGAAAATTATGTAGAAAAACTCCCTAGTATACTGCAGCACCTTAATCTCGATGCAGAGGCTACAGTAAATTGCGACCCGGCCTCATTGTCGGTTGAAGAGGTCTATATGGCCTACCCAGGCTTTTATGCCATTGCTATTTATCGCTTGGCCCATGAACTCTATAGTGAAGGGTTTCCTTTGGTACCGCGCCTTATGACGGAATACGCACATCGGCAGACCGGGGTGGATATTAATCCAGGTGCCCAAATCGGAAACTCCTTTCATATTGATCATGGTACGGGTGTGGTCATCGGGGAAACCGCCATTATTAAAGACCACGTAAAAATATACCAAGGGGTGACTTTGGGCGGCTTGTATGTTGCCAAACATTTACAGAGTACCAAACGGCACCCTACCATTGAAAACAACGTTACCATATATGCGAACGCCACGATTCTAGGTGGTGAAACCGTAATCGGGGAAAACTCCATTATTGGAGGTAATGCCTGGTTGACCGCATCGGTACCACCCAATTCAACTGTTTTCCATACCCCAGAAATTAAAATAAAAACACTTCCACATGTCTCATAGTATTTTAGACCTTATCGGTAATACGCCAATGGTTGAATCAAAGGTTTTGAACAAAAACCCGAACGTTAAGCTGTTCTTTAAACTGGAAGGAAATAATCCTGGTGGCAGCGTAAAGGATCGTGCTGCCCTTAATATGATCAAAAATGGACTCGAGCGGGGCGATTTCGGCAAAAACTCGAAGCTTATCGAAGCAACTAGTGGCAATACAGGTATTGCCCTGGCCATGATTGCCGGTATTTTCGGATTGGACATTGAACTTGTCATGTCGGAGAAAAGCACTATAGAACGGGTGAAGACCATGCGGGCCTACGGTGCCAAAGTAACCTTGACCCCTGCCGAAGTCGGTATAGAGGGTGCCCGTGATTATGCCGAGGCAAAAGTAAAGAATGAAGGCTATGTGATGATCGACCAGTTTGCCAATAATGACAATTGGAAAGCACATTACCAGAGTACGGGGCCTGAAATTTGGAAAGATACCCAAGGAAAAATAACACATTTTGTATCGGCCATGGGAACGACCGGTACCATTATGGGAACCTCTACTTATTTAAAGGAACAAAGCGAATCGGTTTCCATCGTAGGGGTACAACCTACCGATAACTCTAGTATACCCGGTATTCGTAAATGGCCTCAAGAGTACTTGCCAAAAATTTTCAATTCAAAAAAAATAGACCAGACCATAGAGGTAAGTGAAGACGATGCTCGGGAAATGGCCCGAAGGTTGGCCAAGGAAGAAGGTATATTGGCCGGTATGAGCAGCGGTGGAGCGGCGGCTGCGGCTTTGCGTTTGGCCGAAACCCTTGAAAGTGGGGTTATTGTTTCCATTGTCTGTGATCGGGGCGACCGCTACCTTTCTTCAGACTTGTTCGAATAGGGCTTTTAGTTCAATATTTTGTCCATTCCCTCCTTAAAGGTCTTGAAGTCCTGAAGATAATTGTGGCCTCCTTCCGCAATGGTCAAGAGTTCTTTATTCTTTCCAGGAATGGCTTCGTATAGCTTTTGGGCCGATTCATATGGGATGACCGAATCTTCTTTACCGTGAAAAATATAAATGGGACAGTCTATTTTTTTGACATATTCGTTTGAAGGAAACCGAAAATTCGAGAGCCAATCGATCGGTAAAAAAGGGAAGCGGTATTTTCCCAAGGCCACGGCGCTATAGAACGGGGATTCCAATATTAACTTTTTGGGTTCGTTCTTTGACGCAAGCCAGGTAGCTATACCAGTGCCAAATGAACGTCCGTATACCAAGATATCCTCTTCGTCGTACTTCTCACGGATATAGTCGTAAAACATCTGTGCATCGTCATAGAGGGCTTGTTCACTGACCTCCCCTGTACTTTTTCCATAAGTCCTATAGTCGACCAAAACCGATTCGTATCCTTTTCTAGAGAAGAGGTTGGCCACATGGGTAAGGTGTGAAATATTGCCCGAATTGCCGTGAAAATAAAGCACTATTCCCTTGGCTTCAGGTTGTTTGATGTGTACGGCGTTAAGTTTGGCCCCGTCATTGGCCGTAAGATAGAACTCCTCGAAATCTTGACAAAAATCGTAAGTGTGTGAAAGCGGCATTTTAGAGGGAAAGAACACGAGTCGCTCTTGGTAGGTATAAGCTAGAACAGCGATCAAGACATACAAAATTACAAGTATCAATCCCCATTTTTTCAATCTTCGCATGAAGTACTACGTTTGGTGAGTGTTATTTTTTTTTGGAAAATTACAAATAAGAAGGTAAAATCGCTAGATCCTATCACAACCAATTCTTCCTCTTAAAATAAATCATCATACCTATAAAAAGAGCGATCATGACGCCCCATACGTAATAGTATCCATTTTCATAATGCAGTTCGGGCATATGGTCAAAATTCATACCATAGATGCCGGCAATAAAGGTCAAGGGGATAAAAATGGAGGCCATAATGGTCAGTACCTTCATCACCTCGTTCATTTTATTGCTCATATTGCTCATGTACATTTCCATAAGGCTCATCGACATTTCCCTATATATTTGAATACTTTCGTTTATTTCCAAAGAATGGTCAAGGGCATCGCGAAGAAAAACCTTGGTATCTTTGGTGATAAGTGGGTTTTCTGTATCGATCAAGCGACTGACCAGTTCTTTTACGGGAAAGATCCAACGCCGTATCCGCAACACCTCCTTTTTTATCATTTGGATTTCATGGGCGATTTCGGGAGTGGGATTGTCATAGACCACTTCTTCCAACTCCTCTATCTTATGGTTCAAATGTTCGAGAACTACAAAATAGTTGTCTACTATAGCATCGATTAAAGCAAAAAACAGATAATCGGCGCCTCGTGTTCTTATACGGCCCGATTTATTCTTGATACGATGCCTGACCCCTTTAAACACATCGTCATCCATTTCTTGAAATACGAGTACACAGCTTTCTAGCAAGACCATGGCGACATGTTCGTAGACGATTTCCTGCTCATTATTGATATACAGCATTTTGAAAACCCCGAAAATATAATCCTCGTATTCATCGATTTTGGGCCGTTGATGGGTATCTACGATATCTTCCAATACCAAGGGATTGAGTCCGAAGCGTTTTCCTATTTTAGCGATAAAATCTTCATCACTGATTCCGACGATGTCGATCCATGAAATTTCGGGCAGTTCTTTATGGGCGACAATGGCATCGATATCTCCGGGAATGTGTTCGCTTAAGACATTCTCATTGTATTCCAAAATATTGACTACGCTGGTCCCTCCTTCCCTACGCCCCATATAGGTAATGGTACCCGGGGCTTTGCCCATTTTCTTCTGAAATTTGGATGCTTTTTTAGGAAGTATTTTTCCCAATCTTTTTCGTCTGGCCATAAACAGCGTAATTTTTATAAATATAGTAAGAAGTGGCCAACTAGATTTTCTGATCGGTAAAATGTAGCTCATGAAGTAGCAAACCTGAGCCTGGGGCCACATAAGTAAGCTTCATGGTAGTTTCCGGTCGTAAGGAATCTTGAATGTCGGCCATAGACAGCTCCCCCTTTCCCAGTTGGATCAAGGCCCCCATGATCATCCGTATTTGATAGCGCATAAAGCCTTCCCCTTTTACGTGTAAGGCATAGCTTTCCCTAGGAAAAAAATTGGCCTTTAAGACTTCGTTCGGTTTGAGTTCGCAAGAGATAATGGTGCGAAATGTGGTAGTGCCCTCTTGAAGGCGGGCGGTATAGGTCTTAAAATCGTGACTTCCCTCAAAAAGCTTGGCCGCCTTGATCATCACATCAATATCCAAGGGCTGTAATATATTGGCCAAAAAGGGCGCACAGAAGGGATGGTTTTTTTCACCGTGGGAAAAGAGATAAATGTATTCCTTTTGTTTTGCGTCTTGTATGATGTTAAACGCCTTATCCACCTCCTTAATGCTCAAGACCCGGATATCGGGCGGTAAGTTCTCGTTAAAAAAGCTAAGGAATTCATTGAGGTTCCCAAGGCCCATATCATCTACAAATAGTTCAAAGGCCATATTCACGGCAGATACCTTTGCGTCGGTACGGCCTGCACCCAATATCTTAAAAGAGCGGTCGGCCAAAACAAACTTTAGGGTTTTGGCCAGCATTCCCTCTATGGTTTTCTGTTTGGGTTGTTTTTGCCACCCACTATAGCGAAAACCAAGGTATTGAACACGTAGCAAATAGCAATAACGTTGTTTTTGCATGAATTTTCTCTTTAGGGCCAAGCTACTATTTTTTTTGTATTTTGTAGTGAATAAGCTTCTAAACCCAACCGATATGACTTCCCAAAGTAGAATAAAACCACCCGTGTGGTTTTGGATTGTAAGCGTTGTCGCCTTATTGTGGAATCTGATAGGTGCGGCCTCATACGTGGCCGATGCCTTTATGAGTGTTGAACAACTAAGCCAATTTACCCAAGAACAAAGATTGTTGTACGAATCGAGGCCGGGTTGGGTAACGGCTGCCTATGCCTTTGCCGTTTGGGCCGGAACCCTCGGCTGTATTGCGCTGCTTTTTAGAAAGAAATGGGCCCGTACCGCCTTTTTGGTTTCTTTGATAGGAGTGCTTGTGCAGAACATATATCAATTTTTCTTGAGCGATACCCTTCAAGTAATGGGTGAAGGCGCCTTGATTCTAGCCCTTATGGTGATTATCATAAGTATTGCTTTACTATTTTTTGCGAAATTTAGTTCTTCCAAAGCTTGGATCACCTAATATTGTCGGACTGAATCAGTTGAGTGGAATACAATGCTTTTTCAGTTCGGGTTTGATACCCTAGAGCAGGTAATTTGGGCTTTCACAAATAGCTCAACAAGGTATACTGTAGTTCAACGATTATTTTAAATAAACTGACAAAAAGGACGTTTTTTAGTCAGCTAAATCAATCCCTCACCCCTGGAAAACAACTTTTTATGAAGTTTATTTTAAAAATATTGCCTTGGAAAAAGACAATAAACGTGTCGATCGCGGTGATTGCACTTCTTATTATTTTTAGTTTTTATGGGCTTTATACCAATTCCTTTTATTTGTTAAAACCTAACAACTACATTTTCCCCCTATTGAGCTTGACCCATTTGACATTTTTATATGTGCTTTGGTTTAAAATCAAGGAAGATGAGCTGACAGACCCGCAAATGCGCAATATTGAATACATTCTTTACGTAGTTTTTGCCGTATACGTCTTTAAGACTTTTGAGTCTTTGTTTATCTTAACAAGCTATTCCGAATTTCAGAACCATATTATTCCTGCCAGTTTCTTTCCTTTAGGTATCCTTATTTTCTTGCTACACGTGGCTCTTTTGGGGCTTACCTTGCTAGCCATTAAATATAGAAAAGACCTGGTCGGGGATTATAAATTTGATGATATGAACCAACATATCGATTCTTGGGAATGATCTCATTTCTTTAAAACAATAAAACCCCGTTGAAAAGCGGGGTTTCTTTTTTTATAAGGCTTCCCCTATCTGGTAACGCTTCCTGAAGGAAAGCTACCATCTACATTCGTGGCGATTTCCTGGACTCCCATGGCATCAGCGGCCACCATGCCTACCAAAGGCTTCAAGGTAAACGGGGCGGTACTATTGTCTGGAAAAGGTTCGATGCTGATTACGGCGACCTTACCTCTTACATCGGTCGGAAAAACCAAGGGTGACGGGGCATTGACCAAAAGGTCTTCACCTGGAAAGTTCGGACCGGGGTTGCTTCCACTGAACGGGGCTTGCTCATCGGCCGCATCCGTTGCCGTAAAGGTTCCCGTAGTTACCGGAACACCGTCGATGACTACCCATCCTTCGTACTTCCAGCCTGCTTCAAGCTGTGGCAATTTTAGTCCGGCTACTGCGCTTCCCGAGCTGTTGTCCAAAAACCAGATTCCACTGTATTTTTCTTCATCGGTCCCTGTACCCGTTGGTGCCGCTATAATAAATTTTCCTTCGATATCATCAAAGGACGGAGCTACGGTACCTGTGCCCAAATTCGCGGTATCCCCGTTAAAATCACCTACGAAGATTTTAGTGTCGGCAGGGGCTGTCGATGGATCCGGATTCGGTTCTATGGATAATACAAAGCTTGTAGCGCTGTTCAATATTTCAGCTTCCATTTCAAATTCGGTAGCGGAAAGCTTTCCCGAGTCATCGACCGAAAACGTTCCTGTAGAAACAGGGGCACCGTTTACAATGACCCAACCTTCATATAGATAGTCATCTCCCAAATTCTCCAATCCGGTCAAATTTAGGTTTAAGGAAGACGCCTCTGGTAACATCACCGTATCATCATCGTCATCACTACACGAAACTACCAATAGCCCGAAGAGCGCAATGAAGAGTCCTGTTTTAATTTTACAATTTTTCATTTTTTTTAGTTTTTAGATTATGAGGCAAAATAAAGGGAGGAGTATAACAAGAGTATCACAGAAAGATAAACTTTCAATAACCGCTAAGTCCCACCAATGTTTATTACCTAGTGTTTAGGGCCCTAAGCCTGCATAAAGCGACTTATTCCGTAAAAGTTTGTAAAGGAACGGTATAGCATTACGACCAAAGTGAAATATAGAATGAAACCCCCTGTACTTTCTCCCCAAAAGGTATGGCCCGTTCAATGAACATTGTTTAACAACCTGTTGATTATCAGTTTAAAATGCAATACGTGTAGCTAGTAGCCCTAGCCTTACCGTTTATCTGTTTTAAATGGGGTTGTGATGATTATGTGATACTTTTTGATTTCATTCGTAAGCTGTATGATGAAAGAAATATTGATAATAGAAGATGATCCAGAAATCATCAAGCTTTTGGAAATCCACCTTACGGACCTTATTTATAAGATATCGAAGGCCATGGATGGTGCGGAAGGACTGAAAATGGCCTTGGAAAACAACTATGACCTTATACTTTTGGATTTGACCCTTCCCAGTATGGATGGAGTTGAAATTTGCAAGAGTTTACGGGCCGAAAAGAACACGCCCATTATAATGCTTACGGCGAAGTCGGAAGAAATTGACCGTGTTCTAGGCTTAGAGATCGGGGCCGACGACTACATTACCAAACCCTTTAGTATACGGGAACTATTGGCCCGTATCAAGGCGGTAATGCGCCGCACGGATGTCCAAGAGGCCCAAACCGACAATACGGCTACCATTTCTTGTGAAGGACTTTCCATAGATATAGACAAAAGAAAGGTGCTTTTGAACGATACCAAGGTGGAACTTTCTCCCAAAGAATTTGAACTATTGGTCTTAATGGCCTCTAATCCAGGGCGTAACTATACCCGAACCCAATTATTGAATATGATTTGGGGCTATAATTTTGAAGGATACGAACATACGGTAAACTCACATATCAACCGATTACGGGCCAAGATAGAATCGGATATGGCCAATCCGGTGTATATATTAACGACTTGGGGCGTGGGCTATAAGTTTAATGAAGATATCACCTTATGAGTCAAAACGAAAAAACCTTGACGCCCAAGCTGATCAAAAAACTTTGGTTGGCCTTTGTACTCCTTGTTTTGTTGATGGGGTCTTCCTATATTTTTATCACGGGCTATTTTGCCAATAAATACAGTCAAGAAACCACACAACGCCTTAATGCCGACGTGGCCCATCATGTAATTGCGGAAAAATTTAAGGATGCCTCCCCCTTTCTTGAAGACGGCAGCGTAAACAAGCCCTTATTCGGTGACCTGATGCACGATATGATGGCCGTTAACCAAAGTATCGAGGTCTATTTGTTGAATGAAAGCGGCGATGTTCTGTATTCTGTCGTTTTAGACCATGGGGACAAAAGTTCCATAAAAACGGTTTCCTTGGCCCCTATTCAATCGTTCATCAAAAACAAAGGGGAACGTTTTGTTTTGGGCGATGATCCTAGAAACCCCGGGAAACAAAAGATTTTTTCGGCGGCCCCCTACTCCGTCGACGGTCGTAACGGATATATGTATGTCGTGCTGGCCGGAAAGAAATTTCAAGAAATTAGCGATAACCTTATGGGGCAGTACTTTGCCAAACTGGGTATCGGGGCTACCTTTCTTACCATGCTCTTTTCGTTGGTCATCGGCCTTATGGCCATTTGGTTTTTGACCAAGAACCTAAGGTTGATTACACAGACCGTACGCAAATTTCACGATGGCGACCTTGAAGCGCGAATTGCCGATCCCCAAGATTCGGATATTGAGGTGTTCGCTAAATCGTTCAATGAAATGGCCGATAGTATTGTTGGCAATATGGATAAAATGAAATCGGTAGACCACTTGCGCAGGGAACTCATTGCCAATGTATCGCATGATCTTAGAACGCCCTTGGCCATTCTAAAAGGATATATAGAGACCTTACAGATAAAGAACGACACCCTTTCTGAAGAACAAAAAAAAGAGTATCTACAGATTACACATGATAATGTGGATAAGCTTTCGAATTTGGTAAATCAACTCTTTGAATATTCAAAACTGGAAGCGGAACAGGTTACCCCTGTAAAAGAACCCTTTTCCATAACCGAACTCTCCCACGACCTGATCGCCAAATTCAGGGTGCTTGCCGAACAAAAGCAAATAGAACTTCAATTGGATAATCCCCAAGAGAACTGTATGGTCTTTGCCGATGTAAGCCTTGTGGAAAGGGCCTTGCAGAACCTAATAGAGAATGCCCTAAAATATACCCAAGCCAATGGTAAGGTGACCTTATCCTTACAGAAAAAAGGAAAAAACGTAGAGATAAACATTACCGATACCGGAACAGGCATACCCGTGAACGAGCAACCCTTTATATTCGACCGCTATAAGCAGGTGGATAAAAGTGCCAAAAAACACGGCGTCGGACTAGGTCTGGCCATAGTCAAAAAGATAATGGACCTACATGATACTACCATTACCGTTTTAAGCAAACCCAAGGAAGGGAGTTCATTTATCTTCAACCTACCGGCCTACCAAATATAGAAAAAGGCCTAGAGCTTATAAAACTTAGGCCTTTTTTAGTATGATCTTGTCTCGGATTGATCTTTATTGGGAAATTACGCCCAAATCGCCCCCATCGGTAGCTTTTCCCTTTAAGGGAGAATCTGCACTTAAGGTATATGATGATTCATCGGAGAATTTAGGGTCTAGGTCCCATTGGTTTTCTACGAAGTATTCCTGGTCTCCCGTTACCACGAGTTTCTCGGAATTGCTCAAGGCGTTATTCCGGACTTTTACAATAGGTTCACCAACTACCAAGTGCATTTGAATCGCCTTACTGTCCCTAAAAATATTGTTTTTGATATCGATTTCCTGCACACCGTAAAGGGAGATGGCCGACTTGTATTTATTTTTCTTGCCGAACCCGACCTTATCGAATACATTGTGGTCGACTTCTAGAAAAGGCCCGAAGGTACTTTCGTCCTTACCGCCTCTATACAACCGCAATGCCACTCCTTGTAGTTCGCTAATGATATTGTTCTTCATGATGAAGTACTCTACATTATAGGCCCCTATGTCATCGGTTTCGGTGTCTAGTGCAGCAATACTTCCCGTAATTTTTCTGAAGGTCGAATTTTTGATACTGATGGTATCGGCAAAAGTGCCCTTTGAAACCCTTAACACATCAAAAGAATGGTTGACGACCATATCTTTAAACTCACATTTATCAATAAACAACTTATAGTTTTCTATCATCGAGTTTTTACTGGTGCTTATAACGGAATTACCTGCGTAATCCGGGGATTTTGCCCCGTCAAAGCTTATGTTCTCCAAAGACAGGCTTCCTCCATCTTGGATCTCAAAGGCCATCATTCTTTCAAAGAAGATCTTAGCCTTTTCTTTTCCCTCCGTTTTAAAGGAAAGGGGATGGTTTATTTTCACGGCCTTGGTCAACAAATAGGTGCCGCCTTCTTCCAAAAGCATGATATCACCTGCTTCGGACTTCTTTACTTCATCATATAAAGTGTTGATCCCCGCTTTTACCTTGATCGTTTTACCAGAATTCAATGCAACGGTTTTATCTTCCTTGGAATACCAAGTTACCCCTGTATTTTCCTTGGTGGCGATATTCGGACTTATGGTTACCTTATGCTTTATTTTTTTTGAGGTAGGAATCAAGAAGCCCTGCCCGTTTTTTACCAATTGAATGTCGGCGTTTACAAAGCCTTTTTCAATAGTGGTTTCAGAATTCTTCCCGAGGATATTGTTTTTAAAGCTAATTCCGCTAATATCATCGTTAATGGTGAAGATATCTTTCTTGGTATCGTTATAAATGATATTCCTTGAAAATTCGGAAGTTTGGGGAGCTTGACTCCTTTCTTCATCGCTACCCGCGCCAAAAAGGATATTTTCACAATTTACAAAAGTGTTGTTGTTTACTTTTGAGTCGATTACCGGAACGTAGCGGTTTGGCGGGGAATTGGGTACGCCGTTCATCATAACGAAAGCCCCTCGAAAACGATATCCGGTTAATCCTATATGGTAATTGTTAATGACCGTCTGGCTTTCGTTAATTACCCTAACCCCTCCTGTACTCGGCTTACCGTTACCAATAAAGACATTGCCATCGACCAAGGTTTCATTACCATGACGCATAGTTAAGGTTCCCGTACACTCAAAGAAGGTATTGTATTTAAAAGTGTTCTGGCAAGACTTGTTCGAGATGATCTCATGTTCGCCATTGCATCGGTCAAAGTAATTGGATTCTACCAAGGTGTTGGAATTTTCCATGGCATGATGGCTCGTCCCAATTCGTAAGGTTTCGCCACCATTATTTCCATAAGTGGGGCGTGGCCCGAAATAATTGTGGTCTATTTTATGGTTGTTCGCCCTGCTACCTTCTGTGTCGAGGCCGACGATCATGGTGACGCCCAAATTCTTTTTCCCTACGATATGGTTGTGGTCAATACGGTTGTTTTTACCATAGATGGTTATCCAGTAATCCTGTACCTGACGCTCGGGGTTGTTGAAGTTGTCAATAACACATTCGGTCAAGCGGCTATGATTGGCCATTTTCTCCCGGTCCTTCCTAAAGGAAATCACTGCATTGGTCGGTGTATGGCCGTTTTTAAAGACCAGACCTTTTACAATCAAATGATTCCCGGCCATCCTTAAGTTCGATTCGCCTTCCAAGGTCACCTTTCCTTTTTCTTCTACCGTAAGGGTAATGGGCTTTTCTGCCGTCCCTTCTGCTTCAAACAGAAGTTCGGAGTCTTTCCATATACCATTGGCAAGAACAATACTATCGCCCGGTTGTACCGTTCGGAGCGCTTCATTAAACTCGGCTACGTTCTTGACCGTATTTTTTTGTTGGGCCGTTACAAACGAGAAGGTACCGAGAAGAAAAATAAAAGAAAAAAAATTGTGTAAGTGTCTCATAGCTCTAAATTGGTTAACCAGTTTGGTTTACCAAAAATACATATTATTACAGAACCGACAAATATTTAACACAAAATCGGTATTTAATATATAAAACGGGTCCCTTAAATCATATCACCCCAATAGAAGGGGGGGGTACTTTCCGCAGCATCACTGGGCTTCTGGGGCGCTTCCACTTCCAAGCGTCGCTTCTTTGAACCATACCTCGACATAGCTTCCATTTGCATATTGCTTGGCAATGTCACCATCGTAAACGTCGGCCCCTGTACTCCATACCAGATTATCCTCTGGGGATTTTCCGTTGGTTTGGTTGTAGGCTCCTAGCTTAAAGTATTGTATTTCCCCGGCATAGGCATTTTCACGTTCGATACCGTCACGACCTATTGAAGCATACAGCGTCTTTATCTGTTGAGGAATATCGGACTTCTTGGTAAAATCGGATTTTAATAGGTTTTTGGTGAATTTAATGGTCTTGTGGCCTTCACTAGAAAAAGTGAGGTACATGATACCTTCATAAACGTTGATTTCATAACTAAACTCCTCCCCCAAGGCTATACCGTCTTCCGGTTCTTCGGGGTATGAGGTAGCCGTTGGGCCAACGACCGACATATCGTATCCCCAAACTGCCGTGGAGTAATCCCATCGCTTTGAATTATCCCCCTTGGTGTTAATCTCGTAATTCCAAAAAACGGAGCCTTTTGTATGGCCTGGAAATTTTTTGTAAAAGATTTTTATCGGTTCGTTTTCGTGTCCTTCATCGCTGTGAATTTGGCCGACCACGACAGAGTATGACGCGGCAACCCTAGCATCGCCCGAAGTGGAGACGTGTTGAACCTTTAAGGTTGCATTCAACTTCCCTCCTGTTTCGGGAATCCAGTGTTTTTTCTGCCCTAATTCCGTTCTGGTATTACTTGAGGTCCTTGAGGTAATGCCCGAGTTCGGTGTTTTGAATACTACCCAATCCGTGTCATTTTCATGTTCAACATAAAAAAAGTCATCCTTCGCATAATTCACAAGGTCTTCTTTATGGGTGCCATCGCCTAAGAGAATTTTCCATTCATCCATTTGAGGGATAAGCTCACTTGGGTATTTAGTGGTGTTTTTCATTGCAACGGCCGATTCCGATGCACTGTCCGTAGTGGCCTTAGGTTTGTCTTTACAGGCGAAAAGGACGAATACGGTAACTGTAGCTAATACTGTTTTTTTCATTTTTAGGTTGTATGGTTTAATACATCAATTTGAGTGGGAGGTTTTCTTCAACGATCAGCTCCCCTGAATTTGTTATTTCATTGTCGGAATGCATATTGTTCTTTGCTCCCCAAAGGCGGGCCACATACTTCACTTGGTTGTCTCGGAATTTGTTTCCGGAAAGGTTTACGTTTATAATACCATAGGTGTTGAGTAAAATTTCGCTTTCTTCCTTTGCCCCGCACTGAGTGAAGCTGCTGTTGGTCACGACCAGATTGCCTCCCACGGTCGATTCGTCGTAGCCCCCTCGGTAATAATCGATTACGTTTTTGCCAACGCCTTTAAAACGGCAATTGTCAATATATATGTTTTCGGCATTGTATTCGCCTTTGTCGTCGGTCTCTTCCGACAGCTCCAGACCATTGGCACAATCGGTAATTACGGTAGATTTCAGTTGAATGTATTCGGAGAAGGAATATTTGTAGGCCTTGAGCACATAGTCAAAACCCGATATTTCAGAATCTACGACCGTTAAGTTATAGAGACTGGACATATTGTTTTTCAAACTGGCAAATGCATATTGGGCTTTTTCCCCTTTAAGGATAAGCCCTTTTAGGGTCAGTTGTCCTTTGGGGTTCATTTCAAATGCCGGGGTCTTTGCGGCACCGTTGTAATGAATGGTAGCCTTCTTATGGATATCGGCCGACTGTAGGGTCAAGCGTTTATCGATTTTCAACGGGGTTTTAAGCTTGTATTTGCTAGCAGTCAAACGTATGGTATCCCCCTGTTTTGCTTTTTGCACCGCACTGATCAATTGGGAGGTTGAACGTACGGAATAGGTTTTGGCTACATGCTTTTTATCGGAATTTAAAGGAAACCAATCCGGACCGTATTGGGAGATGTCCATAAGATTCGGCTTTTGGGTCGGGGCTTTAACAATGGCACCGACCGCGTTTTGTTCCGCCCTGGAGTTCCCAAAAAGGTCGGTCGTAATCTGATCAAATTCAAAACCTTTGTACAGCGCTGAACCCGACAGGTCATTTGCAGGAATCAGGACATTTTCTTCTAATTCGGAAAGGGAGAAATCTTTGGTTTCCACCCCTGGAAGCTTTCGGAATGAAAGTCCTTGATTATTTATGAGGTTGTTTCTAAAGCGTATTCCATCTAAGGAATCGTGGGCAACCACAGGCTGTTTATCTCCCTTGTCACTATAGATAAGGTTATTTGCCACTATCGTTCGAATCGGGCGCTCCGACCTGATTTCCGAGGCGGGAAGAATGTCTTTTTGATCCACATTGGAACCGACCCCGAACTGCAAAGGCGAGGTGCAATTGACCCATGTGTTGTGGGCCACTACCACATCCGTAACCTGTATATATCTATTGAGGGGTGATTTTGGAATACCGTTCATAACGGCAAGTGGACTCCTAAAGGTTTTTCCTTTTAGGTTATAGAAATAATTGTTGGTAACCCAATGACCTGTTCCGATCAACCTAACGCCGCCGATCTGTTCGGAATTTGTATCTCCTATAAAATAGTTACCGTCTATGATACAGTAATTGCCGTGTCTTGTTACCAATGAGCCCTCGCTTTTATAAAAGACATTGTTCCTGAACTCATTAAAATTTGATTTGCTTGAAATGACTTCCACCTCTCCATTGCACCTATCGAAGAAATTATGAGCTACCAAGGTGTGGCTCGGGGTCATGGAAGTATAACTGTTCCCTAGTTGTATGGTTTCGGCACTAGGCCCGCCTTTTGGGGGTCTTGGGCCAAAATAGTTGTTGTTGATTTTGTGGTAATTCTTTATGTTGTGGTTTCCGGCCAAATCAATTCTGACCGTGGGGCCTCTATTGGACTTTCCGGCGATGTAGCAATGATCCAACTGGTTATGCCTTCCCTTGAACAATACCCAAAGGTCGGTCTCGTTTCTTTGGGCCTTATTGAAATCTAAGATGACGGAATTGGTAATTCGGGAGTGATTGGCCACTGTATCTTCGTTAATGGCAAATTCAATGACCGAGTTAGAAGGCGATGCACCATTGATGAAGTACAAACCGTTGACAACAAGGTATTCCCCGCCCAATTTTAGGTCCGATTTTCCGCCAATAAAGACTTTGCCAGGTGTTTCCGCCTTGAGGGTTATGGGCCGCCCTTCCTTTCCATATCCCAAAAATCGGATTTGAACATCGTTCCAATCTCCATTGGCCATGATAATTTCGTCTCCAGGATTTGCCTGATCTATGGCTTCATTCAATTCTGTGCTATTCTTTACGTAAATCCCTTTATCGTTTGGGTTTTCGATAAAGGAAAACAAGGAAAGAACCACACTTAGTACTAATAAACTGGCTTTTGTCATGTTACTTACTGATAGGATTTGTTTTGTCATTTTGTTATGCCGATTGACTCCGAACCAAGGTCGAGTACAAATGAACGGCACGAAAAGCGTTGACGTAGTGACTTAATTCGGACATTGTGGTTTCTCATACATTGAAACCGTAAAGTGCAAAGACTAAGATAACTCGTACGAATCGCCTTAATTGGTTTACCAAACTGGTTTACCAAATATAGTCGTTTTATTATTTAAAACAAATTGTTTCGCCCTTAACCGTCTTAACGCGCCTTTTTTTTCATCATTATCCTATGAACGAAAGGAACAACTTAAGCTTTTATAAAGGTAATAAGACGTTCATCCATGAGAGATAACACTTGGTCTAAACTTCAAAATATTTTGCCAAACCGATAGTTCTTTAAGTCTAACTTAAAATTCCCCGCTATGAAGTTTAAAGATTTCTTTTTAATCTGTCTTTCCCTAGTAATTTTTAACGCCTGTTCGGATGACGATGTACAAATTGATGCGCCTGACGAAGACACAGGGCAGCCTCAGGAGGAAGTGCCAAATGGAGAGGAAGAAGGGTCGGGAAACACTGCTCCCGCCGAATTCAGTCTTGCAGGTTTGGAAGACGGTACATCGGATGTAGACTTACACCCGGTTTTAAGCTGGACCGCCGCTACCGATTCGGATGGCGACGAGGTTACCTATACCCTACTCTTGGATACCAATGAATCTCCCGAAACCATATTGGCGGAAAACCTAACAGCGACCGAGTTCACCATAGCCGAAGGTTTAGATCGAGATAAAGTATACTATTGGAAAGTAATCGCTAGCGATGGCAAGGGTGGTGAAACGGAGAGTAGCGAGACTTTTAGCTTTAGCACCAAAGGATTTTCATTTGCCGATTCGGCCTTAACTGCCAATGTAGGCTTCGGAGCAAGAAGAAACCATAGTATTACCGAGTTCGACGGAAAATTATGGATGATAGGCGGCAGGGACGATACCACTTCATATGATGATATCTGGTCATCGACAGATGGTGAAACATGGCAATTGGAAGCAGAAGATCCTTTTGGTTTTTTTAACAAAAGCAATCATACAGCGGTTGTCTTTAAAAACAAGTTGTGGGTAATTGCTGGAGGATTCAGTGATGTTTGGTCATCTACTAACGGAAAAGACTGGACCAAGGAAACTACTAATCCCGGATTTGGGTCTCGAGAAGGTCATTCTACAGTAGTCTACGATGGTAAACTTTGGGTCATAGGTGGTACCAAGGTCTCAGACCAAATGAACGATGTTTGGTATTCCGAAAATGGAATTAATTGGGTACAAGCTGCCGAAAGCACGCAATTCTCTCCACGTACCGACCATACCACCGTAGTTTTTGATGGAAAAATGTATTTAATAGGCGGAACTTCCGTTGAAGATTCATCCCCTATATTTTATAATGATATCTATACTTCTACGGACGGTGTTAATTGGACGGAAGTCGATACGGATTCTGTATTTGAATTACGGGCCAATCATACCTCTCTTGTTACCGGTAATAGGATGTGGGTCATTGGAGGTTGGCAGGCGATCGTAAACCAAAGTACTTTTCATCAAGACATTACAACCTTCGCTGATGTATGGTATTCCGATAATGGAACCCATTGGAACAAACTAACGACCAGTGCCTCCTACGGGGCCAGAATGGGGCATGCTTCGGTAATATTTAATGATAAAATACTTATTTCGGGAGGTCTTAAAATTAATCAAGAAGACAATACAAGGGCCCACAACAGTGATGTTTGGATGATTGAATAAACCTGTCATATACGCATAAAAAAAGCCCTTTCGTTAAGAGAGGGCTTTTTGTTTTTTAAGACTGTAAGCTGCTACAGCTTATCGATATAGCTTCCGTAAAGGTCTTTAAACTGGTAACCTTCCGAAAATCGGTTTTTACTCAATTTATTGTGTGAAACGAGTCCCCATAAGATCAATTCCTTTAAGAAATATACATCCGCCTTGGGAAAATCGGGTTGATGTTCCTTTATCAATTGGTTCAATTCTGGAATGGCATCCAAACTACGTTTGTATTCCTCATCGGTAAACTCATCTAAAAGCTCAAAGCCTTCCCCTTGAAAGAACCAGCTTAGAAGTCCGTCATACGGCGTTTGGGCATCCTTTCTTTCCAATTTGTTAATGGCGGGAAAATATTTGGGAAACAAACGTTTTACGGCATCGTCGATCAGTATTTCGGCAACGCCATCGGCACCTTCTTGCTCCCCTTCATAGACCAGTTCGATCTTTCCGGTAATAGCGGGAATGATTCCCATAAAATCGCTCAAGCGCACCATGGTACTTTCCGCATCGGTCAATAGGGCCCTTCTTTCGGCAGTGCTCAAAAGGTTTTCAAAAGCGGTAATGCTCGTACGGGCACTTACCCCGCTCTTGGCATCTACATATTCGCTCTCCCTGGCCTCAAAAATCACTTGCTCTAACAAGTCCTTGGCAATATCGGGAACGTAGACGGAATTTGTTTGACGTTCATCTAGACGGGCTTCTTGTTCCGTAATTTTTCTCGCCGTTTCAATATCGTCGGGATAATGGGTCAAGATCTGTGAGCCGATCCTATCTTTCAAAGGGGTTACAATGCTTCCCCTGTTGGTATAATCCTCGGGGTTTGCCGTAAACACAAATTGAATATCTAGGGGCAATCGCAGTTTAAATCCACGAATTTGTATATCACCCTCCTCTAAAATATTGAATAAAGACACCTGGATCCTAGCCTGAAGGTCGGGTAGTTCGTTGATTACGAAGATACAACGGTTGGCCCGGGGGATCATTCCAAAATGGATTACCCTGTCATCGGCATAAGATAATTTAAGGTTTGCCGCCTTTATGGGGTCGACATCACCTATCAAATCGGCCACGGTAACATCGGGTGTCGCCAATTTTTCGGCAAAACGCTCATCCCTGTGCAGCCAAGAAATTGGGGTGTCATCCCCTTTTTCCTTGATAAGCTCCATGGCATATCTAGACATAGGCTTTGTAGGGTCGTCATTGATTTCTGAACCTTCCACTACGGGAATGTATTCATCCAATAAATTCACCATTAGGTGGGCCAAACGGGTTTTAGCCTGTCCGCGCAACCCAAGTAAATTGATGTTGTGACGAGACAGAATGGCCCTTTCCAATTCGGGAATCACCGAATCTTCATAACCCCAAACTCCCGTAAAGGTCTCTTCTCCTTTCTTTATTTTTTCGATAAGGTTGTCCCGCAACTCATCTTTGATACTCTTGGTCTGGTACCCGGCAGCTTTTAGCTGGCCTAGGGTATTTATATTTTTATAATCTAATTTCATATATCGCAATCGCTTTTCTAGTCAATATCGTTTCAAAATGAAGCTTCAGCTTTCCCTAAATCCCTAATTTTTATTTTAGCCGTTTTCTTCTGTTGTTTTCATAATCCTCAAAAATCATTTCCCCCAATCCTTTTAATCCCGTAAAGAAGGCCTTGCCCTTGTTCGCCTCGGTAAAATGCCGGATAAATTGCATTAAATAGGCATCTTGGGCAATCATAAATGTGGTAATCGGAATATGCAGTTTTCTGGCCTGCCGTGCCATATTGTAGCATTTCTCGACAATGTAATCATCTAAACCGACACTATTTTTATAGTAAGTACCGTCAGGAAGCCTTAGACAACTGGGTTTTCCATCGGTGATCATAAAAATCTGCTTATTGGTATTCCGTTTACGCCGTAAGATATCCATGGCCAATTGGAGTCCCGCTACCGTATTGGTATGATAGGGTCCGACTTTTAGGTAGGGAAGGTCTTTAATGGGTATGGGCCAGGCATCGTTGCCAAAAACCAGAATGTCCAGGGTATCCTTGGGATAGCGGGTCGTAATCAATTCTGCCAGCGCCATCGCCACTTTTTTAGCGGGTGTAATACGGTCTTCCCCGTATAGAATCATACTATGGCTGATGTCTATCATCAGCACCGTACTCATCTGTGCCTTATGTTGGGTGTCTTCTACGACCAGGTCTTCCTCATTGAGTTGAAAACTGCCAATACCATGGTTGATTTGTGCATTTTTCAAGCTTTCGGTCATGGAAATATGCTCTAAGCCATCGCCATAACGGTATTCCCTGAAATCTCCGGTATGCTCATCGCCTTGTCCCGATTTTCCCGTTTTATGATTTCCCGAGCCGCTGCGCTTAATTTTTCCGAAAATTTGGTCCAAAGCCCTTTGTCGGATCAGGCGTTCCATTTTGGCGGTAATGGAAATATTTCCCTTTCCACCGTTTTCATCGCCCTCATCCCCTTCTCCATCGGAAGGATCATCGTCAAATTCCTCCTGAATGTATCCTTTTGCCTTTAACTCCTCTATGAAATCATCGATCGTATATTCATCATCGGTCAGTTCATACTCCTTGTCCAATTCACGCAGCCAATCTATAGCCTCGTCAAAATCACCCGAAGTATGGGTAATGAGCTCTTGAAAAATATCAAAAAGTTTTTCAAAGGGAGTTTGTTCCGGTGCTTCATAGGTTGAAAACCGGAACCCTTTTCTCGTGTTCATAGCCATAACATAAAATTACTTAATAAAACCGTCAACACCTCCCTTTTTAGGAAATGTTAACGGTTACGGACTATTAGCACATACAAAGCCTTGCTCCTTTGCTATTTTATGGGGAAGGTTGTGCTTAGCTTATGATTCCCAAGGGCGCTGTCGTTTTATAGGCGCCCCGAGTAAAGTCAGGAAATTCTTGTGGAGCCCCATTGGCTGCCACGGAAGCTTCGCTTAAGGGCGAAACCGCACTCCATAGGCAACCTTCGTAAACGTTTTGGTCTAAAGGCTCCCCGTTTCTTAAACATTCAACGATACGGAATAACATTATAAAGTCCATTCCGCCATGACCGCCCATCTTTCTGGCCAGTTCACCTACCCGTTTATATAAAGGATGTTCGTATTTCTCGTAAATTTTGGCCAAGCCCTCGCCTTCTGCCCAGTGATGGTGGTCTTCCGTAGCACCTTCAACACCACCTTCCAAGGCGATTCGGGTCGGAAAGCCGGCCAAAGTGCCCTTGGTTCCCTGAATCATATTGTGACGGGTATAGGGGCGTGGACTGGTTTCGTCCCACTGTACCATAATGGTACGGCCCAAAGTACTCTTAATGATAGAGGTATTGATATCCCCTCCTTTGTAATCTAATTTATTCCATTTATGATCTGCAGGGAAGTTCTTTTCGGCATACAGTTTACGGCCCTTTGCGGGAGATGAGAACGAATTGATAAACTTGAAGTTATCTTCTGTACGGGCAATGTTCATATACTGTGCTACGGGACCCAAACCATGGGTTGGATAGAGATTTCCATCTCTATGGGCATAATGTGGTGTTCTCCAAGAACCTGTACCACGGTCTACCTCATTCATTTGAAAACGCAATTCATGGATATAGGCTGCCTCGCCATGCAATAATTCCCCGATTACCCCTTTTCTACACATGTTCAAGTACAACAGCTCATCTCTGCCGTAGTTGACATTTTCCATCATCATACAGTGTTTCTTCGTTTTTTCCGAAGTGTCAACAATGTCCCACATTTCTTGCAAGGTCAATGCCAATGGTACTTCTACAAAAGCATGGCTGCCGGCATTCATGGCCGCGATGGCCATAGGGGCGTGTAATCCCCAAGGCGTTGCGATGATTACGGCATCGGGTTTTTCTTCCTTCAGCATTTTTTTCCAATCGTTCTCACCATCGGTATACAATTTCACCTTCTTATGTCGCTGACCTTTACCGACTTCTTTACAGACATTTGCGGATTTTTTGGCCAAGTCTTCATAGAGGTCGGAAATAGCAACGACCTCTGTACCTTCTATTGCCGCAATTTGAGACACATGTCCAGATCCCCTAGCTCCTACCCCGATAAAGGCAAAACGCACCTTGTCTAATTTAGGTGCTGCAAAGCCTCCCATGTATTGGGCCGAGTAAGGCCTGTCCGTTCCTAAAAAAATAGCTTGGGAAATATTCGGTGCCAATGCGATGCCGGCCCCTACCAATGAGGTTTTTTTTAGGAAATTTCTTCTGTTCGAATTCATCTGTCTTTTTTTGTGGTTGTTTGTAGAAATGAGTCTACAATATAAAGAAGTTTTAGGTAATTTGAAGATATAGGATACTGCAATTCAAAAAGTAGTGCCAAGGGCCCTTTATTTTTTTGAAAGGCCCTTAAGAGAACCTACCTTCGTAAAAGATGATAAAAGAACAGTGCTTCGGGTTTTTGGCTACCCCTGCTTTATGGAGGGAAATGGAATTCGGAATAGAACAATTCGTTTTTCCCGATATCGATTTGCATGGATTTACTCCACGACCAATTTTAAAAAAAATGCGCCTTGGCCATCAAATGGAAGAGGTATTCTCCCGCTTGTTGATTCATGACACTACCTACGAACTACTGCTGCACAATCTGCCGATCAAAGACCATAACCGGACCATTGGCGAAATTGACTTTATACTACGGCATAGGGAGACGAAAAAATTGATACATGTGGAATTGACCTATAAATTCTATATCGTAGACCCGAGCCTACCAGAGCCCATTCACCGATTGGTCGGCCCTAACCGTAGGGATTTGTTCTTTAGTAAAATGGAAAAGATAAGGGATAGGCAGTTTGCCCTTTTGCATACGGAAAGTGGTATCAAGGCTTTATCGGAAAGAGGCATCGACCATGAAGCCATTGTTCATCAAGCCTGTTTTAAGGCCCAATTGTTCATGCCCTTTCAAAAGCCCCATATTCATATAGAACCTTTAAATACAGCTTGTGTTTATGGGTATTGGCTTCGGTTGGAGGACTTTGATACCGCCGATTTTAAAACCTACCATTATTACCTGCCCATTAAATCGGAATGGGTCGTTGCACCGCACAACAACGTTGATTGGTCTTCCCATTCCGAAATTTTAAAAGAAGTGCGCCTACGTATCGAAAATACAAGTGCCCCCATGGTCTGGCTGAAAAAATCGGATGGCCAATTCGAAAAACTATTTGTGGCCTGGTGGTAAGTAAGACCTGTGAAGGGCCTAGGTTTAAAATATGTCTATATCTCCCTTACCTTCCCTGACGACTTCGGCTTCCCCATTCGATAGGTCGATAACCGTTGACGCCACATTATCGCCATAACCGCCGTCGATTACGATATCGACCAAGTTCTCCCATTTTTCAAAAATGAGTTCCGGGTCGGTGGTGTATTCCAACAGATCATCATCATCACGAATGGAAGTAGAAACTATGGGGTTGCCCAGTCCTTCCACCAGTGCCCTGGCTATGGTGTTGTCAGGTACCCTGATTCCAACGGTTTTTCGCTTCTTGAAATCTTTGGGGAGATTGTTGTTACCCGGAAGAATGAAGGTATAGGGCCCCGGTAAGGCCCTTTTGAGAATTTTAAAGGTGGCCGTATCGATTTGACGAACGTAATCTGACAGATTGCTTAAATCGGCACAGATAAAAGACCAGTTGGCCTTGGCCAATTTAATTCCTTTGATTCGGGCAATCTTTTCCAAGGCGCGCGAATTGGTAATATCGCAACCTAGGCCATAGACCGTGTCAGTTGGGTAAATGATCAGCCCGCCCTTGCGCAAAACATCGACTACCCTTTTTACTTCCTTTGGGTTCGGATTGTCCTTATATATTTTTATAAACTCTGCCATAGCATTTCACTTATAAGACCTTATCTAAATTACTACATTTTTTTCTTCTCTCAAACCCTATGGATCACCCCCTGCCTTATGGGATTGTTTTTCTGTCTATTTATTCACTTTTAAGGAAAAGCAATGATATGGTTTAAAACAACAAAGCCCCATGAATCTATTTCTTGGGGCTTTGTTTATAGTGTAATGAATCGTCACCTAACCTATAACTTCCAATTTGGCAAAGCGAAGCAATAATTTCTTTACGTCGCCCTTTTCAAATTGGATCTCGGCCTTTCGGTCATTGCCCACACCTTCTATTTTCAATACTTTTCCTCGACCAAATCGCGTATGGTTGATAAGGCAGCCTTCTGCCAGATTGGGGTCTACCGAATTGGTGTTGCCCACGGGCGTAGCCAGGTCCGGTTTGAGTTTCCGCAGCTTTCTAAGCTGGTTTTCATTCGGTTTTTTTCGACTTGGCGGGGTGCCTTTCACCGGTTTGTTCTGACGTAACCTGCTTTTGTCCACCTCTCCGAAAATATCGCCGTCCAATAAAGGTTTGTACCGATAGCCGGTATCGATCGGAGTGAGGTTTTCTATGTATTTCTCATCGATTTCCTCTAAGAACCGACTGGGTTCGGCATCTATCAGTTTGCCCCATCGGTACCTGTTTTGTGTATAGGTAAGATAGGCTTGCTTTTCGGCCCGGGTCAGGGCCACATAGAACAACCTTCGCTCTTCTTCCAATTCGCTACGGGTATTCATACTCATTCCTGAAGGGAAGAGGTCTTCCTCCATACCTACGATATAAACATAGGGAAACTCCAATCCCTTGGCCAGGTGAATGGTCATTAGGGCCACACGGTCATCATCGCCTTTATCGTTATCCAAATCCGTTGCCAAGGCCACATCTTCCAAGAATTCACTAATACTTCCTGTAGCATCGGCAATTTCTTTCTGTCCTTCCACAAAATCCTTTATACCGTTGAGCAACTCTTCAATATTTTCCATTTTACCGATACCTTCTGGCGTTCCGTCTTTTTTAAACTCTAAAAGGAGTCCGGATTTTTTGGCCACATGTTCGGCCAAGGTAAAGGCGTCGGTCGTTTCGTTCATGATCTGGAAACTGCGGATCATGGTGGTAAAATCTTGTAGCTTTCGCTTGGTGCCCGCGTTGATTTTTAAATCAATTTTATCGAGATTCTGAATAACCTCAAAAATGGAACGGTTGTAATGATTGGCCGCTACCGTAAGTTTATCAAGGGTGGTCTGTCCTATACCCCTTGCCGGGAAATTGATGACCCGTTTAAGGGCCTCCTCGTCTTTCGGGTTGATTACCAATCGCAAGTATCCCAAAACATCCTTGATTTCCTTCCGTTGGTAAAAGGATAGTCCCCCATAGATACGATATGGAATATCGCGCTTTCGTAAGGCGTCTTCTATGGCGCGGGACTGTGAGTTGGTGCGGTAGAGCACGGCAAATTCGCCATTGCCCATCTGTTCGTTCATCTTATGGTCCCAAATGGATCCGGCTACGAAACGCCCTTCCTCGGCATCGGTGGTACTGCGGTGTACCTTGATCGGAGGGCCGTCATCGTTCGAGGTCCAAACCACTTTCTCTAACTGGTCTTTGTTCTTTTCGATAATGGAGTTGGCCGCATTTACGATATTTCGTGTAGACCTATAGTTCTGTTCAAGGCGGTACATGCCCACATTTTCATAATCGCGTTGAAAGTTGAGGATGTTGCTGATATTCGCCCCGCGGAAAGAATAGATACTCTGTGCATCATCGCCCACCACACAAATATTATGATAGCGGTCGGCTAGGGCCTTTACGATCAAATATTGGGAATGGTTGGTATCTTGGTACTCATCTACCAAAATATATCGGAACCGGTCTTGGTACTTCATAAGCACTTCGGGGAAGCGGTTCAATAGCTCGTTGGTGCGCAACAACAAATCATCAAAGTCCATCGCACCGGCCTTAAAGCAACGCTCTACGTAGTTCTGGTAGATTTCTCCCATTCTTGGCCTTTTGGCCATGGCATCGGCTTCTACCAGTTCAGGGTTCTGCATATAGGCCTTTACGGTAATCAGGCTGTTCTTGTATGAGGATATACGGTTCTGCACCTGTTTGTACTTATAGATATCCTTGTCGAGTCCCATTTCCTTGATAATGGAAGCCAACAGCCTTTGCGAATCTTGGGTGTCATATATGGTGAAATTACTCGGGAAGCCCAATTTATCGCCATCGTACCGCAATAACTTGGCAAAAACGGAGTGAAAGGTACCCATCCAAAGGTTTTTGGTCTCTGCCCTACCCGCAATCTTGGCGATACGCTCTTTCATTTCACGTGCGGCCTTGTTGGTAAAAGTCAATGCCAATATGTTAAAAGCATCAACACCTTGTTGCATCAAATAGGCTATACGATAGGTAAGCACCCTTGTCTTGCCCGAGCCGGCTCCGGCAATGACCATTAAGGGGCCATCTTTATGCAGAACGGGAGCCCTTTGGGCGTCGTTCAGTTCATCTATAAAATTATCCAATTTACTAGGGTATTTTTTGTAGCGGTGAATTTAACCATAAATAGGTTTACCTTAAAACATAGTTGACCTCTTTTATAAACAGAGGGTTCCGTTTATGTCGAAATCAGGGAGTCCGTTCGAGGCATGGGAGTGCGTGCCGCTCTATGCGTTCAACCGTGCAACACGGTAGCCGCATATAACGATAAATTTGTAAAAATGGGGAAAAGCAGGTTATACGTTAAACCTGAAGTGCATGATATCGCCATCCTTCACGATATATTCCTTGCCTTCTACGCGCATCTTACCCGCTTCCTTAACTTTGGCTTCACTTCCAAATTGAACAAAATCCTTATAAGAAATCACCTCGGCGCGGATAAATCCTTTTTCAAAATCGGTATGGATTACCCCAGCTGCTTGAGGAGCGGTAGCGCCAACGGGAATCGTCCATGCACGAACTTCCTTGACCCCCGCCGTAAAATAGGTCTCAAGGTTGAGCAATTTATAGGCGCCACGAATCAATTTAGCCGAACCCGGTTCTTCCAAACCAAGGTCTTCTAAGAACATTTGGCGTTCTTCATAGGTTTCAAGTTCGGTAATATCCGCTTCGGTACCAACGGCCAAGACGATTACTTCGGCGTTCTCTTGGGCAACGGCGGCCTTTACTTTTTCTACATAGTCATTTCCTGTAGCGGCGGCATCTTCATCTACATTACAAACATACATTACAGGCTTATCGGTAATGAATTGCAAGGGTTTTACAAATTCGTTTCTATCGTCTTCCGATATATCGATGGCGCGAACCGAAGTTCCCGCTTCCAAACCTTCTTTCAGCTTCAAGAGCACCGCTTCTTCTTTTTGGGCTTCCTTATTACCCGTCTTGGCGGCACGCTTTACCTTGTCCAGTTTTTTATCTACCGTCTCAAGATCTTTCAATTGAAGTTCCATATCAATGGTCTCTTTGTCCCTTATCGGATCGACGGAACCATCGACATGAACAATATTGTCATTGTCAAAACAACGGAGTACATGTAGTATAGCATCGGTTTCACGAATGTTTCCCAAGAACTGGTTTCCCAGTCCTTCCCCTTTACTAGCCCCTTTTACCAAACCGGCAATATCTACGATTTCAACCGTTGCGGGCAAAACACGTTCTGGATCTACCAATGATTCCAATTTCTCTAACCGGGCATCGGGAACATTTACCACCCCGATATTTGGTTCTATCGTACAAAAAGGAAAATTGGCACTTTGCGCCTTGGCGTTGGAAAGACAATTGAACAGAGTTGATTTTCCTACGTTTGGCAATCCTACAATACCTGCTTTCATCTTGAAATTTGTAATTAAAGTTTGAATAAATTAAAAAGGGCTTCTAAAATAGGGTGCAAAGATAACTTTTTGAATTGGTATTTTTAATAAATCTACTCTCCTCTTGCTTAGGTCTTATAAGTAGATTTAAGTGCTGTAGTCCGTGTTGAAATATTTTCAAAAAAATAAGTGTATCGTTGACATATAATCATGAAATAGTCAAAAATGACAAATTAAATTAAAACATTTAACGTTATTTTAGTAATCATTGCATATATTTAGGCCAAGCCCAGATCTAAAATATGAACACCTTTTCTGAAAAATCTTTATGGGAATTATTTACGGAAGGAGATCAAAACGCCTTTTCTTCATTATTCAAAACCTATTATCCACAACTCTACAGTTACGGAATAAAAATCTCTTCGGACCAATTTATTACTGAGGATTGTCTTCAAAATTTTTTTATCTACTTACATAAAAATCGAGGAAAAATTAGAAAAGTTGACCACGTAAAATCTTACTTATTTACCTCTTTTCGAAGGGCAATTCTAAAAAGTTTGAAAAAGGAACGGCAATTTAGTTCTTATGATACGTCATTTGAATTAGGTCAGTCTTTTGGATTTTCACCCGAAGAATTGAAAATCGAACAAGAATTGAGCCATATCAAGACGACAACCCTGGCCATCTTACTTAACTCACTTTCCACACGACAGCGAGAAGTCATCTACTTAAAATACTATAGTGGCCTATCTACAAAAGATACCATGGAGGTTATGGATATATCTTATCAAAGCGTATTGAACACCTTGCAGAAGGCCTTTACCAAACTAAGAAATGAGATCGAAGATCGAGAAATATCGGCGGTCTTTGAAAAAACTTAAAAATAATAGGGTATAAATAATAAACATTAGCCTCTTTATTAGTGAAGCCCCTGTTTATGAGCAAAGAAGAACTATCCCTCTTAGAGATACTGATCGACGATATATCGTTCGTAAACTGGGCAAAGAACCATAATCAAAACGATGTGGCCTTCTGGAACAAATGGATTGGGCAACATCCTGATAAAATAGAAACGGTGTACAATGCCAAGGCTATAATATTAGGTATCAAATTCAACAAGACCCAGGTTTCGGAAACTAAAATAGATCAAGCCCTTAGCGATATACTAGCCCTAGTAGAAGTGGAAGAAAAAAGTATTAATAAGGAAAGATTTTCGTTCATTACCGTAAAATATATGGCAATGGCGACCACCTTGGTTCTCATGATAAGCTTGGCCTATATTTTTATACCTGCCGATACCACGGTTACCCACACTACCCTATTTGGGGAAATCATCGATTTAAAACTGCCCGATGGTACGTCTGTCATCTTAAACGGTAATTCTCAAATAAGTTATGACAAAAGCAGCCCCCGAAATATAAATCTATCGGGAGAGGCTTACTTTAAGGTAAAAGCCATTCCCTCTACCAAAGCCAAATTCTGGGTGAATACCAAAGATTTAAAGGTAGAAGTATTCGGAACACAATTCCATGTAAGCACCCGAAACAATAAGACCGGCGTTCTTTTAGATGAAGGCTGCATTGAGCTTTTGCTGGGGAACGGCACCTCCCAAAAAATGAAACCGGGCGAATTGGTATCGTATTCCAATGAAGACAAGGCCATAACCCATGACAGGGTGACCCAAGAACTTTCCTATTCCTTATGGCGTGAAGGAACCTATATATTCAACAACACCTCGGTATATGAGGTCATGAAAAATATAGAACAGGCCTATGGCCTAAAAACGGAATTCATTGACGAAGAACTAAAACATCAAAAACTTACGGGAGGCATCCCCAACCAAAATCTAAAAATCTGTTTGTCGGCTATAGAAAAATCGACAGGAACCCGAATTGTCGAGAAAGACAATAGACTTTTAATGTTTAAAAATTAACTCAAAATCAAATCATTACTATGAGAAACACTATTATGAAAACACTGTTAGCCGCTAGCCTGTTGATCGGAAGTATTCCGATTCAGGCTTCGGACAAAAACCTTGACAGGGAAGCGAAAAATTACGTTACCCTTTCCGATTTTCTCGCCGAGATAAGTAAAAAACACAAGGTTTTTTTTACGTATAATGCCAGCCTTATATCTGGGGAGAATCTAAATCCTGAGGAATACCGATATAATAAGCTCAATAAAATCATACATAAACTCGAGAGTAAAACCAGTTTTGACTTTGAGTATTTGGGCAATAGCTATTATGTCGTATACCACAAGAAAGCCGAGAAAATAAAAACTAAGAAGCTTTTTCTTAATACTTTGGGCCACACTACCACTTTGGATCTATCCGTACTTCAGCAATCCGTTTCTGGAAAGGTTGAAGATCAAGATGGCAACCCGCTAGCAGGTGTTAATGTGGTGGAAAAGGGAACGACCAATGGTACTACTACCGATTTTGACGGAAATTATACCATTGAGGTTTCCGATAATGCCACCTTGGTCTATAGTTATATAGGATTTCCGACCACGGAAAAAAAGGTAGCGGGAAAATCGGTTATAAACGTATCGCTTAGGGAGGGCGTACAATTGGAGGAGTTTATTGTTGTAGGGTCGCGAACCGCTCCTCGAAGCAACACGGATACACCGTTACCCGTTGACGTTGTGGGTGTCAAGGAATTAACTTCTACAGGGCAAGCGACATTTGATAAAGCTTTACAGTATAGAATTCCCTCGTTCAACACGGTTCAAACACCCGTAAACGATGCCACCTCCTTACTCGATCCTTATGAAATTCGTAATATGGGTCCAAGTAGGACCCTGATCTTGATAAACGGTAAACGTAAGAACTTGAGTGCCCTTTTGTACACACAAACCTCACCGGGACGTGGTGAAACCGGTGCGGATATTTCCGCCATACCGACAGACGCCATAAAAAGAGTGGAAATCCTTAGGGATGGTGCTTCGGCCCAATATGGTTCCGATGCCATTGCCGGTGTTATGAATATCATCCTTAAAGATAGTCCCAATGAAGGTTCCGCCACGGTGCGTACGGGAATTACCTCGGAAGGTGACGGTGAAATGTTCGGGGTATCCTTGAATAATGGAAGTTCAATAGGTGAAGACAAGGGTTTTATCAATTACACCATTGATTTATCTAAAGTAAACCAGGCCAATCGACCTGGAACGGTAGATGCCGGCGGTGAATACGCCGATTTTGTTTATCGGGACCCGCTGGATACGGAAAACTACGAAAACGGACATGATGAAGCGAGTTTGATCGCTAGAAACCAGGCAGGGTTGAACCTGGTAAACAACTTCTTGGCAGAAACCCCTGATGCGGGCAACATCAATGGTTCTCCAGAAACGGCAGCGGCCAAATTTTCGGTCAATTTCGGCTATGATTTAAGTGATAACACACAACTATACGGAAATGCAGCTTATGTGTATAAGGCGGTAAACAGTTTTGCCAACTATAGAACCCCCTACTGGAGGCAAGCCGAGTCATTATCACCGCTTGATATTGACGGAACGGATTATTCGAGCTACTTGACCGACTTTTTTCCTGATGGCCCTAACGGCGCTTATGTAGGTTATGTACCTACCTTTGAGGGTTTGCTTAGTGATTATAACGGTACTATCGGATTCAAGTCGACCATTAATGATTGGAATATAGACGCTAGTTTTACCACTGGTGGTAACTTACAGACCTATAAGGTCAATAATTCACACAATTCTAATTTTGTATACTCCCCTTCGGTCTTTCTCGATGCCAATGGAAATGGTTCGGTAGATGATGGGGAAATCACGGAAGGTTCGCAGTTGTATCGTGAAAATAGTCAACAATCCTTCAATCCTGGTGGAACCAAATTCACACACAACGTTGGGAATATTGATATCTCAAGATTGCTATCCGATAAAATAAGTATAGGTGTCGGTGCTGAGTTCAGAACAGAAACTTTTGAAATCATAGAAGGGGAGCTAGCTTCTTATGATGGTGGCGGTGCCGATTCATTTGCGGGTGCCTCTCCACAAAACTCCGGTAAATTCAATAGATATAACATTGGGGGCTATTTAAGTTTAGATTACGATGTAACCGATGCGTTCTTGTTAAGTGGTACTATTAGAACGGAAAACTATTCTGATTTTGGCAATGCTTTTGTATATAAGTTTAGCTCACGTTACAAAGTGGCTGATGCGTTTACCTTAAGAGGTTCGATCTCTTCTGGATTTAGGGCGCCTACCTTACATCAGATCTACACTCAGAAAGCCCAGTATAGTTTTGTTCCCGGTCAAGGTATTCAAGTAGGTGGTTTGATCAACAACGTGTCTACACAAGCCAAACTTTTGGGCATACCGCAATTGGATGCCGAAACGTCTACGAACTTTACCATTGGCTTTGGTGGGAAAATAGCCAATAAATTCAGCTATACTTTCGATTACTACAATATTGCCGTAGAAGATAGAATTGTATTGGGGAATGAAATTGGAGGAAGCGGCGATGCTGCCAACCCGTTAGACGTTCTTTTGGCGAACAATAATTTAAGTGATGTTAGCTTTTTCTCGAACGCCATTGATACAAGGACTTCGGGTGTAGATGTAGTTCTTGCTTATAGGGGCATTGCACTTGGGGCAGGTAGTCTAGATTTGAATTTATCGGGAAACTATACGATTCAAAACGAACTTGATGGTCCGGTCAAGAACATTCCTCTAGTGGAAAACTCAGGTCAATCCGTAGTGAACGGAACCCAAGAGGCCTTGTTTTTTACTTCTCGTCCTGAAACGAAGTGGATTTTTGGAATAAACTATAATATCAATAAATTCGGTTTCTCCCTGAACAATACCTATTTCGGAAAAACAAGGTTCCAACAACAAGGATTGCAAGACCTTGAAGACATTTTTATTAATGCTGCCGATATTCCTGCAGGGGCCGCAGCAGATGGTGGTTCTGATTTGAGTACAGAGTTTACCCCAAAAATCGTGACCGATTTAGGGATAAATTTTAATGCAACCGAAAAGTTTACGATTGCATTGAATGTCAACAATTTATTTAATGTATTGCCCGAATGGAGTTTTGTTGATGCTACGGCAACCGGTCAGGCAATATTAGATGGTGCCGCGGTCGTGAATTCGCCTTCTAACCTGATTACCTTCAACCAAAGGTATTCTCAAATGACTTATGACGGCTACCATTTCAGTCAATTAGGAACCATGTTCAACTTATCGTTGAACTATAAGTTCTAAGCTATTACATTTAAGTATATTATTGCTTGAACAAAAGCCGCCTATAACTAGGCGGCTTTTATTTTGTCTATGTGAATATCAAGAAACAAAAAACCCGGGCAGTGCCCAGGTTTCTATGTAATGTCTTTCGATTAAAAAATTAGCCCAACGCCCTAGCTGTCGGGGTGCATGAATTTTTGTTTGGCCAAAAGGGTCTCTTCCGACTCTACGTGTTCATCATCAGGCACACAACAATCTACCGGGCAGACCGCTGCACACTGTGGCTCTTCATGAAAGCCCATGCATTCGGTGCATTTATCAGGTGAGATATAATAGATCTCATCACTGATCGGTTCTTGTACCTCGTCTGCGTTCACCGCCTTACCGTTTGGAAGCACAACATCCCCTTCGAGAGAAGTGCCATCACTGTAACGCCATTCATCAGCTCCTTCGTAAATTGCAGTATTCGGACACTCAGGCTCACAAGCCCCGCAATTGATGCATTCATCCGTTATAACTATCGCCATATTCGTTTTATTAAGCTGAACGGACTTTAACCCGTTCGTTATATTTTCATTTTAATCTTAAAAGCAAAAATCGATTCAGTATTCTTACTTTTGCACAAAGGTACTTCGGAATACAATTTTGAACAAATATATGAACGACCATCACAAAACTTTTATTGCTTTTGTTAAACTCGGCCACTTTCTTAGGGAGTTTGTTACATTGGAAACACCAAACGATGAATGGTCGCGAAAATTAGACGAGGCCATTGTCCTATCCAAACATAAAAATGGTTGGTTTACCCGGGAAAATGTAATACACGCACTCAAAAGCTGGGGCGAATTGCTTACCGATGAAAATCTTACCGCTTGGCTATCTGCCTACGACGTCAAACAGAACCGCCCGAAAACGGTGGCCCTGATCATGGCAGGAAACATTCCCTTAGTTGGGTTTCACGACTTTCTGTCGGTACTCATTACCGGAAACAAGGTGTTGGCCAAATTGTCTTCCAACGATAATGTGCTCAATATCTTTATTAAGGATTACTTGGTTTCTATTGAACCTTCCTTAAAAGACAGCATTGAAATTTCCGATGGGCGTCTAGAGGGCTTCGATGCCGTAATCGCTACAGGAAGCAATAATACCTCCCGCTATTTTGAGCACTATTTCAGTAAGGTACCCAATATTATTCGAAAAAACAGAAACTCGGTTGCCGTTTTGACCGGAAACGAATCGACGGAACAGCTCAATGCCCTAGGGGAAGATGTATTCCGTTATTACGGTTTGGGGTGTAGAAGTGTCAGTAAGATATTTGTTCCCGATACCTATGATTTCGATACGCTTTTTAAGGCCGTGTACCCCCACCACCCTATTGTAGAGCACGTTAAATATGCGAATAACTACGATTACAATAAAGCGGTCTATCTGATGTCGGAGTTTAAGATACTCGATAACGGATTTTTGATCCTTAAGGAAGATAAAAGCTATAGCTCCCCTATTGCTTCGCTCTTCTACGAACGTTATAAGGACCTTTCTTCATTGAAGGAAGGGCTTGCGTCTGACACGGATGAACTACAGTGCATTGTGGGGCAAGGTGTCGTAGAGGGGGAAATACCTTTTGGAAAGACCCAACAACCCTCGCTAACGGACTACGCCGACAACCTTGACACTGTTGACTTCCTGTTAAAAAACTAATGGAATTTTTCGTGATAAATAGTTACGTTTTCCCTTAAATTCAAGACCTTTATCCTCTTAAATTATTTTACACCTTATGAAAAAACACAATTTTAGTGCCGGACCCTGTGTACTACCGCAAGAGGTATTTCTAAAAGCTTCTGAAGCTATAATGGACTTTAACGAATCGGGACTTTCGCTTATAGAAATTTCCCATAGAAGCAAAGACTTCGTTGAAGTCATGGAAAAGGCACGTAGTCTTGCCCTAGAGCTTTTGGGCTTGGAAGGCAAAGGATATTCAGCACTTTTTCTTCAAGGTGGGGCAAGTATGCAGTTTCTTATGACGGCCTATAACCTTCTTGAAAACAAGGCAGGGTACTTAAATACCGGTACCTGGAGCGAAAAGGCCATTAAAGAGGCTAAAATGTTCGGGGATATTATGGAAGTTGGATCATCAAAAGACGAGAACTTTAACTATATCCCGAAAGGCTATGCCATACCCGAAGGTTTAGACTATCTTCATTTGACTTCGAACAATACTATTTTCGGTACGCAGATCAAGAAATTTCCAAAGACAAATGTGCCTTTGGTTTGCGATATGAGTTCCGATATCTTTTCGCGACAACTTGATTTCACCCAATTTGACCTGATTTACGCCGGAGCACAAAAAAATATGGGCCCCGCCGGTACAACCTTGGTCGTGGTAAAAGATGATATTCTAGGGAAGGTCTCAAGAAAAATCCCAAGTATGCTCGACTACCAAGTGCATATTTCCAAAGATAGTATGTTCAATACCCCTCCGGTATTTGCGGTTTATACCTCTATGTTGACATTAGAGTGGCTCAAAGACTTGGGTGGTATTGCGGCGATTGAGGAAATCAATGAGAAGAAGGCGCAATTGCTTTATTCTGAAATTGATCTGAATCCTGTATTTCAAGGTTTTGCCAAGAAAGAAGACCGTTCGAACATGAATGCTACCTTTAACCTGGCCGATGATAGGCTAAAAGAAACCTTCGATGCCCTTTGGAAGGAAGCCGGAATCAACGGAATCAACGGTCACCGATCCGTAGGTGGATATCGCGCCTCTATGTACAATGCCCTTTCCCTAGAAAGTGTAGGGGTTTTGGTAGATGTGATGAGCGAAATGGAAAGAAAAGGATAACAGCCTGTTCCCTATAAAATTAAGATCATAAAAAAGGACGACCGTTGGTACATGCCTTGCCGACGGACGGCCTTTTTATTTCAATACAAACCAATATTTGAATCAAATGAAAATACTTGCAAATGACGGAATGGCCCAAGCGGGCATCAAAGTACTTGAAGATTCTGGTTTTGAAGTACTGACCACTAGGGTGGCCCAAGAACAATTACAGAATTTCATTAACGATAATCAAATAAACGGTCTGTTGGTGCGCAGTGCCACACAGGTGCGTAAAGACCTTATCGACAACTGCCCTAGCCTAAAACTTATAGGAAGAGGCGGGGTCGGAATGGACAATATTGATGTGGAATACGCCAAGGGCAAGGGGCTTCATGTTATCAATACCCCTTCGGCTTCATCTTCATCCGTGGCCGAACTTGTGTTCGCCCATCTTTTTGGGGGAGTCAGGTATTTGCACGATGCCAATAGGAATATGCCGCTTGAAGGTGATAGCAAGTTCAAGCAATTGAAGAAATCCTACGCTGCCGGAATGGAGCTACGGGGAAAGACCCTGGGTATTATCGGTTTTGGAAGAATCGGTCAGGCCACGGCCAAAATCGCACTGGGCGTAGGTATGAAAGTCATTTACCACGATCCATTTCTTGAAAAGGCATCGATCGAGCTGCCCTTTTTCGACGGACGATCGCTAACTTTTGATTTTGAGTCACAAACTAAGGACGAATTGGTTTCAACCGCCGATTTTATTACGCTTCACGTTCCTGCTCAAAAAAGTTATGTTTTGGGAAAAAAGGAATTTGAGCAAATGAAACCTGGGGTCGGTATCGTAAATGCCGCCCGTGGAGGTGTACTCGATGAAGTCGCTTTGGTAGATGCCCTTGAAAACGGGAACGTCTCCTTTGCGGGACTTGATGTGTATGAATCGGAGCCTTCACCTGAAATTAGGATATTGATGCACCCGAATATTTCGCTTACACCCCATATAGGTGCCGCAACCGGTGAAGCACAGAACCGTATTTCCACCGAATTGGCAGAACAGATCATTACACTATTAAAATAAGTCGAGTACAATACGTTTACCATAACCTCGTTGAACAAGGTATCGTTCGGCGGGGATTTTTTTCAATTAAACCTCTACGGATAAAACCACAAGACTTTTTTCGCTTTTCTACGGAATTCTTGTCGGCAACTCATTACGAATCAGATAGGTATATTTTGTATAATGAAGGTTTGGGCAAGAGATTATAAGGGTTCTTCTTCCTTTCTAGTATTTTTGACCGAATCTTTTCGTAAATTGTTAATCAATTATAAACACATAAACACATAAACACATAAACACTAAACATTATGTCAGGATTATTAGACTTACTAAGCAGCCCTATGGGCAAACAATTAATAAGCGGCGTAGCCAGCCAAACGGGCAACTCTACCGACCAAACCGGTAGTGTGCTTAGTATGGCCCTCCCCGTTTTAATGGGCGCAATGAAAAAAAATGCGTCTTCTCCCGAGGGAGCACAAGGATTGATGAGCGCCCTATCGGGCAAGCACGACGGGGGTATCTTAGATAATCTTGGCGGACTTTTCAGTGGAGGTGTGGATCAATCGGTAATGGACGATGGTGCAGGTATTCTTGGTCATGTCCTAGGGGGAAAACAGACTCAGGTTGAAAATGCATTAAGCCAAAAGTCAGGAATGGATGCAGGTTCCGTTGCTACCATATTGAAAGTAGCGGCCCCTATTCTATTAGGATACCTAGGAAAACAGACCAAAGAACAGAACGTTAGCGATTCCAATGGCATTGGCGACCTTTTAGGAAACTTGATGGGTGGCGGTGATTCCGGTAACCAACAACAGTCTTTGATCGAATCTTTTTTAGATTCCGACGGTGACGGAAGTATACTTGACGATGTAGCCTCTATGGCCCTTGGTGGTAAAAAAGGAGGAATTGGCGGTATGCTAGGTGGTCTCTTCGGAAAATAGACCACTTACATTTGCAAAATCACTAAAAGTCGTTTGTTGATACAAGCGGCTTTTTTTTTTGTAAATTGGTATAGAAGTTGTTGCAATACTGCTAAAAGATGAAGCTATGAAAAAGATATATTTAGTTTTAGGCACACTCGGTCTTTTTTTCGTAATGATAGCGGGCAGTTGTTCAAGTTCAAAAGAAACCGTAATATCCGATAAAGAGAAAGCTGCCTTTCGTCAAAAGGAGGCGGATACGGTAAAAATTGCCGACGATGCCACCGAATACGAAATTATCATCATTGAACCCGGTTTCAATTTTTGGTTAGAGAGCATAGCCAAACCCCGAAACTATTACTCCCAAGAGTTTCTTGAAAGCAGAAACCAGATTTTCGTCACCAACTACAACCAAAGGGTAATGCAGCCCATGCGCTATGACCCCAATCTTTATGAGCAGCAGATCAACTATGATTTCCATACGGATTACGGCTACGAGGTGAATTACAAGCTCTATAATTACTTTATTTATTTCCAAAGAAAATACAATCAGCGACTAGGGCCTTTTGTACCAAGAATTTGATTCCCTATATTTGTCTAGATTCTTGTTATGAAAAAACTTAAACAACGCTGGGGCGTAGACTCCAATTTTCAGTTAGCCGTCATTTTTTTGGTCTTTGCCATTACCGGCTCCTGTGCTACCAAACTTGCTGCCCCCATTACTTCTTTTATAGGTCTTGACAGCGAAACTACGAGTGCTTGGTTATACTGGACGGCACGTATTTTCTTGATATTCCCTATTTACCAAGTGCTTTTGGTGGCCTTTGGATGGCTCTTTGGTCAGTTTCGGTTCTTCTGGAATTTTGAAAAGAAAATGATCCACAGGCTTGGCCTAGGGTTCTTGCTTAAATAATTTACCAATTCTTTAACGAAACGACTACTGTAATTTTTTCTAGTTTTGTGGCATGAATAAAATCATCGGCATTTTAACTTCAACGATTTCCGTTTTGCTGGTGGTCTGTATCCTTGCACCTTCGATCACTAAACTTGCACACGCCCTTTACGAACACCATTCCGAAGAGTGTACCGAAGCCGATAGCCTTCACGTGCATGAAGCCGAGTTGGATTGTGATTTTCAAAAGTTCCATCTCTCCCCTCAGTTCACTCCTTTCTTAATTGCCTTTACACCTTATACCCCTGAAATCACTAGGGAGAATACCAACAATTTCTACTTCTTTTTAAGCAAATACCAAAAACTACATTTTGTACTTAGGGGACCACCCCAACTTTCATAATTACCTCGATTTATATCACTTTATTTTAAGTATTACTTTAAATCATAATTATTATGGAACGCTTTATATATGCATTGCTTTTTGCAATGTTGGGAACTTATGTACACGCCCAAAACGCTTTATCGGGAACTGTTACCGATCCAAGGGGAAACACGAAATTATTTGGTGCGGAGGTCTATTTTCCACAGTTGGAAAAGGGTACGGTCACCGATGAAAACGGAAGTTATGAATTGAACAACCTGCCAACGGGGAGCTATAAGATTGTTATCTCCCACATTGGTTTTCAAACTTTGTCGAAGTCTATTTTAATCACGACCGGCAACAACACTTATGATGCCCAATTGGCATCCAGTGCTATTGAAATGGAAGAAATTATCGTTTCGACCCCCTTTCATAAGCTACAGCGTGAAAATGTGATGAAGGTAGAAAGGGCCGATATCAAGAGCCTTAAGACCAAGGGGGCGGTTACGCTTTCCGACGGGATTACCAATGTTCCAGGGGTGGAAAGTGTCTCTACCGGCCTTGGAATAGGCAAGCCGGTCATACGAGGACTTAGTTCTAACCGTGTACTCGTGTATACCCAAGGCATTCGAATTGAAAATCAACAGTTTGGAGATGAACACGGTCTTGGTATAAGTGATGCGGGTATTGAGAGTGTAGAGGTTATAAAGGGACCTGCTTCCCTCCTTTACGGCTCAGATGCCATGGGCGGGGTACTCTACCTTAACCCTGAAAAGTTTGCAGTGGCGAACAGTACCGAAGGCGACCTTAATCTTAATTATTTTTCAAACACCGAAGGGCTTAATGCCAATGCCGGGTTTAAAACCTCTGGGGAAAAGTTCAAGTTTATTTTAAGGGGGAGCACGGCCAGTCATACCGATTATCACACAGGCGATGATGTAACGGTAACCAATTCGAGGTTTCAGGAACACGATGTAAAAACGGGTATCGCCTATCAGGAAAACAATTTTAAAACGGAACTTCGTTATAACTACAATTACCTAAAACTGGGTATTCCAGAAGAAATAGGTGCTCAGACCAATGAACGCGCACCCCTTTCCCCCTTTCAAAAAATAGATAACCATATTGTAAGTTCAAAAACCAATATTTTCTTTGGAGCGTCAAGTTTGGAAACCATTTTGGGCTATACCTTTAATACAAGAAAAGAGTTTGAGGAAGGGGAAGAAGGTGCCGCCCTTGATATGGATTTGGCCACTTTCAACTACAATCTTCTCTATCACTTGCCAAAATGGGGCAACTGGGAAACTATTGTCGGTGCGCAAGGAATGCACCAAACCAATACCAATTTCGGGGAAGAAGTCCTGATTCCCGATGCCACGACCAACGACATCGGTTTCTTGGCCACATCACACCTTCATTTTGAGAACAATAGCGACCTACAGCTCGGACTCCGCTATGATCGGCGTACCCTGAGCGGTGAGGAAAATGGGATCTCCGGTGAAGAGGGGTATATCGCTCCGATAGATCGGGACTTCAATAGTGTGAATGCCGCCATTGGTTATAAGCTGGAACCCTTAAAACGGCTTACCGCCCGAATTAACCTGGCTTCGGGTTTTAGGGCGCCCAATTTGGCCGAATTGACTTCTAACGGGGTACACGAAGGCACGAACCGCTACGAAATAGGTAATGCCGATTTGAGCAACGAACAAAACCTGCAGACCGACATCTCTCTAGAATATAAAAACGAACACGTAGAGTTCTATGTCAACGGGTTTTACAACGCAGTAAACGATTATATCTTTATTCAATCCAATGGTCAGACCATCGACGGAAATACTGTTTTCTTATACGAACAGCAAGACGCCAAACTCTACGGCGGGGAAATCGGATTACATATACATCCACATCCCTTAGATTGGCTACATATTGAGAGTAGTTTTGAAATGGTTACCGGAAAACTTAAAGACGACAGCTATTTGCCTTTGATTCCTGCAAACGCCCTGAACAACACCCTACGTACGGAATTCACCAAAAGTAACAGTTGGCTAGAGAACTACTATGCTTTCGTCACGCTTAAATCCGTTTTTAAACAGGATAAGGTCAGTGGATTTGAACTCGCTTCAGACGGGTATAACCTTTTGAGCTTGGGGCTTGGAGGAAAGACCCTTCTTTTTGGTTACCCTATCGATATTCGCGTTAGCGCCAACAATATTTTAAACACCGATTATATTTCGCACTTGTCCCGTCTGAAAACCGATGGTATAGCGAATATTGGAAGGAATATAAATTTAGGGATAAGCATTCCGCTTTAACCCTTTTAAAAAGATGCGAAGCCGCAGGCCGACAGGAAAGCTTCCTATGGGTTTGTGGCTTTGTTTTTTCGCTTGGAATGAAAACCATAAACGAACTGGCCAATAAAGCCCTTGGGCATCTCGTTGTCCCCTTCGTAGCCCAGAGGAACGAGGCCACTATCTTCGGGGATGTAGTCGGTTTTAAAAAGATAGTCCCACATACTCAAGCTTATGCCGTAATTAACGCCATTCTTTCTTCCTTCGGGAAGTTCATAGGCATGGTGGTACAAATGCATGACCGGATTATTGAAGATATATTTTAACGGTCCCCAGGTAAGTTTAATGTTGGAATGGTTTAAATGACCGATGGCAATAGCAACAAAATGAACAATATAGGCCTGCTCCGGCTCAAAGCCTCCCAATATCATTACTGCAAAAGTTTTTAAGGGCTTATAAAAAATATTTTCCATCCAATGGTAGCGCATATGGGCTGCAAAACCCATTTCCTTTACACTGTGGTGCACCTTATGGAATTCCCATAAAAAGGCATATCTATGAAGTAGCATATGGGTAAACCATTGCACGAAATCCAAGAGCACGAAAAAGACCAATAGTTGAAAGATTTCCGGCCATTCCTTTAAATCGACCAATGCTAAAGTATTGGATGCTATCCCTATATCTAAGAACAATAGTTCCAAACACTTATAAAATCCACTAATAACTATGGTGAAAAGGAAAAAATTAAAAAAGATGTAAAAGGCATCCAACCAAAAATCCTTTCGAAAAACGGCTTGGTTTTTGCGCCACGGGAAAGCAATTTCGAGAATCCAGACCAATATGGAGAGCAAGATGATTCCCCAAAAATAATTGGTGTACCAAGGGACTTCAAATACAATCGACTTCCAGGTCCAATTGAGTGTACCCATAAAGGAATTGAGAAATGCATCAAGATATTTTTCCATAATAAAAGCAAGCTATAAACTTGGGTATTGGTCGAAAAAAGGTGTTCAATCTTTCAGTTCATACCAATCAATATCGGTTAAAACTTCCCTTCGGCCTTTTTTCTTGGGGGGATAGTTGGTTACTAAATAATCGATGATAATATCTTCATTCTTCCCTAAATCCCATAAATTCTGGGTTTCCTGCATCCATCTGATCGTGGCCTTCCAGCGCTCCTTGTTCATTCGGTTTTGGATCACCAGTTTTGCGGAATGGCAATTAGTGCAATTTTGAACGGTCTCCATCATTCCCGGGGCATCGACAAAACCGGTCCGTACGTGGATCCCGTTTTCTATTTTGTCAAAATCATCTTCCTCTACCGGCACGGTGACTATCTCGGCATCAGGTCCGTTATTCTTAAAGGCCGATAGATCGGGGTCGACCAAAAGGTAGATCAATCCGACCGCAAAAATAGCTACTATGGTACAGGTAAGGATCAATACCCTGTAGAATCCCCGAAATTCCTGTTTCAGTTTGTCGTGGTTCGGCTTCTTCATCTATGCAACTTTTACGGCTATTCTATGACAGGCATTGTTCAGGTAGCCTTTGGGGTTCCACCCCGGTAATAACATGGGCTGGCTAAATCCGTTTGAATCGGTCGCGCGCGCCCAAACCTCGTAGTACCCTTGTTGTGGAAATTCCACTTGGGCAGAAAAATGCTGCCAGGCCAATCGGTTGGCAGGTTTTTCAAGCTTACATTGCTTCCAGGTAGAACCAAAATCAATAGAGTATTCCATTTTGGCAACCTCTAGCTCCCCGGCCCAGGCATGGCCCCTGACCGTTAATTTTTTTCCTTCGGGAATAGTGGCGCCCGATTTCGGATAGGTAATCAGTGACTTTACCGGCATCGACTCTATAATGCACATATCTTCGTCCGCTACTTTTTCCCCTGGGGCAACAGGTTTACAGGGAACCCTGTATGCGGTGCCTGTCATTTTGGTGCCGTCGTGAACGATATTTCTAATACTGATACGCTGTAACCATTTGCCCGACACCGATGCAGGCCAGCCGCCGGCAATTACCCTAAGTGGATACCCATGTGCCAAGGGGATATCTTCGCCGTTCATTTTAAAGGCCAATAGGGTTTCGTCTTGCATGGCCTTAGCCATAGGGGCCCCTCTTGATATAGGTTCTTTCCCAGGGTCTCGGCTCAGGTGGATATCGGCCGCATGGTAGCCAAAATACACGGCGTCGTCTTTTATGCCAACATCTTCGAGAACGTCACGAAGCCGAACACCGGTCCAACTTGCGCAATACACCGCGCCTACCGTCCATTGGTTTCCCTTAGCGGGTGGGTCGAATTCGCTCCTTCCGTTACCGCCACATTCTAAGGTCAATTGATAGGTATGGTGCTTAAACTTTGATTTGAGCTCCTCAAGGGTATAGGTCTTTTTTTGTTTGACGGACTCACCATCGATGGTAAGCGTCCAATTTTTTACATCTATTGCCTCAGGTATGAGTCCGTTATTACGGACAAAAATATACTTGTTCGGTGTGACCTTATCGTCTAAAAGATGGGCCTGGGCCTCCATATTCCATGGTTTGTCGTTGAGTACGACCATCTCCTTGTCTTTGTTGAACAACTTAAAAGGGTCGGGATCCTGAAGAGCCAAGGGTACATACTTTTCCGCCATTTTTGATCCGTAGACAATGTCGGCACCGATTATACCCGCTAGAGATGCAAGGGCCGCTCTTCCAATAAACTTTCTTCTTTGCATAAATTTAGGTCTGGTTTACTCTCAAAGTTATAGATATTTAATATACTACCCTGTGCTATTATTTGATTTTAATTTTTTTTTAAGGATTTAGTTTTAAGTCGATCAAAAAAACTTAAACAAAATAAAATAAAGAATTTAAAGCCCTTTAAACATTGGGATTTCGGGCTTTTGTTAAAAAGTCACCCTAATCGATTACAAATGAATACTGTAGCTAAATACCTATTAAATCTATAGACTTTTTAGGGCATATAAAAATTCCCATTAACCTATTCCCGAGCAAAAATCAGGGATTTATTTCTGTGGTTTCGGCAGCATCGGCTTTTTTAAAAACATAGGTGTACAACCACATCAAGGTAAAGGTGGGTATCACATCTAGACCCGGAACAATTTCCTCTAAAAAAGTGATGATACCGGCACCTTGCCCGATTTTTCCCTTGTACATACGGGTCATCAGCCAACCGGCCAAAGGCGCCCATACAATATCGGAGAACTCCCCGATAAACGGAATAACGAAGGAAAGCATACCTATACCATCGAAGAGCAGGCCTAGAAGTAGTTTTTTATATTTCTCGTCCTTATTTTTTGACATATTGAAAAGTATTTATTCTTATTATCAAAAGCAATAAGAATGCCAAAAAATAATTTAGTCGAAGTGCTCCGTTATGGGCTTAAGACAAATCGGAACTGATCAGTTTTAAAAACTCGTTTCGGGTCTCGATTTTTTCGAACTGTCCACGAAAGCCAGAGGTGGTTGTCACGGAATTTTGTTTTTGAACTCCACGCATCATCATGCACATATGTGATGCTTCAATAACCACTGCCACACCTTTTGGCTTAAGGGTGTTGTTGATGCATTCGAGAATATCATGGGTCAAACGTTCCTGTACTTGAAGGCGACGGGCAAAAACATCGACCACCCTTGGGATTTTACTTAGCCCCACAATATGTCCGTTAGGAATGTAGGCCACGTGTGCCTTGCCAAAGAAAGGCAGCATGTGGTGCTCGCAGAGCGAATACAGTTCAATGTCCTTGATAATGACCATATCGTCATAATCTTCCTTGAACATCGCCCCTTCAAGAATCTCAACGGCATCCTGTTGGTATCCCTGGGTAAGGAAAAGCATCGCCTTGGCCGCTCTTTCGGGAGTTTTTACCAATCCTTCGCGAGTAACGTCCTCCCCTATTCCATCGATAATTTTTGAAAATCGGTCTTTGACTTCCGAAGTAATTTCCAAATCATATTCTTCTAAATTTCTATAGGGTGCCATATAGCTCTTTTATTTCGTTACCGTAAGGATATAAATAGTCGACAAAAGTACAGTTTTCTGCACCAATGCGCCAATTTATTCTTTTCGGAACAAAAACAGGGTGTAAAGTGAAGCCTTCGCAAACGGCAATTTTCATTACTTTTACCCTCGTATTAAAATTTAGTACACGTTTTTTGATAAAATTCACGGGGATTAAGCATCAAGATATATGATCAAAGCCAATAATATTAAAAAGTTTTACGGCGATTTAGAAGTATTAAAGGGGGTAGACCTTCATATTAAGAAAGGCGAGGTCATTTCCATAGTGGGGGCTTCCGGGGCCGGAAAAACGACCTTATTGCAGATTCTTGGCACGCTAGACGTTCAATCGAATCCGTCGGACAGCAAATTGCTGATCCACGATACCGAAGTCACCCAATTGTCGGACAAAAACTTGGCCAGATTCAGAAACGAACATATTGGTTTTATTTTTCAATTCCACCAATTGCTCCCCGAATTTACGGCACTTGAAAATGTCTGTATTCCTGCATTTATTAAAAAAACACCTAAGGCACAGGCCGAAAAAAAAGCGAAGCAGCTATTGGATTTTTTAGGACTATCGGCCCGATATAACCATAAGCCGAACGAACTTTCCGGGGGGGAGCAACAAAGGGTGGCCGTCGCCCGGGCTTTGGTCAACGACCCTTCAATTATTTTTGCGGACGAGCCTAGCGGGAACCTTGATTCGGAAAGTGCCGACAATTTGCACAAACTCTTTTTTGAACTCCGTGACGAGTTCGGACAAACCTTCGTTATCGTCACCCATAATGAGCAGCTGGCAGATATGGCCGACCGAAAGCTGACCATGGTAGACGGACTCATCGTAAACAAGGAAGTGGTGGCCGATGTTACGGAGCTTTAAAACCCACTGCCCCTGTTTAAAGAAAGCATCGAATGAACCGCACCGAACTAAAGGAATTTTTAGACGCCAAGGTCTTACAGTATGAGCATCCGAAATTTTTGGAAACGGATCCCATTCAAATTCCCCATAAATTTTTACGCAAAGAAGATATCGAAATCAGTGCCTTCCTCACGGCCACTATTGCCTGGGGCAATCGCAAGAGCATTATCAACAATGCCAATAGGCTGATGGACCTAATGGGCAATTCACCCTATGATTTTGTACTTGACTACAGACCCGACGATGCGGAACGACTCTCGGGTTTTGTGCACCGGACCTTCAACAGTGAGGATCTGGACTATTTTATCAAAAGCCTCCAAAACATTTATATCAATCACGGGGGACTGGAAGCGGTTTTTGCCGAACATGCCGAGGAAGACTCGATGCAAACGGCCATATCGGCTTTTAAAAAGACTTTTTTTGAACTCCCCCACCCCATACGTACCCAAAAACATGTGAGCGACCCCTTAAAGGGTTCGGCCGCCAAACGGATCAATATGTTTTTACGTTGGATGGTACGTAGCAACGCCACTTCCGTAGATTTCGGTATCTGGAAGCGCATTTCACCCAGCCAACTATCCTGTCCCCTGGATGTGCACTCTGGAAACGTAGGTAGAAAGTTGAAACTCCTCGACCGTAAACAGAACGATGCCAAAGCCTTGGCCGAACTTGACAAAAACCTACGTAAACTAGATCCTAGCGACCCGGTAAAATACGACTTCGCCCTTTTCGGCTTGGGGGTTTTTGAAAAATTCTAGAGCGTTTCCTTGCGTTTTATTGATAACGCTTTTTAAACTCCAAAGGCGTACTCTGAGTCTTTGCCTTAAAAACCCTTGAAAAATAGGCATAATCTTCATAGCCCAAGAATTCGGCGACATGGGCCAAAGATGTCTGGGAATGTACAATGAGCCGTTTGGCTTCCAAAAGAATACGGTCATTGATCAATTCGGTCGTGGTCTTGCCTAAGGTGCTCTTGGTAACGCGGTTCAAATGTTTTGTGGTAATATGGAGTTTGTCCGCATAAAAACGGGCCTGTTTCTCACTTCTGTAATATTGCTCCACCGTTTGCTCCAATTCAGAAAGAATTTTTAAATAGGTGGGCGACAATACATTCTCCGTAGTGTCAAAAGCGGCATAATATCGACTAAGGTCAATGTAGGCCAAGTTGATCAGACTTGCCAATTTCTGCCTTTTGTAGACTGCATTAGCGTGATATTCTTGGTTGATTTCATTGAAACGTACCGCTATATCTTGAAGCGCTTCTGGTGACAAGGTCAGGTTAGGGGGATTTTTATAGGAATAGTAAAACGGAAATTGATGCAACTTAACCCCGGAAATATTCAACTCAAAGAAGGATTGGGTGTGAAAAAAGATATAACCTTCCACTGCAGAGTCGAACTTCCAACTATGGGTTTGCCCAGGTTTTAAGAAGAAGAGGCTTCCCTTTTCAATGGGGTAGGAACTAAAATCGATTTCATGAACACCCCTACCCTTTAAAAATAACACACAAAGAAAAAAATCGTGTTTGTGTGGCCTATGCACGATGGTTTCGTTCTTTTTGAGGTGGGCGGCCAAGGCGTTACTATAAAAATCGACCGAAGAATGTTCTTCTTCAAATTGTTCTATATGTAAGACCGGTACAATTTTCACGAGATGCAAATATGTCTTAAAAGTACAAAAAATGGCGATAAAGCTATAAGACTTAACATCAGTATTACTATTAATTTTGCTATATAATAGCAATGCAACCAGTTTGTATTGGTGTTACATTGGTTCAAAAAGTGCAAGAAGGTCTGTATGTCACATTAGTTCATAACATGAGGTTCTTGTACTAGAAAAAAATAGCATATGAAATTTTTAAAGGGCACAAAGATTTACAGCATATTTACGGGTACTTGCCCCGTTTGCCAAAGCGAAAGTATGTATACCACGGCCAATCCGTATAAACTTTCAAGCACCCTAAAAATGAGAGAGCGCTGTAGTCACTGTCATACCAAGTACAAAATAGAACCTTCCTTTTTCTACGGTGCCATGTATGTAAGTTATCCCGTAGGACTTTGTTTTGCTGGCTTTGCTTTTTTCCTTTGTTATCTGATAATCGGTCTAGGCTTGATAAGCACCTACGCCATTATCGTTGTAGAAATGGTATTGGTCTTGCCCATAGTGCTTCGGCTTTCCCGAAACATTTGGATCAATTTTTTTATGCACTATGGTCAATCCCTTAAAAGGAAACAAAGGACCTAAGGTGTACTTTCCAAAATAGAATCAAGAAGCGATGAGTCCGTCTAAAATCGTTCTGATTTTTTCGGCATTCCAATCGGTGGCCCCTGTTTCCTTTATGATGATCTTTCCTGATCTGTCAATGATAAAATTGGTAGGTATACTATTGCCGTGAAGCAATTCAGGAGCCTGCATTCTTGGAATATATACCGGTAGACTGAATTTCTTTTTATCTAAAAAACGCTGTACCACTTCCGTTTTTTCGTGGGTCAGCAGTACAAACTCGACCGAAGTACCATAATCATCGTATAGCTTTTGAATACTGGGCATTTCTGCAATACAAGGCGGGCACCAAGTAGCCCAATAGCCAATAAAGGTAACCTTATTGCCCCCTATCTCTATGGAGGTATTCGTACCGTCTAAAGTACTGACCTTATATGCAAAGGGACTTAGTTTCGCTTGGTCTTCCTTATCAAGGGGTGATGGTGAAAAGAACTGCATTTTTACACTACTCAAAGCTACCTGAATAGGCTTTCTGGTCTGGGGTATGACCAAGAGCAGAATAAATACGAACAGTAAAATATCAGCGATACTAAATTTTCTTTTTTTCATTACGGCAAGTTACTAAAACTGGTAGTTATGGTCAAAGAAGTATCGGCCTTGATTTGGTTAAAACTCATTGAGGAATTGGAGGCAGATTAAGTCTCCCATGCCTATTGTTCGCCTTCGCTCATTTTTTTGAACTGTTTGTATATCCATTGCTTTTCTTGCAAGGAAAACTTTTTATTCTCAAACCATTCGTAAGCCGCAATTTTTTCGTTTTCAATCTGGGCCTTTCGTATGGCCTCTAAGGATACCAAGTGCCAATGTACCCCTTTTTGTCGGTTTACCGAGTAGCCAATATCTTCGGTTATATAGGATATTCTAGGCTGATTAATGAGTTTGATCCCATTTCTTAGAACCGCCAAGGTTTTGGTAAGTCTTACTACTTCGGAAAAGGAGTACCTGACAAAGTCGTTAAACCCTTCTTGCTTTGTATTGTATAATTTATCGCCTACTTTTAGTTGTCTCATGATTGTTGAAAGCCCGCAAAATTAATGGCTTCCCACTTCATTTCAAGAATCCGGGGCAAAGAAATTATCAACAAAATTGGTTTTGTAGGATAAGGGACTGGCGGCTAAGCATCCCCATATGAAAGTGAAGCCTAAGTATAAAAAAAAAGGATGCCAACAGCGAACGATAGGCATCCTTTTGAATAAAAGTCGAGCAACTAAACCGTTTCCAGCCTTAGGGGCTTTCCTTTTTTTCGTTTTCTTTTTTTCTGCAACTTGTTCCACCAGATCAATGTTCCCGTAATAGGTAAACTTGTGGCGATCAGGCAGGCCAAAAAGTATAAGGTCTTTGAAAAGCTACCATAGATATCGCCTAGGTGTAAAGGTCTGATCAAAGACGCGACCTGAACGTTCAGGGGTTTCTCGTCAAATATTTCCTTTTTTAAGACCGTACCGTCTCGATCCAAAACCAATTTATCGGTAATGACAGGAGAGCGTCCTGAAGCATCATTTTTGGTAATGGTGTATACTTCTGTTTCGGTTTTGGGCAGAGCAAGCCTAATCTGTCCTTCATAGGCCAGTTCTGTATTGACCACCTCCAGTATTTCGGCTACGGACACTACTTTCGCATCCTTGGCGAGGGAAGAGCTTACCTTAGGGCCACCTCCTCGATTTCCGAATATTTTAGCCCCAAGCACTGCGCTTCCGGCATCTCGGTACCATTGAAAGGACCAACAAAGTCCGGTCAAACACATAATCACCAAAAAAATACAGGCATAAAAACCCAAGGTATTGTGTAAATCATGGTTAATACGCTTCCAGTTGGCCGAAAACTTAATTTTAAAGCCTGGCTTGAAATTTTTCCATTTTAACCGCTTGGGGAACCATAAAACGATTCCACTGATGGATAGGATCAAGAATATGATCGTGGCTATCCCCACAATAGGCCTTCCTATTTCTATATCGAGCAACAACCAACGGTGCAGGCGGAACATGGTCATAAAAAATCCATCGAGGGAGGACTTCAATTCCTTTTGGTACTCTCCCGTATAGGGGTTTACATAATACGTACTCCCCCTTCGTTGTTTGGGGTCGGTCTTTATGGAAAAGAGATAAGGCTCCTTCGCCGTGGCAGGGAGGGTTACCGCAGTGATATCGCCCTCTTCCTTCAATTTGTCGGAGAGCAGCTCGATCGACATTTTCTCCCCTTGGGTAGCCTCGACTACAAAATCATCGGTAAAAAACGACTTTATTTCATCTTCAAAAACAAGTAGGGTGCCACTCAAACAAACAAGGAACAAAACAATACCACTGGCCAATCCTAGCCATAAATGTACATCGTTGATAAATTTTCTCAAGCTATATTTCTGCATTGCCTTCGTATTGGTTGGTTCGGCACCCTAATTGATTCTAAAACTTATAAGTAATCATCCCATAGAAACTTCTAGGGTCGGTTTGATTGATATATCGGGTACGGTAGGCATTGTAACCGATTTCATCAAAAATGTTGTTCATCAAGACACGCACGCCCCAGTTTTCGTTAATTCGGTAGGCGACTTGTGCGTTCACCAAGGTATAGGCCTCAACATCAAAAGGTTTTTGGCCAGGAACGATACCCTCGTGGGTTACGGCTCCGGCACTCCAATCATTGATCGGCCGTTCACCCGTATAATAGGCGCCGGCTCCTATTGACAAGCCTTTCAAGCTGTTTCTAAAGGCGTAATTACCGTACACGTTAAACGTATGCTTAGGCGTATTCAAGGGTGCGGAACCATACACATAGGAAGTGTGTTCTTTATATTGGGCATCGATGTACGAATATCCGGTTATGACTTCGAAGTTTTCAAGTATACGCCCGGTAAGTTCTACTTCTACCCCTTGTCTTTGGTCGTTTCCTCCTTTTTGATAGAATCCGGTAGCGATCCAGTTCTCGTCATATACGGGAAGATTAATGTTCTTATTGTTGATTTTGAAATAGGTCAGGTTAAAGCGCAAGCGGCTATCGAGCCAGTTGGTCTTAATACCGGCTTCGAACTGATCAAAACGCTCGTTACCCAATTCCTTACCGTCTTCCCCTAAACGGGTACCTGTTCTTGGGTAGGAGCTATTGGTGTAGGAAGCGAACACGTTAAGGTTCTCCATAGGCGAAACAATAATACCACCAAGGGGATTGAAGGCATCGCTATCCGTAGTTTCGGTCTCGGTACTGGTTTCCGTAGTACTGTAACGGAAGCCTAAAAACGATTTTAACCAAGAGTTGAAGGTAATAACGTCTTGGGCCACAAAGCCTATGGACCTAGACTCGGATCCGGCCGTACTTGGGTCGCTTAGACCAAGGTCGTCGGGCAGTTGATTCGATATGGTAGAGAAAACGTCCAAGGTGTCCAGCACGGCTACACTACTGCTAGAGGTGTTGTACTTAGAAGTTCTATAATCCATACCTACCTGAAAGGTGTGTCCGATAGAACCTGTTTGCATATCGTCACCGATAAGGTCTATTTGAAGCACACTGTTTTTATCTTCCCTGGTAGATATAGCATACCCTCGCGTCCTTAGATTGTAAACCGTGTTGCCTTCCCCGTCGGTAATGGCGCCTCCTAAACTGGCATTTTTAAGATCTAGATCCAAACTCGAGGCGAAATAAGCCGCATTCAAGCTCAATTTATCGGAGAGCGTCTTTTTAAAGCGAGCGGAATAATTCAGGTTCTGGGTAAGGCTTTTATCATTTTTATAGCCTAAAAACTGACTATGGGGAAGGTCATATATGGCATTGGTGTCGTTTTCTGCCAAATTTACCGTACCTGGATCGGGAGTCCTACTGTCATCAAAATAATCCATTTCCATGGTCAATGTGGTTCCCTCGTCGATACGCCATTCAAAGGAAGGGTTAATGTAAAAACGTTGGGAAGAAACCCCGGCGCGATAGCTATCGGCTTGTTCCAAGGCCCCGTTGATTCGAAAGGCGGTGTTTTGCTTTTCGGTCAATGGTCCGTAAACATCGAATGTGGGACGGGTCTGCCCGAAGCTCCCCCCTCTAAAAGAGGCTTGACCGCCAAATTGATACTTGGGAGTTTTGGTAACGATATTGATGACTCCACCAGGACTACCCAAATCGGTGGCGACGCCCTGGGTAATGGAAGCTGCCCCTTTTAGGACTTGAATGTTGTCAACCCCTTGCATATCGGTAAGAATACCCGTACCCCTAAAATCGGAATGCACACGTACCCCGTTCTTTAAAATAGGAATGCCCCTAAACCCTCGTGAAGACATACTTTCGCTACGATTTCCATAAGTAGCAAAGGAATATACCCCCGGTACGTTTTTGGTAGCATCGGCAATGGTAAGGGTACCTTGGTCTTCGATGACTTTTTCAGAAATTACCGAGATACTTTGGATCTGCTCATAGGTGGCCAATGGCAAACGGGTCAAGGCCTCTATTTTGTCAGGATGTTCATAACGCGAACCGAATACTTCTACTTCTTCAAGCTCGGTATCCATACGAACGGAAAAGTCGACCGTAATATCTCTATCGCTAAGGTTTACCGCTTTTTTTATGGTTTTAAACCCAACGGCACTGACCTGTAATTCGTAGGAGCCAGGTACCACCCCGGTAATTTTATATTCCCCATTTTCGTTTGCAGCCGCTCCGTTCTTGGCTTTCAGTATGGCAACATGGGCATAGGCCACTGGCTCTCCGTCATTGCTCGTTACCCTTCCGTTAATGCTATACTGTGCTTCTTGTGCATGCCCCCAAAAAAAGCTGAATCCAAGGAGGAATAGTAGAGAAAATCTCATTGGTTTTTATTTAGACTTGTTACAAATAGTTAAATTCGACGCAAAAATATAGCGACATTGCAAAACATCCAAATTATTTATACTAAATCTAAATAGAGATAATTAACTTGTTGATATACAAATCATAAATATTAAACTTTAACATTTAAAAGCGGGCCAAACCCTTGATATAAGGCATAAAAAAACCACCCTTGCATGACGGTGGTTTTTTATTTAGTAATCTATATTACTTAATGAAACCCGTATTTTTCGAGTCCTTTTCTACTTATCTTAATGGCTTCCAATGGTGTTGTTTTATAGGTTTTATCCTGTTCCACCATATAGTATTTCATACCGGATAATTTCTTCTCTTTTAAGATTCGGGCAAAATCGATACTTCCCGTACCTACCGGTGCGAACCAACCGTCTTCGTTCATGTCTTTTACATGCCATATCTTAAATCGCTTCGGATATTTTTTGAAATAGGCTATAGGATCGGCACCTGCTTTGGTCACCCAAAATAAGTCCATTTGAAAATTGACCCATTTCGGATTGCAGTGTTCTAAAAGATAATCGATGACCACTACCCCATTTTCATCCTTCTCAAATTCAAAGTCATGATTGTGGTACAACAACTTGAGTCCCGCTTTCTTGCATTTTTCACCCAGTATATCTAAAATTCCCGCCAAATTCTCGGCACCTCCCGTCATACCCATTGTCATGGTTTCCTCGTCAACCGTAAAGAGTCCCATCGGGGGTACGGGAACCACAAAGTACTTAAACCCGGCTGTTTTTACATCGATTATCATGGCATCGGCATTTTCAAGGGTCACACTTCCCTGATGACTGCTTATGGGCTTCAAGCCTAGTTCTTTTAACTTCTTTTTAAATTCCAATGGCGTCATTCCGTAGAACTTTCCGTCCTCATATCCTGCCGCTTCAATATACTTGTAACCGGCATCGGCTACCGCTCTCAAGGTGCTCTCCACATCGGAAGCCATGTCATCCCTTAGGGTATATAGAGCGAGGCCCCCGTAACTGTCTTGGGCGTTGATAAATGAGCTGCTTGCCATTAGTAGGCACATACATAGTACTTTAAATGTTTTCATTTGTCGTTGAGTTTTCTGTAATAAGCTAAGATACTATATCTGATTAAAAATTATCTGGCCATAATCTTAAAATACGGCACCTCTGGTTTAGAAAAACGGAAATTCACCTACATAGGTCGAATATAATTTTTACAAGCTCTTCGAAATATGTAGTTTTAAGTCTTAAATCTCTTCGTATGCCATGTCCTTGCAACCCTCAAGTGAACTATAGCGACTGCTGTAAAAAAGCCCATACGGATATTCGTAGCGTAGCCACGGCCGAGGCTCTAATGCGTTCCCGTTATAGTGCCTTTGTTTTAGGGGACATCGATTATCTACAAAAAAGCCACCACAGCACTACCCGACCAAACAAAATTGAAAAACGTAGGATAAAGACCTGGGCCAAGGCGGTAAACTGGTTAAAACTTGAGGTCTTATATACTTCCGAAGGAAGCGAAACCGATAGTTCGGGCACCGTAGAATTCAAGGCCTATTATATGGAAAACGGTCAAATGGGCGTTATATATGAAAAATCGAACTTTAGCAAAGAAAATGGTCATTGGGTATATGTTGATGGCGTCCATAGAAATTTATAAGGTTTGAAACACATATTTCGAAATGAGCTTCTATTAAAAACAACTGTATTAACTATTAAAAAATCCTACTATGGGCATCATAAAGAAAATATTCGGCAGAAAACAGAACATCAGGAAACGTAGGGGAAACCCAGATGTTTACGATATGCCCAATGAAGATGAAAGGATGAATTGGGCAATGGAAAAGGCCAGATTAACCTTCCATTATTTTAAAACCTGCACGGAAAACCCCAAGGAAGGACAGGCCTACTTTTCCGTTAAAGCCCGAATAGAAGACGGGAGCAATGTAGAACACATATGGCTTTTAGAACCCAATTTTGACCTTGAGGGGAATGTTTACGGTCGGGTCGGCAATGAGCCTATCGATGTTAAAAATGTAAGCCTTGACGAAAATATAGGAATCGCTTTTGACCATGTTTCCGATTGGATGATCGTAGAAAATGGGAGGTTGATCGGAGGCTACACTTTAAGGGCTATTAGGGAAGGATTAACGGGTGATGCCCTTCAAAATTTTGATAAAAGCCTTGGTGGAATAGTCATAGATGAAGGGGAAGACCATTTTCTCCCCGACCACGACACACCCGAAGGCGCCATATTGGCCTTAGAGGAAGCTTATGACCAAGACGACCTGGAAAAATCATTAAACTGTAAGGATTTTAGAAAAGAAGCCGAGTTCCTCCTCAAGAAAAGCGTACAAATCGAGATTGATGAAGAACTTATCCAAAACACTGCCGAAGTACTTAGGCTTTCCTTTATAAAAAACATGCAAGAAAACGGAATGCCCAAGTTCAACGGCATTAAAAGAGCCTTTCAAAGACAAAACCTATCCGACGAACATTGCATCGTCACCGAAATCTGTCGCTACCCCGATGGCGGGCTATCCAGACAAAGGCTCAACACCTACAAGATAGATGGCCAATGGAAAGTTTTGGGACTCGAAGAATAAGCGGATTTATTCAACCTTCAGTTCATTGCATTTTATGATTTATCAAATCAGTCACCACCCAAAAGGTGAAAGGCTCCTTTAGTCAATACCGTATCTTTGGTAGTAACACCTTGCGTATCGGCTAGAGCTACTTCCCCATTGTATGTAGAACCGGTCTTTACCGAAACCTGGTCAAAATAATAACCATCCTCCGTTGTCTCGTTTAGCTTTAGGAGTGAATGCGCATTCTCGATGGCTACAACAGCCGTTTCGGTTATGGCGAGGACTTCGGTCGTATCCGTAATGATTTCGGCCTCTACGAACATTCCCGGTAAGAAATGCGCCTGTTCTTCATTTTTAAGATGTCCGTGTACCTTGATGGTGCGATTGTCTTCTATGGCCGTACCGATTAAGTGAACTTCTGCCTCAAAAACATCGGTGGAAGATTCAGGGACCTTAAAATTGATTTCCTGCCCTTTTTTTAATTTCATGATATCTTTTTCAAAGACCGATAATTCTAGGTGGATATGGTCATTGTTTATGATTTCCATGATTGATGAGGCCGGGGACACGTAGGTGCCACGACTCACGTTTACCTTGGTAATACTCCCTGAAATCGGGGCATAAATACTTACTATTGAACTTATATTTCCACTTTCGACCTGGGAAGGGGAAATATTCAGAAGTGTTAGTTGCTTACGAAGGCCATTGTATGTTGCCAAAGCGGTTTTGTAGGTGCTCTCGGCTTGTAAAAAACTTTTTTGGGACGTAATATGCTCTGCCATCATCGTTTTTTGTCGTTCGTATTCCGACTTTAAAAAGGCCAATTTTTCGTTGACCTCCATATAATCTTGCTGCAACCTGATAAAATCGGGGTTTTCAAGGGTTAGCAAAACTTGTCCTTTACGAACCTTATCCCCTATCAATAAGGGCACGGTCTTGATGTATCCGCCCATAGTAGCACTGACCGATGCCCTGTTTTCAGGGGGTACATCTATCGTTCCCGAACTCTGTATGGTTATGGGAAAGGATTTTACCTCTATATGGCCCAAGGCCATCTCACTGCGTTCAAATTGGGCCTTGGAAACAAAGAGCCTATGGTCTATCTTTTGGGTGTTCTGGTCTGCGGCCGAGTTATCTTCCGAGGCTTTACTGCCACAGCCCAGAAGGATCATAAACAAGCTTAATGTTGTGATGTTGTATATAGTGCGTTGCATAATGCTAATATTAAAGGGTTAAGTAATTTATGGCGATAACGATGCCGTTGTACTCTTCGAGTTTGTCCAGATAATCCAGTTTTACTTCATAAGCACTTTCCAAACTCTGTATATACTGGTAAAAATCGACTTCGCCGTTTTTGAAGCTACCATTGGCCGTTTTTAAAATTTCATCGGATAAGGCGGACCCTTCCTCTTCGTAGTAAGTAAGTGCCTGCGACAACTGGTCCATCTGGTCCTTTAATGCCCTATACTTGGCCGTAAGTTGAATTTCATATTCATTGAATTCTTCCGAAGCTATCGCTTCGGCAATGCCTGCGGCCTTTATTTTAGAAGCTTGCCCTCCGAACAAAAGAGGAATCTTTACCCCCAATTGATAGCCGTACAGATTACTGTTCAGCCCCGAATTCGTTCCCTGAAAGTAGTTCAGGCTAATGTCGGGCAAGAGCCGTTGTTTCTCCAACTTACGCTGTACTTGAAATAAGGCTATCCTATTTTGGTAAAATTCCATTTCCGAACTTCCTTCAAGATCCACAGTTTTAAGTCCCACTTTTAGCTCCCGTGCATTTGCTATCTTCAACGGGTTTTCCGATTGCACCGTTTTCGTTAAGTCAACATAGGCCCTGCTTACGTTCTGTTGTGACTCGAGATACTTTATATTGATTTGTTTTTGCTTAGAGGCAGCCGTGATTTTTTCCAGGTAATTGGTCTCGCCCAATTCAAAACGTCTCGCCGCCATATGGGAAAAGTTGGAATAGAGACTGTCAAGTGTTCTTAACACTTGCTCTTTCTCTCGGGCGATTTGATAAGTATAATAAGCTGCCGTGACCTTTCGTTCCAAGGCCTTTTTCTTGATGTCAAAGGAACTCGTTGCCAAGTTGTGGTTGGCCTTGTTCACTTTCCTTTCGGAAAAATATACGGTTGGAAACCGAAAGTCTTGTTGCACGCCATAGACGCGTAAGGCTTCATTGTTCGCAGCCAAGTTATTTTCGTCAAACTCGTAATACACTTGGGTCTTATCAAAGCTAAATGCACTGTTGATTAAGGCATGGGATTGCTCTACCTCTAGCCTATTCGCATTGAGGCCTGCGTTATTTTCAACGGCCGTTGTAATCAAATTTTCAAGATCCATTGGGGCTTGCTGTGCATGGGCGGGTAGGGTCATCAAGCCAAAAAGCATTAGTAAGCCCATGAGCTGATTGGCGTTTGGTTTGGCTTTTTCTTTCAAGGAGTGGAAATAGGCATACAGTACCGGTAAAACCACTAAGGTCAAAAGGGTGGCGGTAATCAATCCTCCAATAACTACCGTGGCCAATGGCCGCTGCACTTCGGCCCCGGCATTCGTTGAAATCGCCATGGGCAAGAAGCCCAGTGCCGCGGCCATTGCCGTGAGCAATACCGCTCGCAATCGGTCTATGGCGCCATGTTTGATCAGTTCATTGATATCACTGAAGCCTCCTTCCTTTTCCAATTCTTTAAAATGCTCGATCAACACGATACCGTTGAGTACGGCAATTCCGAACAAGGCGATAAAACCGACCCCTGCGGATATACTGAAAGGTAAACCCCTTAACCATAGTAAGAGTACACCGCCCACCGCTGCCAGAGGTATGGCCGAATAGATCATCAGGGCTTCTTTGACCGAGCTAAAAGCAAAATAGAGCAAGATAAAAATCAGGATAAGGGCAATGGGCACGGCAACCAACAACCTCGATTTTGCACTTTGGAGGTTCTCGAATTGGCCTCCGTAGGCAATCGTATACCCAACAGGTAGGCTTATGTTCTCGTTGATCAAGCGCTGTACATCGTCTACCACCGATTGTAAATCGCGATTACGCACATTGACCCCCACTACGATCCTGCGTTTGGTGTCGTCACGTGATATTTTGGCCGCCCCCTTTTGATAGGTGATATCCGCCAATTCACTCAAAGGAACTTTACCTCCCCTAGGCACATCGATATAAAGATTTTTTAGGTTATCGATATCTTGCCGCAAGTTTTTGTCCAATCGAACAACAAGGTCAAAACGGCGTTCCCCTTCAAAAACGTTTCCTGCACTACGGCCGGCAAAGCCCATGGAAACCATGTCGTTCACCTCTTGGATGTTGAGTCCGTACCGAGCAATTTTGGCCCGGTTGAACTTTACGTTCATTTCGGGCAGGCCGGCAATTTTCTCTACCGAAATATCGGCAGCCCCATCTACCTTTTCGATCAGTGCACCTATTTCGTTTCCTTTTTGGGCCAAAATATCAAGATCGTCCCCAAATATCTTAATGGCTATATCGGCACGGACCCCGGTAATAAGTTCGTTAAACCGCATCTCAATGGGCTGGGTAAATTCTACTTCCATTCCGGGTATGACGGCAAGGGCTTCCTTAAACCTATCGGCCAACTCGTCTTTGGAATCGGCCGAAGTCCACTCCCTTTTTGGTTTCAGTACAATAATAACATCGCTTTCTTCCATAGACATGGGGTCGGTAGGTACTTCCGCGGCGCCAATACGGGTTACAACCTGTTTCACCTCCGGAAATTTATCCAATAAAATCTTCTCTATTTCCGTTGTGATTTTTACCGTGTTACTTAAAGACGTTCCAGTCTTTAATACCGGTTGGATAACAAAATCACCCTCATCCAAGGTAGGTACAAATTCGCCTCCCATATTGGAATATAGAAACACTGACACCGCTAAGAGCAAAGCTGCTATTCCTAAAACAATAGGCCTGCTGTGAAGGGCCCAGTGAATAATCGGTTCATATTTGGCCCTCAACCATTTCATAATACGTACGGAGATGTTCTTGTCGGATACGGTAGAGGGTTTTAAAAACAAGGAGGCCGCTACGGGTACATAGGTAAAGCACAGTAACATGGCACCTATAAGGGCAAAGCTAAAGGTCAGGGCCATTGGTTTGAACATTTTCCCCTCCACTCCGGATAGGGAAAGAATAGGGATGAATACGATCAAAATGATCAACTGCCCAAAAATGGCGGAATTCATCATTTTTGAAGCTCCTGTAACCGTAATTCTATCCTTTATCCGTTGTTGCTCGACTCTTGAAACGGCGATAATCTCATCTTTTTTCCGGGTGATCTGAAAGGCGATGAACTCCACTATAATCACCGCACCATCAATGATAATTCCAAAGTCAATGGCACCTAGGCTCATTAAATTGGCGTCCACACCAAAAACATACATAAGCGATAGCGCAAAAAGAAGACAAAGGGGGATTACCGAGGCAACGACCAGTCCCGAACGGAAGTTCCCCAATAAGAGGACCACCACGAAGATTACGATCAAACATCCTAGAATCAGGTTCTCCGATACGGTAAAGGTGGTTTTAGCTATAAGTTCGCTACGGTCTAGAAAAGCGTTGATATACACGCCTTCCGGGAGTGATTTTGAAATGGAGGCCACGCGCTCCTTTACCGCCTCGATTACTTTTTTTGAATTGGCGTCCTTCAACATCATTACCTGCCCCAAAACCTTTTCACCTTGACCATTACCGGTAATGGCACCGAATCGCGTGGCACTTCCAAAGCCTACGCTGGCGACATCTTTGATATAAATCGGTAAGTCTCCCTCGTTTTTCACCACAATATGTCCAATGTCGTCCAAAGACGTTATCAAGCCTTCCCCTCGAATAAAATAGGCTTGATTCACCTTTTCTATATACCCGCCTCCAGTGACACTATTGTTTGCCTCCAAGGCATTGAACACCTCTTGGGCGGTGATGTTCATGGCATTTAATTTTTCTGTATTGATCGCTACCTCGTATTGCTTAAGGAAACCGCCCCAAGTATTGACTTCAACCACACCGGGGATCCCTGAAAGTTGTCGTTTGACCACCCAATCTTGAATGGTACGCAAGTCTTCTATGCTGTAACGATCCTTAAACTCGGGCTTTACGTCAAGAATGTATTGGTAGATCTCGCCAAGCCCTGTAGTTATCGGCCCCATTTCAGGAACTCCAAAACCGTCGGGGATTTTTTCCGATGCCGATTTGATTTTTTCCGCAATTAGTTGACGTGGCAAATAAGTGCCCAAATCGTCGTCAAAGACAATGGTGACTACGGACAATCCGAATTTAGAAATGGACCGGATTTCTTGTACCCCCGGTAAATTTGCCATTTCCAACTCAATAGGATAGGTTATAAACTGTTCGATATCTTGGGTCGAAAGGTTGCGAGACGTAGTAATGACCTGCACCTGATTATTGGTGACATCGGGTACCGCACCAATAGGTATTTGGGTCAAGGAGTACAAGCCAAAACCTATAATAAAGCTTGTAAACAATAGAACGATCAGCTTGTTCCTTATGCTGAAATTAATGATATATGATAGCATTTTTTATGAAATAATAAACGTTAGTCGTCCGTTGATTCACCAGAGTGAACGGACCTTAAAAAAAATGAACGCGATTATTTTATGAATGCCGGGGCGGCTGAAGGATTCCCTCTGAATGAAGTGAGGAGGAGGGTGCCTGATAAAAGAAATTATGCGATTTATATTCCGGAATTTCAACCGTTTTAAAATCTTCTTTTTGGGAGTTTAAGACGAGGGCCGTAAGGGATGAAAAGTGTGATTGCTGTTGAAACGGCAACTGCTCATGATCCTCTTTTTCTTCTTGATGCTCTTCGTTATGAATTGCTTTTAACTCCCCATAATGTTTTGAAATGAACACAAAAACATTATCTCCATATTGCTCACTATGAAATTGGGCGTGCTCTATAAATTTGTCTATTTGGGAAATATCATAGAGACTTATTCCAAAGCTTTGCAATAGAATAACAAATGATAGTGATATGGAAACGAGTCTACTCACGAGTATAAAGGTAGTGATTTGTGGGTTTGCTTCATCCCGGAGAAATCAATTCTTCGCTAATATAGAATCTGTCTACGTTATCATTTTTGGGTTTGAATCCCTTGAATATATCGAACTAAAACACTATTCTCTAGTACAGCCCCGCTGGTATAAATTTTAATGGCTTATTGAGTGCCTTGGCCTATGAAGCGCTAAGCTACCTCGATCCGATAATCGATGAAGCCTGCGTCGGGTTTTAGTTTTTTAAACCCTAGGCTTTCATACAGACCTTGTGCCGTAAAATTGTCGACGGCCGTTGAAAGTTCAACAAATTTTGCGCCTTTGCTTTGGGCAAATTCCATGGCCGTCTTGATCAGGGCTTCCCCTATCCCTTGTTTTCTGTATTTTGCCTCGACAAACAGGTCGTTGAGTATCCAATTTTTTACCGCACGTACGGATGAAAATTTAGGATAAAGTTGCGTAAAGCCAACAGGGATTATTTCTCCGTCCTTCTCGGTTAATGCCACGAAGATTATGGACTCATTATGCTCCATTCGCGACTGTAAAAAGTCATGGGCCAATGGAAGGTCCGATGCTTGCTCGTAAAATACCCGATATTTATCGAAGAGCTTGACGACCAAACTAAGTTCGGAACTTGTTATTCTTTTTATCTGCATTGCAAATCTTTAGGAAAACGAATCATTGGAATTAAGAATGAACAAGTTAAAAAATTTTCCTTTTAAAATATGGGTTTATAAAAAGGGCCCATACTAATCGGTCCAATAATCCAATACCAAAACATCGGCAATTATAGGTCCTATCTGGCTTACCAAATCTAAATGCGCTTTATGGAAAAGGTAGATTTCCCTAGCATGCTCATCATTGAAGGTCAGGGTAAAGCAATGGGTCAAACCTTTGCTGTTCCCTTCGGCGCTATCATTTATCCCCCACTCTATATCGGCAATTTCAGGAATGTCTTTACCCAAATCAACAAAAGCTCTGACTGCTTCCGCTACCTGTTCATCGGTAGCTTCCTCTTTGTATTTCAGGCTGACCATATGTCTTAAAACTTTGCCCTCCCTATTGATTTTCGGGGAAACTTTGTAGGTGGCTATCTTTTTTAAATCAAATCGGAAAGAACCGGCAATAAGAAAATGGCTTCCTTCTATCGTATGGGACCTTAAACCGTAATAGATGGAAAAACCTGTTTCCAAATAATTTATGGGTGATAGTATGCCTTCTTCATTGAGTTTACACAGTTGTATACTAGCATCATCCCTGGTTCCGACCGCCAAAATAGCTTCATTATTATCTATTGAAACCACTTCAATTCTAGTTTGCCCCTGCAATTTGGTAGTGTCATCATCCTTTAGGACAAAATGAGGCTCGAGCCCGCCTTTTTTGTTCACTTTAAAAACACTTACCCCATCGCCGTGATAAACGAAATCCGGTCTTTTTATAAAGCCCCCTCTCTTGTAGTACTTATGGTGTCTGTGACCTACAATCACATAATTGTTGTTGCCCAATGTGACACCGGTCACCGGGTAGGCCCCGGTTAGGAATCTATCGGTTGTATTGTCGCTTATATTGTTGATGTTTTTAAACCTACCATCTTCATACACCCTAAAACTACTCACCCCATTATCTTGAAATCCACTTGTATATAGAAAGGTTTTCCCCTTGATTTTATGGGTGAACATTCCTATGACACCATCGGTATGAATGGTATCATCGTCATTCATAGACTGTACATGGGTCAATTTTCCGTCGTTCTGAATTTTGAAACTGCTTAAGCCAGGTGTTTCCTCTAGTCCGCCAATAAATAGGTATGACGATTTGTTCATATGAATAACCTCTAAAGTAATGGCCGTTCCTAGATAGGTCTCCTCCGTATCTTCAACTAAGGCCACCCTTTTAAGGGAACCGTTGTTCAAAATTTCAAAAGTCTCGATTACGTTTCCGTGTTTGTTGGCTACAAAGAGAAAGTCGGTGCCATTAATGTTATCGGCCACCATGCCCCTTGCCGGTCCTTCTTTCCGGTAGAGTTCATGATTGCTTATCGGGGTAAGTATGCCTTCTTTGCTTAGGCTATAGACATCTATATTTCCAACACCTCCGGCAAATACGTAGTTAGCGCCCCCTTTTTCATAGCTCGTTACCGAAACCGTATTGTTTCCCGATATACTTTTAAAGTCTTTTCGGTAAAGCATTAGTTCTTCGGATACTTGGGCCATGCCTACTTGGGAGAAAACCAAAACTATGGCGAGAACGACTTTTTTTATGCAATTCATAATCTTATGCTTTTCTAATTTGATCCATCTATAATCGAGCTTGCTCCGGCCATGGCAATAGTACGGTCTTCGTCTATGGTACCGCCACTTACACCTATCGCCCCAATGATTTGGCCCTCTTGATTTTTGATGGGTATGCCTCCCGGAAAAGTAATCAAACCTCCGTTAGAGTGTTCTATGTTATAAATGATGCCCCCTGGTTGTGTCAACTCCCCTAATTTTCCGGTATCAATGTTGAAATATCGGGCTGTTTTTGCCTTTTTTATGGCAACATCAATACTTCCGAGAAAAGACTCATCCATTCGTATAAAGGCTTTTAGGTTGGCTCCGGCATCGACTACGGCAATATTGACGCAGACCTTCGATTCCTCTGCTTTTTTCTTTGCGGCCAAAAGGGCTGTATGGGCTTGGTCGTGTGTAATATCTTTGGCCATCTGTGCCTGTCCTTTCCCTGTTAACAATAGTAATGCAAGCGTAGCGATACCTATTTTGAAGTGTTTTCGTAAGTCCATAATCCTATTTATAATTGTATCCTGCAAAAATTATGAACTATTCTAGAAAAAAAGTTGAACAAGTTCAACTCTATTGAAATTTTATAGGCCTTTGGACGATTTTTTAATTTTACTCAAAAACTCATGGGTAATGCCTAAGTAGCTTGCTATTTGTTTGTCTGTCAGTTTTGACACTATATTGGGATAGGTCTCCGCAAAATCGTGGTATCTTTCCTTTGCTGTTTGGCAATGGTTGTTAATCAAACGGCGTTGCCATGCTACGATGGCTTTCTGCGACATAATACGGAAGAGTTTCTCGGTCGCGGGAATGGTATCGTAAAGTGTTAATTTATCTTTCCTGTTGATGAGAAGTATTTTGCTATCCTCCAATGCCTGTATGTTCAAATTGGAGGGGTTCTGATTCATAAAGCTATCTATATCCATAAGCCACCAATCCTTGATCGCGAAATACAAGGTATTTTCTTTTCCTTTTTTATCTAGGATAAATACCCTGAAACACCCTTCCAAAACAAAACCTTCAAACTTACAAACACTGCCCTGAGTCAATAAAAACTCTTTTTTTTGAATAACTTTTGGTTCAAAATAACTACAAAGCTGCTCCAGTTCCGGTTTAGAAAGTTGCAGGCTTTTTTCGATATTCTGGATTAATAGTTCGTTCATCATGCTTTGTGCTTTGGGTTCGTATGTTTCCTGTACAGCGCTTATTTCGTAACTGATATGCTTATGCTGTCCTCAGTGCGATTCATAAATTCGTCCACGGCCGTAAATGTCAATTCAAAATGGCCTTCATAGGCGGGCACACCCGATAGGGTCATATTTTTATTATCGAATGTCAACCAATCGAATTGGTCATGATTACAGTCCAACACCAAATTGCCGTTATCAATATCTTTAAAATAATCCGATGGAAGGGTCAAGGTGAATTTTTCTCCAAGCGGTACCGTGATATCTTCCAGTGGGTGAAAAACAAAGGGTTTAAAGACCTTTGACGTATTGGTCCAATAAATATCGGATTCGGTCAGGCCCTTTTCCCCGATCTGTAAACGCGTAAAAAACAGAAATTTGTTGTCAATGCTTACAAAGGGCCTGCGGTCCCAATCTTTGGAATTTATTGGGGCATCAAGAGCTACTGCCGGGGTCCATTGTTTATGGTAGTCGCGGTAACTGATGTATAGGTCCACAAAAGAATTGTCATCGGTATATCTGCAAAACAGGATATAATCTTCATTTGGAGAGATAAATACACTTTCTTCATCGTTTGGCGAATTTAATTCGGAAACTCCTTTCGCGCTTTGATAGGTCTTGTCCTCCATTGTGGAATAGAACAAATCTGCCGTGGAGCAGTTTTCGATTCCTTGACAATTTCTATTCGACGAAAAATAGAGGCTTCCGTCATATGTCATACTAGCATTGGCTTCCCTGCTTGTGGAGTTAATAGGGACATGCATTTTTTTAGGTACGCCCCAACCGCCATTTTCCTGTTTCACTCTCCAAATATCGGTGACATACAGGTTGTTCGTATCCGCTATGCTTTGGGCGTAAAGCAGGGATTCCCCATCGGGTGTGAAATAAGGTAGGAATACACTTTTGTTTTCCAAAGATTTAAAAATCTTAGGGGTAGTCCACTTACCACTTATCTTTTCCGAATAGAATATGCTTCCACTAAAATCGCTTGGGTTTAAGGTGCCAAAGGCCAATTGTCGTGTATCGGGCGTAAACGAGATACCGTGCTCGAATCGACCTTTGAGGGAAACGATATCCGGCGCGAAGATAACAGGAGTAGCACCAGGAAGGTTTTGGTTCAAATAATCGACAGGCTCCTCTCGCGACGCACAGCCCATTAAGCCAAGAATAAAAATATAGGACAGAAGTATTTTAGTCATTAGCGCTTCGTTTTTGCTGTAACGGTTATATATGTTCGGCCTTTGTTTTAAGATTATGTGCATTCGCAATCAATGTTGAAAAAATCGGAGCACATTTTTGTCTTTCACGGGCATCTACTAAGGCCTAAAAATAAACTATCCTTAAGGATAGGGCGTAAAAAAAGATTGGGAAAAGCTTTCTATTACTTTTTAGACAAAGCTTACGGGATTCCTGTTTTTATTTTATCTGGATATGTGGTAAAGCACTTCTGATTATTGGCTAGGTAATAATAGATAGGTCAATTGGTCATGATCCAACAATTGGTCATGATCCAGGTCAAGGAAGCAAAAGCAACATCACCAAACCGGCCCTAAATAAAAAATCCTACCAAGAAAACTTGATAGGATTTTATTTTTACAAGCCACTGCTTGCTTGCGGAGAAAGAGGGATTCGAACCCCCGGAGGTGTGACCCTCAACAGTTTTCAAGACTGCCGCATTCGACCACTCTGCCATTTCTCCTGAGTGCCTCATCAGGTATTCCCTGAATGCGGGTGCAAATATAGTAACCTTTTTCTACTCTGTAAAATGTTTTGTTATTTTTTATTCTTTTCAAATTAAAATTTGCCTTCAATTTTGCTAAATTGCCCCCTTATGGAACAGCCCCTTGTTAGCATACTCATCCCTTTTAAGAACACCGAAGCCTTTCTTTCCCAGTGTATTGACTCCATCTTAAAGCAGACTTACCCGAATTGGGAGGTACTGTCCGTTAATGATGGTAGTAGTGATGGAAGTAAAAATTTGGTGGAATCTTATGCTAAAAACGAGCCTCGTATACATTTGTTTGATAATGAAGGAAATGGCATTATCGAAGGCCTAAGAATGGCATATAAGCATAGTAAGGGGGAGTTTGTCACCCGAATGGATTCCGACGATATTATGACGGAAGACAAGTTAAAAACCATGGCGGAATCTTTATTGGAACACGGAAAAGGCCACCTCGCCGTCGGACAGGTCCATTATTTTTCGCACCGCGGTATCAGCAATGGTTACGAACGTTATGAACAATGGTTGAACCAACTCACCCAAACAGGGGACAATTATTCCGAGATCTATAAGGAATGTGTTATCCCCTCCCCTTGTTGGATGGCCTATCGCGAAGATTTTGAGCGTTGCGGGGCCTTTGAACCGGACCTCTATCCAGAAGATTACGACCTTACTTTTCGTTTCTACCAAAACGGATTAAAATGTATTCCCTGTTCTAAACTCCTACATTATTGGCGCGATTACGACACCCGTACCTCTAGGACCAGTGAACACTATGCCCAGAATTATTTTCTAGACATCAAACTTCGATATTTCCTCAAACTGAACTACGAGCCCGACCGGCCGTTGACGGTTTGGGGTGCCGGTACCAAAGGGAAGGAAATAGCAAAAGGCCTGCAAGCGCAAAACATCGACTTTTATTGGCTATGCGACAACCCGAAAAAGATAGGCAAACATATATATGGGAAGGAAATGCTGCACTTCAGTAAACTCAAGGAACTCCCCAATCCCCAAAGTATCGTTACCGTAGCCAATGAAGAAGCCCAGCAGTATATCAGAAAGTTCTTTTCAGGCCTAGGACAAAAACCTATGGTAGATTACTTTTTTTTCTGTTAATTTTAAGGCTAGGGTCGCTATTTGGCAAGATACCGCCCTTGTAAAATAACTTTTCACTAAGCCATGTTATAAAGCGTGAAATGTATATCTTTACCATCTCAATTCAGGAAATGCAGTTTAAATATCCGGAACTTTTTTGGGCCCTTTTTCTCCTCCTGATCCCTATTTTCATTCATTTGTTCCAATTACGACGTTTCAAGAAAACGCCGTTCACCAATGTCAAGTTCCTAAAGAAGGTCGTTTCGGAGTCGAGACAGAGCAACACCCTTAAAAAATGGTTGCTATTGTTTACCCGAATGTCGCTCTTAGCCGCCTTGGTCTTTGCCTTTTCACAACCTTTTTTCGCTGAAAAGTCCGCCCTTAAACAAAAGGAAACGGTTATCTATTTAGATGATTCCTTTAGTATGCAACTCAAGAGCGAAGGCACTACCCTATTGGAAAATGCTGTTCAGGACTTGATTAAAAAGCTTCCTAAAACGGAACGCTTTTCACTGTTCACCAACACCAAAACGTTTAGAAACACGAGTCTTCAAGATATTCAAAATGAACTTCTTGCCTTGGGTTTCCATAACAAACAGTTGAAGATCAACGAAGTGTTCCTAAAGGGGCAGACCCTCTTTTCTTCCGACCCTTCAACGGAGAAAAACTTGATCGTCCTTTCCGACTTTCAACAGCGTATGGCCGGTGGTTCTGCCGAAAAGTTATCTCGATTACAGCTGCACTTGGTGCGTTTGGGAGCGGATGCGGTTACCAATGTCGCCATAGACTCGGCTTATATTACCTCTGAAACCTCGGAAAACCTTACGCTTTCGGTAGAATTATCAAGTACCAACCAAAAAGAAAGTGTTCCGGTCTCCTTGTTCAACGGTGATAAATTGGCTGCAAAAACTTCGGCTTCCTTTGACGCATCCCCGACAGTTACCATAAGTTTCAGCCTTCCTAAAAACGAGGTTTTCAATGGGAAAATCGAAATCGATGATTCTGGATTAAGCTATGACAACCGACTCTTTTTCAACATAGGCGAACGGGAAAAAATAAAGGTTTTGTCGGTGGGCAACCAAAAAAATGATTTTCTGAAACGTATTTTTACCGAAGACGAGTTTGCCTATACGGCCTTTGAGCTCAAAAACCTAAATTATAGTACTCTTGCTGCACAACACCTGATCGTGCTTAACGATCTGCCGCAAATTCCTGCCTCCTTGACGACCAGCCTAAAGGCTTTTATCGCAAATGGGGGGCATTTGACCATTATACCCGCCGTAGGTATTGATATGGATTCATACAATCTATTGACCTCAAATTACGCCACAAGCTTTGTACAATCGCTTCGTGATGAACGCGAGATTACCAACATCTCTTTTTCACATCCTTTGTACCAAAACGTATTTGAAAAAAACGTTACCAATTTTCAATATCCGAAAGCTTCCGAATTCTATCAAATCAAGACCTCGGCACCAACGGCATTGGGCTTTCAGGGCAGTATGCCCTTTTTAGTGGGCGATGAGTCCTTCTTTTTGTTCACGGCATCCCTGGGATCCGAAAATTCGAATTTCACCAAATCCCCCCTGGTCGTACCTACCTTTTACAATATGGCCATGGGCAGTTTAAAACTCCCTCCGCTTTATACCGTATTGGGAGAATCTACGACCATAGACATTGCTACTACCCTTGCCCCGGACCATATCTTGAAATTAAAGAAACCGGACTTTGAATTTATTCCGCAACAGCGGTCACTGGCCCATAAAGTATCTCTTTTCTTTAATGGCGACCTACAGGAAGACGGCATCTATGCGGTGATGGAAGACCAGAAAACTACAAAGAATATAAGCTTTAACCACAACCGAAACGAAAGCAAATTGGCCTATTTGAATACCGAGCAATTGGGAAGCGATCTGTCCGCAACCTCTATTGCATCGCTATTCGACACCATTGAAAAAGACAACAGCGTAACCGAGCTTTGGAAATGGTTTGTTATTTTAGCGCTGCTTTTGCTGTTTGTTGAAGTACTCATTCAAAAATATCTTAAATGAACATCCTCTTAAAATCGGCGAAAATAATTGATCAAAACAGCGAAGAGCTTCATTTAAAGACCCGCGACATACTTATCAAAAAGGGAACTATTGCCAAGATAGCGGCCAAAATAGAGCCCGAAGGAAAAACAAGGGTCATTAAACATAAAAACCTTCATGTTTCCATCGGTTGGTTCGATAGTAGCGTGGCCTTCGGGGAACCTGGCTATGAAGAACGGGAAACCATCGCCAACGGTCTACATACCGCGGCCCTGAGCGGCTTTACCGATATAGTCCTCAACCCCAGTACCCATCCCGCACCCGATAGTAGTTCGTCTATTGTGTTCTTAAAAAATGCAGCGGCCGATCAATTGACCTCCCTTCACCCCTTGGGCACCTTAACGGTAGATGCCGAAGGCATAGACCTGGCCGAATTGTACGATATGAAAAATGCCGGGGCGGTCGGATTTTTCGACTTTAAAAAACCGTTGACCAATCCCAACCTTTTGAAAATTGCATTGCAATATGTTCAGAATTTTGAGGGACTGGTCTACTCCTTCCCCATGGACACCCGAATCGCCGGTAAGGGCATTGTCAATGAAGGCGAGGTATCGACCAAACTAGGACTTAAAGGGATTCCCGTTTTGGCGGAAGAACTGCAAGTGGCCAGAGACCTTTTTATTTTGGAATATACAGGAGGAAAGCTACACATACCCACTATTTCTACGGCCAAATCGGTGAAATTGATTGCCGAAGCCAAAAAGAAAGGTTTAGATGTCAGCTGCAGCGTTGCCGTACATAACCTAAGCTTTACCGATGACTGCCTTGAGGAATTCGATTCGGCCTATAAGACGTTACCCCCCTTACGGGCAAAGACCGATGCGAAGGCCCTTATCAAGGGGTTAAAAGACGGTATTATCGACTTTGTCGCCAGCGACCACAGCCCTATGAACATTGAGGAAAAACGTGTGGAATTCGACAATGCTTCTTACGGAAGTATCGGACTTGAAAGTGCTTTTGGCAGCCTCAATACCCTTTTGGACACCGAAACTACCATAGGCTTGTTGACGAAAGGAAGGGAACGCTACGGATTAAAATCACCGGTTTTAAAGGAAGGGGAAAAAGCCTGCCTTACCTTGTTCGATCCCGAAGTAAACTATATCTTTGAAGAAGGACATATAAGCTCTACCTCAAAGAACAGTATGTATATGGGTTCCCCATTAAAAGGGAAAGTATACGGAACAATCAATAAAGGATTGTTCGTTACGGAGGAAGCATAAAAAAATAACACCTAAAACCAACACAATGGACCAAACTACGATCGACAAGGGTAAAACCATGGCAATTATCAGCTACATTACATTAATAGGAACCTTAGTGGCCTACATCATGAACAACAAAGAACAGAATGAGTTCGCCAAGTTCCATATCGGGCAGGCCCTTAGGGCATGGCTTACGGGAATTGTGGTATCGATTATCGCTGCCGTGTTAATTATGGTCACGGGAATAGGCCTGCTCAGTTACCTTCAATACATCGGGTTGATTTTGGCCGTTATAGGCCTTATGAACGCCGTAAACGGTAAGGCGGAGAAAATTCCATTGGTCGGCGATATCGGGTAAGCCCTTTATTTATATACGATATAAAAAAGGGACCTTATAGGGGTCTCTTTTTTTTGTGCAAGACTAGCTCATATCTTAACTTTGACGGCATGAATACAGTAAAGGAAGGAAAAACCACGGCCTTAACGGCTTATTTTACCATTATAGGTTCGCTTATTGCCATAAGCATGAACTCCGATGCCAAAAATGAGTTCGCCCGCTTTCACACGAGACAGGCCTTTGGGCTTCACCTCTTTTTTTTGGGCTTTGCCCTATTTTTGAGCCAGTGGTTCAATGAGTATGCTTGGTACGGCCTGTACATCTGTTATTTTGTACTTTGGTGGTACGGCTTTCTCGGAGCCCTGAACGGAAAAAAACAGTCCGTTCCCCTAGTTGGTGATTTCTTTCAAAAATGGTTTACATTTATCCAATGACAACAGCCCCCCTATCATTAGAACACCTGATCAGGCCCTCTAGCCTCAAAGAAGGAAAAGCCCCGGTTCTTTTTATGTTCCATGGCTATGGAAGTAATGAGGAAGACTTGTTTTCCTTTGCGCAGGAACTTCCCGAAGAACTTTGTACCATCTCGGTTCGGGCCCCTTACCCCTTGGAGCCTTTTGGTTACGCGTGGTACGCCATTAATTTTGATGCCCAACAGGGCAAATGGAGCGATGATGAACAGGCCAAAAGTTCTAGGGATAAAATCGTGGCCTTTATAGATGAGGCCTGTGCGACTTATACCCTTGATGCGGAACGTGTCACTATTTTAGGTTTTAGCCAAGGAACGATATTGAGCTATGCCGTAGCCATATCCTATCCCGAGAAAATAAAAAACGTGGTGGCCTTGAGCGGTTATATCAACGAAGCGATCTTAAAAGAAGGCTATCAAGAAAAGGACCACTCCAACTTAAAAATCTATGCTTCACATGGTCAGGTGGATCAAGTGATTCCCCCTGAATGGGCGCAGAAAGCCCCTGAGTTTCTTAAAAACCTCGACATTGACCACTTATACGAAGAGTTTCCTGTGGGACACGGAGTCGCTCCCCAAAATTTCCATTCGTTCAAAAAGTGGTTGGAAGGTAAAATATAGCTATTCGCTTCGTGTATAAAGCAAATGGTCAAGCATTGTAAAATCGACGCTTAGATCATTTTTTAGCTCGTACTTGATCAATAGCTCTCCCCAATATTTTCCGTCCGAAAAATCGGTCAATATCCATTTGTGGTTCAAGACTTTGATCTTGTTGATCTTAAAGTCGCTATCCATACCCTCATACGGCACCAAAGGATTGTCACCCTTGCTTTCATTGGTTTCCAATAGCTTGTCGGCAATATAACGGGATGGGTCCTCCAATTCTAAATGGTCGTAATAGGCCAAGGCATCATCGTTGTTTTCCAAGGAAAAATATTGCATTTCCAAAACTTTCAGCTGCGTATCCCGAACCGAATCGCGCAATTGCTCGATCTGCCCCCCAAGTTTGTTAATTCGGGCATCTTTGGCCTTTACCATATTGCCGTTGCTGACAAAAAGGTAAAGACAGATCAGTGACATAAAAATGAAGAGGTATAAAAATATTTTACTTTTCATAAAATGAAGAATTATTTACTCTTTAAACGGTTAAGGTCAAGTTATCGTAAGCCAAATGTACATTTTTTGGTAATTTTTTTTCAACTTCCTCATGAAAGCCGAGCATATGGCTAATGTGGGTAAGGTAGGCCTTTTCGGGTTGGATCTTATCGATGAAGGCCAAGGCTTCCTCTAGGTTAAAATGCGAATGGTGGGGTTCTTCACGAAGTGCGTTGACTACCAAAAACTTAGTGCCCTTTACTTTTTCGGCCTCTTCATCGCTTATGGTCTTTACATCGGTCAGGTAAGTAAAATGTTTGATTCGAAAGCCCAGTACCTTGATTCGGTTATGACTGGCCTCGATCGGCATAACGGAAACATCGCCGATAGTAAACCTATGGTCTTTGTCTATTAGGTTGACCGCCACCGCCGGTGCCCCGGGATATCGGTTTTCATCCGCAAAAATATAATCGAAACGCCGTTTAAGGGAATCGGCAACGCGTTTATGCAAATATATAGGTATATCGCCCTGTCTAAAGAAATAGGGACGAATATCATCTAGTCCCGCAGTATGATCGGAGTGCTCATGGGTGAAAAGGACCCCATCGAGCTTGCTTACCTGACTGATCAACATCTGTTGCCTGAAATCAGGACCGCAATCTATCACATAATTGTAGTCTTTCCATGATATCAAGAGGGATACACGTAGCCTCTTGTCCTTAGGGTCCGTACTGTGGCAAACCGGGTGATTACTGCCTATTACGGGTATTCCCTGAGAAGTGCCCGTACCTAAAAATGTAATTTTAAACGCATCGCTCATCTAAGCTCAAATTTATAACTAAATAATTTAATAGATTAGCTGAACTTGTTAACTTTGTTGAAAGCAAAATCCAACTAAATGGCCTCAGTTCTAAAAAGGGACAGCACCTTTGAAAATATTCCTTCCATCAAAGCCAAAACTTTACGGATCAACCTAAACCCTGACATCTACGGAACTTTTGCTGAAATTGGCGCAGGCCAAGAAACAGCGAGACATTTCTTTCGTTCGGGCGGAGCGTCCGGTACCATTGCCAAGGCGATGAGTGCCTACGATAAAGATTTTAGCGATGCCATTTACGGTATTGAAACCGATGGTAGGTACGTAACACAATCTCGTTTAAAAAAGATGCTCTCGCATGAAATGACGCTCATGGAAGAGCGTATCAGCCGCGAGACCCATCCAGACCGACTTTTCTTTTCCTATGCCAATACAGTGGCAACCATTGATTTCTCGAAAAGATATAAGGGTCACGGCTGGGTAGGCATCCGTTTTCAACTCGATCCCACTCAAAAAGAGTTGGACGAAATCATACTGCACATTCGTTTTAAACAAAACGAAGCCCGATTGCAACAGGAAACATTGGGAATTCTTGGCGTTAATTTGATTTACGGTGCCTTTTACAAGTATCACAAACCAAAAAAGATGCTTAAGTATCTCTATGACCACATTGACAAGGATACCGTGGAAATCGACATGGTAAACTTTTCAGGTCCTAATTTTAAGGATGTGGACAACCGATTGATGAGCTTGCAGTTGATCCGAAACGACATGACCGATGCGGTGATGTTCGGCCCTGATGGCAACAACTTCTTGCCGGCGGCCGCATTGTACAAAAAAAATATCTTGGCCCTGCGCGGAAGCTTTAGGCCGGTTACCAAAGTGAACATGGATATGTTTCATAAATCGTATGACATTTTTATACGAGATCCGGCGGTCAACCAAGAAAGCACCATGGTCATTTTCGAAATCACCCTATCGAATCTTAAGGCTTCGGGGGAAATAGACGAACAAGATTTTATGGATCGCGCCGAATTGCTCTGTGCCCTCGGCCACAACGTAATGATATCCAAATTTCAGGAATACTATAAACTGGTAGAATATTTCAATCGGTATACCAAGGCCAAAATAGGTCTTACCATGGGAGTCAACAATCTGGTGGATATCTTTGACGAAAAGTATTACCGACATTTATCGGGAGGCATCTTGGAAGCCTTTGGTAAGTTGTTCTTCAAAGATCTTCAAGTGTACCTCTACCCTATGAAAAATGCTGAAACCGGTCAAATTATGACCAGTAACAACATTAAGGTCCACCCGAGAATGAAAGAACTTTACAAGTTCTTCAAGTACAACGGTAAGGTGATGGACATTATAGACTATGACCCCGAAATCATGCATATTTTCTCGAGAGACGTGCTTAAGAAAATCATCAATGGTGATGAAGGTTGGGAAGATATGTTACCGAAAGGCATTCCCGAAATCATTAAAGAAGAAAAGCTGTTTACCAGAAAACTGCTGAAATCGGAAGATGAAGATAAAGTAAAATAGAAAGAGGGGCCTAAGCCCCTCTTTAATTTATATCGCAAATGTATTGATGTAAAATCAGTCCAATAGTTGGGCGGCGTGGTCCTTGGTCTTTACCTTATCGATTACCTTGGTCACTATCGCATTTTCATCGATGACAAAGGTCTTTCTGTGGATACCGTCGTATTCACGCCCCATAAATTTCTTAGGGCCCCACACCCCGAAAGTATTGATTACCGTACGGTCTTCATCGGCCAACAAGGGAAACGGAAAGCCGTATTTCTTTTTAAAATTGCCCTGTCTTTTTTCTGAATCGGCACTAACACCCAATAGTTCGTACCCTTGTTCCTGAAGTTCTTGATAATTGTCCCTTAGGTTACAAGCTTCTGCCGTACACCCTGGGGTGCTCGCTTTCGGATAAAAGAACACAATGAGCTTTTTACCGCTGTAGTCAGATAATTTAATTGTATTCCCGTCTTGGTCTTTCGCTGAAAAATCGGGTACTTTGTCCCCTACTTGTAATGTATTCATAGCTATCGTTCTTTTTGTATACGAGGCTAAAATTAGACAAAAATGACAAAAGCGGAAAAGATTGATTTCACCATTACGACTTTACGTGATATTTATCCCTCTATACCGGTGCCCTTAGACCACAAAGACCCTTATACTTTGTTGATCGCCGTATTGTTATCGGCACAAAGTACCGATGTTCGGGTGAACAAGATTACCCCCCTATTATTTGAAAGGGCCGATAATCCGTATGATATGGTTAAGATGTCGGTAGAGGAAATTCGTGAAATCATAAAGCCTGTGGGCCTCTCCCCTATGAAATCAAAGGGAATCTACGGCTTGTCAAAAATACTTATCGATAAATACGAGGGCGAGGTACCGCAAGACATAGCGCTTTTGGAAGAATTGCCCGCCGTGGGACATAAAACGGCCAGTGTGGTGGTCTCACAGGCTTTCGGTATACCTGCTTTTCCCGTAGACACCCATATTCATAGGCTTATGTACCGTTGGGGGTTTTCGAATGGTAAAAATGTGGTTCAAACCGAAAAAGATGCCAAGCGCCTGTTTCCAAAAGAACTTTGGAACGACTTGCATCTTCAGATAATTTGGTACGGAAGGGAATACTCTCCGGCCCGGGGATGGGATCTAGAAAAAGATATTATAACAAAGACCATCGGTAGAAAGACCGTAATCGATGCTTACTACAAAACAAAAAAGACCCGATAAACGGGTCTGTATCTTTAGTTTAAGCTGTTTTCAAAACGAAAATTATTGTATTCAACAATATGAAATTGTTTAGAAAAACTTAGTAAAAAGTTGATTGTTTCCTTCGTAGCTTTTACAGCATTGCCTCTTTCAAGGTTTTCAGAGTAAATTTTTTCCATAATAGTAGCATAGTTATACAATGGATAACGCAACTAGATTGGAAATATTGTTGAGAATTCTCAGCTACTTATTAATTCGTTAAAACAATATTATGTTTGTCAATGATTTTTCTAAGGTTAATAAGGGCATAACGCATTCTTCCCAAGGCCGTGTTAATGCTTACTCCGGTGTTTTCAGAGATTTCCTTAAAGCTCATGTCTTTGTAGATACGCATTACCAAAACTTCTTTTTGATCATCTGGTAATTCTTCGATCAAATGTTTAAGGTCAGAAGTAATTTGGTCTTTAATAAGCTGCTTTTCCGCATTTAACTTATCATCTCCGATTACGGAAAAGATATTGAAATCATCATTTCCTTCGAACATCGGCATTCTTTTGTTCTTTCTAAAATGATCGATGATCAAGTTATGGGCGATACGCATTACCCAAGGTAAAAACTTTCCCTCTTCACTATATGAACCTCTTTTTAAAGTTTTGATCACTTTAATAAATGTGTCCTGGAAAATATCTTCGGTCACATCGCGATCCAAAACCTTAGAGTAAATAAAACTAGATATTCTTTGGTTGTGACGGTTGATCAAAATCTCAAGAGCTTTTTCGTCTCCGCTGATATAATCTCTTACTAGTATTGAATCTTCGATTTGTTGGTTCATTGTGTAGGGTTTTTTAGTTTAAGATTTGAGACTTTCCTAAGAAAGACTACCGTTATTTAGTTATTTTAAGAATGTAATTTTATCCTTTGGTGGATGGCCTTGTTATTAATTATGATATAAAACTAGATAATAGAGGGGTCTATAAAAAAACATTGTTGTAAAACCGCTTGTTTTTGATGTGAAAACCTACTTTTCCCTTTTTCAACAAAATAAAATGGTTCGAAGTGCGTTAGCCACACAAAATCAATACCCTGAAGATGTATGGCCTGGTATTGTTTTAAAAGGAGAATATACATATCATACAATACTTATTATAAACACAGGCTTTATGGGTACTTATTTCCTACAAAAAAGGCCCTTGCACAATTCGTGCAAGGGCCTTTTATATAATATAAGGTTATTCGTCAGTTCATATTTGACTCAAACTGTAAACCTTTGGCTTCTGTAATACTTAGAGATTTGGAATAAGCCAATAGAAACTCAACGGTTTCAGGCTTCGCTTTTACCAATCTACATTTGTCCGATTCTGTAGCGTAAATTTTTCCCATATATATTCAGTATTGTTACCGCATAATAACGCAACTGATATAAATATAATGAATTGCTTCGACCTATGGTTAATTAATTCGTCAAAGCAATGTTGTTCTGTTCAATAATCTTCCGCAAATTAATAAGGGCATAGCGCATACGGCCCAGTGCGGTATTTATACTTACCCCGGTATTTTCCGAGATTTCCTTAAAACTCATATCCCTATAGATACGCATGACCAAAACCTCCTTTTGGTCTTCAGGTAGTTCATCTACCAAAATTTCAAGGTCACAATCGATCTGGTCTTTTATTAACTGTCGTTCTATATTTAGCTTTTCGTCCCCTATGTGGGCGAAAATATCAAAAGTATCGGACCCCTCGAACATAGGCATTCGGCTATTTTTTCTAAAGTGGTCTATAATAAGGTTATGGGCGATACGCATCACCCATGGCAAAAATTTACCTTCTTCATTATAGGTGCCCCGTCGAAGTGTTTTGATGACCTTAATAAAGGTATCTTGAAAAATGTCTTCGGTAATATCACGGTTGTTTACCTTGGAGTAAATAAAACTGCTGAGCCGCTGGTTGTGCTTTTCAATCAGAATCTCTAAAGCTTTTTCATCACCCGAGATGTAATTTTTAATAAGAAGGGAATCTTTTGTCAATATATCCATAACAATTACTTTAATAGTTAAAACCTGACGTCCTTTTCATAGAAAAGGTCTGGTAGATAATGTTTTAATCTTTCTAAAAGTAATTTTTCGCTATAGGCGTCTTAACATTTTGTTGGGGTCAAATATAGAAAAAATTAAATGACTTTAGAAAATTTCTGACGTTATCGACACATTTTTTAATGTGAACTGTACAATTTTAGCTATTGAAATCATCATATCGTATCTTTGTAAGCTTAGATAAGCACATGGCAGAAATAGTAGACGTAAACCCCAAGTACAACATAATCATTAAGGGAGCAAAACTGCACAACTTAAAGAATATCGACGTTGTCATCCCCCGAAACAAACTGGTGGTCATTACCGGTCTTTCGGGTTCCGGAAAATCGAGTTTGGCTTTCGATACGCTTTATGCCGAAGGCCAAAGAAGGTATGTAGAAAGTCTTTCGTCTTATGCAAGGCAATTCTTGGGCAAGCTAGACAAACCCAAGGTTGATTATATAAAAGGTATAGCGCCCGCCATCGCCATTGAACAAAAGGTGAATTCTACCAACCCACGTTCTACCGTAGGTACTACCACCGAAATTTACGATTACCTCAAACTGCTCTACGCCCGTATCGGCCGTACCATCTCCCCTATTTCCGGGCGAGAGGTCAAAAAAGATACGGTTACCGATGTGGTCGAACAGGTAAAGACATACGAGGAAGGCACCAAGTTACTTTTATTGGCCCCGATCCAAATAGATGCGAACCGAGATACCATCAAATCACTACAATTGCTCTCAAAGCAAGGCTACGCGCGTATCAAATATAAGGGCGAAGTACTTCGTATAGACAACGTACCTGATGATATTTCACGGAATTTCGATTTGGTCGTCGATCGGATTATTGTCAAAGATGACGAAGATTTCTACAATCGTTTGGCAAATGCCGTCGATACCGCTTTTTTTGAAGGAAAAGGTGAATGTGCCATTGAAGAACTCAACAGCAAAGAGCGCATTCCCTTCAGCAATAAGTTTGAGCTTGATGGGATGACGTTTTTAGAACCGAATGTACATCTGTTCAGTTTTAACAACCCTTATGGGGCCTGTCCGAAATGCGAAGGCTATGGCGATGTTATCGGTATTGATGAAGACCTAGTGGTGCCCAATACAGCCCTTTCTGTTTATGAAAATGCCATTTTCCCATGGCGAGGCGAAAGTATGGGGTGGTACAGGGACCAACTGGTAAACTCTTCCTACAAATTCGATTTCCCGATACACAAACCTTGGTTCGAACTTTCCGAAGAACAAAAACAACTGGTCTGGGACGGAAACGAACATTTTATCGGCCTCCATAAGTTTTTTGGTCAACTAGAGGAAAAAAGCTATAAAATTCAAAACCGGGTGATGCTTTCGCGCTACCGGGGAAAAACCAAATGCAACGTTTGCCACGGAAAACGCCTGCGCAAGGAAACGGACTATGTAAAAATTGCCGGTAAGAACATTTCCGACTTGGTCGAACTTCCCATTAAAAAGTTGATTCCGTTTTTTGATGATTTGGTTTTGGATAAATACGATGCGAAAATCGCTTCCCGCCTTTTAAAGGAAATCAATACCAGGCTCGGTTTTCTCGATAAGGTAGGATTAAGCTATCTGACCATGAACCGAAAGTCGAATACCTTATCGGGTGGTGAAAGCCAACGGATCAACCTAGCAACCTCTTTGGGCAGTAGCCTTGTAGGAAGCATGTATATTCTTGATGAACCCAGTATCGGACTACATCCTAAAGACACCGAAAACCTGATCGATGTTTTGTTGTCCTTACGCGATTTGGGCAATACCGTAATCGTAGTCGAACACGACGAAGACATTATGAAGGCTGCCGACGAAGTCATAGATATTGGCCCGGAAGCGGGAACACATGGCGGTGAGGTAGTGGCCCATGGGACCTTGGACGACATCTTAAAATCGAATTCACTGACTGCGGGATACTTGAACGGCACGAAAGAAATCAGTGTGCCCACAAAAAGACGGACCTCTCCCGATTATATTACGATTAAAGGGGCCCGCGAAAACAACCTTAAAAATATAGATGTTACTTTTCCATTAAACATGCTTACCGTAATAACCGGTGTTTCCGGTAGTGGAAAGAGTACCTTGGTCAAAAAACTCCTCTACCCTATTATTTTAAAGGAAGTTGGTGGTTACGGCGAAAAGGCCGGACAGTATACCAAAGTAGAAGGAAAATACAAGACCATAAAACATGTCGAGTTCGTAGACCAGAACCCCATTGGTAGGTCTTCACGCTCAAATCCCGTGACCTATATAAAGGCCTACGATGATATCAGAAACCTCTTTGCGGCACAGAAACTGAGTAAAATCAGGGCTTATCAGGCCAAACACTTCTCTTTTAATGTCGATGGAGGCCGGTGTGAAAAATGTAAGGGGGAAGGCGAAATTACGGTAGAAATGCAGTTTATGGCCGATGTACACCTTCAATGCGATACCTGTGGGGGTAAGCGTTTTAAAAAGGAAGTCTTGGAAGTAAAGTTTCATGAGGCCAATATCGATGACGTTCTTAATATGACCATTGATGATGCCATTGCCTTTTTTGATATCCATAAACAAAACAAGATCGTAAACAAACTAAAACCTTTACAAGATGTTGGCTTGGGCTATGTAACCCTTGGACAGTCTTCTTCTACCCTTTCGGGCGGTGAGGCACAGCGTATTAAACTGGCTTCCTTTTTGGTCAAGGGCACGACCAAGGACAAGGCCTTGTTCATTTTTGACGAACCCACTACAGGACTACATTTTCACGATATCAAAAAACTTTTGAAGTCATTTGATGCCCTTATAGAAAAGGGCCATTCGGTTATTGTGATCGAACATAATGTAGAGCTCATCAAGTGTGCGGACTATATTATTGACCTAGGCCCGGAAGGCGGTGAAAATGGAGGGCAACTTTTGGCGGAAGGCACGCCCGAGGAAATAATCAAAAGCAGCACTTCGTTTACGGCCAAGTATCTAAAGGAAAAATTGTAGCTAGCCGTATAGCCCTTACAAATCAAATAAGAGACCCCATTTTAGCTTAAAGAATGGGGTCTTTTTTATGGATTTGATTCCGTATCAAATTATTTATAAAGCCTATTTCCTCCCTTTTTAAAATAACACTTCAATTTAATTAACTTAATATCAGTAAGTTGTATTTATGTTCCAATTTTTGGCACGCTGTTTGTTTATTACAACTCGAATGTAAATAATTACACTCAGGAATTTAAAACCTTATAGCATGAGAAACTTACTACTCTTTTTTTCGGCCCTTATTTTAGGCACTACCGGTGCCATGGCCACAGCTACAGTAGAAGATAAGGTTGCAGAACGCAATGCTTATGGATACAACGACTCATTTATTTTTGTCGAAAATGGCATTACGTTTTCGGTATATCCTGATGGTGAGTTTGATTTTTACATTGATGGTCGCGTCACCGGACGTAGAAACGGTGTTACCTTTAACTCTGGTTATGATTATAGCCCGTACGCCCAATATGATGATTACGGTGCGGTAATTCAAGTAGAGAACGTACCTATTTATTACGATTATTACGGACGTGTTACCCAAATAGGTGATGTTGACATAAGTTATAACAACGGACGCATCCGTAGATTGGGAGGCATGAGCATCTATTACAACCACAGAGGTCTATATGATTATCATACGGGGTATATAAACATTTACAACAGACGCTATGTCCACAGACCCTTCCATGCCTTTTTTACCAGACCGTCAATTGGCTTTTGTCTTGTGTACAACAGGCCTTATAGAAGATATTACAGTCCTGTTCGTTACACCTATTATTCTCCTTACAGACATAATACAAGACGATTCTATGCCAAAATCGGTAAAACCCATCGCTATAATAAAATTAGGAGCGAAAGATCAAGGGTATATAGAAACGATAAAAGGGTAAGCGTACGAAGCAGTGCCCGCAGAACTAACAGTTTGGCTTCCAATAGAAGCAGCAATGTTTCTAAATCAAGGAATACTACGGCCCGTCATAGTGCCGCTGTAAGAAGCACGAACAGAAGTAGCGCGGTGCGCAATGGAAAAACCAGCAAGGCCACGGTAAACCGGTCATCGACCCGTGTTCGCCCGAGTAACGGTACTTCTGTAACCCGAAAAACGACTACCGTACGCAAACCGAATAGAAGTACGGTAACCAAAAGAACAACGGTGACCAAAACATCATCGGCCAAGAGACCAACGCGCAGTGCGGTAAGCTCTAGCAACCGTAACCGCTATAGCTCTTCTCAAAATAAAAACACGGTCCGAAGCACAAAACGGACACCTACCCAGAGTAGAAGCAGCGTGTCGAACCGTAGTTCATCAAGAAGTTCCGTGAGCAAAGCCCCTTCAAGAAGCAGCTCGAACAATAGCGCTTCAAGATCGACTTCATCGAGAAGCTCAAGAAGATATTAAAATAGTTTTTAGGTTGGTTAGTTGTTGCCCCCGCAGTAGATTCGTCTGCTGCGGGGGTTTTATTTTAGATGGCTTTCTCAACCGTAACCTTAATCGATTTACTGATCGGTGTTTTGCTCTTATCGGCGTATTGGTCATAAGGCACCAAGACATTGGTTTCAGGGTAGTAGGCGGCCAAATCACCTGAAGGGATATTATACGGTACTACCAGAAACTTATGTGCCGTACGTACCTTTCCATTATAGGTACTTTTAATATGTACCACGTCCATCTTTTTCAAGTTCCTTTTTTCCATATCCTTGGCATTCATAAAAAGAACCCGCCTTTCATTGTAGATTCCGCGGTACCTGTCGTCCATTCCATAGATCGTAGTGTTGAACTGATCATGGGAGCGAATGGTCATCAACATGAGCTCTTCATCCTTTAATTCGTGTTCGGGCAAGGGGTTTCGGGTCAGCTGGGCCCGACCATTGGGCAGCATACTAAAATCGAGATCACGAACATTGTTGGGTAGATAATACCCTATTCCTTTTGACCTTTCCTTTGTATTTTCAAACCCTTTGATGACAAAGTCGATACTCTCCCGAATTAGCTCATAATCCTCTCCCATGGCTTTCCAGTTTACCGAATGCCCGGCTCCAAAATGAGTATGGGCCAGTTCGGCGATAAGCTCTGGTTCACTTTTTATGTTCTCGGAGGTCGGTTTTAGAAGTCCACGTGATTGGCGTACACGGCCCATGCTATCTTCCATGGTCTGGTATCTCAACTTGTCACCTTTCATATCTTTTTCCGACCTACCGAAAGTGGGTAGAATGAGCGCCGTTTTTCCGGTCACCAAATGCGATCGGTTCAATTTCGTACTTATCTGAACCGTAAGTTCACAGTTCTGCATGGCCTCGGCCGTATACAAGGTATCGGAAGCCGCCATTAAAAAATTTCCTCCCAAACAAATAAAAACCTTACCGCTTTCATCATGCATGGCCTTAATGGCCCCAACAACATCAAGTCCCTCTTTATCAGGGGCCTTAAAGCCTAAATGTTTTTCAATACGCTCGTTGAGTTCTGGGTTTACAAAATGCATAATCCCCACACTACGGTCGCCCTGAACGTTGCTATGGCCGCGTACAGGACAGGTGCCAGCGTTGGGTTTTCCTAAGGACCCTTTTAACAAGAGTAGGTTCAAGTATTCGCAAATAGTAGCTACACCGTTCTTATGCTGGGTCAGTCCCATCGCCCAACATATCACGATATTACTACTTGTAGCCAATAAGGCCACGGTTTCATCGATAATGGCTTCCTCTACCCCACATAGGTCGAGTAATGACGATTCGTCGTAGCGAGCCAAGTCGTCCAAAAGTTCTTGGTAACCGTCTACATACTCGCCCAAGAAATCATGGTTAAATACTTTCTGACCGGCTTCATCCAAGGCAGCCAGTCGTTTTAAAATCAATTTCATCAGGGCTATATCTTGATTGATACGCACCTGAAGATGAATATCGGTAAGATTTTCACCTCCACCTATGAGTCCTTTTACATGTTGTGGATTCTTGAAATTAATGAGTCCGGATTCTTCAAGGGGATTGATACTAATCACCTTGCCTCCATTTTTCTTGCATTTTTCTAAGGCCGAAAGCATACGGGGGTGATTCGTACCCGGGTTTTGTCCGGCCACGATTACCACATCGGCACCGTATAGGTCTTCAAGTTTTACCGAACCTTTACCGATACCCAAGGTCTCTGAAAGGGCTACGCCACTTGATTCGTGGCACATATTGGAACAGTCGGGCATATTATTGGTGCCTAGGGCCCTGGCAAACATACCGTAAAGGTAGGCCGCTTCGTTACTGGATCGCCCGGAAGTATAAAAAATGGCATCATCGGGTGATTTCAATCGCCCTAATTCTTCGGAAATAAGTTCATATGACTCTTGCCATGAGATAGGCTCGTAGTGAATACTGCCCGGCCTAAGAACAAGAGGTTCGGTAAGCCTACCGAATTTGTTCAATTGGTATTCAGTGAGTTTCGATAACTCTTCTACGGAATACTTCTTGAAAAATTCTCGGCCGATCTTATCGGTAGTGGCCTCATCGGCAACTGCCTTTGCCCCATTTTCACAATATTCCGCTATAGTGGAAGGTTTTTCCGGATTGGGCCAAGCGCAACTCGGACAGTCAAAGCCGTCTTCTTGGTTCAGCTCTAAAAATGCACGCATAGAGCGTACAATGCCCATTTCCTTAAATCCGTGGCGCAAGGCCTCTTTTACACCTAATTTTCCGGCAGCGTACCGTACCGGTTCTGTTATCTTGATATTCGATAAATCTTCGGAACCAATGACCGATACCTTTCTTCGAAAGTTTTCATTCTGCATACTCAACTTATATTTCTAGTGTTGCAATTTAGGGTTAGGGTAATTATCGGATTCGTCTTCCCCCCTATCCTCTATACATGTAAAGTCTTTTTCAACCAAAAGTAATAGGTTTTGTCCATCTCCGAGTGGGACCGAACCGTTAAATCCTATGCGGTTGTTGTCTTCCCAGTCTTTTACCAATTCTTGAGGCAAGACTACGGTAATGGTATTATCTTGAAAATCTGCCGTAAGACCAGACACATCTTGGGAACGCAAGGCGTAGGTAAATGAACCGCTTATAAATGGCGTAACCTCTTGTACCACGCCTTCTTTGCAGAGTTGTGTGACTTCTGATTTTGTAATCCGTACGCGAACGGAATTACCTTTGATCCTTATTTTCATCTTAGGTTCTATTGATAACGACCATTAAAAATGGTCTCAAAATTTAATTAGTGTTAAATATACAAGTCAATATCGAAACAACGCGGGATATTCTTCCTTTCTTGGGTCTTGCCCATGTTTCTGTCTTCCTCGTATAACAAAACTCCTTCTGAAGAGTATATTTTAAAATAAACACCTGGTCCAGGTATGGAAGATATCGGGGTTTCAACACGGATCATCGGCGATAGAAATGTCTGTTTGAAATCAAGTCCCTTATAATCTATTCGAAACTGACCCTTGCTATCGGTCAGGGCACTTCCTAAAAAGTCGTCATTGATCCAGTCCGTATCAAATGCCGCAACGGTCACTCCCTTTACAGGGGTATTACGGTCTTCTTTGGAACGTATATGTCCGATAATCGTCCATATATCAAGTTCCGTGCGAACCTGGTTCCAAAACTTAAAATTGAAGCTATAATTAAAAATGAACTCCTTATCTTCTTGATTCTTACGCCAAACCGGATTCAACCGCCTTAGGGTGAACTGAACCGTGTGCGTCGCCTTTTTTGATTTGCCCTTATCACTAACCACCACATCAATTTCCAAGGGGCCACTACCGTATCGATCGGACAAAGGGATGTTATAGTTGCCCTCATCATCCGTATACCCACTGCCTATAAGATGTTTTGTTTTTTGGATAACGGTCTTAGAAGATAAAATAACAAGCTTACCCTTTTCGATATGGAGTTCATCGGCTTCCGGTAGTACTTTATAAACCCGTATTTCGGCATTTGTCAAAGTCTCATAGAACTCTAAATGCAAACATGCCCTCAAACAACCTCTAACTAAATGCCCCATGTACTCTTAATAAATCAATTGAAATCTAATTTCTTAATGCCTAATGCCATTTATGGCTTAATGTAAAAATTGGACAGAATGTCCACATTAAAGTGACTATCAAATGTTAAGGTAAAACTATTCGCCTTTCTTTCCAAATAGACCGTTCAGCACTTGGTAAACATCTTCTGAAATCTTGAATTTATACACCACCCCAACATAGAGCAAGCTAATCCCCAGTCCTTTGATCATGATATTTAAGATTGGATGAAAGGGAAGCGTAACAAAGTAAAAAACCAATACCGTTCCGATCATCAATAGGGTAACCGCGATAGTTTCCTTGGTAAAAGGAAGTATGTCGAACTTCATCTTAACATAGACCAGTTTTACGGTATTGTAGATAAAAAAGGCCAAAAAACTGGCGATTGCGGCACCATCGAGTCCGTATGCCGGTATAAGCCAAACATTTAGAAGCACGGTAACAATGGCCAAAAAGACCCCCATGAACAATACGGCCCTGTAGTAATCGGAATTGTAAAGAATGGAATTATTATTCCCCAATAGGGCATCGTACAACTTGGCGAGTCCCAACCAGACAAAGATAAAATACCCGTGCCTATAGGCGTCGGGTAGCAATTTGTACAAATCGTCGAGATTAAGGAAGATAAGAACAAAAAGCAGTCCGGAAATAACATAAAGTGTAAGCGAACTTTTTTGGTAAAGCCGCTTTAGCCCCACAGCATCCTTTCTATTTAGGAGTTCCGCGGTAAGGGGGTAGGTTATCTGGTGCATCGACCGCGAAGGTACGGCTATGACCAAGGCAATAAAGCTGGCCACACTGTAGTAGGCTACATTCTCGATCTTGATAAATTGGTTGATCATGACCTTGTCGATTTCCAATAAGACAATGGCCACGGAACCGCCTAAGATAATAAGGGCACTATATACTAAGATTTTAGGTGTATTTTCAGGAAAGTCAAAAACCAATCGAGGCCTATGTAAGCGATAGGCATATAATTTCATAACGAGCATTCGTAAAATATAGACGATTACGAGTCCATCTATAAAAGACGTAACCGAAATCACCTTAAAATATAACAGGACCAGTAGCGTAGTCTGCCCCACCCTACCGAAAATCTCCTTCATGAAATTGCCGAAAACCGATTTCATATGCACCCTGGCCCAGGCGTAAAAAACTTCAAAATAGGCCATAACCATGGCAATCAAAAAGATATGCCACACATAGTCTTTTACGATGGGATTTTCCTTGGATAAAAAACTTCCGATGGCATCGTTCACCACATATGTGATTCCGGCAATAGGAAGCATAAGTGCCAAAGGCAAAAAAAGCATAAGGGTCAAAAATCCGTCAGTAGATTTGCTATCGTTGAAGCCACTATAGAATTTGACCAGCGTATTCGGTACCCCAAAGGCCAATAAGGGCATTAAAACGACCGAGGCCGACAAGACCACCTGTAAGAGCCCGTAATACTCAGGGTCCATAAACTGCAAATAGAGAACCAAAGTATTCAGTGCCCCGAGTCCGAAACCGAGGTATGTAATAATTGAATTGTTGAGCGATTGCTTGAATACAATTCCCATTACAAGAGTTTTGAAAGTTCTTCGGTTAGGGCGCGTCTGCTAAAACGCTCCACATCCACCGATTCAGATACAATACTCCCTTTTTTATAGGCCTCATACCAAGCTAAAATGGTGTTTTTTAACGGCTCAAGGGCGGAGTAGTCGAATACCTTGCCCGCGTTTGTACCTTGAATGATCTCGCCCGCTTCCCAACCTTGGGGGCCGACCGCCAAAATAGGTCGCTTCGCCGCCATATATTCAAACAGTTTGCCAGGGATAATTCCCTTGGTTTCTTCGCTATCGATCTCTACCAGAAGCAACAATTGGGAGCTTTGTTGTTTTCGTAGGGCTTCCGCATGTGAACCGTAACCCCTCATTTTAATATACGGCCCTAATTCATAACGGTACATGGTATCCATCACATCTTGACTTACCACTCCCATAAACTCCAGCTGTAAATCGCCCCTGAAGACGGCATTTTCCCTTGCTATTTGTGAGAGCACTTTCCATAGGTTTTCCGGATTTCTTCCGCTAAGCAAAGAACCGATATGGGAAATGGTAAATCCTTTATCCAAATCTACTTCCCCGCTATGCTCCAGATCATAACCGTTGGTAATAACCGAAATGGGCTGTTTTGTAATACTTTCGAACTCTTCTTTTGTGGTCTTACTGGTTACCACTATTTTATCGGCTTCATTGAGTACGGCATGCTCAAGGGCCTTGTGTTCTTTTTGTGAATTTTTTGAAAGCCGCAGTTCTTTATGGTAGCCTATAGAGGTCCATGGATCGCGAAAATCGGCCAACCATTGTAAACCGTGTAATTTCTTCAACTCACGCCCAATGAGATGCACACTGTGTGGCGGGCCTGTGGTAATAATGGTTTTTAATTTTTCCTTGGCAATAATATCGCTCAAATATTTTACCGAAGGTTTTACCCAGTACTTTCGGGCATCCGGAATAAAAAAATTGCCCCTCACCCAAAGCATGGCCTTTTCAAAGACCGACTGGTTTTTGGTTTGGATAATTCCCGAACTGATGCGTTTTGTTTTTTTTGAGGAGAAAACCTTCGCTATGCCATAAGGCTCAAAAAGCGGCTGCGAATAAACGGTTAGGTTTTCGACAACTTCAGAGGCCAAAGTGGCGTCTTCTATAGGGTAATGCGGATTCTCGGGAATGTAGACCAAGGGTTCAATACCGAAATCACGAAGGTATTTAACGAATTTTAGCCATCTCTGCACCCCTGGGCCGCCCGCAGGAGGCCAGTAATAGGTGATGATGAGGACTTTCTTCATAAATAATTTTATTGTTGGATATCAGAATAACTCAACCTTTACCAGCTATTTTTTTTGTCGTTCAGTTCCTTTTCTTTCTTAGGGACAAAAAACGTAAAACCAATACCGCCGAGAACGATAAGGGCCAAAAGGATGTTACTGGCCAAGGTAATCTTGCTCCCGGTCGCCACGACCTCCGGTTCGAAAATAAACTCGATTTTATGGCTTCCTTGTGGGACTTCCATGGCCCGGAGCGTATAGTTTACCCTAAAGAAATCTTGTGGTTTTCCATCGATATAGGCATGCCATCCATGTGGATAATACATTTCGGAGAAAACGGCCAGTCCGGGATTCTGGTTTGCCGATTCGTAGACCAAGTGATTCGGCCTATAGTCCGTTAAGCGAATGGAAGCCGTAGAATCAAGCGCAAACTCCAATCGGTCCAATTCTTTTACCTTGGCTTGGTTAACGACCGCTTCGGTCTTTGTATCCAAATCGTTTAAGGCCAAAATTTCTTCATCGGCCGAATCTACCTTGAGCACTTTACTTACGAACCAGGCATTGCCATTGGCGTTGGGGTTGACCGCAGGGTAGCTTTTGCCTTCTTCGTCTTGCTGCACTACATATTTTACATTGAGCATATTGAGTACCCCCAAATTCCCTTTGTATATATAGAAGCTGAATAGGTCTTCAAGACCTGCCGGTTTGGCGGCGTGATAACCTCCGATACTTTGGTGATAATACGATGCACGGGCCCCATTGATACCTTCTTGGGGGTCATATACGCGAAAAATGGATTTATCCTTACTGATTTCTTGATCTATGGCCGTTTCGGGAAAAGGCTGTGTCATTCTTCTCTTTGAAACAAAGTCTTCACCGTCTACGTATCGCAAACCAACACCGACCAAGTCAAATACGATCAAAGCCCCAAGGGCCACTATCGCCAAATTTTCCTTTAGCTTTCCCTTTATGTAGAACCAAAGTGCCAAAGCGGCCAAAATAACATATATCAACGAACGCAAAAGATCGGAGTTATATACGGCCTTACGGTCGGCCTGTATCAAGGAAACGAGCTCGTCTCCATAATTTCTTTTTAGGAATTCATCACTTGGCCCCACAAAATCGAAGCCCGCTTTAAAGATAAACAGGGCTACACAGAGGCCCAATACGGTAAAAAAGGAAATTTTTAAGGCATTGAGTTTTTCCTCTACCCGAACAGTAGGTGTAAAAAGTTCACGCAGGGCCAAAATGGCCAATACGGGAGCACACAATTCCAAGATCACCTGTATGGACGACACCGCCCGAAACTTATCGTATAGCGGAAAATAATCGATCATAAAGTCGGTCAATAGGCTAAAGTTCTTTCCCCATGAAAGTAACAATGACATGATCACTCCGCCCAAAAGCCACCATTTGGTCTTTCCTTTGACCAAAATGAGTCCTAAAACAAAAAGAAAGAAGATGATTGCGCCAATATAGGCAGGGCCCGATGTACCGGGTTGATCCGACCAGTACAAAGGAAGTCCCTTAGAGAAATTTAAAGCTTGACTTCGGGAAACTCCTTGGTCGACCAAGAAATTAAAAGTTTTGGAACTCTCCCCCAGATTTTCACTATTGGATCCACCGAACAAGCGGGGTACGAAAAGATTCAATGATTCGGTAATCCCATAACTCCATTGTGTGATGTAGGATTTATCCAATCCGTTCGTATTCTCCTTAGCCGTACCGTCAGGATTGATCGTAAGTTCCGATTTTCCACGGGTACTCCAATCGGCATATTCCTTTGTGGCCATAAGGCTTGTGGCATTGGCCGCAATACCCAATAGAACCGCCGCCAATAGAATACCCACCGAACTGAAATAATGTACCAGCTTTCCGTTGCGAATAGCGTCATAAAGATAGACCGCACCTAGAATCAGTACTAAAAGCATGAAATAATAGGTCATTTGGTAGTGGTTGGCCTTTATTTCTAGGGCCATGGCAAAAGCAGTAAGGATAAAACCCCAAAGATATTTTTTGCGGAACACCAATACAATCCCTCCCAAAACCATGGGTAAATATCCAAGGGCATGGGCCTTGGCATTATGCCCGACCCCCAATATGATGATGAAATAGGTAGAAAAACCAAATGCCAATGCGCCTACAATGGCCAAACGATAATCGACCTTTAGACAACAAAGCAATATATAAAAGCCAATAAAATAAAGAAATAGGTAGTCGGCCGGCCTCGGTAAAAACCGAATCGCACGGTCTAATGTCTTGATATAGTCATGTGGATAATATGCCCCCAATTGATATGTGGGCATGCCCCCGAAGGCGCTATTGGTCCAATACGGTTCATCACCGGTCTTTTTCCTGAAATCATTCTGCTCTTTGGCCATTCCCGTAAATTGAACAATATCAGACTGTTCAATTACCTTCCCCTGAAGTACGGGATAGAAATATGCCAAAGCGGCGACAACAAAGAATACGGTAACAAAAAAATGTACGAAGAAGGCCTTCAATCCTTTTTGCATAATGGGTGATATCGATTGTTTCGGCTAAAATAATGAACTTATCGCTACTTTGGAATCAGAACGCACTATTAAACTTATAATGCCGTAGGTATGGCCCAAGCGTACCGAAAAAAATAAACCAAGGGATGGGAGGGAAAAAGACACAGCACCGAAAGAAATGGAAAAAACGGGAATACAATTACTCTACTTCCTCAAAGTCGATATAATCGCCTACTTGATTATTTGATTTACTGCCTTTGGAAGGTTTTTTTTCTATAATAACATCGCCGACGCGCTCTTGGGTCGCTTGCTCTTGTTGTGCAAATCCCCCAAACTTTTCATTAAAGTGCTCTTGTGTTTTGCGGGCCGCATAACCGAATATCTTAGGAGCGAACATCTTTACTACCAACTTGAACAGATAGTAGATCAATACGATGATCAATATAGTTTTTAAAAATGCCATACTTTTTTCGAAATAATTATATCAAAAATACGATTCTAACGTTGTAATAGCTGTGTAGAAGTGCTAAAATATTACTAAAGTACCATTTCAAATATAAGTGTATACCCCATAAAAGTCGCAAAACACAAGACTATGGAGGTATTGGCCTATAAAAAATGGTGTTCGTTCATAGCCTTCTACCTTTACAAAACGAATATGAGTTCAAAGTTAATCTAGCGACACCAAGATGAAAAAATATCTTTTGACTTTATTTTTTGCCCTACCCTTTATTGGGGCTTCACAATATACCGATGTAATCAACTCCAACAGGCCTGGACTTTCGGTCAGTGCATATGCCGTTGGCCGCAATGTGCTTCAAGTCGAGGCGGGCGTACTGTTCGAACAACGTGACCATAGCTTGCTCAATACCGAAAGTAATATTTGGGGTTCCGATATATCTTTACGGTACGGACTTCTTTTTGAGCAGTTGGAAATAAATTATGAGGGTACCTATGTCAACCAGAATATCACTTATACCGATTTTGGCACTTCAGAAAACCTGACCGATTTTTCAAGAAACCGGGTCGGACTGAAATATATGATCTACGACCATTACAAAAACCCGGAACGGAACAAACCCAACCTTTATAGCTGGAAGGCCAATTACGGTTTTAAGTTCAAGAATTTAATTCCGTCCATATCCCTTTACGGAGGGGCTACCTTTAATTTAGGCGACAACCCTTTTTATGTCGGTGACCCAACCGTGTCGTACCGTGGGATGATAGCTACGCAAAGTAGACTGACCCCTCGTTTTGTGTTGATTACCAATATAGCGTATGACCGGATTACCACCGATTACCCTGAGTTGAGTTATATGATATCCCTCTCCCATGCCTTCCGTAACCCTAAATGGAGTGCCTTTGTAGAAAACCAGGGTATTCAAAGCGATCGTTATTCCGATGCCCTTATTCGAGGAGGTATCGCGCATTTGCTCACAGATGACCTTCAGGTAGACTTTAACCTTGGCGCAAGTTTCAAGAACACCCCTTCACGTATTTTCATTACCGTCGGCGGCTCGTACCGTTTCGATATGCACAAAGACAAGTTGAAATCGATAGATGAGCAAAGTGCCGGCGAAAATGGAGGCCCCATCAAGAAGAATTCGATGAAGAAGAAAAAGAAGGAAGCCCGCAAAAAAGGGGAAAGTGGTAGCGGTGCCGAAGACATCGACCTAGGCCCTTCTAAAAAAGAACTCAAAAAGATGAGAAAACAAGAAAAGAAGCAAAGAAAGAACAAAAGTAAAAATCGTGATAACGGCGCCATTGATTTTTAAAGGGGCCAAGCTTTCACAATTTTGCAAAATTCAGTTTCATAATTTTATTCTCATCCTATTTATCCCTAATATTGACCTTACAAAAAAAATGGTATGGTCACTCTGAAAGAAGCGATTTCAAAAGACGAACTAAAGCAGTTCGTGAAATTTCCTTTTGCGCTTTATAAAGATTCAGCCTATTGGGTTCCACCTTTGATTGCCGATGAGATGGCGACATTCGACAAGGACACCAATCCTGCTTTTAAAAATGCCAGCGCTTGGTTCTATCTCGCCTACAAGAACAATAAGATTGTAGGCCGTGTCGTAGCCATCATCAATCACCTTGAGGTCAATCAACAGAACGTTAAGAAAATGCGGTTCGGTTGGTTCGACTTTGTTGATGACCCCGAAGTATCGGAAGCCTTGCTAAAAAAGGTGGCCGAGATAGGAGCTGCGCACAACTTAGAGTTTATGGAGGGTCCGGTAGGTTTTTCCAATTTGGACAAGGTAGGCGTGCTTACAGACGGCTTTGATCAGCCTGGAAGCATGGTTACTTGGTACAATCACGCCTACTATGTTGACCATTACGAGCGTTTGGGATTTGTAAAAGAGAAAAAATATGTCGAAAACAAGTTTCCCGCCAAGAATGCCGACCCCGCACTGTTCACGAAATTGAACGAATTGGTCAAACGTCGTTATGGTCTGCGTGAGATAAATTTTAAGAAAACGAGTGAGGTAATGCCCTTGGTCGACCAAATGTTCGACCTTTTTAACCAAACCTACTCCAAACTTTCTTCTTTTGTACCTATAACCGATGTGCAAAAGGAATACTTCAAGAAAAAGTATATCACTTTTATAGATCCCGAATACATCAAGTTCATTGTAGATAAAAACGATAGCTTAATCGCATTTGCCATTGTTATGCCTTCGTTCAGCAGTGCTTTGCAAAAGGCCAAGGGAAAACTGTTCCCTTTTGGTTTCTACCATCTATTACGTGCCAAAAAGCACAACAAGGATGCGGTATTCTATCTTATAGGCATTCACCCCGATTATCAAAACAAAGGGGTTACGGCCATTATCTTTAACGAATACTACAAGACCTTCAACAAAAGGGGGATTGAAATGTGCTACCGCACGCCCGAACTTGAAGACAATATTGCCATCCGTCAAATGTGGAAGCATTTTGACCCTAAAATCTACAAACGGCGCTGTACTTACAAAAAGAGCTTGTGAGGTATAGGCCGCTTCCGCCCTACCGGCATCAAAAATAGGTCATAAAAAAGCCCCGTTTTATAAAAACGGGGCCTTTATTTTTTAACGAAAAAGCTTCACTTACTCTCCCATTGCCGCAGCAACAGCTGCAGATAATCTTTTGTAGGTGCCGTTTTCCAAACGGTCCCTAATCGCGGAAAAAGCTTCCAATGTTTCTTCTATATCTTGCATGGTATGCGTGGCAGTAGGAATCATTCTCAATAGAATCAATCCTTTAGGTATTACAGGGTAAACCACTATAGAACAGAAAATTCCGTAGTTTTCACGTAAATCCTTAACCAGTGCCATCGCTTCTGGAATACTACCGTTAAGGTATACCGGAGTAACACATGTATTCGTGCTTCCTATGTTGAAGCCCCTATCTTTTAATCCATTTTGAAGCGCGTTTACGTTTTCCCACAACTTGGCCTTTAGCTCAGGCATGGTACGTAGCATATCCAATCGCTTCAATGCCCCTTTTACATAAATCATCGGCAAGGACTTAGCGAACATTTGTGACCTCAAGTTGTACTTGAGATAATCGATAATTTCCTTATCGGCCGCGATGAAAGCCCCAATACCCGCCATAGATTTGGCGAAAGTGGCAAAATAGACATCAATACCGTCTTGTACGCCTTGTTCTTGACCCGTACCGGCACCAGTAGCGCCTAAGGTTCCAAAGCCATGTGCATCATCAACGAACAAACGGAAGGTATATTTTTTCTTGAGTTCGATAATCTCTTTGAGTTTTCCTTGCTCGCCCCGCATTCCGAATACACCTTCGGAAATGACCAAAATACCACCTCCGGTATGTTCGGCCATTTTTGTGGCACGCTCAAGGTTTTTCTCAAGACTCTCGATATCGTTATGTTTAAAGGTAAAGCGTTTACCCATGTGTAGACGAACGCCATCGATAATACAGGCGTGCGAATCAACATCATAAACGATGATATCATCCTTGGAAACCAAGGCGTCTATGGCAGAAACCATTCCTTGGTAACCAAAATTCAATAAGTAAGCGGATTGTTTATCAACAAACTCGGCCAACTCTTTTTCAAGCTGCTCGTGAAAGTCGGTATGACCACTCATCATTCTAGCCCCCATCGGGTAGGCCGCTCCAAATTCTGTAGCCGCTTCTCCGTCTACCTTTTTAACTTCCGGAAGGTTGGCCAAGCCCAAGTAATCATTGATACTCCAAGTGATTACCTCTTTTCCTTGAAATTTCATCCTGTTGGAAATCGGACCTTCCAACTTAGGAAAAACGAAATATCCCTCCGCCTGTGAAGCCCATTTTCCTAACGGACCCTTGTTCTCTAGAATTCTGTCAAATAAATCTCGCATTTAGGTTTACTTTGTATTTAAGGGCAAAAGTAAGATTTTAAGAGCAACATTCATAAAATATTATTCCGAAACAAAAAAGCAATGACCTATAGTCATTGCTCTTTAACTTTTGCAAACCTCGTTGTTATTCTTTAATATATTGTACTTTTTGAATTTCGCCAACTTCCTTGGTGTCGAAAAAACCTTGGTCTTCCATCCATTGGTCACTATACACTTTACTCATATATCGTGAACCATGGTCGGGAAAAATAACGACAACGTTATCATCTGGTCCAAATTCGTTTTCTTCGTTCAATTGTTTAAGGGCCTGCATGACAGCTCCACTGGTATAGCCGGCAAAAATACCTTCGGTCTTGGCGATTTCACGTGCGGTATGCGCACTTTCCGAATCGGTAACCTTTATAAATTTATCGATCACATCAAAATCCGTTGCGGAAGGAATCAGGTTCTTACCTAAGCCCTCTATACGGTACGGATAGATTTCGTTGACATCGAACTCTCGGGTTTCATGGTATTTTTTTAATACGGAACCAAAGGCATCGACACCGATAACCTTAACGTCGGGATTTTGCTCCTTCAGGTACTTTGCAGTACCGGAAATGGTGCCCCCTGTTCCGCTACAAGCCACAAAATGGGTAATCTGACCTCCGGTCTGCTCCCATATTTCAGGCCCCGTACTTTCGTAGTGGGCATGCATATTAAGCTCGTTAAAATATTGATTGATATAAATCGACCCACTGGTTTCCCTGTGCAAGCGTTTCGCCACCTCGTAATACGAACGGGGGTCGTCTGCGCTCACGTGTGCGGGACAAACATAGACCGTTGCGCCCATTGAACGCAACATATCGATTTTATCTTTTGATGATTTTGAACTTACCGCCAAAATACATTTGTAACCTTTGATGATGCTCACCATCGCAATACTAAAACCCGTATTGCCCGATGTGGTCTCAATGATGGTGCTCCCTTCGGTTAAAATGCCCTTGCGCTCTGCCTCTTCTATAATATGCATTGCTATGCGATCTTTGGAAGAGTGGCCCGGGTTGAAAGCTTCTACCTTGGCGTAAAAGTTACCTGTGAAGCCTTTTGTTATTCTGTTTAATTTTACTAGCGGTGTGTTTCCTACAAGTTCTAGGATACTGTTGTAAGCCTTGATTTTGTTTTCCATAAAGGATGTCTGGTTTCGGGAACTATCTATGGTATTCTAAAGATATCCACAAAATTCTTAAAGCAAAATTACTATTTTTTTTGAATATGTCATTTTAACATCGAAAATACCTCTAAAAAATGAAGATTTTGTGGCTTTTATATGAAATCATTAACATTTCGTTAGCATTATACACAAGATTTGAACAATTTAAAGGTTGTAAAATCACGGATATTCACCGAATTTACCTTTATCATAAAACCAAACGGTACAATTACCTATATTATTCTGTAACCTTACCTTCCAAATCTAAAAAGAAGGCGTATTCTTTGGCGACTTCCCGTAATGATTCAAAACGTCCGGAAGCTCCTCCGTGTCCGGTATCCATATTAATGTCCATCATCAATAGGTTCTTATCGGTCTTCATCTCCCTAAGCTTGGCCACCCATTTTGCGGGTTCAAAATATTGCACCTGTGAATCATGGAGCCCTGTAGTCACCAACAAATTCGGATATTCTTGTGCGACTACCTGATCATAGGGCGAATACGACTTCATATAATCGTAATACGTTTTGTCGTTCGGGTTTCCCCATTCGTCATACTCACCCGTGGTCAACGGTATGGAGTCATCGAGCATGGTGGTGACCACATCGACAAAGGGAACTGCAGCAATTACCCCGTTATATAGGCCAGGTGCCATGTTGATAACGGCACCCATTAGGAGTCCTCCCGCAGAACCACCCATAGCATATAAATGCTGGGGGGAAGTATACCCTTGTTCCAAGAGATACTTTGAGCAATCGATAAAATCGGTAAAGGTGTTTTTTTTCTTAAGCAACTTGCCATTTTCGTACCAAGGCCTTCCTAGGTACTCCCCTCCCCTTATGTGCGCCACGATATAGACAAAGCCCCGATCTAAAAGGCTAAGGCGTACCGTAGAGAAATAAGGATCAATGGTATGTCCGTACGAACCATAGGCATATTGTAATACCGGGGTCTCTTGGTTGAGTTCAGTGTCTTTATGGTATACGATCGACATGGGTATCTTCACCCCGTCGCGGGCCGTGGCCCAAATGCGTTTTTCCTTATAATTGTTCTTGTCAAATGCTCCCCCAAGTACTTCCTGTTCCTTTTTGACCTCTTTTTCTTTGGTTCTCATATTAAAATCGATTACCGAACTGGGGGTGGTCATCGAATTATAGGAATAGCGCAAAATTTCAGTATCGAAATCAGGATTCCTGCCTACGCCTGCCGTATAGGTCTCACTATCAAAAGGTAGATAATACGAATCGGAACCGTCCCATCTATTGATCTTGATTTGGTTCAATCCGTTTGATCGTTCCGATATCACATAGTAGTCCTTGAACATATCGACATCTTCCAACAGAACATCTTCGCGATGGGGAATAAACTCTTCCCAACGATCCGAAGTGGTCGCATTTTCATCGGTTTTCATCAATTTGAAATTCGTGGCGCCATCTTTATTGGTCAAAATGTAAAAATGGGATCCGTAATGGGAAACACTGTATTCCACACCTCGTTCACGGGGCGAGAACATTTGTAACTCACCATCGGGATCATCGGAACGCAGGTATTGATATTCCGAAGTCAAGGTGCTGTACGAACCGATATAAATATATTTTTTAGATTTCGATTTGTATACGTATGTACCGAAGGTATCGTCCTTTTCATGAAACACCAGTACATCTTCTTCAGCCGGGGTACCGAATTTGTGTTTCATAATTTTGTCGGACCTCAAGGTAACCTCGTCTTTTTTGGTGTAAAAAAGAGTCTTGTTATCATTTGCCCAGACCGAGCCTCCCGTAGTATTCTCTATGGTATCCTCATAAATTTCACCGGTTTCAAGGTTTTTTATGCGGATGGTATATTGCCGTCTAGAAACGGTGTCAACCCCAAAGGCGGCCAATTTGTTATTAGGACTAATGGCTATTCCACCAATACTAAAGTACTCGTGCCCCTTTGCCATTTCGTTTCCATCGAACATGATTTCCTCAGAAGCATCAAGGCTACCTTTCTTGCGCGAATAAATAGGATATTCCTTTCCCGTCTCGTACCTAGTGATATACCAGTATCCATTTTGCTTATAGGGAACCGAAGCATCATCTTCCTTTATCCGGGCTTTCATTTCGTTAAAAAGAAGTTCTTGAAAAGGCTTGGTGTGGGCCGTAAGGGAATCGTAATACTGCTTTTCGGCCTTAAGATGGGCAATCACCTCCGGATTTTCCTTATCGCTCAGCCAATAGTAGTTATCTACCCTGACATCTCCATGTTTTTCCAATGTAAACGGAATTTTTTTCGCTATCGGTGCTTTTGCTTCACTCATATTCATTTGTTGACTTTGAACTAAGGGCACAAATGTAAGGCATAAGCCTAGAACGATATACTTTTTCGCCAAATGGTTCATTGTAGACAGATTTTAGCTACAATTTAGTAATTTCGCAAATTAGTCTAACAAAAAAAAGAAAACTATGTTCGGAGATATGATGGGTATGATGGGGAAACTCAAGGAAACCCAACAAAAAGTAGAAGAAACCAAAAAACGCCTTGACACGGTGAGCCTAGAAGAGTCTTCCGCAGATGGTTTGGTCAAGGTGACCATTACGGCCAATAGGGAGGTAAAACAGATTCAAATCGACGATAGTCTTCTCGAAGACAAAGAGCAACTGGAGGACTTTCTGATCCTGACCCTTAACAAGGCCATAACAAAGGCTACACAGGTCAACGAAGCGGAACTTGCCGCCGTAGCAAAAGAAGGTATGCCCAATATTCCGGGGATGGACTCGTTATTTAAATAATGGCAGGCTATTTGCTTGTTAACGACTTAAATCCGTCAGCTATGAAATTCTTATTACTTTTCTTTCTGCCCCTTTGCCTGTTGGGCCAGACCGACACCCCTGCCAAGGAAGTCGATTGGCTAAAGAATTACGACAGTGCCATGCATATATCGAAAGAAGAAAATAAGAATGTTCTGGTGTATTTCACCGGAAGCGATTGGTGCCCTCCGTGCAAAATGCTAAAACGCGACCTTTTTGACACGGACGAGTTCTACGAACTATCAAAAAACTACGTGCTACTCTATATTGATATACCGCGGAATAGGGATTTATTGAGCACGGAACAATGGGAGCACAACCAAGGGCTATTTAAAAAACTGAACAAGAAAGGAGTCTTTCCCTTACTGACCGTACTAAGTCCTAAAGGAAAAGTTGTAAACGAATATTCCGGCTATGGTATGACGGGCGAAATAAGCTACCATCTGAAATTCTTAGAAAAAAACAAATAGAAAAAGGCCTCTGATCAGAGGCCTTTTTTTTATTGCAAATTTGCAGGAATTAGTTATTGATCAACCTAAATTCGGTCCTTCTATTTACCGCATGCTCCCTAGAGGTACAAGAAACCCCATCCTTACAACGGTTCTTAGGTTTTGTTTCCCCATAGCCGTTAGCGACCAAAAGACTTGAATTGATGCCTTTGGAAATCAAATACTGGGCCACGGCCTGCGCCCTTCGTTCCGATAGATCCTGGTTTGAAGATGCACTGCCCTGGGCATCGGTATGTGAGGCCAATTCTACTTTAACCCCGGGATTCTTGGCCAACACGGGCAATAAACGGGTATCGATAATGCTTTTGGCCTGAGCGGTCAAAGTAGCACTGCCTAAATTCCAATTGATAGGAAGGGCTTGATAGGTAACCAAGGAACACTCTACTTCTTTCCAAGTCGTTAACCTTCCTTTTTCTTTCAACACCTCTTTGGTGTAAGTCTTGGTTACGGGCGGCACAACTTCCTCAACGGTATAGGCATCTTTATCCAAGACCGTTCGGGTAATTTCGTCATAAACCGCAGGAACCACTTCTTCTACCACCTTGGCCGGAGAAATAAGGACCCTTTTAGTGTAGCTTGCGTTTTTTTCGGGAACCGGAGTCTTTGATGCACTGGCATCACGGACCAAGGTAGCCGTTTCAATAGTCTGAAATTCCGCAGGGTATCCTTTGTAACACCAATACCTACAATCGTCAGGGTTGCCGGAATCACAATCAGGAGCCGCCGCCCCTAATTCCCATTGTGCATAGGCAGGCTTCACTTCGATCGTTTCAGAGGCCGTACCAAAACTGGCCGGACTGATACTCAAGGTATTTCCGCCTTCCTTGGAAACATAGGTCACCTTTTCAGTGCCCCACTCTTCGGGAATAATGCGGAGTTTTTTACTCTCTTCCTTGACCAAAACACGCTCGGTAACGGTTTTGTAGGTTGCGGGAATCGTCTTTAATACCTTGTAACCGGGCTTTATCGTAACCGTAACGGTTTCGTTTACATAAACGTCCGGGGTGGTACATCGTACATAACACTTTCCGGGTTCAGGATCGGTGGGCAAATCTTGTGCCGCACCCAATGATGCCGTCAATACGGCAATAGAAAAAAGAATCTTTTTCATAGTTTAGTTAATGTTTATAGTTTATAGTGAACTCCAAGTTAATGATTTAATAAATTTTTAACAAGTACATTCTTATTAAAAACGAAAAACGCCGTTGAAATACATCATTTTAACCAGAAAAAAAATATAGTAGCATAGCATAGATTGATTCTTGCGTAAAAATTGTTATTTCAAAAATCCGTAAATTTATTATCCATGAAGACATCTATAATAAAGACCCATTTTACCGATAGCAAATACAAATTTTCAGTTAGCTCCCTTAGTGGAAGCACTATATTAAACAGTATAGCCTACACTAATGAAGATGCCATGAAAAAGGCTATGGCTCAACTGCAAGGTATGCCCGTTGGCCGTGGCAATTTTGAACGAAAAACAAACCACGATGGTCAGTTTCTGTTTTATTTAAAGGACGCGAACGGACAAATACTAGGGCATAGTCTACCCTACGGCTCGGAGGCCGGCATGGAGAACGGAATTAAAAACCTTATAAATTCCTTAAACGCCCTAAAAGAAGAATACGATCTATAATCTAAAGGCTTCTTAGAATATCGATGAATTTATCGTGCATGGTATCGGTGTAATCCAAATGGGTGACAATGCGAAGTTTTCCTTGTCCCATACCTATAATATGTACCCCATTTTCCTTGAGTTTTCCCAAAAAAGCATCCGCTTTGAGGACATTTTCATCGATTTCAAAAATAATGATGTTGGTTTCAATGGGCTCAACCCTCTTAATATAAGATAAGCCCTGTAGCTCCTCTCCTATTTCACGGGCCTTGCTATGATCTTCTGCCAGTCGCTCCACATGGTGGTCGAGCGCATAAATACCCGCAGCGGCCAAATACCCCGCTTGGCGCATGCCTCCTCCGAAGATCTTTCGAATACGAAGTGCTTGGTCCATTTGCGCCTTGCTTCCTACAACGACAGAACCTACCGGGCAGCCCAGTCCCTTGCTCAGGCAGACACTAATGGTATCAAATAATTCCCCATAAGCTAAAGGACTTTCATTTTTCTGTACCATGGCATTCCATAAACGGGCACCGTCTAAATGATAGCTCAAGTTGTGTTCTATGCAGACTTCCTTGATTTTTTTTAATTCCTTGATGTCCCAGCAGGCTCCACCTCCTTTGTTGGTCGTATTTTCAATACACACCAATGAGGTCAGCGGACTGTGATAGAAATCCGGCGGATTAATCGCTGCTTCAACTTGATCGGAGGTAAGCATCCCCCTATGTCCATCGATCAGCCGGCACGAGACTCCACTATTAAAACTGACTCCTCCCCCTTCATAATTATAAACATGGGCATATTTATCACATATCAACTGTTCTCCCGGTTGGGTATGTAGCTTTATAGCGGTCTGATTGGCCATTGTTCCCGATGGGAAAAACAAGGCCGCTTCCTTCCCGAACATTTGGGCCACTTTTTCCTCAAGAGCGTTCACGGTAGGATCGTCTTTAAACACGTCATCGCCCACTTGGGCAGACATCATGGCATCTAACATTTCCGGGGTGGGCTTGGTTACGGTATCACTGATTAGGTTGATCTGCATACTAATTGTATAATAAATTACTTATAAAAAGCATTCGTGCATTTAGCTCAATATCCTTAAAAATAGAGCGCGCCAAATGTAGCCAAATTTGACAAAAACGAAGGAAATTGTTTCTTTTTCGTACAAAATACAATAAAAAAGTCCCTTTATTATTGCTTGAATACTAATTTACCATTTCAATAATTACATTATTATTTGCTGTAAAGAGCTTAAAAACGAGTATCTTAAGTACAAACAAATGTACTATGGTAAATCTCGAAAATCAGATTTTTTCTTCCTACAAAAGAAACCCTGTCCTGTTTGATGAAATCTTTGATAAAAAAGGGCAAGTGAAGGATGTCTACTCCAAACTGTTCAACCTCTATGGAGAGCATTCCATAAAGGATTATGTCAATCTAAATGAAAAGGCAAAATCATCATTCTTTAACCAGGGCATCACGTTTCAGGTATATGATAAAAAGAAAACAGAGGAAAAAATTTTTCCTTTTGACCTTTTCCCACGAATAATCCCTCCCGAAGAATGGAACATTATCGAATCGGGAGCCATACAGCGAAGCAGGGCGCTAAACCTGTTTCTATGGGATATTTACCATGACAAAAAAATAATAAAACAGGGTATAGTCCCCATGGAGTTGATAAGCTCGTCCGCCAACTACTTGGATCAAATGAATAAGGTCGACCCGCCTGGTGGAATCTATAACCATATTTCCGGCACCGATATCATTAAACATACCGATGGACAATATTACGTGCTTGAAGACAATATAAGATGTCCAAGTGGGGTAAGTTATGTTATCTGTAACCGCACCGCCCTAAAGCGGGCCCTCTTTGGAGTTTTTAATCATTACAAAACCTATTCGGTTACCAATTACGCCGAAAATCTCTTGGACTTGCTTGAAACCGTTAAGCCAAAAGGTGTAGACGTCCCTAATGTTGTGGTCATTACTCCAGGCATGTTCAACTCGGCCTTTTATGAGCATTCTTATTTGGCAAAAACCATGGGAGTTGAACTGGTAGAAGGCAGGGATTTATTTGTGGAAAACGACTTTGTTTACATGAAGACCATTCAAGGACCACAAAAAGTAGATGTAATATACCGAAGAATCGACGATGCCTTTATCGATCCATTAGAGTTCAAGCCTGATTCTTCCCTAGGCGTACCGGGCCTATTTGCCGCTTACAAAAAAGGCAATGTAACTTTGGCCAATGCCCCGGGGACCGGTGTTGCCGATGACAAGGCGGTATACACCTATATGCCTGAAATCATAAGGTATTACCTAAACGAAGAACCCATTCTCAACAATGTGCACACCTACCATTGCAGTAGACCCAAAGAATTAAAGTACGTTTTGGAACATATAGAAAACCTAGTCATAAAACCAGTGGACGAAGCCGGTGGTTATGGTATCTCTATTGGAAACCGACTTAGCAAAAAGGAAATAGAAGTCGTCAAGGCGGAAATTCTTTTAAATCCAAGAAAGTATGTAGCACAACCTATTATGTCTCTTTCGGTTCACCCTACTTATATCGATAAAACCGAATCTTTTGAACAACGGCATGTAGACTTAAGAACGTTTACGGTTTTGGGAAAGGACAAGGAATTCGTCCTGAAAGGAGGCTTGACCCGAGTAGCCTTAAAAAGGGGCAACTTGATCGTCAACTCATCACAGGGTGGGGGATCCAAAGACACTTGGGTTTTAAAAACTTAATGGGAACGCAATAAAAAATTTACTCGAACACAAGGTTCACAACCCTAATACGGACTAATATTTAAAAATTGCCTATGCTAGCACGAGTCGCCAATAACCTTTTCTGGATGGGACGCTATATTGAACGTTCAGAGCACATTGCCCGGTATCTTCGGGTCAACTATTTTTCATCCCTGGATGCCCCTAACCAACTTTCGCAATCACGGCAATTCGTCTTACGTTCCATGCTCAATATGATAGGTGACCCCATAGAGGACGAATCCATCGTACACAGTGAAGAAAAAGTGCTGTATAAGATAGGGTTGGACCCGAATTATCCTTCTTCCATTATAAATAACGTGAGAAGCGTACGGGAAAATGCCAATAGTGCCCGAGACCTCATTTCCACTGAGCTATACGAATCTATCAATAAGTTTTACCACTTCATCTCAAAATACGACCCTAAGGTCTATACAAAAAATGGGCTTCACGACTTCACCCTTAACGTTACAGAGATGTCCGCTATATTGAGGGGAAAGGTAAGAAGTACGCTCATGCACGATGAGATTTACGCCATAATCATGATGGGCGCCAATATCGAGCGGGCCACACAAATTATACGTATCATCAATGCCAAGAGCAACGACGCACTAAAGGCACAGGGCAGCTATGGGGACAAATTTAAAAATAGTTTTGAGTGGACTACCCTTTTGAAATGTACGGAGTCTTATGATATGATGCGCCGGTACTACAAAAAAACCCCGAGCAGTATATCTACTTTGGAATTTTTGATCCTCAACCCCGATTGCCCCCGGTCAATTATGAACAGTTTAAACCAAGTGTTTAAACATATGCAAATTTTAGACCCCAATAAAAAAATAGATCGTGACTCTACAGCTTTTTTAGTTGCCAAGGTAAAGGCGGAATATGAGTTTAAATGTATAATAGAAATAGAAAAAGACATTCAATCGGTCATTGACAATACCTTGGACAGTCTTTATGAAATAAGTCAAAAAATGGAAGAAGAATTTTTTAGCTACTGATTCCCACCCCCGCTCAACTCATATCAAGACCGAACATAAACAGTACCCTTAACTAGTTTAACCAAATTTATATGCCATTAGAATATTTTATTACCTATAAAGCCCAAAACACCTATGAAGAATCGGTACATGAGGCCTATTGGCAATTTTTGGTCATCCCGGAAGAAAATGAATCACAGCAATTCATCGGAATCGACTTTGATTCTTCTATCGGCCCCAAATTTGAATTTTCCATAAACGGATATGGCTTTAAGACCATACGTGTCCATATGAAACAAAAGTTTGAACAAATTGCCTTTGAAGCCCGATTCAGACTAATAAAAAAAGAAATCAACCCCTTCGATTTTACACCTGAAGCCGATAAATCAAAGTCGATTGAAAAAATTCAGGGGCTAAATTTTAGAGTCGATTACGAGGCCTTCCTAAAAACAACCCCTTACACTCATATTCCCTACACTAAAAACATTTTGTTCGAATTTGATTGGGGCAATTCTATTTTCGACAACCTAATGGCCCTTAATAGTTATACTTACCGCTATATTCAATTTAACACTACGGCAACAGATGTACACACCACATTAGATGAAGTATTGGATATCCGTCAAGGGGTTTGTCAAGATTTCACCCATTTGTTTTGTGCTTTAGCAAGGACAAACGGTATTCCTGCCCGATATGTTTCGGGTTATCTACATCAAGGAAACGGTTATTTTGGGGATTCACAAATGCACGCATGGGCAGAAGCCTATATCCCCTATGCCGGCTGGATCGGTTTTGACCCTACCAATGATATTTTGGCAGCAACCGATCACATTAAGGTTGCGCACGGCAAAGACTACTCAGATTGCTCTCCGTTAAAGGGTGTTGTATACACCTCGGGAAAGAACCAAACCGTTCATTCCGTTCAGGTGAACAGCCAAGACCAACAATAAGGATTTCAGTATAAAAAACCTGAGTGCAGGGCATTGGCCGATCAACAAACCCGTGTTTGTCCCCTATCATAAACATTCGAAAATTTACTGCAGAATAGATAAAAAAGAGTAGTATTTTTGTATGAAAATAAAATACAATGACAATTACTACGGACCTGTTTAAGGGTCTTCAAGATCGCCTTGGTGCGTTAAGGAGGTATCTTTGACGTCGATGCCAAGCTTATTGAAATAGAAAACGAACAAGAGAAGACCTTGGCTCCGGATTTCTGGGACAATCCCCAGGAAGCCCAAGCCCATATGAAGTTCATACAGTCTAAAAAGCAGTGGGTGGATGATTACAATACCGCCAAAACACTGGTTGACGACTTAGAAATTTTGATGGAATTTTTTCAGGAAGGGGAAGTCACTGAAACCGAGGTTGCCGCCCAGTACGAAAAGGCCATTAACCAGTTAGAGAAGCTCGAGTTCAAAAACATGCTTTCGGAGGAAGGGGATGAACTTTCGGCTGTTCTGCAGATTACGGCCGGTGCCGGTGGTACCGAAAGTTGCGATTGGGCCTCTATGCTCATGCGTATGTATATGATGTGGGCCGAAAAGAACAAATACAAAATAAAGGAGCTCAATTATCAAGAAGGGGATGTTGCGGGTATAAAGACCGTAACCCTAGAGATAGAAGGTGACTTTGCGTTCGGATGGTTAAAAGGCGAAAACGGGGTGCACCGATTAGTGCGTATCTCCCCTTTCGACAGCAATGCCAAACGGCACACCTCATTTGCTTCGGTATACGTATACCCCTTAGTGGACGACAGTATTGAAATTGACGTAAACCCTGCAGATATAACCATTACCACCGCACGGTCTAGTGGGGCCGGTGGTCAGAACGTAAACAAGGTGGAAACCAAGGTACAACTGGTGCACCATCCTACGGGCATACAGATTTCTTGCTCAGATTCAAGGAGTCAGCACGACAACAGGGCTACGGCCATGAAAATGTTGAAGTCGCAACTCTACGAAATCGAACTTCGGAAGAAAATGGAGGCACGGCAAGAAATCGAATCCTCTAAAATGAAAATTGAATGGGGGTCGCAAATACGCAACTATGTAATGCATCCTTACAAGCTTATTAAGGATGTGCGTACCGGTCAAGAAACAGGTAATGTCGATGCCGTAATGGACGGAGATATCGATGCTTTTCTAAAAGCTTACCTTATGATGATGGGCCAAAAAGAAGAAGATTGATTACAACAACAAATTAGCTATAAGATAGTATTACGATGATAAAGATATATCACAACCCTAGATGCCAAAAATCACGAGAAGGACTACATATACTCGAACAATCGGGCAAGGAATTTGAGGTCATAAAATACTTGGAGGACGTACCCAGCAAGGAAGAGCTTCGCAAAGTACTGGATTGCCTCGGTATCACCCCGGAAATGTTGGTCAGAAAAAATGAGGCTATTTGGAAGGAGAACTATAGGGGCAAGCTTTTGTCGCAAGAAGAAATTCTAGATGCCATGATCCTTCACCCTAAACTCATAGAACGCCCCATAGTAGTGAACGGCGGGAAAGCGGTAATCGGCCGCCCCCCAAAATTGGTGGAAGATATCCTTTAAGAATATCGTTCTTTCCTAAAAAATAAAAAGTAGGTATTTCACTAGAAATCAAGTGGATGCCTACATTATTTTTTAGTATATTTTCACTCTTGAGAATTTGGTACATTTGTTGCGTTATTATTTTAACAAAGCTTTAACCAAAGCAAGGTTAAACCATTCTATAAAAATATAATCTTACACCCTGATATCGTCATGAAAAACAATATCCCATACGTTATTTTACTTTTTGTTCTATTGTTTACAAGTCCCGAGCTAGTGGCCCAATACGGTTATGGCGGCGGTGGATACGGCTATGGTGGCGGAGGTTATGGTTATGGAAGGCAACGAAGTGCCATCCCTCAAGTTCAGGAAACACCAAAAGCCCCCGAGCCCAAAACTGCCGAGCAAATCGTTAATGACGAAATGCCCGGTATAGCCCAAGCCTTGGAGCTAAACGAATTTGAATCGGCCGTAATGAGTTCCGTATTGAAAAAGTATCTGCAAAAACGAATTGAAATGCAGATTCTTGAGCTAAGTCCCGAGCAAATGCGCGAGGGTATGGAAAAAATCACCAAGGCCCAAGACGAAGAACTGAAGGCCGGTTTGCCCATTGAAAAATATGAGGCTTTTGTAGAAATGCAGAAAAAGGGACTTCAAAAGACACAAAAGGAAAAGAAACGGGAGAAAAAACGAAAGAAAAAAAAATCTAAAGACTGACATGAGAAAAACCTTCTTGATCACCCTGTTACTGTTATCGATAAACGCATTCGCACAACGGCCGCAGCGGCCCCAAGGTCAAGAACGGCAGCCCATAAAAATCACCGGAACGGTATTGGACAAAGACAATGGCGATCCACTTGAATACGCTACTTTAGTACTTCAAAGCGTCGATAACCCTGAAAAAGTTACGGGGGGCATCACTGATATCGACGGTAAATTCTCTGTTGAGACCCTTCCCGGAAAATACAACATCAGTGTTGAATATATCTCCTATAAAACTTACAAACTACCTAACCAACTCCTAAAGGAATCTACCGATTTGGGTACGGTAAAATTGGCCCTTGACGTGGCACAATTGGAAGGCGTAGAAGTGGTCGGCGAAAAAACCACCGTTGAAGTCCGCCTCGACAAAAAAATCTACAATATAGGTAAAGACCTTACCACTAGTGGGGCGACCATTAGCGACGCCCTCAACAATGTTCCTTCGGTAAATGTAGACGTGGAAGGAGCCATTAGTTTACGGGGGAATGAAAACGTAAGAATCCTTATCAATGGGAAACCTTCGGCCTTGGCCGGTTTTGGTTCTACGGACGCCCTAAGGGAACTGCCCGCCGATGCCATAGAAAAGGTAGAGGTCATAACAAGCCCGTCGGCGAGGTATGATGCAGAGGGTACCGCCGGTATCTTGAACATTGTTTTAAAGCGGGAAAAAACCCTAGGTTTTAACGGTTCGGTAAGCGTAAACATAGGATACCCTTCACAAAGCAGCATGTCGGTCAATGCCAATTTAAGAACAAATAAATTCAATGTTTTCAATACCTTGGGCTACAGATATAATGAATCGCCCGGTCATGCCTTTTATGAAAACTCGTACAACGACGGCCAATACGATCAAATTAACGAAAACCGCGATTATACCCGCTCGGGCAAAGGTTTCAACAATAATTTTGGCGTTGAATATTTCTTTAATGAAAAGTCCTCGCTTACAGGAAGTTTCTTTATGCGTTTTCAAGATGGGGACGACCTAACCGAAAATTATAGTGACTATTTTGAGAGCGGACTTTTAACGAGAAAAAGTTTCAGGGAGGAAATAGAACTTGAAGATGAAGAGAACTACCAGTTCTCATTAAATTATGTGAACAATATCGATGACGATGGCCAAAAGCTCACAGCAGATTTACAGTATTCCAATGGTGACGAAGTAGAGAATTCTACCATTGATGACAATAACACCTTTCCTAATACAAGTTTAAACACGCTTGAAAGTATCTATCAGAATGAAATTGACGACGAATATCTCGTACAGGCCGATTACGTGCTCCCCATGGGAGACGCCCAGTTTGAAGTAGGCTATAGGGGTACTTTTGAAAGAGAGATTACAGATTATAAACTTGACTCGTTAAACAGGTCTACCAATCAATTTGTTACAAATGAAGATTTGACCAATAAATTCACTTACCAAGAAAATGTAAATGCCCTGTACACCCAATACGGTAATAAATTCGGTAAATTTTCTTTCTTGGCCGGGTTACGATTGGAAAACACACAACTAAAAGGAGAGGTCACCTCAGATTTTGATACATCTGCCATTGAGGATGCCTTAGGAGAAGATGTCGATTTAAATTTTGATAAAAACTACTTAGGCCTCTTCCCTACCCTCAACCTTATATTTGAAATTGGGGAGATGGAAAACATTTCTTTAGGTTACAATAGAAGGATCAATAGACCTAGAGGGCGTTTTATAAATCCCTTTCCATCTAGGGCCAGTAGAGCCAATATTTTTCAGGGAAATCCAGATTTAGACCCAGCCTATTCAAATTCGTTTGATCTAGGCTACCTAAAGCGTTGGGACAAGCTTACTCTTACTTCCTCGGTTTATTATAAGCGTGAGACCAATTCATTTGAGTACATTCAGGAAGCCACTGGGCAGACCACAACGGACAGTGTACGAATCATTAGGTCTTTACCCATTAATTTATCCTCAAACGAAAGAATAGGCGCCGAAGCCGGTGTGCTGTACAATCCAAAAAAATGGTTGCGTTTAAATGGTAGTGTCAACTTCTTCCAATTTTCAAGTGAAGGGGAACATAACGGAACGGATTATGGAACGGATAACACAAGTTGGTTTGCCCGTTTCAGCTCAAAAGTAAGTCTGCCCGAGAAAATAGAATGGCAAACCAATGCCTTTTATATGGGGCCACGTCAAAATTCACAGACGGAGACCAAGGGTATGCTGTCTTTAAACTTGGCGTTCAGCAAAGACATTATGAAAGATAAAGGCACCGTATCGCTAAATGTAAGTGACCTTTTGAATTCAAGGAAAAGACAATCTTACACCGTTTCCGACGACTTTAGCTCTAGAAGCGAATTCCAGTTTAGGCCCAGATCAATAAACCTCTCTTTCAGGTATAGGATCAACCAGTCTAAAGACCGAGACCGTAAAAATGGTAGAGGTGGAAATGAGAACGGTGGTGGAGAAGATGAAATGGAAGGTTAAAAAGAGAATAGGCTCAATAAAAAATCCCCGCTAATTTAATGTTAGCGGGGATTTTTTTATTCGATCAAGGGCACAAAAAAGCAGGAAAGCGAATATTCGTTTTCCTGCTTTTTCTATGTAAAAACGCAACTATGCGCTACGTTTAGCTCTTTTCTTTTCTCTCCACTCTTTATAGAGTTCCATAATATTTCCCCCTAACCAATAAGGTACTACAAAGGTCAATAAAAAAATCATCAACCAAAAACCGATGGTTAAAATGGTTAAGAAAGCTAAAAATCCAAGGTACTGATCAAATTCCATGTGCTAAATTTTGCTATACAAAGATACTTTAGAAAGAATGATAATTGCAAATGGAAATCAAAAAAAATGGAAGAAGTTGAAAAATCTAAATTTTTAAACTTACGAAGACGAAATAAAATGGTGAAATGCTACCTTTGTCATCTAACGTAATACTACCAGAAATGAGCTTTAGAATAGAAAAGGACACTATGGGCCAAGTACAGGTTCCAAGTGATAAATACTGGGGTGCACAAACAGAGCGTTCCCGTAATAATTTTAAAATCGGGCCTTCTGCCTCTATGCCCTTGGATGTAGTCTACGGTTTTGCCTTCCTTAAAAAAGCGGCGGCCTATGCCAATGCCGAGCTTGGCGTTCTTGCCCAAGAAAAAAGGGATTTGATCGCCCAGGTCTGCGACGAGATTCTAGAAGGAAAGCTTGATGACCAATTTCCATTGGTGATATGGCAAACCGGGTCGGGAACACAGAGCAATATGAACGTTAACGAAGTGATTGCCAACCGCGCCCATGAAATTGCCGGAAAAAAAATTGGCGAAGGCGAAAAAACGATTCAGCCTAACGACGATGTCAACAAATCACAATCATCGAACGATACCTTCCCAACGGGAATGCATATAGCCGCTTACAAGAAAATTGTAGAGACGACCATCCCGGGTATTACCCAGCTTCGTGATACTTTAGACAAAAAATCCAAAGAGTTCGCCAATGTGGTAAAGATCGGTCGTACGCACCTTATGGATGCCACTCCCCTAACCCTGGGACAGGAATTTTCGGGCTATGTTTCACAATTGGACCACGGCTTGAAAGCTTTGAACAATACTCTTGATCACCTAAGCGAATTGGCTTTAGGGGGAACTGCTGTCGGAACCGGTTTGAATACCCCAAAGGGTTATGATGTTCTTGTTGCGAAATACATTGCCGAGTTCACCGGTATGCCCTTCCGTACCGCCGAGAACAAGTTTGAAGCCCTTGCGGCACATGATGCCATTGTAGAGAGCCACGGCGCCTTAAAACAACTAGCCGTATCATTGAACAAAATAGCCAACGATATCCGTATGATGGCCTCTGGACCTCGTTCAGGTATCGGTGAAATTATAATTCCCGCCAACGAACCGGGAAGTTCCATTATGCCCGGAAAGGTTAACCCGACGCAATGTGAAGCAATGACCATGGTATGTGCCCAAGTCATGGGGAACGATGTAGCGATTTCAGTCGGAGGTACCCAAGGACACTACGAATTGAACGTATTCAAACCTATGATGGCCGCCAACATCCTACAATCCGCCCAATTGATCGGCGATGCCTGTGTGAGCTTTGACGTTAACTGCGCGGCCGGTATAGAGCCTAACCACGAAGTTATCAAAGAGCTTTTAAACAATTCCTTGATGTTGGTTACGGCCTTGAATACAAAAATCGGCTACTATAAAGCTGCCGAAATTGCCAATACGGCCCATAAGAACGGAACCACTTTAAAAGAAGAAGCCATTAACCTCGGTTATGTTTCCGCCGAAGATTATGACGAATGGGTAAAACCCGCCGATATGGTAGGTAGCCTTAAATAAGTTGGACTTAGAAAAGTGTACAAATAAAAAGGGGCAATCTGTTAAGATTGCCCCTTTTCTTATATAAATGGTAGTGTTTATTATTTCAATGTGAACTTAGAAGTTCCTAGCAACTTAAGTCTATCATCATAAACGTTGACCATGTAGTTTCCTTCTTTGAAGTCTCCCGCAGGCTTACTGATGTAATCACAAACGTCCAATGATTTGTTTTCGTAGTAGAAGCCAGTTCCTTTGCTGTAAGTTACAGATGCGCCGGAATCATTGGTTTTAGAATAGCTTTCCCCTAAAACGTTACCTTGTGGGTCAAGAACTTCAATAAAGAATTCCCTGTCTCCAGCTTGGGCGATTACGTTATCGGCAACCGTAAAACAGATTTTGAATTTATCGGTTCTTTTTGCTCTTGACGTAGAAACCAATTTACCACTGCTACGTTCCTTAACGGCGTCAACACTGAATTTAGATAGGTTAAGTGCAGATCCCTTTTCAACAACGTCGGCCAATTGCGTATTTTGAACAACCAAAGAATCGTTAAAAACAGTTTGCTTCTCTAGTTCAGTATAAGTACTGTCCCTTTGCATGGCAATAAGCGTGTTCGATTTGGTAAGCGAATCTACCTGCTTTAACAATTGCTCCCTTTCTTGCTTTAAGATGCTAACTTGTCTTCTATATCTAGACAAAGAAGAAATATCGGCTTTCATACTTTTTACAGAGTCGATATATTTTGCAATGTTGTCCCTTGCGGATACCAACTCTTCATTGGTTGCATTGCTTTCCAAAATAGCTTTGTCGTATTCAGACTTTAAACTATTCAAGTCTTCAACAACCAACTCTTTTTCTTGTGTAAGTGCAGTTTCGTTCTTTTTCTTTTCTTGATATAGACTAACGGTATAGATGATGGTACCCAAAAGTACCACACCTAGCAAGCCTGCCAGCACCTTCAAACCATTGTTACTTTTTGTTTCAGTCATAATGTTAAGATTTATTTCTAATAAGAATTTATTTGTTTGTATCGGTGTATATACGATAAGTTTTAATTTTTAGATTTTTTAATGTAAAAAAATCGTTTATTAAAGAAAATAAATCCTTACGAAACCTTAATTTTAAATACATCTATATATCACCTTCTTATAACTGAAATGGAAATAGTACCTTTTAATCCTCTGTACGCCTCGGCATTTAGGGACTTGAACCTGAAATGGATCGAAGAGTTTTTTGCGGTAGAACCGCTGGACACCTATTTATTGGAAAACTGCGAAGCAAGCATAATCGATAAAGGAGGTTACATCTTTTTTGCAAAAAAGGAAAACGATATCGTAGGGTGTTGTGCATTACTTCCTGCCGGCCCCACTACCTTTGAATTGGGAAAAATGGCAGTAGATCCCAACTATCGCGGTCATAAAATTGGACAAAAACTCTTGTCGCATGTATTGGACTTCTCAAAGAAAAAGTCTTTGCGCCGTTTGATTCTATATTCAAACACCAAATTGAACAACGCCCTGCACATCTATAAAAAGTTTGGTTTTGTAGAAGTTCCCATTGAAGAAAACCTTGAATACACACGAAGCAATATTAAAATGCAATTAACCCTATAAACCTAAAACACCATGAAGCGTATACTATTTGTATTGATTAGTGCAAGCATCCTTACTCTTGGGTGTAAAGAGAATAAAAAAGAAGTCGCCCCGGATCAAAAAGCCCTATCAGAGGCCAATGAAACGGCCTCGGTTCCCGCTATGGCGGAAAATGTACCTTCCAAAGTAACGATAAGCCCTATTGAGCACGCTACCGCTGTCTTGGAATGGAACAATATAACGGTCTATATAGACCCTGTAGGAGGCATAGACATGTTCAAAGGCCATAAATCGCCCGACCTCATATTGATAACCGACATCCATGGCGACCATTTTGACCTAGAGACCCTAAAAGCTTTGGGCACGGATAAAGCAAAAATTATAGTGCCCCAAGCCGTAGCCGACAAAATACCCGATGTCTTTACCCCTCAGATTGATGTATTGAACAACGGCGACAGCAAGGAACGCTACGGAATTACGATTGAAGCCATACCAATGTACAACCTAAGGAAGGAGGCCCTAAAGTTTCACGAGAAAGGCCGTGGTAATGGCTATCTTTTGAGTATCGATGGCCAACGTATCTATTTTTCTGGCGATACGGAAGACATTCCTGAAATGCGAAGCCTTAAGTATATCGATAAGGCCTTTATTTGTATGAACCTTCCCTATACCATGACCCCTGAAAGCGCTGCCGATGCCGTATTGGAATTCAAACCCAAACAGGTCTACCCTTACCATTACAGAGGTAAGCCCGATGTAAGCGATGTTTCTAAATTCAAACAATTGGTCAATGCTGCTGATCCCAATATCGAAGTGATCCAGTTGGATTGGTACCCTAAGGCTGATTATTAAAATACGTTTCGAGTATAAAAAAAAGCTCTTGAAAAATTTTCAAGAGCTTTTTTCCTTAAAATCGATTTTATCTATCGAATCAATTTCTTGTACTTAATACGTTTCGGAATCAAATCCCCTCCCAATCGTTTTTTCTTGTTCTCTTCGTAATCGGAGAAGGAACCTTCAAAGAAATAGACCTGTGAATCGCCTTCAAAGGCCAGGATATGGGTACAGATACGATCTAGGAACCAACGGTCGTGGGAAATCACCACTGCACAGCCTGCAAAGTTTTCCAGACCTTCTTCCAAGGCTCGTAAGGTATTAACATCTAGGTCGTTGGTAGGCTCATCCAAAAGTAATACATTACCTTCTTCCTTTAGGGTCATGGCCAAGTGGAGTCGGTTACGCTCACCACCGGAAAGCATACTTACTTTTTTATTCTGTTCACTTCCTGAAAAATTGAACCTACTTAAATAGGCCCTTGAATTCACTTGACGACCGCCCATCATAATAAGCTCTTGCTCATCACTGAAGTTTTGCCAAATGGTTTTTTCGGGATCTATATTCGAATGACTTTGGTCTACATAGGCGATTTTAGCGGTCTCGCCCACTTGAAAATCACCTTTATCAGGAGTTTCCTCTCCCATGATCATTCTAAAAATTGTCGTCTTACCGGCCCCATTCGGGCCAATAACCCCCACGATACCCGCTTGTGGTAATTTAAAGTTCAGGTCCTCGTACAATAACTTGTCGCCATAGGCCTTACTAACGCCATTCGCTTCAAGCACGTTCGTGCCCAATCGCGGTCCGTTCGGAATATAAATTTCAAGTTTTTCGTCAAGTTGTTTTTGATCTTGGCTCATCAACTTGTCGTAATTCTTCAAACGCGCCTTTTGTTTGGTCTGACGTCCTTTCGCTCCCTGACGTACCCATTCCAGCTCGCGCTCCAAGGTTTTTTGTCGTTTAGAGGCCGTCTTGCTCTCCTGCTCCAGGCGTTTTGATTTTTGATCCAACCAACTTGAATAGTTTCCTTTCCAGGGAATACCTTCACCTCGGTCCAATTCCAATATCCATCCCGCTACGTTATCCAAGAAGTACCGGTCGTGGGTAACGGCAATGACCGTACCTTTATATTGGGCCAAGTGATGTTCCAACCAATGTACCGATTCGGCATCAAGGTGGTTGGTAGGCTCATCGAGCAATAATATTTCGGGTTCTTGAAGCAATAGGCGGCAAAGGGCCACACGCCTTCTTTCCCCTCCGGACAGTACCCCGATTTTTTTATCGGGCTCCGGGGTGCGAAGGGCATCCATGGCGATTTCTAATTTCGTGTCCAATTCCCAGGCATTGGAAGCGTCGATCTTATCTTGAAGCTCGGCCTGCTTATCCATTAACTTCTGCATCTTATCGGCATCTTCATATACTTCAGGAAGACCGAACATATCGTTGATTTTGTTGTACTCGTCAAGTATGGCCACGGTTTCGCTAACGCCTTCCTTGACAATCTCCAACACGGTTTTGTTTTCGTCCAACTCCGGTTCTTGTTCAAGGTAACCGACTTTATATCCTGGGGAGAAAACGACATCGCCCTGAAAATTCTTGTCAACTCCCGCAATGATCTTTAACAAGGTTGATTTACCCGACCCGTTTAGACCTAAAATACCAATCTTGGCACCATAGAAAAAACTTAGGTATATATTCTTAAGAACAGGTGTATTCGCGTTCTTATAGGTTTTAGTGACCCCCGACATGGAGAAAATCACTTTCTTATCGTCAGACATATAATGGTTTTAAGTGTTTTAGAGGATATTAAAAAGAGTGGACTAAACCCGTCCTTTAAGTGCGTTGAATACCCAAGCAATAGCAAAGAATCCTATGCCTACGGAGGCAAAGCCCCATCCTGCTACTTCATCGTATCTAAAGGCTCCTAAAGCGATTAGGGCCAAGCCCACAAAAATCATTATAAAAGTGGCCCAGGCCAATACGGTATTTTTATTCATTCCCATGGTTTTTCGGTTTCGATTTTGGTAACTTCAAATATCGTAATTTTTAGGGTATTTCAAGGCTACACGCCCTCTTTTTGTTGTTCGAAAGGAAAAATAATGTTTGATTTTTGCCGCACCTCATAAAGAAGCCGGGCCAAATCGACACTATTGCGATGGCTCCACATCGAACTTTGCACCTTGCCGGAAGCCAAACAGCTGTGTACTTCCTCAATTTCATAAGTGTATCCCTTACCCTTGGTAGGCAAATTGTAATCGACCAATTCACCCTCCTTTTCTATAGAATACCCCTGTGCCTCATGCCATCGCGGCGATAAAAAAATACTGCCTTCACTTCCCGAAATCTCGGCTTTCATTTCAGATTTGGAATTTAATCCGCTATACAGAATGGCCTGCGCGCCTTCATAATCAAAGATCATTGAGGTCTGCATTTCTACCCCCGTCTTGTATAAATGCGACGAAGCTTGTATGTTTTTTGGCATGCCCAACAGTAAATAGGACAGAAAAATGGGATAGATTCCTATATCGAGCAAAGAGCCACCGGCCAGATCAGGGTTGAGCAGTCGGTTATCGGGATCCCTGTTCAGGGCATAAAAGGCAAAATCGGCATGAACAAAACCTACAGAACCAATTTCACCGCTTTCCACTAGTTGTTTCGCTTTCCGTATCGATGGATTAAAACGGCTCCAAAGCGCCTCCATTAAAAACACCTTGTTCTTTTCGGCCACGGCAATCATGCGCGCTACCTGATCTGGGTTCACCCCCATCGGTTTTTCGCAGAGCACATGTTTACCATTTTCCATGGCACGTATGCTCAAGGCTTCATGTGAGGTGTGCGGGGTTGCTATATAAACCACGTCTACCTCCTTACTTTCAAACAGGGCATCGTAAGTATCAAAAGTATGGGCCACCCCATATTCACCGGCAAATGCCTTTGCTTTTTCAAGGCTTCTAGATGCCACCGCGGTCAAGGTTCCGCCCGTAACCAGGGCCAAATCTTTCGCAAAGGTGTGAGCTATACTTCCCAAACCAACAATTCCCCATCGTATTTCTTGTACCATATGATTTTCGATTTTTTCAAATGTAAACAATTTTACTCCTTATCTTTAAGCATTGAAAAGTCAAGGTAAAAAAATGGATATAAAATTCAACAAGAACGAAGACCATAACAAATTACTACTAAGCGACCTTAAAAGGCGCTTGGCCCAAGTAAAACTTGGAGGAGGAAAAGCACGCATCGAAAAACAGCACGCCCAAGGAAAAATGACGGCCCGTGAGCGTATAGACTACCTCTTGGACGCAGACAAGGACAGTATTGAAATAGGTGCCTTTGTGGGCGATGGCATGTACGAAGAACATGGCGGTTGCCCTTCTGGCGGAGTGGTCATTAAAATGGGATACGTTTCCGGGAAGCAATGTCTTGTGGTTGCGAACGATGCCACGGTAAAGGCGGGTGCCTGGTTTCCCATAACGGGCAAGAAAAACCTTAGGGCCCAAGAAATCGCCATGGAAAACCGCTTGCCCATTATCTATTTGGTAGATAGTGCGGGAGTATACCTTCCCCTCCAGGATGAAATTTTCCCAGATAAAGAACATTTTGGCCGAATTTTCAGGAACAATGCGATAATGAGCAGTATGGGAATTACCCAAATTGCAGCGGTCATGGGCAGTTGTGTGGCCGGCGGGGCCTATTTGCCCATCATGAGCGACGAGGCACTGATCGTAGATAAAACAGGAAGCATTTTCTTGGCCGGAAGCTATCTGGTGAAAGCCGCTATTGGCGAAAGCATAGACAATGAAACCTTGGGAGGGGCCACTACCCATTGTGAAATAAGCGGCGTAACCGATTACAAGGCCAAAGATGATGCCGATGCCCTGAATACCATTAAGAACATCATGGACAAAATCGGTGATTTTGACAAGGCCGGATACAATAGAAAAGAGGCGGTAAAACCCAAGGAAAATCCCGATGATATTTTCGGCATTCTACCCGGCTCCAGAACGGATCAGTATGATATGGGCGAAATTATAAAACGCCTGGTTGACAATTCCGAATTTGAAGAATACAAAGAAGGTTACGGTAAAACCATTTTAACGGGCTATGCCAGGATTGATGGTTGGGCCGTAGGTATAGTGGCGAACCAACGCAAGGTCGTAAAGACAAAAAAGGGGGAAATGCAGTTCGGCGGGGTCATCTATTCCGATTCCGCGGATAAGGCCACCCGCTTTATTGCCAATTGCAACCAGAAGAAAATCCCACTTGTCTTCCTGCAAGACGTTACCGGGTTTATGGTAGGAAGCAAAAGTGAACATGGCGGTATCATTAAGGATGGGGCGAAAATGGTAAATGCCGTAAGTAACTCCGTAGTTCCGAAATTCACTATCGTTATCGGCAATAGTTATGGTGCCGGAAACTACGCCATGTGCGGAAAGGCTTATGACCCAAGGCTTATAGTAGCTTGGCCAAGTGCGGAACTTGCCGTTATGGGCGGAAATTCTGCCGCTAAAGTACTTTTGCAAATTGAAAAGGCCTCGCTCAAGAAAAAAGGGGAAACGATTACCGAAAAGAAAGAAGCCGAGCTTTTCAATAAAATCAAAAGTAGGTATGATAATCAGGTTTCGCCTTATTACGCGGCTTCCCGTTTATGGACCGATGCGGTAATAAACCCTTTGGATACCCGTAAATGGATTTCTATGGGAATCGAGGCGGCCAACCATGCCCCTATTGAAAAGGAGTTTAACCTGGGTGTTATACAAGTATAACCCCATTTCTATAGCCAAGATGTTATAAGGCGACCTTGTTTAGGGTTGCCTTTCTTTTTATTTTTCCACTAGAGGTTTCTACAAAGGCCTCCACGGTAAAAATTTCCTTGGGCACTTCAAACTTTTTAAGGGATGTAAGATTCGCAATCTTATTTCTTAATTGCGCCGTTTCTTGAACTCCTTCCACTAGCAAAACCAATTTTTGACCTAATACTTCATCGGGCAGGGCGGCCACAAAAAAACGGTTTTCCATAATCGAGGCCAGCTTGGCCTCTATCTGTTCAGGGAATAATTTTACACCCCCGGAGTTAATGACATTATCAAGGCGCCCCAACCACTTAAAAGTCTTTTCCGAAGTTAAGCGAACCATATCATTGGTATGGATGGTTTCATTGGATACCAATGGCGCATCGATTACCAAGCAGCCCCTTTCATCCGTGGTAACACTAACATCGGCCAAGGTCGTGAAAACGTCCAAATCTATATTCGATTCGATCAGTTCTGCCAATAAGGGCTTCACCGCTATGTGGGTTATGGTTTCCGTCATACCATAGGTTTCGTAGACCTTGGTACGCTGCGCCGCTTTAAGAAAGCTTTGTTTCAATTTATAGGAAACCGGTGCGCCCCCAACAATAAGTTTTTTCACCCCGTCAAGTTCATTCAAGGAATTTGCAAACTGCAGGGGAACCATGGCTATAAAGTCATACGAAGCCGAGGTTTCCGTCAATGGTTTGGAGGATGGGTGAACACAATCAAGGGAAAGCCCTAAGACCATGGCGCGGACCAACATCATCTTACCGGCAATATAACTGGCGGGAAGACATAGCAGGGCCGTGTCGCCAGGTTGGAGCTCAAAGAACGCGCCCGTAGCACGGGCCGAATTTACCATATGTTGCTTTTGCAAACTTATAGGCTTGGGCTTTCCCGTTGATCCCGAAGTATGAACGGTTAGACTGGGCGCATCGTTCAACCAATCGATAAGAAAATCGCCGATGGCTTGTTCATAGGCCTCCCCTTCCTTTACCAAACTATAGGCAACTTCCTTTAGTTCTTCCTTGGAATAGGAACATCCGTTAAGTTTAAATTGGTGATGAAGGGTCTTGTACGTCTGCATTATCGTTATTTAAGGCTAAAAATGTCTCTTTTGACGGCACATCCCCTGTTAGGCGTTCCTTCCAATCGGTCCACTTGTACTTTTTGGAAAACATATAAAGTAATAACGGATAGATGACAAAGACCGGCACCAAAATATCCCAACCTAAAACAGGATCGGAAACATCACGGTACAAAGAGTTGGTCTGAAAAGCCGTCCAATCGGCCGTGACCAAAAGTGCTGCGGTCAAGTTGTTGGCCGCATGAAAGCCCAAGGCCAATTCCAAACCTTCGTCCATCAAAGTAATAATACCGAGAAAAAAGCCTGTGCCTATATAGAAAATTAAAATACCATAGCCCATTTTCGCAACTTCAGGATTAAAAACGTGCATGATCCCAAAAAGCAAGGAAGTCACGAACAAAGGCACCCAACGGTTCTTGGCCATAATGCCGAGCCCCTGCATCATATAGCCCCGCATGTAGTATTCTTCCATGCTCGTCTGTAGCGGAATCATCAAAACGGCGATAACTGCCAAGATTAAAAACGGCTCCAAGTTAAAATTGAATTCATAATTCTCCGGGGAAAGCACGATATCGACAGAGATAAAGGCCGTGGAAATCAAGGCCCAAACGATAAAAGCAAAGAAGACCCTTTTAAAATCGATTTTCTTACGCGAAGTCGTAAGTTGGGTGATTTTCTGTTTATGTACCAAGGACACATAGGCAAAAAGGCCGATCAAACCGATTACAAAGGTCAACAACATCAAGAAAAACAGGGTGTTGGCCCCTAAAATATCGGCCATTACGCCCATATCCCCAGATCCTAAAACCGCAAGGGAATCGGCCTTGACCAAAAGCGCAATAATCAAGGGAATACCTCCTATAAATTGCCATACAAAAAAAACAACCAGGAGTCCGATAACATACCTCCACGAATCACTCAATCCTCTATACGCTTGTGCTATATACATAAATCTTCAATTAAATTACTTTTCCATTTTTTATTATCCCTATAGAACAACTGTCCCTTTTGCACCGTTAAGGGCGAATCGAGGTTGTTAGTATACAGGCTTCCCGTGCCCAAACCTTGTGGCATCGGGCTTTGCAAGGTGTAGGTCCACTGTGCGATGGCATTCAGCCCCACATTACTTTCAAGGGCACTTGTAATCCACCAGCCGATATGCATTCTTTCGGCAATTTCGATCCATTCTTTACAGCCCCTATAGCCTCCGACCAAACTTGGTTTCAGAATGATATATTGCGGTTGTATGGTTTGTAAGAGTTCTTCCTTTTTCGTTACACCGAAAACCCCGATCAATTCTTCATCAAGGGCTATGGGCAAGGGTGTCTTGGCACATAAATCGCGCATCAGTTGAAATTGGCCCTGCTTTACAGGCTGTTCTATGGAATGTAAAGAGAACCGGCCTAAAACACTCAGTTTGTGCAAGGCATCTTCGGCGGTAAAGGCCCCGTTGGCATCTACCCTTAATTCTATTTCCGAAGGGTCATATTTTTTTCTGATGGATGATAGCAGGGCTATTTCCGTATCAAAATCTATGGCCCCGATTTTCATTTTGATGCATTTGAAGCCCTCGCTCAATTTGTGGGCGATTTGTTCGTGCATAAAACTTTCATCTCCCATCCAAATAAGACCATTAATGGCGATCGGTCTGGACTTGTTCGTAAATTCCGATGGAAACAGTACAAATGGATTGTTGGATTCAAGAGAGGTAAAGGCCTGCTCTACCCCAAATTGTATACTCGGAAATTCCATCAAGGCTTCCCAAAGCGCTTCTTTCCCCAAGTGGATATTTTCACAGGTCCATTTTAATCGCTCCTCATAATCGGAAACATCATCAATACTCAGTCCCCTTAAAATTCCACATTCCCCTATTCCATAATTTCCATCCTCATGAAGAATAAGGAACCAGGTTTCCTTTTGGGTCAGTACGCCCCGCGAAGTTCCACTCGGGCGCTTAAAATTTAGGATGTATTTTTTATAGTGTGCCTGCATAATTCGCTTCAAATTTAGCTATATTTTACCTCTTAAATACCCAAAATGGCAAGCATAAACCACAAAACTGTTTGGATTACCGGGGCCTCTTCAGGAATTGAGGAAGTGAAGATAGCGACAATGCCAATGGCATGACGGTTAAAGATTTTGCCCAGAAAATGGTAAAGGCCATAGAAAAGGAAGAATTTGAAGTGTATATGGGCGGCGGCGAAGTCTTGGGCGTTTATTTGAAACGCTTTTTTCCTAAATTATTACATCCTGTAATGGTAAGGCGCAGCGCAAAAAAAAGAAAGTTCTAACAGAAATTAAACCAATAACGCACACCGTCTTCGGCGGTCTTGTCAATGTTCAAAGTGGTCTGTAGTTGGTTGGCCAAGCGGTTCATCAACCTAATACCCATGGATGAATTGGCCCTTTCATCGGTGTCATCCGGCAGACCGATACCGTTATCGGAATATTCAAAATATCCTTCCTTTTCACCGATTTTTCGAATGTGGATGTAGATTTTTCCGTTTTCATCATTATCGGGGAAAGCATACTTAAAGGAATTGGAAACAAGCTCATTGAGCATGAGGCCAAAAGGAATGGCACGGTCAATATCGAGTTCAACACCTTCGGCATCTACCGTGATATTGATATTGTGTCCCCCTTTTTTATAGACCGACTGCACGCTATTGATCAGACTCTCGATATAGCTCTGCATTTCAATAACGGACAAATCTTCGTTTTGATATAGTTTTTGATGGATCAAGGCCATGGCCTTCACCCTACTCTTTCCTTCTTCCAAGGCTTCAATGGCCGCCTTGCTCCTCGTATTTTTGGTCTGCAGGCTCAACAAACTGGAAACCATTTGAAGGTTATTCTTAACCCTGTGGTGAATTTCCTTTAAGAGCGAATCTTTTTCTACCAAGGAATTTTCAATGATATATTTCTGTTCGGCAATCAGTCGTTGGTTTTTTATACTCTTCAAATAGGCATATACCAAGCCGGCAAAACCTAACAAGGTGAACAATAAAGAAATAAGTACCAAGTTGATACTGCGGTCCTTGGCCATCATATCGTTTCTTGATTTTTCAAGAGCACGCTTTTGTTCGGCCAACATGGTTTGCGATACCGCAAGATCCTGCCCCATTACCGCTGCCAATTGTTGCTTTCTCAGCTCCGACTCGTTGTTCAATATAGAATCGCGCACGCGAATGTTCTTCTTAAAATAAAGGGCGGCGTTCTTGTAATCTTCCGTTTTCTCGTAATACATGGCCAACAACCTGTTTTTTCGCAAAAGGTTAGTGGTCGTTCTGGTCTCAAGATTATCACTTAGGTAATCCGTTGCCTTTTCATAGTTGGCCAACTGCAAATAGCATTCGGAAATGGCCAGACTATTTTCGGTAATTTCTGATGAGAGCTCTTTGCTTTTGTATTTTTTCAAGGTATTGATGGCACTTTCCAAATGTGGGATGGCATCTTTGTACTGCTCCAGTTCCACATGGCATTTGCCTATATTGCCTTCTATGATTCCCTTTAAAAGATTGGCGCTCTCTATCTCTTTATCCGATTTTTTTCGGGTAATGAGGTTCAAGAAAACATCGATGTAGCCTTTGGCTTTTTTGTAATGGCTTAAGGCGGTAGGCGCAGATTCATCCAACCTTAAGTAGTTCCCTAGATTATTGTAGTATTCGGCTTGGGCATAAAAATCGTTCTCTTCTATGGTTTTCTTTACATTATCAATATAATGTTCCATGGCTTTTCTATACATGCCCAAATTGGCATAGATATCATAGAAGGCGACATTCTCGTTAATACCGAGTTCCCTTTGTTCTTTGCGTATTTCAATTTGTTCGGTATACATGGTAAGCTGACCGTAGTTGTCATCCATGATATCCAACAATTTGCTTTTCATATTGTTATCAAGGTCTTCCTTATCGACATATAGTTCTTTGGAAATGGCCAAACTTTTATCGTAGTCGCCCAAATCGTAATAAATTCTGGCCTGCATGAGCTTGTAATACTCAATTTCCTTGACATTATCTTCTTTGATAGCCGCGTTCAGGTAGATATTGATAAGGTCTAACCAATCATAGGTAGAGTTTTCACGGTAGAGGTCGGGCGAATTAAAAAAGAAGTTCAACTGCTCATTGACGGCCTCAATATCTTGAAACCGCTGATAAGGGTTTTTCTCACTGTCATCTTCTTGGGCGCGTAGAGCTACCGCTAGAAAAAATACAGCCAAGAGTACAAGGGCTTTTTTGAATGAAAGGTTGTTCATATTTTGAAATGAAACAAAATCAGAGAGCATTATGCTAATTTATTACTAGATTCTATTCAGCTTTTGGCCTTGGGTCTTATACTCATAAAACGTTACCATTATGCATACCGGTAGCCAATTCAAATTAACTCATTTTAATTAAATATTCCGTTCATTTATCCATAAAGTTAAACAAAAGCTCGGGAACAAAATAACAGCACTTACATAAGGCTTTATACGCCCGAAAACATGGAAAAAAAAGTAAGGCTACCGTATGTGCCGTTCATCGACAATAAAAATACCACTTGTCGATCAGAACCGTTCAGCATTGTTGTGTAGGACGTTATTCTTGTTGTAAAAACCAGATCTGTCCACATTTTCGACCTACATTATATTGTTGACGGAAACATTTTATTTTAGTTTCCTACTACCCGAAAATTCCACATCACCTAATAATCTGCCTTTTTGTGGTACAGTTCTTGGGAAATTCCCGCTATTCGTCCTCCTTAGCTTGAACGTATCATCAAATTTTAACGTGATGTATATTAACAAATGAAATTTGCGATTGTTTATGAATAAAAAAAGGAACCATCAATGATGATTCCCTGGGATATATATATTTCCTTTTTCAAGAATTCATTGCCGAAATGATAAACTCTTTAAAATCTTTCGAAATCGGTATCAAGGTATCCTTTATCATGATATCCTTAGAATTGATTGCATCGATGTGGTCTACATTTACGATATAGGATTTATGGGCCCTATAGAACTTGTTTTTCGGTAGTTTTTCCAAATAATCCTTTAAGGGAGAGCGTACCAAGAACTTCTTGTCAACGGTATTCACTTCTAAGTATACGTTATCGGCCTTGATAAACCGGATATCACTAAACTGAATACGGTAGTAAAGATGTTGTTTTTTTACAAAAATAGAATCTTTCAAAACGGTGTTCGACATGGGAACATCTTCATTGCTGTTGACCACTGCCGCAGGCGATTTATCGGAGCGCGTGAAATTGGAAAGAGCGATTTCGATAGATGTATACAGGTCTTGCTGTTCAAAAGGTTTCACCAAATAACCGTTAGGTTTTACGGTCTTAGCGTTCTCTACAGTAGCCCTATCCGAGTTCGAAGTAACAAAAATAAAGGGAATGTCGTAGTTTTCACGGATGTGCTTTCCTAAATCGATACCCGTTTTGTCAGAGGCCAAAATAATATCGATCAAAACCAAATCTACATGTTGTGTCTTTAAGACTTCTTCCGCCTGTTCGTAGACGATGACATTATCTACAATCTCATACCCTATTTCTTCGAGCATAGATTGCATATCATCTGCGATGATCACATTGTCTTCTACTATTAATATTCTAATTGGTTGTTCCAAAATGGTTATTATTTAGTGTGTTTATATTCTAAATTTACAAAAAAATATTACAACTGATGTACATCAGTACTGACAAAAGAAAGGTGCTTAAGGCCAATTTCTTCAGTTCGGGATCTATTTGGTCATTTCTATCCGTTCGGTATACCCTTTTCAAATGTAAAAAAATGGGTATAAACGCTAATAAAGGTAAGTAAGTCGCCCAACTTTTAAAATTCAAAATTGAAAAAACCAAGATACATATGAAGGCCGAAACCAATAATGCATAGTGGTACTTCTTACCGTTTGAAAAACCAATATAGACAATGAGCGTATTCTTATTTGCTTTTTTATCGGACTCGTAATCGCGTAGATTATTGAGGTTCAATACTCCTGCACTTAAGAAACCGATGGCCGCTGCGGGCAATAATGCCATGGCATTCAAGCTTTTTGTATATAAAAACATGGATCCCATAACAGCCAAAAGGCCAAAGAACAGAAAGACAAAAACATCTCCCAGTCCCCTATATCCGTATGCCGAGGCACCAATGGTATACTTTATGGCCGCCCAGATACTCGCTGCCCCCAATATGAGGAAGACTATAGGGTAAAACATATTTTCAAATCCGAAGGCACAATATACAAGGGCTACGACCAAAAGAAAGTCGATGACAATCGAAATGATTACCCCTTGTTTCAATTCCTCCCGGGTCACGATTCCACTTTGCAAGGCCCTTTTAGGACCTATGCGGTCTTCGTTATCGGTACCCCTTACCCCATCGCCGTAATCGTTGGCAAAATTAGAGGTGACCTGAAATCCTATGGTCGTCAATAGGGCTAGGACAAAAATGAGCATATCCTGTACACCGTATAAATTGGCCAGCGCGGAACCTACTACAACACCGGAAACCGATAAGGGTAGGGTTCGTAACCTAGCTGCATTTATCCAAGGACCTACTTTTGTCAAAATTATTGCGGGGATTCTATCCGTATTCTTTTTCCATCTTTATAAGACGCCACAAAAGCATCCTGAAAACCGAGTTCCACCAATTGTTCCCTGAATTTCTGCGCTTCCTGTAAGGTTTCAAAATTACCTAGGGAATAGGAATAAAACGGATTAGTTTTCACAAACATGGTATTGGTAAGTGCCTCTGAGGCCAAGGTCATATTGTTGTCAACAAATGATTTTACCTGTACGGAGTATATCTTCTCCTTTTCTAAAAATTCCTTTGCCAAATAGAATTCCCTTACTAGGCTCAACTCTTCGTTTTGTTGCTTCAAGTTGTCAATTCTAGACTTAATAGCGTCTAAACTATCTATAGATACCAATAAATTACTTGGGCTTTCGTAGTTGTTGGAAACGCTACGTCCTGCGGAAAAGGAAAAAACGATAAGACCGCCTATAAGGAAAAGTCCCGTTATACCCGCAAAGATATTGCGTTGCCATCGTTTGTTTCTAATCTCCTTGTTTTTGAACTTAATCTGATCTAGAAGACGCTCATTAATTATCTGCGCCTTGTCTATATCTTTGTGCAACTCCAGTAGGTCGCTTTCTTCTATAAATGGCATATAATTATTTTTTATGAGGTTACACTGTTAAAGTTAACCAAAATACCGAAAGATCGATGAAATGCACTTCCGGAATGTTGCAAAATTACCATATTCTGTGGTATAGATGTATATATCCGATGTTAAAAACTTTCCGTTCATCGATCAATCAGTGATTACACGGTAACGGAAGCAATTTCTTTTTCATCAGATAGCGTGTATACCATCTTCCTTAATTAAAATTTTTCGTTCCCTGTATAAGGTTCCCACTCCCTTTTTAAAGGTTTTCTTACTCATTTGAAGTTCCTTCTTAATGAGTACCGGGTCCGATTTGTCGTGTAAGGCCAAAAAACCGCCATGGGCCATTAGCCTTTTATAGATAGCCTCGGCCGCTGGCTCTAGGATTTTTTCGCCGATAGGCTGTAGGGAAACGTCTAATTTGTTGTCAGGACGAATATGCTTGATATACCCTTTGGTTCTATCACCGACCGCTACATGTTTATAGATCCCATTGGAATAAACCAGGCCTTTGTGTTGATCGTTGATTATGACTTCCCATCCCAAATCGGTCAATCGGGTAAAGAGTAGGTCTACTTCTTGGCGCTCCCTAACCGTCAGTTCTTCGTTACTTAAAAATTTATCGATTTTGTTCGAGCCGACCAAGCGGAACGAAACATCATCCATATAGCAGCGAACGACATACCATTGCCCTTCTTTCATTTTCTCGCGCTGCTCACTAAAGGGAACCAACAAATGCTTTTCAAGGCCCCAGTCCATAAACGCCCCAATTTCATTCACTTCGGCAACTTGTAGAAAACCGAATCTATTTCTGATTACACTTGGGGTCAAGGTAGTGGCAATAGGTCTTTCTTCATGGTCTAGATAACAGAAAACCTTTATCATGTCACCAATATCTATGGTTTTTGGCACATACTTGTTGGGCAGTAGTATTTCGGTACCGGTATTGCTCCCTAAAAAGAGACCAACACTGGTATCTCTTAACACTTCCAGCTCATTATAATTTCCGAGTTCTATCATACTGCAAAAGTAACTTTAAAATTTGGGTATAAAAAAACCGCTCACTATTAATGAACGGTTTTTAGACATTATGCAATTTACATTAATAAGCAGATGCTTTATTAAAGTGTTTGCAGAGCATGTAATAAATAACTGCTCTATGCTTGTTTCTGTTGCTAGCACCATATTTTTCTACAACAGACTTGATAGCTTCCATCAATTTTGGGTCATCGCTCATACCTAATTTCTTCATTAGGTAATTCTTCTTAACCGTTTCCAACTCCTTATCATCGGAACCTGAAACCTTGGAAGCATCGATATTATAGATTGCAGGACCGAGGCCTACAGTAACTTTGGTCAAAAGATCCATATCTGGAGTTTCTCCAAATTTTTCCTTAATATCCTCAGCGTACTTTACAATCAAATCGTCTCTTTTACTCATAATAGTTAGTGTTGATTTATGTTAATGGTTTATATTAATCTCCTCGAAGATATAAAATCAAAATAACCGAGCAAAATTTTGTTGTTTAAAATTCTTGGGGTGTGGATTTCAAGAATTTTGGGGGTATCTGATTTTTTATAAAAATCTTTGAGCCTGTCTTTCAGGCTAGTTAGGTCGTTTGCCAACACATATTCAAAGCCGAATTGGGCACTTAGGTGCGCCACATTTTTTTCGTGGGCGGTTTCAAAGAAAGTTTCATAGTTTTCGGTTTCCTCCTGGCCCGGCAGGATCCTAAAAATCCCGCCACCGTTATTATTGATCACCACAATCCGAAAGTCGGAACGAATATAGTTGTTCCAAAGGCCATTACTGTCGTATAAGAAGCTAAGGTCGCCGCTAATCAGCAAGGTGGGGGTTTCCGAATAAAATGCAGCACCGACCGCCGTAGACGTGCTCCCGTCGATGCCACTGGTTCCCCTATTACAAAAAATACGCAAGGAAGGGTCTAAATCGAACAACTGGGCATAGCGTACCGTGGAACTGTTGGCCAACTGCAATTGGTAGGCGTTGGGAATGTTCCGCAAAACATGTTCAAAGGCCAGCATATCGGAAAAGGGTATTTGGCCGAGGTAGACCTCTCTCCTAGCCTCGTATTGGGATCTTCTAGTATCTAAAAAGGCATAATAATCACTAGCCCTTGACCGAAGCCCGTCCATAAAATACTTAAAAAAAGTATTGGCATCGGTCTTAAAATGATGGGTCAACGAAAAGAACGTATCAAAAGCCTTCAGTTCATCAATATGCCAATGGTGATCGGGTCGGTACTCCCTTAAAAAAGCTTTGATTTTTTTTGAAACTACAAGTCCCCCAAAAGTCAGCAGTATCTCGGGGCGTAGCCTTGAAAAAAGACTATCGGCCTCATCACTCTTTTCCATAGGGGCGACCAAACTATCGATACTGGTAAAGAAATTCGAGTGGTGCAGGTTCGATGTCGTCTCCGTTAAAACAACAACGGATGGATCGGTGGCCAATACATCTAAAAACCTTTGCTCTACGGCATTCGGCGGGTTTACCCCTACCAACACCATTTTCTTGGCAGAGGCCTCCCAGATATCGGTAAAGTCCCCTATTTCCGAAAAATCCCATTCATTTACATCGGTATCCTGCACAATGTCGGCCGTTACCGTGGGTTCTACAATGGTATCGTACAAAGGCTCTTCGAAGGGCACGTTGATATGTACGGGCAACTTTAAGCGTAAGGCCAGGTTCAAGGCGATATTCAGCTCTTCATCATTATTTTGCTGTACTTCTTCTTGCAAGGCTTCCACACTACCTCCGGACAAATACTCCGGGGCATATTTTTTAACCCTGGGCAAGGCATGGGACACATCTTGCCTCAAGTTCGCCGAATACCCGATATGCCTATCAAAAACGTTGTCTTGGCGAATGGTCTGTCCGTCCCCAACATCAATTTTATAGACGGGGCGATCGGCCGAGATTACGACTATGGGAATGCCACTATAAAAAGCTTCCGCAACCGCCGGGTAATAGTTTAACAAGGCACTACCCGAAGTACATACTAGCGCCACGGGTTCGTGCAACTGCTGTGCTATGCCTAGCGCAAAAAAGCCTGCGCTGCGTTCGTCTACAATACTAAAACATTTAAAGTAGGGGTCTTCGCTAAAATCAATCGTCAAGGGTGCATTTCGCGACCCTGGGGATATCACTATGTTCTTTATTTTTTTCGCCTTGCAGTGTTGCACTACCAATTGGGCGGAGGGTATGCTGGAGTATCTCATGAGCCACAAAAATACAACGGTTGTATTTCTTAAACCAATCTTGTTTAAATTACTCCGTAGCCAAAATTACTTTAAGCATGGTCTTGCTCTTGGCAACGGTTTCCCCCCATTCCTTTTCGGGGTCCGAGTCCTTTGTGATTCCTCCTCCCACATAAATTTGTATCGTATCGTTTATCCTCTGCATACAGCGTAAGTTGACAAAAAGGGTGGTATTTTTCGAAATGGAACGATATACATTGTTTTCGGTATTTCCCGGACGGGTGTTCCTGTTCCGTTCCGTTTTAAAATTAAGTTCCCCTAAAAAACCGGTATAGAACTCCCTATCATAATTTTCTTCCCTAAGGATAAAAGCCTTGGTCTCCCCTTTGGGCATACCGCAAACGGCAGGTGTAGGATGTAGTGCATTTATAATCGCCCCAAGGTTTTCCTGGGTGGCGTTTCCTGAAATCTTGGTACGCAAATGCATCAATGCACCGGCCTTGACCGACTCCGTTGGCGTTCGTTCCAAATTGGAAACCTTGCCCTCAAGCGCCTTGAGGATATAGTTGGTTACCAACTGCTGCTCTTCAAGCTCTTTATTGCCCCAGGTAGGGTTAACGTTATCCGTATAATTTTGGGTACCCGCCAATGACATGGTGGTTAATTTTCTATTGTGAAAGGTCAATAATATTTCTGGGGTCGCCCCAAGCCACATTCCCACTTTCGGATGGTACCACAGGTAGCAAAAGGCTGTTTTATACTGATGCAATAGCGCTTGAAACAAACTCAAAGGTGCCGTATCGGTTTTGACCGTAATACTTCTGGAGAGCACGACCTTGTCAAATTTTCCGGCCTTGATATCGGCTATCCCCTTTTTTATCAAATCCAAATGAAAGGCATGCTGTTCCTCCCCCGGCTCTTCTCCAATATTCTTTGAAGGACTATTGGTTTTGTCGGGAAAAGCATCCAAATGTAGTACTTCATCCAGTCTCAGGAGAATGGCAGGCGCATCTGAATCAAAAGGGGCAAAAACAAAGCCCGTTTCCGAGTAGTCGTTCAGATGGAGCAGCCCATCATCGTTTTGAAAAATAGCCTTAACGCTTTCTTCATTAGGTTTACGGTAGGCCACAAAAGGTAATTCTTTCTCGAGGTGAGAATCAATTTTGTCAAAAAAATCCAAGGGCATTATTTTTTCTTAGGTAAGGCAATAGTGGTCAATTTACACACGGATATCAGTTTTCCTTCTCCATCCGTAATCTTAATGTCCCACAGTTGGGTCGTTCTTCCTTTGTGTAAAATCGTAGCTTTGGCAAACACCTCGCCTTCACGGACACTTTTAACATGATTGGCGGAAATTTCGATACCACGGATAGCAAATTGCTGGGCATCGAGAAAAATATACGAGGCCATACTGCCTATACTTTCGGCCAGAGCCACCATGGCACCTCCGTGAAGAACCCCGTCGGGTTGATGCACCCTTGGGTTTACAGGCATCTTTCCCACCAGAAAATCTTCCCCCACATCCGTATATTCGATTTGTAGGGTCTCCATTAGCGTGTTTTTCGAAGATTCGTTGCAAACCTTCAGTATTTTTTCTTTGTAGCCGTCCATATCATCTATTTTTGTCAAAATTAAGCATTACACCTTCAATAAAAGCCATTACTTTTATAGAGATTTTTGTTCTATGGATTATTCTGAAAACACGGTGTCGTATACCACCACAAATAGTTATGCTACACTCAATACGCTAACCGACAAAACCAAAAACGTTTGGGTCGTATTGCACGGCATTGGCTATTTGAGCCGTTATTTCCTGAGGTATTTTGATGAATTACCACCTGAAGAAAATTATATTATCGCACCTCAAGCGCCTTCAAAATACTACTTAAAGAACAACTACCGCCATGTTGGGGCCAGTTGGCTTACCAAGGAAGCCACCCAGCAAGAAACGCAGAATGTCATGGCTTACCTAGATGCCGTTTATGCCGCGGAAAAATTCCCCATAGACCTGAATTTCATTGTATTCGGATACTCACAAGGTGTTTCGGTCGCCACCCGATGGGTCGCGCAAAAAAGAATACAATGCGACCATTTGGTCTTGTATGCCGGAGGAATTCCTGAAGAATTACGGGCGTCGGACTTTGAATTCCTAGCTAAAAACCAAAGTAAGATTACCACCCTTGTGGGCGATGCCGATGAATATTTAACCGAAGAAAGGCAAGCCTTGGAAACGAAAAAAATAGAACGCCTATTTGGAGGAAAGGCCAAACAAATTTTGTTTAAAGGCGGACACGAAATAAAAAAAGAGCTCATCTTAAACCTGGTAAAATGAATGCGGATATAAGCTTGGAAAACGAGTTGGTACAACTGCTTCCCTTATCTGAGAACCATGTAGATATACTTTGGCCCATTGCCCAAGAAATGGACCTGTTCCAATACGGCTCCAATGACATTTCTACATTTGAAAAACTAAAGGCTTATGTCGATACGGCCCTTAAGGAGGCCCGGGAAGGACGATCCATACCTTTTATCATTTATAACAAGATGACCCATGAATGTGTAGGAAGCACCCGTTTTGGACATATCGACCCAAAAAACAAGGTTCTTCATATTGGCTGGACATGGATTTCCCAAGCCTCACGCGGTACTGGCCTCAACCATCAAATGAAATTTTTGATGTTGTGCCATGCCTTTGAAGAAATGGAATTTGAGAAAGTAGAGTTTCGGATCGACGAAAGAAACCTCCGATCTCGAAAAGCCGTAGAGAAATTGGGGGCGACATTAGAAGGAATCCTAAGAAAGAACGTCGTTACTAAAAATAATTTTAGACGAAGTTCTTGCTGTTACGGCATCTTAAAAGAGGAATGGGGCCAAATCAAGGAAGCAAAATTTAAAGATTTTATATGAAACAAGCTATTGCACAAGTTACCCTTGTCGTACAAAACTACGATGAAGCCATAGAATTCTACACTAAAAAATTAGGATTCACCCTTGTAGACGATATCGCTCTGGAAGGTGGCAAAAGATGGGTGACCGTTTCGCCCCCGAGCCTTAGCGGGCTTTCCCTTCTATTGGCCGAGGCTACCAATGAAGAACAGCGAAAAGCCGTAGGCAACCAAAGCGGCGGCCGTGTTTTTCTGTTTCTCCATACCGATGATTTTTGGAGGGACTACAAGCGTATGAAGGAACAGGGCGTAACCTTCAACGAAGACCCTAGGGAGGAACCCTATGGCACCGTAGTAGTGTTTAAAGACCTGTACGGCAACCTTTGGGACCTTATCGAAAGAAAATAGTCCGCCTTTAGTAACTTGTTTCATCCAATTGCACCTTGCCCCTGAAGGTCCGATAGACAAAAAAGGTATACCCCAACACCAAGGGACCTCCTATGGCGACCATGGTCAACATGATCTTTAACGACTTTGTCGATGCCGCCGCATTATAGATGTCGATACTGTGTGCGGGATCCAAGGTGGAAAACAAAAGGGTTGGGTAAAGTTCTATTGCTACAAGGGCCAATAGAAAACTGATGGTCAGGGATGAAAAAAAGAAAGCCCACTTATAGTTTTTCTTATTGGCCAACCTTGGCACATTGGCTATGCTTAAAAAGGTTGCCAAGGGCACGGCAAACAAAACGGGATCACTTCTAAAGGCGTCGGAAAGATGCGGAATATACAGCAAGGTATAGAGAGTCGTAACCGCAAAACTCACCATAAAGAAAATCATTCCCTTCTTTAATAAAAAGGTCAATTTGGCGAACAATCTACCTTCCGTCTTTAAAAGTAAATATATGGCACCGTGCGCCATAAAAAGAGACAAGGTGGTAAGTCCCGTAAGAATGGCATAGGGATTCAAAAACTCAAAAAAACCGGCTCCTTGGTATTGATAATCAGGACCAAGGGCAATCCCTTGAAGGACGTTTCCCAATACCACGCCCAATAAGAACGCCAAAAGTATACTGGAGACGCTATACCCAATATCCCATGTTTTACGCCACCATTTCATTTCTTCCTTCCCCCTAAACTCTATTGATATCGCCCTAAAAATAATACAGATCAAAAACAGCATAAACGGAATGTATAAAGAAGAAAACAGCGTGGCATACATCACGGGGAAACCGGCAAAAAGGGCGCCACCGCCTATGACCAACCATACCTCGTTTCCGTCCCATACGGGTCCCACCGCATTAAGCGCGATTCTTCTGCTCTGTTCTTTCCTTAAGAACAAATGCCAAGCCCCTGCCCCAAAATCAAAGCCATCAAGAATGGCATAACCGGAAAATAATCCTCCTACTACCAAAAACCACCATGTGGGATAATCGAGTCCTAAAAACGTTTCCATGCTATATTAATTTCCGGTTACTATTTGGGTTATTTCCTTGGTCAAGGGTCGATCGTCTTCATCGCTATCGTCATACGGACCGTGTTTTATCTTTTTATTCAGCAAATACACAAAGAGCAAAAACAGCAAGGTATATACGAACATAAACAAAATCAAGGAAAACAAGACCTGATTGGCACTGACCGCCTGGGAAAAGGCTTCGGAGGTACGTAAAAGTCCGTACACCACCCAAGGTTGCCTTCCCATTTCCGCCGTAAACCACCCCACTTGATTGGCTATTTGCGGCAATAGGGCCGTAAAGACAAAAGTCCAAAGCAGCCACCGTTTATCAAAAAGTTTACCCCGCCACCACAAGTAACAGGCATAGAGGGTCAATAAAATCAAGAACATGCCTATGGCCACCATAATATGGTAGAACTGAAATACGGCATTTATCTGCGAGGGCCTATCTTTTTCAGCAAATGCGTTGAGTCCGGTTACAGGCGTAGCGAAATCATAATCGAGCAAGAACGAAAGCCCCCCGGGTATTTTCAATCCGGTCACTTTTTGCTCCTCTTTATCGACCCATCCGAAAAGATACATATCGGCTGGGGCGGAGGCTTCAAAATGCCCCTCCATGGTAGCAAGTTTCGCGGGCTGGTTTACCGCCACACCTTCGGCGGAACTATGGCCCGTTGCCAACTGGCCCAAGGAAAAAACGGTAGCAACGACCAAGGTAATCTTAAAAGCTTTTTGCGAAATATGGACAAAGCGCCCCCTGAGAATGTAATAGGCATGTACGCTCAAGATCAAAAAAGTACCGGCCAGAAAGGCACCTAGCCAAACATGAAGAATACGATCCACACTCGACGGATTAAAGACCATGGCCCAAAAGTCTGTAATTTCGGCCCGGGCCTCTAGGCCCTCACCAACGATATGGTACCCGGCAGGGGTCTGCTGCCAGCTATTGGCCACTACGATCCAGATCGCCGAAAACATCGACCCGAGAAAAACCCCGATAGTAGAAACCAAATGCACCCAAGGTTTTACCCGGTTCCACCCAAAAATAAGCACCCCTAAAAAACCACTTTCCAAGGCGAAGGCAAAGATACCTTCCGCCGCAAGTGCACTACCGAAAATATCCCCCACATAACGGGAGTAGACTGCCCAATTCGTTCCAAACTCGAACTCCATTACAATTCCCGTTACCACCCCTATTCCAAAAGTCAGGGCAAAAATCTTGGTCCAAAATTTGGCGAGGGTATGGTATTCTTGATTTTTGGTCCTCATATACAAACTTTCGAACACGACCATTACCAAGCCGATACCGATACTCAGGGGAGGATATATGTAATGAAAGGCTATAGTGAAGGCAAATTGAATACGGGAAAGAATCTCAACATCCATAACGGTGGGTTTTGTAGTACAAAGATACTACCCACCCTTCTTTTTACCCAGTAACAATGGTTACGTTTTGTTCTATTTTTGTGTTAAATATCAAAAAGTTACAAGTGGATATTTAAAACCTTCTATCAGGGGAAAAAGCTTTGATATCCATAACGGTATTTCGGTCACCAATTATTTCCGATACTAATTTTCCGGTAACGGGCCCCAAGCTCCATCCCATCATGGCGTGGCCCGTAGCGAAGGTCAGGTTCTTCAACTTATTCGACCTTCCTATATAAGGAAGGCCATCGGGAGAAACAGGTCGTAGCCCCGTCTTGGCATTGGCTATCTCATTGTCGTTTATATCCACCGTAGGATAAAAGCTATGGGCTCCCTTGGCGATGGCCACGGCCCGTTCTTTTCGAATATGGTCGTTGAGTCCCGAAAACTCCATGGTGCCGGCAAAGCGGGTAAACCCTTGCATAGGGGTGACTGCCATATTAGACTCCATCAAAATGGCGGGGATAGATATTCCGGTAGGTCGTGCAACGTTTATACTATAGCCTTTACCTCCTTGTAGGGGTAGGTCTAAGTTTATCTTTCGGGCGATTTTCCCGCTCCACGAACCCGCGGCCAGTACTACTTCGTCGGCCGTATAATTCCTTTTTGAGGTTTGAACCTCTTGAATACGGTTGTCCTTCACCTTTAGGTCCACTACCTCTTCGTTCAATCGTATCTCTACGCCTACCTTACGTAGGTGATCTAGCATTTTAGGCATAAATTGCGTAGGTGTGGTGTGCCCGTCGCACTCGTAATGAATGGCTCCTTTGGCATCAATAGCCACATTGGGTTCCAGACGTGCCAATTGTTTTTGATCCAGTTCGGAAACTTCAAGTCCCAAAAAACTGGCCTTGTCCGCCACTTCCTTCTCATGAAGATATGCTTCCTTGGTTTTATAGAGCATTAACAAGCCTTTTCGTTCCAGTTGAAAGTCGCCCAAATCACCGGAAGCCTTAATAAACTGAAAGAGTTCACGGCTCAAGACATTAACCTCCTTAATTACGGGAATTGCCCTGGCTACTTTTTCCTTGGTAGAGGATTTGTGAAAATACCAGGACCATTTGAAGAATTCGATATCCCACCGGGGCTTCATATAAAAGGGGCTGGCCGAATTGAACATCATTTTGATGCCCTTTGCGATCATACCGGGTGACGCCAATGGCACAATATGGCTAGGTGTAATATATCCTGCATTTACAAATGAGGCTCCCGAGGTCATATCGGACTTATCTATAATGACGACCTCATGTCCTTCCTTTTGAAGAAAATAAGCCGAACACAGTCCGACGATCCCTCCTCCTATAATGATTACTCTTTTGCTCAATTTCCCTATTTGTTTATATCACCTGAAACCCATGTGCGTATGGGTCGTCGTCATCGATTGTAATGGTATTATGGCCATATATCCGGGCCCAACCTTGTATACTGGGAAAAATGGCAACCTTACCATCTAGTAGGGTTTCCTCTTCCACCCTTCCTATAAATTTAGAACCGATAAAGCTTTCATGGACAAAGTCCTCTCCCTTCTTCAATTTACCCTTGGCATACCATTGCGCCATTCGCGCGGAAGTTCCGGTGCCACAGGGCGACCTATCTATGGCCTTATCCCCATAAAAAACGGCATTTCTAGCGGTAGCATCGGAAGAGATCGTGTCTCCCGTCCATAAAATATGGCTAACACCCTTGATGGTTTCGTTCTCGGGATGGACAAACGCATCCGGATATTCGGCATTGATCCTGTCGCGGATTTCCTGACTTAGCTGCACCAGCTTCCCGGCCGTAAAATCTTGAATGCCCGAGAAATTTTGCTGTGGGTCGATGATGGCATAAAAATTCCCTCCATAGGAAACATCGAATATCAATTCCCCCAAGACCGAACTTTGCACGGTCAGTTCGGTGGCCGCCAAATACGATTTCACATTGGTCAACTTTACCCAATCTACCTTTTTTCCGGTCTGTTGATATGCGATTTTCACTAAGCCTGCGGGGGTTTCCATTCTTATGGCGCCTGGGATTTTCGGTTGTAGCAGTCCTTCTTCGATCCCTATGGTAATGGCCCCAATGGTGCCATGGCCACACATGGGCAAGCAGCCACTGGTTTCAATAAAGAGAATGCCAAAATCGTTTTCAGGATCGGCCGGGGGATAAAAAATGCTGCCGCTCATCATATCGTGTCCCCTAGGCTCGAACATCAGCCCTTTGCGTATCCAGTCATATTCCCTAAGGAAATGCTGGCGCTTTTCGCTCATTGACGCCCCGCCAAGTACGGGGCCACCTTCGGCGACGACCCTAACCGGGTTTCCGCAGGTATGTGCATCTATACACCTGAAAACACTTGTAGCCATATTTCCATTATCAATTGTACGACCTAGATCTTATTCAATTTTTTTGTTGGTATGCTCACTGTCAACAATACGCATTATGGAAAGCGGATTGTTATCGCGTAATGCTTCCGGAAGGGCCTCTTGCGGCCAGTTTTGAAAGGAAACCGGTCTGACCCAACGTTTAATGGCGGAAACCCCTACAGAAGTGAAGCGACTATCGGTACTTGCGGGGAAAGGTCCCCCGTGTTGCATGGAAGGACACACTTCCACACCGGTGGGCACCCCGTTAAAAATCAATCGCCCTACCCTTCCCTGTAAAGCATCTATTACCGACCCGTAGCGTTCGATCTCTTCGGCATTACCCAGAACGGTACCCGTTAGCTGCCCTTCCAAGCAGTTCAATACTTCCGTTAATTCATTGGCATCGGCACACCTCACCACTAGGGAAAAAGGACCGAAAACTTCTTGATGCAGTTTAGGGTTCTTTAAGAAATTCACCCCATTGACGGTCAGCACTTTTTGCCCCGCATAATTCGGTGCTGTCTGTTTTTTATATTCGGCCACTACATCGGTTCCCCCTTGGGCCGACACTTCTTCCTTCCCTTTTTCGTAGTTGCTATGTATGTTGGGGTGGAGCATACAGCTAGGCTCCAATTTTTCTATTTCTTCGCCCAAGGCATCGATAAAGGCATCTAAGGACGTGCTTTTTACCCCTAGGATCAACCCGGGATTGGTACAAAACTGTCCCGCTCCCAACATGACCGACCCAGCGTATTGTTGGGCCCAAAATACTCCTTTTTCCTGCAAGGCCGAAGGTAGGACTACCACTGGGTTAATACTGCCCATTTCCGCAAAAACAGGTATAGGTTCCTTACGTTCGTTTGCCAATTTATAGAGTGCGGTGCCCCCTTTTATACTTCCCGTAAAGCCAACACCCTTAACTTTTGGGTGGAGTACCAACTGCTGGCCTACTTCTATTCCGCTGCTGTTCAGGTTTGAAAAAACACCATCGGGCATACCGGTACGTTCGGCGGCCCTTATGATTGCCGAGGAAACCAGTTCTCCGGTTCCCGCATGCATCGGATGGCTTTTTACGATTACCGGGCAACCTGCGGCCAAGGCACTGGCAGTATCACCGCCCGCCGTAGAAAATGCAAAGGGAAAATTACTTGAACCAAAAACAGCAATAGGGCCGATAGGCAACAGCATTTTTCGCAAATCTAGCTTAGGAAAAGGTTGTCGGTCCGCTTGGGCCGTATCTATGGTTGCCTCTACCCATGAGCCTTCTTTTAAAAGTTCGGCAAAGGCACGCAACTGCCCCATGGTACGCCCACGTTCGCCCATGGCCCTTCCTTGTGGTAAGCCCGATTCCTTACAATACGTCTGTATCAATTCATCGCCCAAAGCTTCAATCTCTTCGGCTATAGCTTCTAGAAACTGGGCCTTTTTTGCCCCGGAAAGGTTTTTGTACAGCTGAAAAGCCTTATCGGCCTTACCCACCGCACTATCTATCTCTTCCTTGGTAGCCTCGTAGAACGTCCACTCCGTAGCTTGATTCGCATTCGGGTCAAAGGTGTTGTATGTTTGGTTTCCTTTAGATGAAAGGTCTTTTCCTATGTAGTTTTTTCCTGTAATCATATTATCGTATTTGAAGTCTATTCAGCAGCCATGAAGCTACTATAATTGACCTTAAGCAGCAAGAATTTCCGCAAAAGACTTTCAGCTCCCCAGACCAAGGCGGGACCTATGTCCCGCTCATCTCGATCGGAGCATTCTTAAATAAGTGTCAATCGCTTTTTAGCCTTAAGCCAAGGTTACGTTCAAAGGCTTTAGATTTTTATAATCGGGCAGTTGGGGCCTTGTCTTCAATCCTTCTTGAATCACCTTTAGCACTCTTTCACGTTCTGCTCCTTGCAATGGAAGCCTAGGTTTACGCACATTTTCGGTACCGATACCCGTGGCCACCTCGGCCAACTTGATATTTTGCACCAATTGAGGGCTTATATCCAATTCCAATAAAGGCAAGAACCATCTATAAATTTCGGTAGCTTCCTTGGCATAACCCGCTTTGGCCAGCTCGTAAATAGCTACGGTTTCCGCAGGAAAGGCACAGACCAAACCAGCGACCCAACCATCGGCGCCGATAAGAAGACTTTCTAGGGCCAATGGGTCGACCCCCGTCAAAATACTCAGGTCGGAACCGAATTCGTTTCTCAACCGTCCTATATTTATGATATCGCGGGTAGATTCCTTTACGGCCGTAATATTCTTTAGTTGCAAAAGTTCTTTGAACATGTCTACCGTAACCTCGATTTTATAGTCCACCGGATTGTTGTAGATCATAATCGGAAGCTCCGTGCTACTGGCAATTTCCTTAAAAAATTCAACGGTTTCATGGTCCGTGGATTTATAGCGCATGGGAGGAAGAACCATTAGTCCGTCCGCACCACTTTTCTCTGCATCCTTTACCGCTTGCAGGGCCACTTTTGTAGCCTGCTCCGCAATTGTCATGATTACAGGAATCTTCCCGTCAACGATTTGAACGGTTTCTTTGATCAAAATCTTTTTTTCTTCCGCTTCCAAGGTACTGGCCTCGCCAAGCGAACCGCCCAAAACTATACCGTGTACCCCTGCTTCTATCTGTGCTTCAATATTTGTACGGAACATGTTTAGATCCAATGTATCGTCGCTATTGAATTTAGTAGTTACCGCAGGCATTACACCCTTCCATTCAAATTTCATAAGGTCGTTTTAAAATTGTCTTAGACAAAATTAGTTGCGGAAGACCAAGGATAATAAGATGATTTTATCAAAAAATTAGACTATATTATCCATTCAGTATACCTTTACAAGAATAAGTGCATTAAATACGCTCAACACACCTATGAAAGTCCATCCGTTTCAGGTTCCAAAACCACTTCACCAAAACTTGATCGTTCAAGTAGACCGTGAACCGATCTTTTACAACAGGCTGCACCAACATGCTGAAATTCAGTTTACCTTGATCGTGAAGGCCAAGGGAAAACTAATTGTGGGCGATAGTATCCACCCCTTTAAAGACGGTGATTTTTTTGTGATCGGGCCGCATTGCCCGCATATGTTCAAGAACGACAAGAGTGAAGCTATGTCGCATAAAATCTCCTTGTTCTTTACGGAGCATACTTTTGGGGCATCGTTTTTTGAGCTGCCCGACCTCGAAGAGTTACAACCTCTACTCGATATTTCAAGGGAGGGGTTTCAAATTATAGGAAATACCGAGCCGATACAAAAGCTTATGGTACAACTACCGGGTTTGGAAAAACTAGACCGCTTTGTGGCTTTCTTTCAGTTACTGAAACGATTGGGCCATGCCGATAAAAAAACCTTGACGAATTTTGTTTACCCAAAGAAGATCGGCAACTCCCAAGGACGACGTATGCAGACCATATTTGAATACGTAGTTACCCACTTTCAGTCCGAAATCGATTTGAACACGGTAGCCGCCCAAGTGCATATGACGCCCAATGCGTTTTGTAAATTTTTCAAACAGCACACCAATAAAACCTTCTTTCAATTCTTGATCGAGCTCAGGATAGAACATGCCTGTCAATTGTTGAACCGATCGGAAGACCAACTTTCGATCCTTGAAATATCGGAACAGTCGGGCTTTTCCTCCATATCGAATTTCAACAGGCAATTCAAAAAACTAAAAGGTGTTACGCCCTCCCGCTTTTCCGCCCAACAAGAGGACGGAAAAGCGGTAAGCATCCCTATCTAGTTTTCTACAACCCCAAATTTATAGGTACAATGCGAGGTATAGGTTTCCCCTGGCTCCAATCGCGTACTCGGGAACTCAGGTTGGTTGGGCGAATCAGGGAAGTGTTGCGTTTCTAAACAGAAAGAGCCCCTACGGACATAAGCCTTTCCACTTTTACCGATATCGGTGCCGTTGAGAAAATTTCCCCCATAAAACTGAACTCCCGGCTCATCGGTATACACCTCTAAGGTTCTACCGCTATTGGGTTCTACCACTCTCGCTGCAAAAGTCAGGCCTTCCGCATTTTTAGGGGTTTCGTTAAGCACGAAATTATGGTCGTACCCATTCCCTAGCTTCAATTGTTCAAAATCAGCTTCAATATCTTGCCCTATCGCCTTCGGTGTTTTAAAATCAAAAGGGGTTCCGGCTACATCCTGTAGCTCACCGGTGGGAATCAATCCATTGTCAACCGGTGTAAACTTATCGGCATTCAACATCACGATATGGTCATTGACCGTACCTTCCCCTTCCCCTTTCAGGTTAAAGAAGGAATGGTTGGTAAGGTTTACGTAGGTAGGCTTGTCCGTCTTTGCCTCATAACTTATTTCCAAGGCATTATCATCGGTAAGCACGTAACTGACCTTTACCTCTAAATTACCCGGGTAGCCTTCCTCCATATCAGGAGAGGTTCGAGTAAAGGATATGGAGTTATCGCTTTGTTCTTCTACGTTCCAAACAACGCTTTCAAAACCGAGCAATCCCCCGTGAAGGTGGTTTTCATTATTGTTGACGGCCAAGTCATAAGTTTTTCCATCCAAGGTAAACTTCCCTTTAGCAATACGGTTCCCATATCTACCGATTACGGCCCCGTAAAAGTTCTTTTTGGCACGGTAATCCTCTAGCTTATCGAAGCCAAGAACCACATCGGTAAATTCCCCATTTTTATCGGGCACGTATAATGACACCAAACGTAGTCCGTAATTGGTAAAGGTGGCTTCCATTCCGTTAGCGTTGGTCAAAACATAGAACCCTACAGAATCACCTTCAATAGTTGTGATAAAGTCTTGGGCGTTAATATTCTTTTCAAATTTGGCTTTTGGGGTTTCAGAAACGGATTCCGTCATTTTTTCTTTTTTCATTTGGTTACACGACATGGATATAGAGCCTGTTAAGGCACAGGCGATTAATAGTTTTAAAGCTTTCATAATTTATTTGGATGTTGGAATATAGTCAAAGCTCGAGCAAGTTAGTTAAAAAAGTGATGCTTTTCGAAGCATAATTATTGTCTGGGCAACAGACCTTTTCTATTTGTTTTCGTTATTTTTGGAAACTTTATATAAGTATAACCCATAAGACATGAAAAAACTCATTATTCTTGCCATAGGATTGGCCATGGCCTGCAATTCATCACAAACAACGGTTTCGGATGGAGATAAAAATGCAGCTAACAAATCTACCAATTCCCCAAAAACATTCGCGGAGACCATAACCGAGAGTGAACTCAAAGATCATTTATATACATATGCTTCCGACGAATTCGAAGGAAGGGAAACCGGTCAACCCGGACAGAAGAAAGCCGTGGAGTACCTAAAGGCCCAATATGAAAAAATGGGTATTCCTGCCGCCCAAAAAAACGGCGATTATTTTCAAAAGGTACCCCTTCAAGTTAGCCAATTGCCCGTTGGTTCCCTTACCGTTGATGGCAAGGAATACCCTTTAGGGGAAAGCTTTCTTACCTTTTCAAAGGCCCAAGGCACCTTTAGCGAGATCGTATACGCCGGTTATGGTATAGAGGAAGGTACTTATTCGGATTATAAGAACCTTGATGTAAAGGATAAAGTGATATTGATCAAATCGGGAGAACCGGTAGACGCCAACGGCAATTATCTATTATCGGGCTCGACCGAAAAATCGATATGGAGCAATATGTCCGAATCTTTGGGCAAACGATTGGAGCTTGCCAGCTCTAAAGGCGCCAAGGGTATCTTATATTACGATGAGAGCAATTTTTCACGATTTAAGAGCCGCTTTAAATGGATGGAGACCAACGATAGTGGTAGAATGGAATTGGCCAAAGACGATAGCGACGGCTTTTTTAATTTTTTGATCAACTCGACCTTGGCCAAAGCCATCTTACCTACGATCGTATCGGATCACAAGCCTAGAAAAATAAGCAAAAAGATTTCGATCGATGTGGAGAGCGATAATGATGAGATTTCATCTGAAAACGTAGTTGCCGTATTAAAGGGCTCAGAGAAGCCTGACGAGTACGTGGTAATTTCATCTCACCTAGACCATATTGGAATTACGGCCGACGGGGAAATCAACAATGGTGCCGATGACGATGGTTCGGGTACCGTGGCCCTTTTGGAAATTGCCCAAGCCTTCAAAAAGGCCGCCGATGCCGGTAAAGGACCCAAGCGATCTATTGTTTTCCTACATGTTACTGGTGAAGAAAAAGGACTTTTAGGCTCACAATACTATACCGATGTAGACCCCATATTTCCATTGGAAAATACAGTGGCCAACCTCAATATCGATATGATAGGACGGATAGACCCAAAACGTGACGGCGAACGCAATTATATTTACTTGATAGGCTCTGACAAGCTCAGTACCGACCTACATGAGCTTTCCGAGGAAGTCAATAACAAATACACCCAGATAGAATTAGATTACACCTATAACGATGAAAACGACCCAAATCGCTTTTATTACAGAAGTGATCACTACAATTTTGCAAAGAACAACATTCCGATCATTTTCTATTTTAATGGAACCCATGATGACTACCACAGGCCTGGGGATACGCCCGACAAGATCAACTATGATCTACTCGAAAACCGTACTCGTTTAGTTTTCTATACGGCATGGGAAGTGGCCAACAGAGACCAACGCGTAGTCGTGGACAAAGCTTCTAAATAATATCCTTAATCTCTATAAACTGAAAACCTGCCCAAAACGGCAGGTTTTTTTATGTTCGATCGATAGATACCATATAAAACCAAAAAAGCCCTGTCAAAATTGACAAGGCTTTTTATTTCGGGGTGGAAGACCGGTTTCGAACCGGCGACCTCTTGAACCACAATCAAGCGCTCTAACCAGCTGAGCTACAACCACCATTTGTAAGCGGTGGCAAAGGTAATTTTTTTTATGTAATCTTTCAAAATAAAAAGGGCGTATTTTTTCCTCTACCCTCAATTCCTTCTAAAACAAATTGATAATGAGGCAATAAAATCTTTCGTCTTCCTACAAATAATCGGTAAAATGCGTAAAATTCACGACAAAACACACAATTTTTGGCGTTTCACAACAAATATTATAAAGATCTACAACCTATGAATAAATTAGACTCCTAATTGATTCAAAATGTCTTTTGTCAAAGCTAAATTTTTGACCTTTACCCTACTTCCCAAATTGGGCATTGTGCTATTTGGGTGGGCCATTTTTTTTAGCCCTCCGCTTAAAGCCCAGACCAAGGCAAAAGATAGTATAGAAACCCTGATCAAGGAAATGAGGGCCCAACCCGGTTTCTCCGCAAAGGATAGCCTTCATATCGATTTGCTCAATGAACTCGCAAGGAAACAGCGTTTCTACCATACCGATAGTATTTTACTGCTCTCACGACAAGCCTTGGCCTATAGCCAATCGATTTTTTATAAAAAAGGAGAAGGTGATGCACTTGTAGGTTTCGGAAATTACTATACCGACAAGGGAAACCATGAAAAAAGTATCGCCTATTTTCAAAAGGCGCTTTCACTTGGCCAGAAAATCAACAACTCAAAATTAATCTTACGGGCGAGGAACAATCTAGCTATGCAACATAGCTATATCGGCGACTATGCACAATCACTGATACATTATTTAAAGGGCATCGATTTGGCCAGTGAAACCGATAACAAATTCATGCTATCGGTTATGAACGAGAATGTTGCCAACCTTTATGCTTCGCAAAAAGACTATACCCAAGCCCTGGCATTTTACAAAGAGGTCAAAAAGCTCAATGAAGAACTGGGCAACGAGATTTATTCAGCGGAAACTATGAGCAATATGGGTTCAATCTATGCGGATATAGGTGAACTTGAAAAAGCTATGTACAATATCAACTCGAGCATTTCGGTTTTTGAGAGACACGGCATTATGGAATGGCTGGCCTACGCTTACGAGACCAAGGGAGAAATTTATTTAAAGGGCGGAAAAAACGAATGGGCCCTCTACTGGTACAGGCAGAGTGAAATGCTACATGAAAAACTTCAGGATGACCGTGGAAAAATAGAGCTATTCAACGGTATGGGTAAAGCTTACTTGGGTATGAACCAAGATAGTATTTCAGAGTATTATGCCCAAAAAGCGTATAAAATTTCTACTGTAATAAAAGACATGGAAGGCTCTAAACAATGCGCGAAGACCCTTTATAAGGTACATAAGAACAAAGGCGACTATGAAGAGGCATTGAAATACCATGAAATTTATCAATCTTTGTCAGATACCCTATCAAGAAACGAAAACAAAAAAAGCTTGACCATGCTCATAACCAAAATGGAGCATGAAAAACAAAAAGTCGATCTTATAGCGGAAAACAAAAAACAATTGGATACCCAGCGAGCCTATGTTAATGTAGCCCTAGGAATTCTCTTTATTTTCATTGTAGTGACCCTTTTGGTCGGGCGAAGTGAAAAAATACAAAAGAACCTAAACGCCGAACTAAAGAAAAAAACCAAGGATTTAGAGAAAAATGAGTTGGAGTTACAGGAAATCAACCGTACAAAAGATAAACTTTTCTCAATCATAGGGCATGACCTTAGAGGCCCCATAGGCGCCTTTCAAGGCTTGTTGAAACTTTTTAAGAACGGAGAAATAGAAAAGAACGAATTTATAGGCTTTATGCCGAAACTTGCCAATGACATCGACCATATTTCGTTTACCCTGAACAATCTATTGACTTGGGGCCAAACCCAAATGAACGGGGCCATCACCCAGCCGGCCGTAGTTGCGCTCGATTCCTTGGTAAAAGACAACATCGACCTATTGTCGGAAACGGCCAAAAACAAGTCGATCCGACTTATAAGCCATCTTAACTCGAATACCTTGACCTGGTCTGACAGTAACCAAATAGACATTGTAATCCGCAACCTGATAAGCAATGCCATAAAGTTTACGCCCGAAAACGGAATGGTGACTATTTCGGCCATTGAATTAAACCAACAGTGGCAAATATCAATTCGAGATACAGGTGTCGGTATGGACCAAGATACCATTGAAAAGCTCTTTATCGCCACTTCTTCGGTTACCACCTATGGTACCAATAATGAAAAAGGCACCGGTCTGGGGCTCTCACTTTGTAAGGAAATGGTAGAAAAGAACAATGGCGCCATCTGGGTCGAAAGCAGTTTGCGCAAAGGCAGTACCTTTCACTTTACCCTGCCCAAGGCCAACAAGAATTACCAAAAAACCGCTTAAATCAAGTCGTCGATATTGTTGACGCCCACAAAACGTTCAACAGTAAAACCTTCCGCATAGTCCACCCCTATCAGCCTACCGAGATCTCTGGCCCTATAGTTTACACTATCTATAAAGTTTTTACTACTAATAGGTGTTTCCGGCTCTTTACTTTTGGGATCGTGAAATTGTGAGGAATAGGCCAATATCGCTTCCGTTTTCTTTGCGATATATCCCGACACATCTACAACAAAATCGGGTTCAAGATTTTTCCATTGAATGTAGTGGTAAACGACCTTGGGCCTCCATTGCGCTTGCACGTCATCCGCATCGTCAAGTCTGGTCTCGATTTTTATCAATCCACTTAAAAAACAGGCATCACTGACCAATTTACTGCCTTTGCCATGGTCGATATGCCGATCATCTATGGCATTGCACAGCACTATTTCAGGCCTGTACTTACGCACCATCTTAATGATTTCCAGTTGATGTGCCCTATCGTTGACGAAAAAGCCGTCGGCAAAGCCTAAATTTTCCCGTGCCACTACCCCAAGAACCTTGGCGGCAGCTGCAGCTTCACTATCCCGTATTTCCGCAGAACCCCTTGTTCCGAGTTCTCCACGGGTCAAATCTACGATACCTACTTTTTTTCCGTTCGCAATGGCTTTGGCAATGGTAGCCCCGGCACCAAGTTCAACATCATCGGGATGGGCGCCAAAAGCTAATATATCTAATTTCATTCTTTTTTTCTTGAATTTATTCTATGTACTGGGCAGTACCACTAACTAGTCGTTGCTACCCTGCCCAACCTTACTTTTTCCAAGGCCTGTTCGATATCGGCAATTAAATCTTCGGGCTCTTCTATTCCTACCGAAAAACGGATCAAACCATCTAAGATACCTTGTTTTGCCCTTTCTTCGGCCCCCAAAAGGGCATGAGAGGTCTTGGTTGGCGAAAGCATGGTGCTCTCTACACCTGCCAAACTCATGGAAGGCTTTATCAATTGTAGTTCTTTTTGAAACTGGGTAGCATCGTAATCTTTATGTAATTCAAAGGACAGCATGCCCCCAAAACCGTTCATTTGCGATTTGGCCAATTCGTGATCGGGATGGCTCTTTAAGCCTGGGTAATAGACCCAGGTAACCGCTTTGTGCCCGAACAGGTATTCGGCCATATGCTGGGCGTTGGCGTTTTGGGCCTTTACACGCAATCCCATGGTCTTCAAGCTTCTTTCGAGCAGCCAGACCGTATAATCACTAAGGCTTCCGCCAAAGTTCTTCGCCAAAGCGAAAATTCGATTGATATTTTCTTCGGAGGAAGCCACTGCTCCCGCCAAAATATCCGAATGGCCTCCCATATACTTTGTAGCACTATGAATGACCACGTCAATACCGAAGTCTATAGGGTTTTGGTTTACCGGACTTGCGAATGTATTATCGATCATAGAGATGAGTCCGTGTTTTTTGGCCAACTTCCCGATGGCATCCAAATCGGTTATGGTCAAAAGTGGATTGGAAGGCGTTTCTATATATATCACCTTGGTATTCGATCGGATCTTTTTCTCGAAGTCTTCAGGGGCCCATCCATGGGTAAAGGAATATTCGATACCAAATTTATCGAATTCCTCCACCACTAAATTATAAGTACCTCCGTACAACACTTGCTGGAGTACCACGTGGTCCCCTGCCCTTAAAAATGCCATTAAGGAGGTAGTAATGGCCGCCATGCCACTACCGAATATCAGACCAGCTTGGGTATGCTCCAAAGCCGCTATTTTCTTGCACAGGGCCTCTTGGTTGGGAGTGTTGAAATATCTGGGATATCGTTTTACATCAACGTCTTCAAAGGCATACGAACTACTCATATAAAGTGGGGAAACCGCTCCTTTAAACTGTTCATCTTTCACCTCGCCCACATGGGTACATATCGTATTGAGGCCTATTTTCTTCTGCTGCATAATTTCAAGAATTTAGAAGGATAAAGTTACAAAAAGCCGATTAGACACTGACCTTTTTCCACTTCCCTTTTTTAAACCACACCATAGAGATGACGGCCAATAGTATCTCTGCGGCAGTAATGGCGACGAATACGCCCATTGCCCCCCATTGAAACGCAATGGCCGTTAAATAGGCGAAAGGCAACTGAAACAACCAAAAAGCAATAAGGTTCAGTTTGGTCGGTGTACCGGTATCACCTGCCCCGTTAAAAGCTTGGGTCACGACCATGCCATAGGCATAGAACACGTAGCCCACCGCTATAATCTGAAGGCATAGACCGCCATTTTCAACCACTACAGGATTCGTATTGAACCAACCTACGATATCATATGCAAAGAAGAGGTAGACCAAAGAAACAATGCCCATAAACCAGGCATTGTACTTTCCCGTCTTCCAAACCGAGGTTTCCGCGCGATCGGGCTGTTTCGCCCCAAGGTTTTGGCCCACTAGGGTTGCCGCTGCATTGCTCATCCCCCAAGAGGGCATCAAAGTAAACAGCATGACCCTAATGGCTATAGTGTAGCCTGCCAAGACCTCACTGCCAAATTCCGACATCATCCGCATGAGAAATACCCAACTGGATGTACCTATCAAGAATTGGGCGATACCTCCGAGCGATACCTTTACAAGGTTGAGCATTACCCCAAAACGGATTACCATGTCCTTAAACCCGATCTGTATTCGGCTCCAACCAAAGAACAAGACCGCCAATTGAAACACAACGGCCGCTCCCCTGCCAATATTGGTAGCTATGGCCGCCCCCATGACCCCATACTCCGGTATAGGCCCCCAACCAAAAATAAATACGGGGTCTAGAATAATATTGAGTCCATTGGAAAGCACCAAGGCCCACATGGCCACGGAAGCATCGCCTGCCCCCCTGAATATGGCGTTGATCAGGAACAATAGCAAAATGGTGATGTTACCGCCCAACAAGAGTTTCGTATAACCGGAGCCTTCGGCTATCAAGTCGGGTTCCGCCCCCATTAAGGCCAGAATATCCTTGGCATATATAAACCCTAGTACCCCTACTATAAGCGAAACCAAGACACCCAAGGCTATGGCCTGCACCGCCGCTTCTTGGGCGCCCTTTACATCCTTCGCCCCTATTCTTCGGGCTACTATGGCCGTTGCCGCCATGCTAAGTCCTATGGCTACGGCATAGACCAAGGTCACTACCGATTCGGTCAGACCAATGGTGGCGACGGCATTTACACTTACCTGTGAAACATAGGCAATATCTACAATGGCGAAAATAGACTCCATCATCATCTCCAAAATCATGGGGATGGAAAGCATAAAAATGGCCTTACGGATGCTTCCGGAAGTAAACTCTGTTTCTTTGCCCGTAACGGCAACTATAAAGTGCTGAAACAGTCTTTTTAAGGTAATTCTATTTATATGTGGCATTTGAAAAGAAATTATGTTGAAGAAAGGAAGACATGTCAAAACCGAACGAAGAAGGTTCGATTAATTTAGGACAAAGGCCTAACGACATCTATACGGAACATAATTTCTATAACTTCATGATGGGGCAAATATCGATTTTTTTTGGATAACAAAAAACCGTTCCTAGTACAAAATACTGAAAAAGAACAGCTTCTACACTAGGAACGGTATGTATTATGGGTGAACTGTGAGGTATCCTTCGATAAAAATCACGAAAGACAAGACCGTTTAAGAGTCGATTATTTCAACTCCAGTTCTTTGATCTCAACGTCATTCTTTCCCCTTATGGCTTCAAAACCTTGAATCATTTCCTGAAGTTTTTCAGGGTTTTCCTTGACCAAGTTCTTGGTTTGGCCAATATCATCCTTAAGGTTGTACAGTTGATATTCACTATCATTACCCAATTCTATATTCACCTGCTTGTTTATGGCCGCACCTTTATAAGGAGGGATCATGGCCCAGTCCCCTTTTCTAAAAGCCGTTCTTGAACCCGCCTCTAAAACCAATTCTGTTCTACCTTGGTCGCTTTTCCCCATTAGGACGTCCAAAAAGTTTTCGCTATCCTCGCCTTTTTTATCACTACCTACCAAAGCGGCCATTGAGGTAAGTAAATCTACCTGACATACCAAGGCCTCCGATTTGGCCGGAGCGATTTTGCCTTTCCAATATGTAATAAAAGGTACGCGTGTACCTGCGTCGAACAAGCTGTATTTTCCACCACGCAAAGGACCTGATGGTTTGTGGTTTCCTAGCTTCTCTACCGCATCATCATAGTAGCCATCATTTACCACAGGGCCATTATCACTGGAAAATACGATTAAGGTATTCTCTAAAAGACCTTGTTCCTCTAAGGTCTTCATGAATTCACCAACAACCCAATCCGCTTCAAGAATAACATCGCCACGTGGACCCATTCCCGACTTTCCTGCGAATCGTGGATGTGGCGTGCGCGGTACGTGAGGTTGTTGCAAAGCGTAGTATAAAAAGAAGGGCTCGTCTTTATGGTCTTTAACATAGGCTTGGGCCTTGGCCAAAAAGTGGTCGGCCATATCTACATCGCTCCATTTTGCCGCTTCCCCACCTTTCATATATCCGATACGTGGAATACCGTTCACAATGCTGTTGTTATGACCGTGATGCCATTTCATTGTAGTCAATTCCGGGTTTTCCAATCCTGTAGGTTCTCCTTCAAAATTTTCTTTGTAGCTCACTTCTATAGGGTCGTTGGGATCTAAACCGTCAACATGGCCATCTTTAATATAAACGGTAGGCACCCTGTCTTGAGTGGCCGCCAAAATATAGGAATAATCGAAACCAACCTCATTTGGACCAGGGGAAACCCTTTCGTTCCAGTTTACGTTTCCGCTTCCCAGACCTAAATGCCATTTACCTACGATACCCGTAGTATAGCCTTTTTCCTTAAGCATTTTCGGAACGGTCAGTTGATCGGTACTGATAATCAAAGGAGCCGTGCCCGGAAGTATTTTGGCATCTTTGTTCCTCCAAGGATAGCGTCCGGTGAGTATGGCATAGCGACTTGGCGTACAGGTTGCCGAAGTGGCATAACCGTTGGTGAACTGCACACCGCCCTCTGCCAAGGCATCGATATTGGGCGTGCTCAATTCAGTGGCGCCATATGCACTTAGGTCGCCATATCCCAAATCATCCATATAAATGAAGACAATATTGGGTTGCTTGGGACTATCGTCCTTTACGACCGTTTTTTCCTCTTTGGACATACAGCCCGACAACACCAGTAACAGGATGGCGCCATTCAAAAAATAATTCCTTAAACTTGTCATGAATCGTTTTGTATTTATAAATTAATTTACACTCAAATTTATAGCTTTTCACCTATACAGAAATCACCTTTCTAGAATCAATAGTTATTTCTATACCACTTATGGTTTTTTTCGTGTCTCCTTCTCCTATGACTATAGTGTATTTGCCCAATTGATAAACTGAAGGGACATAGGTATCACCTTTTACCCTCATGGCGTGCACCAATTCTTTAGTGTCTTCATTAATGACCTTCACGACTTGATCGGCGATGGCCATTTTCAATTTAGGAAGATACCCAACGGGACGTCGACCATCATTATCAGTTTGTTGAATGGTCAAGGGCCATCCTGGGAAGGTATTTGCCTCGGAAGTACGTTCCAAATCGGCCAAAAAGCGAATGGCTTCCATTTTTATGGTCCGTTCCATGGTATCAAAAGTAACGATACCATAGCCCGATGACTTCTTTTGTGCCCTTTTGTAGCGATCGGTCTCTTCATCAAAATCATCGGTTGGATTTCCGACCGCATAAATATAGTTATCATTACCAAAACCATCGCGGTAGCAGCCTGTATTCGGCAAACCGTGTTCGGGGCGATCCGTAAAGGGAACGTTTACCGAATCGGGTTGTCCCCACCTTGGGTATCCTGTGGAAATGGCCGGTGTACAAAAGGTCCATCCCCCATCCCTAGGTTCATCTATACTGTATTGTACCACAAAAGGCAAATGCTGGTCTCCATTAATATGAAAGGCACAGGCTTTTCTAATGGTCTCAATTACTTTGTCCCTTTTTGATTTCGGCCACCCGCCCGAATCGAGGTCTCCGAATAGAAACTGTTTTTTGGGTCCGTGATGTGTTCCCACATTCGAAAACAAGGTCTGGCTGAGCAACACTTTCATATTGGCCCCTTTCCAGTCCGCTACCCAATCGTTTAAGAAATCGAGTTGTCGTTGTCCTACAAAGGTCAGTTCATCCCCCTCCAGTTCCCCGGGCTTGGCCGGTTCGGTAAGGTGATCGATCCTCCCCTCACCCGGCCTCACCATTTCGGGCCCCGATTTAAAGAGTCGGTCACTGACAATGGCAAAACTTACCTTACCATAGACCAAATGGGTATACCATGTACTGATATTCGATTTCATCGGTGTCCGATCATAGGCATCCGGCATATGACCACATTGGGTCTTGTTCACTACATTGACAAAGTTGGGCGTTTGTACAAGACCTCCATGGGCATCACGTACCTTTTCCCAATCTTCAAATGAGATTCCCTCGCCTCCTTCTCCCCAGAGGTTACCTTGATAGACATCGTGATCATCAGGGGTACAGATACTAGGTCTATCCCTCAGCACTTCGCCAAAGGCCCAGCCGAACATATACCATTTGCCCAAATAATTCAAGATGGCCTTATCCTCGGGTTGTCTTTTTATGGGATAACCTCCGTTACCTTCATATAACTGGTCCCCTGAAAAATAAAGTATATCGGGGTTCGACTTCTCAAGATTTTCAACGAGCGGACGATACGGGAAGCCCATAGCATGCTGACAAGTGAGTCCGCCAAAAACCAAGGACCTGTCAAAGGGTTCTTTACGTATGACCCCTTCATAACTATGTCGTTCTTTATCTAAACTATACCGCAAACGGTACTTGATATCTTCGGAAGCATCCCAAGCGTCAATAGTAAAAATGGAGGTAAAGGAAACCGGGTCTACCTGGCCCTTCGCCTCTTTTACCCATTTTCCCTTCCTTAAAAACTGAAGTTCTACCTTTTGTGAATCTTTGGCCCCTATAGGAGGAAGTTGGGCCGTAAGCTTCAACTTACCCCTTGAGAGCGTGTACATAGCCCATAAAATGGGACCAAAACTCTGTTCGGGCCTATGTTGGATCTTTGTGCCCGACAATTGCATCCCGCCCCACCAAAAGGTGCTTTCCCTTTTTTGTTTCCCCTTGTTTTCCAAAGCGACCAAACCGTTCAGCTTCCCTTTTACAGGATGTTGCAAACGCTTTGTCTTTCCGTTGGCATCGGTAAGTAGAAGGGTCAGTTCCGTAGAACCGGCCTTATGCTTTCCTTTGAGCTCTAGTGAGAAATTATCGAAATTGAAGCCAGTGGGCAGCATTTCTACTTTGTCTTCGATGTAGGCCTTACCTTCCAAGGTTGCCCCGACGGAAATACCTTTTCCAAAATAACAGGCGGCCTTTACACTATCGGGGTCGGTATGGTCTTTAATCCCTATGGCAAAACCGACACCTCCTTTATTGCCTTTGTTTTCCAACAAACCCAAGTTTCCCGAAATGGCAAAATCACCTTCGCCATCACCAAGTACATGGGTCAGTACATGAAGCCTTGATTGGGTTTCCGCTCCTGAAAATTCAAGACGGCGGTTCTTAATTTCCCAATCTTCCATAGGTACGGCCCAGAAAGAACTACCGATCCAGACCCTCTCGTTCAGTTTTGTGAAATCTACCGAAAAAGAAGCGCTATCACTCCGAGGCGGCATCACATTGGAAAAAGCCATTTCTTTTGCAAGAATGGGATTTAAAGGACTTGCCAGCATGGGCACGGCAAGTCCTAGGTTTTGTATAAACTTTCTTCTTTTTATCGTCATGTTTAGTTGCCTAATTTAGGATTAACGTTCACCTCAGATTCCGGTATAGGCCAAACATCATCTATTCCAACTCTAAAGTCCTTTGAAGTAACATACCACCTAGACTGCGGATCGAGTTTCTTTGATGTGGTTGGATACAGGGTAGAATCGGGAAAAGGAGCGCCCCAGAAATCACCTACCAGAACCTCGTCACCAATACCCCATCTAAAAATATCCCATAGACGTTGGCCTTCAAATGCCAATTCGATCCTTCTTTCATTTCTCAAAATAGGACGAAGGGCAGCGGCATCGGTCTCGGTTATAGGAGGAAGTCCTACCGAAGCCCTCCCACGCACTTTATTAATCGTCTCATCCAACAATTGTTGTGTAATAGGGTTGCCTGCTTCGAGTTCGGCTTCCAGGTAGCTCAACAATACCTCGGCATATCTGATAATAGGAATGTTCCCGCCATAATCGGATTGAAGGTTACCGCTGAACGATTCATCAAAAAACTTTCGAAGTCCGTAGCCGGTTCTCGTGGCTTGTTTTGAATAGGTCAACTGATCGAGTGATTCACTATGGTCTGGGTGGCAATCATAGATTTTATCCCCAAATGAAGAACCGTCCCAAAGAAGGTTATATCGAAAACGCGGATCGCGATTCGCCCCCATATCGTCATAATCAAACTTGGGGTCATCATAAGACAAAGGGGTTCCGTCATCAAAACCATAGGCATCGGCCAAACTTCCCAAGGGGTTTACAATATGCCATCCCGAAGCTACTGCCGGATAGGCATGTTGTGGCAAGGCGTTACCCGCTTGTCCTCCAAAATATTGGGTACTGAAAATGTTCTCGCTACTGGCCTCATTCACCGGAGTAAAAAGGGAAGCATAGTCTGGATCGATGGTATTTTCCCCCATGTCGATGATTTCTTTGTACACTTTAGAGGCTTCGATAAAATTCTTTTCGCCCAGATACATTCTTCCCAAAAAAGCTAAAGCTGCCTGTTTGCTCGCACGCCCCGCCTCTGAACCGGTGAGTTCACCAAAAGACGGTAAATCTTCTGCTGCGGCCCTGAGTTCACTGATTACAAAAGACACCAATTCCGCCTTGGTGGCCTTATCTACGTTATTGGCCTCTTCAGGTGTTAAAGTACTGGTAACCAAGGGCGCACTACCCCAGAACTGGGTGATATAAAAATAGGTCGCTGCACGAAGAAAACGTACTTCGGCCGCCATTCTATCGATTTGCGCTTGATCCATAGGTACGTTGTCTATGTTTTCAAGAAAATCGTTGCAAATCGCTATACGCTTATACGAGCCTTTCCAGTACCCGTTTACCACATTATTGTTCGGTAAAAGCGTACCATTGGTCAATCTATTTTGCGTTGAATTATCCCCTCTACGGTCATATGCATTATCGGTTGCGAACTCCATAAAAACAATTCCACAGTAGGTCCACCAGTCTGATGGCACTACCTGCGTACCGTATTCAATAGCGCCGCGATAGGCACCCGTAAGGGCTATATTGGCATTCGATTCCGAAGTCCAAAAATTATCTTTTGCAAAGGCGTTGCTAGGAAATTGCTCCAATTGTTTGTCACAGGCCGAAACCATTAGCAATACCATTGCCAAAACAACAAACCTGCCAAAACCTGATATGCGAGTTCTATGTGTATATAAAAAGTTTGTCATGTTCTAAAATTTTAAGTTTAAACCAAAGGTGTAGGTCGTTAAAATAGGGTAATAGCCTCCTGCCGAATTAATTTCAGGATCCCATCCGTCCCTGTAAGAGTTGAAAGAATGTAAATTCTCGGCCCCTACATAGACCCTAAGGTTATCGATACCGATAAGGTCGGTTACCGGATTAGGGAAATTATAGCCGAACTGAATGTTTTTAACCCGAAGGTAACCTGCGTTTATCACCCAGAAATCAGAAGTGGTCGTGTTCGGCGTCCCACTATTGGTAACCACCTCCAGTCTCGGATAATCAGGGTAACGTACCGGATTGTTCGGGTCAAACCGACCATCCATCTGCCATTGCTGAATATTTCCAAGATTAAAGAAGGCATAACCCGCATAATTGGTCAATTGTCCTTTTACGCCCCCAACGCCCTGAAGAAAAACGGAAAAGTCGAAATTCTTATAGTTCAGGTTGATATTTGCCCCATAGGTATATTTAGGAATACGACTTCCCAAATACGTCCGGTCATAGGTAGGGTCGACCTTTCCATCGGGTACGCCATCGGGTCCACTAATATCCTTATATCTAAAATCACCCGCCTGAGAGGTCGGATTTACCGCCGATTGATCGGGCCAATTTGCTATTTCCCCATCATTCAAGAATACCCCGTCGGTCTTATAACCATAGTACATTTGCATAGGAAAACCAACAAAGAGGTCAGAGCCATTACCCACGTAACCATTGGGTTGTTCTACATTACCCAGGCCTAAGGTTACTACCTCGTTATCTATCACCGAAAAGTTTCCGTTTATCGAATAGCTAAAGTCTCCTTTTGTGTCACGATAACCCATATCGAATTCCCATCCTGTGTTCTTTACGGCACCGGTATTGGTTTCACTGATACCCACCCCAAGTACAGAAGATACACTTGACGACGGCTTGAAAAGCACATCTGTGGTATTTCTTCTAAAATAGGTGGCATTGAAGGTCAGTTTTCCATCGAAAAAGCCCGTTTCAACACCGACATCGGTAGTTTCGGTAGATTCCCATTTGATATTGGCATCCCTATAGGTAGAGTATGCCGCCCCAGTTGAAAGTCCCCCTCCAAGCGCGTAATCACGACCCGAGGCCAAAACGGTTTGATAGGGATAATTTCCGATATTTTGGTTTCCTAGAATACCCCAAGAAGCTTTAAACTTCAAGTTCGACAACCAAGATACATCTTGTAAAAAAGACTCTTGGGAAGCCCTCCAGCCCAAGGCTGCAGCAGGGAAAACCGCGTATTTATTGTTTTTTGGGAATCTAGACGACCCATCGTAACGAAGGGTGGCCTCAAAGAGATAGCGTTCATCAAAACTATATTTCAAACGGGAGAAAAACGATTGCAAGGCCCATTCGGCATCAAAGCCTGACGATTGTTGATTTTCGGCACTACCCAAGTCAAGAACGGTATAATCGTTGCTTGCAAAATTCTGACGGTATCCGTTGAAAAAGGAAAATTCCTCGTTTTCAAAAGAATATCCTCCCAAAAAGCTAAAATCGTGTACCCCAACCTCTTTAGACCATTCACCCGTAAGCTGTAAGGTCTTGTAGATTTCCTTATTGCTGTACTGATTGAGATAAGACTGTCCTAAAAATATATTCTCGTCCAAACGTTGTGATGCATAGTACGAGCGTTCCTCATGCAAAGTGAAGTTGTATCCCCCAATGGCCGAAAACACCAAATTGTCGTTCGGCTTGTAATCCAACTTTACGTTTACGCCCGCCTTTGTCCGCGGGTTTTCCAAATATGAATCAGAGGCCAACCATGCTACGGGCGTACCGCCACTTTCAGGTCCGATACCGAAATTACCCTGGGAATCTTGCCCGAGTTCAATGGCCGGATATCTCACGGCATTCGAAACCAATTGGCTCATAAAACTACCTGCATTATTTGTGGCATCCGTAGCCCTATTCGCTTCACTTTGGTATCCCGGTCCTTTATTTCCAGTTACCTGTGGTTCTTCCCTTTTTTCCACAGAACCAAAAAAACGCGTGCTCAATTCAAACTTATCGCCCAATTTATTCTGCAAGTTCATACGGAAATTATACCGGCTGAAGCTATTTTTCGGGATGATTCCATCCTGTTCGAGAATACCTGCAGAGACGTAGTATTTATTCTTTTCATCACCTCCGTTAAGGGTAAGGGTATGCGAAGTTTGAACCCCATTTTTAGAAAATAGGTCTTCAAGAAATTTAGTATTGGGATAATTATCGGGATCGTCTTGCGCCTTGTACTTGGCAATATCCTCTGCAGTAAAACTGTTGCTTCCAGAAGCAATATTATACATTTCGGCATATTCCCAAGAATTTACAAATTTAGGAAGTTCGGTTGCTGCGTTAAAACCGACATAGCTATTGTAATTGACAGAAAATTTGTTCTCGCTACCCGATTTTGTGGTAATCAAAATAACACCATTTGCTGAACGTGCACCATATATAGCTGCGGAAGAGGCATCTTTAAGAACGGAAATGGATTTGATATCATCGGGGTTGATGTCGTTCATACTACCCGCTATCCCATCAATTAAGACCAGTGCATCGGGTGTTGCCCCAAAAGAACCTACTCCCCTTACACTGATATTACCACCGCTTTGACCTGGCCTGCCCGATCTCTGTACCACGGTAACTCCGGGCATCTGACCGGTAATGGCTTGTGAAACTTGGGTAACGGGCCTGTTCTCAATGTCCTTGGAGGACACTTGGGACACCGAACCGATAACGTTCACCTTCTTTTGTGTACCGAAACCGACTACCACGACCTCTTCTAGGCCAGCGGCGCTCTCCACTAATTGAATGTTAAAAGTGGACTGTCCGGCAACAGGAATCTCTTTTGTAGCAAAACCTATATAGGAAATTACCAAAACGGCATCATCGGAGCTCAGTTCAAGACTAAAGTTCCCATCAAAGTCGGCCGTAACTCCGTTGGTCGTACCTTTTTCTACCACATTTGCGCCCGCCAAGGGCACACCCATTTCATCGGTAATGACACCGGTAACCACTCGTTGCTCTTGATCGATTTTACTTTTACGGAGTGGATTTTCGATGGGATTATCAGGCCGTTTACTTTTAAGAACAATCTGATTTTTTACCATGGTGTATGTGACACCATCCCCAAAAACCATTTGCAACACTTCTTTTATCGGGGTCTTTTCTATACTGAGCGTCACCCTTTTAGACACGTTAAGTTGTCCGGTCTTATAAAAGAAACGGAACTGGCTTTGGTTCTCTATTTTTTTCAATACACTTTCAATAGTTTCGTTATTGGCCTCTATAGAAACCTTCTTGTTTTGCGAATAGGAATTCGCGTGAAGATTGAACAAAGCCAAAGCAAACATTAGAACGGAGATTTTCACTGTACGATTCTTGTTAAGAATGTTTTTCATAAGAATGAAAAACAATGGTTTTTTTTCCATATTTTTAAAGGATTTTGATTTGTTTTTACTTGGATTAAAATCACTCTTATTCGGGGGACGTGGCCGCGTTCCCCGATTTTTTTTAAGTTTTTGGTCACTTCATAATTACACGGGTTTTTTAATTCGTATTTGGTTATTGGCTATCTCGTAATCGAACTCTGCACTTTCTTTAAAGGTATCCAGTAAATCTTGAATGCTCTCATTCTTAAAAGCTCCCCTGAACCGTACCGATTCCAATTCGGTATACCCATTTTCAATACGCACGCCATAGCGACGCTCTATCTTTTTTATAATATCTTCGAAGGGCTCATTGTTAAAGGTCAAATCGCCATTTCGCCAGTTCAGGTAATCGTTGATATCGACCTCACTAATGACCAATGCATCTTCTGCCATAGCCGCTTTCTGACCCGGTTTTAGGATGCTTGGCTCCCCACCGCCCCCATCATTGCGCTTGTCATTGATGGCCACACTGCCCTCGGCCAGTACGGTATAATTTTCTTCATCGGTATAAGAGCTTACGTTAAAATGGGTGCCCAAGACTTGGACGTCCATATCTTTGGCCACTACGGTAAATTTATGGTCGGGGTCTTTGGCTACTTCAAAGTAGGCCTCCCCATTTAAAAAAACCTTTCGGTCTTGACCTGCTATAAAGCTGACCGGATATTTTAGGGATGTATCGGCATTTAAATGGACCAAAGTACCATCGGAAAGCATTAGCTCGAACCTTTTTCCTTTAGGAACAATAATTTCATTGTACACCAGTTCGGTAGTCGATTTGGCCCGATATTCCATTCGGTCATCGGATTGCGATGCCAGAACGTTTCCTTCGGCATCGGTAATGATACCCTCCTTCCCTGTAACGATTTCACGAATCTGATCGTTGGCGGTCTTTAATACGATAGCGTTGTCTTCTACAATTAACGTCGGTTGCTCAATGGTATCCGACCTTAAAAATTTAAAGAAGACTATTGACCCTACCAAAGCAATAAACACAGCGGCGTATTTGAACACAAAGTGATTGAAATAAGATCTCTTTATCTTTTGTGGCTTGGTCGTGCCACTTATCTTTTGCCAAAGTTCCTGCTTCGTTCCGTTATCGAAACTAAATTCGGATAAGAGGGCATCTTTATCTTGGTACGATTCAAGAAAACGTTCGAGCAATTCTATCTCTTGGGGCGAGCATTCATTGTTCACGTATTTCTTGAAAAGTTTTTTGGCACTTTTTGCATTCATTTTAACTCGATTAAAAAGGGGATGTCATTATTAAGTACCCAAACTCATACGATAGTACACGTCAGATGGTCATTTTTTTCGAAATTTAATAAAATTAACCCGCAAGAATTAGGGAATCCTCAACCAGAGTAACCCAAAAAAGTAGTCTGAACAGGCTGAAATACAGTGCCGTAAATAATATCAGACCGGTATTAATGTAGAAGGACAAGAAAAAGAAAAACCGCATCCTCTAGCTGAAGATTACTACGAAGAAAGGCAAGAGCTTTTGAAATTTGGTTTTTTACGGCCTGTACGGAAATTTCAAGCTCCTCGGCGATTTCTTTATTCGATTTGTGTTGGTAACGACTCAGAACAAAAATATGACGACATCTTTTGGGCAATTTGGCCACGTAGTCGCGTATGATCTGGTCAAGTTCCGAATACTCCAATTTCTGGGAAACGTTCATCGACACGTCAATGATATTCAAACGGGTCAAATCTTCTTTCGAAAACTTATTATTTCTGAAGTGATTGAAAATTTGATATTTTACGGCTTGAAAAAGATAGGGTTTCAACGAAGTTATCGTATTCGATTTCCGTTTTGACCAGAGTGATATAAAAACCTCTTGGATAATATCTTCACAGACCGCCCTATCCTTAATTATGTTATGGGCATAGAAGAACAAGGCTTTGGCATATTTGTCATATACCGCCTTGAAAGAGGCGTTATCTTCTTCTTTCATACCTTTTAAGAGCCTACTATCTTCTGTTATCATTTTCATCACACGGCGAACAAGATGCTAAATCTATAAAAAATAGACTGGAAATTACTAATTTCTAAAGAAAACATAACGATTTGAAACAATATAACAAACGTTTGTTACCCTATACTTCAATAGCATAGCCCGTTCCCAGCCATTTCTTCTATCGTTCTTAATGTAAAAAATGGGGGCGATTATAACTTCGCCCCCATTATCCACTATTTAAACTCACTCAACTTATTCTAAAAACATCCCATAGATAAAACTTCTATGGAAACTAAGCCCCCATTGGAAATATGACCTTATCACATTATCGTGCGAGCCGTTCAAACCATCAATACAAAGGGTTTTGTATTAACAACTCGTTTTTGTTCAACTCTTCCAATTTGATCGGAAAAAAATAGAATCGGTCTTTCCATTCGCGTTCCTGGACTTGAATAATGTTATATCTAGGTCTTTCCTCATTCAAGTGGTATTTGATGTCTACACCAAAGGCATTTTGCATGACTTCCGGGGCGATCATCCACCTTCTGATGTCAAAAAAGCGTTGGTCTTCGCCCATCAATTCAATTTTTCGCTCGTGTCGTACGGCATCGACGAGATCGGCATCGGCTTGGGTCAAATCAGGCATCCCTACCCTTTTCCTAAGCATGTTCGTATAGGTTCTTGCTTCGCCATACTCGCCCAATTCGGCGCATGCTTCGGCATAGTTCAATAGTATCTCGGCATATCTGATAAACCTCCATGGGGTAGTCGTCCTCACTTTAGGGGCTTCTATGGAGATATCTTGAAATTTCCTAAAATAATAGCCCGTGTGGGTTCCGCTCCAGGTGGTAACCGGGGTATCGAAAGAATCTAATCCACCTACCCAAGTTCCGTCAGGTTGCTCGTAGCTTCCGGTCTGGATAATACCATAAGGGTCGGCCGCCACAACGTCTTCTGGCCTCTGTCTCCATTGGGCCCCATCAAAAAATATGTTGACATAAAAACGGGGATCTCTATTTTTATAGGGTTCCGCGCGATGTTCGGGGTTATCCCAGTCAAATTGCTCTCCCGTTGCCATCTCAAAATCATCTACCATTCCGTTGATCGGAGCCATATTTCCCCACCCCTTATAACCGGTCGGAAGGTTTTGTACCCCTATGTTCAAACTCCAAATCTGACCCGATTCGGTAAAATTCCGTATAAAGATATCTTCCTGTGTTTGTTTTAATGTAAAAACCTCGTCATAGTTTCGGGCCAAGGAATCATTTTCGGTCGGCTCTCCTTTATACAAGCTATAAATTCCCATGTCCATTACGGCCTTGGCCGCTTCCTTGGCCAGTTTTAGCCTGTCGGTCTGGGATCCTCCTACATAACCAACCAGTTCGGGGTTGCTATATCCCTGCGCCCAAGCGGCATCAGAATTGTACAGTTCACTGGCCGCATAAAGCAGCACCCTTGATTTTAAGGACATTGCCGCCCCTTTGGTCGCCCTGCCCAAATTGGACCCTTCATGCATTTCCGGCAATAATTCGGCGCCTTTTTCACATTCTTCGACAATAAAATCAATACATTCTTCAAAAGTGTTCCTTGCCAAGAGAAAATCGTCGGTAAGTTCATAAGACTTTGTAATCAATGGTACCCCTCCGTACTGGAAAACCAGGTTGTGGTAGTGATAGGCCCTTAAAAAATGTACTTCTCCGATCAATCGGTTCTTGAATTCCTGATCTTCATATTCGTTATTCTCCACTTGTTCCAAGAACACGTTGCAAGCGCGAATATACTTGTAATGATGTTCCCAACGCATTTTAGATGTTCGGGACCAAGTATCGAATACGAGGTAATCACTAGGCGTAATCAATGATTTTACAACGTTCCCGTGGCCTTGGTCCGATCCCGGATCGAACATGGTCTCATCGGTAAAGACCGACATCATAGGACGGTCAAAACTATGCCCTACGTTCCAATATATGTCGTTGACAAATTGCTCCATCATCGGCAATTGGCTCCAAACATCATCTTCGGCAAATTGATTCTTCGGACTCCTGTCAAGAAAATCCTTATCACAAGAGGTAAGCAGAATAACACCTAGTAAGCCAAGCGTTATATATCTATATATATGTTTAATTTTCATAGTTCTAAAATTTAATTTCAATTCCTCCATTAATAACCCGTTGTACAGGGTAAGGTTGTGAGCCCCCGCTTAAGCTGCGTTGGTCACTTTCAGGATCAAAATCCTTGAGGTCAGGACTATAGGTCAAGAGGTTATACCCATTTACGTACAATCTGGTTCCCTTACTTCCGAATTTATCACAAAGGTCCTGTGGTAAATTATATCCTAGTTCTAAAGTTTTAAGTCTTAAATAGTCCGATTTACGAAGAAAGTAGGTGTTCCTATTGTTCCTCCAGTATTCGGAGTCCCTATTGTGCGCCCTTGGGCCCGGTGCATCTGGGTTATCGGGTGTCCATCTGTTATCGTAGTAATCCTTAAGGAAATTACCGATCAGACCAGACTCGGTAGAAATATACCTGACCGCACCTGCAGCCCCTTGAAAAAGCATGGAAAAATCGAATTGTTTGTAATTCAAGGCCAAATTCAAGCCACCTGAAAAGCGAGGGATGTTATTTTTTTCGTCCCTAACCCTATCCAAGCCATTGATTACCCCATCTTCATTCACATCCTTGAAAATAATATCACCAGGTCGTGCCCCTTCCCAATGCGGAGTGGCATCTACTTCGGCTTGGTCGTTAAAAATACCTTCGGACACGTAATACAGGTCTTGGTCTATATCTTCGGGAACCGTAGGAATAGGCTTCCCTGTAGATTGCTGCCATTCAGGTCTTCCCGGGGACTCATCCCAAAAGGTGATCTTGTTTTTTGCATATCCTCCGTTTAGGCCTACGCTATAGCCCAAGTCGTTGATGTTTCCACGATAGCTCAAATTGAAGTCGAAACCTTGGTTGGTAACCTTTCCGATATTCTCCCTAGGTAAATTGATACCCGCCGAAGTCGGTACGGATGCATTCCTCCACCATAATATATCGGACCTTCTATAGTCGAAAAAGGTCAAGTCGAAGTAGAGTTTCTTATCTAAGAAATACGACTCTATACCTATATCGAATTGATTGGCAACTTCCCATGAAACGTTTTCATTTGGGATTCTTTCTTCAAATAGGAGTTTGTACGATTCGTTGACCCCAAAATTGTAGATAAAATCGCTATAGCCATACGAAGCCAAATACTGCCATTCGCCAATTCGGTCGTTTCCTGTTTGTCCGTAGGAAGTCCTTATTTTAAACTCATCGACAAAAGACAGGTTCTCTTTCCAAAACTTCTCTTCCGACATCCTCCATCCTAAGGAAACCCCTGGAAAAAAGCCAAATCTGTTTTCCTCGGGAAAAATATAGGAGCCATCGTATCTCCATACGAATTCAAAAAGCAACTTCTCCTTAAAATTGTAATTCAACCTACCGAAGTAGTTTAATCTTGCACTTTCGTAAGACCCACCGGTATTGTCCTTATCCTGGTCCCCTCCCGCGAACAATTCTGGGGTGGTACTCGAAACATAATGACGCCTAAAGGCATTAAAATTGCCCCCTTTGTCTTCCCTTGATTCAACCCCACCAAGAAGTTTGATATTATGTATCTCGTTAAAGGTTGTCTCGTAGTTCATGACGGCATTGGTGAGGAGCGATTGTTTCTCGGCACTATACTGTGTCAATCTCGGGTCATTGAACGGAACCATGGCCGAATTTAGAATAGGCTTGTCGTTCGCATCATAACTCACTTGGTCCCATGAATTTACTTCCCATGGTGTTTCGAAGCGTTTTCTGTTTTCGAAGGATTTATCAAAATTCGTGCTTAAGTTAAGTGAAAGCCCTTCGATCCACGGAATTTTAAAATTCAACTTAAAACTACTGTTCAGTGAGTAGTTTTTTGTTTCATCGAAGCCCGCGGCACCTGTACTTATGGTTACCGGGTTTTGACCTCCAAGGATGTCGGGACCGGGACTACCATCGGGCCAGACTGCAGGAATGTTCGGATTACCCACGGTGGTAGTTCTAAATATGGCACCAAAACCCTGTGTAGGGGAATTTGTATCGGCAAATCTTCCATAGAGGTCTACGCCCCAAGAAATATTATCGGAAAATTTCCCATCGATATTGGTCCTGAAATCGTATTGTTTATAATTACTTACACTATTGCGATAATAGGCGTCTTGAAACTTATATCCACCGGAAATGAAATAGTTGACATACTCACCTCCACCTGATATTTGACCATTTACATTTTTCTGACCCGACCAGGGTTTTAAAACTTCATCAAACCAGTCCGTATTCGGGTAAAGCCATGAGTCAGAGTTGGAAGAAAACATGGCAATTTCTTCATCGGAATAACGCGGCGATCGACCGGCATAAATATCGATTTCACTTTGCAATCTAGCATATTCGGAGCCGTTGGCCATTTCAGGAATCCTTGTTGGCTGATTAAACCCCTGATTATAATTGAAGGTCAAAGACGGCTTGCCCAATCTACCCCTTTTTGTTTTGACCAATATGACCCCATTGGCCGCTTGAGAACCATAGATTGCCGCGGAAACATCTTTCAGTACCGTGATGCTTTCTATGGAATTTGGGTCGATCCTTGACAACGAACGCCCGGGAACACCGTCAACAACGACCAAGGCGGAATTATCCCCTAAGGTATTGGAGCCCCTGATTCTAATAACGGTATCATCGGCACCCGGCTCACCACTTCTTTGAACCGTAGTTACCCCTGCCATTCTTCCCCCTAGGGCCTGACTGACGTTGGTTGTTGGTGATTTCAGTACTTCCTCGCCTTTTAAATTGCTAATGGCCCCGGTAAGGGTAACTTTCTTTTGCGTTCCGTAACCTACTACTACCACTTCTTCCAAGCCGGCGGCGCTCTCTTTTAATTGTACGTTGATGTTCGCCTGCCCTTCGGCCGACACCTCCATTGTAGAGAAACCGATATAGGAAATCACCAAGGTGGCATTTTCATCGGCCAATTCAATCGAGAAATTACCATCAAAATCAGCGGTTACCCCGTTGGTCGTGCCTTTTTCTACAATATTTGCCCCCGGTAGCGGGTTTCCGTCTTCATCGGTAACCATTCCCGAAACCGAAAACTGATCTATAACCGGCAAGGACTGTCCCGTTAAGGGAAGTACGACCGGTTTTTTTATGGGGATTTTGGCTTTTTTTAGAATAATCTGCTTGTGCAAGACCTCAAATCGAATATTGGTCCCCTCAAAGAGTTCGTTCAAAATAGTAGAAATCAACTTCTTCTTTACTTTTATCGATACTTCCCGATAAAGGTCAACGTCTTTTCTGTTTAGCAGAAACTTATAGTCACTGAGCTGTTCTATCTCTTGAATGACCTCTTGCACCGTAGCATCGGGCATATCAAGCGATATTTTTTTGGATTGGGAATACGTATTGGCCTGTATTTGAAACAAGGATATTATCGTAAGAAGCACGGTAAGTTTCATCTTCAAGCTTAATTTTAACGTGCATACGCACACACCCCTTGAGTTAAAGAGTTTTTTCATAATTTTACGGTGTTAATTGGTTTAATTTAGTTTAGACCACTTTAAGCTAATCGGGAAATGTGTCCGCATTTTCCGATTTTTTTTGCCCCAATGGTCTTTTGGTCATTTTTACTCTATGATCACTTCATTGTCTATTATTTTATAGGTTATGGCATAACTTTTACTAAACGACTGCAGTATTTGATCGATCGATTCAATGTCAAAGGTGGCATCGAACAATTGCTCATCGAGATTTTTGTTCCCGTTATGAATCTTGATGTTGTATTTTCTTTCTAGGGTCTGGCGTATCTGTCGAAAAGAACTATTCCTAAAAATCAGCTTTCCTTGGATCCATGCCGTGTATACCCTAGTATTCACTTTTTCTATGGAAATCTCGGTGTCGCCCTTATTCATTTCCGCCTTAAATCCCGGCTCAAGAGGCACAGCTTCTCCACTAAGGCTTCCTTTATTGTGTAGCTCCACGGCCCCTTCAACAAGTACGGTGTTGATACTTGAGTCTTCGAGATAATGGGAAACGTTGAATTTTGTACCCAACACCTTTACGTTCATTTCATCGGCATTGACCACAAAGGGGTGGCCATCATCCTTGGTTACCTCAAAATAGGCCTCCCCTTCCAAGAAAACCGTTCGATCCCTGTCTTTATGAAATGTAACCGGGTAACGCATGGTAGTCCCTGAATTTAAAAATACACGGGTGCCGTCAGATAAAACAAGATCGAACCTTTTGCCATAGGGCACATGTAAGGTATTATAGACTAATTCTTTGGAGTTGGGGTTCCCCGTGTAAATCAGTTTTCCCTTGTCTTGATTTCCTACCACATTGCCCTTGGCATCCTTAACCTTTCCTTTTCTGTTGGGGTCCAAAGATTCTACCGTACCATTGTCCATGGTTATGGTTATCTGGGCTTCGCCCGGAACAAGGGCCTCGTTTTTCTTTTTGCCGAAGAAATCGATTTGGTACAAATAGCCAATAGTCAAGAACAAAACGGCCACAGCGGCATATTTGAACATATTTTGAAACCGCGCACCAGAGGTCTTCCGTTTATCACGTTTGATTTCCTCTAAAAGCTTTTTCTTTATCTTGTCCGTATCCGGTTCGTTCATAGCCAACATTGTTTCAAAATATATTTTAACATATGCCTCAAAGCGTGATTCGTTCTCGCTCACGAGAATCCAATCGGACAGAAAGTCCAGATCATCAGCACTTGCTTCGTTGGTCAGATATTTTAAAATACGGTTTTCCGTTTCTGGAAGTATCACATTTATGCCTTTTCTATTAGTAATGACAAAGCAAATTCACAATACCCTAATTATTTTGTAATTTTTTTTACATATTTGTAATAATTCCCCCTTAAGACCATGACCAACCTTAATATTTTATGAATAACGAAAAGGATATATTTTTAATTGAGCGATTAAAAAACGGAGAAGAAGAAGCTTTCATTTATTTGGTCGACCATTACAACAGACGCTTGTATGGATATGCCTTGACCTTAACCAACAATCATGCTTTGGCAGAAGATATATTGCAAAATGTATTTTTAAGGACCTGGGAGCAGCGCAAAAAAATAAGTATTACGGCCTCTTTACAGAATTACCTTTTCAAATCGGTACATAACGAGTTTATCAACCAATACAAAAAGAAGCGCTCAACAATGGTGTTGGAGCAGAAGTACTTCAATGCTTTGGAAAAAGCTACGGCCGCCCATGACGATATTTCCTTGGAAGGGGTGATTTCAAAAATTAAAAGGGAAATAGAAAACCTTCCTCCCAAATGTAAGGAAGTATTCTTGCTCAGCAGAAATGAAGGATTGACCAATCTAGAGATTGCCCACCATCTCAACGTTTCCATAAAGACGGTCGAGGCCCAGATTACCAAAGCCTTTTCTACCCTGAGAAAGGAGCTCGCGACCGAATACAAAAGTATGTTCTTTATTCTATACCCAGTGACAAGGCCTAACTAAAACCCTAAGGGCTATTTTACATAGTTGACCCTATACCTCCAATTACTGATAGCCCCGAGAATCACGGCTCCGAGAGCAATGTACCATACGTAATCGGGTGTTATGGCCGCGGCACCACTCTGTCCGTAACTGTGCAGTCCGACCAAATAGTAGTTCACCCCAAAGTAGGTCATCATAATACTACCGAAGGCTATAACACTTAAAAAATTAAAGGTCCATTTGCTGCGCAAACCGGGTACCAGGCGTGCATGAAGTACAAAAGCGTACACCATAATCGAAATCAGTGCCCAGGTCTCCTTGGGGTCCCAACCCCAATATCGCCCCCAACTTTCATTGGCCCACTGCCCCCCAAGGAAGTTCCCTATGGTCAACATGACCAAACCTACCGTCATCGACAATTCGTTAATTATGGTCAATTCCTTAATATTCAACTCCATTGCCGCCTTGTTCTTCTTGTTCGTAAAAATCATAAGAATCAAGGAGACCAAACCTAGAATCATGGCTACGGAAAGCGGTCCATAGCTCGCCACAATAACCGCAACGTGTACCATTAGCCAATAACTATCCAGTACGGGAACCAAATTGGAAATTGCAGGGTCGACCCAATTCAAGTGGGCTATGGTCAATAGCATACTCGCAACAAAAGCCGATGCAGCGATAGTCATATCACTTTTCCTCGCAAAAAGTAGTCCCATCCCCATGGTTGCCCACGATACATACAGAATACTCTCATAGGCATCACTCCATGGTGCATGTCCTGAAATATACCAACGCAATATTAACCCTGCCGTATGCCACAGGAACAGAATAAAAATCGTTCCCTTAAAAAAGTAAACGGTGGCGCGCCAGATGGAACGGTCTTTAAAGATCTGGAAAATCAACACAAAGAACATCAACACTCCTACCATGGCATATAAGCGGTAGAGGTAGTTAAAAATATCGAGCTTATTGTACACCACTTCTGTATTGATCTTGGCCTGTGAGGGCAAGACTTCCGCACCGTGGTTCAATTGGTTCTGTTTAAAGGCCTCCAAAAGCTTATCGGCATCAGTGTAATCACCTGTTTCCTTGGCTTTGCGCAAGGTCATTAGGTAGTAGGGAAGTGAATTCTTTATAAAATTGGCATAAAGGGAATCGGAAACCTGGTATTGGCCTCCCCTAAATTCCACGGCCGAAATCCATTTGTTGTTCTCGTCGTTCAACAAGGGGAAGATCTTTACGATCCTACCACTTAAGGCCTGGTCTAAAAGGCTCAAACGGATATTGGCCTCTTTAAGGTCCTTGTCGAACTGATTTGGAATATTGGTCGCGGTAGCCTGTCTCAAAAAGGGCTCCAATTTGTAATTTCCCTTTTCATCAAAGAAATCGGTAGCCTTGGCGTGGGTCTGACCTTCCGGAATACCGATTACGTGCCTTATACTATCGTTCTTTCCTTTTTTGTCGACCGCTAAAAACTGGGCGTTATACCATGCGGCAGGGCGCAACATCATCGATAAGAATACCTGGTCGGCATTCATATCCTTATAAATATCGTCTAAACTAAGTTTTCGAAGCAACTCCGATGAAAATGTATTGATCGGCTTCATTCGCCCGCCATCGTCTTGGATCACCAGTTTTCCGAATTTTTCGGCATGGTCTTTAGATACGATGGTCGTACGCAACACTGAATCGATCTGTTGCTGTGTAGGTGCGGAACTGTTATGGTCGTGACCGTCATCGGCGGTATGTTCTTGGGCGTTGACGTTCAATAACATTCCCAGAACAAGAATACCGGTAAGTTTGGCCTTCTTGCCCTTGAGCTTTTCCAACGATGCCCCTAAATCCTTAAAGCGTGTTTTTCCAAAGAACATAATCCCCATAAGTCCGATATAAAGTAAGAAGTATCCCAAGTAAGTGATGCCGGTTCCCCATTGGTCATGATTGACCGATAAGACCGTTCCCTTTTCATCGGGATGGAAACTCGACTGAAAGAAGCGGTAGCCCCTGTGGTCTAAAATATGGTTCATATAGATACTATAGTCGAACGGACGGTCATCTTCTACGGTCACCTTGCTCATAAAAGATTTGTAGCCCTGTTCCGTTCCGGGGTATTTTTCAGCTATAAAATCGTTGAGTTTAATACTGAAGGGCAATTCGTAAATTTTAGAGCCATAACTAAGCTTAAAGTCAAGACCGCCCAAACTTATCTTATCGGTAAAATCGGCACTACCCCTACCTCCCAATAATTTTTGCCTGGTTTTTTCACCGTTGACATTAATTTCAACGACCAAGGCATCCATGGTAGCATCGGTCACTTCCTCCTTAGGCACTTTAACTACGCCATACTTGCCTTTTACTACCGGTTCGGGAATAACAAACTGCATACCCGCCGTATTGTACAAGGAGCGCAATTGCAGTTCTTGTAAACTATCTTTTGCCACTTGGCCCTGAAACTGGTCGGCCATACGCATAAAGCTCGCGTCAAAAGCGGATTTGATCTTATATTCGCCCTTATCCTCAAAAATGTTGATAGCGCCATCGGTTTCTTTGTTCAAGGCGAAAAGTACGCCATGAATGCTCGTAACCGTTCCGCTTTCCAAGAAATGCTCGTGACGCTGGCCATCTCCGGCCTCAACGATCTTTAAATAGGTTTTTCCGTTTTCATCGGGAACCAATCCTTGTTTGGCCCCTTTGATAAAATCTACATATGAAATGGTAAAAGGAATCCCTTTGAAGTCCGATTTCCAGGGTAAATTCGATTTTAGTCCCTCAGGCGTAACAATGATATCTTCTTGAAGCGTTTTTCTTTGGAACTCCTTTTTCTCTTCACCATCTACCTCTACTTCGACCTCACCTTCAACATGGGCCGTTAGATAGGTCTTATCGGAATAGAATATTTTTTCAGAATTCCCCTCACGTATGGGCATTACCCCTTCATAACTGATATATCGGGTAACGAAAGCCCCTATGATAATGAATATCCATGAAAGGTGAAGTACCAAGACCGCCCATTTTTCCCACCTCAAAAGACGGTAGCGAAACATGTTCCCGATAAAATTGATGACAAAAAAGACCATGATCGCCTCAAACCACCACGCGTTATATATCCAGATCCTAGCCGTTTCAGTGCTATATTTACTTTCGACGAAAGTGCCTAGCCCCATTGCTATCGCAAAGACTATAAAAAGAACGGACATCAAGCGAGTGGAGAAAAAGAATTTTTTGAGCATGTTCATCGTCAGCAGCTGAATTGGTTTTCAGCACGCAAAAATACGCCCTTTTTATTATTTACAGGAAAATTGACAGCCCTAAAGTCTTGACAATACTGTTAATTATAAGTGAAAATTTTATGAAGTCTTTTTGAAAAAAAGAAGTCCATTTCAAAAATATAAAACCTTGGGGCCTCTTTTTACGAATCGCTTATCTTACAAAAAACTCCCCGTTCCATTTGCAATGTTCAAGCTATCCGGCGAAAGCATATTTTTCAAAGGAACAAAGCCTTCTATACGTAAATATATGCTTATTTTCGCCCCATGATCAAGCTTAGTATTTTAGGTACCGGCAATGTGGCCACTCACTTATTCAAGGCTTTTTTACAGGCCGACGGCGTAAAGGTCGTAGAAGTTGTCGGCCGGAACGAAGAAGCCCTATCCAAGTTTGCAACACAGGTCCAAACGTCTTCCGATTTTTCGGTACTAGCGGACGCCGATATTTATATTATCGCAGTAAGTGACAACTCCATAAAAACTGTATCAGAGCTTCTTACGGATAAAAATAAATTGGTGGCGCACACCTCCGGAAGCACCCCCATGGAAGAACTTTCGCGACACAAAAGAAGCGGGGTCTTTTATCCTTTACAGACTTTTAGTTCGTCCAATCCGGTCGATTTTAGCAAGGTGCCGATTTGTGTAGAGGCCAAAAACGAGGAAGATTTAAACCTATTAAAGGAACTCGGGGCCCGCATCTCCGAAAGTGTGTATGAGATAGGGACCGAAGAGCGAAGAAGCCTTCACTTGGCCGCCGTTTTTGTAAACAATTTTACCAATCACCTATACCATATAGGCGCACAAATTTGCGAAGAGAACAAGGTTCCATTTAAAATTCTGGCCCCCCTCATTCAGGAAACCGCAAAAAAAATAGAGACCCTTTCACCTTACGCCGCGCAGACCGGACCGGCCAGGCGAAACGACTCCAAAACGATCACGAAGCATTTAGAACAAATAAAAAATCCCGAGTTCAAAACAGTTTATGAACTCCTGAGCAAATCAATACAAACAACTTATGGAAAAGAGCTATAAAGAGTACCTTAAAGATATAGATACCTTTATTTTTGATGTTGACGGTGTATTTACCGATAGCACCTTAGTGATAACCACCGATGGCGAAATGCTGCGACGCATGAGTGTCAAAGACGGTTACGCCGTAAAGACCGCCCTGAAAAAAGGTTATAAGATCTGCGTTATCTCCGGAGGTACCAACGAAGGGGTACGTAAGCGTCTGCAAGCCTTGGGAGTCACCGACATCTATTTGGGGGCCCACCATAAAATGGAGGTATTGGAAGAGTACATGGACATTCACGGCATCGATACGAGTACCCTGTTGTACATGGGCGATGACATTCCCGACATCCCCCCCATGCAAAGGGTAGCCCTCCCAACATGCCCTCAAAACGCGGTGCCCGAAGTAAAGGCGATATCAATGTACGTTTCCCATAAAAATGGCGGCGAAGGTTGTGTCAGGGACGTCATTGAACAAGTACTGAAAGTAAAGGGCGATTGGGCCGGCAATTTTAGCGCAGCAAACGATTGATTATGCTAGACCTGAAACACCACACCCTGATATTGGCCAGCGGTTCCCCTAGAAGACATCAATTTTTAAAGGAAATGGGACTCCCCTTCGAGGTCCGGCTCAAATCGGTCGACGAGGTGTATCCCCCTGAGTTAAAGGGAAGCGAAATCAGCGATTATTTGGCCCAACTAAAAGCCAGTGCCTTTAAAGGCTCCTTGGCCCCTGGGGAAATACTGCTTACCTCCGACACCGTAGTTTGGCACAAGGGCGTATCATTGGCCAAGGCAGCCGATGCCCAAGAAGCTTTTGAGATGCTCAAGGCCCTTTCCGGTGATTGGCACGAAGTCATTACCTCGGTCTGTTTTACCACTTCCAGCTCGCAAAAAGTTGTCCACCAGGTGACACAGGTGAAGTTCAGGGAACTATCCGACGAGGAAATCAAATACTATATCAACACCTACAAGCCCTTTGATAAGGCCGGGGCATATGGCATTCAAGAATGGATAGGCCTAACAGGCATTGAAGAGATAAAAGGATCGTACCCCAATGTAGTAGGACTCCCTACCCAATTGGTATACAAAACGTTAATTGAAATGGTCAAGTAGTTCTTTTTGATTATTTTTAAACAAAACTACTATCCTATGAAAACTGCAATACCGAAAGGCTTATTGACCATACTTCTTGCCCTATGGGTTTCATCTGTCCAATCTTGTAAGGAAACCAATAAAAATGAGGAACAAGCTATGGCCCTTCATTCCGAAAAGGCCCAGAAGCTCCCCAAAAAATCCCTCTCGGAAGAATTTAAAGCCTATTGGTACGCCGGTGATGCCGAGATTACATCCTATAAACTAGAACTGGCTCGTTATGGCGAAATCAGAGATGGCAAATCGGTCCTTATATATGTCACCGAGCCTTTCTTGAAAGAAAAGCAAGTGAAAGCGGACGAAAACCATCCTGACAATATCCCCGTACTAAAACTCAACGCGACCAAAAAATACCTTACGGGCATCTACCCCTACTCTATAATGACGAGTACCTTTTATCCGGTACACGATAACGACCATGCAGTCAAGGTTTCATTTTCGGCACAAGAGTGGTGCGGACAGGTATATGCTCAGCTGAATAATCGGGAACAATTTGATATTACATCGCATTCCTATTTCGAAAGCGAGGCCGACCAAGACTTCAAACTAGAGAAAACCATACTTGAAAACGAGCTTTGGAACAAAATCCGGATCTCTCCTGAAAGTTTACCTACGGGAGATTTGACCATTATCCCCTCGTTGGAATATATTCGCTTGTCCCACAAAGAATTAAAACCATATAAGTCAACTACCAGTCTAAGTAGCAAAGACGGCATTTCCACTTACGAAATAGCCTATCCCGAGCTAGAAAGAAGCTTAAAAATCAATTTTACGACCGCTTTTCCGCATAGTATCGAAAGCTGGTCCGATACCTTTTCGAGCGGTTTTGGCAAGAACGCAAAAATTATGACTTCTACGGCTACGAAAATCAGCACATTAAAAACGCCCTATTGGCGACAAAACGGAAATAAGCATATATCTTTGCGCGATAGTTTAGGCCTATAGTTAGTGCTATGCAAGAATTTCTTTTTTCCTACAGACACGAATTGATCGGAACCGTCATTACCTTTGGCCTGCTGATCATTCTAAAATTTATAACCGATAAGACTATTCGTAAAATCGGCAGGATCAGTGATATTGTCGAGGCAAGAACCCTGTTGATCACCAAATATGCATCCACCTTATGGACTGTAATCGGTTTTGGTGTCATCTCATTTATTTGGGGCGTTAACTTTAGGGAAGTAGGCCTCGTATTTTCTTCGGTATTTGCGGTTATAGGGGTGGCCCTATTCGCCAGTTGGTCTATTTTGAGCAATATAACGGCAGGTGTCATCTTATTTTTCTCCTTCCCGTTTAAAATTGGCGATCGAGTGAAGATCATGGATAAGGACATGGAAATTGAAGAACCTTTTTTAATAGAGGATATAAGGGCTTTTCATGTGAGTTTACGAAAGAAAAATGGCGAACTCCTCATCTATCCGAACAACCTGATGATGCAAAAAGCGGTTACGCTTATCTATAATTCGGAGGACGATCCTGACGGTAGTGAGGAAGCCTAGTGCCCTAGAGGATTCTTTAGTGCAACAAGAGGGAAATCTATTTTGTTAAAGAAGTTTTAAAAAAGCAGTCGAGCCCTTTAAACTTTCTATCTTTGGTATGGTGCCACCTCTACTAAATAGTGGCTTCTACCGAACAAAAACCAACTTTATGCGCTATTTTCTAGTATTCTTTACAGGAATACTTTTATCATCGTCCCTGGTCGTTGCACAAAAACCCGAGCAACGGTCCTCTTCCGAAATATACCATTCTCTGGAAAAATTAAACTTTTTGGGTACCGCGCTTTATATAGCGGCCCACCCCGATGATGAGAATACCCGTTTGATTTCCTATCTCTCGAACAAGCTTAAGGCTCGTACGGGATATCTTTCGTTGACGAGGGGCGACGGAGGCCAGAATTTGATCGGTTCGGAACTTCGTGAGCTGTTAGGGGTCTTACGTACACAAGAACTTTTGGCGGCGCGGCGCATTGACGGCGGGGAACAGTTTTTTTCGAGGGCCAATGATTTCGGCTACTCCAAACACCCTGATGAAACCTTAAAAATATGGAATAAGGAAGCCGTATTGGGCGATGTTGTCTGGGCTATCAGAAAATTCAAACCCGATGTGATCATTAACCGTTTCGATCATAGGAGTCCCGGTACCACACATGGGCACCATACCTCTTCCGCCATGTTGAGTTTTGAGGCCTTTGACCTCGCTAATGACAAGAATGCCTATAGCGATCAATTAGAACTCACCGAAACTTGGCAACCCAAAAGGTTGTTTTTCAACACTTCGTGGTGGTTTTATGGCAGCGAGGAAAAATTCAAAAAAGCGGACAAGTCCAACATGGCCCATTTAGACATTGGCACCTACTACCCTATTTTAGGAAAATCGAATAACGAGATCGCCGCTTTGGCGAGTAGCCAACACTTGTGCCAAGGCTTTGGCCGATTATCACAAAGAGGCTCAGAAAACGAATATATAGAGTTGTTGAAAGGAACGATGCCGAAAAATTCGGGCGATATTTTCGAAGGTATCGACACCTCTTGGTCTCGCGTATCGGGTGGTAAAGCCGTTGGGGATATTTTGTATGAAGTGGAAAGGAACTTTGACTTCACCGACCCATCAAAACATCTGCCCCAATTGGTGGCTGCATACGACTTGCTTCAAAAAGTAGACGACCCTTATTGGAGGAAGCTTAAGACAGAGGAATTAAAAGACATCATTGCCGATATAAGCGGCCTATACCTCGAAGCTTCAGCGGAAACGGCTTTGGCCAATCCAGGAGGAAAGGTTAAAGTAAACATTGAAGCCGTTAATCGTAGTTCCGTGCAAATGAAGTTAAAAAATATATCTATTTCTTCTTCAGATGCCCGTATTGCCCCTTCCATCCCCTTAGCGAACAATAAAAAGGAAACTTTTGAAATCGAATTGCAGATTCCAAAGACCACAGAATTCACCAGTCCGTATTGGTTAAAGGAAAAAGGGAGTTTGGGCATGTACAAGGTAGGCGACCAAAAACTTATCGGCAAGCCCGAAACCCCACGCGCCTTTGTGGCCAAGTTCGAAATTGAACTAAGCGGTCGCACCATAGCATTTGAACGCCCCGTTATACACCATTATGCAAAACCTGACAAGGGAGAGCTATTTCAGCCCTTTGAAGTGCTGCCCGAAGCTACCGCCCGATTTAACGACAAAGTCTTGATCTTTGCGGATGGCAAGTCTAAAAACATACCGGTGACCATCAGGGCCCATGCCGATAATATCAAAGGCGAGCTAGAACTGCAGCATTCGAAGGGATGGAAGGTAGATGTGGCATCGCAAGCCTTTGAAATTGCCAAAAAAGGCGACGAGCAAACCCTTGTTTTCACATTGACCCCACCGGAAAACGAAGATGAAAGTTATATTTCACCGATCATAAAATTAAACGGGAAGCAAATCTCCAAGGAATTGGTGACCATAGCCTACGACCATGTTCCTACCCAGTCGGTATTGCTACCTTCAGAAGCCAAGGTCGTACGTTTGAACATTAAAAAATCGGGGCAACATATCGGCTATATTGTAGGGGCCGGCGATGAAGTTCCCGAAAGTTTGAGACAAATTGGTTACATTGTACACATTATTGAGCCCAATACGATTACTAAGGGCTCCTTAGACAAGTACGATGCAATCGTTGTAGGCATTCGGGCCTATAACGTGGTAGAGGAACTGAAATTCAAACAGCGTTATCTTTTCGACTACGTTGAAAACGGAGGTAATCTGATCGTTCAGTACAATACGGCCAGCAGACGAGGTAAGCAACTTGAAAATTTGGCGCCCTACCCCATCACCTTATCCCGTGATAGGGTAACGGATGAAAATTCAGAAGTAAAGATATTGGCCAAAAAACACGCACTTATGAATTACCCGAATACGATCGGCCAAAGTGATTTTGAGGGATGGGTACAGGAACGCGGACTTTATTTTCCAAATGAATGGTCCAAGGAGTTTACACCTGTTCTCTCTATGCACGACAAGGGGGAATCCCCGAAAAAGGGAAGCCTTTTGGTGACACCTTACGGAAAAGGGAACTATATCTATACCGGATTGAGTTTCTTTAGGGAATTGCCCGCCGGTGTGCCAGGGGCCTATAAGTTGTTCGCCAATATGCTTTCTTTAGAAAAGAACGTACAACCCACCAAATTGAATTAAATACTATGTTAGACAAGTTCGATTGGAAAAAGGAATATTCGCTAGTACTCATACTGAACATCGTATACGTGCTGATTTTTTGCTATTTAATGACCGCTTTTACGTAAATGGGAACATTAGACTGGATTATTTTATCGAGTACACTGCTGTTCATTGTGGCCTACGGCGTCTATAAGACCCGTGGCAGCAAAAACGTGAACGATTATGTCGGTGGTGGGAAGGATGCCAAATGGTGGACCATAGGTCTGTCCGTTATGGCCACCCAGGCCAGTGCCATTACATTTTTATCTACGCCAGGGCAAGCCTTTCACGATGGTATGGGCTTCGTTCAATTCTATTTCGGACTCCCCTTGGCGATGATCATCATATGTTTGGTCTTCGTGCCTATATATCACAGGCTGAAGGTATATACCGCCTATGAATTTTTAGAGAATCGATTTGATTTAAAAACACGCTCCTTAGCGGCCATTCTATTTCTGATCCAACGCGGCTTGGCGGCGGGTATCACTATTTTCGCGCCCTCCATCATTCTTTCTGCCGTGCTCGGATGGGACTTACGCACCCTTAACATCATTATCGGGGTGCTCGTTATCATTTATACCGTTTCCGGAGGAACCAAAGCGGTAAGCGTTACCCAAAAGCAACAGATGTTCATCATCATGACGGGTATGTTCATCACGTTCTTCTTTATCCTCGGTTACCTGCCCGCCGATATCAACTTCGGAAAGGCCCTTAAAATAGCCGGTGCCAGTAATAAATTGGACATTGTGGACTTCAGCTTTGATACCAAAAGCAGATATACCTTTTGGAGTGGCATTACTGGAGGACTCTTTTTGGCCTTGTCGTACTTCGGAACCGACCAAAGCCAAGTACAGCGTTACCTTTCAGGAAAATCATTGCGCGAAAGTCAACTAGGGTTAGTCTTTAACGGTATTCTAAAAATACCTATGCAGTTCTTTATCCTTTTGGTGGGGGTTATGGTATTTGTATTCTACCAATACAATCCCTCCCCCTTGAATTTCAACCCTGCGGCTACCGAAGCGGTTATGAATTCTGAATACGCCGACGACTATAGCATTCTACAAAAGGGACAAGAGCGTTTGGAAGAAGAAAAGAAAATGGCCCAACACAAATTTTCTGCGGCCCTTGAATTAAAGGAATACAGCGTGGTCGAAGAGGCCAAATTGCAAATCATCAGCCTTAACACCAAAGACAGTACCAATCGCGCCGCGGCCCGAGCCCTGATCAAACAGGCCGATGACATCGTCGAAACCAATGACAAGGATTACGTTTTTATCCATTTTATCCTTAACAACCTACCTAAAGGACTCATAGGTTTACTCCTCGCCGTCATTCTTTCGGCGGCCATGTCTTCAACGGCATCGGAGCTGAACGCCCTAGGTACCATAACGGCCCTTGACCTATACAAAAGGAATGCGAAGGCCGACTTGGGCGAGGCCCATTACGTAAAGGTCACCAAGGGATTCACCCTGCTATGGGGAATCATAGCCATATTCATTGCCAGTATCGCCAACCTTTTTGACAACTTGATCCAACTGGTGAATATTATCGGCTCCATCTTTTACGGTAACGTACTTGGTATTTTTCTATTGGCCTTTTTCTTTAAGTTCGTAAAGGGCAACGCCGTATTTTTTGCCGCCCTGTTGACCCAACTTATAATTTTCGTACTCTTCTATAACCTTATCTATATCTACCCTACCGGGGAAGAAAAACTAGGCTATTTATGGTTGAACTTCATAGGTGCGGGCATGGTAATTCTAATGGCCCTTGTCTTTGAAGGCTTCGACCGCTTACTGAAGAAACCGCCGATAGAATCCTCCAATACATAGATACTAGGGAATACGACTTGCTTTGTATTTTCACAAGCCATAAAAAAATCCCGGTTCCGTTAAGGAGCCGGGATTTTTTATAGCTTATAAAGTAAAGGATTGTTTAGCGCTTCCACTCTTCGATTGATTCGGTATTCATTTTAACGTAATCATCGTTACCTGCTTCCTTCGCTTTTTTCAAGGATTTTTTAGCGGTTTTGATAGCTGCCTTTTTATCCCCTGACTTAGCTTGGATAAGCGACTGCTGACGCAATTGCCAAAACGCAGGCTCTTCGATCATTGACATGGCCTTGTCCATCCACTCGGAAGCCTTTTTAATGTCTTTTCCTTCACTTGAATAATACACGGCCGCTCCATAGTAATCATCGGCCTTAGGGCTTCCTGCCATAGTCTTTTCGATACTTGCCATTACCTTGCTGTCGGTTGGAAACTCAACAGGCACGGCCACATAGGTTCTTTCCCACATCAATCCTAAATTTGCGGTGTTGGTACCCAAGTCGTCCCAAGTAATCGTAAAAGTTTCGATATCGACAGGCAATTGATACACCTGCGCCGTAGTTTTTGCGGCTACCTTGCTATCATCCCATTCTTTAGGTGTTCCCCCTCCATCGGCTTCCGTATAGAAGAAAACTTCCCAAGAGGTTTTTCCTGGTTTTGTGTAAAGGGCATAAGAACCCGCCTTGAGCTCTTGTCCGTCTACTTTTACGTCGTCGCTAAAGGTGACTTTGGTTCGGGCATTGGCACCGGTTCTCCAAAGTTTACCGTACTCCAAAAGTCCTCCAAAAATCGTCCTTCCACGCATAGAAGGCCTTGAATATTCAACGGTTACCTCGGTCAAACCGACGGTCTGCTGCAACTTAGAGGCCGGGCTCGGTGCCGGCGTCGCAATCTGGGCCTGCATTGTAACAGAAGCAAGCATTACACTCGCTAAGAATAGAATTTTTTTCATTTTGAATTAATTTTTAGATTTTTACAAATCTAAATATAAACCCCTCCTAATCTGTTAACAAACTCTTAAATAAAGCCGAATTATGGGGCGATAAAAGCCCGGGAAAGCACCTCGTTCTCCAGAACCAATGTAACAAAATAAAGTCCCGTCCTTAATCCTGAAATATCTATTGAATTACTATCGATACGACTGCCCAATGTATAGGCCATACGCCGGCCCGAAGCATCGTATAAAGCCCTTCCCAAAACCCTATCGTCATGACTTAAACGATATTCCAAAAACGGACTGCCGAATTGTTTTTTCAAGATCAATCTATCTGATGGAAGTCCATCCGTTTCTGGGTCGGGCCCTCCTATTATAGGATCGACCGCTCCTTCATCTTCCCCTTCGTCAATTGACTCTTGATTTTCTTCCTGCCCTTCTTCCTCTTCTTCAGCCTGTTCTTCCTCTTCCACTGGCTCCTCCTCTTCTTCGGTATCTACAGGGTCGGTTGAAAACGCATATAATTTTGACTTCAGTAAAAAACCAAGGTCCGCTCTTTCAAAACGCTCCGAACTCAGGAAATAGGTTTCGGCATCCACTTGGGCAATACTCTCTATTTGTGCCACGTTCACGTCTACTTTCAGCCGTTCAACGGGCCCTTCAAAAATATTGGTTTTGCTTGCCCCATCGATCTTGTACAAGAAAGGGGAAAGACTTGGACTATATCCCACAAGATAGAGTTGCCCGGATACGGGGTCATAATCGGCCCCCGTGACCAAACCATCCACAGCATATCCATCCAGTCTTTTGGCCTTATAACTTCCGGGTTCGATGGGCACGGCATAGGCCACCGTTCCTTGGGTATTCCATTGTTTGGTCAGCACGACCAGCTGGTCTTCCATAACAAACAAGGCCTCGGCATCCCAATCGCTATTCCCGTTGTTTTCAAAACTCGTTTGGTCTTCGTAGCTAAACTCAATTTTTTCGGCCATCAGGGTATTCGATGTCAAATAATCGGATTTGGCAATTCGATAAATGGCCAGGTTTTCCCTGGTTCCGTTATTATTACCAAAATCACCAATGTAGATAAAGGTTTCATCTTGGGCGATATCTTCCCAATCGTGGTTGGATACGTTCCCTATGGTTACGGTACGGCTTATGGTAAGCGAAAGGGTATCGATTTCATACAGCTCGGGCAAGTTTCCCGAATCGTTATGGGTAATCAGTCGATCATTAAAAAAAAGGAGTCCCGAACTTTCAGACAGGCCATCGGGCATCTCGCCTACTTCCCTTATGGCTTCTTGGGCCGACAGGGATAGACCGATAAAAAAAAGCGCCAGAAACAATCTTTTCTTTCCCATAATCCGGTTCTGAGGGAAATGTACAAAATCAAAACCAATATTCCATCCTCCTTATTTCATTTAAAATCAAGAAGTCCCGTAGGAGTGTCGTATACCGATGATGTTATTTTGTTTATCAATAAAGCAAAATTATTAAACAAAATAAAGCTATATTTGTATATGAAGTTATACCAGTTACACGCCAAACAATCGCTTCCGATAACTCCGGAAGCCGCTTGGGCATTTTTGGCCGATCCAAAAAACCTAAAAATCATCACCCCCGAACACATGGGTTTTGAAATATTGTCTGGCGACGACCGGCCCATGTTTTCCGGACAGATCATTCAATATACGGTTTCCCCCTTTAAAGGCTATACTACCAAATGGGTCACCGAGATTACCCATGTACAGGAAGGAAAATACTTTGTAGACGAACAACGTTTTGGCCCCTATGCCTTATGGCATCACAAGCACTTTATCAAAGCCGTTGAAGGTGGTGTGGAAATGGAGGATATCATCGATTACAAAATTCCTTTTGGCATCTTTGGTCGCCTTGCCCACCCTATTGTTGTCAAACGACAGCTGCAGCAGATTTTTTCCTATCGGGAAAAAAAACTGATCGAACTCTTCGGAACCCTAGAAAACGGAAGCAGGGAACTTTACTTTAGATCCTTTTAAACCTAAGCGAGAGATGAAAAAAAATATACTATTAATCGGGGGTTCATACGGTATCGGACTTGAATTGGTAAAACAACTTCAGAACGAATATTCCGTATATGTAGCCTCGCGAAGTTTTGGACAACTAGGTAATACCAACGCCATACACCTGCCTTTTGATAGTAATAATGATACTATCGACACCACTGCCCTTCCCGACCAACTGCACGGCTTTGTATACTGCCCCGGCTCTATCAACCTAAAGCCCTTTCAGATGATGGGCCTAGATAATTTTGAAACGGACATGCAACTCAATTTTTTTAATATGGTCAAAGTGGTAAAAACTATTTTACCTTTAATGGACGTGAGTAGTTCCATAGTACTTTTTAGCACGGTAGCCGTGGGTACGGGTATGCCCTACCATACCAGCATCGCTGCCGCCAAGGGGGCCGTTGAGGGTTTTGCCCGTTCATTGGCCGCGGAATGTGCTCCCAATATTCGGGTCAACGTAATTGCGCCTTCCTTGGTAGATACCCCATTGGCCAAGCGCCTGTTGAGCAACGATAAAAAAATAGAGGCCATGTCACATAGACATCCGCTAAAGCGCATCGGAAAAGTAGAGGATATTGCCAGTGCCGCCGCTTTTTTACTCAGTGAAAAAAGTACATGGATCACCGGTCAGGTCATGGGAGTGGATGGTGGAATGTCAACCTTAAATTTAAGCTAAGCTTATGTCGGATACAATTTCCATATTTTGGTTTCGAAGGGATTTACGCCTAGACGATAACTTGGGCTTTTTTGAAGCCCTGAAAGGCAATCATGCCGTTATGCCCATTTTTATATTCGACAAGGAAATTCTTGAGAACCTCCCAAAAGATGATGCCCGTGTCACCTTTATCTTTGAACGCCTCCAGGCCATGCGCGATACCCTTCAAGATGATAACCACAGTTCCATAGCCCTATATTACGGTACTGCGGAATCCGTTTTTAAAAACCTTCTTGAAACCTATACTATCGATGCCGTGTATACGAATCACGATTACGAGCCCTATGCACAAAAACGAGATCAGGCCGTAAAAGAACTTTTAGCCTCAAAAGAGGTTGGTTTTCATTCGTTTAAGGACCTAGTCATTTTTGAAAAAGACGACATTCTAAAGAACGATGGCGACCCCTATATTGTTTATACCCCCTATAAAAACAAATGGAAATCACTTTTTGAAGCCGATAAGCACTTAAAGATCCATTACACCAGCACCTATAGGGACCATCTCCTTCGAAATACCCGTTTACCCAATCTTAGCCTATCGGATATGGGCTTTGAGACCTCTTCCATACAAGTGCCCGATTACACCCTTACCCCAACCTTGGTAGCGGAGTATGAAGATACCCGAAACTATCCGGCCATTGAAAACGGCACTTCCCGTTTAGGTCCCCATCTGCGATTCGGTACCGTTTCGGTTCGAAAGATGATGAAAAAGGCCATAGCCGAAAAGAATGAGGTCTTTTGGAACGAATTGATCTGGCGTGAGTTTTTTATGCAGATCCTATGGCATTATCCTAGAACGGTGCATGAGGCCTTTAAAAAGAAATACGATCGCATATCATGGAGGAACAATGAGGGTGAGTTTGAAAAATGGAAAAAGGGGGAAACCGGCTTTAAGCTGGTCGATGCCGGAATGCGTGAACTCAATGCTACCGGATATATGCACAATCGCGTACGTATGTTGGTAGCCAGTTTTCTATGCAAGCACTTACTCATAGACTGGCGCTGGGGCGAAGCCTATTTTGCCGAAAAGTTGTTGGATTATGAAATGAGCAGCAACGTAGGCAATTGGCAGTGGGCCTCAGGTAGCGGTGTGGATGCCGCACCCTACTTCCGTATTTTCAACCCAATGACGCAGGTCGACAAATTTGACAAAGACCATACCTATATCTCGAAATGGGTCCCCGAACACAACACTAAGGAATACGCCGATAAAATGGTCGACCATAAGGAAGCCCGTGAACGGTGTTTAAGCACCTATAAGGAAGCCTTAAGCTAAGGCCATTGTCCAACTTTCGCTTAGCGTGAAAGTTGTCGCTCTAACTGACGCTTCTCGGCCATACGGTATTTCAGTATGTTTACATAACGTAAGGCCTCTCCGTTATTATAATCGGTATACGATTTTGAAGCCCATTCCATGGCCTTTTCAAGATCTCCGTTGATTTCATTGATGATGGCCATATTATAGCAGGCCCTACCCGCTACCTTGGCATCGGGGTTGCTTACTTCTTTTTCCCATAGTGCGGCAGCTCCGTCCCAATCTCCGGTCTGGGCGCGTCTTTTGGCCACAACAAAATTGTCGGTTCCTTTTACGAAATAATCCCTTGAAATTCTTTTATGTAACGGACGCACATCGTAACCGTATGAATTACCGATATGGCTACTGCGTTGTATAACGGCTTCCTTCCTCCCTATTACCGCCTCAACGGCTTTCATGGGGTTGACCCCTGATCCTACCGATGTAACATAGTCATTGGCGATATACTCATCCAAGATCAACTTACTCTGTGGATCGTACACCCTCCAACCGTTTTTTATGGCGGTATTGAGTGTTACTTTATGCCCCGGTAAAGAAGCCTTTATTCCAAGGCTATTGGGAATGGTCACCGTAGTCGCCTCATAATTCACCTTGGTCTCGGTATCGTAAAATTCCAAAGAGAAAAGTACGTCTACATTATTGGCTTCACAGATTTCCTGAACATCTTGCCAGTTCAAGGCTGCGGGAAAAACCCCTAAACCCTTTCTTTGCACATCGATATCGTTAATGATGGTAATACTCTCAAAACGTTCGTTACGGGTAAGCTCATCAAAGAGTCCCGTTACCGCAGATTCGGCACCTTCCTTGTCAAGGTTAAGCCCTTCGAGCGATAAGACCTTGTCTATTTTATCGACTACCTTATTTTCTTCTGAAGGAATACTCCTATTGATCAGCCCAATGCGAACGGCATTGGAAGGCAAAGTAATTCGGGCGGGTTCCGTAGCCCCCATCGTAAGTTTGTTGGTCGATGCACAACTAGAAAAAAGTAGTAGGATAACACATGCGGAAAACAATCGGTTAAGATTTCTCATGGGACAAAAGTTATATCGTTAGGCTTTTCAAAATTTTTTAGAAAAGCAAAGTAGGTTCGATATTAAACTAAAAGCGCCCCCAATTATTGCCTCAGGCCTAGCTATGACCCATAAACTCGACCAACAACACTACAAAGTAGGGGAAATCTTAAAAAACCGGACTTTAAAATCCTTACTTACAGCTATCCACCCCCTGGTTTTAGTTCCACATTAAAATGCTTTTGTATCTTACGTCCCGTTACAATAAGGTGCTGGCCCAGTGGCAAGCATTTCCATAAACCATACTTTAGTCCTTACCCATGAAAAACCTATTCCTTGCCCTCTTTTTTGTTACCGGCGTCCCCCTCTGTGTTCAAGCGCAGACTTTCGATTTTAAAATCGACCATTTTGCCTTGGTCGTTGAAGATTCTGATGTAAGCGCCGACTTTTATGCCAACATCCTAAAACTGGAGGAAACTCCCCACCCGGATAAAAAGCCCGGTTTTCGCTGGTTTATTGTAAGTGGAAATTCTCAGATCCATCTTATAGAAAAAGATTTCGCCCCTTTTGAAAAGAACAAATCGATGCACCTGTGCCTTTCTACCCAAGATTTGGATGGTATGATCGCCCACTTGGAAAAGAACAACATTCCGTATTGGGACTGGCCCGGAGAGCAAAACGCGGTTACCCTGCGTTCCGACGGTGTGCGTCAGATTTACATTCAAGACCCCGACAAGTATTGGATAGAGATCAATACCGCAAAGCACTAAAACACAAAAAGAGGCCACATGGGCCTCTTTTTTTATTCTCTCTAAACGATTAAAACGTTTATTTGATGTTGTACCCTGGGGCCAGAATACCTTCCCCAACTTCGGGATGCCTCTTGAGGTAGGCCGCAACAAAGGGACACAAAGGTGCTATTTGCTTTTTTTCCTTCTTCAAAAAATCGAGCACTTTCCCTACTAAGGCACTTCCTACACCTTGACCTCCCAATTCAGAAGGTACTTCGGTGTGGGTCAGATAGACAATATCCTGTTTTGAAACCATGTATTCCACAAAGGCGATATGCCCGTCAACATCTATTTCAAACCTAGCCTTCTCACCTTTCTTATCCACTAAGGGTATCTGGGAATAATCTCTTTTTTCCATGGTAAAACACACTAATTATACTCGGGAAATCTTGGCGCCGATAGCACGTAAGCGTGTATCGATGTCTTCGTATCCACGATCGATCTGTTCAATATTGTGAATGGTAGACGTACCCTTTGCGGATAGTGCGGCTATCAACAAGGAAACCCCTGCCCTAATATCGGGAGACACCATGGTCGTAGCCTTTAAGGTCGATTTAAAATCGTGGCCGATTACCGTGGCGCGGTGTGGATCGCAAAGAATGATCTTGGCGCCCATGTCGATAAGTTTGTCCACAAAGAACAAACGGCTTTCAAACATTTTTTGATGGATCAGCACTTCACCTTTGGCCTGGGTGGCCACTACCAAGATAATACTCAATAGATCGGGAGTGAGTCCCGGCCAAGGCGCATCGGCTATGGTCAAAATGGAGCCATCGATATAATTCTGTATTTCGTATCCGTTGGTATGTGCGGGAATAAAGATATCATCGCCCTTCTTTTCCAAGGTAATGCCCAACTTTCTGAAGACAGTGGGAATTTGTCCTAGGTCGTTCCAACTTACGTTCTTAATCGTCAATTCGCTTTTGGTCATAGCGGCGAGGCCGATCCAGCTTCCTATTTCGATCATATCGGGAAGCATGGTATGATCCGTTCCCCCTAAGGATTCTACCCCCTCAATTTCCAATAGGTTCGAGCCTACACCGGAAATCTTGGCGCCCATACGGTTCAACATTTTACACAGCTGTTGCAAATAAGGCTCACAGGCCGCGTTGTAAATGGTCGTTTTTCCTTCGGCCAAAACGGCGGCCATCAAAATATTGGCCGTACCTGTTACCGAAGCTTCATCGAGCAACATATAGGTGCCCTTTAATTTTTTGGCCTCGACCCCGTAAAAGTATTCTTCCTTGTTATATCTGAACTTGGCCCCTAATTTTATAAATCCTTCAAAATGGGTATCCAAACGACGCCTACCGATTTTATCACCGCCGGGCTTAGGGATGTATCCCTTTCCAAAACGCGCCAATAAAGGTCCGACCAACATAATAGATCCACGAAGTCCGCGACCATCTTCCTTAAACTGGTCCGACTGTAGGTAATCTAAATTGATGTCGTCAGCCTTAAAGCTGTACGATCCCTTTGCCTTCTTTTGGATTTTTACGCCCAAATCTTCAAGCAATGCGATCAGTTTATTGACATCTACTATATTAGGAATGTTGTGGATCGTAACCGTGTCGTTGGTAAGCAATACGGCACATAGTATTTGTAAGGCTTCGTTTTTAGCGCCTTGTGGCGTGATTTCACCAGAGAGTTGGTGACCGCCTTCAATTTTAAAGGTACCCATGTAAGATTGAGGAGTATTAATATCGCTTTTTACCGCGATTGTTATTGTTGCGTTGGTTATTTTTCTTTCCCGAGTTGTTGTTTCTTGGGGTTTTTGCCACCCTGTTCTTCAAGAACTGGCCACTATCGGTAAGACTCTCTCCCGTCAGGTCTATTTGACCGTCACTAAGTTCAAGAAGATGCTTGAAAATAGCCTTATCGTCTACCGTGTCTTTATTCCAGTTCAGGTAACATTTTTTCATGTGGTTGGCAATGGCGTATTCCAATCCATCGCGCATATCGCCTTTTTCCCATTTTACGGCCACATCGATCATACGTTTGATGTTGTTTCCGTAGAAACGGTATTTCGGGAAATTCTGAGGATATTCCAAAGGCTCGGGACGCTGTCTCAAGACCTCTTTACTGGTAATGGGAAAGGGCGACTTTACATCCAATTTAAAATCGGACATAATGAATAACTGGTCCCATAATTTATGTTGGAAATCGGGTACGTCCCTTAGGTGTGGCTGAATATTTCCCATGACGCTAATAATCGCCTGGGCCACTTTGTTTCTTTCTTCGTCGTCTTCTATGGAAATGGCGTGATCCACCATTTTTTGAAAATGACGTCCGTATTCTGGAATGATCAATTTTGACCGTTCCGTATTATATTCTAGGTTTTCTACTAAATTCAAATTGAAAAGTTTTGCTTAAAAAATAAGGAAGTGTTCTTATAACGTCTGCAAATTAAGAAAATTATGGGTCAAATACTATTTATAGGCTGATAACCCCCTTAACCTTGCCCACTTCCTTGTATTTTGCTATTACATCGTCAGGGTTTTTCATGTTTACCGTAATCGACAGACTGGTGTACTTTCCGTTCTTGGAACGCTTCGATTCGATTACGGCACCGGTATTGTCGAATATCTTATGGATCCGGTCTACCTTTGATGCATCGCTCTGTACAATAAATTTATAGAGGTAATTGGAAGGCCAAGTGGTACTCTCCCCTAATTGCTCACGCAAGCGTTTATAGAACGCTTCTGGATTCTCATTTTCCATATTACGATTTTGTACAAAGGTAACGGTTCGGGCCCAATTTTAAAATCATTCGGGAATGATTACTTTTGCAAGAATAAGATTTAACTATTGGAGCTTAAAAAAGTAGTCATTACAGGCGGCCCGAGCACGGGCAAAACTTCGGTCATAGAACATTTGGAGAGCAAAGGCTTTCCCTGTGTGCATGAGCTTATACGTAGTATGACCCTCTCTGAAAAGAAGGAAGCGGGCAATACCGATTTTTCGGTCAACCCCATTGTTTCGGTCAAAGACCCGAAAAAATTCAACCAACAGCTTTTGGAGGGACGGATAAAACAGTATACCGATGCGGGGAACACCGTGGGCGAAGTCGTCTTTTTTGACCGTGGCATACCCGATGTACATGCTTATATGAATTGTTTCGGACAGGAATACGACGAAGCCTTCGAGCGGCCATGCCACATCTATCGCTACGACAAAATACTTTTGATGCCGCCATGGAAGGAAATCCACGTAGTGGACAACGAACGTTTTGAGTCTTTTGAGGAGGCCGAACGTGTTTATGAATATCTCAAGTCTACCTATGAAAAGGTCGGCTACCCTATTACCCTTGTCCCCAAAGGAAGCATAGAGGAACGTACCGAATTTATCTTAAAACAGCTAAACCTATACTAATGCACGAAGACCCGATATCCATTTTACGGCAATATTGGGGCTTTGATAGTTTTAGAGGGTCCCAAAAACAGATTATCGACGCCATTTTAGACCGGCGGGACGTATTGGCTTTGCTGCCTACGGGCGGCGGAAAATCGATTTGTTTTCAAGTGCCGGCCATGGCGCAAGAAGGACTCTGTATTGTGGTCTCTCCCCTTATCGCCCTGATACAGGACCAAGTGGAAAACTTGAGAAAAAGGGGAATCAAGGCCATAGCCCTTACGGGAGGCATTCCCTTTAACGAACTCTTGGACCTGTTGGACAATTGCCTTTACGGCGGGTATAAATTCGTATACCTATCGCCCGAGCGCCTGCAACAGGAATTGGTACAGGAGAAAATCCGCCAGATGAACGTAAACCTGGTAGCCATTGACGAGGCCCACTGTATTTCACAATGGGGCCATGATTTTAGGCCTGCCTACCTAGAATGTGCCGAGATCCGCAAACTTTTGCCCCAGACCCCTGTGGTAGCCCTGACCGCTACCGCTACCCATAGGGTGGCCGACGATATCGTAGAGAGCTTGCATTTGACCGCCCCTATTATCGTTAGGGATTCCTTTGCAAGAAAGAACATTGCCTTGAAGGTACTTTGGGAAGAAGATAAACGCCATCGTCTGGTAGAACTGTGTTCACAGGCCCGGAAGAGCGTGATTATCTATGTAGGCACACGCCGGGGCACCGTAGAGCTCTCCCAGTTGCTGAATTCCAAAGGCTGTAGCGCCACCTTTTTTCATGGGGGAATAACCAAAAAGGAGAAAACCCAGCGCTTAGAGCTCTGGCTGAACAACAAGGTGCAGGTTATGGTCGCCACCAATGCCTTTGGTATGGGCGTAGACAAACCCGATGTTTCCTTGGTGGTGCATTACCAGATTCCCGACTGCCTAGAAAACTATTACCAAGAAGCAGGCCGGGCCGGCCGTGATGGTCAGGCCGCACAAGCCGTGCTCATTACGAACGCCAATGACGAGCAACAACTTAAAAACCAGTTTTTGAGCGTACTGCCCGATACGGCCTTCTTAAAAAAGATATACAACAAGCTCAACAATTACTTTCAAATAGGATACGGCGAGGGCAGTAATGAAACCCTGCAGTTCAATTTCAACAAATTTGTGAGTACTTATGGACTGAATTCGTTTTTGGCCTACAATGCCCTCCGTATATTGGACCGTAATTCCGTCATTGCCCTTTCCGAGGCATTTTCAAAGAAGACCACGGTGCAGTTCATTTCGAGCAAAGAAACCATATTCGACTATATCGATACCCACAAGGCCTCGGCCGATGTCATCCAGACCATCTTAAGGACCTATGGGGGTATTTTTGATTTTGAGACAAAAATCAACACCCATTTATTGGCCAAAAAGACCAATAGCTCCGAAAAACGGGTGCTCGAAGTACTGGAACAAATGAAAAAAGACGAGGTCATTACCTACGAATCACAGCATAGCGATCTAGAGATTACCTTTCTTGTACCCCGTGAAGACGATCTTGTTATCAATGTTTTTGCGAAAAAGGTAGAAGAGCAAAACCGCATCAAAACCGAAAAGGTATTTCAGATGCTGGACTATATAAAAAATAATAAGGTATGTAGGAGCCGACAGGTTCTGGGTTATTTCGGGGAAGAAGACACCCAAGATTGCGGTGTTTGCGATGTCTGTTTGTCAAAAGCCCGATCTGACCGACCCGATTACGGACGTATTCAGAAAGACATCGCGGCCTTATTGCAAAAGGGGCCCTATAGTTCAAGGGCATTAATCGCCCATACATCGCACGAACAAAAAGAGGTATTACATGTTTTACGGGCCATGCTCGAGAACGGAAAGATTCAAATAAACACCAAGAACGAGTACCAGTTGACCTGATGTGGCCAGACCTACTCTTATATAACGATATAATAAATACGATATACGAATGAAAGATTTACGCATAGTCTTTATGGGAACCCCAGAGTTCGCCACAACCATTTTGGCAAAACTGGTCGAAAACGGCCATAAGGTGGTAGGGGTCATTACCGCACCGGACCGACCCGCCGGCCGGGGCCGAAGCCTGCAGCAATCACATGTAAAACAATATGCCGTTGAAAAAGGGCTTAAAGTCTTACAGCCCACCAACCTGAAGAACGAAGCGTTTTTGGCCGAGTTAAAGGCCCTGAACGCCAACATACAAGTAGTCGTGGCATTTCGAATGTTGCCGAAGGCCGTTTGGGCCATACCCGAATACGGTACTTTTAACCTGCACGCATCGCTATTGCCCGATTATCGCGGTGCCGCCCCCATCAACTGGGCCATTATAAACGGGGAAAGGGAAACCGGGGTCACCACCTTCTTTATAGACGATAAGATCGATACCGGGGAAATCATATTACAGGAAAAAACGGAGATCGAAGAAGATACCACCGCGGGTGAACTGCACGACAAATTGATGGTCATGGGCGCCGACCTGGTATTAAAGACCTTAAAGCTTATTTCGGAAGATAAGGTAAGTACGGTGGCACAGCCCCAGAACAAAAAACTAAAGGAAGCCTTTAAAATACATAAGGAAACCTGCCAAATCGATTGGCAAAAACCCATGGATGCCATTTACGATCATATTCGTGGACTTAGTCCCTACCCTGCCGCATGGACCCATCTAAAAAACGGGGAAGAAGAGATTTTTGTAAAAATCTACGAAGCGATGAAGGAAAAAACGCACCACGATTTAAGGGTGGGCGACATCGTGTTCGATAAGAAGGAAATGAAAGTGGCGGTCGAAAATGGGTTTATCAAGCTCCTAGAAATACAGCTTCCGGGCAAGCGAAAAATGAAAACCAAGGATGTTTTAAATGGTCTGAAAATCGAAAAAAACGCCCAAATGGCCTAAACCCCCACCACCATTGGGCTGCGAGAAGCGTAAAAAAAGCCCTACTTTATCAACAAACACCCATAGTTATTAACAAAAACATGGATTTCATCCCTTTTTACTTGCGTTCGACACAAATCCATATAAATTTGTTCAACATTAAAATTCGTTTAACAACAATTAATTATTTAAATTATGAACAAAACAGAATTAATCGATGCAATGGCAGCAGATGCCGGCATCACTAAAGCCGCAGCCAAAAAAGCATTAGAGTCTTTCTTAGGAAACGTTGAGGGTTCTCTAAAAAAAGGTAACCGAGTTTCTTTGGTTGGTTTTGGATCTTGGTCAGTATCTAAGAGAAATGCAAGAGAAGGAAGAAACCCATCAACTGGAAAAACCATCAAAATTGCAGCTAAGAACGTTGTTAAGTTCAAAGCAGGTTCTGATTTGGCAAATTCAGTAAACTAGTAGTCGTTTAGACCACAATATAGAAAGGCGTCCACATTGTGCGACGCTTTTTTTATTTCCCCTTGTTTGGTTTTTATAAGAAATGTCTTATTTTAGATAATAATAGTTTACAAAACCATGGTAGAACTTAAACCAACTAAGGGCAAACTCCTAATCGCCGAACCGACCTTGACCGGTGACGTTTCCTTTAACCGTTCGGTTGTTCTTTTGGCGGAACACAACGATGAAGGTTCTGTTGGATTTATCTTGAACAAACCTTTGGAATACAGTATCAGCGACCTTATCACCGAGATAGAGATTCCTTTTCAAGTCTATAACGGAGGCCCTGTAGAACAAGACAACCTGTATTTTATCCATAAGGTACCCGAACTCATTACCAATAGCATAGAAATCTCCGATGGGATTTATTGGGGCGGTGACTTTGAGAATACGATCCAACTGATCAATAAAAAAGTAATTTCGGAAGAAGACATCCGTTTCTTTTTGGGCTACTCGGGCTGGTCTTCCCTACAACTCGACCAAGAGCTCTCGTCTAGATCGTGGATAGTGGTCGAAAACGATTATGAAAGCGCCCTTATCCATAAATCGGCGGATGCCTTTTGGAAGGAAAAAATGGTAGAACTGGGCGGTAATTACCTCCTATGGTCCAACTCCCCTGAAAACCCTAGCCTGAACTAAAGGCCTCCCCGCCTCTATGCGAGTCTTGCTATGGCATTTAGTTTGCCCAGCAGCTCCTTGGCCACCTTGTTCCCAAATTCTTTTTTACGGTACTTTGTAATGGGGCGTATGCCCACTACACTATTGGTTACAAACAACTCATCGGCCTTTTGTAGTTCAAAGGGCGATATGGATGCTTCCTCAAAATCGAAATTTTCGAGTTTAGAGAGTATCTCGATCATTTTTTTACGCACGATTCCGTTCAGGCAACCATCTTCTAGGGGTGGGGTCTTCACCTTTCCTTCCTTCACCAAAAAAACATTGGCGTTCAATGCCTCTACGATCTGTTTGTCGTTATTGAGCAAAAGACAGTTTTGATAGCCGTTTTCTTCGGCAAAAATACTACCCACCACATTAATAATCTTATTATTGGTCTTTAGGGTCGAAAGCATATCGCGATTCACATAGAAATCCTTGAAAAGTTCTACTTCATACGGACTTTCGTCTACCACATAAAAGGCCTCTTTTAGGGGCGCTACCTCGATGATATATGAAATATCGTTGGTTAAGGGGGTGTAGAGGCCGCCATCGTTTCGGTGGACGGACAATCGCACCCGGAGCTGTTCGCCTATACCCTCGTTGGCCGCAATGGTCTTTTTGATTTCCTCCTCCAAAAATTCCATGGTAAAATGCATGGGGATTTCCATACGGAGGATACGCATAGATGCCATAAGCCTAAGGTAATGGTCTTCCCAAAAGAACAACTTTCCCCCGACCATTCTCATGGTTTCAAAAAGGGCGTCGCCATAGCGTAGTCCGCGATTGTTGTGGTTTAAAAAATTTGTGTTTTTTCCTAAAAGGTCTCCGTTGTAGTTTACCATAAAAAAAGTCCCGATAATTATCGGGACCAAATATAAGGTGATATTAATAATTTAAGGTTATACAGAGCCCAAAACCTGTTTGAGATCACTTACCTGGTTACGCCAAAGCATCTTAGCTTCGTCAACTTCATCCTCTTCGGCAAAATCGGTTATAAAAAGGGATACGTCTTTAGTGATTTCGTCTACTATGATCTTCATTTCAAAATATGAATCATCATCGTTATCGACCCATGTGAACCGAACGAACTCATCACTTTTACGTTTCAATAATTTGGCTTCTTCTTCAGAGCCATCCCATATAAAACTGAACATTTCACCTCTGGAGTTCACGTTATCGGCAAACCATTCGGAAAGCCCTGATGGAGTTGACAAATACTGGTATAGCAACTGTGGCGAGGATTGTACTACAAATTCTAGTTCAAATTTTATTTTATCGTCCATTCTTTAGTGTTTTCTTTGGGCAATATATAGATTTCCTTATGATAAAAAAATAAAACGCATAGAATAATTTTTTAGCAAAGAATTGTTGAAGAACAAAAATAAACTTTATATTTGCAGCCGCTTTCAAATAACAACGCGGCGAGGTAGCTCAGCTGGTTAGAGCGTCGGATTCATAACCCGGAGGCCGAGGGTTCAAGTCCCTCTCTCGCTACAAGGTTCAAAACCTGCAAAATAGACGGTTTGTGTAGAAACACAAGCCGTTTTTTTATGCCTTTAGTTTCCGTTCTTTAGAAAGCCACTCCCCTACAAAATGCTTTTTTATTGAATTCTATCTTTGGCGCTCCGAAATTATATTCCTGCAAAATGGCCCCGGCCCTATATGGTGATTTCTAAGTTGGAGATTGCCCTATTCACTTTGATGTTGCCTTGTTTTTTTTTGGACATGTCCGTGTAGAAAGGCTAAAAAAGAAAGCAAGCGAGCGAAGAATTACTTACCCACCAAATTCTAGACATTATAAGATTGTACGAGTGCGCTTATTTCCTTCTTCCTTGCTCCCAGCCTATTTTTAATTCTATCGGGGTTCTAATGCATTCATATGCGTAATTGAAGCCATTAGCCGGGCTTTTGTTCCAACAACTTCCTCATATCATGGCTGTACACGCAAGAATTAAGTCCTCCTTGTGTAAAACGCCTTAGCTAGACCGAGGGTTCGGTATCGACTGTTGCCTCTAAAACCGATTCTACGGGATCGGATAGGTTCTCAAAAAGGTCATAGCCGGTCAAGCTTTCTATGTTGTCTACCGTGGTTTTGAATTGGATCCAATCCGTATTGATGTCTTGGTCATTGGGAACCAGTACGGCAATCACCCTTGTGGAGGTGGTCACACGTTGAATATCATTACTTCCATTAGGCAAGATCAAGGCTACTTTCCAGAAGGCATCCGGTACGTTTATCTCGCCGTTTGATATGGTATTCGCCGCCCCCTTACTTCCCGAGCCCCCGGTTCCTAGCACTCCGGAAATGATATGGACTTCATTACCTTCCAAGGTCAACGAACGCAGATAGTTCTCAAGATTGGCCCATGACCTCTGGTTATTGTCCGGTGCCTGCGGTGCGATATTGGTCATATAATAGGTATTCTCATTGGAGTCCTCGCTACCATTACGGTCTGCCGAAGGACACAAATGCCCTCGGTCAAAGCCCGAATTGGTATAGTCGCTGGTGGTCGCCCTAAAGAAAGTATTGGGCAGGGTGGTATCCGATTTAAAACAGTTACACCTTGAGGTAGTACCCGTCCATGCCGTACTCAAATGCCAGCTCACCCAATTGGCCGTTCCATAGCTATTATTGTAGGAAAGGCTAAAATCCGGTTTCGAGAGGAAGTAATTATCGGGCGAAGATGCGGCGTTGGAGGGGTTGCCAAAGGTTAGGTTACTATCCATAGACGGGTTATCGCCTCCCCCCGATGTATTTATATCAATTTCAATATTATCGATATTGATCCTATTGGCCCCGCCAGAAACCTTATAGATTCCGTACCGAACGCTTTGCGTTTCATTTACCTCAAATGTCACCGTATTCAAGGTGGTGGAATCCGTTGTAATGGTATCCCCGACAAAGTACCAGCTTGCACCGTCATCGTAGGACGCTACCAACCTCCAATCCGATGGGCCATTATTACCGTAGGCCGCATGGCGTACAAGAACGCTGCTCGCGCCATTCTCCATATTAAAACTCATGGTCAATGCCCCGCTATTCCTAATTCGCACCGACTTGGCCCCAAACTTTCGATCATTGGCCAAAGCCCCTAAAAGAGCATCGTCAAGATACCACTCCCCTGAAGGGGATAAAGTTACACTGCCCGCCGCATAACTTCCCTTGCTGCCCGATTCAAAGGTTTCGGTAAAACCGACCACCTTAGCCACTAAGCCCTTGGGTTTGTGTTTATGTGGCCCCTGATTATCATAGTAATACGTAGGTACATCCAATTCGCCATTAATGGCAAGTCCTTCTAAAGGAACTTCCTGGGCCGTATAAGGATCGGGACGGTAATCCTCTTTAGAACAAGCAACGAGAAAAAGAGAGGACAGAACAAAAAGAGCAAGGTAATTCGGGGCGAAATACTTCATAGGGCTATTACTTTATATCGTACAGTGTAGTACGACATAAAGATAATGTAATATTTTACTTACTTATTACTAGGGCGATATTAAAGTTTTACTTGTTTGCGTAATTGCTAATTTGTTTAGAGCTTGGGATGAAGCCATGATAGTCATACCATGCCATTAACTATGCCTGGTCTTTCTAAAAAAACGACAGCCTCAGTTAAGCCGACCTCAGATAAAACAAGGACAAAATATTTTAAGAAAACCACTTAATTACTTCTTCGCCCAAGTTTTCATTTAGCTTGTCCCCGCTAAGGACATTTAATCTTCCAATTGCGCATTGATGCCTTACATCTCCTTCAAAAGGAATAAAACTAGGTTTTTCAGTTTCCAAGGATGGATATAACAATAACGCATAATATGAATCCCAATATTCATTGTAGACATACATCTGTCTTAAATCATGGGTAGAAGGTTTACTCCTTCCAATATGCTTCCATTTCGTATCTATAATATAGGTCTTACCCGCTTTATGAACGACAATGTCTGGCTTAATACTGATACCGTTCCAAAAAGGTTTTAATTGTTGACCTTTAATTATCAAGTCTTCATTCGGTATTGCCTTGAGCTTGGCCAAAACATATTCCTCCCATAGATTATTCATATCAAAAAGCAAGGCGAGCATGTTTTCCTTACCACTTGAAATATTGGGTGCAAAATTCAATATAATAAGCCGTGCAATTTCCAAAGCGGTCTTATAGGGCTGAGTCTTTCTATTGACGGTCAACTTCTTAAAGGTAGTGGCATTTACAACTACCCTTGATACTTCTGGAAAATTGGCCTGAACCCGTTTACATTTTGAATAGAGATAAGTTCCTGATGAAAACTGACTGATGATATTTAAGGTCAGGGATAAAATTTGATGGATTTGGTGGTCATAATCATATACCTGATGCGAGGTGTAAAAACGTTCTTTATGAATCAAGTTTCGGTTCATATCAACGGCAAACTCCAGTTTTCCTTTTAAGGCCTTTACATTCCCCTTGTTGGTTCTATACTGTTTTATTAATCCTTGGTGGGTCAATAATTGTATTTCGTTCAAAAACCATTCAAAATAAATGTCCAACAAATGAATCTGTTGTTTATTCACATTGGCCTGGCCCACCTTTTTTACATTCAAGCGCTTTGTAGCGCGAAGCATATCGATCAACACTTTTTGCCATAAAGCTTCATTGGACGAACCCCCGTCTATTTTGGGTAAAACCTCAATAGTTAGGCCATCTATCTGGATGACACCTACATATTGCGAGAATTTAATGCCTTTGTGCAATAGGGTAAAATACTCGTTGTTATGTAGCTGATTTAATTTAGCCAAGGCATTAAAATGCTTTTCTTCAAAAGAAATTCCATTATATTCCCGACCATAGTATAATTTACCATGTTCAAAGACCTGTAATATGTTTTTACGCTTACTCATTAACGATTCCCAATAGCTGCCCTACAGCATCTTCTATATCATCAATGGAATCAATGAGCTCAAAGCCCCTATCATTCTCCGGCTCTTCAATATTCTTTAACTTAGGAAAGAGATTCTTCTTTGTTTCTTTTTCATTCACAAAACCCGGCCCCAATACCAAAGCTATTTTCTCATAATCGTTATAAAAATACTCTTGAAGCAAGGGAATAATATTGTTTTTAAATACATTCGACAATCCATTAGTGTCATTACTGTTCAACTTAATAAAGTACGAATGCCCAATGGTATGGTCACGATCCAATAAGGCCTCTACCCTATCGTTGATCGTAATTAGTACCTGTGCCAGATTAAAGCCGTTAAAGGTTATCCCTGACAATAGTGATGGGTCCGGCATTATTTCCTCAAACACAAAACGTCTTCTTAGGGCTGTGTCTAAGGCCTCTACACTTCTATCGGCTGTGTTCATAGTGCCAATGACATATAAATTCGAAGGCACTCCAAATTCGGTTTTGGAATAGGGTAATTTTACCGTTACCTCTTCGGCCGCACCTATACGTTTATCAGGCTCCAATAAGGTTATTAATTCACCGAAAATTGCCGAAATATTGCCTCTGTTAATTTCATCAATAATAAGAACCCTAGATGGTTCAATAGCATTCTCTGACGCTTCTTCCTTATCCTTTACATATTCCAACAAAGCTTTTAACATACTATCATACCCAAAAAGGTATTTATCCCATTTCGTTGGAAGCTCTTGATGTAATATGTCACGTTTAGTAGAACCAAAATCCTCGATTGTAATAGTACCCTGTAAAAATCCGGAAACCAATTCATTGATAAAGTCCATTGCCAAATGCACAATGCCTGAACCTCTTTCCAATTTTATAAGGCTATCGTTAACTTCCAAAATTTGATATTGGTTTTTCTTACCGAAGAAATCACCTGATTTGAATATTTCTGAAGTTGATAGACACAACTTTTTAAATATACCCGGAACCACTTCATAACCTAGTCCGTCATTTCCAACTACAGGCTTTATGCCCTCTACAAAATCTTCATACGACATGCTTTGGTGAAAAGTAGTGAATACGATGCGTCCTTCCTCTACCTTTTTTGCAAAAAGCTCTTTTACATCCTCTCGTTCCAAACCTTGAGTATCAACACCTAAAATATTTAAGGCTTTGTCTTTTGTTCTATAGGTCTTTCCTGTTCCTGGAGGGCCATAAAAAATTGTGTTAAGGGCAAGTGGCGGAGAGTTATCATTATCTGGTTCCATAGCTAAGGCCTTTATTTCTTCATATTCTTGTTGGGTCGCGGAAAAAGTGGTGCCTCGGTTACCCACATTAAAATTTTTAAATAATGCATTTTCTTTAATATCCCTATACAAAACAGGCCGGTCGGTTAAATTGTGGTCAATTTTTATTTTAACCCGAGCACCATTTTTAATGGCTTGAGGGGCAACATAATATTGTAACTCCTCATCTTCTTCATCAAATTGGGAAACCTGGGAAATCACCTCTCCCAAAGCATAACAGCCCGCCTGGGCTCCTGTTTGCCATAATATGACTTTATCTCCGATAGTAATTTTCTTTTCGTGAGCGCCTACCTTCCAGCTTCTTACATGACCGGCATTTAAAGCAGCTGTCGTATCATAAATTTTTGGACTACCTTGAAAAATCCAATAGTTCGTTACATCAACATTAAACTTTTTTTCGAGGAATTTGATATAATTTGACTTTCCTAGAATAGCAATAGGAATACCCTTGCTATGCTTTCTATCATATTCATAAAATTCTTGATTTTTTAACCTTTCTGATTTTCTGTTTTTGAATGAGATATAATCAATAATATCTTTATAAGTTGATTCTGTAACATCAAATAAATCTTTTTCAGGAAAAAAGGTGTCTATTTCGTCCAAGCGTCTTTTTACAGATTTAATGGACTTACCTAGATAAGAGGTATAAGAAGGCGGAGCGTATTTAAGTAAGTATTGAGCAAACTCCTTTTTGATTTGCTCTGAGTTGGTAAGTATTTGTTTTTCCTTTAGTTCAAAATTATTCCGTTCGAAAGCTTTAAAGCAATCCGTACCCACCCCACCTTTAAAATAACGTTCAACTTTTCGCCCACTTGCATGATAATTGGCATAAGCCATAACAGCTTTTGGAGGATATGCTTTTCCCTCATAAATCAGGTCATACGTTGAAGAAGGTCCAAAACCATTAGGAAATCCTTTTTCCTCAAAGTCTTTTATACCTTGTATAATGTGTTCTTTTGTTACTAAATCAAAATTCATAATTATTGATATGTACTTAAATCCTTTTTAAATGTTAACCTTGGCAGTACAATTTTGTATCGTTTGTTATCATCCTTATTGTACCAAAACACAATATATTCAACACGAGCATTAAAAAGCTTGTAACCATGACTTAACATTGGATTGTACGTGTTTTCGATGAATTTTTTTGAAAACAATAATAAATTGCCCTTATTAGACTTTTTCAATCCTGGTACTTTATCACCTCCAAAATCCATTTCGTCGGCCTGTAGTGTTTCACCTGTTTTTATACTCTTAAGTATTCTTAGTGCGTCTGGATATTTCTGTGAGCTTAAATTAACATCATTATGACTTAATATTATATCATACTCGGAAGGAGGTTCAAGTTTACCTTTATATTTTAACGTATAAAGATAATCTGCTTTAATAGCATCATAAAATTGCACGTTTGCATGAATATGTAACGTTTTTTTTGCTCTCGAACTTGCTACGTATAATAACCTTCTTGATTCAGAACTTGAGTAATCGAAGTTATTAAGCATCATTATTACATGATCAAACTCCTTCCCTTTTGATTTATGCATTGTTGCCACAATAACTTTGTCAGAATTAGGTTTAATTGCATCTTCCATATTGATTTCCCTACAATACTCCCGCCAATCCACCAGCAATTTTTTTTCAGGATTTACAGAATCAAATTTTCGAATTAAATCCATACAGGTATGAAAATGTAAGGAGTTATGGAATTGCTGTTTAAACCAAGTAATGGCATCTTCCCAATTTGATTCTAAAATAATACCTGATTCACCTATCGATTGTAATAACTGATGATCAAAACATTTAATCTCGAACAAATCAGATACACGAAACCCTTCAAAACCGGCTATCAACCTCGTTGCAACACCCTGTTTATTTAATAAAGAACTAATTAAGAGGGCTTCCATATTTGTCCTTGTCAGAACAGCTTTTGTTCCAGTTAAATTCATATTTGCCACGTAATTAGATGTGGGCCGCTCTATATAATTTCCATCATATTTTGTAATATGAACACTGCCCCCTCCTCTACTTTTACCCGCAATTAGCCGTTGTGACTTGAGTCTATTACTTAAATAAACGAGAACCCTATTGTTAAAATCAACTATCTCCGGATAACTCCTATAGTTTTTTGGTAAGGTATAAAGTGTGGCTCCGTAGAACTTTCTGAATTTTGACATATAAGCATTAGATGACCCTCTAAAACTATAAATATTTTGATCATCATCTCCTACTGCAATAACCCTTGGATTTTCTGCTTTTTTAATTATTAATTCAATTAAATCCCACTCCTCTTTATTAATATCTTGAAACTCATCAAACATTAATATGCTTTTGTTTTCAATTTGTGAAATATCAATGTCATCATTTTCAATTGCCTTAATACAATCTCTAATAACATTTTGTGATTTATAGAGATCTCCTAATTGCCCCAATAATTGAAAGCAAAAACCGTGAAACGTATTTATTTTTATTAATCCAGAATATTCAGGAATAAGTTTTCTAACACGCTGTTTGAATTCTAATGCTGCAGCTTTTGAAAAGGTAAGCATCAAAAACTGTTCTGGTTTTATATCTTCTATTAATAATAGACTTGCAATCTTGTGCACTAATACCTTTGTTTTGCCACTTCCAGGACCGGCATATACTAGGATCTTATCTGATTTGTTATCATTTATAACTTTACTTTGATTTGTATCTAAATCTCCAATGATTTCAATAAATCGTTTTGGTGTTATTGAGCGCTGAATTTCTTTTTTCTTTCTGGGAAAATATCTTGCCAAAAATTCCTCATAGTCTAGCGTAAAATAATCATTCACATAAGTTAAAGCAGATTCATAATTTTCAACACATTTTCTTGCATATTCACCTACGATATGAATTTGTTCTGTTCGATGTAAATAAAATTTTTTCATTTTTTCGTAGTCATCGACCGTAAAAGTTCTTTTTTGAGTATCAACTTCTGAGATATTTAGCTTATTGTAGGAAACCATAAAGCCTCCTTCTAATTTGATTGCCTTTATATCATTTAAGTATAATAAGCATTGCTCATACTTCTTGGTATTTTGTTCTATGAGCTCTCCCATAAATTGATTAGAATCTTTTAGTTCGATTAAGCTAAATGATACTGGCACTTCATCCCTATTACCTTGGTGTTTTATGTTTGATTTTGCTAGATTTTCTAAATAACCTAGAGTTGATAATGTGAGATTATGCCGCCAATTAATATCATCAACTAACCTATCTTTATTAAGGAAAATAATTTCATAAATATCTCTCTCCTTGTCTTTTCGACTTTTCTTTACAAATCTATTTTTGTCCCAATATGTTAAAAGCAATCTAATATGTTCAACATTAGATTCTACCAAACCATCATCTAACAACCTTTGATTAAGCTCCCTTAATGGAATGGTAATTTTATTAGATTTAATTTGACGAACTAAGCCTTTTTCTATTTTTATTATTGTATCTAATATCTTAGAAGAACCATTCTTAGATTGCACCAAATTTAAAAAAGCCGTTAAATCTTTAGCATCACCTAAAATTGCATGATCTCTTAATATGCGAATAACATCTTGTATTCTGCGTGTGTTCAATTGCGTAATATCCGCCAGATAATCTACACGTGTTTCTTTATCTGTAATAATTCTTTTGAGTACTGTTGCACAATCTTTTTTATCCTCTTCAGTGAGACGTTTGCTTTTGTGTAAAATATCTTGTCCTCTACTAAAACTTTTTACCAGTAAACTATCTGCAAAAACTCTAGGTGTATTTAAAGACCGAACCAAAAAACCTTGATTTTCTAATGCTGAGATCGCTGTCTTTACTTTAGTTTCAAGATCTAGCATTTCTGCATCCCATCCAGACTTTTTGGCTATCTCTAAAGCAGACTGACTAATTTTACTACGATATTTAGCTTGACCTTTTATAGCTCTCCATATATCCTTAATTTCTTTATGGTTAAGCTTGGTTTGTTGTAATAAACTAAAATGTTTGTTCAGATCTTCATCACTATACAAGATATAACACTTGGCCTGAATACGCTCATCTCTACCTGCACGCCCCGCCTCTTGGATATAATTTTCCAAGGAATCCGATATATTATAATGAATGACTGTTTTAACATTGTCTTTATCTACCCCCATACCAAAAGCAGACGTTGCCACTATTATTTCTTTTGCTTCCTGCATAAAGAGGTTCATGTTTTCTTTCTTTTGGTCTTTATCTAATTTTCCATGAAAAAAAGTGGCATCAAAACCAGCTTCATTTATAAGTCTACTTATTTCCTCTACACGTTTAGTCCTTGTAGCGTAAATAATAACGGGTTTTTCACAAGTTTCGAGAATAGGTAGCAAATAGTTCATCTTGCGCGCTGGATCTTCAACATTAACAACCTCATAGGATAAATTTGTTCTTCCTTTATTGGTTATGTATTCATTCAGCTCAAGTCCTAACCTGTCTTCAAAATAAAATTTAATATCTTTTATAACTTCTGGTTTGGCAGTAGCCGTAAAGCAAGATACAGGTATTTGGTTCCCATTTTTCTCCTTTTGAATTCGCTTTATAAAATCTGCAATAAAAAGATAATCTACCCTAAAGTCTTGACCCCAATTAGAAAAACAATGCGCTTCATCTATTACTACTCTACCAATGGTTCTAGAAAGTAATAAACGATAAATAGACGGTGATCTTAAAGACTCTGGTGACAAATACAGCAAATCTGCTCTTCCATCCAAAACCATTTCAAAAGCTTCTTGGCGCTCTAAAGGGGATAATAGCCCATTAATTGCAACAGCCCTAGTAATTCCAAAACGATCCCTTAGATTATCAACTTGATCTTTCATTAGAGATATCAAGGGGGAAATAACAACTGTTAAATGCCTGGTTGATGCTCCTCTCATTAAGGCCGGCAATTGAAAGGTCAATGATTTACCTCCTCCCGTAGGAAATACTGCTACAAAGGATTCTCTTTGCAAATCAGCTTTCACCGCTTGTTCTTGCAAACTTATGGTCCTGTTCTCTTCGAACTTTCTAAAATCAGGATAATTAAAGTACTCCTGCAAAGCTTTCTTGGGATTCAATTTATTTTGACAGTAACCGCACTTTGGGTCACTGCAAGAATCAAACCTAATTTGATCCAGAATTTGTTCTGTCTCTGGGTACTCGTGCTGAACCCATGGAGGTAATACAGCGTCTTTATCTCCCAATTTTAACAATGTGAACACATATGATAAAGCAATCGGGTTGTTTTGTATATAATTTTCTAAATTGATATTAGAACAAATAGTCTCTCGTAATAATTCTTTTATACTGGTTACTTCTAGGTTGTCGCTATTAAAACCAACCAAATCAAAAAAAGAATTAAACGTAGATTGATTTTTTAAAAGCGAATAATAAACACTCTTTTCTGAACTACTTAAGGCATTAAATCTATTACATTCTTTTATTAAATATTCCTCAGTTAACTTACAGTCCGAAAGCGGATTATTTACTTCTGAAGGATTTACAATCCTGTAGCCCTTGGTGAGTTTGTGATTGGGACGTTTTACAAAAAGTAATGGTGACCATAGTAGGGTATCAACATATTTCTTATTCTCAAAAATTAAACTTCCCAATTTTTTTTTGAGTTCAGGAATGTCGTGCTTTATGATATTATGACCACAAATATATTTTGCCTCTTTTATCCATTGTTCAAGTTTAACGGTATTCCTTTCGTGCAATTCTTTACTATTAAATACTGCACCGTAATCAACGCTTTTACTTTTAGGATTGGTTTCTATGTCTAAAAAGAGAATATTCTGCATTAAAACAATTTGTTATTAGACACTTCTCTCTTTGCATCCTCTACCATATACATCGTCTTACAATTAGTACAGTACAAGTAATACTCAAAATAATAATTTTGACCCGGTTTTAACTTTTTTTTCTTTGTACTCTTCTTAACTACAGGCGTATTGCACTTTCTACACAAATCACCTTCTTTTTCAATTTTCGATTCTTGGTACCAATCTATATGTTCAAGGTATTCCAAGTATCCTTCATCCGTATTTTTATGCTCAGACTTAATACCTTTGTTGGCCAAAAAGTCACATCGTTCATTTTCCTCATGGCCCGCATGCCCTTTTACCCAGTTAAAAGTCACCTCATGTTTATCGATAACATTCAACAACCTTTCCCATAGGTCTTTGTTGAGTACTAAATTACCCTTCTTTCGAGTCCAATTGTTTCGCTCCCAATTTTCTGCCCAACCTTTTACAATGCCGTCTACCACATATTTAGAATCTGAATACACGGTAACCTTGGCTTTTACCTTAATTTTTTCCAAGCCAAAGATTACGGCCATTAGCTCCATTCGGTTATTGGTCGTAAGCTCGTAACCTTCAAAAAACTCCTTTTTTCTTCCTTTATAACTCAGAATTACACCAAACCCACCTTTACCGGGGTTGGGTTCTGCACCACCGTCCGTGAATAATTCTATTTCTGGAATTTCGTTGTTTTCCATTTTGTTTAGCTTCCCTCAAAAACCTCCCTCAAACAACTTTGCATGAGTTGCGCTATTTGGGTGTGGCTGTTTTCTATATGCTCTTCCAAACTATCGCATAAGGCCATTAAACGATTCACCTTTACAATGGCTTTTTGTTCATTGGTTTACAACATTAATAAGTTGTTCTAATTTAATATGGTGAGTTAATAAATAGTGTCCTGCTTCAGCAAATTCATATTTACCATATTGCCCATTAAGTGGTGGAAGTTCTCCAAATTGGTTGACATAATATTCTAAAAGATAACTTTCCGCATACATAAAGAATGTAATCTGCTCTTTTACTCTTGCCTCTTGTGTATAATTTGCCTTGAACAATTATTCGTCCGTCAGTGAAAGACACTTCTTCACGAACCTGTTTTCTCATGTTCAAGCCCGCTTTTTCAATAGCAGGATTAATGAATTTAGAGCATATATCACGCTCTGACAGTTCTTTTTTATTCATCTACAATATTGGTTTGGCAGCCTAATGCTAAAAATACCATTTTATATTTTTGTAAGCTATTTCTCGTGCATCGAATCGTTAACACATTACCTATTATCCAAATTTAATTTACCATTATTCAGTTTGTGCTCATATGAAATCAACAAGCCTGATTTTATAAGCCCTCACCTTCAATAATTAAATACAACCCGCCATTCCATCTAATAATCGTGTAAAATACACAACATTATTAAATAAGCTTTATGGAAAAGCGTAAAGCTGGAATATTAGAACTGTTTTTACAGAATCAAAGCAATATAGTCGTTGGTTAAGGGGGGTATCTATTTCGGCACAAACATGCGATTCTATATCCTTTATAAATTTTGCTAGTATTCAATATTGCCGCAAAATCTCAAAACCACTTACTCCCGAACTCCCTACCAACCTAACACGAAGTCTAACCCCTGCCTTCTTTTCCTAAAGAAATGATAACTTTTTCTAAATCCCCCTAATTTACTATTCCCTCTTTGGGCTCAATTGAATGCTTTGCGTATTTTTATGGGATGCGCGAACCAAAAATTAATTTTAATAACATAGCATGAGCAGTTACTTAAAAAAATACCCGAATGACCAAGGGTTTTTCGAAGATTATGGTGGTGCCTTTATACCACCGGCCCTAGAGGTCGAAATGAAAAAAATAACGGATGCCTATCAGACCATTAGCAAATCGCACAACTTTATAGAGGAGTTGCGTAGCATCCGTAAACATTACCAGGGGCGCCCTACCCCGGTCTACTATTGTTCCCGTTTGTCCAAAAAATACGGGGGACGGATTTATTTAAAACGGGAAGACCTGAACCATTCGGGAGCGCATAAGCTGAACCACTGTATGGGCGAGGCCTTGCTGGCCAAGCACCTCGGTAAAAAGAAACTGATTGCCGAAACCGGAGCGGGCCAACACGGGGTGGCCTTGGCCACTGCCGCAGCCTATTTCGGATTGGAGTGCGAAATACACATGGGCGAGGTCGATATTAAAAAGCAGCATCCGAACGTGGTGCGTATGAAAATATTGGGGGCCGAGGTGGTGCCCGCGACCCACGGTCTAAAAACCTTGAAAGAAGCCGTCGATTCGGCCTTTGAGGCCTACCTTAAGGATCCTGAAAACACTATTTACTGCATCGGTTCGGTGGTAGGTCCCCACCCCTTTCCCATGATGGTCCGTGATTTTCAACGGGTGGTGGGAATCGAAGCCCGAGAGCAGTTTATGGATATGACCGGGGAATTGCCCGACCATGTCGTGGCCTGTGTGGGCGGAGGAAGTAATGCCATAGGGATATTCTCGGCATTTCTCGAAGACGATGATTGCAAACTGCACGGCGTTGAACCGGGAGGTCGCTCCTTGGAAATGGGCGAGCATGCCGCTACCATGACCTTTGGTACCCCGAACATCATCCACGGTTTTAAATGCTATACCCTACAGGATGAGAATGGCGACCCGGCACCGGTATATTCCGTGGCGAGCGGACTCGATTATCCGGGTGTCGGACCCGAGCACAGTATGCTCAAAGACATGGGGGCCGTCAACTACGACATCATCAACGACAAGGAAACCATAGACGCCTTTTACGAGCTAAGCCGACTCGAAGGGATCATTCCCGCCCTTGAAAGCTCCCACGCCGTTGCCTATGGTATAAAACTGGCCCAAGAGCATCCCCAGAAATCCATACTCATCAATTTGAGCGGTAGAGGGGATAAGGATATCGACTATGTGGTGGATACCTACGGCCTTCCGGAATAGAACACCTAAGCCTCCCCTAGCCTATGAATTTATGGGGACTAGAAAACAAAAGGACCATGCCTGCGCATTGGTCCTTTTTTTGTTTTTATGAGTATTGGAATCGCTCTCGCAACAATTTTGATACGATCTGCTTCATAACTACCATACACGAAGCTAAAGGACTGATAGCTTTGTAATTGAGCAATCATTCATAACCAAAGGTCTCACTTTATTGCGAAGACCTTCGCCAAAATATCGGCCTAATGGCCCTATCGGGACAATGGCTGTTTATCAACCATTTAAACCTAAAACACTATTATGGGAAGCAAAAGAATCACCTTAATCGCCTTATTCTTCGTTTGTATAGTTCAGGCACAAGCCGAAGTGGAATTTCCAGTTGAAGTGGGCATGAAACCGGAGAGCATTACCAAGGGCTTTAACGACAACTATTACGTAACCGTAATGAACGCAAAAGAACCCGGGGATGGCGAAGTGGTAGAGATTTCCAAGAAGGGTGTAAAGGTGTTTGCCAAGGGTTTTGATGAACCCAAGGGAATCGTCTACCTAAACGGGGAGCTGTACTTCTCCGATGTGACCCGTATCTGGAAGCTTGACCGAAAAGGCCAAGCCCGTATTTTTGTAGATAAAAGCGACTTTCCCGAAACCGTCCTCTATTTGAACGATGTTTCCCTAGATGCTCAGGGAAAGGGAATCTTGGTAGCCGATATGGGGGCGACCCAATACATGCGCGACCCCGAAAATAACTTATGGCCCCTAGATAGTGAGGAAGCCAAGAAAGTCCCAGAACTTGGGCGTATCTACCATATAAGTTCAGAAGGGCTCATTACCATAAAACAAGATACTTCCCCACTTATGCCAAACCCCAATGGCGTGGGGGTTGACAAGGATGGAAACCTTATGGTAGGTGCTTTTTTCAAGGGAAATTTCCTGATTACCGAAAATGGCGCGCTTCGTCCGCTTAAAGGTGAATATAGAGGGGCCGATGCCGTAGAGCAAGATCGTAAGGGCAACTATTACGTCAGTAGTTGGGTTTCTGGAAAAGTTTGGAAAATAGACCCTAAGACCGAAGCCTCTACCGTACTGATCGAAGGATTGGAATCGGCTGCGGATTTTTATCTGGAGGAAGATAGGGGAAGGTTGTTGGTGCCCGATATGATGGCCGGAAAAATATATGCGGTTCCGCTTAAAAATTAGTTGTGGAGGGAAGTCCTTCCTCCCTCAAGAAACCTTGTAGAACCTTGGTTGGACGCCTTCCCGTGAAGGGTTTGAACCCATCCAAATCGCCTTAGAACTATGCTGTTTTAATTTTACGGCAAGTTGGATGGGTTGGAATTCCCCTTAATAACTCACTTTTGATGTATTGTTAAGCTTATCTTCTACGATAGGGTACAGATCATAGGTAGGATAAATCTCGGAACGAAAGGCTTTCCAAGCGCTTCTTTCTATGGCCAAATTTACATCCTTAAGCTTTGAGGCGGGCAACTCCAGCACCACCATTTGGCCAATCCCCATTACTACGTACCAGTTCACAACGGAAACCCCTTCGGGCGGGAAGTTTTTATAGAAGCCCTGCTTCTTTCTAACCTCCTCTATCTCGTTCAGGTTCATCGACTGATCGTGTTTTAAGAAGATCGTCAACAGCAATTTGTCCGAATCCCCCTTATCGGCATCCGAAGATTGGGCATAGGAAAGACTTGTTATACATAGCATCGCCCATACGGCAAAAATCACATTTTTCATACGTTGTATTTATTTAACTATTTGTAATGGAAACTTTCTTTATTTTACGGTTTCTAAAATGGCCTCTTTGGCCAATTTTGGTTTTTTGTCCCGGTCATACAAAAGGGGATAATTGGTTCTATTGGGGATGGGATAGCCATTCTTCCAAGACAATCCGTCATGTACGCCCCAAAGGGTAAGCCTATCGATTTTATCGCGGTTCTTTAGGAAGATCTCAAAAAGCTCCTTGTAACGGGTGGCCAATTCCACCGAAACCGAATCCGGAAGCCCTTCTTTATAGGGGTCTAGGAAGGATTCAAACTCCTCTAACTGAAATTGGGGTTCCATCATACTTGTTCCAATGATCTGGCCTTCCTTGGTCAAGGGAAGCACGTCTACATCCAACTCGGTTATCATCACCTTCACCCCCAGAGCGGCATAGGCATCTATGGCTTGTTGAATGTAAGCGTTCTTAGGAAAGTTGAGTCCCCAATGGGCCTGAATACCTATTCCGTCTATTCGGATACCTTCCTCCTGCAACATCTTTACCATACGTACGATCCCGTCTCTCTTCTCGGGTCGCCATGCATTAAAATCGTTGTAATAAAGTTCGGTGTCAGGGGCGTATTCACTGGCGTACTTAAAGGCCAATTTTACCATTTCATCCCCATCGCCTATATGTTGTATCCAGTTCGTGGACCTATAGGAGCCATCATTGTCCATAACCTCGTTGAGCACATCCCAGGCATGCACTTTTCCCGCATATCTTCCGGCTACGGCCTCGATATGCTTTCGCAGTTGCTCCTTTTGCTGCTCGGGCGTATTCGGCGCCCCTTTTTCATTGGTAAAAAACCAATCGGGAGTCTGGTTATGCCAGATCAAGGTATGGCCTACGATAAACATGTTGTGTTCCTGACCAAAGGCCACAAACGCATCCGCTTCCTCAAAATTATACACATTGCGCGCCGGGCTCACGGATTCCGCCTTCATACAATTCTCGGGCGTAATCGTATTGAACTCTTGGGTTACGATTTGTAGCGAGGTCGCATCCTTCCCTGAAACCACCGCCCCGTTTATGGCGGACCCCATCTTAAAATGGTCCTTAAAGGCTGTTTTTAGGGGAATTTTCTTGGTGTCGGACTTTGTATCCAAGCTCGTGTTTTTACTACATTCCTTTTCCTTACAGCCCATTGACACCAACAACAGAAGACCTAGCAGCTGAATTGTCCTTAGCTTAATACCTCTTGTTTTTACCATCTTTTTCGTTTAATATATCTCTATTTTCGCTTATCGCAATCCCTCTAAAAAACCATCATAGGCCTGTTTTTTATTATAATTCCCATCGAAGAGCAAAGGCCATTCGGGTACACCGTAGAAATCGACCAACCAAGACTCATTGTCGCGAAGGCCCCATACGGTAATCCCAAATTTATTTTCAGGGGGAACCGCATTGTATATGTTTACCACTTCCTTGAATTTGGCCTTTTGGCGTGCGGCCTTTTCCGCGGATAGCGAAGATAGGTTCTTGTCGTTCTCCAAGTTGGTACGAATGTCGAGTTCCGAAAAATGCAGCTTCAATCCTCTTGAAACGGCCCCATCGACCACGGCTTGAATATCCACGGCCGAAGGATTATCGATTGAAATGTGCATTTGCGCCCCGAGACCGTCGATCAGATCTCCCAAGTGATCCACCAAATCAAATATGGCTGCCCTCTTGCCGGAACTGGACGCTATATTGAAATCATTGTAGAACAGAATAGCCTCGGGGTCTGCATTACGGGCAAACTGAAAACACTTTTTGACATAATCGTCCCCCATTCTTTGCCTAAAAACCGAGTTTCTTAAGGGATTGCCCGTACTTTCGTCAACGGCTTCATTAACGACATCCCAAGACCGTACCTTACCCTTATATCGCGTCATGGTCGTGGTAATATAGTCTTCTACCATCTTTTCGAATTCAGCATCGCTACCCGTAAAATTCTCTACCCAATCAGGAGAGGCTTCATGCCAAATTAAGGCGTGACCATGAACGTACATGTCATTTGCCACCGCAAAATCAACAATGGCATCGCCTGCACTAAAATCATAGCTGTCTTGCGAGGGATACATGATATTCATCTTCATCTCGAACTCCGCTGTCAAACTATTGAATTCCTTTTTCAATACTTGAGTGTGGCTCCCTCCTTCGTTAATTCGGTACGATTGGGTTATTACCCCAACGCTAAATGTATTTGTTTCTTCCTTTAGCCCCTTGTCCGATAGGTCCTCGCAACCACTGGTAGGGCACACACCATACCGCTGGTCTACCTTTATCGTTTTTTTGGCGATTGAAGTCCCGGCCGCATTGCTTACCTCAAGTGTAATCGTGTATTCGCCGGTTTCCGTGTAACGCACTTCTTCGAGTCCCGCTTTATCCGCGACTTTCTCGCCTCCCTTTCCAAAATCCCAAACCGCGGTATACTCACGCTCCGATTCCGTAGTATTGTCCAATAAAATGGCATAAGGGTCTTCGTCGGAAATCGTATAATCGAAGGAAGCTTCTACCTTGGCCTCCTGAATTTCATCGCCCGCAACATCGTCATTGAACCCTTCCTTATCGGAGGAGCAGCCTAAACCAAAGAGGATAAGGGGTAGCAGTAAATATTTCTTGATTTTTTTTATTTTAAATTCCATTTCAAAATTATTTAACAAGATTACTGATGATTCCATTAAAAACACATGCTTCGAAAGTATAGCTTAGCCTATCGGAATGCTATAATAAATTGTGCATTGTCTAGTAAGGATGTAGCATTCCCTCATGCTTCACCCCTGTTCTTTCCTACATATAACGCCACTCTACCCCCTAGGATCGGAAGAATGGTATCATCCCGATATAGGATGCCCTGTTCCTTTTAACGGGAAACGCGACGATCTGCAACAGAAATGATAATTATGGCTTCAAAGATTATAGTGTGACGCCTAGGCCTCCTCTAAATTTACTACCATAAAAATGAAGAGGAATGACCAACAATTTGCATTTACATCGTTTCACTATTACGTCCGCGCTATTCTTTTTTCTAATGGGAAGCTGTCCCCTTTTTTCCCAAATGCCCATCCCGAAACAATCGGAAAGATTGGAACAGTATTTAGGCTTTTGGGTGAGTTCGGTCGGTCCCAAAACGGACAGTATCGCCCCCTTGCCAAGTATCAAAATGAACAACTATCCTAAAATAGATCATTCCACAATGTCGGTAGATGTATTTCAAAGGGATGGGAAAACCTACAAACACACCTTAACAGAACTTATCGGATACGACACCAAGACCGATTCCGTTTTTGCATTGGGAAAAAGTGCCCAAGGTGAAATGTTTCTGGGGAAAGGCGGATTTACAAGTAAAAAGCATTGGGTAATGAAAGACCGCGACTTTACAGGCCGAGAAACCATGACGGTCACTTTTGATTTTAAGCACCAGACCGATGTTTATGTAAAGGGGACCGACCCACAAAACGAGGTGCTTTGGGAAACCCGCTATATCAAGAAAAACCCTAAGGACAAAAACATAGGTATCCAGCTCGTATCGGTACACAATGAAATGCTGGAAGATCCTAAGCAAACCTTGAAGTATTTGGATAGGATGGGCTATAGCTATATTGAGACCTTTGTCTATAAAGACCGCTCGTTTTATGGACTGTCCCCCTTAGACTTTAAAAAATTGGTAGAAGAAAACAATTTGAAGTTTACGGGATCTATGACGTTTTACGACCTGCCTACGAAGGACGATAAAGCGTGGAAAAAAGCCATGAAATGGTGGAAGGAATGCATCGATGACCACAAACAGGCCGGTGTTGAATACCTCACCATATCGAACAATCAAATCAAGGAAATCACCACCCTTGACGAACTCAAGCGCTATTGTGCCTACTATGATGCCATTGGGAAACTTTGTAAGGAAAGGGGAATTCAATTCGCCTACCACAATCACTCCTATGAGTTTAAAACCATAGAGAAGCAGGTGGTCTATGACTACTTCATAGAGCATACCGACCCCGAATATGTTCATTTTCAAGCCGACCTATACTGGATGCATTTTTCGGATGTCGACCCAATCGACTACTTTAAAAAATACGACGACCGCTTTATAAGCTGGCATGTAAAAGATTACGAAGAATTGGGCCAAAGCGGGAAAATGGATTTTGAGGAATATTTTAAATATGCGAAAACCGCTGGCCTAAAATACGTTGTGGCCGAAGTGGAAGCCTTTAATTATCCCGTGTGGTACAGCATCAATGCCGCTTGGAACTATTTATACTTTAACATCTTATAACAATCGACTCTCAACACTCAACACTCACTTTATGAAATCCAGAATTTTACAATTCACCTGTTTTATCATTTTAACTTTCAACCATATGGCTTTTGCCCAAGACCAATTTAAGGTGTTGTTATTCACCGTACAAGACACCTGGCACTACGAATGTATTCCCAATGCGGTAGACGCTTTTCACAAAATGGCCGCCGAACATCAGTTTAAGTTTGATTGGACGCAAAGTTCCGAAGACCTCGCCCTAAAATTACCTTCCTACGACGTGGTGGTATTTTTAAATGCGAATACCGACAATTTAACCAATGAACAGCTCAAGGTTTTACAAACGCACATTCAAAACGGGAACGGCTTCGTGGGAGTCCACTCCACCTCCGATAGTGAGATCAGAAACCTTTGGTTCGACAATCTTATAGGCGGGGTTTTTAGGGACCATCCGCAATTTCAAGCTGCCGTTCTAAGCAATCATGATGCCAATTTCCCCTCAAACCTACATCTGCCGGAAAAATGGTTGTGGAGCGACGAATGGTACAATTTTGACCTCTTGAAATCTGATGCCATCAAAGTACTTCTATCCGTAGACGAAGACACCTATGATTACCAGAAGGGATATGACGAAATACCGCTAAAAGGTATGGGCAAAAACCACCCTATAGCATGGTATCAATTCTACGATGGTGGGCGTTCTTTTTATACGGCACTGGGCCATAAGCCCGAAGCGTTTGAAGATCAAATGTTTTTAGACCACCTGTTCGGAGGTATCTACTGGGCCGCCCAGGGGGAAAGTAAACTACCTGGGGGCAAGCCCGCGAGGCATTAAAAGGAATACCCCTTGATTTCGAGGCAAGCCTCGGAGCATTTAATCTCGGTTGTCAGGTAAATGATCAGGGATTTGGGTTCACTAAGGCCACAATGGCTTTTTTGAGTCCATGCTGGTCGTTTATTCCAGTTTAGTGTACCTTGAAATGCCGCAGTGCATTACTGATATGTGCTTCGACCGTTCGGATAGAGATATCGAGCTCTTCGGCGATTTCCCTGTTTTTGTACATTTTGATCCGACTGAGATAAAATACGTTCCTACATTTTTTGGGAAGCTTGTTCAAGGTGGTCTTAAACTCCTGTTCCAAATCATTTTCACGCAACTTATCATCTATCCCATTCGGGCTGGGAAGGGTCGCAATGATGGTCTCATCTAAATCTACGTACTTATTGTTACGATATACATTGATGATTTTGCGGCGGAGTGCCGTAGTCAAGTAGGCCTTTAAATGTTCGATTTCGATAGTGGACTTCTTTTCCCACAGGTGTATAAAAAGTTCCTGTATCAGGTCTTCTGCCAGTTGCCGATCTTGTAACAGTGCCGAGGTATAGCCATATAGGTCGTTAAAATATCTATCGTAGACCTGTCTGAATGACTCTTGGTCGCCCAATCTTACTTTATCAAGTAGCTCCTTATCAGATAAATGGTCACTCATTTTCGGGTTGGTATTGAGCCTCTAAATTACGTATGCTATAGTCGCGCGAAGTAATTTAGATTATATGCCTTTGTTAAGAAATGGTTAGAAAGGATAAAATAAATGCCGCCCACTTTGATGCAGCAGGCGGCATTTTAAACATGACATTAACGTAAACTAACAATTACCTTGATAGGAAAGTGGTCGGAAATATAATTGCCTCCCCTTTGCCCGTCTATAATGTGGTGCTTATGGACTTTTACGCCTTGGGCAGTAAAAACATAATCTATTCGTTCCCTACTTTGATCAGGCTCCAAGGCAAAACCGTTGAAAGTGTAGTCGGGACCGTAAACCATTTGGGCGCTATTTTTACTATCGATTACGACAAGGCTTTTGGGCTTTCCGCTCGTCAATTCGGTATAGGCCTCTTCGGAAGGCGCAAAATTAAAATCGCCCGTAATCAAAAATGGCTTATCCCCCGCTATCTTTTGGATCTCTTGCCGTATGAGCTTGGCACTTTCCAATTGGGCCGTCTTACCACGGTGGTCAAAATGGGTATTGAAAAAATAAAACGCCTCTCCCGTTTCTATTTTTCGAAGTTTTACCCAGGTCATGATTCTCGGCAAAGCTGCATCCCAACCTTGGGAATTCACCTTTTCCGGCGTTTCTGAAAGCCAAAACGTGCCGCTGTCCATGAGTTCAAAGGTCTCCTTTTTGAAGAATACGGGACAAAACTCCCCTTCCTTGTCCCCATTTCTTCCAATACCGACGTAATCGTAGGCAGGAAGCCTTTCGACCATGTCGTTCAATTGGCTTTCTATCACTTCCTGTGCCCCAAAGACATCCACATCAAAAAAATTGATGCCCTCGCAAAGCCAGTCCCTTCGGTTTTCCCAAATATTGATTCCGTCCTTGGGGTTGGCATACCTAATGTTAAAGGTCATGGCACTTATCACTTCGGCGCTCTGTGCACGGGATAAAAAGGGCCCTAGCAACAGTAGGGCCAGTATACTTATCTTCTTTATTTTTTTCATTTGCCTCATATTATTCCCAACCCGGATTTTGGGTCAGGTTCGGGTTTAATTGCAACTCCACTCTCGGTAAAGGGTATAGATAGTCCCTCTCTTCGTCAAACATCCTATTGTTGAAATCAGGTTGCGGGTCGATTAAATTATCGGCGTCAAAGAAGATATCCGACCCGATCTTAATGTACTGCACCCCCTGTACCTGGCCTTCGGGCTCATCACCTTCAAACAAGACCACATCGGCATTCCCATCGGAATCCATATCGTACTCTCCCGCCCCGGGAAAATAGAGTCCGCGTAAGGGCTTGGTCAATGCTTGACCGGCCTTCCAACGCACAACGTCGTTCCAACGATGGTTTTCCATATAGAGCTCTATACGTCTTTCCCTTCTGATTTCAAGAATTACGCCTTTGTTCGCCCCACTAACATTGGGGTATTGGTCTTCCAAAAAGGCATCGGGATTACTATTGGCATCATCGAGGCTCATGGCGGGCATTCCTACCCTATTTCTCAACAATTGAACCGATGCATCCAAATCTGCCTGGCTAAGGGTGCCAAGTTCGGCTTTGGCCTCGGCAAAATTCAACAGTACTTCCCCAAAGCGAAGGACCGGTAGGTCGGAAATCGACTCGTCATAGGTATCGTATACCGGCTCCGAAACATACTTGATCAATTGGTAGCCGGTCATGGTCGCCCCAAGGTTCGGGGCAAGCTCCATAGCTTCTCCCTTACGGGTGTAACCCGGGGTACGCACGGTCTGCGAAAGCCTTGGATCCCTATCTGCCACTTCATCGGTAAAAAAGATTTGGTTGTAGTTCGGTAAATCGGTAAAGCGTGAACCATCGGCCATCAAATAACTGTTGACCAAGTCTTTGGGCATACCAGGCCTACCGTAAGAAGACGTGGTAGTATAGTAGTTCACATTGTGATCTACGGCAACCGTTTGGGTAAACTGCCTACTTAAGATCATTTCGCTGGTCTGGGCATCTTGGGAATTGAAAAGGTTCATGTAATCAGTGCCTGTACTTCCTGTACTATACACACCGTATGGCGAGTTTTCCATCAGTTCGAGGGAAGCATCGACACTGGCATTTAGATAGGTTTCAAATCCGGGCAGATTGCGGTATTTGCCAAAGGTACCTTCATATAGGGCCACCCGTGATTTTAGGGCAAGGGCACTGTATTTCGTAATACGATAGGCTTGGACTTCCTCGTTCAAGTTGGCGATTGCACGATCCAGATCCTCTAAGATCTGATCCGTTATAAACTGACGGCTCTCGCGTGGTGCTTGAAGGCTTTCCATATCATCGGCACTAATGGTCGTCTCGTAATAGGGCACTTCGCCAAACCTTTGGAGTTTCTGGAAATAGAAATACGCCCTAAAAAAGTAGGCCACTCCGCTATAATGGAGCTTGGCGGACTCATCTTCACACTTTTCGTAGTTCTCGATAAAATAGTTGATGTCCCTCAGATAGGCCCAATCCCATCCACCGCCTGTGGTAGGTATGGTCCTGGCCCCTCTCATTTCCTCACTTAGGGTCGTTGAAACGATATTGTCGGCAACCGCGTCCCCATCATAGATACTCGTACTTGGCAACATTCTATAAAAGCCATTGGTGTACAGCTGTAAATCGCTTGCCTTTAAAAAGAAATTGTTCTCGGTGACGTCGGAGAGCGGTTCCTTATCGAGATAATCATCGCTACAGCCAACCAAAAGCAAGATGCAAATCAGTATTGTATATTTAAATTTCATAGTGGGTGTATTTTAAAATTGTAGTGAAATACCTAGTGAATATATTTTGGAAAACGGCGTTGATTGGGCCGTACTCCTATTCGTGGAAGTCGAGGGAGAATTAAGGTTTACCGAATTACTGGCCGCTTCGGGGTCGATGTAATCGGTGAGTTTACTAAAGGTCAAAAGGTTCTCACCGCTAAAATAAAGTCTTAGTTTATTGAAGGGCATACGCTCGGTAATACCACTTGGCAAGGTATAGCCCAAAGTCAGGTTCTTCATCCGTAGGTAGGCCACACTCTGTAAATATCGATTGTTTACCGCTCCCAGTGCATCGCTTTCGGAAAGTGCGATATACCCAAAAAGCCTTGGGTAATACGCATCGGTGTTTTCGGGCGTCCAGATCTCACCGACCATATCCTTTCGGATAAAGGAATCATAAGGTCGGTTGTACATGGCCCAAAACAATCTCGAATCGCGATTCGGGTACCAATCTTGCTTGCCAACACCTTGAAAGAAGGCGGAAAAGTCAAAACCTTTGTAGGCGGCATTCAACTTAAAGCTATAAAGGTATTGAGGGGCAGTATTCCCTAAAATCTTTCTATCGCCAGGATTCTCCAAGGTATTTTCACCATCATCGATCACCCCGTCGTTATTCAAGTCGGTATACTTTACATCACCGGGCTGTAGACCTCCGGCGGCCACAATTCGGTTCGACACCCTGGTCTGATCGGCATGGGCGGCCACTTCCTCTTCCGTTTGAAAGAGTCCCTCCACATCATAGCCCCAAAGCTCGCCGATCGTCATACCTTCATAAAAATCGGATAGACTATTGTTCGGGTTATCGAAGCGGGTAATTTTTGTTTTGGAATTCGACAAGGTACCTACGACCGAAAACTCAAAAGAATCATTCCCAATTTCGAAGGAATCGTTATAGCCCAAAGACAGTTCAAAGCCCCTAGTTTGCAAATCGGCCGCATTCTCTTGGGGCGATGGGGCACCCAATACACTCGGCAAAGTCGCTCCTTTGGTCAACATCCCTTCGGTATTGCGCTGATACCAGTCGAAACTAGTGGTCAAGCGGTTCTTAAAGAAGGAAAGGTCGGTACCCAAATTCAAGGTCTTTACCTCTTCCCAAGTAATTGCCCTTGGGTTCAGGTTGGGCGACTCGATATAATCTAAGGTAGACCCATCCATGGCATAACCGGAATCAATATCCTTATTCAAGGTAGGGATATAGGCGTAGTCATCAATGTTTTGGTTGCCCAATGACCCATAAGAGGCACGTAATTTCACTTGGCTGACGGCGTGGACCTCCTTTAGGAAATCTTCGTTAGAAACTACCCAGCCTGCAGAAACCGAGGGGAAAAAGCCCCAACGATAATCAGACGGAAATCTCGACGATCCATCGTAGCGACCGTTCATCTCCAAGAGATACTTTTTCTTATAGTCGTAAGACAAGCGGTAAAAAACACCCTGTAAGGCCCAGGCCGAGGCGCTACCACTGGCTTCGGCGTTGGAGGTGGCCAAACCTAGGGAGTTTAAATCATCTGAAATACTATTCAGCTTGCTGGCTTCAAAACTCTTGGTTTCAAAAGACTCTTGGTTGAAACCTACCATACCGCTCACGAAATGGTCGCCCAATTGTTTTTTGTACTCTCCATAGATATTAAAGGCATCGTAACTCGATTGGGTGTTGTACTCTTTTAAACGATCACTACCCATGGTACCGACCTCCCCAACAAATATGGAATAAGGTATTCGCGTTGACCTTTGGTACCTGTTGTAGGTTTGCTTTCGCAAGGCGTAGCTCGTAGTAATATCCAAACCTTCAAAAGGACTAATGACCGCTGTAGCGATATTCGAGAATTCCTGATTTACGGTTTCTTGCTTTGACTTACCGTGCAAGAGGGCCGCATAGACCCCGTCGCCGACCGTATAGTTGTTCAATTCGGTTCTCCAAAGTGCATTACCGTCGGGATTGGTAGGGCTATAGGCCGGAATGGCATGTACCCACAATAAACTGCCCCAAGGGTCGGCATAGTTTCCGTATTGACTGCCCCCGTGTTGTAGGTCGTTCGAACGGTTGAACTGCATGTTGTTCGTAAAGGTCAGCCAATCATTCGCATCTACCTCTATCTTTCCCCTTAAGTTGTATTGCTTATAGATATCATCTTGAACCTTTAGAATACCCGTAGATTCATAGTTTCGGTACGAGAAAAACGTCCTAACCTTATCCGAGCCTCCCGAAAGGGAAACATTGGTAATGTTCGAAGGTGCGCTTTTTCTAAAGAAGGTATTCCACCAATCGGTTGCCCCATAATGCACGTACTGGTCGCGCCCATTTCTATTATCGATGACCACCCTAGCCTTTGACGGGTCTTGGGACACTTCCAAAAGTGCATCGTAATCTTGTTCGGTATAACCGGTATACGACCTTCCTACCGCCGTTCTGAACGCTTCATCGACCAACATGGTAGACTTATACGGGTCGGTTAAAAAGTCCGTGTTCATGGTCGGGGAACTAAAGGCCGTGGTATGGTTTACATTCACGGAAATATTGCCCTTCTTCGCTTTTTTTGTCGTAACCAAGACTACCCCAAAAGCACCTCGGGCCCCATAAATGGCAGATGCACCGGCATCTTTCAATACACTAACGGACTCAATATCGCTAGGGTTCAAATTATTGATATCCCCTTCTACCCCATCGACAATAACCAAGGGAGATCCTCCATTAATGGAAGTAAAACCGCGAATATTTATTCGAGGCGATTGCCCCGGTTTACCACTTGATTGGGTAATGTTCAAACCTGGGCTCACCCCCTGCAAAGCATTGGCCGCATTTGACAGCGGTCTGTTTTCGATAGTGGAAACATCGACCTTGTTTACGGCATCGATCAGCTTTTCCTTGCTTTTGCTACCGTAGCCGATAACGACTACCTCTTCCAACATTTGTTCGTCAGACTTAAGAACAACGATCAATCCCGATTGATCTTCCGAAATCGTCATGGTCTGGGTCAACATCCCCATATAGGAAAACTCAAGTGTACCGCCACGTGCCATTTGAATTGAAAAATTGCCATCAAAATCGGTAACAATACCATTTTGGGTCCCCACTTCCATCACACCGACCCCCATTAAGGCCACGCCTTGTACGTCTTCTAGGGTTCCCGAAACTTTCACCTTGTCTTGTACGATATCGGCAAGGGTTACGGTGACCGTTTTGGCGATAATCTTATAGTTTATGGGGAATTCTTTTGATAGACGGTACATTACCGCTTCTAGTGAAGCATCTTTAAAATCGACACTTTTGGTAATATTCAAACGCTGTATCCTTTCATTGTAAACAAAGGAGGCATGGGAAACCGCTTCAACATGATCGAATATTTCGACCAAGGTCTTATTGCTCTCCTCTAGCGTAATTTTGATTTCATCGACCTCTCCATTGCTTGGCTTTGCAAGCGCGGTAAAACAGGTCGACAGAAGTAAAAATCCGATGACTTTTAGCTTCAATCTATTTTTTAGTACTTTTATTTTCATTTTAGGTTTTCTATTAGTTCTTCAGGCTTTTAGTAAAATCTTCGGCCTTTTCTATTCGTGTAGGAAAGGCTTTTTTTGTTCAGGGGGACATGTTACATAGGCAAGCGGGTTTTAGGAATGACTGTATAGGTAGAGGGCGACTTCTCCTTAAATTCTATTCCGAGTAAAAAACTCAAGCTCTCCATGGTCTGCCGTAAATTGGGATTACGATATTTCCCTATTACTTTTTTATCTGCCAAGGAGGGGTCGGATAGACGTATGGACACATCGAACCATTTTTCCAACATATATAGGGCCTCTTCAAGCCTTATGTTATTGAGATAAATGGTGTTGGAGGTCCAAGCTGCATCTATAGCAGATTCATCGGCCGATTTTCTATAAGCATATGTGGTTTTGTGATAATGCAATTGATGGTCGGGAAGTAGAATTTCCTTTAGCCCATCGCTGTTTTTTACCATGACCTTCCCCGTGGCCACACTTACGGTAATGCTGTCTTTCTCAGGAAATGAATTGATATTAAACGAGGTGCCCAACACCTCGGTGGTCAGCTCTTGGGTCTTTACACGAAAAGGACGGCTCGTATCTCGGTGCACCCTGAAAAAGGCTTCCCCTTCCAATACAACTTCCCGTAAACCTTCTTGGAACTGGTCGGGAAACTGTATGGAGCTCCCAGAGTTCAGCATCACAAAAGTACCATCGGGCAATAGCACTTCCTGCTTTTCGCCATAGCGGGTTTGTACCGTACGCATTGTGGGCTCGGGCCCGTAGCCTAGAAATATAAAGAGGCCGATCACAAGAAGAATACTGGCCGCAATGCCTATGCTATAAAAGGACCTGTACGAGGGACCTATATGCTTGACCTCTTTCATCTCCCCTTCTATTCGTCGATACAGATTCGACTTTGTCTTCGCTGTAGATAGAGGTGTAAGGTCAGATGGTAATTGTTGTTTATCAAAATACGCATCCACGATCTCCCTTTCCTCTTCCGTGGCGTGACCCGAAGCATACTTCTCTAATATTTTTATGAATTCATCGGTATTCAAAAGCACAATTTTTAGTGTTGCTACTACTAAGTAGACACCTAAAAATGGCTATACACGTAAATGGGTTTCGAGAATATCGGGTATTTAATCATTACGTAACATTCCTCTATCCCTACACAATATTCCCTTAACATTAGAGGTAAGAACGCTAGTAGTGCCTTCGTCTTTTGAAGTATGAGAAGGCCGTCAAAGAATAGCCCTTCCCGGGTAAGCCAAAAATGCTTTTCCGCTTCGTAAACCAACTCGGGGCATTTAATCTCGATTATGGTGTAAAAAAGCCATGATTGGCCTATCCATAAAACAACAGATCCCCACAACTTATCGTTATGGGGATCCGGGAATAATTTAAGCTTGGTAGGGCCTAGGCTTCCAATAATTCCTTTAGCTCCTTGGCCGCTTGGGTAGGGTCTTCGGCACCGTAAATGGCGGCTCCCGCTACCGCTACGGTTACTCCGGATTGTTTTACGGCCGTAATACTGCCTAGGTTTACACCTCCGGCAATAGACACGGGTACTCCCGCCCTGGCAGCTTCATCTATCAATACCTGAATGGAATATCCTTCTTCGGCCTGTTCGTCAAGACCGGCATGCAATTCCACAAATTCGGCCCCCAAGGCAATGGCCTCTTGGGCACGTTTTACCCGGTCTTTTACGCCAATGGTATCGACTACGATACCCTTGCCATGCGCTTTTGCCGATTTTACCGCCCCGGCTATGGTCGCATCACCCGTTGCCCCTAGCACCGTAATGTAATCGGCTCCGGCACCAAAGGCCATATCGGCTTCCAACTCCCCTGCATCGGCCGTTTTTAGATCGGCCAAGACCAATTTATCGGGAAAGGCATCTTTCATCTTTCTGATTCCCGATAGGCCCTCACTCTTAATAAGGGGCGTTCCCAATTCTATAATGTCGATGTACGGGGACACCTTGGTCGCCAATGCAATGGCATCTTCTATTCTTAATAAATCTATTGCTACTTGTAACTTTGCCATAATTCTATGTTTAAAATGTTCTATTATTAATTCAGTATTGAAATCGAATATGTTATTCCATATTGGCGTGCCGCTTCCAAAGTTCGGAAGCCGGACTCCCGTCCAATTCCCAAAGGGTCTGAAATAAAGCGTCTAAACCCAATAAGAGCGATTGTTCAAAAAGACTGCCCGCATATTGCTTGGAAATAGATTCGTCACGTCCCTGCTTTTCTGCCGCGGGTATGCGCACCACATGGTCAGACAATAGGGCCAATCGTGAATCGGGGTTGGTCGTAAAGCATATCAGTCCTGCCCCTACCCGCTTCGTGGTTTCCGCGGCGTTGACGATACCCAGGGTCGTACCCGAACCCGAACCGGCAATCAGTACATCGCCCGCACCTATGGCCGGTGAGGTGGTTTCCCCCACTACATGTACCTCGTAGCCTAAGTGCATAAAACGCATTGCCGCCGCCTTCATCATGAGTCCGGTGCGCCCCGCTCCCATTATAAAAATACGTTTGGCCTGCGTAATCACGGGAATTAAAGCGGCCCATTCCCCGTATCGCATAAGCTCCATTAGCCTAAGGTGCTCGTTTGCAATGGACTTCATTGCACTTTCCACTAATCGGGTTTCGTTTTCCTCAAGTATGTTCTCCATCTTTAAATCGACTTAAAATCGTTTCCTTCCTTAAACTCGAGTACAAAATTAGGCGGGTACCCATGGCGAATAGTTATACAATCTGATAGATATGTGGTACAATTTGCCCACATCGCCATTTAGGGTGGTGCTATTCGCTATTTTTGTGGTACATTTTGGAAACGGGGTGCCATCGGCTATTTAAAACCCTCGTCCGCAAACAACAAAACAGAGGTTTTATGCTCAGTGATAAAGTGTTATATATTCGAGATTTGGGCAATTGCCCCCCGGCCTATTTAAACGACCCGGCAAGAAAGGATTTTTTTGAAATCGTATGGTTGCGCAATGAAGACGCCCTTCATGTTCCGCAACACAGTTTTCAAACCTTAAAAGGGGATTGGATCTATTTGATTCCCCCCTATAGGGTCCACCAATTGAACAAGGCGGGAAAAAACGGGGTATTGATTTCCTTTAAACAAGAATTGTTGGAGGGCGACTTAAAGGAATTTCTGTTGGATGTGTTCCGGATGTTCAATATACAAGGGGAATTTTCCTGCCTTCAGGTCAACGAGGAGAGTTCAAAGGGACTCATTTCGGTTCTTGAACTTTTGGAAGCCGAGTACAATCAGGAAACCATCAATTTAATCATGGTAAAGGCCGTCTTAAAGGTTTTTCTTCTCCAATTGATCCAGCTAAAAGAGCAGCATTTTACCTTGCACGATATTAACGAAAAGCGGGTCTACGAGTTTATGCTCTTGCTCGAAAAAAATTACGAAGATCAACGCAATGCCGAGTTCTACGCCGGAAAACTGGGGATAAGCGCTAAGCGCCTCAACCAAATCCTCAAGGAGAAACTGAACAAGACCGGGGTGCAAATCATACACGATAGGCTCATATTGGAAGCCAAGCGGCAGATCATACACAGTGAGAATACCATTAAGGAAATAGCCTATAAACTTGGGTTTAAGGACCACTCCTATTTTAGCCGCTTTTTTAAACTACATGCAGGACTCACCCCTTTGGAATTTCAAAATAAGGTGAAGGAACATGTGATTTCCCATGAAAATACTTTGTATAGCTAAATCAAGTGGATTCTTTGGATGGGAAACCGGCCCTTAATACCGAAAAGAGTTTCGGGTCTATATGACATGATATTAAATTCCTGAGGCAAAGAGAAATAAAAGATAACTTCTTACCGTTAGACCTTTGCCGTAACTTTAGCAATTTCAGTTCGTACTTGTTATTTTGCCTTAGGTATCGTAAGGTCGGTATAGGCCAATGCTTAGGTATAAAAGCGAAAAGTCAGTGGGAACACATTTGAAGTTCTACCGGTTGAAATCCCCCGTAGACGTATTAAAAAAGGCATCGAAAAATGAATAGGCTTAGCATAAAACTCAGGGAAGTTTATTTCCCTTTTTTGATCATCTCCATAGCTACCATTCTGTCCTACAACCTTTTCAGATGGATTTTCGATATCAAATTGGGCATTCTCCCCCTAAAAGAAGACTTGCTGAACTTTTGGATTCCCTTTGCCATTCCATGGGTACCGATATTACTTTGGCTAAGACGAAGGATTCGCATCCTAAAAATAAGTAGGAAAGGCGGGGACGGAAACTTTGCCTATCAATTTGCAATGGCACTGGCCATGACGGTGCCTATCATCATCAGTCAGAATTATCTTCAAAAAGCTTCCTATGATTTAATCTTCGTCAACAACATTCAACAGACCAAGGCCCATGAAAAGGAAAAATACTTCAAGGTCAATACCTATAGCCTTGACAAGGGCACGCTATTGCCCTATGTAACATCACGGACTTCCGGAAAGTATAATAGCCGACTTAATTTCCACCTGTACATATCTTGTCCGTTTAAGAACGCCGAGAATGTTTGGTATGGTATTACTTTCAAAAAAACGATCAGCAATAGATTAAATGATCACGAAAAAGATGTCGCCTACAAAAATTTCATACAGGCTTCGGAACGAAAATTAAAAACCTACAGCTTTCAAAATGCCAACTACTTTCAAAAGCTAGGAAATTCAGATGACAGGGACGGCTTTCTAGGGGCCATCAAAACGGCGAATAAGGGTGTAGATGAAAAAGGGCAAATCATTCTGGTACCAAAGATGGAATCTTTTGTCGATAAGCACGACAATAGCTTTACCTGGATCTTTGCCTCATTCGGCATAGGGGCCTTCGTTTTGCTTTTGATGACCACCCTTCCCGGAATTAACAAGAAGGAGTTGAACAACTTCAAAAAAAGAAAAGACCTCAAAGACGACGACCTCAAAGAGTTTTTAGAATACTTGAATCCCATGGGGCCCTATAAGTCCACCTCGATCTTATTACTCTTGAATATCGCGGTATTTCTGGTGATGATGTTTTCAGGATTGAACATCATCTCCCCCACACCACAAGAACTTTTGGAAATAGGGGGAAACAGAAGGGCCGAGGTAATGACCGGGGAGTTTTCGAGACTTCTTACATCGACCTTTATCCATGGCGGTTTGCTACACCTTGTTATGAACTTGGTCGGTTTAGGATTGGGAGGAATGCTATTGGATAGTATTCTCGGAAGAGTCCAATTCATATTGAGCTATATCCTTTGTGGAATCGTGGCCAGTATCGCCAGTATACTTTGGTATGAAAATACGGTAAGCGTTGGGGCTTCCGGTGCTATTTTCGGACTATATGGTATCATTCTGGCCTTTACCATCTTTAAAATCTTCCCGCGTTATATGCGCTCAACAACGTGGATTCTATTAGGACTTTATGCAGGAGGAAGTTTATTGTTCGGATTTTTTGGAGGAATCGACAATGCGGCGCATTTTGGCGGCTTGATAAGTGGATTCGTAATTGGAGGAATCCTCATCGTAACCCAAAAGGAAGCCCTAATGCAAAAGGCAAAATGATAATAGGGCCACAACACCCCTTCATATAAAAACGGCAGGCTTTCAAACCCACCGTTTTTCATTTCTAAATTTCTGTACCCCTCTAGCCCTTCCGATATCGACCTGCCCTTTATAAGGAATTTATTAAAGGGAAGGACGACAACCTAAAAAGGACTACGGCATTATGCGGTAAGGTCTACCTTTATGCGTTTGAGCGGTTCCCGCCCCGCTTTTACTTTGTATTGCTTGTTAAGTGACGGGCTACCTATAATTTCCAAGGAGATACGATATTTCCCCTTGGCAAATACGCGTGGACTATACGTATTGGAAGGTAATCGCAATACATATAGCAAAGAACCGTCTTCTTCAAACACCTTTAATAAGGGAAGCTTTTCTGAAGTGATATGCAATTCGGGTAAAAACAGATCAGCCTTTGAAAGGTAATTGTCTTCCTGTTTCACGGTTATCGGCCAACCTGGGTATTGTGCATCGCTTTGTAAGGGGTCGTAGAAGCGTTTATAGCAATCGGTCCTTATGGTGCGTTCCTTTTTATTAAAGCTTACTATTCCGTAACCATTGGCCCTGTTGTGCAAAATGACCGGTTCCTTGTGCGAATTATACGGATTGCCCACAGCCTCTACGGTAATCTTATTTCCAAATCCATCGATATGGTCGCCCGTATAGGCCGGGTTATCGTGGCTATGTCCACTGCCATCGACCGGAGGCCAGAACCTTCTCGGCCATACATTGTTTAGGGCAGGACCGGTATAAGCATAACCGCAATCGCCAAATTCGTCTACCCCATATTTAATAAAGGTGCTCAAATGCTGATCTCCCGCAATGTGGAAGGTCATGGCTTTTCTGATGGTCCTTAAGGCTTTGTCCCTTTTATTCTGGGGCCAGGCGTTGCTATCGGCATCTACGGTCATCACATCTCCTTCAATGTATTCCCCCTTTTCCGGAACATGCAAGGTCGGCACCATGGTTTCGCCCGTATTATTGTCTTTGGGCAAGGTAGCGACCGCGGCAAAAATGGTCTGTGACAAAAGGGCCTTCATCTGTGTGTCTTCTTGCCAGTCTTGTACCCAATCCTCAAGAAAGGCCTCTTGGCGTTCCCCCAGTAGATCGGCCTCAATATTCCTGTGTTTTTTGATATCGAAATTTTCGCCCACGATAAAACCGTTATAGACTTCGGCCTCGGGCGGTAATACCATTTTTGGGGCCGATTTAAACTTACGGTCTTCCAAAATGGCAAAACTCAGTCCGGCATAATCCCATTGCGTATAGTATACATTGATCCCTTGCTCCACAGGCGTAGCATCGTAGGGGTCGGGCAAATGGGCGGTCTGTGTAAATTGAAGGATATTCACCCATTCGGGATCCATTTTATATCCTCCCGAATCTTGGGCATCCGAACCGTAGCCCAAACTAGGGTCCGTATGGCTCCCTCCGGCACCCCATAGGTTACCTTGGTACACATCGTGGTCATCGGTAATGACGGCGCAGGGTTTATGCCGGAATACTTCGCGGTACGACCAGCCGAACATCATCCACTTTCTTAAAAAATCAAGACAGCGTTTATCGAAGTCGCCCGTAAATTGAGATCCGTAACCACCATTCCGTTCATAAAACTGATCCCCAAGAAAGGCGCAGATATCGTAGTCCAGTTTACTCAAGGCCTCATGGATATCACTATCGGGAAAACCATAATCGGCATTGCAATTCAATACGGCCAGTTTAAGCTCATCTTTATCCTTGGGCTCTTCGGCGATAGTCCCTTCATAGTAGTATTGAAGAACGCCATCTTTTCTGGGCAATTCTACGGCAATACGATAGGGCACATCCTTGTTTCCTTCCCAATTGTCAATAACAAAAAGTTCCGTCCTCCCGGCATGCGTCAAGCTTATTTCCTTTTCTACGGCCCATCCGCCCTCTTTTTTAAATTCCAGCCTCAGTTTATGTCCCGGTATTTTTTCAAAGGGGGCAAACTGTCCCTTAAGTTTTAATCGCTTTCTATGTAAGGTGTATTGGGTAAAACAAATGGGTCCGAATATCTGGTCCTCGTTTTCATACAATGATGAAGATTGAATGCTCCAATCGGAGAAGGCACAAGACGGGCGATCTTCGGTAAGGCCCTTCCCTTGAAAATCCGCCATAAGGGCAAAATTCCCAAGTACCTCCGTTTTTTGCACGACTAAGTCCTTGCTAAGGAAGAGGGTTTTATTTCCCGCTAACACTTCAACTTGAAGCTTCTGGCTGTCATTTGGCCCAAGGGAAGTGCTTACCGATAAGGTAAAGTGTTTGGGCAGCTCCTCGAAACCCGTTTCGATTATCGCCTCGCCCACCTTTAACTTACCTGTTGGTGTCAGCCCTACAACCAATCCGTTTCCAAAAATGGCGGACCTATAATCTTCAAAATCGCCTTTCCCCCCTAAAAGCATTCCCACGCAACCCTTATCCAATTGTCGTATTTCGGGGTTTACCACTTCAATGGTGACCGAGGTACGCACCCCGGCATCGCCGTTATGGTTTTGAACGGTCAGCAGCTGCAAGTTTCTGTTCTTTGCCGTTATATTACAAAGCAACCTGCCGTCACGTATTTCCCAGTCTTGTAACCTGTTTCCCCAGTATTCGGGGCCTACCCACTTCATATCGTACCACAGGTCCCAAGCACTCTTAAACTGTACGGGAACATTCTTCCCTAATTCCTTTTTAAAAAATCTAGACATCCCATAGCCCGAAAACGCCATAGGTATGATCGCTCCTAGCGACACCGTCTTTATATAATCCCTACGTTTCATGTTACTTATAGTTTAGTGGACTAATCCACATTCAAATAGTTTCCCGATTTATCTACCAATTCATCTTCTACTTCTATGCTGTAATCGGGTATTTTAAAATAAATGAATTCGTTATCGGGATCGGGAAACTCGGTCAGTTTCAACCTAAATTCATGTTTGCGATCTGCCTTTCCACTATTATTTTCCCTCCAACCGCTAATAAAAACAGCTGTACCATCAGGACGTACCGAATCGTCACTTTCAGGGCCGCTCAAGGTACTCGGGTCTAACAAAATCCTTCTCAGGTCGTAAAAGGAACGCTTCCCGTTTGCGGTGGCTTCCGGATTTTTATCAAGGTTCAACCCATAGACTATGGGGCCACGCATGAGGGCCACCCGTCCCGAATTTCTTTTCCTTCCTTTTATAAAACGGATATCCATCGGAAAATCTAGAAGTACCCGATCCTTCGACGTCCATTTTCTAGTAATATCCACAAAAGTCCCCGGTTTGATTTCTCCCTGCCATTTTTCGCCATTGACCGTAATAGTCGCCTCCTTGGCCCACGAAGGGATCCTCAAGGAAAGCGGAAAGGTCGATGCCTTGTTCGGGGAGACCGATAACTCTACCCTTCCCGAGGTCGGATAGCTGGTCTTCTGTTGTACGTCTACCGTAATACCGTCATTGAGCTCTACCCTTGCTTCGGATTGGGCATAAAGGTTCACGGCCACCCCATCTTCTTTCGACCGGTAATAAACCATTCCGGGCAGCTCGGAAATAATCCTTCTAAAATTGCCGGGGCAGCACATGTATTCCACATCGTAGTAATGACGCTCCCCTTCAAAGGGGGTATAGTAGCGTAACTTTCCCCCGTCTGGTGATTGGGCGCCAAAGAGTCCGTTATACACGGTTCTTTCAATGAGGTCGCCGTACTCTGCCTTTCCGGTCAAACGGAGCAAGCTTTCATAAACCCTGGTTTGATATGCGGTAGCACAGGTCTCCCCCAATTCGTTTTCCCCATCTTGGTCGTCGGTCCAAATCTCACGTTGTCCGGCACTTCCCGTAATGGTCAGGCCATCTTCCGCCAAGAAAAACCGCATGGCATTCTCGGTCTGTTGCAAGAGCTCCTTGTTTCCCGTATACCGGTAAAGTTCAATTTGCGCCATGCACATGGCAAAATAGGCGAACATATGTCCGCTTACCCCAGGTCTACGGCCGATCTCGATCTTGGTATCCCATTGGTACAAGGACTTGGTCTTTTCCGAAAAATTCAGGAAGCGTTTTTCACCCGTGGTTTTATACAGTCTGAAAATAGCCCAATCGATTCCCGTGTCGAGCACGTGCATATCTACTTCGGCGGCGTAATCATCGGGCATTTCGTGCCAATGTTCCATAATAAAATCAGCCGTCTTTATGGCCGCTTTGAGCGAGCGTTTGTTCCCGAACAGTTCATAGTCGGATGTTAGCCCGTCTATGATAAAGGCCATTTCATGGATATCCCAATTATCACCACCCCCTTGGCTGTTCCACAGTCTACGTTCCGGCTTATAAAATCCAGAATACCCATTTTTCAGCTGTTCGTCAATAACCTTATCGACAATCTCGTTCTTTATTTCCATCATTTTCGGATCATGGGAATAGGCCGCCAATCGTACGGAGGCATCTATGAGCATTCCCATACCGATAAAGGCCCCTACCACTTCGGGTCCGGTTTTGGCCTTAAAGTGATCCGTGAAGTTTTCATCGAGATGGAGTTTTTTGATGTTGTTGTCCATGGTCACATCAAGTCGCCTTCCGATTTCGCCTTCTATCTTGACGTTCTTTACCAAAACTTGATGAAACTCATCCGAAACTTTAGCCGGTACAACATCTTGGGCATGGAGCAGTGGAATACCTACCGCAACTAAAGCGATGTATACAAGAGTACTTTTCATTATCTTAATTGTTTTAAATTTTTATTATTCATCTATCCTTATAATTTTGCTGTTCAGCGCTTCCCCAAGCTTATCGTAAAGGTCTTGGTTTCTCCCTCTTCAAATGAAATTTTCAACGGATCGCCTTTACTTGTAAGCTCTTTTCCCGAGTTATCTTCGCTGGTCCAAGTGGTGTGATAGTCCCTAATCAGTAGATTGATATCCTGCTTTTTATTGGAGTAGATGGTACAATGCACTACACCTTTGTTAAAATCCCACGATAGCTCCTTCACCCGGGCTTGGGTCCGGCACACTATATTTGTGATCTTACCCACGGCGATATCTTCTTTCCAGGCCGGCAACAACTCAATAAACCCCGGGCGAGAGTATACCAAGGCTTCGGCCACGACGGTGGGCAAACTACAGAGTGCATCGGAGTTAAAAATTTCGAGATCCGGATTATGGGAGGTAAACATCCCCCTGTAAATAAACTTTTTAGACAGCATATAGGCCAGGTTTTTATACAGTAAATCGGCCTGTTTAAGTCTTGCGCCGATCAGGGCCCGATGCATGAGTCCATGCGCGGAAAAGTTACCGGATTTTCTCTTATTTGCCGCTATTATGGCCGCATCAAAAAGCTCGGGCGTCTCCTCAGGGTTAATATCATGTCCCGGCCACACCGGATAAAAGTGCGATGCGTGGCGATGGTCGTAGTTGTCCTCTAAATTGGGGGCGGCCCATTCCTTTAAACCTCCAATATCGTTGATAAGGTAAGGAGGAAGCTTGTCTATTAGTTCCTGTAATTGCTTTCTCCTTTCTGATTCAATTCCCAAATCATCGTACACGGTAATCAAGTTGGTAAAAATCTCCTTGGCTACGGCAATATCCATGGTAGCGTTTATTACCCCGCCCACCTTTAAGTTTGACGGTGTATTTTCGGGAGAATAGGAAGGAACGAAAACAAAATTTCCCTTACTATCCTTAACGGTGAGGAAGTCCTCATAAAAGAGAGCGGTCTTTTCCATCATCGGCAACAAACGTTCCTTCAAGAACTTCTCATCCCCTGTCGTTTGATAATACTCATAGCATGGGGAGAGCAGCCATCCTGCCCCTGACACCCAAAACTGACCCGGAAAGGAGGCGTTAAAATGGGTATGCAAGCCCCTTCTCCCCGAGGTCCTGAATCCTGATAAATACCCTCTGCAACCGTAAATGTTCTTAGCATTTATTTCCCAATCGGGGGCAATCCGCTCCAACATTTTCATATAACTATCAATCGCTTCGGGCATGTCGGTAATGTTCGCCGAGGAAATCTGAAGGTTTACATTGGCATCGGTGGTAAAATCACCTGACCATTCCGGTCTCCATTGCCCGTTCCATATCCCCATTAAATTGGGCGGGTTTTCGCCACTCGAAGACAATAAGGCGTACCGTCCCATATAGAACATGGTTTCTAGAAATTCGGGAGAAATACGATCGGGGTTTTTAATCTGTTGGGCAATCAGTTCTTCTGTCGAGTGCCGGACCGAATCGTTGGGATAAATATCAAAGTCTACCCGGTTGAAAATTTCCCCATGAACTTTAGCGTGACGTGCCAATAAGGATTTATAGTCTAGCCCAACTTTGTTTATGGCTTTTTTGGCCCCTTCAATTTGGCTTTTTCCAAAATCTTCCAAAGGAATGATTTTACTGATCAGCAAAACTTCTTCCGCATCCCGAATACTCAAAACACTGTCGTTTACAGCAGTATTTCCTTGGTTTACAACCACCTTGGTAAGCACTTCATAACCCCGTTCATTGACCCGGTAATTCACCCGAAATGTAAGCCAATCGGAGCTTAGCGACCGTGTAACATCTGACACCCCATAGGGAACTTCTTCCCTAGTGGCCCAATCTTCCGGCTTTGCCCCCTGCATATCCATTGAGATTTCGCAATTGATAGCCCCATCACCGCCAATTTTTTGAACGATGACATGGTCTTTTCTGCTTACAAAAGATCTGCGGTCAAAGCGGTGTCCGCCATCTTTCCAACTTACTACCACTTCCCCTGTTTCAAAATTTAGGCTTCTTCCGTAATCCTCGATAGAATTGATCTGTGGTTGTTGGATGTTCATGACAAGGGCCGGATGGTAAGGATCCGTCCATAGCAATTTTGGGAGGCCTTCATCTTTTGCCCTATCAATGGAATAGGTAATGGCCCCTTCATAATTGCCATTCATCAACATTTTTCTGGTCTGCGGTAAGTACTTGGCAATATCGGGTGGTTCAACATTTTCATTCCCGATAGGTTCATAGAGGAATTCGTGATTAAAGATGACCTGTTCATTTTCAGGTTGACCAAATACCATGATACCCATTGCCCCATTACCACTCACGAGGGCATCTTGCCACATATCCGCGGGTAGCACACTATATATAGCTTTGGAATAGCTTTCTTTCTTGGTATCGCTTTGGCGGTCACAGGAAAGGAAGGTTATGGCCACTATAAATAATTTGACAATGTTGTATTTCATTATATTTTCTTTCTTTTGTTTCCTTCAATAAGTTACCTGTTTATATACCACTTGCGCCAGAATAAAAATTAAATATTGGGGCGATAACTATCGCCCCAATTTCAATTGTAAATAGCGGTAAATTAAGGTTTACCAACCTGGGTTTTGTTCCAACTTTGGGTTTATATTGATTTCCCTTGTTGGCAAGGGCCTCAAATAGTGTTTTCCTTCATCGAAATATCGCCTTTCGGAAGGCTCTACGATAAGGAAGCCATTCGCATCGGTTCGGCTCTGGTAGTCTTCCTTGAGATAGATGTTCTTATCGTCGTCATTGATGATAATAGGATCGGTACCCCATTGTGAACCTAGTATTTTGATACCTAAGACGGTCTGTGGTAGAACTTCCTCGGCGATCTTCCATCTTCGCAAGTCGTCGTAGCGATAGCCTTCCAAGGCAAGTTCAACGGTACGCTCCCTTCGTATCTCCTCCTTCATGTCCAATCCGTTCGAACTAACAAAGGTGTTTTTTAGAGGCAGCATCCCTACCCTATCACGGATCACATTGATCGACTTATCTAAATCGATATCACTGATACTACCGTTTTTTTCGTATAAGGCTTCCGCATAGATAAGCAATACTTCGGCATAGCGGATCACATGGGTATCCCATCCGAATTGGTTCTGTTGGGTGGTATTCCCAAACTCGTTTTCAGATCTGTACTTGTTGGTCATATAGCCCGTATTCCCATTTCTTGACGGGAAAAATGGCCAACTTTCAATAGGTTCCGGGAAAAGTGACCAGACCACGGAACTACCGGGACGGACAAAGGTCATTTCCATACGGGGATCACGGTTTTCGTATTCCGAAGTCCTTGTATCATACCCATTGAAATCATCCGATTTATCGATGGGGAGTCCATCGGTACATAAATATTCATCGGCCAATTTCTTGGTAGGGATATATTCCCCACCTAAAATACGGTCACTGAAATTCTGACCGCGTACGTTCACCTCATAGCGACTGTCCAATATACTTTCAGGGGAGTCGTCTCCTTCCTCAATAAAGAGGTATCTATAACTTTCGGCACCCTTACCCGTAAACAAGCTGAACTCATTACTATCGATGACCTCACTGGCCGATGCAATGGCTACATCTAAGTATCCCCCATCACCAGCGCCGTGATATTTCCCCCAAGTTCCTTCAAAAAGGGCGATTCTAGCCTTTAATGATAGGGCGGCACCTTTGGTGATCCTACCCACGTCAGCTGAAGCAAGACTTGATTTTAAAGGCAGGTCTAGGGTAGCATCGGTAAGGTCTTGTAGCATAAAATCGACAGTTTCCTTTCTTGTGGCCCTTGCGTCGTATAATCCTTCCGAATCGATATCGGGTACATCCTTTATCAAGGGAACTCCCCCGTACAACCTAAAAAGCATCCAATAGTTCCAAGCCCTGAAAAATTTAGCTTCCGCAACAAATCTTTTTACATCGGCATCCTCTAATTTTCCAGAATTTTCCGCTTCGGCAAAAATCTTATTGCACTGTCGAATGTAGGTATAAGGGGTATTCCATTTATCATCGGTATCGGAAACCACATAGGTTCCGTTACTTATGGAATTATCGGTAAAATACGCAATTTCAGACTCTACATCGGCTTCTATCTTTTGCTGAGACAGCGAATAGTAAAGGTTGTTGGAAGCCAATTTAAAATCATCGGCAGTCTCCCAAAAGGTGGCATCTGAAATAGAGTCAAGAGGATATAGATCCAAGTCTTTGGTACACCCGGAAATTAGCAAAACAACCAAAATAATATAATTATATAACTTTTTCATTTTTCTATTTGTTAGGGTTTAAAATTTCAGGTCAACGCCCAGTGAAATGGTTTTGGTAAATGGGTAATTCTGGTACGTCTTGTTTCTACCCGCGAACAAACTTTCGGGATCATAAGTATTGCCCCATGTGCCCTTACTAAAAGTAAAAAGGTCATCGGCACTTGTATAAAGTCTAAAGCTCTCCAATCGCAATGATTCACAAATCGATTCCGGTAGGTTAAAGGCCAGTACCAAGGACTTGACCCTTAGGTAGGAAAGCTTGTTTACCACCCGGTCGGAATATTTGTAGTTCCAGTCCCTTAGTTCATCCCATCCTACACCACCGGGGATGATTCTAGGAAATTCGGCATCGGTTCTTTCGGGCGTCCATGTTTTTCCGTGAAAGTAACTTATAGAAGGGTGCCATACGTAGTACAAGGGCATGCTAGGTACACCTTCCCTGATACCGACACGCTTGCCCACTCCCTGAAAGAGCATGCTAAAGTCAAAATTCTTGTACGATAGACTGATGTTCGAAGAATAGGTATACCTCGGGTTGGTATTCCCTAAATACTTCATATCGCCCGTGGTACCCGCTTCGGGGTTGCCAAATGCCGTAATTTTTCCGTCACCGTCCAAATCGTTGTACATGGCATCACCGATACCGATATTCTGGGGAACGTTTTCCAATTTTTTGTATTCGTCCAACTGCTGTTGATTTTGGATAAAGCCGTTGGATTCAAATCCGAAATACGAATTTATGGGATAGCCCTGCCTTGTCGACACCAATCCTTCGGCATAGGAATCGTTTCCTTCCAGTTTGGTCAGTTTGTTTTTGGCATCACTCACGTTGGCCGAAATGGAATACTTAAAGTCGCCCTTGGTATCGCTCCAACCTATGGAGAAATCCCATCCCTTGGTTTCCAAATCACCGATGTTCAATGTAGGGGCCGTACCACCGAGGGTTGCCGGCAAGGTTACATTGACCAACATATCGCTGTTCTTCTTTACGAAATAATCGAAACTACCGGCCAACCTTGATTTAAACAAGGCAAAGTCGATACCGATATTGGAAGTCTCTATCGTCTCCCATGTACGCGATTCGGAGGCTATACTGGCAACCGCACCTGGCAAACCAACATTGGGCGAGCCCAGAGGATAGTTCCCCGATACCGTAATAAGGGGAATATAATCGTAGTTACCGAAACTTAGGTTTTGGTTCCCCGATTGGCCCCAAGAAGCCCTTAATTTTAAATCGTTGATCGTATTCGAATTCTTTATAAAATTCTCCTCTCCCAAATTATATGAAGCCGATACGGCGGGAAACAAGGCACTCCATCTTTCGCTGGCCGCAAATTTTGAACTTCCGTCTATTCTTGTGGTTACATCGACAAAGAATTTACGGTTGTACGAATAACTGAACCTTCCGAAGTAGGAATTCAATGCCCAATCGGTCAAGGACCCTGTATAATCCATAAAGGCTACATCGGTCCTGTCGGCCAGGTTTAGGGTAAATATGTCGTTCGATTTAAAGTTATAGCCCGTTATACTTTGACTTTCGTATTCATTTTGCTCGTGCGAGACACCACCCATTAAATTAATGCGATGATTGTCGAACAGGGTTTTATTGTAATCTAAGTATGCCGTATATGAACCATAGGTGTTTTTAGAATTGAAATAGGTTGCGGAATTCGGATTGTTTCGCGTACCGAAGGTTTCATCGTCCCAATTGATCAGATCGAAGGTACGATTAGAAGCATTGGAATCGTATATTTCGAAATTCACCCCTACCTGGGTTACCAGCTTTAAATCGTCGGTAATACTAAGGTCGGCCTTTAAGTTGGTTTGAAATTTCTTTAGGTCTGAACTCTTCTCCCCGTTTTCCTCTAACAATTGCACCGGGTTTTGATAGTTTTGATACCAGTAAAACTGGCCATCGGGCGTATATGTAGGGGCATAGCTCCACATCAGGTGTGCACTTTCTATGGCGCTTCCCAAAGCCGATGGTTCCTTAACCACATTGTTGTCGAATGCCGTACGTAGGTTTACCTTTAACTTGTTCTTAAAAAGATTGAAGCCGAAATTCACCCTGAGGTTGTACAGGTCCGATTTTGATACACCATGGGTGATGACACCATCGTTCGATTTGTAGCCTGCCGAAATCAGGTAATCATGATTCTCTTCCCCACCTGAAATCGATAGGTTGTGCATGCTTTGGGTTCCGGTTCCGTAGATATCCTTCAACCAATCGTGCGAGCCGTAAAAACCAGGGTAGTTTTCCAAATACTTCATCCACCCATTGCCCGGTTCTGGCGCAGCGTTGTTTCTAATTTTATCGAATACTTCCTCGGTCACCCCGGGCTGCCCGATGTTTCGCATTCCCTCATCGTACATTTCCGCCATTTGCAAGGTGTTGGTCATTTCGCTTATGTAGGTTGGAATATTGACCCCATAGTTATAGGAGTAATTTACCGACAAGCGCCCTTTCTTTCCCTTTTTCGTGGTCACCATCACCACCCCATCGGCCGCACGCGCACCGTAAATCGAAGCTGCCGCATCTTTTAAAACGGTAACATTCGCAATATCATTAGGGTTTATGGTGTTGAGATCTCCGGGAATTCCATCGATCAAGATCAAAGGACTACTACCCGCTATGGACGAGGCGCCCCGAATATTTATGGAATAGCCTTCGCGACCCGGTTGCCCGCTACTTCGGGTTACGGTAACCCCTGGCATGGCCCCTTGCATGGCATCCAAGGTATTGATCACCGGACGGTCTTCAAATATTTTATCGCCTACTTTCGATACCGAACCTGTCAATTCCCCTTTTAGCTTGGTTCCGTATCCCACAACAACGACTTCATCCAAACCCGAGGCACTTTCTTCCATTTGTACACTTACCGAAGTCTGTCCCTTTAGGCTGACCTCCTTGGTCGCGAAGCCTATGTAGGAAATCACAAGTATGGCGTTTTCATTGGCCACGTTTATGGCAAAATTACCGTCAAAATCGGCCGTGACCCCGTTTGTAGTGCCCTTCTCTACGATATTCGCCCCTGGAAGCGGTTCTTGGTTCGCATCTAATACAACGCCCTGAACTTGCCGTTGGACCACCGTGGCTACCTTTGATTTCTCGGGCACGACCCGTGTTGTTTGGGCTTTCGAAGCATCGACCTTGATAACGATCTGCTTTTTCAGGATGATATAATCAATGGGCGTTCCCTTAAAGAGTATGTCCAATATTTTCGCTACCGGCTGATTGGTAACCTTGACCGAGACCAATTTCTTTATATCCAATTTTTGGTTGTTATAAAGAAATTTAAAATCCGTCATCGACTCTATTTCCTCAAAGACCTGGCGTATTTCTACCTCGTTCAGGTCAAGGCTGATCCTTGTTTTTTGCGCGTATCCGTTAGCCTGTACGGAGAAAATAGAGAGCATTATAAGAATTGCCGAAAGTTTCATTCTTAAATTTAATTTTAACGAATGGGCACTGTAGGTACCCATGCCAGTACATTTTTCCATATTTTTGTAAAGTTTTTTAGTTGACTATTGAATAGTTGATTATCGTAAGTCGGGAAATGTTAGCGCATTTTCCGATTTTTTTTGTTCGATAACACCTATTCGATTTTATTCAATTCACTCTTTTTTGGTTATTTCATAGGCACTTGGTATTAGTTGGTTTTGTGATTATTTTGGTGGGAAAATGATAATATGGTTATCTGTTATTTGATATTCAAAAGGGGTTTCGAGCGTAAAGGAATTTAAAACATCGTCTATGGTCTCTACATCAAAGGTGGCGGTAAACACTTGGCCATTTAGTTTTTCATACCTATTCTCTATGGTCACGTTATAATGCCTTTGTAGTTTCTCTATAATCTGTTTAAAGGAAGTACGCTTTAGTACCAATACCCCTTTGACCCAATCGGTATAGGTATGGGTATCGACTTTTTCAAATTCTATTTGTTCATAGAACTTATCCCAGTCGGCCTTGTATCCGGGTTGCAATAAAGTTCCCTCCCCATTTTTGTCTCCTTTTTGGGCGGGATACAGCATTACCGACCCCTCCACCAAAACGGTACTTACTTTTCTATCTAATTTATAAGACGATATGTTGAACTGGGTGCCCAAGACCTGAACATCCATTCCTCCGGCACTTACAACAAATGGGTGCCTTTTATCTTTGTATACATTGAAATAGCCTTCACCCGAAAGAAAGACTTGTCGGTTTTGCCCCGGTATAAATTTGACCGGATACTTTAAGGAAGACCCCGCATTGAGGTGCACTACGGTACTATCGGATAAGATCAACGTAAATCTTTTACCATAGGGCACTTTTAAGGTGTTATAGGAAAGTTCCGTGTCCTCCCTATGTATGGAATAGTCCAATTGCTCTTCTACCTGTTTTACCAATACGCTTCCCTTTTTGTTGGTAATGGACTTTATCTCGTTGGGGGCAATCACCTTGACTTCACCATTGCCCAGTTGTAAGGTAATGGCATCGGTCGGTGCCACAGGGCTATCGGTATCGTCACCGTATTTCAAATAGCCCAGACCCAAGGCCAGTCCCACAACAAGCAGTGCGGCATATTTCAAAGGAAACCGTTGGAAAGAACGGAGCTGTGTTTTTCTTTTTTGTAATTGTGAACGCGCTACAATACGGTGCCAATCCGCTTCGATATCGAGTTCCAAAACCTCTGAAACGTTTCCTCCCCGCTTTTTAACAGCTTGAAGGCGACGAAACAAAGATCTATTTTCCTCGGAATCATTTATCCAAGCATCAAAATAGAACCGTTCTTCATCGGTAAGTTTGTCCTTTAGTTTTTTAACTATAATCGGGGCTATGTCCATAGTCTTCATTCCGTTCGATCAGGCTTAAAAATTGATCGCTTTGGTATATGACCCAGGAATGATAAAATAGGGTGATGCTATATTGAAAAAAGTTTAAAATTTTTTCAGTAAAAACTAGAAAATCCAAAAAAAGAAGAGGGTATAATGCACATTTCCCAAATTACTTCGCAGAATGCGATATGCCTTTTTCATTTGGGTCTTTACCGTATTCACCGAAATCCCTAAGGAATCGGCGGTAGAATTGTATTTCTGGCCCTTTACCACACAAAGTTCAAAAACGTTCTTGCATTGGGGAGGAAGTTTTTCGAGCGCATCTTGCACCTTCAATCTTAGTTCATCATCCGGCCCCTCTTCCTCCAAGGCGATTATCAAGGCATTTTGATTTAAGGGCTCTAATTTTTTCGAACGTTCCAAATGTTTCAGGCTTGTATTCTTAACGGCCCTCCAGATATAGGCCTTTAGGTTTAGAATTTCGGCTGCCTGATCTTTGACCAAGATTTTTACGAACACATCTTGAACAATATCCTTTGCCTGGTCCATACAAGCCACGTAACTATAAGACAACAAACAGAACTCTCTATAGCATTCCTTGAAAATAACCTGCACCTCTACCCGTATACCATTTTCTTCTTTGGTATCCACAGGTTTCCGTAAAGAGCTATTAGCTGTTAGTTTCATCGATTCCATCCGTTCATAAGAGCTTAATGGTAAAAAAGAGAATAGCCTCTGTACAGCATCCATACAACGCAAGCTTGTCTTAAAAAAGAAAGACAATGCGCCTGAACGTCTTAGAAAATTTCCATAAATTTTGAACCAGAGGGTACATCCCTTAACAGATATATCTCTTTCAAGTCCCAACCCCCCAAATCGGATTTGTAATTTTCTTAAATATCCTTATGTATTTATAAGAAAACCATAATTTGAACGATGTTAAAATATTGATTTCACTACCCAAAAGAAGCTTATACCGCTTTGTGGCAAAACGAAAATCGGGTTAAAAAAGTGCATGTGTAGTCGTTACGTGCAGTTCGTTCGCCGTTGTAGATATGATAATAGAAAGAATAGCAAGATCCTCCCCCATAGAGCTAAAGGTTTTTTTGAAAGCCTATGGCGCGTATACTAGCCGACCTTATCAACCACTAGGGTTTGCCGATTACTCGGTCTCTTCGCCAATACCGATATTCTTAAAGGTTTGGATGATCAGCTGCATTTCCTTTTCGTGTAAGTGCTTATCGGAAATCGCCATATTTTCAAGAATCTGTGCCAATACCTTCTTTTTAGGGAAGGTCATATTATGAAGGGACACCAATGCTTCGTCAACCGTTGTGTTTTTGGCCTCATTGATCAAATCATTGTCCATATCGATATCTTCTTGAAGTTGTCTCATAGCTTCAAGCTCGCCCGGATGTACGGTCCCATCGGCCATTACCACCTCATGGGCCATAACATAGATCGCTTTCTTTTCAACGGCTTCAAATTGTGCTTTTTCTAAATTCTTAGTTTTCATAAGGGTCTTATATCAACTTCACTTGTTCATAGATTCAAAGATATAGGCCATTAAGCTACTTTCCTTAGTATGCTTAAAACCGTCGGAAATAGCCGTCATCTCTAAAATCGATTCTAGGTTTTTCTTTTTTTCCTGGGGCATTTGCCTCAAAATGGAAAGGGCCTGTTCACTTTCAATATTCCGGGCCTGCATGATAAAATTACTATCAAAATCGATTTGCCGCATCAGTTGGGAAACGGCGTTGATTTCCCCATTATGCACCTGTCCGTCTGCCAAGATAAGGGAATTTACAACGTGTACCATGGCCAGTTTTTCGGCCAATGTAAAGACCGCTATTTTCTCTTGCATAAATGCTTAATGGTTTTTGTTTATTCCGGTAAGATAGTAAATTCTTTGAAAGTGCTTCCAATTTTACACCAATAGCGGTTAGAAGACAGAGAGTGTAGGTTTCAGCTTGGAAGACAATTGCAATTTTGAGGGGATTATCCCAATGCTGCCATAGAGAATTTCATATACGGCTTTCCTTAGCAAGCCTTCTTGGCGGGAGTTATTTTATCTTTTTTCTTCTTCCTTTTTCATATCTATAATTCGAGTCCCTTCCATATCCAATTTCATCTATCACTTCAAACCTAAAGTTTTTCAGATCCTTGGTCTTTATTACCTTGATGCCGAAGGGTGCGTTAACAAAATAGGCATACTTGTCATCCTTGGCATAATAATGAATATCACATTCCAAATAATATGGGGCATCCTCCCCTATGCATTCTTCCAAGAATTCAAAAGTGTCCGGATTGGCCCCTTCTACTATTTCATTTTTAAAATACAGATGGTCTTTGTCCTTAAAAAGGGTTTGGACTTTTGGGTGGACTTGCTCAAAAGTATCGACATCACAAGCCACTTTTCGGGTATGGCCAAAGAATATGGTGTCTTTTACCCTTTGATAGCAGCCATTGATCGGAATCATCTCGGAAAGCGCATAAGGCAATTTGTCTTCGTACCAATAATCGGATTCCCCCGAAGTGGAATAGCCGTTATCGATATCTACGATTTGAAAATCGTTTGGGTCTGCATTCGGCAAGGTGGCGAAACCGCACATATAACTTTTTAGGTATACGGCCTTTTTATCTTTAAAATAAATGGTGTTTTCGGCTTCATTTGCTTCAATTAGGCTAAAGCTGGCAATATCGATGTTCTTAAGTTCTTTCTCAAAACAGGTGTCGCCATAGAAGTAAATCCACTCGCTGTTCTTTGAATAACCGTGTCCTAAATGTACCCAATCGGTGTCATAATCCTTCCCCCGAAAAATTTCGAATTCCCTGCCAGATTTATCTTTGACCAGTTGTCTATCCCAAAATAAATCCAAGATTACTAAATCGTCCATGCTTAATTATTGTTAGGCTTATACTGTTGTTTTACGTTTTGATATCCATTTTTCGCTATCGAGCTACATCTTATGCCCTGCCAACAACTTCCACCGCCTTTGTCTGTGCCGGTAAAACGAACGGGCCCAATTAGAGATAAACCTGGTTAAGATTCCGCCGTAAATAACAATTTCATCTTCATAGGAAATAGCCCTATCCCCTATGGACCTCATGGAAATTTTATGGTTCCAAACTTTTGCGAAACTGTCTTTTTCAACGGTTTCCAAGATATAATTATTGTCATCTATTTTGGAAAAATGCAGGGTATGGAGTCCCCCAAAAGGTATAAAGCCGTATACCCTCATTTTTGTGGTCACCGTCATTCCCTCTTTCCAGGTCTCCGGAAATTTCCCGCCCGTTGGTGTAAACTCTATTTTCCCCTTCGCTATAAATTCAAGCGTGGCGCTTTTTTTTACTTTTTCCCAAGCGGATTCAAGGTCGATTTGAATTTCAGAGCTTACCGTCAATCTATGGGCGCTTACTTCTTTGTTCCCACAAGGTATTTTTATCTTTTCAATTCTTGAGGTCATGGCTTTTAAATCGATAGGTGTTGGAATGCCTTTTCGGCACTAAATTTCCCTACAAGTTATAGTAAAAATAGATTTTGCCCCTATTGTGGCCAACGAAGGACCTAATTTTTGTAGAAAGCGGCCTTTCGTTTTTTGAAGGGTACAAAAAAACAAAGAGGGCCATATGCCGCTGTTTTTGCTATGGTGGTTTTTAATGGTTTTGCAAGGTTTCCAACACTATTTTCCAAGAATCATCTGCCTGTCTTTTCCAATTGGCAATATAGCTTCCTGTATTTTTAATGGTATCCAAGCTTTCTGCAATAACCCCAATACTCTAAACTCAAAGCTGCTGAAGGATAAGGTCTTGGAACTAATCACCGCATAAATTTCATCCTTGTCGTTTAGACCAAAAAGTAAAAATGGCAATAGGATTATGGCATTATTTATTTTAAAAAATAAGGATGTTGGACTCCATGTCGAGTTGTGCAACGCTTACCCTTGTTGTAAGCCGTTTTATTCCGCAGTGGTATTCGGGTTATGTCTGATTTTAAAGTTACAAGAATTAGCGATAAAACACATTTTATTTGCTTGTCCGTGTAATTCATTTGCTTTGTCAATCATATTCAAATCCGTGATTTTCACTTTAGGATTTAGAGTAACCTCCGTAAATTTTCCGCTTCCATTTTTAGTTTCCTCCATAAGTCCTGTTGCGTTATCTAAATATTCGGTCACTACAATTTTATGTACCGAACATAAATGTAAATACCAAAGCATATGACAAGCTGACAATGAAGATAGAAAAAGGTCTTCAGGATTATATCTCGTCTTATCTCCCAAAAATGATGGATCAGATGAACCCTTAATACCATCATATTTTCCGTCAGCCATGATTTTATGGTTTCTATTGAAAGATTTATAATTCAGAGTTCCGTTTCCCTCGTTTCCTGTCCATTCAACTTTGATTTCGTAATAATGTTTTTTCATTATTCTCACTTTAATATTTTGATTTAAAATGGCTTACGCTTCTTGTATGGTGCGTACGCTTCCCGTAGGGGGCATATGCATTATACAAATTATCAGCAAATGTCACTTTATTATCTTACCCTTTGAATTGATGATGACATCTTTGTTGCCAACTTTTGCATTCGCAGTATTGTTATCAGAAAACTCAGAAATAAAATCAAATTCATAAGGTATAATCAAATTTCCCGTTTTATCAATTGCTCCGTATTTGCCTCCTTTTTGTGTTTTATAGGGACCGTTTTCAATGACTTCAAATCCCCTTCGTACAATAGCGATTTTATTTTTGAAGGGAGTAACACTTTCAAATTTAGCCTCGACAACTATTTTTCCGCATTGGTTTATAAATCCTAGTTTTTCATTTTTCTTAAATCTGGCGAAACCTTCATGAAAATCATCAATAAAATTTCCCATTTTTAAAACAGGTATATTTAATTTTTTTCCAGTTTTGTCAATAAAATAATTTCTATTTACACTATCTCCAACGGCTGCAATACCACAGTCAGTAAATTCACTAGCTATTCCAAATTTAGGTTGAATTATAATTTCCCCACCTTGTTTATACCCCCAACCTTTATCGGTTTTAAATGGTATAATTTCCTTCGACTGCGAATTACAGCTTGTAATTAAGAAAAGTGCTATTAATTGAAAGATTTTTTTCATCTTCTGCATTTTTTATTTTAATACCTCCCAAAATTCCATTGAGTGAGCTGTATTCAATAAATTATAAGTTTTTACCTCTCCTTTTTCCCATAGGTCAACATGAGCATTTAAGCCAGATATCTATTCTTGAAATATGATTGTTCCTTGTTCGTTTTCAATTTCTTTAGCGAAGTCATCCCTACCTGGATTACTTGTGCCTTCCCATTTTTTTTATAGGAGACCGATATTTACCATTATTGCCTGTTACATCATCTCTAATAGACAACCCAGCTGCCCGAACCTCACTTAGTGAAATTCTATGGGAAATCGTATGATTTAAGGCGTAACATAAGCTAACACAACAAGTGTTATAAAAATAAGTGTGAAACCAATATCGAGCAGCTTCACTTGTTTAAGGGCTATTACTTTTACTGAAGGTATTTTCTAACACTGTTGATTGATCTGGATACGACATCCACATTGCTTGAAATTCATTTAATTTAGTTGTTGCTTTTTTTTTTAGAGTTACTAATTGCCAACAATGGGATATAGTTATTGATGCTATCCACCCTATAACCCCGGCAATCCTATATCTTTCTTTTTTAGACACTTCTAATTTACAGACCCCTGTGTACAGCTTTTTATTTCAGTCGTTTTTTTATTTGCATTCGCTGATGTAGAATTCTAAGGACTTCAACAATTTCATTTTCGGCTTTTCTGTAAAAAATAAGATGCGATTTGATTTTCGTTACTCGATAGTTTTTTCGAGTTTGTTCAGCGGATTTGCCAATTTGATAGTTGTCCGCAATAAATTCAATTTCCCCTATTATTAAGTCGTAATATCTATCCGCTTGTTCTTTAGACCATTTATTAAAAGTATAGACCCAAATATCATTTAAATCATTAATCGCTTGTTTACTGATTCGATATTTGTTTTTACTCATGAGTGTTTGCGATGTAATTCAGTTAGGTTTTGTTTTGGGTCAAAATCTTCCACAAATCCGCTATTTTCTCCAACTTCGAGGGCTTTAATCAGTTCTCTTTCCTTTTTTTCTTCATGTTCTAGCAAACGTAGCGCTGAACGAATTACTTCGCTAACCGAACTGTACCTACCCGAATTTACTTCTTCTCTGATAAAATCTTCAAAATGATTTCCGAGTGATATTGAGGTGTTTTTTCCCATTTTGACTAACGTTTTACTCAAATGTACCAAATCTTGGTAATTTAGGCAAATTGCACACAACGGCAGCCCCCTGCAACACCGAATCTGCCCATCCTGTAAAAAGGGAGAACTGGTGACCCTGCATACGTTTTCCGCACGGGGACCAGCGGCACACTGGATCGCAAAACTTAAAAAATACACTAAAGCACAGTAAGAAAATAAACGCCCCTTGGACGGGATAGGGAACCCTATGTCCGAAACCAAGCAAAAGCGGCCAAAATACCCCCGAAAACAGGAAATTCAACAGCATCTAAGAAGTGATAGGCATACTCGGGAGAAAACAAGACCTCCAAATCAATATACGGGTTCAAGTGCAGACCTCAAATAACCCATCCCAAAATAGACCAATACCCATAGAAGGCTGACCGACACAGAACCGGTTCAGTCAACACGGTGTTCATGCTGGGTCGTACCGACCACATGAATGCTTAGTTATTAGCGGTAGTTCTTATTTTTCATAATAGTTATATCCAATTTCATTTGTTGCTTTTTTAACTTTCTCTTTTTCTGAAATTTTGTGCAATACAATGATATATTCGTCTGATTGTGTATCGATAAAACCCATTTGTAATCCTTGTTCTCTTAGAGGCTTATCAAAATCTTCAAAAACATTGTCGTTAGCAATCGACGCGTTTTCCTTATAATCACTTTTGTTAGGCAGCTCTATGGTTAAGTTGAAATTGTCTTTTAAGGATGATTTTAGTAACCATTCCAAATCTTCAATACCAGCTTTCCAGTCCAATCTTAAAATGAAGGGAATCCTGTTATCGTCCAAAAAGTCCATTACATAATTTAATGTTGAAAAATACTCGCTGTCTTTGTCATAATTTTTAAGATTTTCAATAAACCCAAAGACATCTTTCTTTTTAGAATTCAAGTTGATACATATTTCCGTTAGCACTTTGTAACCATTTTTTTGAGCTTCATTCAAGTCTGGACAAATTTTTTCTATTTTTCTTAATTCTTCTTGTTCCTTTTTTTCTTTATCAATGCCAATTTGCTTGTTATGTGTTGTTTCAACAAGTTTTTTAACTTCTAAAATGGTGTTTTCTATTTTCGAAATAATTTTAGGGTCAGTGACTTCCTGATGTAAGTCAGGAATTTGAAACCATTTTACATTTTTTCCTCCATTGCATTTTCGAATTTCTATCTTGTCTACCAATTTTGCAATAAAATAAAATTTAGAGGGGAAACTGTAATCGTCATTGTCATAAAAAATTATTGCTTGTGGTAAAAAAAAACTTCCTTCAGCCGAATTGTAATTCCTTCCGTCTCGTGAAATTTTTACTGTTTTATAAGTGTTTTTTTTTGACTTTTTTAAACCAAAAAAAGAATTACTCGAAATAGGTTCAATTTCAAATTTATTGGTGTTGGTATTACTAAAAATGAAGTCGAATAATTGTAAATTAATTATACTATTTTCAAAAGCTTGTCCACTTAATTTTTCCTCGCGATAATATATTCTTGCCATAAATTATTTCATTAATTTGTCAGTTGTGGTAGGTCTTATGGAATTACCCCTAACACGTAAATATATACAAGTTTCTTAAGCTCCCCGAAAATATAAAAATTCTTACAATTCCGGTCTTACAGAAAAGCGTAATCCTTTAAAAATAAAGTGGTTTTTTGTTCGGGAAAAGAGGGGCTGTAAAGGGGGTGTTAAACATCCCCCGCCCTTCGGGCACCCCCTTCAAAGGGGGATTTGGAGGGTGTTGTTTGGGGAATTTGGGGTTTGTTCAAGGGGGGTCGGTGTTCGCAAACATTTTTATTTTTTTCTTACTTCCCGCTGTATTATTAATCCAATGCGTTTTGGTCAACTCCGTAATATTCAACTCCAAATCGGTCGCTCTTTTCCAAGTATTTTTTTACTAAATCGTTTTCATCTTCTACATAAGTATTTACACCTAAAAAGGAAACATTGTCCTCATATTTATGTACCATAATTACTTTAGGTTCTCCAACCATAGGAATAAATGGAGAATTTTTTTCATGGCCAACAGTAGGTTTATCCTGTTCTAAATTGTAGATGTATGTTACGTCCACTTTTCTGTTCCGATAGGCAAATTCCTTATCAACTTTAATTATAAGTCCTTGCACTTCAACAAAGTCCTCCTCATTATAATCTTCATAGCTTTTTATCGATTGTTCTTTGCAACCGGAGAATAATAATATAAGTGAAATAATCAAAAATTTTCTCATGTCCATATGTTGCACAACGTCTAGTGTATGGTGCGTATCCCGCAGGGCATGCACTATATATATTGTTGTGTTTTCGTGCATTTTTTATTCAACTTCTCTTTCTAGATTTACAATCATCGGTAAATTCGAACGAATTGCTTTACCTGTTACAATTGCATGATATCGTTTTAAATTTGGCAAAGCTTGAACCAAATCCCTTCCTATATAGTTTCCTAAAAAGTTAAAACTAGTCTCATCAAAAGCTTGGTAACATACAATGGTATTGCATTGTGTAAGAACTGTTTTTGATACATTCGCGGTTCTTTGAGCGATAACCAATAAACCAACACCATATTTACGACCTTGCAATGCTACCTGTCCCATTTTGTTTACTACTGCTTTACTTTCCCAATCATTAACACCCATAAAGTTGCCTTCTGGAACTATTGTATGAGCTTCTTCAAGCACGAGACAAATTCTCATTGGAGTATTTGCCTCATAGGCTTCTTTGGCTTTAGAGAATATTAAACTGATAAAGTTTTCAGTAGATTGAATAACACCAACTGTATTACTAACAGTTGGGAGTTCAACTAGTCCGATAGAATCATCTTGAGCTGCTAGAAAAGCATCTAAATTACCACTGTTAAGTTTAGTTAATTGTAGTTTCTTTTTCCATTCTCCCGTAAAGTCAATGCAAATGACTTTAGTATCTGTTTTGAGTTGGTCAATTATTTCTCTTGCGAGGAATGACTTTCCTGACCCTGTTACTCCAATTAATGCCGTGTGATGACTTATAGCTTCATGTAAGTTGATTACTGATGGAAGAGTTGTGCCTGGAATTGTACCCAATTCAAAGTCAGGATATTGATACTGGTCAACTTCGATATTACTAGTGTCTGCCTTGAAAATAGGAGTGTTTATTGATGGAACCCACCCAAATTTTTGAAAGGAAAGAACATCATTTTGCCATTCTCCTAGCTGAATCGCCTCTCCTTCAATAAAACCTGATTCATTTTTACTTTCCAACTTTTCTAGTTCTGTAGTGCCACTTACTACCTGATAAAATAATCTACGGTTACCTACTTTTAACTCCAATAAATCTCCTTCTTGAATATCGTCAGTTTGCTTCGAGTATTCGAATTTGATAGTTCCAATAGATGATTTTTCAATTACAACACCAACAAAATCTGATATTCTCAAAGAATCGGACAAATACTGAATCTCATCAGGTTTTACGGTTTTATAAACTATATTGCGTTTTAATCTTGACAAATCGTTTTGTGTTGTACCTAATTGAAGAATTTTTATCCACTTCTCTTGATTTAACAAATATGTATCGAATACTATGCCCGCAATTGCATATGTATCGGAGTCTTGCATTGAATACTTGAAGGTTACGATGTCAAATCGTTTAATACTTTTACTTCTATCTTCAAAAAGCTTGGTAAGAAATATTTTCTTCGATTGAACCCCAAATATTTCTCCGATTGCATTTGATTGAAGAGTTGTTGTTTCTCTAATGAACGTATTATGAAGTGACTTTGGGTCGATAATTAACACCAGTCCCCAAAGAGTAATCATTGTAAAAAGATAGCTGTCACTTACTTCTGCTATTATTTCGGATTTGTATAGAACAAGTATAGAGATGAAAACAAAAGAGTAAATAACTTTTCCCCGACCGATAAATACTGCGATATTCTTAATTCTATTTGATAATTTATTTCTTAAAGAAACTGGGCTTTCATTTTCTGACGCAAGGGCAATTGCAACAATTGAAAAGATAATTAGAACGCTAATTAAAGCAATTGTCACATACCAAAGTGCGTCATTCTTGAATGATGATCGAATTGACAAATAAACTAGCAGAAGAGGTATTGAATTAGTAATTACGTTTTTAGGTGATGAATAATACGGTTCAATAAAAAGGATTGAGAAGAACAACATAAAAAGCCCTGAATAGAACCAAACATTTTTTGTCGAAGTATCAGGTAGTATTGAGTCTGTTAGTAAATAATGCAATCCACAGAACAATACTATGGTCACTAATAATAGAATGAATCTATTTGTCAAATAGAACTTTATCTTGTCCATAGCTTTATTGTCTTTCGGTTCACGAGTGAATTGTTCTTTTTAAGTTTCTCTTTAGTAGTCTAGTTGGTTTTTCAGAATGAAGCACAACAACTGCATATATGTACAATTACACATATAATTCGGGCTTAAAAGCAACAGATTCCGCTACTTAAACCCACACGAATATAAAAATTCTTACAATTTCGTTCTTACAGAAAAGCGTAATCCTTTAAAAATAAAGTGGTTTTGTGTTCGGGAGAAGAGGGGTTGTAGCTGGTGTTCTTAAACATCCCCCGCCCTTCGGGCACCCCCTTCAAAGGGGGATTTGCAGCCTGTCGAAGTGGGGAATTTACAAGGTGTTGTTTTGAATGTTTTGGGCCTGTGCAAGGGTTACCTTTGTTGTGCGTTCGTTATTTTTAGTTACAATTACATTTATATTTAAAAATATTTTGGTGGAATCTTTCTCCATACGAATCACTCTCTCCATATCCTCCATATTTAAAGTTTGACCAATTTGATGATGGTATATCACAGAATATGTATGATTTTGTTCGATAAGAATACTCGTTTTCCTTTATTTCAGCTACAACATATGTTTTGTAGTCATAAGTATAGGCCGTTACTTTATGTAACCAAGAAGAATCCAGAGTGTAACTCGATATCGTTGATTTCTTATATCCTTTTTCGGTAATGAATTCAAATAATTCCTCACAACTGACTTGGTTTGATGAGTAATTTCTAACATTTACAGAGCAGTCTTTCAATTCTTCTATAGAGCTATTCAGTTCGTCTACTCCATAGTTTAAATCTCTTATTGCTTGATTTATATAATCTTTTGCATTAGATAAATAATCAGATAGATAATCAGTATCATCTTCATAAGATGCACTGGAAAGTTCACTAATTGCATTTCCTAATTTCCTAGAAGCATCATAAAAATGGTCTTCTGCATCTCCAGCACTACTTTCCGCATCTGAACATTCTATGTCAGAAGCTTCACTCTCCGCATCATCAGCCTCATCTTCGGCATAACCAGCATATCTTTTAGCAGAGGAAATTTCACTCTCAGCGTAACTTGCATAACTTTGAATATTACTAACTCCTTCTACTTCATAGCATTGGTTTATGTATTCTAACCCGCTTTTTATCTTTTTGAATGATGATTTGTAATAATCAAAAGAGTCTTCAATTTCAGATATAACGTTTTCAACTTGTGAGAAGCAATCATTCGTCAATCCGATTGTTAGTAATATTAATATATATGTTTTATATCTCATTTAAGTGGTTAATGACGCACAACGGTTGGGGCTATGAAGCGAGGCGGTTTTTGAATAACTAATTTTCAATTTACTTGAATTTTTATTTGAAATATTAAAGTTCATTTTACTACTAAACCCGCCATGATTTATGAACCCGTGTTACAGCACGTTTTTATATCAATTCGTTGTCCTTAATATAATTTTCCACATTTTTCAATTCTGTTTCCGTGAAGTCCCTGATAGTCTTGTTTGTCACCTGGTACGGAATTCGTAAAGTCGGATTAAAACCATTTTCGATTGGGAGTAAATCTTTCAAAAAATCTCTGAATGCCCTTTGTCTAATTCTATTATCTTGTTTTTCTCCTTCAAGCATTTCAGGAAATAGTGGGTCATTGCTTTTTAGTTTTGTAAATCCAGATTTTCCAGGTTTGATTTCAATTTCGTTATTAAGTTCTTTGTAAAACCGTATTGGAAATTTGATGTCGATTTTATCGTAAAAGTCGAAAGTGATTTTTCTAAACTGATTGAAATGTTGTTTTTCATCAAATTCAACGGCGAAATTAAATGGCTCTCCAATCCAAATATCGAAGGATTGTTTTTGTTTCAGTTTTTTGATTGTTAATTCTGCAAATTTTTCTTTTAATGAAAATTTGTTTTCTGTTAGTTCTCCATATAATTCGCTTAATTCCGAACAGTTCTCTATTATTTGTTCTGATGGATTTGATAACAGCCAGTCTGGTTTATATTCATAAAAACAGGATGGTTTCTTATTATATTTTTGCTCAATTAATTTTACAATTAAGTCTCCAATTGGGGCTAATTTATGCCTGCTAGCAGAAATCGTTTTTTCTGGTATCTTTTCTTTTTCTGAATTTGTATTAGGAATTGGTTTTAAAGTTCTTAAAGTCTTACCTGAATGTGGAATTTGCCAATTTACACCTATTTGAAAAGCGTGTTTTATTTGTCCTTTTCTAAGGATTTTTCTAATTGGCAGTCCAGGTCTTGATGCGGAGTCATTTAATAGTCCTTTTGCTTCAAGAAAAGGATTGATTTCGACGGGCGTTGTAATTTGTTGATGTTGCCTTTCAAGAAATTCGTCTATTGCTTTTATTATTTTTTCAATATCTGCCACTATTTCTTTTCTTTTAATGTGCTGTAACACATAAATATATACAAGTTTCTAAACTAGGTGGAAATATAAAAAATCTTACAATTTTGTTCTTACAGAAAAGCGTAATCCTATTAAAATAAAGTGGTTTTGTATTCGGGAGAAGAGGGGCTGTAGCTGGTGTTGTTGAACATCCCCTACCCTTCGCCCCCCCCTTCAAAGGGGCTAAACTGTACTTTATACGATCAGTATAAAAGCAGGGCATACGTCCATATGGCCAACAAGAACATATTGCAAAAAACTAAGTTAAGCCTGGCATTTTCGGTAATCGTTTTGCTTAGAAAAACATATAAAATTGAAATAAGGATCACGCTGTTACATAAAACCAACAACACCTGATTCAATCCGTTAAAACCCGAAGCCAAGGGTACCGTCTTTTTTGAGGTATCCACTGTTTTTACCGTCTTAAGAAGTGGAGTTACCGTCAATGTTACCTCAGATGACCTTATGGGCGTTCCGAGCGTGGAGAATTTGAGGTTGGTCGCGGTAATGTATTTATACCCCAAGCTTTTACTGGTCCTCACCGATGTTCCCCCGGCACTTTGGGGTATCCTTACATTCTCACCGTAAGCGAGAACATCGGTTATTTGCCTTTCTGGGAGGATAAAATAATCGGTTAAAAATACAAGACTTGCCAATAATGGCCCCGAAACCAAAAGCAGGAATTTTGTTTTGAACCTTTTTTTAAAAAACAGGTTGACCTTTCTGGTTATATCGTTAATGTCCATTATCTCCATAAAACGTAAATAACTTATAAAAGCTTAGTTTGTGTAAGGGGTACTTTTGTTGGCAATTGGCTTTTTATTTAAATAACTGTCCTATTGTTTTCATAGGAAGGAACATTTTACCACAATCAGGTAGATCAATAAAGCCATATTTTAAATAGAACCTTTTAGCTTTATCGTCAATGGGATCCACAATTACTGCAATTGAACCAATGATATCCTGAGAGACATCAAATGCTCGCTTTAGTGCATCAATTAACATCAATTCTCCGAATCCGTTTCCTTTTATCGTGGTATCTATTGCAAGTCTGCCGAGCAGAGTAACAGGTAATTCATTGTAGCTTTTAGGGAGTCGCTTTGTTACGGCCTCTGGAAGTAAATTTCGCTTAATTGATGCATTTGAAAGTGTATAATAACCTTTTACGATATCTGATTCGTCTGATAAAACAAAACATATCGATAGGTTTCTTTTTATATCTTGACTAGCTTGCTTTTTTAGATAATTATCTAATAAATCATAGCCACAGTCAAAATTACCTCTATCATGATTTGACTGTAGAGGCCCTGTTTTGTAACCCATCTGGTTCAATTATGTCAAGATATCTTTTAGCAGCTTTCTTAAGTTTGGAATTAGGAGCAGGAGGATTCATTAGGGCATTTGCAAATATTTCTTGATCTCTTTTTGTAGAGATAATTTGCTCATGTTTTTCAATAATCTCCTCAGCACGCTGTTGTACTGCAAAAAACACAAACTCAGAAAGGGAGCGAAAACCACCTAATTTTGATGCACGTTCGAACAAACTCTTTTGTTCCTCAGTCCATCGGGTATCGAATCTTGCAACTTTTGTACTCATGAGACAAATGTACGGAATATTACCGTACAAAAAAATTATTTATGTTTGTTGCCAACAACTGCATATGTGTACAATTCCACATATAATTCGGGTATAAAAACAATAGTTTAAGCTACTTAAGCTCATACGAATATAAAAATTCTTATAATTCTGTTCTTACAGAAAAGCGTAATCCTTTAAAAATAATGTGGTTTTTTGTGAGGGAGAAGAGGGGCTGTATAGGGTGTTGTTTTAATGATTTTGCAAGGTTTCAAATACTATCTTCCAAGAATCATCTGCCTGTCTTTTCCAATTGACAATGTAGGTTCCCGTATTTTTAAGGGTATCCGAACTTTCCTTATTAATGAAAATCTCATTAAAGGTGTTGTAGGATATGGCCATATCTTCCGAGGGTATAATTGTGGGCCTTCCTCGATGGACGAGCTGTACATCGTATTTTTCGTAGATCCGTTCCCAATTTGTTATTAAAGAATCTTTTGTCAAATTCTGAATAGGGCCATCTGGGTAAATAGCTACGTAATTGTCCGCATAAAATTCTATCCAATCGTAATCGAACCGTTCATAGACAGCGTAAAGGCTGTCTACCTGTTTAGTTATTAGCGCCGTTAGCTCAGCGTCGGATGTTTTTGCAAGAGGTAGGGGCTTTTTGTCACTTTGGCATCCAATGATTATACATGCAATTAGGATCAATAGCGCGGATAGTAATTTTAGACTTTTCATACCGGTTTGTTTTAATTGTAAATAACAGAATAGGATTGTCGTTATTAAATTACTGATAATTAGCGATATAACAAATAAAACACTAACCCAAGGGACTTGTAGGTGTTTTATTGTTCCGCTTAGAGGGTACAATGGTTTGTGTTGTTAGTCGGGATACAGCATTCTAGGTTCAGCAAAGCACAAAATCCTTATGCCCATGTTGGTATTCCCTTCCCCTGTCGTCCCTGATTGTTACGGTACAGGCAAAGGGAGTTTCTGAAAACCGGGTATCCTTCGGATAAGGCCGGCTGGCGTTCAAATCAAAGCTTAGGGTCATTTTTGCGGATTTGACAAAGTCCATTGACGAGCCGCTATGCTTGACCAAGTCGGGAAACCAGTTGTTCCAGCTTCGTATGGCAGCTTCAATTTCAGTGGTAATCAATTCTTTTGGTGTGGCCTCGTTTTTTAAAATATCAACGTCAAGACGGTCGTGTCCGGTTTGGCGCATTTTTTTCAACAAAAGATCGAGAAAATAGTCGGTTTCCACATAATTGACCAAGCTGGTAAATGAACGTCCAAAATTATGTGAAACGCTCTGTAATGTTTTACGACTGGGCATTTAAATCTATCTTTTTTTGTGGCGTTACAGGTAGTGCTGTTGTGGGCGTTTTTCTAATTCTATGTCGGGCAAAAGATTATGGTTATTCGAAATGGAATGCCCTATTTTTCCATTCTTTAAATTAACACTAAACCGTTTATAAATACAAGTTCCTATTCCATAGGAAAAATATAAAAAATATCGTAGTCCGCAGAATGTGAGTCGGCGTCGTGTAGGCTAAAAATAAATGTGATCATAGAAAATAAAAAAAGGCCCTGTATTGCTACAGCGCCTTTTTGACACAAACAAACCTATGTTAGAAAGATCAGGTTATTTTCGAATAAGCTACATACCAAATTTGTACCCGAAAGTCACCAATAGGGCTGTATTTTTCAAAACGTTTTTTTCATTACCCGAAAAATCTAAAAACCCGCCTTCGTACGATAGGCCCAATTGAATTTGATCGTTGAAAAGAACCCCCAATCCAACGTTCAAACCAAAATCAAATCCCTTTACATCCGTTCCGATCTTGTAGGTAGTGTTCCCTTGTTTGGCCGATAGTGCCGTAGCTAGGTAAAAGCCAGAGGCGGCGTAGAAGGCACCGGAACCTCCTATTTCAAAAATGTTGTATCGGGCGCTTAACGGCAATTGAAGGTAGTACATGTTCAGATTGTCTTCCGTAGTGGATGCCCCCTTTTTGGCAAACATCAACCCGGAGCCCAAATAGAGGTCATCGGTAACATCAAATTCAATGGTACCTCCCAATTTGACGCCCAAAGTCCGACCATACAAATCGTTCACATAGGTATCGGGCGAAACGGCACTGCTCAAGCCTAGCCCGGCCTCTATCCCAAAAATTTGGGCCTGTGATGAAACACCTGCCAACGCCATGAATAAGACGACTAATACTTTTACTGAATTTTTCATATTTTCATTTTAAAGTTTGCGGGTGTCCGTGTTCTCGAAAACCCCGATTAATTTATGATGGCAAGGTATAGGAAGGCCATATTTTTTGAAATACCGCCTTTATTGTATTTTTTTCTACCTGATTTCCAGTAGAAACCGGGTGGGGCCCTACAAAAAAGTCCGACTTCAATAAAGCCGGACCCCTAACAATACATCAACTTAAAAAATCAATTTTGCTTTCCGCGATAATAAGAAGGGCCGAAAACCCCGTTATCGGCTACGACCAAAGGCACGATATGGGAGCCAAACCTAAATAAGGGGTTGAGCCATAAGGTCTCGCCCGTATTGGCATCCATGGCCAACAAACCCACACTGTCCTCGTCGTTTTTGTTACGTAGGATATCGTGTCCATGGGTAAACAAAATACCGTTTGCGTAAACCGGGCTAAAATCTACACTTACATCTTCGTTGTTCCATAACTCCTCGCCATTTTGCAGGTCCAAAGCAAAGGGTTTGGCATTGGTGGCCCCAGCAAAACTGGAGCCTTTGTCGTAATTTCCGAACACAACGTTTTCCTCTATTATAGGATTCCACAGTGTATCGGCCCCCGTATCTTTTTGCCATATTACCGACGTGGTATTTAAATCTATGCAATAAAGGGCGGAAGTGATACCTTGTCCCGCAGGTATGCCATTTACGACCAACTTATCCCCCGATATAAATGGTGTGCCGACACCATTGGCCTCAAACTTCCATAAAGTGTCAAGGGTATTCAGGTCTATGGCATATAGGTTTTTGGCCGGCATATACAGTATACCGTCATCGACCAAGGGTGTGCCTGTCAATTCATAGGGCAATTTGATCTTTTGGATCAAGTTGCCGGTTTCCTTATCAAGTATGTGCATGTAAGGAGGTAAATCGCTCAAAAAACTTTCTTCTGAAAACACGTATACCTTATCTTCATGCAATATTTGAGTACTGTTGCTGTGCAATATATTGTCAAGTTCACCAAAAAGTTCAGTGGTATAATACCATTTGATATTACCTGTTGTTTGGTCTACGGCCACTACCACTCCCGAGGTGCCCGAGGCATAACAGGTGCCGTCGACGCAGATGGGCGAAGTAACCTCATAACTGCTGTAATGATACTCCAACATAAATTGTTCCCACATAAAATTTTTATCGCCCACGTCAATGGCATTAATGGAATTGTCGTTCGCCGTCACGTAAAGCATACCCGCTCCATAGTGTGGAACCGAGACGTATTTGGTTTGGTAGGGGAAAGAATAAAGTTCGGTTTCTTCACCGGTTTGGGCGTCAACGGTATAAAGGTTTTCATCATTTGCCGCTATAAGAAAATTGTTCATCTCCGGATCGCCCGATACGATCTGCCCACCTTTTTCCGGATGGATCACTTCCCCCTTTTCATTGAGTTCCACCCCGTCATCCTTGGTACAGCTTGCCACAAAAACAAGCACGATACCCCAAAAGACCGTTCTTGACAAAAATGTATTTTTCATTTATCCTACTTTAAAATTAAAAACCTCCGACTGCGATGTGTTTCCCTCGCTATCCTTCGTCTTTACCTGCCAATAATAGGTCTGTCCCGAAACCACATCGGTCTCCATCGTAGTCTGCCCGGTAGTACCGAGAAGTACCGACGGCGTGGTTTCCGTGCCAAAAAACACCTCAAAGTCCACAATATCGTCGTCAACGTCCGAAGCCTGCCATTGAAGGCTTACCTTGGTGGTAGCGGGAATGCTTCCTCCCCTTTCGGGATACTGGGCCTCGGCAGGAAACGGGGCGTAGTTTACCACCCCGGCACCGGCATTGTAAAATTTCCATGTGGCACTTTTAAGGGCCATATCGGAGGCGTTGCTTTTGCTGACCACAAACCATTCATAGGGCGTATTGCTCGCAAGGGTAATGGTCGATTCGTTATTGCCGGCCTCGGTCAACCGCGTACTTCCATCGATAAGGTTTTTCAGGTTCACCACGTAATAATCGGCGCTTTCCGAGGCTTCCCATTGAAAGGTAACCGCACTCTGCAGTTCGTCGACAACGGCGCCTTCCGTACACTCCGAATTGTTTTCGGGAAATATCAGGGAAACACTTCCGGGATCCCCTAGGGAGTCTGGATCTACACCGTCGTCTTTACTGCCCGGACACGCCGTTAAGGTTAGCAGCAACAACAGCGACATTGCGAATTGGGTCGTTCTCATTGTTTGATGATTTTATAGGTTTTTGTTTCTTCGTTGATTTGAACCGACAATACGTAGACACCGGCCGTTAGGCTTTCCGCATCCAAGGTGATGGTATTCGTCTGGGGCGCTATGGCCTTTTGAAAGATGATGCGTCCGTCGAAGGAATTTAATTGAACGGGAATGGTGTACCTATAGGTTTTACCCAATACCACGGAAATCGCTCCGCTTTCTACAGGGTTGGGATACACGATCACCTCTTCGTGCAGGACCAGGTCTTCGCTATAGGTCCCTTGGCAGTTCTTATTGGTTTTAACGGACAATTTTGCGGTAGAGCTTCGAAGGGGCAAGGTAATCTGCGCTTCTTGGGTAACCACCGTTTCGTTGTCGAGTGAAATGATGTATTCCTCAGCTCCCGATAGGTTCAGGCTTACCGACCTTGCGGATAAATTAACTTTTGAGCTTACCGAAAGGGCTTCGGGTTCGGATACGTTCACCTCAAAACAACGTTCATAGTCCGCCTGGCCTGCTACGGTAATGCATACCGAATACGAACCACTTTTTAAATTTGAAAAAGAAACGGAGCTTGTAAAACTTTGGGTTTCACTCACCCCGTTTCCGGCTAGTGTAACTGTATAGCTATGGTTACTATTTGCAGAAATATCAATACTACCGTTATGGCTGTCCATACACGATTCCCCTTTGGCCGATACGGTAAAATTGGTACTCGGCAGGGAGAAAATCTCACAACCCGTAACGTCTACCGTAGCCCCTAAGGGGGTATTGGGACATAGGTCGTCGGCATTGGGTACGCCGTCGTTATCGGTATCGTTGGGGTCGTTGGCCATTAAACGCACCGTAAAGTCTTTGGTCGACCCATCCTCTGCCGTTACCGTATACACCACGGGCTCGGTAAAGTCGTTAAAACTCACCCCGCTCTGCTGGGGCAGGCCCGATACGGAAACCGTGGCCCTGGCCGATGTGGCGAAGGTGGCCACTAGATTGCCCGGGTTAATGTTCGCGGGCAAGGCCATAACAATCTCATTGCCGTCAATGCTTCCTACCGTGGGCGGGGAAGTAACATTGAACCTGAAATCGGTGATTTCCTTTTCACTGCTCAAGGTACTTCGGGATCCGACCGTATACCAGATGCCCCACTTGCCGTTCGGAATCAATTCCTCCGCACTGCCCGTCGGGGTCATTTTGTCGGCGGCCAGGCCAATGGCCATGATGTCCTGGTCGGAACCGTTGTAGGTATCAAAAATGATCTTGTCATCGGTTTTTGAAAAATTGGGGAAGCCCAACTTGTTGTTGTCGTAAACCTTTTTTACATCACCTGTTTCAATATTGACGGTGATGATACTGTATTCCCCTTCGAGTTCGTTGAAGTAATCAAAGGCGAGGATATTGCCCGATGTTTTAGAAAAGGAAGGGTTACCGATACTGACCCCCTCGGGCAGGTTCGTAAATATTTTTTGAATACTGCCGTCGCCAAAAGTATTGGTTTGGTTGTCCCACACCTGCAAGGCCCCAACATCCCAATATTCGATATTGGTACCATCGGCATTGTTCAGTCGGTTTAGGGCATCGTAGATCAGGTACTGCCCCGAATAATCCCATTCCAAGGCATCGGGATATAGCACCTCTCCCGTGGTGACGCCATCGGCGGAAGTAGGGTTGTACAGTTCAAACTCCTTGAACTCACCGGTGACCAAGTCGGATACATAAATAATATTGGACTCGTCGTTTATGACCGATGCCAGTTTGGTACCGTCTTTGGAAAGTGAGACCGCCGCCCATACGGGGTCTTCGGAAATAACCGATTCTTCAGGGGCGTTTACGTCGAGCGATATGGCGTTTACCTTGTTCTCTTCGGTGACGAAGATGGCAAAGCTTCCATCGTCGGATACACTGGGTTTTCTATGGACCCCGGTCGTGGTCAACGGATAATAGATCGTAGCTTCCGTATCGGAAGCATAGATGGTATTGGGGTCGGTGTCCCTAATATCCAAACTTAAGATAAACTCGTCCCCTTCCGCTAAGGGAATGTCGTTATCGGTATCGGTAGAGGTGCCCGCGGTAATCCCCACGGTATCAAAGGCCGTTTCAATGGCCGCTACTTCGGCCGAGTTTTCGCCATGAAGATCAAGGGCAGATTGAACGACGGCGATCCGAAGATCGATGAATTGCGAAGATGCGGTCAGGTAAGTGGACAGGGCGCGGTAATAGATCTGCTCCGCCTTATCTTTCCCTATATCGGTGGCAATCAAATAGTAGGCCCGGTTTACGATTCCACTGTTCATATGTACCCCGCCGTTATCCTCCTCTCCGGAATAGTACTCCGTCATGTCTTTGGGCTGCCATCCCCTTTGCCCCTGACTTGCTCCGTTGTTCGGGTCTTGCAAATTGCGCATGGCCCCCGAATTAAAATACTCCCGGTTTACAATATCCTCCCCCAGTAGCCAATCGTCGCGATCGATCATGGTTCCGAAAATATCGGCAAACGATTCGTTGATCGCGCCCGATTGATAGGAATACTCCAAATTGGCCGTAGCCTCGATCACACCGTGCGACATTTCGTGTCCCCCTACATCCAAGGCGCCGGCCAAGGGCGAAAAAGCGGCCTTCCCGTTTCCGTAAAAAATGGCCTTTCCGTTCCAAAAGGCATTGTCGTAGCCCCCGCCATCGTCAGCAGCCACGTTAACAATCGATATGATGGTGCCTCCTTGGCCATTGATCGAACTTCTGTCAAAGTTTTTTTCAAAATAGTCGTACGATACTTCGGCATTGTACTGTGCCGAAACTGCCACAGGGTCGTTCCAGGTACTGGTGGTAGAGGTTACGTAATAAAAAGTGGCGTCCTCCTCCGGGGCCTTGTTTTTTAAATCCCATGTCATGATGGCCCCTACGGGATTATCGGGTATTTTAGATTGCCCTGAATTGAACATCGATTTTGAGGTGTTGATCATATAATTTTTACCGTCAATGCTATAGGTATCCAGCTGCCGGGTCACCCCGTTTAAGTCCGTTCCCGAAGTATTCGAAGGCGGCGGTGCCAAACGGACCCGCTCATGGCCTTCCTTCCCATACTCATGGTAGAGCGTACAGGTATGGTATATTTTATTGAGGATACGCCCGTTCTGCGCATCGATAAAATACTCCCACCTGTCCTTTATATTCGGATGTACGGTCAAATGCCTGGCCAAAACGTTCTTCCCTTCAAAGGGATAGATCAAAAGTTCCTCCTCATAATCGGAATTTGAAAAAACGGAATTTGTCTTTCCGGTCTTGGTAGGGAAGGAAACGCCCAAATCCTTTTCCACCCGTTGCAAGGCGTCTTGTACACTTAGTTTGGGTTGCGTACGCTCTATACTTGGGGTAGGCTTGTTTCTGCCGTTCATGGCATCGACCTTGTTGCCTTGGTCTAAATGCAGGATCAGTTCGCCCCCGTACACCTTTATCCCTTTGAACACCTGCTGCATTTTAATGTGCTTCTGGCCCAAGGCATCGGTATGCTTCGATATTTCTACAAATTCGGCATCGGGATCCTTAACTTGGATAAGGTGTTTCACTCCGGCCAAATAATCCTTGATCACTTGTTCCGATGACTGTTTTGCGGTCAAGCTCGCTACTTCCTTTCCCGCCTTGCTTTTAATAAACAAGGGGATACCATCTTCCGACCTTCCAATAACCTCGTGCTCATAAACCGCATCCCCGGAAGTGATTTGAAAGACCGAAGGCATCTGAAAATTGGTGCGCCCCGGTAGGCTTTGCCCCTTCTTTTTGGCCGCAAGTTTTAAGGCGTTGAACTTTTTTATACTCCCGGTCTTGGCCGTAGTTCCCTTGTCGTGTCTTTTATCATCAAAGGTATCTTGTGCCCTTAATGAAGAGGCCGCCAATACGACTAGAACAAAGGTGAGCAGATAAGGTCTATTTTTCATGGTCGATTATTTAATGTGGCTTTTCAACTCTTTATAAAATTCCAAGCAGTCTTTGGAAAGTTTGTGATCTTTGGCTCCCCATACGATCCTGTGTCTTTGATTTTCCTTGACTTCCTCCAAAAAATAATAGCTATTGCCCGGGTGGTAGAAATCGATTTCCGAAAGACCGAGTTCCTCGATTCCCATAAAAAAGGCGCTGGCCTCTTTTTTTGAGAGCGCTTGTAGTTCTTTGGTCGTTTCGGTTACGGAATTGTGATGGAACAATTGTCCGTTTTGAAGAAGGATATAAGTGTCTACCATTCCTGCCATTCCGCCCCCCTTTCCGAAGACCAATTGCACATCGGGCAGCTCGTCAAAAGAGTAGCGCGGAGATTTACATCCCAGTAGGGCCAAGAAAAGTAAAATCGAAAATACTAGCGTCCGTTTCATTAGTTATTATATATTCGTTCTTTAAAGGTACCTGCGCGAGACACCGTGACCATTGGTTTTTAGGCGTTTGACCCGATAGTTTGGGCGAATACGGATTTGTTGATGGCAAGGTATTTTGAAAATGCCGCCCATGAAATACCGCCTTCGTTGTATTTTTTTCTACTGGTTTTCCGGTATATTGATTATGGGGTGTTTATTGTGCGGTATAGATATGGTATCTTGGCTATTGATAAATAAAAACCCATCGGACTAAATGCGTTCAACTGTATTTGTTTTCATTCTTCTTCTATCGTTTTTCGGGAGGTCTCAAACGGGGCGTGAAACGCGAATCGATAGCCTTGAAAATGCACTTAAAATGGCGGAGCACGATACCACCCGTGTACTTGTCCTTAGCGAACTGGCGCGAAGCTATGGCGGCGTAGATTCCTTAAAGTGCTTTGAAAACGGGTTTAAGGCCATCGGCCTAAGCAAAAAAATCAATTATTTAAGGGGAATGGCCGATGCCCACATTAACTTGGCTGGTGGTTATCTCGATTATTTTGACGTTGAAAATGCCAAAAAGTATTTTGAGGTCGGAAACCGTTTGGCCGATAAGCTCGTGGCCAAGGATTCTTCTGCGGCCAATATGAAAATTTGGTTGCGGGGCTATTACAATTTAGGGGTGGCCTACGGCTACGAAGGCAATGTCGCCAAAGAAATTGAAATGGCGGCGAAAACCATACCCATAGCACAAAAAATGGGCGATAAAATGTTCGTGGCGAACGGCAATACCAACCTGGCCGTAAAATACAATAGTCTAGCGATGTTGGACGAGTCTTACGAAATGTTCAAGATTAGCCAAAAACAGTTTCAAGAAATAGGCTCGCCCGAAGATATGTTATACCATAGCATCTCTTTTTCGTCATGTTTGGCGAGTATGGATTCTTTAGATCAAATGAAATCTGTTCTGGACATCGCAAAAATAAATCTGGACAAGATTCCCAACTCGTTCTATCGAGGGCCTTATTATGCGGAATTAGGACTCTATTACGGAAAGGTAGAGGAGTATGACAAGGCCTTGGAAGCCTTGGATACATCCTATGCGTTTTATCAAGGCAAAAAATCGTATCACTACTTAAAACTACTGTACCAAAGGTATGCCACGATTTATGCCAAAATGGGCGATTTTGAAAAAGCGATAGCCTATACTTTAAAGTACATCAACTTTAGTGATAGCGAACACTCCCCCTCCGACAAAGTAAATTCTTATTTTATCCTTGCCAAATATGAGGCCGCACTTGATAATTACAAGGATGCATACCATTACCTAAGGGATTATGTAATCGCGGTTGACAGCATTCGGGCGAGGCAATTGGGCAATGATATGCAACAGTTGGAGATACAGTACAAAACCGCAACCAAGGAGAAAGAAATACTTGCCCTAAAAAATGAAAGGAGCGAGGCCGCCCTTGCACTTCAGGTCAAGAGGTCACAAACCTACCTACTGGGAGCCATTGCCAGTTTATTGGCTTTATTGCTCTTTGTCGGTTTCTATGCGTACAACGACAAGCTCAGAAGGGCAAGAAAAAAGGAACGCGAGCAAGAGAAGGAAGTAGCACTTTTAAAGCAAAAGCAAGAAAACGAAGTATTTTCGGCCATGATAGAAGGCCAAGAAAAAGAACGCAAACGCCTTGCCATAGATTTGCACGATGGTTTAGGCGGAAGGTTGTCGGGCATTAGCCTTAACCTCTCAAAACTCAACAAAGACGAACCCAAGGAATATCCCAAGGCCCAATTGCAAAAGGTAACGAAGGACCTGAATGACGCCCTGACCGAATTGCGTTCCATTGCGCGAAACATGATGCCGGAAACCTTGGTCAAGTTCGGTCTTCAGGCAGCCTTAAAGGACTATTGCAGTAGCATGACCGGGAATGGCACCAAGGTTACCCTGCAGTTTTACGGTACCGAAAAAGGAATCGATCTCAATCAACAGGTGACCATGTACCGCGTTATTCAAGAATTGATCAATAATGCCGTTAAACACGCCAAGGCTACGGAAGTACTGGTACAATATATGAGGGATGGCAATAGGGTCGACATTACGGTTGAAGATAACGGCATAGGCTTAAACAAAAAAGATTTTGAAGAAAAGGAAGGTGGTATGGGCATCTCTAACCTTAGGACCAGGGTCGCCTACCTCAAGGGCGATCTGGAGTTCCACTCCGAAGAAAACGAGGGTACCACCGTTAATGTACAAATTACCGTAGATGCAGCATAAACCTATACAAATTTTAATAGTAGATGATCACCCCATGGTGATCGAAGGTCTTAAAACCTTATTGAGCGACGACAACCGGGTGACCGTCAAGACCCATTTTATGAACGGCACCGATACGCTTTCCTACTTGGAAAAGGATACCGCGGATGTTATTTTGTTAGATGTAAACCTGCCCGATATCAATGGGGTGGAAATGGTGACCAAAATTCTCAATATTAGGGCGAATATTGGTATTATCGGGCTGAGCACCTACAGCGAGCCGAGCATTATCAACCAAATGATCAAAAATGGGGTCAAGGGATACCTGCTCAAGAACGCCACGGCCGACGAGTTGGTCAATGCCATTTCGCAAGTGCACCAAGGCCATTTTTATTTCGGGAGCGAGGTGCAAAAAATACTTGCCGATTCGGTCACCCAAGAACACAACGATTTGCCCAAGTTGACCCGAAGGGAAAAGCATATCCTCACCTTGATCGCCGATGGAAAAACCACCAACAACATTGCCGAAGAACTGTTTATCAGTCCCCTTACCGTAGAGACACACCGGCGAAACCTTATGCAGAAATTGGAAGTTTCCAACGCGGCCTCCCTGATCAAAGTGGCAGTAGAGAAACAATTGATATAAAGGCAAATAAAAATCCTTTTTTAACAAAGCAGAAGAATGTTCTTAAAAGAATGGAAATAGGATATACAAACATCAAATAATTTAAGTCGACCATCTTTGCTACTATAACCATTCCAATATTTGATAAAATTAAATCATATTCCATATCAGGTATGTAAGATTTTCGTTACTTTTATTAAGAAGCAAACCCTCCTTACATGACCCAATCTACCTCCCCAAGCACTGAAAATCAGCATATTAAATCTCAAAAAAACGAATTTTCAATAATAGGCGTCGGAGCAAGTGCAGGAGGATTGGAGGCTTTAAAATCATTTTTTGAGGATCTACCCGCCAAATTTGCCCATAGCTTTGTGGTTGTTCAACACTTGAGCCCCGATTACAAGAGTCTTATGGGGGAACTCTTGTCTAAAAACACCGACATGCCCATAATCGAGGTCAAGAAAAAGACCAAGGTCGAACCTGGTACGATCTATCTTTTAACCCCTAAAAAAAATATATTCGTCAAGGATGGACACCTGCTCTTAGAGAACAAGCCCACGGATAGAACCTTGAACCTTCCTATCGATTTATTCTTCAAGTCCTTGGCCAGGGAAAAGACGAACAAGGCCATTGCCGTAATCTTAAGCGGAACAGGTAGTGACGGAACCTCTGGGGCAAGGGACATTAAGGAATTCGGTGGAATGGTTATGGTACAGGACCCCGAACAGGCCGAGTTTGAAAGCATGCCGCAAAATGCCATTAACACCCATTTGGTAGACTATGTCTTACCTACCGAACAAATGGGGGAAGAACTACAACGCTTCATGCAGCACCCTGCCGTATACGGATCTCTCGAAGAAAGTATTTTAAAGGACGAGGAGACCCTTATTAAGATTTTGAACTTTGTAAACAGTCAGACCAAATTAGACTTTGAATACTACAAGAGGCCTACTTTAATCCGGATGATTGCCCGAAGAATTGGTGTAAAACGCCTAGATTCCCTTCAAGAATACAAAGATTTCCTATTGGAAAGACCTGAAGAAGCCCACTTTTTGATAAGGGAATTTTTGGTCGGGGTAACCAGTTTTTTTAGGGATGATACGGTTTGGGATCTTTTGACCAATGAAATCATCCCCAAATTAATTTACGATAAAAAGAAAAATGACACCATAAAATGTTGGTGTGTTGGGGTAAGCAGTGGCGAAGAAGCCTATTCCTTGGCTATAATTATCAACGAGGAGCTCGCCAAACAAAATAAAAAAAACCTGGTCAAAATTTTTGCTACCGATATTGAGAAAAACCACCTCAAAGATGGCTCTAAAGGCATATATAACGAAAGTTCGGTTTCAAACATTCCCGAAAAGCGTTTACTTGCAAATTTCACGAAGAAAGGTGATAGTTACCATATTAATGAGAACATAAGGCGTATGGTCATTTTTAGCAAGCACAATGTGCTAAAAGACCCTCCTTTTAATAAAATGGATATTTCCTTTTGCCGAAATATGCTCATTTATTTGCAACCCGCCGCCCAAAATAAGGTGCTCGATGTATTGCACTACTCGCTAAACAGGAACGGCATTCTAGTACTTGGAAGCAGTGAATCTTTGGGCAGGCAAAAAAATGCTTTTGAGGAATTACATCGAAAACAAAAAATATACCGCAACATACGACCAGCCAAAATTTTAGGGCTTCAACCCTACAATTCAAAAAATACACTAAGAAATTCCTTCGGCACGGAAACCATAGGCTATGAGCGAAATACAAAACAGTTTATAGTAGAGGCTTTAAGTGACAATCTACACCTAGCTTCCATCGTAATCGATAGCAATTTCAACATTGTGGATGCTTATGGGGAACTGAGCAACTACATCAGCCTACCTAACAAAGGCTTCAGTATGAATCTTTTAAAAATGGTGCCTGAGAGTATAGCTATGGTGTTGAGCTACTCTATAAGAAAAGTAGGCACTACCAATCAAAAACTTAAACATGAAAATCTAAATTTTTCAACGGGTAAAGAACCTGTGATGGCCAATATGCACGTGGCTTCCTTCCAGAATCCCTTAAACAGCAACCCCTCGAATTTTTTGGTGATCATAAAGCCTGTTGAACTACAATCTTCCCACACTTTAGTGCTCGAAGAAACCAATGTTGCCCCAAAAAACACAAGAGAACGCGAACTAGAGTCCGAATTGAAAGAAACTAGGGAGAGTCTTAAAAATATGATCGAAGAGGTAGAGACCAGCAATGAAGAATTGCAAGCTACCAATGAAGAACTCTTAGCCTCAAACGAAGAGTTACAGAGCACCAATGAAGAGTTGCAAAGTGTAAACGAGGAACTACATACCGTAAATGCGGAACTTCAGGAAAAAATAGAGGAACTAGCAATGCTTAATTCAGATTTGGACAACCTTTTTAAAAGTACGGATATAGGCCCCGTATTTTTAGATAAGGAACTGAGAATACGAAAATTCACCCCTAGCGTAGCTAAGCACTTTAATCTATTAGAAAACGATGTCAATAGACCTCTCGAACACTTCGCCAGCTCGTTTCACAAGAACAACTATAAAGAGTTCATCTCAGATATTAAATCCGTAATAATCAACCATGTCCCTAAAGAAAGTGAAGTAAAAGATGCCAAGGGCCAATGGTTCTTGCAAAAGATCGTGCCTTTTCAAGATGGTGGAGGAAATGTGGCCGGAGCTACCTTAAGCTACGTTGACATCAACAAACTTAAATCGGCGGAACAACGCTTGCAAAACCAACAACTTGCCATTGAACAAACCACCGATAGTTTTTGGGACTTGAACATAGCCGATAATACCTATTATGTAAGTCATTCAATTGCCGAAGTTCTGGGTTACCATAAGGATGAAATCGAAGAAACTATCGAGTTTTGGAGCGCCTTGGCCCATCCTGGCGATTTGAAAATTCAAATAGAGGCCATGCAAAAGCATATTGACTCACAAGGCAAGGAACCCTATGCGGTGGAAACAAGATACAAACATAAATTGGGCCATTATGTTACCTTACTATTAAGAGGTAAAATTATGGAGTGGACAGAAGACGGACAGCCCAAAAGAATGATAGGCACCACGACCGATGTTTCCATGCTCAAAAAATTGCCTAAACTGGAACAGGACCTACTCGACCGAAACATGGTCTTTGAACAGGTGTTGGAAATAACCATGGCCGGTTTCTGGGACTGGAACATTGCCGAAAACAGCGAATACCTTAGCCCTACCTTTAAGAAAATGTTCGGTTATGAAGAACATGAAATGACGGGCTCCGCTGAATCATGGCAGAGAATCGTACACCCGGACGATTTGCCCGGTGTACTCGAAAAACTTGATGCCCATGTAAAAAGTAAGGGGGAAATACCTTACGATAATGAAATCAGGTACTTCCACAAAAACGGCAGCATTGTATGGGTATGGTGCAAAGGCTTGGTCATAGAATGGGGCGAGAACGGCGAACCCAAGAGAATGGTGGGCAGCCACATCAACATAACCCAGTTAAAGCAACTATCGCGAAGCAATAAGGAGCTAGAGCGCTTTGCTCATGTGGCCAGCCACGACCTACAGGAACCTTTACGTACCATACGTGATTTTGTAGCATTGTTCAAAGATGAGTACAATACCCTTCTCGACAATAGGGCCAACACTTATCTCGAATTTATAGAAGAGGCCTCCTCAAGAATGGGCGAATTGGTAAAAGTGATTTTGGCCTATTCAAAAATAGGGAGCAACACCAAAAAAGAAATCGTAAATTTAAAAGAGGTAGTCGAAAACGTGCAGAAAGACCTTCAAATCCGTATCGACTCCACCAAAACCAAAATTCTTATTAAGGAACTGCCTACCCTAACCGGACATAGGGTCGAACTGCATTCCCTTTTTCTTAACCTTATCGGCAATTCCATAAAATTTATAAGCAAAGATGAAAGTCCCAGAATAGAAATCGGCACCCTAACTTGTGAAAAGGGGGAACATATTTATATAAGGGACAATGGAATAGGAATAGACAAAAAAAACCAAGAACACATTTTTCAAGTATTTAAAAGATTGCACAACCAAGAAGATTATGAAGGTACCGGAATAGGTCTGGCACACTGTAAAAAGATCGTAGAGCTTCATAACGGAAAAATTTGGGTGGAATCAGAAATGGGAAAGGGAAGTACCTTTCACTTTAACTTAAATCTATAACTTTCTTTACTATGATAAATACCATCGTACTTGTAGACGATAACAACGCTACAAACTTCATTCACGAAACTTACTTAAGACGGGTCAATTGTGCGGAAAACATCTTGGCTTTTACTATGGGGCAAAAAGCTATCGACTATCTCAGCAATGCGGAAGACTTTCCCGAACTCATATTCATCGACATAAATATGCCCACCATGGATGCATGGGAGTTTATGGACCTATATAGTGAACTAGACCCAAAATCAAAGATCAATACCCGGGTAATCTTATTGACTACTTCCATTATACCCAGTGATGCCGATAAAATGACCAAGTATAGGGAAATCAAGGATATGATGTACAAGCCTCTAAACGAAGAAGCTATAAGGGGAATAATGCACGAGCACTTCAATCTTTCCTTTTAGACCTCCCTAGTTTTTGTCCATTTATATATCTACAACATGGCCTAGCCTTTTCTTCAATCCCTTAAGGTCTTCTACCGCCCTACCCTTTAGTTTGGGGCGGCCGATATCAAAGAGGTTCCGACCTTCTCCATGACCGATATTACCATCACCGATAAACAAAGAAAGCCAACACAGATACATCCGAGTTGGCCTTCTCCTTAATCAAAAATTATTTATGGCGCCCAGTTAAAGGTTACGTAAGACGCCTTGGAATGTGAGCTACGTCTAAAGACATAACCGGAAAAGCTTCCCAGAATAGCCCTATCCGAAGTTACCATTCGTATTCCATAGGCACAGTCAACATTGGCATTGATAGGATCGGCAGCCATATTATCGATTGTCGTCAACAACTTGCCTTTTCCAGGATCGCTAGCTCCTACAATCCCATTGCTATCGAGCTTGCCCCCTTCATCGTAGCGATTTACGGCAGGGGTTATCTTTATACCTGCAGAGGGCAAGTTTCCGCCAAATATCTCTAACGAAAAAGCGTTGAAGTGGTCATCTTTAAAATTACCATAAACCAGTACCTTTTCAGCTCCTTTGTACTTGCCACATTCTTTTACCTCACCCGCACTGTTCTTTACGGTAAGTCCCAGTTGTGGTATGGGGCTATCGGTAAAACCATAATGTTCTGGGTTTTTATTGTCCAAGAAAACCGAGACCTCGCATGATTGAATCGGTGTTTTTGAGGCGTCCGCACACTCTAAACGCAGGCGGTATTTACCTGTTCTACTTTCCGAATCCCAATTCGCCAGAGGGGTGTCGCTATAATTCCCCAAATCGTTATTATACTCATCTATACGGAACCATCCGTTTTCATCGGGTACGCGCAGGCCTATAGTGAACAATCCTTGCTTATACCTTCTTCCGTCTTCAACTACAGTCCATGAACTTTCGCTCTCTTTCCGGAAGAGCATTCGAAAATACTTGCTTGTCGGCACATTTATATGGCCCCAGATCGCAACAATATGTCCGAACGGACGGTCGAACAGATTTGGCGATAAGGTCGTACTGTTGATGTATTTACGAGCATAGCCATCGCTATTAATATCTTCGACCAAGACCTTGTTCACATGTTGGATCTCGCATTTATTATTGGCCCCATCATATGTTCTTACCTGAACGCGACATTCCTTAACATTGCCCCATGCAGGTCTATAATTCGGTCCGGTAGGAGCGACTTCCCAACTGAGGATGGCCCTTACCTTTATTATATTTTCCACCTTACATGATTTCAACTTTCTATCCATATCGTCTACCCGAAGATTCACCGCATACATTAAGGGGTTGACGTTTCTAGGGATGTCATGTACCTTAAAAAATCGGGTACCCTCGTGGCGATAGCCTAGACCATCGCCCCAATCGACATAAAAGGCAACATACTCTTCACTGCCCAAGCTACACAGATCGCCCTTATAACCATTTTGGCGTTTTACCGCTACTACCGCCTCGAGCGTATTTTGTTCGGGGAACAGGCCTACACAGCTCAGTTCCTCAAACGAAGTGTTGTACTTCAAGGGTTTAATCGGAAACAGCCATTTGGGATCGATCAACTTTGGCTTGAATTTTTCCAAGATCTCGGGCGGTAGCATATGGACTTGATCATAGGCACTCTGGATCTCGTTTTCATCTGCCATTCCCGCGTAATAATTCGGGTTCTTTAAAATGTTCTCCTTAAAATCGACACGGTCTTCCTCAAGGTCTTTTTTGTTATAGTCAAGCGAACCTTTCACTTTCTCTAGGAGTTCTTTCTTGAGATGCTGCAGGTCGCTATACGATTTTACGAGGCTTAGTTCCTTGAAATCACCTGTAAGAATCTCCCATGCTTTTTTACTTGGGTTAATTTGTACCCACGCCTCTTTTACATTACCCCAAGTAGGTACATAATGGGGTCCCATAGGTGGGGTATTCCAACTTAAAATAGCCCTTACCTTTACCAAGTAAGGGGTTTTACAGCTCTTTTTTTCAAAATCCACAACCTGTTTTACCGCATAGCACAAGGGGCCTTTTCGGGCCGCCCCGAGGTTATGTGCGCTTACCGAAACCGCTGGGCCGACTGGTTCAAATCCCGAACCATAGTCCACATAAAAAGCAATGAATTCCTTACTGCCAGAGCCGCATAGTTCACCTCCGTATCCGTAAGGCAATTTCACTTTAAAAACCGCCTCCAGTTCGTCGGTTTCAGGGTAGAGCCCTATACATTCAAGTTCTTCATACTTGGTATCTCCCTTCTTCGGCTGTATGACCGGTACCTTTATCGGTAGCTTTAGCTTTTCGAAGGCCCCAAAGTAATTCGGGTTGATGCTTACCAATGATTTGAACTGAAATCTTGAGAAGTCGTAAGATGCCGCCTGTATCGCCTCATCCGGCACGACAAGCTCAATCTGGTCTAAGCCGCCCCCTTTTGAAAAAATTTCGGAATCGGAAACAAAAATGGGCGCCCCGTCTTTGTTCAGCACTTGCAAGTAACCCTTGGGTTCCGATTCCTTTTTTGAGCTCTCAACGGCCAAACTGAACCGACCTTGCTTATCGGTTATTGCCGGTTTTACCCCTTTCATTTTAAGTAGGTTTCCGTCTACCAATTCTACGGCCAAGCCTTCTAACGAGCTACCGTCATTTTTACTAGATACCTTACCATAAAGCATCTGTTTAGATGATGATTTTACCATAACACTTTCATTTTTATATAGATTATTATCCTTTTTCCTATGTATCAAAGTCCGTAATACCCATTGATAAGGGCATTGGAGCTTAAAATTTTCTAGGGGGAATAATCGGGAGAAAGCTGTATCAAGCACTCAAGAATCGGCTTGTTCGTAAGGAAGGTGGTTGGTCTTGTCAATTACCGTATCACGGAAATCAACGAATCAAATATATACGGACTCCCGCATCTTGCGGAGTTAATTTGTATGGACCGTCATCATTTTTGTATAAACAGTACGCTTAAATCGATCAGGGTTAATCTGAACACCCAAAACAATCGCTTACTAAGAAGATGCCCCCTTAGCGATCATAAGTATACGTTTCGTTGAAAATTTCATACCCCCACATAGCTTCCGGCCAGCTTCAAAAGGAACTGATCCAAATCATGTTCCACCACCCTAACAAGAAGTAACTTTCACCTAAAATTGAGCTTCCTATTTATCCAGGATTTGGTGATAGACAGGAAGGCCCACAAGCAAATAAAACACCTCAATACATCCTATCAAAATATGTCTAAAAACGGAGAAGCACCAGGTGCTCCAGGAATTGAGGCCAAATGGAGCTCTAGCACAAAATCAGGAATCGGAAAGGCCCTCAATTCGGCTTCCGACGTAACTTTCACCCTTAGCCACGGTATTCTGAACGAAGCCTACTACCCACGTGAAGATATTGCCTGTATACGTGATATGGGACTCATCGTTACGGATGGACATGGATTTTTTTCTGAGGAAAAAAGAGATACGGAACACTTTACAAAAACAATCGAAGAAGGTATTCCCGCCTATCATATCGTCAATAGCGATCCCTCCGGGAAATTTAAGATTACCAAGGAAATCATTGCCGATCCTTTTCGCAATACTATTCTGCAACGTATAAGGTTCGAAGCAAACCATCCCGAATCCCCATTACAATTATTCGCATTGCTCGCACCCCATTTAAACAATGAAGGGGGCAACAACTCGGGCTGGCTTGGCGAGTATAAGGGGGTTGAAATGCTATTCGCCAAAAATGGCGACATAGCCGTGGCCATGGCCTGTTCCACCAAATGGCTGCATCGGTCCGTCGGCTTTGTAGGTACTTCGGACGGATGGACAGATTTACACCAACACGGTAAATTAAAATGGCAATATGAGCGTGCTTCGCGTGGGAATATCGCCCTTACCGGCGAAATAGACCTAAGCGAAAATGACTTTGTTTTGGCCATAAGTTTTGGCCGCACCCATTTAGAGGCGGCCAACCATGCCAGGTCGAGTATCCTAAACGGTTTTAACTCTGCAAAAAGACGATATGTACAAGAGTGGCAAACCTGGCAAAATACCTTGCCCAAAATATCTGCCAAAAATTTTAAGACAAGCGCCGCTACCCTACGTATGCACGAGGCCAAAAACTTTCCCGGTGGCATCATAGCGAGCCTTTCCATTCCTTGGGGAAACACCAAGGGAGACTCCGACAAAAGCGGTTACCACGTTGTATGGCCCCGTGACCTCGTGGAAAGTGCCGGTGGGTTCAACGCCCTTGAAACCAAGGCGGACATATCGCGTATTGTAAACTATCTGATGTCTACCCAAAATGCCGATGGGAGTTGGCCGCAGAATATGTGGCTTCAAGGGGAACCGAACTGGACCGGTATTCAAATGGACCAAATTGCCTTGCCTATTTTGGAAATGCTCAAAGGTTATTTGCGCAACACCATAGGAAAAAATCGTATGAAACGATATTGGCCCTTGGCCAAAAAGGCCCTTACCTTCCTATTGATAAACGGCCCTTATACCGACCAAGACCGATGGGAAGAAGAAAGTGGCTTTTCGCCCTTTACCATGGCCACAGAAATTGCCGCCTTATTGGCCGGGGCAGAACTGGCCGAGATAAACGGGGAAGAAACCTTAGCCGCCTATTGTCGCGAGACAGCCGATACTTGGAACGATACTATCGAATACCGAACCTATGTTACCGGTACGCCCTTAGCACAAAAACATGGGGTAGACGGCTATTACATCCGTATCAATCCCTTTGCCGATATTCCCGCTGCTGAATTGGGGGACAGAACGATCAATTTAAAAAATCATCATTTTGACCATGGCAAAACGCCCATTAACGAACTGATCAGCGTAGACGCATTGGCCTTGGTCAGGTTCGGCCTTCGTGCACCCGATGACCAAAGAATCTTAAATACCCTAAAAGTAATCGATGCCGAACTAAAAGTCGACACCCCCAATGGCAGCTGTTGGTACCGCTACAATAATGACGGCTATGGGGAACATGAAAACGGCGATCCTTATGACGGTACGGGAAAGGGTCGGGCATGGCCCCTATTGACAGGAGAAAGGGCCCATTATGAAATCGCCGCGGGCCATATCGAATCGGCCCGGAAACTCCTAAACGCTATGGATGCCTTTGCCAATAACGGCTTACTGCCCGAACAGATATGGGACAAAGACGATATACCCGAAAAGGGACTATATCGCGGTAGGCATACAGGGTCGGCAATGCCCCTGACATGGGCCCATGCCGAATACATCAAACTCTGTATTTCTATAGACCATAAAAAGGTATTTGATATGCCCGAACAAACCTGTGAAAGGTATTTGCGCAAAAACACCGTATCGGATTACCAAGTGTGGCGATTTGATAACGGAACCCGTGTCTTACCCAAGGGAAAAACATTACGGATCGAGACCTTGGCCGATTGTACCCTTCATTGGACGGACGACCATTGGAAAACCACCTATCAAACGCAGGCAAAGCACCTTAATATCGGACTATTTATCACCGACATTCAGCCCTGCCACAAAGAGGCCACATCCTTGGAGTTCACATTTTATTGGAAAGAAGCGAAGAAATGGGAATGCAAAAATTTTTCGGTGCGTATTGAAAACGAATGAGTTTTATGGAAGGGCTTTTCAACCTAATTTAACAGAAAGTATTGCGCTAAACCTGAATCATCAGTTCTAAACGGCCGTCTCCCCCTTGTTTAAAATTCGTTTTAGCAAAATGGAGTATATCGGAGCATTACCAAGCATTGTCGTACAGACCGAAGCCGTAACCGCAGTAAAAATCAGAGGTAAAATCAACTCATAGTTTGCCGTCATCTCAACCGAAAGGGCCAATCCCGTAAGCGGGGCCCTAATGGTCGAGGCAAAGATACCGGCCATACCCGCAACACCAAAGATGGCCGGGTCTTGAACCACATCCGGAAAAAAATATTGGGCCATCCCGCCAAAAAGCATTCCCGAAATTACCCCTAGCGTTATAAGGGGCGTGAAAATCCCTCCCGGCACCCCTGACCCATAACTCATAATCGAAAGGAAAAACCGCACCACAAATAAGGCCAGTAGAAATTTTAAGGTAAAGGAATCGCTGTAAGCATTCGCAATGGTGCTATATCCCGAACCGATCATATCTTCGGAATACAGCCCTACGGCAGTAATGACAAAGGCGATACCCAAAGCAATGACCATAGGGTTTATCCTTATTTTTTTAAAGAAATCCAAAGCTTCGATCAACAGTTTATTGAAAGCGATCCCAATAAAGCTAAGTATGAGTCCGAATACCACGAACAGCCATAGTCCCGATAAGTCTTCAAAAGTAAAAATCGTAGTTTTTAGTATCGGCCCGCTTCCTACCAAGAACCTGACCACCATATCGGCAGAACCGGCACCGATCATAAGTGCCGCAAGCGAATAAAAATTGAACTTAAAATGCCCGTTCATTTCCTCTATGACAAAAATAATTCCCGAAAAAGGGGCATTAAAGGCACTTGCCAAACCAGATGCGGCCCCTGTACTGATCAAAGGGTTATCTTCCTCCACAGATTGTTTAAAAACATCTTCCACCATTTTGCCTACGTTGGCCCCTATTTGAACGGTCGGTCCTTCACGGCCTAAGAGCAAGCCGCTACTCAAGGAGAATATTGAGGCAAAAAACTTTATCGGTAACACCTTGCGCCATCTCACAGCTCGTACACCATCAAGGGCGCCTTCTATTTCCTGAATACCACTGCCCGCGGCTTCAGGTGCGTATTTTTTTACCAAGAATATGGAAAACCAGATACCGAAAAAAGTAAAAAGCATAGGCCAAAACCAATCTTGCCATAGCTGATCGGCCTGTCCTATTTGAAATGTTGTCCTAAAAGTTGATAATCGCGCAAGCACCAACCTAAAAATCGAACTCAAAAGGCCGGTGATCACACCTATCAAAAGGGCATTCAACAAAAGCTTATAATTCCTTATGTCAAGGTTTACCGACCGATCTTTACTACTTGTTCCGTTTCTATTGCCCATTGATTTCATATAAACTCCCCCATAGAAAAACGGGATCGCACAAAATTAAACCTTGGCTATGCCAACAAGAATGACCCACATCAGCATTTTGACCAATATGCTTTTTTTTCTTGGCATGACCCAAATCATTCAAAACCCCTCGTAAGACCTTTACATTTGAGGTTACGCATGTAACCAATTCAGAAAATAGATTTGAACTTCAAGACTCCAAAAAAGATAAGGCAATGGCTGATCGAGATCGGGGAGCTCTCCTATTTCGCGGCTCGTTTTTTCAAGGAAGCCTTGCGGCCACCGTATGAATTCAATGAGTTTTTGAGACAGTGTTATCAAATTGGCTATCGATCCCTCACCTTGGTATTGGTCACCGGTTTTATTATTGGCCTGGTCATGGACCTACAATCACGACCGACCATGATACAGTTCGGTGCCGTTTCTTGGATGCCCAATATGGTAGGAATCTCGATCGTACGCGAACTCGGGCCCGTAATCACCGCCTTGGTCTGTGCCGGAAGGATATCTTCGGGTATAGGTGCGGAACTGGGATCGATGCGGGTTACCGAACAGATTGACGCCATGGAAGTATCGGGAACCAACCCTTTTAAATTTTTGGTGGTCACACGCGTTATGGCATCTATAATGATGCTCCCCCTACTTGTGGTCGTGAGTGATGCCGTTGCCCTTTTCGGATCGGCCTTGGTTGAAAATATAGAAGGAAACGTTTCCTTTCAGCTCTATTTCAATACTGTTTTTGATGTACTGACCTATACCGATATTATACCCGCTACCATCAAGACCTTCTTTTTTGGTTTTGCCATTGGAATCGTAGGTTGCTACAAGGGCTTTTACAGTAAAAAGGGAACGGCAGGTGTCGGTATTGCCGCCAATACGGCCGTAGTAATGGCTTCCTTGCTCTTGTTCGTTATTGATTTTGTGGCTGTTTTTATCTCGAATATTTTTTATGACGTATGATGGATGAAGAGAAAAACATACCCGTAAAGGATCGTCCTAAAGCCCCTACAAAGGAGGTGATCATGGAAATCAAAGATCTCTATAAGAGTTTTTCGGGCCATAAGGTGCTCAATGGCTTCCATATGAAATTGCATAAGGGCGAGAACCTAGTGGTCATGGGGAAATCGGGCTCGGGAAAATCAGTGATGATAAAGTGTTTGGTGGGTCTTATTCAACCCGATACGGGGTATATTTCGGTTATGGGGAAGGAAATTAAAAACCTAGATCGCGAAACCCTCGATGAACTCCGCTCCGATATCGGTTTCCTATTTCAGGGAAGCGCATTGTACGATTCAATGACGGTACGTGAAAATTTGGAGTTCCCTTTACGACGGCACAAGGAGAAATTCGGAAAACAGACAGATACCCAGGCCTTGGTAGTCGAAGCCTTGGAAAATGTGGGGCTGGCACATACCATCGACCTGATGCCAGAAGAACTGTCGGGAGGAATGAAAAGAAGGGTAGCCTTGGCCCGAACATTGATCTTACGCCCAAAAATCATTCTTTACGATGAGCCTACAAGCGGCTTAGACCCGATCACTTCCAAGGAAATCATTGAATTAATGCGCAACATACAGTTAAAATATGGCACCTCTTCATTAATCATAACACACGATGTCGATTGTGCCAGGGTCATCTCGGACCGAATGATCCTATTGGTCGATGGTATCAACTACGCCGAAGGTAGCTACGCCCAACTCTCACAATCTAAGGACCCCAAAATAGAGGCCTTCTTTAAAAAATAGATTATGGAAAAATCAGCATCGGAGAAATTTAGGTTAGGGATTTTTGTTCTCATAGGTACGGCACTACTGGTTCTGGTCATCTATTTCATCGGAAACCAACAAAACATGTTCGGCAATAGCTTTACCCTAAAGGTTAGCTTTAAGAACATACGGGGGCTACAGAATGGCAACAATGTTCGTTATGCCGGTATCAGCATCGGTACGGTAAAGTATATTGAAATGATCAACGATACCACAATCGAGGTAGATATGCTCATCGATGCCAAAATGCAAAAACACATCAAAAAAAACGCTATAGCCAATATCGGCTCAGATGGCCTAGTGGGCAGTATGATCATTAACATCGTTCCTGGCGTAGGCGAAGCACCCTATGTTGAATCTGGGGATGAAATCAATTCGTTTAGTGGAGTGGCCACTGCGGATATGATGAATACCTTAAGCGTAACCAATGAAAATGCCGCCCTATTGACCGAGCAGCTCCTTCATATTACCCGCTCTATCAATAACGGAGACGGAACCTTGGGCCGTTTACTCAATGACACGCTTATGGGAGGTGACTTAAAACAGACCTTGGTCAACCTAAAACAGACCAGTAACGATGCCCGCACGACCATGCATAAACTAAATGAACTTGTACAACATTTCAATTCAAAGGAAAGTGTTGCCGGAACCCTCTTGGGCGACTCGCTTTCCGGGGCAAAAATCCGAAATGTATTGGATAACCTTGAAAACGCATCCGTAGAAATTGAGGGAACCGCAAAAAACCTCAACACCATAGTAGACCGGATAAACAAAGGCAAAGGGGCCATAAACTATTTGGCAACGGATACCACCTTGGTACACCAGCTTCAAAACTCCGTAAAGAACGTAGATGAGGGGCTGGTCAAATTCAACGAAAACATGGAAGCCTTAAAACATAATTTTTTGACCCGTGGCTATTTCAAAAAACAGGAAAAGCAACAGGAAAAGAATCAAAAACAATAAATGCGTAATTACAGTAAACACCTAGTAAAGACGTATAGAAGCTATACTCTTTTAATCGCCCCATGATGATATGACATAAATCATATGGCGTTTTTTAATACTGTAATACCTTCACCCCTGTTAACCGATTTGCCCGCATACAAACGGATAAGACCTAGCTAAATAATTGAAAAACAAATGGCTGAATTAAATAATTAGCTTAACTTAAACATGAAGTTCCCTTCCAATAAAATAGAAGCCCCATCATTCAAACCTTAATACTTATAAAACACCCCATTTATGAATGAAATCTCAGTTAGTGAAAGTACCAGTATCCTTAGAAAAAATTACACCGGCCATCTGGCGTATATCTCAGACGGAAAACCCTATGTAGTACCCATAACGTACTATTTCGACCCTGAGGACAATACTCTCATAAGCTACACCACGGAAGGTCATAAAGTGAATGCATTGAGAAAAAATTCATCCGTTTCCCTGGTAGTGGAAGAAATCCAATCCATGGTGAATTGGGAATCCGCCCTTGTCCTTGGCGAATTTGAAGAGCTTAATGGCGAAAAGGCCAAAGAGAAACTTCATACCTTTGTAGAAGGCATAAAAGGGATTATCCATAGGCAGGAGCATAAAAATGTTGAATTTATCAATGAGTTTTCAAGTAAATCCTATTCTAGGGGCAATCCTATCATATATATAATCAAAATCCTTGAGATTACCGGTAGGCGTCGCGAGACCTAAAAAAACTATGATGGGGTTAATGAACACGGAACACCTATCCAAATCTGGAAACAGGTATAAACCGGCCTTTAGCGTGCCATAGTACCCTTGGTCGATACGCTTGGTGTTAGCCCCCCAACTTCCTGTCTTTCTTCAGGGCCGTAAAACCGGAGACCACATCAAAAAGTTCTTCGTCTATTGAACTTTGCCTTAAACGATGATAGGTGTGGCCTATATCATCGAGCAATTCTTCAATGTTCTTTTCTGCGCGTTGCATGGCATTCAACCTGCTTAAATTTTCACAGGCCAATGATTCCGTACAGGTTTTATATAGGCTAACAAAGAGATATTCACGAATTAAACTCCCTATAAGCCTAGCACTGTCGCCAATCACTTCGGGTTGTTTTGGGGAAGGCCATTTTAAGCGTCCGTTTTCTTGTTGCCATTTTACATCTAGGGGAAATAGACGTGATTTTTCCTGTCGGTAAGAACCTTCCTTTTCCAAATGGTTATGAAAAAGGTAGTACTCATCTATGCTTCCATTCTCATGGTTTTCCTCTATCTGCAGCAAAATAGACCCGATAAGGGCGGTAATGGCGTGAATGGAGTTGGGTAGATTGAATTCCTTGGTTACGGTCATGCCCCTATCCTTCAACAATAGAGGTACGCGCACCCCTACGGTCCAGATTTCCATTTTCCCCTCGTGAGCGGATAAGGACTCTTGCACGTATTCCGAAAGGGCATCGTTAAACTGCCCGACAAAACCTTGATCCGATCCAAAAACAATAGCGCAAATAGATTTCGGGCCTTTTTTAGGGTTTTCGCCCTGCTTTACAATAGGGCTTTCCAATCCGATGTATTTTAAATATGCTACAAGTCCCCAAGAAACGTTGGCCCAATAATCCCCTAAAGATTCCATGGCCCTTTCATACTGGCCAATATTAGCGGCGGCCATAGCCTTCATAGTACGCACTATGGAGTTAAGCTCCTTGGCCCCGGTAATCTGTCTCGTTAAACTTTCCAATGAATCCATGCCTCTTATTTTTGGTGCTTACCCTTCCGCTTGAAAGGCGCTAAGTGCCCTTTTGGCTGCCGCTAATATGCTTTCCCGCCCAGTCTCGTCTACAACATCATTAGAGTAAAAGCTTTTTTGAACGGACTCAGGCAAGGCGTCTATGTTTTTTATGACCGCCTTTTCGGCCTCATGCATATCTGCAATAGGAATCGTATCAAAAAGGCCTTGGGTGAGGGCCAGAAGTACACCTATTTGTTCCGCTACGGATAAGGGTTCTAGTTCATTCTGTTTGAGAACTTCCCGAATACGCTTACCGTGTTCTATCACCTTTTTTGTTTCTTCATCTAAGTGGGAACCAAAACGGGCAAAGGTCTCCAATTCCTCAAACTGGGAAAACCCAAGTTTTAAGTCGCCCGTAATGGCCCTATAGGCCGGTAGCTGGGCCTTTCCCCCCACTCGAGAAACCGATTTACCCACCTCAACCGCAGGTAGAATACCCAATTCAAATTGTTTGGGCGATAGATAAATCTGTCCATCGGTTATTGAAATCAAATTGGTAGGTATATAGGCCGAAATGTTCTGTGCCTCGGTTTCGATTATAGGAAGGGCGGTCAACGAACCACCTCCGAGTTCTTCGCTTAAATGAGTAGAACGCTCCAACAGTCGGGAATGGATATAAAATATATCGCCGGGAAAGGCCTCGCGTCCCGGAGGTCTTTTCAACAATAGGGAAAGCTCACGATACGCCCTAGCGTGGTTCGTTAAATCATCATAAACGATAAGCACATCCTTCCCCATCTCCATAAAATATTCGGCTATACTCGTAGCCGCATAGGGAGCAATATATTGAAGCCCTGGTGAATTATTCCCCTCGGTTACCATAACGATGGTATACCCCATGGCTCCATTTTCCTTTAAATCGGCAATAACCTTGGCAATCGATGATGCCCGTTGCCCAATGGCGCAATAGACACAAATGACATCTTTATCTTTTTGATTGACTATGGTATCTAAAGCAATGGCCGTCTTCCCGGTTTGCCGATCACCCAAAATCAATTCCCTTTGCCCCCGCCCTATGGGAATAAGGGCATCTATTACCTTAATTCCCGTTTGTAAGGGCATGCTGACCCCGGCACGGTCCATAATAGGTGTCGCACTCCTTTCGATAGGTAGTCTTTTTTCATAGGAAATCGCCCCTTTTTCATCCATAGCCTGGCCCAATGGCCCAATGACCCTTCCAAGGAGGGCCTTGCCCACAGGAACGTCCATTACGCGATTCGTACGTTCAACAAGGTCACCGGTATTTAAATCGGAATCCTCTCCCAAGAGAATGGCGCCGATTTCATCTTCATCGATATTAAAGGCAATACCGTACAAGTCTCCCGGGAATTTCAACAACTCCTCATATCCCGCATTAGGCAAGCCCGATACTTTTACCACACCGGCGGAAACGCTGGTAACACGCCCTATTTCTTTTGGCGATAGCTTGAACTCGTGATGTTCCGTTTGTTTGGCAAGTTCATTAAACGTATCGTCTACTAAACCCTTATAATCCGTTGCTCCCATTTCATTTCGATTTCCGTTCTATCTAGCTTTCTATTTCCACAGCTTCTTCAAAAGGTTTTAAATAGTCCCTTATACTCCAAGACAACCTATAACCATTCGACAACATTTCAATTCCGTTGATCAATTCCGGTCGGGTTTTAAACTCAAGAACAGCTTCTGTTTTCAACAAGCCTTTTACCGCGGTTCGTATGGCTTCCCGTTGTTTTTCCGATAGCGGAAAAGTACTGTGTACCAATATGGGTTTGCCTCCCTCAAGGGCTTTTGAAAGTTTTATTTTTTCATCGGCTTGCAAGCCCTTTATTTTATTTAAAAAGACCTCAAGGGTTTGCCCTTCCAGACTAGCGGACGACAGGTCTTTCAGGGTTTTTCGGGTAATATCGAGCACTTTGCCCTTTATCCTTTTCGCCATACCATTGTTTTTGATGGTTTGGTCTTCGGCAAAAGCCTTTTCCAAGCGCTCCTTCAGTTCATTGGCTTCATTTCTCGCATTTTCCCTTAGCCTATCCCCTTCGGCCTTGGCTTCCATAGCTGCCTTTCGCATTAACTCATCCTTCTCCTTATCAAAAATCTCATTTTTGTGGTTGAATTCGTCCCTTGCCTTGGCCGCTTCCCTTTTTTGCGATTCAGCATCCAAGAGTTGCTTCTTTATATTCGTTTCCCGTTCATCTATGGAAGCTAAAATGGGCCTATAGAGAAAACGTTTCAATAACCACATCAACACCAAGAAATTGATGATTTGGGCTATTACGGTAAACCAGTCGATTTTCATGTTTTATTTATTTAGCGATGAAATGGTTCCAGAAAGGATTGGCGAAAATCAAGATCATTGAAATCACAAAACAATAGATGGCCAAAGATTCAAGCATGGCCAGCCCCACAAAAAGCGTTCGCGTCACCGTCTGACTTGCGTCGGGTTGTTGGGCCATTGAAGTCAATGCCGTTGAAATAGACTTACCCTGCCCCAGTGCCGGTATCATACAACCGATTCCCGTTGTTATACCTGCGGTAATAATTGAGACCATAGCGATTATCGTAGTATTATCCATAGTGTTAAATTTTATTGTTAAACCAGTTTTGAATTAATTTAAAAAAGGAATACCCTTCCTTGTCATTTTGAGTTCGTTACCCTTATAGATTTGTGTTTCATTTTCTTGACCCGAGCCTTCTTTTTGTCCGATTCCTCGGTTGCGGCAGCAATATAAACCGTTGCCAAAATGCTAAATATATAGGCCTGTATAACCCCTGTTATAAGCCCTAAAACCGTCATTAACACCGGAAAGAACAAGGGCGCTATACTCAAGAGGATGCTTACAATAAGTCCCCCGCTCATTATATTACCGAAGAGGCGAACCGCCAATGCCAAGGTACGAGACACTTCACTAATAATGTTAAAGGGAAGCATTATGAACGTAGGCTCTATAAAGGTTTTCAAATAGCCCAAGACCCCGTTTTCCGCAATACCGAAAAGGGGTGTCGCCAGAAAAACACAGAGCGCCAAAGCCACCGTGGTAGACAGGGAACTGGTGGGCGGTTCATAGCCTGGGAAAATAATACACAAATTGGCAAAGGCAATGAAAATGAACAGGGTTCCAATAAAGCCCAAAAACTTTTCCGACTTCTTTAGTCCCACTTCCTTTATCTGTTGGTTCATTCCGGTTACGAGCATTTCCAAAATGCATTGCCACCGCGATATCTTTAAATCGCTACGCAGTTTTCGGGTTACCAAAACAGATGCCACCACCAGTACGAACATTAACACCCAAGTGGTGACCAAGGTTAGGTTAATGGTGATAAAGCCATTTTGCCAAAAAATCGTTTCGTCAGGACTCAGTTCCATATCAATATTCCTTTTCTACAGGTACGGGTTTCATCGCTTTGGTCTTGGTCATCCGAATGACCATAAAACGGGCGGCAACAAAGCCCAAAAGACAAATCAACATATACTTAAAATTGTTTTGGCCCATATAATAGAATCCCAAAAGGGTAAGGCCCACCCTTATGAACAAACTTCCCAAATACCACAATACCGGCTTTTTAGACGATAGCATCTTTTTTGATGTAAACCAGAGACCTCCAAAAAACAGGAATCCAAGGCAAGCTCCACCAAAGAGCACGGATAAGGTCATTACTAAATCATTCATCTTTTTTATTTTTATGTTCGTGCATTGATTTATTCTCTTTGTCTATCCACTGCCAGGCAAGGGCACAACCGACAAACAGACCGGCAAGTAACAAGGTCAGCGTCCATGAAAAAGTCTGTGGGTATCTCTTGTCCAACCATAGTCCTAACACAGCTCCCAATACGGTCGGTACGGCAACGGACCACCCCACCATCCCAAAAGTGCCAAAGCCCCTCCACTCACTCCTTTTCTCTTCATTTCGGGCCTGTAACATTTGTTTTTCCTTACTATCCACTTGATCTAAAAAGCCCTTTCCCCTTTTCTTATTCACGGTTTTCCCACTCATGATTGACGAAGTTTTTTAATCCCTTGAATAAATTCACTTTCCAGTTTGGCCACCGCCTTCCGCACGTCTCTTTCCTTTTCATCTAGATCGATAAATTCTCGCTCTACGGCATCCCTTAATTTTCCTAGATCAGCCCCCGCAATGGCATTTCGTACCGATATCCCTACATAGGCGTCCCTTTTCGTGAGTATACCTTCATCCACCGCTACATAGTGTTCTTGTCCATCCTCCGTCTCATATATCAATATTCCCGGAACCAGCGCGGCAACGCAATCGAGCCTATGGGGCAAAAAACCGTAGGAACCGGCATTGGTATCTACTACGATACGCCGCACCCCTGAAATTTTCAGGAATATCTTAAACGGAAGTAAAATATGTAGCTCCATGGTTTTTTGTTTCGTTCTATGCCTTTGCTATCTCTTTATCAGAAGTAGCCGCGTTTTGTGTCCCAGCTTTGCTTTCTTTTTTACTTTGTTCCTTTTTAGCCTTTTCGATAGCTTCGTCTATGGTGCCCACCATATAGAAAGCACGCTCTGGCAAATCTTTAAATTCATCTTTGAGAATACGTTCGCAACCATCAAGGGCCTCTTCTAATTTTACGCCTTTCCCTTTGAGTCCGCTAAACTGTTCCGTAGTAAAGAAGGGTTGTGTAAAAAACCGTTCTAAGCGCCTCGCCCGGTTTACAATAGCCCGGTCATTTACCGAGAGTTGTTCCAAACCTAACATGGCTATGATATCCTTTAGCTCCTCATATTGGGCCAAGGTTTGTTTTATTTGCTGTAGAAGGTGGTAGTGTCGCTCCCCAATAACCCCAGGAGTTGCCATTTTGGAGCTTGACTGCAATAGGTCTATCGCAGGGAAAAGTCCTTCGCCCGCTCTCTTCCTTGATAAAGTGATCGAGGCCGAAAGGTGGGAAAAGGTATGTACCGCCGCGGGATCCGTCAGGTCGTCCGCAGGTACATATACGGCCTGTATACTGGTAATGGCCCCTGTATCGGTATTGGCTATCCGCTCTTCCAATTTTGCAAGTTCGGTACCCAAAGTAGGTTGATAGCCCAATCTTGAGGGCATTTGCCCCATAAGGCCGGAAACTTCCATCCCCGCTTGAATAAAACGAAACACGTTATCGATAAGCAAAAGCACATCACGATGTTCGTCATCCCTAAAATATTCTGCCATGGTCAAAGCGGCATGACCTACCCGAAAGCGCGCTCCGGGCGGTTCGTTCATCTGCCCGAACATCATCACCATATCTTTCAGTACATCGGCCTTTTTCATATCATGGTACAGTTCATGGCCTTCACGGCAACGTTCACCAATACCGCAAAACATACTTATACCCTGGTGATAGCCCACCATATTATGGATCATCTCGGTCAACAGTACCGTTTTGCCAACACCTGCCCCACCGAACAAACCGGCATTACCACCATGTTGTAAGGGCACCATGACATCGATAGCCTTTATTCCAGTTTCAAAAATTTCAGATTTTGTAGAGCGTTTAGATAGGGGTGGCGGCAATTGGTGTACACTTTTACGAGGCAATTCCGATAAAGCTTCTCCGTGGTCGATAGTATTGCCAAAGACATCGAACATACGTCCCATGATTTCTTTGCCTACAGGAACAGATAACTGTCCGCCATCGGTTTCCGCTACCATTCCCCTTGCCAAACCCTGTGTAGGCGTTAAGGCAATGGCCCTGACCCTATGCTCATCTAGTTGTGATAACACCTCGACAACAATGGTATTATCGGGCCCAGTACGTATTACAGTATTGATCGAGGGCAAGTCGCTATCGAACCAAATGTCCACTACACTTCCCTGTACGGCAACTACGCTACCGAAAATGGGGGTACTGTTATGATTTACATCCCTTGCCATACTTCTCTGCTTGTAAATGAGGTGGTAAAAGTATGGCCCCGTAGTTCCAGAGGAAATGACCTAAGTCATGGAAGAAAAAATGGGGTATGACCTAGGTCATTTCCATTGGCAGGGAATCATCGGAGATTCGTATTCTGAAATCTTGGTCGGGAACGACCTTATAAACACATAGCCATGAAAAATTACATACGTCACTTTAACGAAATTGACATTAACGATGTTCCTACCGTAGGTGGAAAAAATGCATCCTTAGGTGAAATGTTCCAAAAGCTGACCTCTAAAGGCGTACAGGTACCTGATGGCTTTGCTACCACAGCGGAAGCATACTGGCATTTTTTACAAGAAGTACATATACAGGACGAAATTTTTGGCCTTTTGGCAAAATTGAATACTAAAGATTTTTCGAACTTAAAGGAAATTGGGGCCTCGGTGAGAAAGGCTATACTGGGCACCGAGCTTCCTGAAGATATAAAGGAAGCCATTAAAGAAGGATACGATTCCTTAGCAAAAAAGTATAAAGGAGATATTTCACTGGCGGTACGCAGTAGCGCTACGGCCGAAGATTTACCCAACGCCAGTTTTGCGGGCCAACAAGAAAGTTATTTAAACGTAAAGGGGAAAGATGAGCTTATAGATGCCTGTAAAAGATGTTATGCCTCGTTATTTACCGACCGGGCCATCAAATACAGGGAAGACAACGGTTTTGACCATACCAAGGTAGCCCTCTCCATTGGTGTACAAATGATGGTCCGCTCAGATTTGGCCGCTTCCGGGGTAAACTTCACCCTAGACCCCGATACGGGTTTTGACCAAGTAGTAATGGTCTCCAGCATATATGGATTGGGCGAGAATATCGTACAGGGCAGCATAAACCCCGATGATTATTTTGTTTTTAAGCCCAGTCTAAAAAATGGTGTTGAACAACCTATTGTCTCTAGACGTTTGGGCAGTAAGGAAAAAACCATGGTCTACGATAAATCGGGAAGCGGTACCGTGAACCTTGATACTCCGGTGGAAAAACAAGAACAGTACGTACTTACCGATGCCGAAGTGGTAAAACTGGCACAGTGGTCATTGATTATTGAGGACCATTACCAACGCCCTATGGATATTGAATGGGCGAAGGACGGACTCACCAATGAACTTTTTATCGTACAGGCCAGGCCAGAGACCGTACAGAGTGCCAAAAAGAACAAACTCAAAATCAATACCTATACCTTACTGAACAAGGGAAAGGAAATTACCCGCGGAATGGGCCTCGGCAATAAAATCTCTTCCGGTAAGGCCCGTATATTACACAGTCCTGAAGAATCCGACAAACTACAAAAAGGAGAAATCCTCGTTACCGAACGTACCAATCCCGATTGGGACCCCATTCTAAAAAAAGCAGCAGGTATTATCACGGACCAAGGCGGGCGAACCAGTCATGCGGCCATCGTGGCACGGGAAGTAGGTGCCGCAGCAATAGTTGGTAGCAACAATGCCACCAAGGTCATTAAAGACGGACAAGACATCACGATTTCTTGTGCCGAGGGCGATACCGGTATTGTTTATGACGGACTCTTGGAATGGAATGAAAACGAAGTGGATATTGCCGCCCTTGGAAATCCGAAAACCCAAGCTATGCTTATTTTGGCCGATCCCGAACAAGCCTTCAAATATTCATTTTACCCTTCTGCTGGAGTGGGCTTAATGCGCTTAGAGTTCGTTATCAACAACTCCATTCAAATCCACCCCATGGCCTTAAAACATTTTGATAGGTTGAAAGACCCTGCCGTTAAAGAGAAGATTCAGAAGTTAACGCACCACTACCCTGATAAGTCCGATTATTTTGTGCACAAACTTGCCGAAGGCATTGCCACAATTGCAGCAGCCTTCTACCCCAAAGACGTTATCGTTCGTACCAGTGATTTTAAAACCAACGAATATGCCAACTTAATAGGCGGAACCGAATTTGAACCCGTAGAATCTAACCCAATGTTAGGGTTCAGGGGAGCATCGAGGTACTACAACCCCAAATACCAAGACGCCTTTGCATTAGAGTGCATGGCATTGAAAAGGGTACGTGAAACTATGGGCCTTACCAACGTAAAAGTTATGATTCCCTTCTGTCGTACCCTAAAAGAAGCTGCCAAAGTCGTATCGGTTTTAGAAAAAAACGGTTTGAAACGAGGGGAAAACGGACTTCAACTGTATATGATGACCGAAATACCCAACAACATCATCTTGGCAGAGCAATTTGCCGAATACTTCGACGGATTTTCAATCGGCTCCAACGATTTGACACAGTTGACCTTGGGTGTGGATAGAGACTCCGAATTGTTGAGCGACATTTTTGATATCAACGATATCGGGGTGAAAAAGATGATTGCCATGGTCATCGAATCGGCCCGTAAGACCCATACTAAAATAGGACTTTGTGGCCAGGCGCCAAGTGACTACCCCGAATTTGCCCAATTTCTTGTGGAAAAAGGCATCAACTCCATATCCTTTAATCCCGATGCATTGATCGCCGGTATCAAAAACATCACTAAAGCTGAGAAAAACAAAATCGGATATGGTATGGCCCAAAGCAGTAATTAATGTCAAGGTCAATATCCATTAGTTTTGAATTATACTAGAACTTAAAAATGAAAATAGCAATATTCAATGTACATAATTGGGAAAGGGACTATCTGCAAAATGCCAATAACGGCAAGCATAGCCTAAAAATGCTCGATACTTACCTGAGCTTGGATACGGTAGATTTGGCCAAAGGCTGTGATGCCATATGTATCTTCACCGAAGACAATGCTTCTGCCCCCATCTTAGACCGATTGCACGAACTTGGTGTTCAATATGTAGCCCTACGTTCGGCCGGTTTTAATAATATAGATGTGCCCCATGCAAAAAAGTTGGGTATCCGCATGGCACGGGTGCCCGAATATTCGCCCTACGCCATTGCCGAATTTACGGTAGGCATCATGCTGGCCCTCAACCGCAAATTGGTCAGAACCCACTACCGGATAATGGAAATGAATTTTTCGTTGAACGGGCTCGTCGGCTTTGATATGAACGGAAAAACGGTAGGCATCATAGGCACGGGAAAAATTGGACGCGTAGTGGCCAAGATTTTACATGGGTTTGGCTGTAAACTATTGCTTTATGACATTGTTGAAGATAAATCCTTGGTAGAAAAATACGATGCCACTTATACCGATCTGGATGCCTTGTGCCAGCAATCCGATATTATTACCCTTCATGCCCCCCTAAACGAAAAGACCCATCATCTTATTGATGCGGATAGGATTTCGAAAATGAAAAAAGGGGTGATGCTGATCAATGCCGGCCGGGGAGGCTTAGTAAATACCCAAGATGTCATAAACGGACTCAAATCTGGGCAAATAGGCTATTTCGGGATGGATGTCTATGAAGAGGAAAAAGGACTCTATTTTGAGGACCATTCCGATGATATCCTTCAAGATGATGCCATGGCCCGTTTAATGACCCTTAGAAATGTATTGATCAGCAGTCACCAAGCCTTTTTGACCGATACCGCCCTTGAAAACATTTCACAAATCACCTTTGACAATTTGGAATGTATGGAAAAAGGAAATGCTTGTAAAAACGAAATAAAATAAGCCTATCATGGGAAAATTAATATTGGTCAGGCACGGAAAAAGTCTTTGGAACGTAAAAAATGTTTTTACGGGATGGACGGACATTGACTTGGCACCGGAAGGTATGGAAGAAGCTAGAAAAGCCGGGGAACTGATAAAATCCAACCTTATTGAGATAGACCTTTGTTTCTCCTCCTATCTAAAAAGAGCCATCCGCACGGCCTGGATCATATTGGAAACGGCAGAGATGATGCACGTAGACACCCGCTATAGCTGGAAGTTGAACGAAAGACATTATGGCGATTGGCAGGGAAAGAACAAGGACGAAGTGCTAAAAGAGGTAGGTGAAGCCTTCTTTTTAAGCGTTCGTAGAGGTTACGATACGCCCCCTCCCAGCCTTTCCAACACCGATAAAAGGAATCCTGAATTCGATTCTAATTATAAGGCCTTGGACACCTCTGTTTTACCCTTGGGCGAATCGCTTAAGGATACTTCAAAACGAGTGGTCAATTACTTTTTTGAGGCCATTGCACCTGAATTGGCCAAGGGCAAAACCATATTGATTGCCGCTCACGGAAATTCATTACGGGCCCTTATCGAATATTTAGAACATATTTCATCCGATGAGATCGCCAAAGTAGAAGTGGCCACGGGTGTACCCCATATGTACGCCTTTGACGATAAACTCAATATTACCGAGCACTACCCATTACGATAAAACGAACGAACCTGTATTAAAAATTCCTAAGATGGCACAAATAATCACACTTACCGTAAACCCTGCAATTGACAAAAGCACTACCGTGGCAGGCATGAGCCCTAACACGAAATTACGCTGTGCCGAACCCAGTTATGATGCCGGTGGCGGAGGCATAAACGTATCACGGGCCATTCGAAAATTAGGGGGAACATCACTTTGTAGCTACTTTGCAGGTGGGCCAACGGGAGAATTTTTAAAAAAGCTCTTAACCGAACAAAACATAGAACAATCGGTAATTCCCATTGAGGGATGGACCCGAGAAAACCTTGCGGTAACCGATACCACTACGAACCAGCAATATCGATTTGGGATGCCGGGTCCGCCCGTAAAGGAAGTAGAATGGAAATCTGCCTTAACACAACTCGAACAACGACTCCATGAAGGGGACTATTTGGTGGCCAGTGGAAAACTTCCTCCCCATGTACCAGAGGACTTCTATTTAAAAGTAGGTCGCATGGCCGAAAAAAAAGAAGTCCGGTTTATTCTTGACACTTCGGGCGAAGCGCTTATGGAAGCCGCTAAGTCAAAAGTTTATATGTTGAAGCCCAATTTGGCCGAACTAGGGGCCCTATGTGGGGTGGCTTCTATAACCGATTTAGACTTGAAGCCCTTGGCCCAACAGTTTTTAGAGCGTCATGATTGCGAAGTTCTTGTCGTTTCCTTAGGGCCAAAAGGCGCTTTATTGGCCACAAAAAATACAATGGAACAGATACCTGCTCCCGTGGTTCATCAAAAAAGTACCATTGGTGCCGGAGATAGTATGGTTGCCGGAATGGTCATGAGCTTGATATGGGGCAAACCCTTGAGCGATATGGTCAGATACGGCGTAGCCTGTGGAACTGCCGCTACCATGCACCACGGTACCCAACTCTGTCATAAGGAAGATGCAGACCGGCTTTATGATTGGATAAAAGGACAAAAACCTATTTAAAATACAAACTAAAGCACCCAAAAAGGACAAAAACCTATTTAAAATACAAACTAAAGCACCCAAAATGGAACTTGAATACTATTTGAAAGAAGAAACGGCGTCTTTGTTAGATCATACATGTACGACCATTCCCAACGATAAACTGAACCTGCCCGGACCTGATTTCACCGATCGCATTATGGCACCGACAGATAGGTCTAACCGGGTTTTAGGAAGCATACAACAGTTATTTGATCACGGTAGGCTGGCCGGTACGGGCTACCTTTCGCTCTTACCGGTCGACCAGGGCGTAGAACATTCCGCAGGGGCCAGCTTTGCGCCCAATCCCGACTATTTTGATCCCGAGAACATTGTAAAACTCGCTATTGAAGGAGGGTGCAACGCCGTTGCCTCAACCCTCGGTGTGCTCGGTGCCGTCTCAAGGAAATACGCCCATAAAATTCCTTTTTTGGTCAAATTGAACCATAATGAGCTCCTATCCTACCCCAACACTTTTGATCAAATCTATTTTGCCCAAGTAGAACAAGCCTGGAACATGGGCGCCGTAGCCGTTGGGGCCACTATTTATTTCGGCTCTCCAGAATCTGACAGGCAAATACAGGAAACCGGCAAAGCCTTTAAACGTGCCCATGAATTGGGCATGGCCACGGTTCTTTGGTGCTACCTGCGCAATGATGCTTTTAAAAAGGACAAGGACTATGCCCTTAGTGCCGATTTGACCGGACAGGCCAACCACCTTGGGGTAACCCTGGAAGCCGATATCATCAAACAAAAACAAGCGAGTAACAATGGCGGTTTTCTTGCCCTAAAAGACTTTGGAAAAACCAGCGACCTTGTCTACAGTACACTCACTAGCGATCACCCCATAGACCTGACCCGTTACCAAGTAGCCAATTGCTATATGGGCCGGTCGGGACTCATTAACTCCGGTGGGGCTTCGGGCAAAGACGATTTTGCCACAGCCGTACGTACGGCCGTAATCAATAAAAGAGCGGGTGGTATGGGACTGATTTCCGGTAGAAAGGCCTTTCAAAGACCGATGAAGGAAGGAATCAAGTTACTAAACCTTATTCAGGATATTTATTTAGACCCATCAATTACGATAGCTTAAAATAAAAATAGACCCTTATGAAAATGATAGAAGGACGCTCTTTTCCAATACTCCGAAATTCCCTAATACCATTGGCCATAGGGTCCCGAAAGAACCTAGGCCATAAAAACGGCATTGTATTGGCCGGGGACATAGGGGGCACAAAAACCAATCTCGCCCTTTTTGAATACAAAGACGGCCATCTTTCCCCCTTAAAACAAAACTCGTACAAAACCAAAGACTACAATTCCTTACTCGAGATCATACATGAGTTTGAAGTAAAGGAAATGACCCCAATCGATAGTATGTGTTTTGGTGTAGCGGGGCCCATAACCAATGGCAAGGTGTACGGTACTAATTTCCCCTGGGGCATCGATGCCCAAGAACTGACCCGTGAACTTCACCTTAGATCCGTTTTTCTAATAAACGATATGCAGGCCAATGCTTATGGTTTGGCGGCCTTAGGGGAAAAAGACCTTGACCCCTTAAAATACGGCTCGCAAATAGAGGGTAATGCCGTGATTATATCCCCGGGCACAGGCTTAGGGGAAGCCGGTCTGTATTGGGACGGCAAGGCCTACCACCCCTTTGCCTCCGAGGGCGGTCATTGCGATTTTAGCCCGAGAAATGATTTCGATTATGAGATTTGGAAGTACTTTCAGCAGAAATATGGCCATGTAAGCTGGGAACGCCTATTATCGGGACAAGGCATTCGCGATACCTATCAGCTCATTCGCAATGTCAGTGGTGAAAAGGAATCCGATGCCTTTAAGGCGAAAATGGCCAAGGAAGACCCTGCGGCCGTAATTACCAAGACCGCTATAGAAGGGACAGATCCGGTCTGTATGGAAACCCTTGATCTTTTTGTCCGCTTTTTGGCCATAGAGACTTCTCAACTAGCCTTAAAATTCAAGGCTACCGGAGGGATTTTTATTGGTGGGGGCATCATGCCCAAAATAATAAAGGGAATGAACCGGGAAGCATTCAACGATAATTTTATGCAATCGGGACGTTTAAACTCCCTTTTGCAAATGGTTCCCGTAAACGTTATTCTCAACGACAATACGGCATTGCTCGGAGCAGGCTACTATGCGGCCATGTCACTTGAGTAAAACACTTGTTAGTAGATAAAAAAAGACCGTGGACTTAAGGGGTTCACGGTCTTTTTTTTAGCTATAACTTATCCATTTCAACATCGTATTCGACCACTTTAAAAAGTCGCCTTCTATTTTCCCTGACATTCTTGACAAATTCAGCCATGTCTTCCTCGAGCTCGGCGTGTTCCTCCCTAAAGGCCTTTTCGTCTTGGCTTTCGGAATTGCCAATAATGTTGGAAAGATGCGATAGATGGGTATCTACCCGCTCTAGGAGTTGGTCACAATCCCTTGTGTCTTTCAAGATACTTTCCCCTACTCTACGGATGTTTTCCAAATCAGCTTCGGCCTTTATCCATAAAAAATATTTATCCTCAAGATGTCGCAAGAACTTAAGGTCGTCCTTATAGAACAAAAGGTCAGACTTCCAATGCTCGGTCAAGACATACAGTTCTTGCCAATTGCCTTTCTCGATAAAATCGCCCTTGGGCCTAGTTCTAAAATTATCCATGTAGTAACTATTTTATAGAAAACAATGATTTTTTCTTTTCTTCAATATGAATCAGGACTACTCCAATACAAGAATGGGCACCTTGGAATTTTGAATCAACGATTGCGTCAACTGTCCTTGGGAAGGAGCGCCATGTTTCGCATGGTTTCGGGGAAGGATGGCGACAAGGTCTATATCATGCTTTATGGCATAATTGGAAATTCCTTCTAAAACATCATCATTTTTAATGAAAACACGTTCTTTATAAAAGGTTTCAAGATAATACTCTATGGCTTTCTCGTTCTGCTCTTCCTCTTTGCTATAGCCATAGATGCCAGGCTCGTTTTCAACGGTCAGCACATGCACTTTGGCATTGCACTTTCGGGCTATCCTCAAAAGACTTCCCAACACCTTGGCGTCATCGATCTTTTCCTTGCCCAAAACCAAGGCTATCTGCGCCAGATTGTACTCTTTATAGCTATGCGGAACCACCAAAACCGGACATTTACTATCCAATACAAGTTCTTCGGTATTGGTATGCTGCTTTTCCCCATGGCCTTCAATACCCGATGTTCCCATTATAATGAGGTCTATCCGCTCGGTTTTCTTAATATCCAACAAGGTCTGGACGAGACTTCCGTTTTGTATTTTCCATTCAAGTTTGTTCTTCAGCTTTCCCCTATATTTTTTCTCCAATTTCTCAAAATTCTCTGGCAATAACTCAAGATTACAGCTTCCTGAAACATAAGCCAATACAATTTTAATATCATCAAGCCGGCCTACAAAGCCTATGGCATATTCCAATGCCTTTTTTGATGCCTCCGTAAAATCGAACGGTACTAGTATTGTCGATATTCTGTCCATATTAATTTGTCTTTGAATAAGGTTTTATAATCCTATTAAACCAAAAATACCCTGAGGTCTCAAGAAAACCCATGACCTGAATCATATGCCGTTATTTTAAACAAAGGGTCTAACTATTCAGGCTTATCCCTGATTTTGGCAGTTCTAAAATTTGGGCTTTACAATTTTCCATTTGTTCGCCTTGTCCTTTACGGCCAAGAGATGGTCCGAAATCATCTTGGCCTGTAATTCCGGTAGCTTATATAATTTTCCAGACATTACGATATTCTGCCGTTCTTGTATGGGCCATATCATTTCACCTACTTCATTGACCACGACCTCGGTAAAGTCATAATCGTAAATCTTTAATTGAAAGGTATTTTTCCCTCTTAGCGATTTACTTTCGTAAATACCCACGGCATGGCCTTCACTGAAGGGACTGACGTTCAAAAATTCAGCGGGTATGGCCATGTTTCCCTTTTTATCTATAAAGCCGTATCGGGCAATACCATCCTCTTTTACTTCCCTCACCACACAGCGTCCGTTCTTGAACTGGGGATAGCCAATACCTTCAACCCCCGGATTATCGGTTTGTGGATTTTTATTCCAAACCAGGTCATTCCTAAAACCAATAACCAATTGTCCTTCTTCATCAATAAATCCCCATTGGTCTCCCTTTCTAACCGCCGCCAAACCATCACTAAAAGGCGTGATTTGGTCGAGTTCGGCCACTGTGGGTTTATTGATTTGTTCTACCGTCTGTGAAATACCTAAATAAGGTATCAACAATAAACATGTGATAATAAGTAAGTGTTTCATCTTTCATTATTTTTTTGTGTTCACCCAAAGGTATGTGCTGCTTGTTTGGCCGGAAATGACTTGGGTCAGTTGCTTCATAGTTTTATAAAGCCCGCAAAAAAATGTGATACCGGGCCTTATCTTGTATAGGCTTCTGGCCTATCATGGCCATGCCTAGCGTTGTTTTCCCCTTCCAAACGCATAAATTCCCCTTCTTCCCTGATTTAAATCATAGTTTACCATAATCCTTTAAAATAGTTTTGAGCTTGTTTTAAGTACACGATAAATCACTCCAATAGTTTAAACTGAAAAACATAGCGCCATGATCAAAGACTATTCAAAACGGTATAACGACCTTACCCGATCAATAAAAGAATTAGGTGTCAACATTCCCGACACCATCGGTGGCTTTAATAGCCTTCACAAGGCCAGTACCGCCGAGGGCGTACTTTCCTCAAAGACCAAAGAACTCATTGCCCTGGGCATCGCCATTACCGTCCGCTGTGACGGTTGTATTGCCTTTCACGTAAACGACGCCTTAAAATCGGGAGCCAGTGCCGAAGAAATTCTAGAGACCATAGGCGTTGCGATAATGATGGGCGGAGGCCCTGCCCTTATATATGGCTGTGAAGCTTTGGAAGCATTGAACCAATTTGTGGTAATGGAATAATATGAAACAGCAATCGAACACAAATACCCCCAAGGGGAAGAAAGCCCCAAAACCAAACCCGCCTTCAGGCGGACTAGGATACTATTGGGTCTACTTGCTACTTTTTATCTTTTTAATGGCATTTACCTTTTTCTCCAACCCTATTTCAGGAGCCAAGGAAATCAGTTGGACCTTTCTTCAAGATTCGCTTTTAACGCAGCAGAAGGTTTCTAAAATCACCGTTGTAAACAGGGAGTTCGCAGAGATATACACCAAAAACCAAGCCGTTAAAGACCCAAGCTCCACAGGTCAAGCCCCAAGTTGGTTCAGCTCCGTTGAAAGTGCGAAATACCGCATAACCATCGGCTCGGTCGAGAATTTCGAGAGTAAGTTACAGACGGCACAAGCCGATTTTTCGCCTGAGGACAAAATCGACATTCAATACCAAAACAGGACAAGCTGGATAAGCCTATTATCATGGATTTTTCCCATAGCCCTATTGATCCTATTCTGGTTCTTTATACTCAAGCGCATGGGAAGCGGAGGTCCTATGGGTGGTTCAATGCTCAACATAGGAAAGTCTACGGCAAAACTGGTGGAAAAGGGAACCAAGAGCACCGTCACCTTTAATGACGTAGCCGGCCTCAAGGAAGCAAAGGCCGAGGTTATGGAGGTCGTAGATTTTCTCAAACACCCTGAAACCTATACCGAATTAGGCGCTAAAATTCCCAAGGGAGTTATGCTCGTCGGCCCACCGGGAACGGGAAAAACACTGATAGCCAAAGCCGTGGCGGGAGAGGCCCAAGTACCTTTCTTTTCCATGTCCGGTTCCGAGTTCGTTGAAATGTTCGTAGGCGTTGGAGCCTCTCGGGTTCGCGACCTCTTCAAAAGGGCGAAGGAAAAGACCCCGAGCATTATTTTTATCGACGAAATAGATGCCGTGGGCCGCTCACGTGGTAAAGGCGGCGGATTTCAGTCTAACGACGAACGCGAAAACACCCTGAACCAACTCCTGACCGAATTGGACGGGTTTGGCCCCAATACCGGGGTCATTGTCTTGGCAGCTACCAACCGCCCCGACGTACTGGACAAAGCCCTCTTGCGCCCCGGAAGGTTCGACCGCCATATTTATCTCGAACTCCCCACCAAGGAGGAGCGCATGGAAATATTCAAGGTCCACCTTCGCCCACTCAAACTGGCCAAAGATGTAGATGTGGTAAGCTTGGCCGAATTAAGTCCCGGATTTTCAGGAGCCGACATTGCCAATATCTGTAACGAGGCAGCCCTTATTGCCGCCCGGAAAAAGAAAAAAACGGTACACTACCACGATTTTCTCGAGGCAAGGGACCGTATCGTAGGCGGAATGGAACGAAAAAGTAAAATCATATCCCCAAAAGAAAAAGAAACCGTAGCCTATCATGAAGCCGGTCATGCCGTAGTAAGCTGGTATCTAAAGCATGTTGATTCTTTGGTAAAAGTGTCGATTATACCGAGGGGCAAATCATTAGGTTCTACCTGGTACCTCCCCGAAGAAAGACAAATTGTTACCAAGGCACAGTTCATCGATCAGATGTGCGCCTCCTTAGGCGGGCGGGCGGCAGAGGAAATTGTATTTGATGAAATCTCATCCGGCGCCCTAGACGACCTGGAAAAGGTCACCAAGCAGGCCTATGCCATGGTTTCTTATTACGGACTTGACAAAAAGATTGGGCCCATGAGTTTTTATGACTCCTCGGGTCAAAACAATCAACTGCTAGGCAAACCTTACAGCGAAGCTATGGCCGAACTGATAGACAATGAGGCGCAAGCCCTGATCCAAACAGCTTATGAGAAAACCAAGACGCTATTGTTGAGGCACCGAAACGAACTGGAAAACCTGGCGCAGCTTCTACTCAAGCAAGAGGTTGTGGAAAAAGACGATCTGGAAAAACTTTTGGGAAAAAGGATAGAAAATAAAACCAAGGATAACAGCACCCATGACGACAGCCCATTGTCGCTTCTAAACACACATAAGCCCTAAGGCCAACCGTGTCATCGACCTTTGATTTCCGATAGACCGAAGCTTCAAATATAGCTTGTCTGGATAAAAGTCGAAAGTATGACTTTCGTCATACCAATTGTGCCCAGATAATTACACCTTTGGTCATAGCATTTATTCAAAGTGAAATTCTTACGAACCTAATTTATAGAGCGATTATGAAAACAGCAACAATTTACAATTCCGACTTACATTTTGAACACCAACAATGGAAATCTGAGCTGGCCTTTTGGAAAGATGAACTAAAATCTTTTAACAACCGATTGAAGGAGTTGGTAAACCGTTGGACCGATAAGGAAGTACTTGCACAACTAGAACATTTTCAAAATGAATTTATCTTACACTCAGGTGTTATTGAAGATTTGCAGGAAACCATAGCGGAACACGAAATGAATATTTCAAAGCAAAGAGACAATAACCATGAGTCGATGGATGTCACCATGGTCAAGAACCACATACAGTTTCGAGAGAAAATGGAAACCCAAAGACAGATTTACGCCGACCTTAAAAAAGAGTTCTTCCGTTTTCTAACGAAGTATATGTAATACATCCATAGCATATGGCAGCATTCAAACTCCCGAAGCAACAGGAAATAAAAAGGTACGCCACACTGTTCAACGTCCTCGCCAAATATGGTTTTGAGGACGTTTTGGCAAATAGCGGTATCATAAAGGCTATCCCTAAAACCTACTTAAACCAACACCCCGATACCGAAAAAAACCTTTCATTTTCTACTTACGAACGTATTCGTATGGTGCTCGAAGAACTGGGGCCCAGCTATGTCAAGTTAGGCCAGATCTTTAGCAATCGGGAAGACATGCTTCCTCCTGAACTCATTAAGGAGCTTGAAAAATTACAAGACCATGCGCCCCAATTAAAAAACTTTGATGTACAAAAGGTACTTGAAGAAGAACTAAACATTTCCCTCCCCGACCACTTTCTCTCGGTGGATCCCGAGCCCTTGGCCGCTGCATCTTTGGCCCAGGTGCACCGGGCACAATTGTTGACCGGCGAAGAAGTGGTCTTTAAGATTCAGCGCCCCCTTATAAAGGAAATCATAGAAAGTGATCTGCTGATCATGAAGCAGCTAGCCCGAGCCCTTGAAAAATACAGTACCCATGCACAAGCCTTACAACCCGTACGTATCGTCGCTTCCTTTGAACAAAGTATTCACGAGGAGCTTCAATTTTTACGGGAAATAGAAAACACAGAAAGGTTCGCGAGGAATTTTGAGGACAATGAGCTGATCCATGTACCCGTAATCTATCGCCACTTTTGTACCGACAGCCTTATCTGCATGGAATTTCTCGACGGTATCAAAGTCTCTGAAATCGATAGGCTCAAAGCCGCAAATATCGACCCTTCGGCCGTAGCCAAAGTTGGGGTCGACCTCTACCTGGCCCAAATTCTTGAGCACGGATTCTTTCATGCCGACCCACATCCGGGAAACATTTTTGTGCTTCCTACAAGCGGACAAATCTCCTTTTTAGATTTTGGTATGATGGGTAGCATCATGCCGAACGACAAGGAAGTCCTAGGAGACCTACTCCTGTATTTCTTGAGGAAGGACGTCAAAAAAATTAGAATCCTCCTTGAGAAAATTGCCGTAAAAACCGATATTCCCGATCAAAAGAAGCTCGAGCAAGATATATATGAATTGGTATCAGGGGTCAGCGATACCGCCCTACAGAACGTAAAGATAGGAAGCACCCTCACCCAGTTCAAAACCGTACTGTACGAAAACAAAATTGTCTTGCCCCACTATCTCTACATGTTGATAAGGGGACTTATCATCATAGAGGGCGTAGGCCGAAAGCTAGATCCCGCATTCAACATTTCCGATAATCTAGAACCCTATACCGCGAAAATCATCGGCAGAAGGTTTAACCTAAAAAGGCTCTTTAAAAAGAACCTAAGCCGCTTTCAAGACCTTAATGAGCTCATAGACACCCTACCCGATGATATCAACTCCATTTTAAAAAAGATAAAAGATGGTAAATTAGTGGTGGTGCATGAACATAAGGGCTTAAAAGAATTCCAGACCGCAACCAGCAAATCGGTGAACCGTTTGGTCTTTGCCGTCATCATAGCCGCCCTTTCCATCGGGTCGTCTATTCTGGTCATGGCACAAATGCCTCCCTTGATCAACGGCATTCCCTTGTTGGGAGCCATGGGCTTTGTTCTTTCGGCCCTATTGGGGTTTTATATTGTGATATCCATATTCAGGAACGATCAATTCTAAATGTTCTACGACCACTAATCTAAAAGCCTATGGTGACTTTTGAAGGTATAAACGAATTTATGGACAGCTATATTCTCGGCGTACTCATCAGTATGGGAATAGGCCTTATCATCGGCTTGGAACGGGAGTATAACAAATTGAAGGATCAAGGTTTTGCGGGCATCCGTACCTTTCCCATTGTCGCCATACTGGGCTTCACCCTAGAAAACCTTAGCGACAAATTTACGGTTTGGCTATTGATCGTCGGCCTTGCCTCCTTTATATTGTTCTTGGCTTTCAACCATATTTATCAAAAACAAGAAGAATATAGCAAGGGCCTGACTACCAATCTAGCCTTGATCGCCACTTTTATCTTAGGGGTCATGGTATCGGCGGAATACTATAGGGACGCAGTGGCCACATCGGTGATTCTCGTAACGCTACTTTCCCTAAAAACAAGGTTTCGAACGGTAATCAGCAACATCACTTCCGAAGAGCTTTTTGCCTTTATCAAGTTTTCCATTATTGCCCTTTTGATATTGCCCTCCCTACCTAACAAAAGCTACGGATCAAATGGCTTATTGAATCCGTTTGAAATCGGTTCTATAGTAGTAATCGTATCCTTTTTAAACTTTATAGGTTATTTTTTGGTGAAATATGTAGGTTCTAAAAGGGGCATATTGCTAACGGCCATCCTTGGCGGTCTAATATCGAGTACTGCCGTTGCATGGAGTTACGCCTCCCGTAGTGAAGAATCACCCGAACTCTCAAAAAAATACGCTGCCGGAATCATTATTGCGTCGGCCATTATGTTTCCTAGATTGGCTTTTTTGGTATATATCTTCAACAGCGCCCTTTTGACCTATTTGGCACTTCCATTTACCTTGTTGACCTTGATCTGCCTGGTCGTATCCTTAGTACTCATCCAAAGGGACACCAAAAAACCCGATACCAACATTAAATTGGGCAACCCGCTCAATATACTGAACGCCATTGGTTTTGGCGCCATTTATGTGGTCATCCTATTCGCTGTTTTCTATAGTAATAAATTCTTTGGCGAAAGCGGATTGTATTATTCTGCCCTTATTTCAGGCTTGGCCGATACCGATGCCATTACCATTAGCATGGCGAAATTTTCACTCGATACCGATAAGCTAAATTTGGCTTCTTTGGTAATCATTGCCGCTGTTTTAAGCAACATGCTGGTCAAACTGGGAATCAGCATCCTCAAAGGCTCAAAAACTACCGGAAAACTTGTTGCCTATACTTTTGGGGCCATCATTCTTGTCAGCGTAGTCTATATTCTTTCCCACAGCATTTAACAAAATATCCCAATTATTCCATTGGTATGATTTAGGTCATTCCAATTGGTATCGAGACAGGGCACCTTTGCACCTGATAAGGTTAAACTCTTATATACAGATGAAAGATCGGGTTAGAAAAAGGTGTAAAGCGTCATTCACCAATATGACGCTCCTGCTGTTGATAATGCTCTCGTCATATATACAGGCGCAAGAGCAAGAAATAAGTATTTCAGAAGCATTGGAACTCAGCTATGCCAACAATGAAAAAATCAAGCAATATAACGAGCGTGTACAGCAGAAAGTCTACAACGACAAAGCGGCCAAAGGCAACTTTCTCCCTTCCTTGAACCTCTTGGGCGGTTATACTTATCTCAACGAAAACATTCAGGTCAACACCTCTCAGATTTCCACTTCCCTAGATGATCTGGGGGGGAAATACGGTGCGGCATTTGTAGCCGCTTACGGCGAGCAAATAGGTTTGTCAGGGCTAAGCACAGAAAGTGCCTATAGTACATTGGTAAGTGTATTGGGCCAATTCCCACCCTACCCGAATATGGAAATAGACAACCGGCAATTCCCTACAGCGGCATTAACGGCGACACAACCCTTATTTACCGGTGGAAAAATCATTGCCGCCAAGAGATACGCCAAGGCGGAGTTGCGTTCGGCCGATATTGAACTAAAACAGGTAAAGGATGAAATCGCGAACGAACTTATCGAACGCTATCTAAACGTAGTGCTATTACAACAGGTGGTCAAGACCCGACAGGAGGTTTATGACGCAATGCTCAAGCATAAAGAGCAGGCAGAGCGTTCGGTCCAACTAGAAATTCTCCCTAAACACGTATTGCTAAGGGCCCAAGTAGCGGTAGCCGATGCCCAAAAGGATTTGAACAACGACCTGAACAAAGAAGAATTGGCCACCATGGCCTTACGTACTACCATGAACTTGGCGGATACGATTCCCTTTAAGGTAATGGATAGCATTTCTTACAAAGAACTCTATCTCGATTTCAACGAGCTGTTGACCACGGCCTATGCAAAACAACCTGTTTTAGGCTTAATAGACCAAAAAGAGGAAATGGCCAAACAGGCACTGGCTTTGGAAAAATCGAAGTTTATGCCCAACATAGCGGCTTTTGGTACGTACAATATGTTCCGCGATGAACTGCCTGTAGTCCCTCCCCAATTTATGGTCGGCGTTCAGGCCCAAATCAATCTCTTTAACGGGTTTAAGGACATCAACCAATTGAAATCAAGCAAACACTTGAAAAAAGAAGTCAAAAATGCCAAGGATTATGCCTTTAAGCAAATTCATTTATTGGTACAATCCAACTACGTTACCGCACGTAACCAGCAAAAACTATACAACAGCCTAACAGCTACGGTAGAATTGGCGAAAGAGAATTTACGGATCAACACCAGAAGGTTTGAAGAAGGTCTGGGAAAATCCATAGATGTAATCGATGCATCGCTGTTGTACAAGCAATCCAAAATAGAGCAATTGGTAGCCCTCAATGGGTACTACCAAGCGATTGCCAATCTCTATACCGCCATAGGAGAACCCGAAAAAATAATACCGTTTATCAATAAATAGGCACATCATGAAAAAAGCATATATAACCTTGGCCCTACCTATACTGATCATCGTCTTTGCCATTGCCTTCTTTTTCATTAAGGCGAACAGCAAGGAAGAAACCATCTATTCCGGCATGTTGGAAACCACAGAAATAAATGTGTCCTCTGTGATTTCCGGGAGGGTACTCAACCTATTGGTAGAAAAAGGAAGCACCGTAGAAAAGGGAGATGTACTGGCCAAGTTGGAACCCGATATATTGAACGCTAAGAAGGGCCAGGCCCAAGGCATGGTCAAAGCTGCCAAATCCCTTTTCAACAAAGCGGAATACGGAGCGCGACAAGAAGAGATAAATGCGCTTCAAAACCAATATCAAATGGCTAAAAGTCAATTTGATTTTGCCGAAAAAACCTATAAGCGGTACCAAGCCCTTTATGCCGATAATATCATCTCAAAACAGGAAATGGATGAGCTCCAATTCAAGTACGATGCGGCCAAAGAGCAGATGAATGCGGCCAAATCGGTTTGGGAAATGGCCAAAAAAGGGGCAAGAAAAGAAGATATAAGTGCGGCCTACGGCAGTTATGAAAGTGCTAAAAGCGCATATAACGAAGTTGAGGCATTTTATGACGAGCTACAAATCGTAGCCCCTGCCGGAGGAATTATCAGTAATCAGATTGCGGAAGAAGGAGAAGTCATGGCGGCCGGATATCCTATCGTGACCATACAAATTCCCGAAAAGGTCTATGCGATCGTCAATGTAAGGGAAGACGACCTGTCCGATTTTAAAATGGGCCAAGTCTATAAGGCCACCGTGCCAGGACTTAGCAATGAAGAAATAGATTTTAAAGTCAGTTACATTGCTCCCATGGCCGATTTTGCCACTTGGGTTCCGGTAAAGGCAAAGGGCGAATATGACCTAAAAACTTTTGAAATTCACTTAAAGCCCCAAGACCGTATATTGGAACTAAGACCGGGCATGTCCATACACTTTCACAAATAATATTATGTTAGGCAACTGGGGTATATATCGTGTTTTTAAGCGGGAATTGCTGCGATTGGCACAGCAAAAATCCGTTCGGAACCTATTTATTATCGTGCCGCTTTTGGCATTTTTTATACTTGGCGCCATATACTATAAGGGAGCGCTAAGAGAATTACCCATTGCTGTTTACGATAACGACAACAGTTCTATGAGCCGTACCTATATCAGGTTTTTAGAGGCCTCGCCCACTTTTAAGATTACCCATTACATTTCCTCTGATGAAGACATTGAAAGGGCCTTTGTAAAAAATGATGTCGAGGCGGTATTTTACATTCCTAAGGATTTTTACAAAAACGTATTAAAAAAAATAAAGGTACAAGTAAAAATATACAGCAACTCTACCAACATTGTCTTTGGAAACCTGGTATACCGATCAGCGGTTCAGATAAGCCAGTTGCTAAGTGCTTCCGTTGCCATCAAGCGAATGGCACCCTTGGGTATAGACCCAAGTAAAATATCGGGAACCGTTCTCCCCATTCAGGTAAACTCCCGGGTTCTGGGAAATCCCCAATACAATTATAGTTACTACTTAATTCCGGGGCTAAGCATTGTACTATTGCAAATGATCGTATTCATTGCTGCCTCTAGGGCCTTTAATAACGAATGGAAAAACAACACTTTTCAAGGACTGGTTACGGCTTCAAAAGGAAACTTTCTTTCTATGCTCTTTGGAAAATACTTAGCGTTTCTGGTCTATGGCCTTAGTTTATGTGGAATGGTTCTGGCCGTATTGTTTCCCGTTTTCGGAATACCGGTTTATGGAAACATAGGTGGCCTAATGGCCCTACTCTTTCTTCTGATTACGGTAAATATCTTTTTGGGGTTTGGACTCTCCTTACTATTTAAAAATGAGCTTATAGCACTTGACCTTGCCATCTTCTATAATTCGCCGGCATTTGTCTTTAGTGGGTTTACCTTTCCCATATGGGCCATGCCTTGGATCAACCGCGCTTATGCCGATATCATTCCCTTTACCCATTTTCTGACCGGCTTCCTTAAGATTTACCAGTTAGATACTCCGGTTCATTTTATATGGCCCGAAATAGGGAAGTTGCTGGTATTTCTCTTGGCTGGATTTATATTGATTTTAGGAGGATTGACCTTGAATGGAAAGCTCATTTTTCCCGTAAAAAAAATAGAGGCGATATGAACTTAAAAATCATCTGGAAACTCATACAAAAGGAAGCGCTTTTAGTAGTTAACGACAAAAGCATTCTCCTTGTTCTTTTCGTTGCCCCCTTTCTATATCTTTTTATGATAGGGACCACTTACATCAAAAAAGACGAAGAAAAAGTAAGCGTCGGTGTGGTCGATATGGACCATACAAAAAGTAGCAGAACATTTTTAAATAAGCTCAATGCGACCCAAAAAGTAGACTTGAACCATGCGTATTACAGTCTACCGGAAGCCCATATGGGTATTTCCGCCTTTGATGTGCAAGGCTATGTCTATATCCCGTACGGCTTTGAAAAAAAACTAAAAAGAAAAGAAACCGCCCCTATCGGACTCGTATTGAACAACACCCGTTTTTTACCCTCTAACGACATCAACAAAGCCGTTAATTTGGTCTCCTTGGACTACGCCCTAGAGTCTCGGGAAAAATTCTTTGAATCAAAGACGATCCTACCACAGTTGGCCAGCAGTAATGCCGATCCTGTAAGGGCGCAAGTCAATTCGGTCTACAACCCTACCAATAATTACGGCGATTTTTTATTGCCCTTCGTACTGTTTCTCATACTGCATCAAACCCTACTCATAGGTCTGTCGGAAAGCGTGGCATCGGATCGTGAAAAAGGACTCATGAAAGTTGGTTTTAAGGATAGCAACAACAACTTTATCAATTATATATCAGGAAAAACCGGAATCTACCTTCTCTTGTTCCTAGCTTATAGTTTCTTTGTGCTTTTGGTAGTGTTTCCTTTTTTTGATTTACCCATCCACGGAAACTTCCTTGCCCTCATGGGAGGCTCCATCATTTTTCTTTTGGCCACCCTCTTATACGGATGGTTCTTTGCCTCTTTCTTTAATACGGAAACTGGGGCTATGGAGGTCATTGCTTTTACCTCTTATCCCGTATTTTTAATTACGGGGGTAACCTGGTCTATAAATGAGATGCCATTGTTCGTTCAATTTATATCAAACCTTATTCCCCTAAGACCTTTTTTCGTCTTGCTAAAAAAACTTGCCATCATGGGGGTTGACAGTCATTTTTACCTCAATGAGGTCATCCACCTTTTAATTTTATTGCTTGTGGGGTATGTGGCCGCGTTTTTCAGATTTCGTTACCTACAAAAAGGAGAGCCAAAACTAGCGGACAATAGGCCGGTTCCCCTATCGAGCGATTGAAATTTTGTTGCCACCCCTTCTTTTTACACATCTTCGGCCGAACCGATCAAGGATCCATCTGCTTATTATATAAAAACAGCCCTTAGTTTCAATGACTGAAACCAAGAGCTGTTTTACTAGGGGCTAAAAACCCCTAAACTATTGAAATAAAACGTGTTTCTTTTGCTTACGGATACCCCATCCCCACAACGTTATACCCGTAAGCTTAGAAACTTAAAGATTTTTCACATAACCGAAAACCATCTTTTTAAACTCACGAAAGTTATCCGTAAAGGTTTCCATTCGTTTTTTGAGTTGACGGTGCTTCTCCCTGTAATCCGCATCGGCCAGACCGCTTTCTCCCATTTCCAAGCGAGAGAGCAACCTTTCGTGCTCTTCGATATCATCGGACAAATAATCGAACAATTCGGAATGTACCGCGTCCAAATTTTCAAGAATTTGGTTGTATGCCGTTTGTGCGGCATCTTCGGTCTTTCCCTTCTCTATCAAATCGGCAAAAAAACGGGCCTCATCTTTATAAAAGGCTATATTGCTCAACCATTCCCTACTCTCAAAATGAAGCACCTCTAAACTTGCCCCTAAAAGTAATTCGGTTTTTGGATTCAGTGTTTGTGTTTTCATACTCCTATGCTTTTAAAAGTTTTAATATTTATGGCACCAATGAACTCATGGTGGTCTTAAACATTTATCAATTGTTGACGGCCTACTTATTTCTTAACTTCATATCTATTAAAGAAACTGACTTCAAGGGTCTTTCTGGCATTTTCCAAAAGTTGCTTCACTTCTTCCAAGCTTTGGTTTCTGATCATGGCGATTTCATCTACCGAGAAATGAAATTCCGTGGCCAGTTCAAATACCGTACGCATGGGCAGTGGAAGATTGTGCAGTACCATGGTGGTATGCCTCCTAATATTTTCCCGTCCCAATTCCTTATCTAATTGCGCTATCAACTCTTTATTATGGTCCTCTATAAAGACATGGTTCAATACGTAGTCGTTCTTAGCATAAGATATATCGTCGAGTTCGTCGATCATGACAAAATCACCATCACCATCGGTACTGAACTTTTCCTCCATGGCATCCCATTCAGGTCGGGAATAATCATCGATATTCTTCAGAAAGTAGTCGTCAAACTCCTCATCTACAATCGTCTCTTCCAAAAGCTCATCGGCTTTTTTGAACAACCATGGATGTAGCTGTTCTTCGCTGTCCACCTCAAAAAAGTTCGTATAAGCCTCTATAAATAGCTGATCTACAAAATCATCTACTTTGTACTTTCCCTTCGGAAGATTTCCCTTGCTCAGGGCCGCGGCCAACCTTTTGCCAATGTAGCGCTTTACCTGATACAGGTCTTTTAGCAGCAGCTTATTGAAGGAGGTTTGGTCGTTCTGTTCTTTGAAGCGGGTAAGGTCAGAAAAGGTACTCGCTACGAATACGTTAAATTCTTTTTTATTTTCATAATATTCAAGAGTGTCCATGCTATGTGTTTTTGATTAGAATACATCATAAAATTGCGGCTATATGTGCTAGAAAACTATGACCTAGGTCAGTCGCATCATATAAAGCGTATTAGGGTTTGTCCATATCGACCGAAGTGTCCAATTTCAATTCCAATTTTTCAAGATCGAAACGATGGCCCCTAGCCACGAACAGAGTTGCACCTTCACTTAACTTTTCAACACATGCCAAGGCTTGTTCCTCGCTCACTCCCAATCCCCTTAATATACCATAAGGTCCTCCGGAAAGCACCCCTATCGCGCGGTTGCCCACAGGGTCAAGAAAGGTCGAGACCAAGAAACCTGCAACGAACAAACGCCCTAATTCGGGGTTATAGAAGGTGTTGAAGGCGGTATCTTCACCTAGAAGTTCCTTAAAAAAATGTCGTAATTGCGTTTCTTTGAACGTCAATTCTTTGGAATTGTCCGTATAATCATCTTGTAGATTACCGATTACCGATATTACAATTTTATCAAAATCCATCTGACCGACCACTTTTAAGGCCTTTTCCAAATCTGAAATTTGGTCGTACGGTTTTAGAAAAACCTGTTTTTGTTCTGTTTTCGGGACGTGCATATTCTTTTAAATTAGAGACCGCATGGTCATAAACTCGGAGCATTCTCCTTCGCTAAAGTACAAGTAGATATTTTCTATATGCCTGACCTAGGTCATATGGTCAAAAATTTTACCTGACTAACTTTACCATTCACAATTCATACTAATTAAAAACAAAAATCATGGCAAACGATAGTGGAAACATTCTTCTTGCTCTATTGACAGGAGCAGCAATCGGTGCGGGCATCGGAATACTTTATGCCCCCGACAAAGGAGTTGAAACAAGACATAAAATCAAAGACAAGGCTTTGGATGCCAAACACGACCTAACGGAACGAATGGCACATGCCAAAGACGAACTGACCAAAACGGCCAACGAAAAGAAAGAAGAGTTCGAACAAAAATTAGATGAGACCATTAGCAATATGAGTTACAAGGCCGATGATATCATATCTACTTTAGAACGCAAACTGGAAGACCTTAAGAAGAAAAACGCCCAACTACACAAATAGTGCGATATGGCATTTGAAACATTAAAAAAAGACCTCATTGACGTAGATGCGGATATGAGGTCTTATCTTGAAACCAGCGAAGAATATTACAAGCTCAAATTCTTTAAAGTACTCATGGGTTCCATTACGACCCTGGCCCAATCTTTAATCATAGGGGCTGTACTATTTTTAGCCTTGTCCATGGTATCCTTGGGTATCTCCCTCGCCCTTAATGAGGCTATGGGAAGTTTCTATTCGGGCTTTTTGATCGTGGGCGCTTTTTATATAGTTGTAGCCCTTATCTTTTATTTCTTCAGAAGTGTATTGCAGCGGCCATTGCTACAAAAATTCTCAAAACATTATTTCGACCGGCCATGACAAAAAAATATAGTTCGTTTTCGGAAATAGACCATGATCTGAAAATTTTACGACTCCAACGTGAAATTGCGAAGGAAAGCTTGAAACTTGACCTAAAAATCACCAAAGACCACCTCGAGCCAAGGCAAATGATACAAACCGCAAGCTTTGACATTAAACGGTCGTTAATCGATTTTGCCCTGAGCAAGGGACTCGAATGGCTACGTCGCCTAGGGCGGAAGTCATAGCCTTAACCTAGCAGGTCAACTAGCCAAAGTCGGCCACCTGTTGCAATTGTTTTTTATCCGAGAGTATAATTCTACGCGATTCGCCCAATTGGATCAATCCTTTATCCTTAAAACTCGATAGTACCCGTATGGCCGTCTCCGTCGCCGTACCGATCAAGCCCGCAAAATCTTCCCTAGAGATACTGATACCCATATCATCATCTTTGATAAGCCCTTTATCGTACAGTTCCAACAAAGCGGTAGCGGCCCTTTTACGTACCGAATCGAAGGCCATGCCCATCAATTGGTTTTGCATATGAAGAACATTGTTCGAGATCATACCGATAAACTTATGCGATACCTCTTTATTGTTGAACAACAGTTGGGTGAAATCTTTCTTGGGAATACTACATATTTCACAGTGACTAAGGGCCACGGCCGTTTCCGTATACATACCCGAACTTCCCAAGACACAAAGTTGCCCTATAAAATCGCCCGCACTGAACATGCCGGTCACATACTCTTTACCGTTTTCATTGTGCTTGTACGTTTTAACCTCCCCACTTTGTATAAAGTAGAGATTATGGGCCATGCTCCCTTCCGAAAAAATCTCTTCTTTAGGCCTATACTGGGTCAAGCTACGGTCAGCCGAAAGATCTTTTAGGTTTTGATATTTTGAAGCCTCCTTTATAAAATCATTGATGCCTTGTACATTTCTTGAAAATTCTTTGCGCAAAAAGGAATTCTTCCTGAGCCGTGCCTCTATGGCTTCGATCAAATCTATGGCCTCAAAAGGTTTGGTCAAGTAATCGTCGGCCCCCATGGCCATTCCCTTCCGCAAATCGGATTTTTCCGATTTGGCCGTTAAAAAGATAAAGGGGATACAGGCCGTTTTTTGGTCTTGGCTCAGTTGTTCAAAAACGCCATAACCATCCATTTCGGGCATCATTATATCGCAAAGAATTAGGTCGGGGGCGAAAGACCTCGCCTTTTCAATACCGATTTTTCCGTTTTCGGCGGTGGCTACCCGGTAATTTTCAAGTTCCAGAATTTCCGCGGTCATTTCACGTACATCGTAATTGTCTTCAATAAGCAGTATTTTTTTCATTTGTCAAAAGATTTAAGGGGAGTTCTACGATAAAAGTGGTGCCTTGGCCAAGTTGGCTCCGAAAGCTGATAGTTCCGTTCATTAAAAGCGTGTATTGCCTTACAATGTTCAAACCTAACCCTGTACCTTGAAAATTGGTGGCATTTTTTGCCCGATAAAAACGCTGGAACAGGTAATCTTGATCCTCTGCCGGTATTCCGATACCCCGATCCGCAACCTCAATAAAAAGCTTATCGTCCTTGGTATCGATTTTTAACGTAATAGGCTTGTGCTCTTCAGAATACTTTATGGCGTTAGACAATAAATTATGTACAATATGTCTTAGTAATTTAGTGTCAAGCCCTACTTCTATACGCGAACGGCTGTTAATGACATCTATGGTCTGTCCGTTCTTTTTCACACCTTGGACCTCTTCTACCAATACCTCTATAAATTCAACAAAATCGAACAAGATGGGCTGGGCCACTACCTTGCCCTCTTCCAATTTACTTAAAGATAGGAAATCGTTCAGTATGTCTACCAAATTTTTCACACTGCCCTTTATGGTTTGAATATACTTTGTTCGCTTTTCTTCCTGACCGTCGCCATTTCGCCTTTCAATAAGGTTGGTTGCCGATAGAATGGCACTTAAGGGAGTTCTGAACTCATGGGAAGCCATTGAAATGAATCTAGATTTCAACTCGTTGAGTTCCTTTTCCTTTTGCAGCGTATTGCGAATCTCGACCTCTACCCGTTTTTGGTCGGAAATGTTATTATAGACGATCAAGGCCTGAACCACCTCTTGCTCCTCATTGAACAAAGGGGTGGTATTGACCAAATACGATTTGCCTTGTACTTTCGCCTCAAAGGAGCGATGTTCGCCTTTTAAGGTCTTTAGTACGTTTTGCTTCACTTTTTTCTTTAGTTCGGCAGGAACATTGTTTAACTCGTCAATGGTATCCCCCACTTGTATAGCCTTCCTGAAATTGAGTGTATCGAGATCTTCGCCCTCTATGAACACTACACGTAAATGCATATCGACTACCCCTACAAAGCCCTTGGGAAAATTTCTAAAAATGGTAACCAACAACTCTTGACTGGCAATAGCACTGTTTTCGGCGGTCTTGGTAATCTGAATTTGATCTTCGAGATTCATATTCGACTCCACCAACTTCCGCACCATATCCTTTAATTCAACGGTACGTTCGGCCACCTTGTTTTCCAGTGCTTCGGCATAGACGGCCAGTTCTTCCCTACTCTTCCGTAGCGCTGCGCTGATATTGTGCTGCTCAATGGCCACACTTGTGGCCTGGGTGATATTATATATGATTTCCTTTTCGGTATCGAGCGGTATTCTCGAAACATTGAAGTAAATGGCAAAGGTGCCCAGCAATTCTTGGTTGGACGAAAATATAGGGAAGGACCAACACGCCTTAAGGTTGGCTTCCTCGGCCAATTCCCTAAATGCGCTCCAAAGCGGATCACTAGAGGTATCGGAAACAATGATTTCTTTTTTTAAATAGGCCGCTGCACCACAAGACCCGTTTTCTGCTCCTATTTGCATTCCCTCAATGGCATCCGTAAAGCTTTTCGGCACGTTTGGTGCCGCCAATTGCCTTAAACTGCCCGTTTCCTTATCCAATAACAGAATTGACCCATGGCAATTGGGAATGGCGGTTTCAATGGTCTCTACAATTTTATAGGCAATGTGTTCCAATGGTTCATGTTGAATGATCATATCCATAACATGGGATTGCCCGATCTTAAAAAACTCCTCTACCTTATGGGCCGTAACATCGTTATGTACCCCAACAAAATGGGTCAACACCTTTTCTTCATTGTATATGGGCGTAATACTCACCTCGTTCCAAAACAAGGAACCATCTTTTCTATAATTACGCAACACCACACGGCAATCCTCTCCATTTCTAATAGCCTCGGACATTAATTTGATCTCGAACTGATCCTTGTCCTCACGCTGTAAGAAACGACAATTCTTCCCCATAAAATCGTCCTCATCATATCCCGTGGTCTTACAAAAGGCCTCATTGGCATATATAATAGGATGGTCGGGCTCTCGGGCATCACAAATAATAATCCCGTTGGCCGTTGCCGCCAGAGCCTGATTGCGCACATATAGAATATTCTCTATGGCCCTTTCGTTCGTAATATCACGGATAATGGTCAGAAGGCGGTTTTTGTCCATAGGGACAATACGGCCTTCGTAAAATTGCCTTCCCTTCTCCCCGTCAAAATTGTACTCTACAAATTGTATTTCGTTAGTTTTAATAGTTTTATCGATTCCATCGCGAATCGCTTGGCAAATATGGGGCGGCAAGAGTTCTTTTATATGCCCCCCTATTATACTAGACGCCGGAGCGAACAATTTTTCGGGTTCGGGTACATAGTAGTCAAGAAATTCCCCTTCATAATCCAATATAAACATCATATCGGGCAAAGCCTCTAGCAAAGCTTTGTTCTTGGTCAGGTTTTCTTCGAGTTGCTGTTCGGTTGCCTTTTGTTCCGTGACGTCTTGTATGGTGCCGAACCATTCCAAGGGCTTGCCCTCATTGTCATATGAGGCCTTACCCCTTGCCGTGATATATCGTATGCTACCATCGGTTCTGACCATTCTTTTATTGTTGGAATAGGAAGTTTGGTTTTCAATGGCGTATGCAATGTCATCTATGGTAGCTTGACGGTCGTCTGGATGAATGAATTGTAGGACCGTATCAACATTTAACCGCTTATCACCAGGAGGCAGGCCGCATATTCTATAAAATTCATCCGACCAGTTTCTTTCATTGGTCCTCAGGTTCCATACCCAGCTACCGATATGGGCCAAACTTTGTGCCTCGTTCATTTTCTCGGCACTGACGGCGGCCTTTTTTTCAGCCAATAAACGATCGGTTATATCTATGACAAAGGCAACCACAACGTTTTCATCGTTGATTTGGGTCGGACTCAAACTGATTTCCACAGGAAACTGTGAGCCGTCTTTTCTCAGGGCCCATAGATTCCCTCCTTTTCCCATAGGTCGGGACGTAGGTTTTTTGGCAAAGTTCTTTCTATGGTTTTGATGGGATTTTCCATATTGGCCCGGCACAAGGTCTTCTACCGTTTTATGGGCCAATTCACCCGGTCCGTAGCCGAACATTTTTTCTACTGAAGGGTTGGCCCTGAAAATGCGCCCCTTATAGTCCACCACAATAATACCTTCTACCGAAGATTCAAATATTCCTTTGAAAAGGTCATTGTCTTTTAGTTTTTCTACCATTGGGTACAGTCTAGAAGCCTTATTTTCAAACTAAATTACAAAAAAGGCGGGGCCACGTTGCAAAATTGGGCCTATAAATATGCATACCTAGACCGACTCCGAATAGTGGGGCGTAGTACGCTCCGAATACTATAGAGGAAAAAAGCGTCCATGTATGATTTTAACAAATATATAATGGTCCTCCTTATAGAAACATGACCTTTGTCATGATTTCTACTTTAACCGACACTATTTGCTATACTATTCAACCGTAAACTGCAATGCTACGTCGTTTTCTTCAAGATTTTTTTTAGCGGCCCGATAGCCCAATTCAAATATGGCATCGATGCTGTTCATATCGAAGGTGCCGAAAGCGGAAAGACCTTCAGGGGAGATAATCATGTCAAATTCCGCGAATTTTAGCATGGATTCGGAAGCGGACTTCAATTTATAGGCCCGCTCCACGACAGTATAAGAATGTTTTAGATCTTCCATTCTTATTTTTTTCAGTGGATTGACATAGACCCCGATAATTTTATCGCACTTATTCTTTAGCGGTTCAATGGGGAAATTATTGAGGACCCCTCCGTCAATATAATAAGCGTCACCTATTTTTGTAGGGGTAAACATTCCCGGAAAGGAAGCCGAGGCCAATACTGGTCGAATGAGTTGCCCCTTATGGAATATTTTGAGCGTACCCTTTATGATGTCGGTACCCGTTACGTAGAGCGGTTTCTTTAATACACTAAAATCGTCCTTGGGAAAAAATTCCTTGAAATTATCATAGTACTTCTCCGTATCTAAAAAGCCCGGTTTGCTACGGGCATACTTCTGTGTACGAAATAGGGGGATGGTTTTAAAAAAATGTAATATTTCGGCCCAACCGACACCTCCCGCATAGAGTGCTCCCACTATGGCTCCGGCACTGGTACCCGATATATGTGTTGGGAATATCCCGTGCTCCTCTAAAGCCTTTATAGCGCCAATATGCGCCACTCCCCTAATTCCTCCTCCTGAAAGTACAAGACCTATATTCATTTGTTTTGCGCTAATTGTGGAAATTTACGAACTATACCTCTATCTAAATATGATCCAAATCATAGGTCATATTACAAGACGGGACTAAATACTTTGGCGAGTCCCTCTTTAAAACGCTCGGACTTGGGTCGCCGTGTAAATTCCTTATAATTTATTTCTTGGCTAATTTTGCAATCATTTAAAAAATCACGTTTCAGCTGCTTTGTCAGTTCTTTATCATAGGCCAAAACATTGACCTCGTAATTTTGTTCAAAACTCCTCACATCGAGGTTGGCGGTACCTATGGTCGTCAGTTCATCGTCGGTAAACATGAGTTTACTGTGCAAGAAACCGTCAGGATATTGGTAAATTCTAACCCCGGCTTCCAAAAAGTTTTCAAAATACGAGCGTACGCCCCATCTGACCAAAAAACTATCGGAGTTGGATGAAAGCAAGATCCTGACATCGACCCCGCCCAAAGCGGCTACCTGTAAAGCTTCCATAAGGGCTTCCCCCGGAATAATATAGGGGTTTACGATGTAGATGTACTTTTTGGCGCTGTTGATCAATGAAAAATACAGTTGATGCACCGACGGAAAATCGGAATCAGGGCCGCTCGAAACGGTCTGTACAATAGATTTTCCAATCTTGGGTATGTTCGAAAAATACGACAATGTCAGCATATCGTCCTTGCCACTGGCAAAACTCCAGTCCATGGCAAATACCGCCTGAAGGCTATTGACTATAGGCCCCCTAAGTCGCAAATGCATATCGTGCCAAGTACCCAACACCGGGTCACCGTTAATGTACTTGTCCGATACGTTAACACCGCCCGTAAAGGCGGTATGCCCATCAACCACCACGATCTTCCTATGGTTTCGGTAATTAATGGACGAGAGCAGCCTTTTGAACCGAATGGGCAAAAAACTAAATACTTCTACCCCTGATTCCTTGAGTTGGTTGACATAGGCCTTACTTAAGGTATTGCTTCCCAAACCGTCGTATAGGAAACGGATTTCAACCCCTTCCTTTATTTTTCGTTGCCAAAGGGCCAGAAACCGATTGGCCAGTTCACCTTCCTCAAAAATATAGTATTGAACATGTATAAACTTTTGGGCACCTTCCATAGCCTGAAAAATGGCGTCAAAGGTTGCCGGCCCATCTTTTAAGGGGGTCAGCTCATTACCTAAACTGGGTAAAAAGCTGGAGTTTTTGGCTATGAGCTTTACCAATTTGATGTGGCCTTTTATCGGTTCGGGCACGTTCACCCCATTATTTCGATCTATGTCATCACAATAGGCCTCGACCGTTTTTAGGTATGCCGATATCTCTTCGGTCTTTTTAAGGCGGTAAAACTTGTTTTTTCTTCTGTTACGCCCCAGAACGAAGTAGAACAACATACCGCCGACCGGTATGGTAAAGATGGCCAAAAGCCAAGCAAGGGTCTTAGTGGGGCGTATACCATAGAGCAGTAACCTGCCTACCAAGAACAGGGCCAACGAAAAGTAAACGATAAGTGCGATGGTCATATTCCAAATGTTATTTTATCCAATGCAAACAAATCATCTTTTCCTGAAGACCTACTCACTGATGCGCATTTCAAAATTAACCACACCTCCATCAATAGTAGCATGATGCAAAATACCTTTTTTATAAAAGTATAAGTTTTCCTTGCCATTCGCATTGATTTTCTTGTAGCTATGGTTTCCTAGGGCCACTATGGTATTCATAGTACCATCTTGTTCCGAATAGCAATAATCGATATGCTTTGGCTCCTTAAAGTACAGCAATATAGTGGTATAGTCGATAGAATCTTTCAAGTTACTTTCCTTTTTGTTCTTTAGGATACGATATTGATCATTTTTCCACAAAGTACTTGTCTCGGCGTGGGGCCTATTGTTGACCAAAATATTGACATTGGCCTTTTGAAGGTGGTCATTGTCAAAGCTTACATCATACTTATAGTCTACCGCTATCGGTGTCAATAGCTTGGTTTTGATGCTGGTAAAACTCTGATAAGTAGTTACGGTGCCCACGGTCTTTCGGCTTACTTCTAAACTCCCTATAAGCTTGTTTTTCATTAAGATATCGTATTGCAATACCGTAACGGGAACAAGGCTATCGCCCATAAGACCAATGCAAAAAATAAGTCCGATTACGTATTTGACCATAATGTTAAATATAGTAGGGTATTTGTATTTGTACAAATTACCGTAATTAAATACGGTCTCTCCCTGACCAATATCATAAAAGAAAGTGAAGTTTTTTTGGACCAAACGCCGATCAAAGGTTAATGGCGCCTTACATATGGCAGGTCAGGGGGTTTATCGTCAAACCCAAGAAGAAGAAGAAGAAGAAGAAGAAGAAGAAGAAGAAGAAGAATTATAACAAAAAGAAAGCCCTCATATCTAACCTACCTACATGGACGCATACAGGTTTTGATAAGAAGGCTGTTCTAACGATTAGTGTTTCTTATGATATCTCTACAGTTTTCGGACTGTGTTTTTTGGCTTCTTCTTTTTTGGCAATTTTGAATTTGAGAAGGCCATCTTTATAGCTCGCCTTTATTTTATCGTCGGCTACGCTTTCAGGCAATCGGAGTGATTTTTGAAAAGAGGTATAACTAAACTCCTTACGGCTATAGTTATCTTCCTCTTCTTTTTTGACATTGGAATTTTCCGCTGAAATGTTCAGGCATCCATTATCGATACTCACATTGAAATCTTTCTTGTCATAACCAGGTGCCGCAAGTTCAATTTCAAAATTATCTTCGTTTTCCTTAACATTCATGGCCGGCTCTTCTAGTTTTCCCAACCAAGAACCTCCATTAAAAAAATCGTCGTTGTTGAAAAAATCATTACTTACAAGATTTCCCCAGGGTCTTTTGTTAAATTTAATTAGTGACATAATATCAACTTTTTAGTTAAACAATTAACGTACGGCTAAAGTATAATGGAAGCACAACCAAAAGAATGACCTAGGTCAGGATGTAGGATTTTAACAAAAAAAATAAAGAAGTATTTGAAAAACTAGATCTTCGAACTCAATTTCAACATTTTACCACTAAGGGAAAAGAGCCAACGCAACTGTTCGAGTATGAGATAGGCTTCCTGCAAATTTCTCACCTTACCGGTCTTTACGGCATTTTCAAAATCCCAGGCAATCGTATCGAACCTAGAACGATTGTCCTCAAAGGAGCGTTCAAGGTTTTTGATTGAAAAATCAGTATTTTCACCTTCATGGGCCAAGCTATGCATGGCCCGATCCATATTCTCCCCTATTTGGGCTATGGCCGATTTAAAACCTTCGGAAGCTTCCGTAGTGTTGTGGTTCTGTATGTAAGAACTTAAAGAGGCCAAGGAGGCTAAAAAAGCATGGCTAAGCGCCACAAACTCATACACCTCGTCTATATTCCTTTGCTTTGACCTAGGTTCTTGGACCATTTGTTGAAAGGCAGAACTCAGGTTAGAGGTTTCTACAAAAGCTTTCTTTCGGGTAACGCGAAGCGGGGCAAGCAATTTTTCCTTCGCACTGTAAAAACGGCCTATTTCAATTAAAAAGTTCTTGTGGGCCCGCAAAGAGTCCTCAAAATTCTTAGCGATGTTCAGAAAGCCCCATGTAGGCCAAAGCCATAAGGTGGCCAAAAACGACAATGCCGCGCCCACTACCGTATCGAGGATCCGAAATTGGATGACGGTCAAAATATCGGGTCTTAAAATACCGTAAATGAATATCACGCTCAAGGTGATAAAGGTAGCCGCCGTTTTATAATTCCGCTGTAGCATAGAAAATGCAGCTACCAAGGAGGCTATGCCCAACACGGCAAAAACATAGGTATTCTGTACAAGGGAAACTATAACAAATGCAATGGCCCCTCCGATAAGGGTTCCTATGATCCTGTCTTTTGAACGGGCCTTGGTAAGGCCGTAACTTGGCCTAAGGATAATGATGATGGTCAACAAGATCCAATACGGGTTCTGAAACTCAAAAATCGTACCCACCCCGTAACCGATCATTACGGTGACCGCCAAGCGCAAAGCATGCTTGAATATAGACGAGGCAAAACTAAAGTTCTGAACAAGTACCTTGGGGTCATAATCGGGCAAGGCTACAAATTTACGGGCGTATTCTTCGTCGATCAACTCTAGTTCCTCGGGTTTGGGGTCATCGAGCAGCCATTTGATCTTTCTCAGCATTTCCACCTGCTTCTCCTGATATTCAAAAAGGTTTTGAAGCATTAAAAAGCCTTCCAAGTTTTCGTTCTTCGGTATGGACCTTAATTTGGTAATCTCTTCCTTGATTCTCCCAACACACTCTTTCAACTCCCTATTGTTCGGCAACTTCCTCCTATCACTACCGGCATGGCCGATTTTTTCCAATTGGTCGGAAATTCGGAACATAAGCCTTTGAAACATTTCCATGTATCCTCGATGCCTTGAAAAAATATCATCCATCTTCGCATAGTTGACGGGGTTGGAAATGGCCGTTTCTAGCATCTCGACCAACTGGGTAAGTACCAATAACCGTTTTCCGTTGTACATGGATTGTCCGGAACTTTTTCGCGAGACGATAAGCATCTCCCGTAAGCTATCGTGGTTCTCGGTGAGCTGAACCTGTATATTCTGTAATTCGGAAAGTAAGTCATCTCGCTTGGTATTTGATTCGATCAAGCGCCCCCGGATATGCAGGAACTTTGCCGTCAAAAGATAAGTTTCCGTAAACACCTCTTCAACTTCCCCTGTGGGGTTGATACGGTGCCAAACGACGGCCAAAAACAAATACCACAGACCGCCCAAGCCGACAAAGAGCGCATACTGATATACCTCCAGATTTTGAAGTTCATGGGCAAAACTCAATACCAAGGCCAAAAGCCCCGAAAAACTGATCAATGAAGCCCGAAAGCCAAAAACGGAGAGGTAAGCTATGGTAAAGGTCAGCAGCCCCAAAACGGGAATCAAGACAAACAGGTTCAAATCGAGATAGCCCCCAATAAAGGTAACCACGACCACCAATGCGGCAGAGCAAAGAATACCGATCTTTTTATGCCTATAACTACCACTGACATCACTGGGCGAGCTCCAAAAAGCCCCAAAACAAAGTGCCAGTCCAATTTCGAGCCGATCGAAATACAATCCCAATAAAATAGGGACGGTAACGGCAACCGCCACCAATATGGCCTTTGAAAAATCGGTGCTTTTCAAAAACTGTAAGAGTTCCCTAAAGTTTACTGCGATGGTATTGTTCAACATACTGAAACGGCCCTTTACCATGGCAAAGATAAGCTATAAACAGGGCTTCACATCAACTGCGATAGCTTCTTTTAAGAATCTCCCCCTAGAACGACAAGGAGGGGCCAAAGATTATTAACACCCGTTTCTTTAGTCGGTTTTACTTTGTTTAATGCAAATCCTGACCTAACTTTAGCTCTAAATTAGCCGTATGAAGAACACGATTTCAGCAAGGGTCGCCGATTTTTTAAAAAACTATCCCCCCTTCAATGAAATAGATATCAAAGAAATAGAAAGCCTATCGGAAGAAATAAGCATTGTCTACAAAGTAAAGGGAGAGGCTATTTTCGCCATCGATGAAGAAGCGCACAAGTATTTTTATGTCGTGCACAAAGGGGCGGTCATACTCACCAAAGAACCCAATGACGAGGTCGTGGACCTGTGCGACGAGGGTGACATCTTCGGACTGAGGCCGCTTATTGCCAATGAAAATTATAAGATCGGGGCCAAGGCCTACGAAGAGACCATTCTTTACGCCATCCCGATAGTGGATTTCAAACCAATCATAAAAAAGTACGACGAAGTAGGCACCTTTCTTATCGAAAGCTTTGCGTCGAACACCAGAAATCCCTATTCAAAGAGTCATAGGGGCAAACTCTACGGGGCCTCCGAATCGACAGAAAATGCTAAGGTAGGCGACAATCAACTCCTAGACCTGCAGTGCGTCCACTATTCAAAAAAGCTGGTCACCTGCACCGAAAACACCATGATCAAAACCATTGCCTCTACCATGACCGAAAAAAAAGTAGGGGCTATGTTGGTCTTAAAAGACAAGCTTCCCGTGGGAATCATAACGGATAAGGACATTAGGAATAAAATTGCAACGGGACTCTTTCCTATCACCTCAAGGGCAAAAAGCATTATGAGCTCCCCAGTTATTACCTATCCGAAAAAAATGACCGTGACCCAGGCCCAGATGGCCATGATGAAGAGTAACATCAGCCATCTATGCCTAACCTTCGATGGTACACCGAATACAGAGGCCGTAGGTATCATAAGCAAGCATGATATCATGTTCGAGTTGGGCAACAACCCTGCGGTATTGATCAAGGCCATCAAACGTGCCAATGGTTTCAAAAAGCTAAAGGCCGTACGCCGGCAGATCATGAACCTGCTTCAAGGATATCTCGACCAGAACATCCCCCTCACCCTGACCTCGAAAATCATATCGGAACTTAACGATGCGTGCATCAAACAGATCATCAAGATCGCACTTGATAAGATGGAGAGTCCTCCTCCGGTTAAATTTGCCTGGTTGGCCATGGGCAGCCAAGGGCGCAGCGAACAATTACTGCATACAGATCAAGATAACGCCTTGGTCTTTGAAGACGTACCCGATTATTTATTAAGGTCGACCCGAGCCTATTTTTTAAATCTATCCAAGATTGTCACAAAAGGTCTTTTTAGTATAGGCTATGAGTACTGCCCTGCTGAAATGATGGCTTCCAACCCCGAGTGGTGTTCCAGTATTTCGGAATGGAAGGAGCGGATTTACCATTGGATCACCAATCCCGGTCCTGACCAGGTCTTGTTGTCTTCCATATTTTTTGATTACAACCTATCGTACGGAGATCCCGATTTGGTAAGCGAGCTTAGTGCCCACATATTCGATACGACGGAAAAATTCCCGAACTTCTTTTTACACTTGGCCAGTGGCGCATTGCAGAGTCCTTCCCCTAGTGGTTTTTTCAGAAGTTTCTTGGTAGAGGAAGATGGCGAGTACAAAGACTTTTTCGATGTAAAACGAAGGGCCTTGATGCCCTTGATCGATGGTGCACGTGTGTTGACCCTCTCCCATAAGGTAAAGTCGATCAACAATACGGCGGAGCGATTTGAAAAATTGGCCGAACTGGAGCCCAACAACGAGGAATTGTTCATGGCCTGCTCGTACGCTACAAAAGCCCTTTTAAAATTCAGGACCAGACATGGACTCCTACACAATGACTCGGGGCGTTTTATAGCGCTTAACAAATTGACCAAAGAAGAAAAAATCAAGTTGAAGCGATGCTTTAAAACCATTAAAGACCTCCAGGAGCTTCTAAAAATACGCTTTAAAGTGACAAACCTATTGGGCTAATGAACCTGTTTAAAAAACGAAAAAAGAACTATCCCGATTTTTGGATGGATTACTTAGAGCGGTTCAACGCCAAGCCGGAGAACGACCTCTCAAAGATCCGCTTTGTGGTACTCGATACGGAAACTACGGGCTTTGATTACGAAGCCGACCGTATCTTATCTATCGGGGCACTAAGCCTTCAGAACAACCATATCAATGTAAACCAAAGTCTTGAGGTCTATCTATACCAGCATTTCTATCATGCCGAGAACATTCAGATACACGGTATTTTACAGGAAGAGCCCAAGGAACGTATTACGGAGTTGGATGCCCTGATCCAATTTTTAGATTACATCGGCAATTCGGTTCTTGTGGCCCATCATGCCGGCTTCGACCGAACCATGATCAACAAGGCCCTCAACCGGCACGGGATGCCCGACCTAAAGAACAAGTTTCTAGATACTTCCGTCCTTTACAAGCGAACCCTGATCCAATCGCCACTGTTACCGGTCAAGCCCCAATATTCACTCGATGAGCTGGCCGAAAAATTCGATATCTCCAAAAAAGACCGGCATACGGCACTAGGCGATGCCTACATTACCGCCATTGCCTTTATGAAGATTCTGCAAAAATTAAAAACAAAGAAAAATTTTTCGGTTAAAAAACTACTGAAGTAAGCCTTCAAGCCTTTAAATAAGCCAACACGTTCTTTTCAATACGGGTTTGGATATCCGATATATCGGCCTTTTGAAAAGCTTCGCCCGTTATGTTTTCGTACAGTTCGATATAACGTTCGGAAACCGTTTCTATATACTCATCGGTCATATGGGGCAAGGTTTGCCCTTCAAGCCCCTGAAAGCCGTTTTCAATAAGCCATTGGCGTACGAACTCTTTCGACAATTGTTTTTGGGGCGCGCCTTTTTCCTGTAATTCCGCATAGGTGTCGGCATAGAAATAACGCGAAGAATCGGGCGTATGGATTTCGTCTATCAAAACAATCTTACCGTCCTTGGTCTTTCCGAATTCGTATTTGGTATCTACCAGTATGAGTCCTCTTTCGGCCGCAATTTGGGTACCCCTTTCAAAAAGGGCTTGTGTATATTGCTCTAAAACTTCATAATCCTCCTTAGAGACGATACCTCTTTTTAAAATATCCTCTTTAGAAATATCCTCATCGTGATCTCCCATTTCAGCCTTGGTAGCCGGGGTAATAATGGGGTTGGGGAATTTATCGTTTTCCTTCATTCCCTCTGGCATGGCCACGCCGCACAACATACGCTTACCTGCTTTGTATTCACGGGCCGCATGCCCCGAAAGATAGCCCCTAATGACCATTTCCACCTTGAAAGGCTCGCAGGCGTGTCCTACCGCTACATTGGGGTCTGGCGTAGCCATTAACCAATTGGGAACGATATCTTTGGTAGCATCCATCATTTTAGTGGCGATCTGATTCAGGATCTGCCCTTTATAAGGAATACCTTTGGGCATTACCACATCAAAGGCCGATAGGCGATCGGTGGCAACCATGACCAAGATTCCATTATCAAGTTCATATACTTCACGTACCTTGCCCTTATAAACACTTTTCTGGCCAGGAAATTCAAAATTCGTATCTGTAATGGTACTGCTCATTCTATGCGGGTAATTTTCTATTAAAAGAGGGTTTCGTATTAATTTTGGTGTTCTATATTCTTGTATGCGTCAATCACCTTTTTTACCAGCTTATGACGAATCACATCTTTATCGTCGAGATAAACAATTTCAATGCCCTGGGTATTTTTAAGGATCAAAAGGGCTTCCTTGAGTCCTGAAATCACCCTTCTCGGCAAATCGATCTGTCCGGGGTCACCGGTAATCATAAATTTGGCGTTCTTTCCCATACGGGTAAGGAACATTTTCATTTGTGCATGGGTCGTGTTCTGGGCCTCATCCAAAATAACAAAGGCATTATCCAAGGTACGTCCGCGCATAAAGGCCAATGGGGCTATTTGAATGATTCCGTTCTCTATCAAGTGGGCCAGCTTTTCCGAAGGTATCATATCCCTAAGTCCGTCGTACAAAGGTTGCATATAGGGATCTAATTTCTCCTTTAAATCCCCTGGCAAGAAGCCTAGGTTCTCACCGGCCTCGACTGCAGGTCTTGTTAAGATAATGCGCTTTACCTGCTTTTCCTTCAAGGCTTTAACCGCCAAGGCTACGCCGGTATAGGTCTTTCCCGTACCTGCCGGGCCAATGGCGAAGACCATATCGTTGTTCTTGGCCGCATCGACCAACCTTCGTTGATTGAGGGTCTGTGGTTTTATAAGACGGCCATTAACCCCATGTACCAAAGTTTCCCCACTGTTCTCGGGAGACTCATAGTCTTGGGACGTATTGCTGGTCAGCACACGTTCAATGCTATTTTCGTCTAATTTATTGTACTTGCCAAAATGGGCGGTAAGCATATCAAAGCGGCGTTCGAACTCTTCGAGGAGTTCTTCATCACCGTAGACTTTAATTTTGCTTCCCCTTGCTACGATCTTGAGCTTTGGAAAATACTTTTTTAGTAAATCTATATTTTGATTTTGTTGCCCGAAAAATTCGCGTGGGCTAATCTCTGTAAGTTCTATTATCAGTTCGTTCAAAAAGTGGAGGTGTTAAAATGAGAGCCCGTGAACATAATATTTCGCCTGACTGTTTTTTTGTTATAATTTTGTTTAACAAACTTAACGAAAATTTCAGTTTGCCTAACTAAAACATATCAACATTACTGTATGATAGCGAACTTAAATAATCAGATTTTTACATTTTCCAGTAGCATCTTGCATTCCTTTCTATATCGGTTTAGCGTAGTTATTACCGTTGCACGCCTCATCGTCCGACCCTCCCAAGCTCGTTTAACACCTACTTTTCTTGATATAAATGAAAAGAATTCATGACTCCGATTATAACGCTTACTACAGATTTTGGTCTAAAAGACTACTTTGTCGGTACCCTTAAGGGAACTATCTATAAAGAGCTCTCCGATGCAAAAATAGTTGATATTTCCCATGATATAAGTCCGTTCAACATTCAGGAATGTGCCTATATCTTAGAGAATGCCTACAAACATTTTCCTGAAGGCACCATACATATCGTTGGTGTAGATTCGGAACCCACCCCAGAAAACCAACATATTGCGGTTCTAGTAAACGGCCATTATTTTATCAGTGCCAACAATGGGGTGATCGGACTCATTACCAGTGAGGTCCAGCCCGAAAAAGTCGTGGAACTGAACATACCCAACCCCAGCCACGGTTCCTTTCCCGTGCTTGACGTTTTTGTACAGGTAGCCTGCCATATTGCCCGTGGAGGTACCTTGGAAGTTGTGGGCAAGCCTTTTGACGGATTGAAGGAGCTTAGGGAATTTGCCCCCAGCGCCACCGATAACGGCAACAAAATCATCGGCAGCGTTATCTATATAGACAACTACGGAAACGTGGTGACCAATATCCATAGGAACTATTTTGAAGCCTACCGTAAGGGACGCGATTTTGAACTCAACGCCCGTACGACCAAAATCAAGAAAATACATAATAAGTATAGTGACATTATCAATTTTGACCTAGAAAGAAGCCAGCGTAAGGGAGCTGGTGATCTTTTGGCCCTTTTTAACAGTGCCGGATATGTGCAATTGTCCATATACAAAAGTGACCTGAACACCGTAGGTGGGGCCTCTACCCTACTCGGACTCGATTACAGGGATACCGTTACCATTAGCTTTGTATAGAAATCACCTACAAACCGATTAAGAATGAATCGAACAAATACTGGTTTAAATTGAAATTGTTTATAAATTTGATGACATGGTTTTAAGCTTTCATCATAAAACAACCTCAAACCTAGCTGTATTTCAGACCGACCGGAAGAAATACACCACAATCTAGAAGCTTTATATATGCTCGCCATTTTCAAACGTGAAATACAATCGTTCTTTACTTCGCCCATAGGGTATTTGGTCATCGGCCTTTTTCTTGTTCTCAACGGACTGTTTCTATGGGTTTTCAAGGGACCGTTCAATATTTTCGACTACGGATTTGCCGATTTGGGCAACTTTTTTCTGTTGGCCCCGTGGGTCTTTCTTTTTTTGATTCCCGCCATTACCATGAAAAGTTTCTCGGAGGAGAAAAAACTAGGCACCTTAGAATTGCTCTTTATCAAGCCACTTACCCTTTGGCAAACCGTTTTAGGTAAATTTCTGGGCACCTTGGCTTTGGGAGTAATTGCCCTGATCCCGACCTTGCTTTATGCTTACACCGTATCCCAGTTGGGCACTACGGCAGGTAATATAGATACGGGACTGGTCATAGGTTCGTATTTCGGGACCCTATTCCTAATGGCCTGTTATACCGCCGTGGGGCTTTTTGCGTCTACGCTCTCGGAAAACCAGATCGTAGCCTTCATTACGGGGCTCGTACTTTGTTTTATACTGTATTATGGTTTTGAAGGTCTGGCTACCATTATGGATACCAGTGAAACCGTTGTTTTTGTTCAAAAATTGGGTATGAAACATCACTTTGAGAGTATTGCCCGGGGCGTACTCGACACCCGAGACCTGGTTTATTTTGTTTCCTTGACCGCTTTCTTTCTTTTTCTTACGGTAGAAAAGCTTAAAAACACAAACCGATAATGAAGAAAAATGCTATTGGCGTAGTTGCCGCATTGATCGTTCTACTGATAATCAATTTTGCCTCCGGTTGGGTGTATACCCGTTTTGACCTTACCGAAGACCAAAGGTATACCCTATCGCAGGAAGCCTTGAACACGGTAGAAAATTTTGACCAACCGGTTATCGTAGATGTGCTCCTGGAGGGCAACCTCCCTCCTGAATTCTTAAGACTAAAGACCGAGACACGCCAGTTGCTGGAGGAATTCGCCAGTAAGAACAACAATATAAAATTCAATTTTGTAGACCCGCTTGAAGATACCGAAAACATTGAAGGCACACTTACCGACCTACAGGCATTGGGCCTAAAACCCGCACAAGTTACCGTAGAGGACAGTGGCAAGGTGTCACAAGAAATCGTTTTTCCTTGGGCCATGGTCAACTATAAGAACAAGACCGTTAAGGTGCCCTTGCTCAAGAATAAGTTAGGGGCCTCCACCGAGGACCGGGTCAACAATTCTGTACAGAACTTGGAATATGCCTTTAGTGATGCATTTGCCAAGGTAAACCTTACCGAGAAAAAACGAATTGCCATATTAAAGGGGAATGGCGAACTTGATGATATTTATATCGCTGATTTTCTCACCTCCATTCGTGAGTATTATAATATAGGTGCCATTACACTTGATTCGGTGGCCAACAATCCGCAGGGGACCCTAGACCAATTAAAGGAATTTGACCTTGCCCTGATCGCCAAACCTACCGAAGCCTTTACCGATGCCGAAAAATATGTGCTCGACCAATACATCGTAAACGGGGGCAAGTCGATGTGGCTTATCGACCAGGTGAATATGGAATTGGACAGCCTTTTTAATCAAAGTGGCACGGCCATGGCGCTTCCGAGGGACTTAAACCTTACCGATTTCTTCTTTAAGTACGGTGTACGGGTCAACGGCAATTTGGTGAACGATATGTATTTCACCCAAATCGTAATTGCATCGGGAGAAGGAAACGATTCACAGTACAATCCCGTTCCTTGGTATTACCACCCGATGGTCTTTTCAAAAAACGACCATCCTATAAACAATAACCTTGAGGCCATACGGTTTCAATTTGCCAACTCTATAGATACCTTGGCCAATAGCAATAAAAAGACCATACTACTGTCGAGTTCGCCCCTGTCAAAATTAGACGGTACACCTAAGCAAATCAGTCTAGACCTTATAGACCTAAACACCCCTCCCGACAAAGAACGCTACAACAAGGGCAACAACCCCTTGGCCGTTCTTATCACCGGTAAATTTACATCGGCATTCGCCAATCGGGTCAAGCCGGTAGCCTTGAAAGGCACCCTTGACCAAGGTCAAGAGAATGCCATGTTGGTAATTTCGGATGGCGACATCATACGCAATCAGGTACGGAACAATAGGCCCTTGGAATTGGGTTACGACAAGTGGACAAACAACTATTATGGAAACAAAGAATTTTTAATAAACGCCATGAATTACCTTTTAGACGAAAAAGGACTTATAAACATTCGAAATAAAAAAGTGGCCGTACCCCTCATGGACGCCAAAAAGATTGTCGACCAAAAAAGCTATTGGCAGCTAATAAATATTGGGCTTCCCGTAGGATTGACACTTCTTTTTGGGGCATTTTTCAACTATTTTAGAAAGCGCAAATACGGGGCCTAGATGTTAATAAGTTTGTTTCGGTAAAAAATGCATTTCAAATATCTTTGTTTCACTGAGTTTTTCGGAACTTGGTTTAATTTCGAGACATTTTTAGACACTATATCCCACAAATTGAAATAACGATTCTCCTATGAAATTCATAGTATCCAGTACGTATCTCTTAAAGCAGTTACAAGTTTTAGGTGGTGTTATCAACAATAGCAACACGCTACCTATTTTAGATAATTTTTTATTCGACCTTGACAACAATAAACTAACGGTCTCCGCTTCGGATCTTGAAACTACAATGAGTTCGGTACTGGATGTGGATTCTGACAACCAAGGGACCATTGCCGTTCCGGCGCGTCTTTTATTGGAAACCCTAAAGACTTTTCCCGAACAGCCCTTGACCTTTGTTGTAGAGGATAACAATACGGTAGAGATCAGCTCAAACCATGGTAAGTATGCCTTGGCCTATGCAGATGGTGCCGAATTTCCGAAAGCCGTTGAACTGGCCAACCCTAGTTCTACTACCCTTCTCGGCGATATTTTGGCCACGGCCATTGACAAAACCATATTTGCGGCCGGTAACGATGACCTTAGGCCGGTGATGAGCGGTGTCTTTTTTCAATTCTCACCCGAAAACCTAACCTTTGTCGCTACCGATGCCCACAAATTGGTAAAATACCAAAGAACGGATGTTACGGCTTCGCAAGTAGCCGAATTTATAATGCCGAAGAAACCCTTAACACTCTTAAAGGGAATTTTGTCCGGTAGCGAATCTGATGTCGTTATCGAATACAATGACAGTAATGCCAAGTTCAGTTTTGAAAATACCGAACTTATCTGTCGTTTGATCGATGGAAAATATCCGAACTACGAAGCAGTAATCCCTAAGGAGAATCCTAATGTACTTTCTATTGCCCGAAATCAATTTTTGAGCTCGGTAAAAAGGGTCGCTATTTTCTCTAACAAGACTACCCACCAAATACGTTTAAAAATCGCAGGGGCCGAATTGAATATTTCTGCCGAGGATATCGATTACAGCAACAAGGCCGAAGAGCGTTTGACCTGTTCTTACCAAGGTGACGATATGCAAATTGGCTTTAACTCCCGATTCTTGACCGAAATGTTGAACAATCTCAATTCCGATGATGTTTCCTTGGAAATGAGCTTGCCGAACAGAGCAGGTATCCTTACCCCTATCGACGGACTTGACGAAGGTGAAAATGTAACCATGTTGGTTATGCCGGTTATGCTTAATAGCTAAGAACATTACCCCAATATAAAGTAGAGCCCTGGAATATGTTCCGGGGCTTTTTTTATTGAAAAAAATCCTTACGCTTCATTCTGCCCTATATTAAGTCGGAATGCCCTGATGCGCCTGCCAATCTCTAAAGGAAGAAGCATAAAACGAAGTAAATCACCAGCTTACCATTCCCTTATTCCTTCAAAAAAATTATAATACAACAACTAGACCGTCGTTTATTTCGTACATCTTTAAACCCCGAAATTAAAATTGTATGAAAAAGTTGAAGATTTATCTATTCTTATTAAGCATCGGTTTCTGTGTTATAAGCTGTACGAACGACAACTTAGGCTTGGTTACGAATGACGATTCCGAGGAACAAGAAACGGAAACCCCTACCGAAGAAGAGAACACCGAGGAAGAGGAAGATACCGATGAAAATACCGAGGACGAAAACGAAACCCCTATTGATGTAGCTACGGAACTAATCGCTAACGATTTAGAGCCACACCCCATGCAAGATGTAGCAAAGCCCGAATACTTAAAGACCATTGTCGACCCATCCTTTGGAACGATCATCCGTAGAATCTCAAATGGCGGCAACGGTAGTGTCATTAAACCCATGTACAGTACCATTCAAGCATGGAATGCCGATGAGAGCAGAATGATCCTATACGACCAGACCAATGGCGTACATCAATTACTAGACGGTAAGACCTATGCCTTTATCAGAAACCTCGACGATGTTCGCCCCGATGACCTAGAGCAGCTGTTTTGGGATTTTAACGAAGCCGACATTCTATATTACCTCGATAAATCTACCGACGATTTTATAAAGTATACCGTGTCATCGGGTAACAAAGAAATCATGGTAAACCTTAAAGAACTTACAGGCTGTAACGGAAGCATCAGTATGGGCAACGATGTACAGATGATGTCGTGGGATTCAGATGTTATAGGTTTCCGCTGTAATAACGACCAAACCTACTCCTATCGCTTTTCGACCAAAAAACTAACCCTTCTCAAGGTAGGCGATGTTAATTATACGGCCGCCATGCCTGCTCCGAGCGGTAATCTTTTTTACCACAATGTATCCTCATACGATACTAATGGCAATTTAAAGGCCCAACTGAATAAAAATAAGCCCGAACATTCGTGTTTGGGTCAAATGGCCAACGGAAGCGATACCGATTTTTCAGTGAGTTTTGGCGAAGGTCCGCGTGGAGGCTGTTTGGGCAATATCATTGCCTATGATTTGAATACGGGCGATTGTATCCCCGTAATATCTGAAGATTTAGGGTATGATTATCCTAAAAGTGGTACGCATATTTCTGCCGTAGCCCATAAAAATCCGGGATGGATCGCAGCCTCTATGGTCGGTTTTGAAAAAGACGGACAAAAACTTTTAGACCAAGAATTGGTCATAGCCCGGGTTGAACCTGGAAATGTAGAAGTATACCGTATTGGACACCACAGGGCGGACGAGGACGAATTCGGTTATTGGGGTGAGCCACATGCCGTCATCAGTCCCACAGGAACACGCGTACTTTTTGGTTCGGATTGGAGCGGTAGCGAAGATGGCAAATCTGTAGAATCATACGTTGTTGAGCTACCTTCTTATCAACCCTAATCGTTAAATTGTTTTATCGCAAGCCATATAAGGTTAACACCTTGCTCTTTTAACACACTTAAGAACAAGCCCTTTTTTGGGGCTTGTTCTCGTTTATACCTATTCCATTTACACAAAAAACGGGGTCAAGCGAACATAAAACACTTCGCTTTACACAGAACTGCATTGTTTTTTTTATTTAATTAATATATTAGTAATTACATAGTTCTGTGCAACTTAGGTTGGGATGATTTCAAAAGGGAGGTCCTATGCCCATGTTAAACTTTCTAACATCGAAATAGACACCAACCGAACCATTGATATCATGAATAGTAAAAAGTCGAAAAGACTTATACCGAGAATTTAGATACCTTAAGGCAAAACGGATGGTTACTTATGGGGCTCTACCAGAGCTTAAGGCTCCAAGGAAAAAAAAGAGGAGGCCCAGACCATTGAAGCCGAATTTTATAAGGCTTGGGGCATGCCGATACAAAAATCGAAACATCGGTACTATAAATTTAACAATGCCATGAGTGCATCAAAAAAAACGAAGTATTCTTTTATCGCCATAGCCTTACTACCTATTTGCGTTGGCTTTTTTGTATTCCTTCTTTTTTCCACGGAGAAAAAACTCCCTATTTTTAACGCTACCGACTTCAATTCCGAATTAGTAGACCTTTCCATTCAGGGCAGTTTAAACAAGCACAAGGTCGCCAATTTCAGTTTAATCGACCAGAACAATACCCCCATTACCCAAGAAAATTACAAAGACAAAATTTACGTGGCCGATTTCTTCTTTACCCGGTGCCCCAATATTTGCCCTATTATGGCCAACCATATGAAAAAATTGCAAAAGGCCTTCCTGAACGACGATGATGTGATGTTTCTATCCATGTCCGTTACCCCTGAAATTGACAGCGTATCGGTTTTAAGGAAATACGCCAACAAACACGGTGCCATTGACGGAAAGTGGCATATTACCACGGGCGACAAAAAACACATTTACGAGCTGGCCCGTAAAAGTTACTTTGCCGTGATAAATCAAGGGGACGGTGGGTTACAGGATTTTATCCATACCCCAAACTTTATTTTAATCGACAAAAAGAATAGAATTCGGGGTGTTTACAACGGCACAAGCGACAAGGATGTTAGCCGGTTGGCCATTGATATCAAGACCTTACAAAAGGAGGATTTATAAAACCAAGCCCTTATTTACGTGTAGGCCTGGGTGCCTCTAGTTTTTCATTATAATACTTTAACGCTTCTTTCAACTCTTCTAATTTATCTGCTCGGGTTTGCGCCACATTATGCTCCTCTGAGATATCTTCCTTCAAATTATACAATTCATAGAGGTCATCCTCATAAAAATAGATGAGTTTCCAATCCCCTTTTCTAACGGCTTGCCCTGGAGTCCATCCACTACCGTGATAATGCGGATAATCCCAAAACAAACTCTTATGGGACACATTTTCCTTTCCATCCAGTAAGGGGGAAAGACTGATTCCGTCTTGATGTAAATCTGGCCGAAGCGGCAAATCAAGTTCGCTTAAGATTGTAGGGAACATGTCCATACTAATAACAGGAGCATCAATTTCATTTCCCTGCTTTTGTCCCGGTCTCTTGATCAAAAGCGGGATCCTAATTCCTCCTTCATAAGCCCAACCCTTACCCGCTCTTAACGGTCTTACACTGGTTGGCGCCTTTCGGTTGGCCATAAGCGTGGTCAGTCCTCCATTATCAGAAGTAAAAATCACCAAAGTATTATCCATTATATCCAAAGCTTCCATTTTTTCCAGAAGCCTACCTACATTCTCATCCAGTGCATATACCATAGAAGCATAGGCTGCATTGTATTGGTTGATTACCGTTTGCCCTATTCCTTCTTTTTTGAACAATGCCACGCTATCTTTTAAGGCCTGCTTCTTTGCCTCGAATTTCGCTATGTGTTTTTTTGAGGCCTGAATAGGCGTATGAACGGTGTAATAGGATAGATATAATAAAAACGGATGGTCTTTATTCTCCTCTAAAAACGCCATAGATTCATTAGTAAGCCTGTCGGTTAAATATTCGCCTTCCGGGCCATCTGAAAGTTTCGGGTTTTTATAGGGCGAATAATAGCCTCCTGGCGGACGCCCCTTGTGATGACCGCCTTTGTTTATGTCAAATCCTTGGTCTTCCGGATAAAAACCGGTGTCGCCCAAGTGCCACTTCCCTGCAAAAAACGTTTTATAATCCGCTTCCTTTAGTACTTCCGCAAGAGTGACTTCCTCCAAAGGCAATTCATACAAGTCTTCAGGCCCCTGTAGTAAGGTATTTTTATTTTCATAACCGGGAATCCAATCCGTTATCCCTACCCTAGTGGGATATTTACCCGTCATTAGGGCCGCTCTACTGGGCGAACAAACGGGATTGGGGCTATAAGCATTGGTAAACCGATTACTTTGAGCCGCCAACTTATCAATATTAGGCGTCTCATAAAAGGAACTACCATAGCAAGCCAAATCTTTCCACCCCAAATCATCGACTAAAATAAAAACTACATTTTTAGGTTTCGTTTGACCTTTAGCCTCCGGTACTTCTCCTCCCGTTTTTTTCTCTTTGCAACCTATCAATATTAGGCCAAGGGCCACCAGGGTCATTATTCCGTTTTTCATTATCTCTATATTTTTTTCTCCGTAATCTTAGATCGAGAACTCAAGACCGGAGGTGTTCTCACATCTTTCCCTATGGTCTTCTAAAAAAAGGCACGACTACTTTCCCCCTAAATATATTGAAATATAGATAGAACAAGAGATATCGGCATTGCAATGGGGAATTTAAATTCTAGGATAGGAAAAAAGCCCAACTAAATTTTCAATAGTTTTGCGCTCCAAAGAAAATGATATGACCGTTCAGGACCTCGTTGGCGAGTATTCGATTATAGGAAGCAATCAAGATGCCGAACCGCATTCGTATAAAGGAAAACTGGTTTTATCTTTAGACAGGAATGCCAGAATCGTTGCCAAATGGACTATCGGCGCGAAGCAAGAGCAAGCCGGTACCGGCTTTTTCAAAAACAATATCCTTGTTATAAACTTCAGGTATGTCGGCGAAGACCAAAATATTTACAAGGGCGTCAGACTGTCTCAATACTTAAAGATAGCTTTACCTCGCAAGGTTCGATATTCCTTATCTTTAAGTATGGAGTATCAACAGAAACAATCCCGTACCCAGCTTACCCTCTACACCACTTGTCTGGAC